>CP060219.1 GCA_023898365.1 Candidatus Woesearchaeota archaeon
ATCATGCTTGCAACATCAACATCAGTTGGGCGGAACAGTAAGGTGTCGTTTCCTGTTGAAAGTGGAAGCACGCCATAACGCGCAGCTTGAAAACCAGTTACTGCTTGTAATTGCGCATACACCATTTGCTGAGAAAACCCACGCAAACGATCAGCAAGCGAAGAAGATGTAGGAATCACAGGAGCAGAGGAAACATCAAACATCACCCGTCCTTGCGTTTCATATGCAGAAATAGCCGGAGTAAGATCGGGGAGTGCATAAAGACCTGTTCTTTGCACGTCATTTGCGGCAGCATGCACATAACGCAAATCTGCACGTGCTTCTTCAAGACGAGCATATGCAGTGCCAAGAACTGTTTCTAAAGATGCATCTCTCGCAGGAGAAGCGAGATCACCAACCATTTCAACGCGAGAAGGCACTTGTAGTTGATCATCTGAAACGGTGTGTTGTTGTCCCTGCTGCGCACAGGTAAAATTCAAGGCAGCAAGCAAACTTAGTAAAGGAAGAGCCATCTTAGACATTTTAATTACTCCATAGTGATTAATTATTTATAAATCTTTCTTTTTTTCATTCTTCACGTTCTTTCTTATCGTAAGGGATGAATATGATGATAATACCATAAATCATCAATACCAGGATCAGGAAGGAATTCCGCATCCAAAGTAGGTGAAAGAGGAAGACTTGGCATATCATCAGGTTTAGCGGCTTCCTTTGCTTTTTTCACAGCTTGCTCTTTAAGGAATTCTTCTGCACTTTCCGCTTTTGACTTCTCCATATCTGAAAGAGCTTGAGACCCACTTCCTAATTCGACATACGTAGAATCAGTTCCCGTATGAAACGTCACTGAAATTTCTGGATTCAAACCACCTTCGTCAATAATGTTCATCTCATCAGGAAGATCAGCTTTTGCAGAAGCAGTTACGTCAAGAGTCGTTCCGTCTAGTTCAACTGTGTGGGGAAGACCTTGTTCTGCGCGATCAACCGCCTGTCTGATCTTAAACCATTGCATAAGTTTTGCCTTAATTTTTGCAGCAAAACCACCCTTAGAGGTTCCTACCGAACCACTAAAACCAATACCGACGCGTTCAGCCTGCGAGCTTCCTGCTTCAAGTGCACTATATGGACCGGTTGGTTCAATCCAGCCTAGTGCGTTTCGAAAAATAATTTCTTCATTTGAGCGTTCAGGATCTTGAAATCCATACATATACTCTTGTCGCCAAATAGCTGTTGCCTCTTCCTCTTCAGAAGCTTGACCGGTCGGATCAACAAGATTCATCGGATTATTCAGCACGTAGGCATAGCGGTTTAACGATTGAGGATTTACCACACTTCCTTCAAAAGAATCCGCACTCATAAAACGTCCAAGAAGTGGACTGTAATGACGCGCGCCAAAATTCAGCAAGCCACTATCTCGATCAAACTCCTTTGCAGCATACGTCAAATCATTTTCTACCTCAACTACTTCTTCGTCAAGCAAACCCCCGAATGGTGTATACGACGCAGAATACACGACGTCGCCAGCACCATTAGTCATTGCACGTACATTACCCAAATGATCATAATGAAAAAAAGAGATGTCTGCGCCATCAACACGAGCAACCATTTTTTCTCCAGAATACAAAAAACTTTCAGAAGATGAACGATCAATTCGAATATCATAGGTGTCGGCATGAGCTGAACCCATAACTAAGCATAAGAGAACTAACACCATACACCACCGATCAAAGCCGTTCTTCATTTCCATCTCCAGTACATACAAGTTATTTAACCTAGCCGAATAACAAAATCTCCTCGCTCATTCTTAAACAATTGAACAGGGGTTGTATCTTCATTTGGATGTTGCGCATCAGCAAATTCGATTACGCCACCCACATTTAACACTGCTTCACGATCAAAACCATTTTCATAATTACCACCACGGACATACACTCCCCTTCCCTGTCCTGAGACGAGCCACAAACCTTTATTATCTGAAGCATCATCATCTCTACCCATTATCCAAGAAGCAGATTCTTGACCTGTTTCGCGATTACGATATTCGAGCACTAAATCAGCGTCGCCATCACCAATATTACCATCGTAGCGAATCTTATCGGCGTATATCATGAGCTCCGCACTATATCCATTTCCCGCATTCACTCCGTAAACTCGCTTCAAATATGAATTGCCATTTACTGCAAGCGAATTAGCAAGAAGAGATTGGCTAACAGTAAGTCCGTCAATAAGTGCATTTCCCTGAGCAAGTAAAGCAGGCGTATCGTCGTTTGCACTAATCGCAATCACAGCAGCATCCTCATGTCCGAGATATGCTCTCGTATCTCTATCTTGGTGAGTTGCAAAAACTCCTGCTCTCTGCCCAATAAATGAACCGCCATATTCTAAAATGGGTAAAATGCCGATGCCTAGAGAGTTAACTCCAAGCCGGTCGAACTGATTTATTGCTTCACCATCAATTGCAGGAAGGTCAAGATTTTCTTCATCAAGATATATGTTGTCTTGAAACGTGAAGGGCTCTATAGCTTCACCAGCACCCCCTGGACGTGCAGAAAAATCATCTTGTTTTCCCGAATCAATTTTGAAGTAGTCTTGTGTAAACAATTTTAAGACATTCACCCCACCCCATTCAAAACCAGCATCTTGTTGTTCTTCGACAAAAACATCATTATCAGCCGCACTAACTCCTAAAGATACAAATCCGATCAACAAGACACAAAACAACAAACGAAATTGCTTTTGAAATTCTTCTTTGAAAATATTATTTCTCCTCATGATATCTCCTCCCATTACGAAAATAAGAAATGTTCCTCCATACAATTTTTAATCTTGATATCACCAGTCACCATATCAAACAGCACAACTGGTTCTTCCTCATCATTTTCTACGATAAACGAAGCATGTTCTGCAGTAAGCGCACTATGTTCGAAAAGCAATCCGTTTGTAAATACATCTCCGGAAACTCCATCTATCCAGAAAACAACCTCACCAGCAGCATTCTCAATAGTGAAATCTCCCCCATCAGGTTGTTCATCTCCTAGTTCGCGCACCATTCCTTTGAGAAGGACTATGCCGTTTTTGTCAGCGACAAAGAGTAATTCGCCACCATCGTTTTCAATGATAAATTTTGGTTCCGCGGAAGCAAATTGCCCCACATTACACTCCCCGACACGATCAGAAATTTTATGTAATAATTTTCCAGAATAATCATAATAATTCCTTTCAATAAGAGAGAGCGATTCTTTCCTAACTAGACGTTTGCCTGCATCATATAAGTTAGCTGAAACAAATGATAAAGGTTCATCCTCTTGAGTAGATTCGTAGATGGAGCGCAAGAGATTATTCGCATCATAGTTGAAATGAAAATTGTCTTGTTGCACAATGTTTCCCCGATTGTCATAGGCAAGTATTACCGTATGTTCTGTTTCATCAACCGAAGTTACTTTGTTGTTAACCAATCCTTGATCATAGAGAAATGTTTTTTGTTCTCCTGCTTCAGTCATTGTGAGAATGTTACCGACGCTATCAAACGAATAGTGCACGTTTCCACCATAATACCCTTGATCAGACACATCAACTAATCGATTGAGGGCATCATACGAATACGTAGCAAGTAAAGAACTTTGATCAAATGTGGGCGCATCGTACAGTGCAACGACGTCACCATAATAATTATAGTCGAGTCCCTCTGAAAAAATTCTTTCGCCATCACTGAGTGTTTCAATACTTTCTAAAAAACCTCTTGGATGATAGGAAAATTGAGTGAATACATTTTCTGTTTGAAGAGAATCAAGCATATTTCTTTCAGTATATTCTAGATCAAGAAGTTCTGAACTTTCTTCCCCATCAAAATAGATAACCCTATCAATATTTTGTAATGCATCATATTCGTACAGAACAAAAGTCCCATCAGCATAGGTTCGTTTTTTTATGAGATTATTATACGTAAACTCATAACTAAATTGCATAGGTTCGTTCTCTACAAACTCTGGTTGAGATCCGCGAACAAAAGATAATTCGTCAATAGTTAGTTCACCTGTTGACCCAGGAGAAAAAGAAACGCCAAGTGTACAGGAACGGGCATCATTATGAGGAATAAAGGTAATATAATATTGGTGCCAAGAAGAAGAGGTGATGGTCTTGTCTGCAGCAACCTCTGTGAAATGAAAAAAATTCTCTGCAGGGCCTCCCGAACTATCCCCTTTCGCTAAATCCTCTCGAAAGCAATGAACCCATATTAATCCTGTTCCCACACCCTGCAACGAAGAACCATCAACATAAGCAGAGACTGTGTAAGTCAGTTCGGGAATGACTTCAATAGGATAGGAATACGCAATTCCTCGATAACCAATTCCGGAAGACCTTGCAAGTCGAACAGCAGTTGAAGAACCGTGTTCATTAGAAAGAGGGATGACTTCGTACGTCGTTGAAACATCATATCCATAAGATGAAATTGGCTGTCGTTCAAAACCAGGATTTTCAATAAGATTTTTTCCAACAACAACTATGTTTTCAGTGGCAATATTCTTATCTGACCCATAGGAAAATTCCCGTGAACCTGATTGATCTTTTCGCAGACATAATTTACCAATACCATTTTCACAATCATCATACACGTTTGTAGAATAAAATCCGTCGCTTTGTTTTGCTAAAACCAAACGCCCGAGAACATCATAAGTGAAAAATGTGGCAAGATAAGATGATGGTGCTTGAACGTTTCCCATCAGTTCTTTTTCCAACATAACATTATCAATATATATCTCGTCATCAGCAGGTGAAGAGAGACGCAAATGGAGTTCGCAAGTTACTTGCTCTTCGGAAGTAAAAGTGAAACTCTGTCGTTCATAGAATGAATGCTCGACAGAAAATTCTTCATAAGCAAGTGGCGTTTCCGATATGTCGCCTGTTTCGTCAAAGCAATTAGTTATTTCAACAACCGCATTTTGAGGAACTCCTTCTTGTCCTAAACGAAAATAGGCTGAAAAAACATATGAAGTCTCTGGAAGCACATATATCTTTTGTGAAGCAAAAAATGAAGTGCTCGCTTTATATGCTCGTGAATGACCTAGTCCGAAACCCTCAACGGAGCCATAGAACAAATTGTCAAAGGGTTCGTCATGCTCTGTTTGCCAGTAAGGAACTTGTGTTGAGGAAACCACATATTCAAAACCCGAATTGCGAACAAGATTGTTTTTTGTGTGTTCAACAAGTCTGCCGAGCACATCATAGGTGAATGATTCATCTCCTTTATCAGGATGTTCTGATTGAAGAACCCGTCCAACAGAATCATAAATTTTTCTGTATTCATGACCTTTATCATTAACAATGGACAATGGTCGTCCAAAAACATCATACGTTACCGCTGTGTGCGTCTCAAGAGGATCTTGATATGCTTCGATAATTTCCAGAGGATTATTTGAAGCATCAAAGATTTCTTTTTTTCTTAAGATTCTGCCCGTATCATCAAAATTTGTTTCGGTAAGTACAGAAGAAGCATCATACAAATATGTTGTTCCACTTCCATCACCGCTTTGTGTGGCGATAAGACGATCAAGAGCATCAAAAGACGATGATTTGAAAAGAAATCCTTCTTGATTATTCCACACAGGCGGGAAATAAGTGCCCACTTCAAAATCACCATATGCTTTAACAATACTTTGACGAATAGTGTGTTGCACGCCATCATATGCAAAATTTTCAACAAGAGCACGACCCTGTTTATCCAACAGTTGACGTTGCAAGAGTTTCATAAACCCATTGTAAAATAGCTGTGACTGAGCAATAAGATTATTCTCAATTCGCGCGGAAAGCATAACATTTGTAAAATCCTCATTGTAGTTCACTTTGTAAGCGAAATCTTCTTCATCAATAGCATATCCTATTCTGTAGCTCGCATAGGCGCATTCGCCACAAACACCCCCACAATCTATTGCAGTTTCATCTTGATTCATAACGCCATCATGACAATAGCCTCTGCAATCACTACCGCAAACACCACCACAATCAATAGTGTCTTCGTTTTGGTTTGCAACGCCATCTTGACAACTTGGATACGCTCTCGTGTTTGCAATCGATGTAACAACTGTTGCCCCAGGAGGAATGTAATCTTCTTCAAGATCGACAGGATCGAACGTAAGAATAAAATTGTCTTGAGAAATTTGTTCACATGATTGGAGATGCAAATAATAAATTGAAACTTTGTTTACATCGATAAGATCAATGTCTTGACCGGTGAGTTCGCAAATTGATCCATCCATCTCATAAAACGCAGCTTCATTTCGAATAGGGGTCGAGCCACCATCTAGTGATGTTTGCATAAGAGCTGAAGAACATAGTGCAGGACAATCAAGATCATAGCAATCTATTGTTCCGTCGTCATCATTATCAATTCCGTCTGAACATTGCGTGATAAGTTCGTAGGAGTTAACCACAGGAAGTAAGAGTACAATGAGTAGAAAGACTAAGAGCAATCGATGCAACATCCATTCAGCAGTTGATAGTTTAGTCAACATTTCCCCGCAACTCTTAACCGCAACGTATCACGGTAGCTCCACAATTTATGGTTTGATCTTGGAAATCTACTTTTCCAAAAATAAAGTATCTTTCACTTGTGAAATCTTCTGACTGATCAATAATTTCTCCCTCATACTGCGCACTGCATATGAGACGATTAAAATAATCTCGATAACATGAAGACGAAGGAATGACAAATTGACCTCGATACATGCCACCAATATCAAAAAACGGACTGCCTTGATAGGGATCCAAAATGATACTATCGACAATTATTCGAGGATCAGTCATAACGGCAACAAATTCGTCATCTTCCGCAAAATTTTGAAGCTCAATAACTTGTGAGACTTGACATTCGTTCTCAACATGAGAGTCACATAAACAACTTCCTGTGACCGTGCAAGTTCTTGAAAGATCTTCAAAAAGTTCAGGTCCTTGATAGAATGATCTTGTTGCAACCCCCTTCTCCTGAACCTTGTTAACAACACCAAACGGCCCATATTCGTAATAGTAAGATATGCCTGAAGGGAGTCTCGTTCTAGAAAGTTGATTGTATTGATTATACTCATACACAGTCGTTTGACCAAGTGCATTTGTTTTTGTTGCGACAAGCCCTTGCAGTGGAGAAAGATATGTGTACGTTGTTTCTGTGCCAAGCACATCTGACTGAGAAACAAGGTTCCTGTAAGCATCATAAGAATATGTGACAACCATATCGAGCAAGGGTTCGTCAAGCACATGATGAGTTTCATTTTTTTTGAGACCTTGTAAAAAAACATCTTCATAATAGTTGATTGATTTCTTCTGGAGTATCTCGCCATCCTTTATTCGTTCAATCCGAGAAGGTAGGCAAGAAACATTTCCTGCAGAAACGAAAGCGAATTCTTCTGCATAGTCATCACTTGACAAAGCAATATCTTCTTCGTGAAGAATTAGTTGAGGTTGATAACAGGATTGTTGATCTGCTTCTTGAAACACGGTGCGCAACGTTCTCCCAGGAATCCCCGATTGATCAAATTGCATTGTTTCGATTTGTTGTTTATGTACAAAGTAATTGTTGTCTTCTTCAATAAGTTCATACGTGGTCGTTGAGCGAGACAATTCTCTTACCGTATCGCCTTCTTTCTCAAAAATGGAGACAGTTTTTTCTCTACCGTTGAGTCGCTCATCAGTTCCTTGCGAAGAAACATAAAATTCGTGTTGACGTATGTCTTCATTTGAATCAGTAATAGTTATTTGGGCAACATATTCGACCATATCGTCTGTATCAATAACTCCTTCTTCGTAATCGTAAGAGGTTTCATAGCGATCAATAGCCCCAGCATCTTCAATTCCTCCTCGGGTAAGCATTGCTTTAGTAACGCGAACAGAACCAACAAAATCAGTATCTGCAGAAATTTCGACTCGCATCGATTTGTAAGTTACAGGAACAATAAAGGAAATATGTTTTGTAACCCATTCTTCTTCAACATCCGACGCATTAAAAACGGCATCCGCATAAGTGGTGACATAAGGAATGATTGTGTCACTTACATCAAAAAACAAAGGATGCAACTCAACACGCCCTTGCAAACCAAACAAATTTTCATTCATAAACTCAACTGATAACGTGTATTCTTCACCAGGCTCAAGATCATAACGAATATCCTGATAAATGCCGTGTCCTTCATCTTGGAAGCTTTCGCCATCATCAAAAATTCTTATTCCTTTTGGATAATCCGGAACCGCATAATGGGTAACACAAAGAATGCAAGTGCTTGATCGTTTCCAAGGACTTATAGCATCAAAAAAATAGGTTCCTGCTGTCGTTTCAAAATATTCGTCATCAAGATAATTGCTATTTTTTATGTTTGGATAATCAACTTTTTGTAATAGTTTTTTATAAGCATGAGCAAGAACAATGGAGCTTGGTTCAATTTCAGGAAACAAAACATCTTCTTGAATATAATTTCTCCAAAGATTTGGTTCGGATTTGCTCACACTTGTTGATTCCTTAAGAAATGAAATTTTTGCCAAAGTTGGATAAATAATTGAAACAAGACTACCTGAAGCATCACTTAAAAAGGAAGTTTTCTGACAACGATCAAAAATTTTATCACATTCATTTATTGAAGACAAAATTCCGTTTGTAAAGTCAAGATCAAATTCTTTCAAAGTTCGATATGTAAAACGATTTTCTTTACCCGACTGAATTTTTATGGTGTCTAGCACGACACGAGGCTCATTTTTGATCAAACGCAAATTTCGTACACGAGGATAACCATTTGCAAGTTGTCCAGTACGCAAATAATTTGCAAAAGCAATGTAGCGTTGTGCTCGATCTTCGCTCGTCGGTCCAAATGTTGAAAAATCATAAGTAACTGTTTGCTTGAGTGTCGAAGTAATATCTTCATCTCCATCAAGCGAATAGGGACCGACAATGTATGAGTCACTCCATGCAAGAACCCCCCGCCCAAGACACGAAGAATCATCCAGTTCAAACGGCGTGCCTTCATCATTGCAAGGATCTAATAGTTCTCCTTGGGCATCATACCTATTCATCTGCCAATATTTAGGCACTGCTCCTCGATAACCAAATTCTGGATGATAGGTGGTTGAAGGATACGAATCGCTATGAATATAATACCAATAATTAAAGAACCGATAAACAGGAAAACCGTTTTGGACATCTAGAGAACTCATTCCTGGTTCGGTGTACTCACTCCAACCAGGGAGCTCATCCATAATCTTAAAGAGATTGGCACCGTCTCTGTATGTTCCTCCAATTTCATTAAGAGGACCATAATCTATTTCCCCAACTAATTTGTATGACGTATACGGTTCGAGATTATCAAAAAGCACATACATTCCCCAAGAAGTACCTTGTTGCAAACCAAATAATTGAATTTCATCATCATCAAGAAAAACGTCCTCAGGAGAACACCCTTGCGCAGCTTGATTTCTACAGTATATATGCCACCCCCCATGCACTCCTTCTTGAGGATCAGCAGTGAAAAGCACGTTGACATCTTCATCGAGTACCTCGTAAGAAAAAGACACTCTATTGTCATGTTGAATAATTTCTGATAATTTCGTTGGATATGAAAAGTCAGTTGCAAAAAAATCTGGAGCTGAAGTATAACTTATCGCGTCATAATATATTTCAGAAACATCCCTGGCCAAATCTTCGTTTAAATTACATAAATCGGGCTGATCAGGATTTGCCGATAAGCAATTAAATCTCCGTTCATTATAGAGATCATATTTTTGATTGAGGGTGCTTGGCACATAGCGGGGAGAAAAAGGATTTACTTTTTCAGCATCAACAGGCGCATACGAAAATACTACTTCGTTATCTAGACCTGGAGGATCAATCAGCGTTACGTCCCATCGATAGAAAAATTTCATGTACAAATCGATTCTGTCTTGGCCGTCAATGACACCGAGTGGTTCATCTTCAGGAAGTGCAGAATTTACTCGTTTTCGAGAATACTGTGCATGAGAATATCTGTACGTGTACCCGTCAGATGTTGTAACAACCCACCCTTCATCTTCATAACTCTGTTCTCCATCAAGTGCGCCTCCATGCAAGACGCCCGTGATTCTTTTTTTGTGAATTGCATGAATTCGCGGATCACCCAAGAGTTCATATGTTTCAGTGACTTGATTTCCATCAATTTCTCTCTGTAAAAATACGAGTTCATTACTCTCTTTTCCAGGGAGTGCAAGAATGTATTGATCGTCAACCCCATTGCCGCTTGCGGCAGGAATCATACGATGAGAAATGAAACCAAATGATTCTAAGTTCCATCCTGGTGAAAGAAATCCGTCATCTTCATCATAATATACACTGTCTTGACGATGTGTTGGTCCTGGCGTTGCAGGATCATAGATGTAGTTAATCCTTCGCTCCGTTAATCGCACCCCATCAGTATACACTAATTTTGGTACAATTTGCACTGAGGTAGAAGGAAGTGCATCCATGGTGAACGTTATTCTTGGCATACCCGTTGCCAAATTTACCACATCAGATGGAATAATTCTGTTTTCGAGAATTGTTGGTTCAAACTTTGATGATTCTTGAAAGTAAATATCATCGATCGTGAATGCGAAGCTGGCGAGAAGAACAATGAACAGCACACAAGCTTTGGAGGTTAGTTTTCGTTTCATTTCCCCCTCAAACAAGCAAGTCGCCCCTTGACAAATAAATTGTTATTATTTGAAAGTAGCGAAAGCCTAGTAAATAAACTAGAAATAGTTTTTAAATGTGACCACTATACAGTATATACAAATTTGCACTTTAATTAATAAATGAAAGGGTGAACAGAGAATGGGAGAAAAATCAAATAACAGACGCGCAATTCACACCAGCTGCAAATCTTGAGTGATGGCATCAATCTTAGCTTCGGCTTCAGGCCCAATACCAAGACAAGTTACCGTTCCAGGCTCAACAACTGTGTGACCAGCATCAGTAATAATTTTTGCTTTCAGACCAGCATCCTTTGCCTTTGCTGCAATCTCAGCCAAATGCACCTTATCTTCCGCATAGACGACTATTTTTTTCATGCCTAAACGACGCCATGCTGCAACCTTAAGACGAGAACTTGCAAGAACAGCATCAACACTTGCGTGGGCAACTTGCGCAGCCATCTTCCCTTTCGGAAGCTTCAAATCCTTTCGAACCACGATGACTTGTTTAAGCATGCACCAACATAAGAAGCAGTTCTTTAAAAAAGTTCTTAACACAAAACTTTAATAAAACACAAGGAGTTTCAGAGCGCAGTATGCTTCTTAAAGAGCTCGAATTGGAAAATATCAGATCGTTTACTAAAGAGAAAATTAGTTTTCCTGAGGGAACGACCTTGTTTTCTGGAGATATTGGAAGTGGGAAGACCACTATTCTGCTCGCAATAGAATTCGCCCTCTTTGGCGTGCAAAAAGGAAATACCTCGGGGTTTGATTTGTTACGACACGGCTCTTCACAAGGTCGAGTCAGACTGACATTCTCTCTGGAAGATAAAGAAGTTATCATCGAACGAAGTTTGAAACGAACCAACTCTTCCATCAGTCAAGATCGTGCACTTCTCATCGTTAATGGAAAAGCAGAAGAACTCCTCGCAAAAGAAGTCAAAGCGCGCGTACTTGCATTGCTTAATTATCCAGCAGATCTTCTTACCAAGACAAAATCCCTTGTCTTTCGCTACACCGTGTTTTGTCCTCAAGATGAAATCAACAGCATTCTTTTAGGACCTGCTGAAGAGCGACTTGAAATTATTCGAAAAATTTTCCATTTTGACAAATATAAGATCATAAAAGAAAATGCTCAAAACTACGCAAAACATCTTCGCGAGAGAAAAAACATTCTCGAAGCAAAGCTTGAAGAAGTCGTTCGTATTGAAAAACATCTCAAAAGCCGCGAGGAATTGCTCGCGCAAAACGAAGAGAAACATGCGACGCTCCTTCAAACATTCGCACAACAAAATACGAGTCTTGAAGAAATAGAACAACGAGAAGTTGCTCTCCAAAAAGAATTACTTAAAGCAAAAGAAAAAGAAGGGATCCGCACAAGAATTGAAGATCTTAACGAACAAATTGAAGCAAACAATAAGCGTATATTGCTTCTTGGCAAAGAAGTCGAAATCCCTGCACTTCCAGAAAAACCACATCACGAAGAAAAACTTTTGCGGGAAAAAGAGCAACAAGCAAAAGAAAACATCATCAAAATTAGAAGCAGTATGGAAAGTGCAAAAACACTTCTTTTGCGAGCACAAGAAATTGCTAAAAAAATCTCTTCACTTTCCTCTTGCCCCTTCTGTTTACAAGAGGTTTCAGACAATCATAAGAACCACATTTCTGACCACCAACAAGAAATAATAAACCAAGAAAAAACAAACATAGAACAATTTGAAGAAAAACTTCAAAAAGTACAGAACGCGCAAAATCAAATCTCGACAATGATTAGCGAATGGGAAAAATTCCATAAAGCAGAAGAACAACAAAGATTTGCACAAGCATTAGAAAAAAAGAACACAGAACACAAATCATCGCTTGAAGAAGCAAACACACTTCTCTTAGAAAAAATTTCGGCACTCAAAAAACTTATTACCTCTCAACAAGACAAAGAGAACGATAAGAGAATTCAAAATTCTTATGATACACTGCTTAAAGAAAAAAGACATGCTCAAGAATCGCTTCAAAAAACTCAGAATCAAATAACATCAATAACCACCGAACAAAAACTCTTTGCTCGCGAAATACAAGAAGGCATGAAAAGAAAAGAAGAACTAGCAAAAGAAAAAAAAGAGAAAGATCGCGTCATCATCCTTGAAGAGTGGATGAAAACAAAATTTGTCAACCTTGTTAGCACAATGGAGAAGAAATTGCTTGCGTCAATCTACTACGAATTTAATGATCATTTCTCAAAATGGTTTCAAACATTAATCGAAAATGAACTCTTCAGCATTAGATTGGACGAATCGTTCACCCCAATCATCGAACAAAACGGATATGAGACAACGTTTGCGAACCTTTCAGGAGGAGAAAAAACAAGCGTTAGTCTTGCCTATCGTCTTGCACTTAACAGAGTAGTGAACAATTTTTTAGCTCATATCAAAACAAGAGATCTTATCATTCTTGACGAACCAACAACAGGATTTTCAACAGAACAACTTGACAGACTGCTTGAGGTGCTTGAAGAACTTGGCACAACACAGAAAATAGTAGTATCGCATGAAGCAAAACTGGAAAGCCATGCAGACCACGTTATTACTGTCGAAAAATATAACCACGAATCAAAGGTGAGCATATGAACAAAGCAAAAACAGAATTTTTTTCTGCAGACATGCATAAATTAGTCGGACATATTTGTGAGAAGAACAACGATACCTTAGTAGTGCTTATGCACGGATTTCTTTCAAGTGATGAACATCCCCCCATCAGTAACTTGTTTGCATCATTAGCAGAAGAGTTCACTGTTTTTTCGTTTGATTTTTCAGGACATGGCGCTTCTCAGGGAACAATTGGTCAAATGACCCCTGAAAATTATGTGCGAGAAGCAAAGGCAGCCATTCGACTCATGCAAACAAAAATAAGGCCAAAGCAAGTCATTCTCATTGGCCATTCTATGGGAGGAGTTGTCGCATTAGAACATATCGACCTTGCAGCAGGAGTTATCTGTCTGGGATCGCCAATGCATCCAGATCTCTTCAAACATCGACATCTCTCACCAGAAGAACAAGAAGAGTTGCAAATGAAAAAAGAAGTAACCACCACTATTTTTGATGAAGAAGTAACCATCACTCAAAATTTCATCGATGCATTTGAAGCCCTCTCACCACTTGATCGCATTGCTTCTTCAAAAAAACCCATAATCGTTATGCACGGCGTGAAAGATTCTGCTGTTCCCGTCGAAGAAGCAAGAGAAGCAATGCAAGCAAATGAATTAGTCGAACTCTATGAGTTTGAGACGGGGCATTTGCTAAAAGGATTTGAAGAAAAAATAGGTCAACTACTCAGAAAACGCATTCGTGAAGAGTTCTCTGCAGAGCCTCGAAAAGAGCAAAGAAAAACATTTTTAAATCCACCCCCGTTAGTCGAATCTACTAGTTCTCCTGTTACTCAAACAAGAGATAGTGTTCACACGATGATACAAGAAGGAGATTTTGTGGAAATTGACTTTACTGGAGTAATATCCTCCACTGGCGCAGTTTTTGATACAACAGAACCGAAAGTTGCGCAGGAAGAAGGTCTTGGTGAGGGAAACAATCTGAAGCCAATCATTATTTGCGTTGGAAAAAAACAGATTCTTCCAGGTCTTGACAAAGCTATTATTGGAAAAGACGTTGGAACGTTTGTCGCGAAAATAACTCCTGAAGAAGGATTCGGAAAAAAAGATCCTTCACTTGTGCGCATGATTCCGCTTCGCGTGTTCAAAGAACAAAATATTAGACCACAGGTCGGCATGCCAGTTACGATAAACGGTGTCCAAGGACTGGTTCGCACAGTTTCAAGTGGGAGAATCCTTGTTGATTTTAACCATCCTCTGTCCAGTCAAGAATTAGACTACCGCGTCACTATCCATCGCCTAATCACCGATCCAAAAGAACAAATCATCGGCCTCCTTGAGCACATGGGCATCAAGGGAGAAGTTGAGATGCAGGGCGAAACAGCTGTTTGCAAAGCAAATATTCCTGAACAAGCCCAAACCCTTGTTACAGACAAGGTTAAAGAGTTGACAGGCAAGTCAGTATTATTTGCAAAGTAAAGATTTATAAATATGAATCATCCATCTTTTCCCGTAGGGAGAAGAGGTTTTTTAGGGAAAAATGGTCGATATATCAAACATTGATGAGGAGCTCGAACAACTCTTAAATCACAAAAAAGCAACAATAAAAGTTGTTGGTGCAGGAGGCGGAGGCAATAATACCATTAATCGTATTGCAGAAGTAGGTATTGCCGGCGCTGAAACTATTGCAGTTAACACGGATGCGCAAGATTTGCTCTACACATCAGCTGATAAAAAAATCCTTATCGGCAGAGAATTAACAAAGGGCATGGGTGCAGGTTCGCAGCCACGACTTGGTGAAGAAGCTGCGAAAGAATCAGAACATGAAATTAGGAAAGCCCTTGATGGAGCGGACATGGTCTTCCTTACGTGCGGCATGGGTGGCGGAACAGGAACAGGATCTGCACCAGTTATTGCTGAAGCAGCAAAGAAAGTAAATGCACTCACCATTGCCATCGTGACTATGCCTTTTAGTATTGAAGGACATCGACGATTAGAAAATGCACAGTATGGACTTACCAAACTTCGGGAAAATGTTGACACGCTCATCCTTATCCCGAACGACAAACTCCTTGAACTCGCGCCAAACTTGCCACTGCACACTGCATTCAAAATTGCAGACGAAATATTAACCAACGCAGTTAAAGGCATTGCAGAACTTATCACCAAAGCAGGACTTGTCAATTTAGATTTTGCAGATATCAAAGCAGTCATGGGCGATGGTGGCGTTGCACTCATCGGACTTGGAGAATCGGACACGTCAAACCGAGCTCTCGAATCAGTTGAAAAGGCAGTAAATAATCCACTCCTTGACGTAGATATTCGAGGAGCGACAGGCGCCCTCATTAATGTAACGGGAGGAAACGATGTGACGCTTGAAGAAGCAAAGCAGGTTGTCGAGGCAATTTCAGAACGACTTGATCCTGAAGCGCGCATTATTTGGGGAGCGCAAATCACACCAGACCTTGAAGGAACTATCCGTGTCATGGTCATCATTACCGGTGTACAATCAGAACAAATCTCAACAAAAGATGAGACGAATAAAGCGTTTAAGGATGACTTAGGCATCGAATTTGTGAATTGAAAATGGTTACGAAAAAAATTGCTGAATACAAGAGGATTCTTCGTATCACGAAGAAACCTGATAGAAAAGAGTTTTCTTCAACGATGAAGATCTCCGCTCTCGGAATAGTCGTTATTGGCCTCATAGGCTTTGTGTTTATGATAATTAAGGAGTATTTGGCAAAAATTTTTTAGGTGAAAAATGGAAGGAAATACAGAAACCAAGGAAACACACATCTTCGCTGTTCGCACATCACCAAACAAAGAAGATCAAGTGGTGAGTTTCTTAGTGAGCAATATTGAGAGAAAAAACCTTGGCGTGTACGCGGTCGTTCGACCGCATGGTACTAAAGGATACATCTTTGTAGAATCTCCAACGAAAAGAGATGCTGAGGAAGCAGTTTTTGGCATTCCGTACGCACGAGGCGTTCTTCGAGGAGAGATCGAGTTTTCAGAAATAGCTCACATGCTTGAGCAAGTCAAGCGAGAAGCTAACGTTAAGAAAAATGACATTGCTGAAATCATTAGCGGTCCTTTCAAACGAGAAAAATGTAAGATTTCTCGGGTTGACAAAACCAAGGAAGAAGTTGTCGTTGAGCTTCTTGAAGCTGCAGTGCCTATCCCCATCACTCTAAAGTTTGATGCCATTCGGGTTATTAGACGTGAAGAGGATTAAGAATTTTTTTTAGATTATCTTTTTTTTCTATGAAACTTTAAGAATTGTTCACTCGTGCGTTCTTTTTAGCTCTTCAAGGAGACGGTAGAGCCCATCAGGATTAATTGGAGAAGCATCCTGTTCTTCTATTGAAAAGAATGCGCTCGTCGCTTCAGGAGAAGCAGCAAGTACTGTTGCAAGGGTTAGACGATCAGATTTGCCAAGAACTATCGGAACTTCTAGAGCGAAACCGTGCTCGCCATTGAGAGGAACAAGTTCAACTCCTCTTTCTGCATGAAGCTGCGCATACGTCACCAAGCGAAAAATAAGATGATCATATTGGTTTCTAGGTACTTCAACATGAGAGGGATCAAATCGATACAGTTGCTCCGCAGGTATAAATCGGTCAATCGACATGGCATAAAGTAACTACTATTCGATTATAAATTTTATGATAATTTATTTCAAAAAAGAAAGAGAAAAAGAATGAAAAAGCAATCTACCCAAGTGTCCTTCTTACATCAATAACTTCAACACTCGAAACATCATCAAAAGCTGCAATTACTTCTTCAAGAGGATCGGTGGTGCCAATGTTTTCATCCATTACCCACGTTGCATGAAGTTCATTGAGACCAAAAGCAAGAGGTTTTTTTTCAAAACGAATTTGCTCTTCCTTACAAAAATTCGTAATTGCTTCTTTTGTTTTTACCTGCAACGCTGCCAAGTCAACATCAGGAGACTCAGGCATTACTTTAAGAGTTATCATCACATCTGCCATATCAAAAAAAAAACTAAGAAGTGTTTAAAAAAGTTATGGGAAAAAGTATAAACGATACACAGTATATAAATAACTCAACCCCCATAAACAAAAAGATTAAAAAGAACGCCTAATTAGTTCAAAGTAGTATTTTCGAGGTGAAAACATATGGATATGCCAGAATCAATGGATGCATGCTTATACTTTACGCGACGAGTCTTTGATCCAAAAGGAAAACTTATTGCTTGGGCAAGAAAACAAACGTGCCCGAAATGTAAAAAAGGACTTATGGGAAAACCAAGAGATGACAAAACTGGTCGAGCAAAGATTCGATCTACAGAATACGTGTGTGCAGCATGCGGATTTACCGAGTCAAAAGAAGAACATGAACCAAAATGCACTGTGGAAGTCATGTATACCTGTCCTTCATGCGAACATAAAGGAGAAGAAACATTACCGTACAAACGAAAAAAGTTCAAAGGCGTCGATGCATTTATCTTTGAATGTGCTTCCTGCAAAGAAAAGATCGCCATTACCAAAAAAATGAAAGCACCAAAGGTGAAAAAGTGAGCGAACGAGAATCGTTCGAATTCAACGAAGCATCTTTAAGCAAAAACAAGGAATTTGAGCGAATAGATGCAACTTCAAACGATGTCGTTTGGATTCAAGATCCAAGCGGGTATTTTACCATCGCAGTATTCTACGAAGCGAAACAACTCGTCGTTCGTCATTATACAAACGATCATAAGCCAAACAAGATTTTCTACGGCACAAAACCAAATGAGCTCTATTCTCGCATCCTCAAAGAAGGACTCGTTTCTCGCATGGACCACGCAGCATATCTAGGAAAAGAACTTCAGAAAGCGTTCGAAGCCCTCCAGCAAGGCGTTTGGTACGAACAGGACAGCGAACTTGACTTGTCAATTCGGGTGGCAAAATCCCGAATCAAATAGTTACCTTTATAAACAATTTGGCGTTTCTCTCATCCTATGGCAGAACAAAGTGTTGATGTGCTCATTGAGGGCGGAAAAGCAACTGCAGCCCCCCCATTAGGTCCAGCTCTTGGCCCACTTGGAGTCAATATTGGTCAAGTCGTTGTTGATATTAATAAGAAAACAGCAGATTTTAAAGGCATGCAAGTGCCAATCAAAGTAACTGTCGACACGAAGACAAAGGCGTATGAAATAAAAATTGGCACGCCTCCTGCAGCATCACTTATCAAGAAAGAAGCAGGTATTTCAAAAGGATCAGGAATTCCTAATAAAGAGTTCATGGCAGATCTCAAAATCGAGCAAGTAATTAAAATAGCAAATATGAAAGCAGATAAGCTCACTGGAAAAGATAATGAGATGCGTGTTCGTGAAATCATTGGCACTGCGCAAAGCATGGGTATTCTCATTGAAGGAAAACCCGCTCAAGAAATTCTTAAGGATTTATCTCCTTGGAGAAAACAAATTCAGTCGGGAAAATCAGAATTATCTGCTGAAGAGTTAAAAAAACTCGAAGAAGAAAAGAAAGCTATGCAGGAACAACTTGCAGCAAAACATGCAAAGGAAGAAACTGAGGCAAAGCAAATTGCAGAAAGCATGAAAGGCAAAACACGAAATGCTATCAAAGCAAGAATGATTGAAGCTGGCATCAGCGACACCATCATGAACAAGTATCTTCCTGCAGATGATAAGAAGTAAGCGCGCATTCTTTTTTCCTTATTTATTTTATCTTCTCTGCTCATATGCATTTGCAAAACACTTCAATCAATAAATTTAAATAGCCACAGGTGTTAAAATACAAACTGTTGGGGGTACCTTACATGAAAAAAGATGTTATTGAAAAATTGGCAGCGCTCATTACTGCTGCGTTTGGATTGGTTGCAGCACTAGCATGGAACGACACCATAAAAGCAATTTTTGCTAAACTATTTGGTACAGGAGACACCATTATAGCAATGCTCGTCTATGCAGTAGTTGTTACTATTATTGCTGTTGTCGTTACCATCCAAATCGGAAAAGCAGCAAACAAAGCAACAAAATAGAAATGAAAAAAAATTTTTTTATTTTTCTTCTTTGAAAAAAGCTAACTCGCTTGAACCCAGACGGAAATACACTCCTTTCATACCCGAACTTCCCTCACCAGCCTGACTTGCTTTCTTATCAACAATCGCGTAAAACATCTGAGACTCAGGAGGAAGACTGTTTGCATGAATGAGAAAGGAAGTAGCAGCATTTGCAGAATCTTGCGTCCATCCTGCAGTTTCAAAGTAAAGCAACGTCAATTCTTTTAGCGATATGGAGTGCCCAACAAGTCGGCCTGGCTCACATTCAGTGAACCTCGTACCTGCGTGTTCAAAGCTTCGATAAATATAGAGTTCGTTTTTTTGAAGGTCAGAAAGAAAATCAGAAAGTTCTTGCCGTCTTTTTTTTCCAAGAAAACTTTGCGCACGCCTTCTTGCTTCGGTGAGGAATTCGTGAGTTGCCATTAAAAAGGGAAGACAAATAACTTGTATATATAGTTTTTCATGTCTGACACACATGTTTTATAAGGAGAACAGCCAATAATCAATCAATGGATATCTACTTCGGAGCGTCAATCACTGGTGGTCGAGAAAATCAAGCAAGTGCAAAAGAACTCATCGAGTTTTTGAAATCGTTTGGAACAGTACTTACCGAGCATGTGGGAGATCCAGGCTTATCAGCACAAGGAGAAGCGAAACTTGACGGAAAAACAGTTCATGAAAGAGATGTCGCTTGGCTTGAACAGGCACAGGTCGTTATTGCTGAAGTCACCACTCCCAGTTTAGGAGTTGGGTATGAACTGGGGAGAGCAGTGGCACTTGGCAAACCTATTCTTTGTTTGTTTAACAACAAGTCTGGAAGAACCCTTTCCCGCATAATCTCAGGAAGCGAAGGCATATCAACAAAAAATTACGAGAGCATGGAAGAAGCAAAACAACACATTGAAGAATTCTTTAAAAAACTATGAAAACAACATTATCAGACCCATCGCTGCTATAACAATACCCGACCAGAGATGAATCAGTCTTATGTGACGATCCTTCCATTTACCTACTTTCTCAACACGAGTTACACCAAAGTAAATGATGAATGTAATAATCAGCATAGGAAGCACAAAGATGAAGTTGTAGAGCAACAAATAGGGCAAGGTTGTAAAGAATTCATGAACTGATGCAATACCGCCAAAAATAAGATAAGGTCCTATTGTGCATGGCAAGAGGAAGATTGTAACAAATGCGCCTGCAATGATCGCACCGAGAGGACTTGTTACCGCTGATAATATTTTTTTCACTTTTGGTCGCATCGATAAGGGCATTTCGCTGCCTAAACTTCCTGGCTTGTAGGTAACATAATCTTTAATCTGCACATAAGCAAGAACGAAAGCCAATACAGCAAGAACTTTGTACAAATAAAGTTGCACCGATTTTATTGCTGTTAGTAAGGTAAACAGTTTGATGAGAACAAGTCCATAAAATAAGTAAATGACAAAGACCGTGCCCGTAAACAATAAACCACCTAGAAGCACTTTGTTTTTATTCTTAGGATTCGCAGTTGTAATCGAAACTAAAATCATAACTAACACAGCAAGAGCGCAAGGATTAATCGCATCTGCTAAAGCAAGCAGTATAGTTCCTGTAAGCGTGAGGTTTTTCTCTTCCCCACCAGAGTTTTCAACCGATGAAGAAGAAAATAATCGTTTCCACCAAGAAGTTGACGAAGAACCATCATCATAACGATCCCAAAGAAGCGTCCAACCAGCTATTTCTTTGCTTTTTGCAAAACCAACTTGGTAGCCACTTAAGGGAATGATACCTCCCGAACCTTCTTGCACAGGCGTTTCATTTCCAAACAAAAAAGCAAGGAGCTCATCGTTTGGCGCAGACGCGCCGTCTGTCCGCTCCATTGCCCGATCACCATACCAAACAACTGGCCTACCAGGAAGCTCATCGTATAACACATCACGCGCTTCTTGTTTGACAATGGCGCCATCGCGTTCAAGTGCACAGTGTGCAGGAAGATCTAAAAGACCCGTATCAATTGAGCGGAGAATTGGCGAGTCACCAATTCCTTGAATGTCGCCAACAAGTAAGAAAGGAACGCCTCCTGCAACACCTTTTGCCGACGTATACGCAAGCATCACCGCGCCATTAGCAGCGTTTTTCTGATAGATCTCATAATCGATAACAAGAAGATCATGTGAGGTAAGCGTTTCGTATCCCAAAAGAACCGGATCGACTTTTGCGCAGTGCGGACAGCCAATACCAGAGAAGTACACGCCACAAGTAGTTTGTGCTGAAACCAGCGTCAATTGGAAAAGAACAAACGCAAACACCAACATTACAAGCAACGATTTTCGATTCATCTTTTGTACATCACTCTTGTTTATCACAAGAAAACAACTTCTTTTTTCCCGCTTTTCCCAGTTTTAACGTCACTGGAGCATTCATAAATTTTGTGAAAAACCGTTCAAGTTCCCTGTTTGCTTTGCCACTCTCTGCAGGTTCCGAAACTTCAACAGCAAAGGTATTTTCAGTTTGCTCAAGTATTCTAGTTTTCTTCACACCTATCCTTTTTACTATTACTTCAAAGTTCATGTATTCTCACGCCACGTATGTTTACATTTTGTACATTGTAAAAATTTTGTTTCTGCTTCATCTCCTGCACGCATTTGCTGGAGCCAATAATACGCTGTTTTGTTTTCACACTTAGGACAAGGCTCATCATCAGTGATAGGCAGATTATTTACATCACCATCGACAACTTCAACTTCTTTTGGTTTGGCGACCGTTTCTTTTAGAGTAACTGACTCACCAGAAAGTGCTTCCTGGTTTCCGCACGAACAGACCCAAAAACGATCTTTGCCTTGCACAGCAATACGCATAAGTCCGTTACATTTCGAACAGAATTTCATATCAGCCGAAAAAACCAAATCGTTTAAAAAGTTTTAGGATTACTCACACTTCTTTTGTTTCGTGACTTCCTTTCGATCGGTAAATTTCGATGTAACTTGGCACGCAGACAAGATAATCATCTCCAAATCCTGCAACGTCTCCATCAATTGCTTCGCACGTCTTTTTGAGCTTGTTAATCGCGCGTTTTAATTCGATGACGTCATGTTCTTTTAGAGAATGAATATTTATGAGACATACTGTGTAGCCTTCTCGAAGAATTTCAAGAATATCTTTTACATCAGCAAATTTGTCCAGCGTAAATGTACGCACGGTTATTTTAGTGCTATCGGCCGTCGGGTGTGATGAAGAGTCAAGTTCAATATATTCATGACCCGCTTCCATTAGATCTTCGTCATCAACTTTTTTCTTTTTTACAAATAGATCAAGTACTTTTTTCATGTTCAAACACCACACACAGTTCACTCTCAACAACACGTGCCTATTATTTAAAGCTTTCGTTTTATAGCTAAACAACAAGCACAAGCCTTCTTTGCACAAAGTTTATAAAATAAAGATTTTCTATAGAGTGTAGAAACCGTGGAGGTGGACATTATGTCTGATTTTGTGATTGTGAAAGCAAAGATTAAGGATGTTGTTGGTAACTATAACGTCTCTAGTGACTTTGCAGAAGAACTTGACAAACACGTCAAGGGTTTAATTAAAAAGGCAGCTGAACGAGCTGACTCGAATAACAGGAAGACTGTTATGGCAAAAGATTTGTAAGATTTTTTTTACATTATTTTTTCTATTTTTTTCTTCATCTCGTTGATCCGCGCCTTTAACTCATGTCGTTCCCTTGAACGTAAGGCGTGCTTCGTTTTTTCGAAATATGAAGAAGCTATGCGAAATTCTTCTACGATAAAATCCCTGTCTGTTCGCTCGTGACGAAGAGACACTGCTCTATGTGACTGTTTAGCCAGAGAATACCATAACCTTCTTGCAGCCAGTGTCGCCATTTTTATTTCAGAGGAGGAGGAGGAGGAATTTCTCTTCGAGGAAGTGCTGACGATGCTGCCGAAGGCAAGGGAACATCATCAAGCGGATCAGCGGACGCTTCCGACGAAGGAGAAAAATCGTTTGGTACAAGAGAACTATCGTCCACGCCATCAACTGAAGGACTTGAATGTTTGAAAAGAGATTCATCATCAGTTGATTGACTGAACAACTGTTGACTTTCTTGATCATCTGCAAACGAAAACGGTGAGGTAGTTGAAGGTGATTGCGTTTGCTCTGATCGATGTGGACTTGGAGCTTTAGAAAGAGAAAGTTGATTTTCTTGCAACTTTGTCACCGAATCAGAGAGCATTAGAATGCCCTTTGCCAAAAGTGCGTTTTGTTCTTTTAATTCAGAAAGCACTTGAGTCAAATGTGCTGTGGGATCTTGTCCAAGCTCATCCTTTGCACCTTGTAACACTAAGATGAAATCTCGAAGTTTTCTTGAAAGGCCGTCGATAGAATCCTTAAGCGAATCTCCCTCAGCAGACCCTCCAAAAGGATCCTTTTTTATTTTTGCAATTTCTTTTCGTAAATACTCTAACTCAGATTCAGGAATTAACTCGTAATCAACATCATCCACGCACACTCACCTCAAAAATTCCGTGTAGAAGAGAATTTATAAAAGTTTTGACAAGAAATGTGAGACATACAAAGCTTTTTTAAAGACGCGAAGGTTTAGGAAAGCAAGAGTAGTTTTGAGGTGTCCTCGAAATGCATGAGACCATTATTGGAAAACAAATTCTAGAAGCTGCAGAAGCAGAAAGCAAAAAGGCTGGAAAGAAAATAAAAGGACTTGTTGTTGAAGTTGGCGATCTAGGTCATTTACCTCTTGAAGAGCTAAAGGAAGTATTTGACAAAATGTCACCCTATCCAACAAAATATGTGCGTAAAAAAGCTCTTGTGAAATGTGAAGCGTGCGCATTTAAAGGAGAACCAGACATTCTACAAAAAGCACACGATTTCAATATATACGTCTGCCCCAAGTGTGGTGAAGTACCCAATATTATCTCAGGGGATCAAATCATTCTCAAGGAAGTGGAGCTCGAATAAGTATGTGTCTTGGCGTTCCCGGAAAGATTGTTGCGATTCAAGGGGATGAAGCAACAGTTGACTACGTTGCAGAAAAACGAATGGCGAAAATAGTCGCAGGGGACTTTCACGTTGGAGAATATGTTCTTGTCCTCGGACAAATTGTTGTTGAAAAGATTTCTGACAAAGAAGCCAAAGAAGCTCTTACTACCTATCTGCAAGCGCTTGAAAACTGATCCGATCCATAAGCAATTGCGAGTACTGTTTGATTTTGTTTGCTTGATCTTCGGATAGTAGTACAGGAGCAAAATCCCAGTGAAGAGCAACTGTATCTCCTTTTCGAACTGACGCAAGCATTTCTGGAAGATAGGAGACTTCGATATCTTTTTCAGAAGCAAAAACGAGTTTGTTCTCTTTGAACGCTAAAGGAGCGTAAGAAACAAGAAGGGTAGTTTCGCGAACTTCTTTTACAGTTCCAGAGGTTATTCTGCATTTATCCATGGTAAGCAGCGTTGTTGGCACATGTCCTGTTGTGTTTCCCACTCCAACATAGAATACGTTAAAATTATGATGAGGGAATAACCCGTTTGGCATAGAAGAAATTAATCTCTGCGCTAACGATGGTGGCAAACCTCTTTTTGTCAATGAGTGAATAATGCGAGCCATATCCTCGTTATCAAATAAATCGAGAAGTTCGTTCCCTATCCAATAGGCTTCTGCAGCTTGATCACTCGCATACGGTTGCCCTGACTTTTCTGAGAGTGCTTCGAGATAGACGTGCAATCCTTCAAACTTTTTCAAAAGCGAGAGCGCTTCTTCTTGCGAAATTTTTTTGTTAAAATATTCGAGGAATTGTTCAGATGCGCATTTAGGGCCGCAGTAGCGAAGAAAGTTAACGATGTAAGCAAAACGAATCGTTAACTCAACACCATTCATGCAGGCAACCTCTCTTTCCAAGAAAGTTTGTGTTCAAGTTGGACAAACCACACAATAGCAAACACACCTCCCGCTAAAAGCACCATGCCAACTGCTGAAGAAAGTGTTAGCGCGGTTCCTTTAAAAAATATTGAGAGAAGGGTTGTTAGAGGAGCGCCCAATGCAAGCACACTTGTTGCAACACTTACTTTCACAGAAGCAAGACCATTGTAAAACGTCATGACATAACCAAGCAAGAAAAGCGAGGTAATGACGATCCATCCGTATTGAGGACCTGATAACGCCACAAGAAGCGAGGCTTTCTGAGTGAATAATAAGTAAGAAAGAATGAAGAGCGATCCGAAAAACATTCTTCCAAAGGCAACAATAGTTCCAGGAATACTTTTAAGAACTTTTTTTGCAAGGACGTTTTCGGCGGCCCACAGCATCGTTGCTCCTACAATAAAGAGATGTCCTACTGAGAGTGCGAAGCTTGGTGCAAGCATAACATAATTTCCTACAAGAAGCATTGCTGCTCCTGCAATAAACCATGCGTTAAGTTTTTCTTTCAAGAAAATGATGGCGAAAAGTGAGGCAAAAATAAACAATGACTTATGTAAAAAGGCAGAGGTCGTTCCTGTAGTCATCTGAAGTCCAGCGAAAAAAAGGACGAACGGAACAGAGCCACCAATAAGCCCAATGGTTGCAAGTGAAATCCAATCATTTCTCTTTAGATCTTTGAGTTGTTTCCAATTTCCAAGTGCAAGAAGTATGCTACCTAAACAGATGGCAACGAGGAGGTTTTTTGCGAATGTAAACACTCCGGGGTCAAACCCTTGAACACCAAAACTGTTTGCAAATATAGAAACTCCTGAAATTATTGCTGTTAAGAGAACCAAATATAATCCTTTTCGCTCATTAAACATGTACTCCACCTCCCTTGCTGTTCGTTTCTCAATTGCTTTGGTTTTAAAAAATTTGTGTCACGTTCGGTGGCTGAACGGCGAGTAATTCTGCTTACCCATTTATAAACAAACAACAAAACATTTATAAATAAGTATTAACTATTATATAGTAATAACAATGAGGTGGATCTATGAACCCATTCAAAAAAAATGTTGTCAAATCGTTTCGAGCCGCAAAGCAAGACATTACCCGATTGCAACAAGAAATTGTAAGAATCTCAACAGAGAATAAAGAGCTAAAAAATGCTATCGCAAGCATACAAAAAGAAGTCTTCGCACTGAGCACACAAAAACAGCCAGTACCCCCTGTAGCACCAAGCGACCCTCACTTTGTTGCATCAAACACAGGAGAAAAATTCCACCAAAGTAATTGCCCATTTGCAAGCAACATCAAAAAAGGAAACCGCACGTATTTTCCAAACGCAAAAGCAGCACGAGACGCAGGCTACAAAGCATGCAATTGTGTAAATTAAATAGCTAGTAACAAAAAGCAGGTGAATTCAAGACAATGAAACAAGAACTTCTCGCTTTAGGACTCGGACTTGCAACAGCTGCAAGCGCACAAACAACAACCCTTGATACGTTGATTACGACAAATACGGCGTTAACAGCCCATAACACACCACCAATCATGCAAGTAACCCAAGGAATGCCTGCGCCCGCAGATAGTCAACTAGTCGCAAATGAAGAAGATTCTGGTTTACAAGACTACATTAGTTTCTTTCGCCCAATGGACGGACCGCAAACAGGATACTTTGAAACGAACATCTTTCTTGAAAAAGGACTTCCTTTCTCAATGAACGGATATACCTTCATGGATTTCTTCAGAGGAAATGCAGGATATTACGGCGAAACCACGCTCGAAAAACCACTTGGCGAAAGTGGACTTTCACTTAAAACTCAAACTGTTCACGCAAATGAATTTTTTACGCGGCAATCATTCGGACTTGGCTACGTCGTTCCTCTTCCAGAAGCTGCGAGAACATTTCTAAAAGTAGGCGTTATGCCTCTAACACTTAATAATGATGGCAGCAAAACAACCCAACCACTTGTTGATTGGTATATCAGTCACGAGCTTGGAGCAGGACTAACACTTAGTACTTTTGGCGATATTGAAGACAATGGCCAATGGGGATATGGAGAAGCAGAACTTCGCGGTCAATGGGGCGGACCAGTAAGCGTGAGCATAAATGCAGCCCTGCTTAACGATGGACCTCGCAGACCAGATATCGACGTGCGAGTTCAACTCAGTTATGATATTGACTTTGAATTCAGCCAACCAGATAACTAAATTCTCAAAGAAGCCAATCAACTCATTGTTTTCTAAGAAGATATAATGCGAGAACAAATAACACGATTGGCATCCAGAATTCTTTCATAACGACCACGCCACCAAAAAACAACGCTTGCTTTAAGAAAAGCATCTCTGCTTGGACTGGCAAGATTCTTGCAACAAACTGTAACGCCTTAGGCATGAGTTCAAGCGGATAAAACATTCCTGATAAAAACATGAGAGGCAATGTTATTGCAAGCGAGATAAGAACAGCAACGCCTTCACTATCACTTACCAACCCAATAAGCAATCCTAAAAGTGCATTGACCAACCCAATAAAGATAAGGGCTTTGATAAGCAATCCAAATGAGATAGTGTAGGATGCGCCAAATGCGTAAAAAATGACCAGGACAAAAAGGAACTGAATAACGAGAAGAACAAAATAAAATACTAATTTTGCAAGTAGATAGGAAATCATCGAAGCAGGACTTGCACGAATCCGCGCAAACAAACCCGATTTTTTATCGTACAAAAGATTGGTTGAAGCAAGCATTAAGAGCACAAACAAACTAATGACAACAAACAACGGGACAATCCCAACACTAATACCACTTGGCACATCGTAGACGCCCTTTCCTTGCGTCTTGACAGGAGATGCTAAGAACTGCTCGTCAATAGATCGAAGATTCTTGAGCGTTTCATCAACTTCTTGTAAATCTTTTTTTATTCCAGAAAAGATTGAACCTCTCAGCGATTCGCTTAACTCCAGGGCCAGCTTGAATTTGTCATGTGCAACACCACTTTGAGTTTTTAGTTCAGAACCAAACTCTAAAACCACTTGCTCATTAAAGGGCATGAGCGCAGCATCAAGTTTCCACGAAGCAAGGCTTGCAATAGAGGGGTCGCTATTGTCATAATACACCAGTAAAGGCGCTTGTTGATATGAAGAAAGTGCGTCAGTAAATCCTTCCGCAATGACAATGCCAAATAGGTAATTTCGCTCCCTGATGTTTTGCTTTAGCCAGATAAGACAATCACCCTCGCCAACCGTTACAGAAAATCCTTCTAAACCTGAAAGCACATCGTGTGTGAGCGTTGTGCCATCGTAATCACATGCAGCAATGGAGACTGTTCGATCCCCCCCAGTGAGGCTGCCAATGTAGAGCAACCCAATAAGTAAAGGAAGGGCAAGAGAAAGAAGCAAGAATTTCTTTTTGCGAAGAATAAGCACTGCATCTTTTTTCAAGAATCCCCAAAATGTATGAGGAAAAATCAAAATCATAGAAAGAATACGAACGAGCACTGACTTCATTCTTCCACCTGCAAAAAGAGTTCGTCAAGTGAGGGTTCACGAAAACTCAACTCTTCATATCCTAAACCTTCTTTTTCAAGAAACCTAAGTAAATAATTTCTCTGCCCTTGGCTTGCAAGAGAAACCATTGCATAACTTCCAAATTCATCCAGAATAGTAATATCATGTTGCGCACAATAGGTGTGAAAAACTTGTTGATCTCTCTTCGTCAAACCAGAAAACTTCACTTCAGCAATAAACGCAGTTTTTAGTTTCTGCTTTAAGGCATCAATTTTTCCTTTGGCCAAAATCTTTCCTTGGTGTAACACAACCAGTTGATCAGCATGATGCTCTGCCTCAGAAAGAAGGTGTGTGGTTAAAATAACAGTTTTTCTGCGATTCTTTTGAGAAAGGAGAATGTGCCAGAGAAGTTTTCTATTCTTATAATCGAGACCGACAAAAGGCTCATCAAGAATAATAACCTTCGGATCGTGTAAGAGTGAAACAACGATATTAAGTCGAACACGTTGACCGCCTGAAAGTTCAGTTGGTTTTCTTGTCAAAGGAACGCGCATATTAAGTAATGCAAGCAGTTCTTTTCCTTTATGTAATGAAGATTGCTTGGAAAGACCATAAAGCGAGCCGAAAAAAGAAATATTTTCTTCAAGAGTTAAATCAGGAAATAAAGAAACCTCTTGAGGAATGTAGGCAATATCTTGCTTTGCAAGAGCACTTCCCAGACCAAAAATTTTTATTGAGCCTTCATGGCCAGAAGAAATAACACCCGTCAAGAGTTTGAGAAATGTTGATTTGCCAGAACCTGACGTGCCAACCACTGCAACAATCTGACTCGACTTGATGTGCAAAGAAACATCTTTGAGCACTTGCGCATCACGATACCCGAACGCGACCTTTTTTGTTCTCAGCGGCGAAGCAAGTTTCATAAATTTTGATGGTGAGAAAGGTCTTATAAAGGTAGTGATTTGGGTGCTCAGGAGGGCAAATTCCGCTCTCCGAGCAAAACTTTTATAAACCGCTCTTTCCAGGATTACCACTGGGGTGATAACCAATGGCTAAAAAAGGCGATAAAACTGCACTTGATTGGATTGTATACGTGCTACTAATTATTGGTGGCATCAACTGGGGATTAGTTGGATTATTCAACTTTAACCTTGTTGCAGCGATCTTTGGAGCAATCCCAGTACTGCTCAACATAGTATATGTGCTAGTTGGACTTGCAGGATTGTACATGATTTACTTACTTGCTAAGTAAGCAAACATATTTTTTTTATTTTTTTCTTCTTTTTTCAATAAAAACAGAAATTTTTATGAAGAATTAGTTTCTTCTTACTCTTTGAAAAACAAAGGAAAAACGCAGATGGCAAAAAAAGTTGAGAATCTTTACCGATCACAAGAAGAAAAGCTTATTGCAGGAGTTTGTGGAGGAATAGCAGACTATTTTGGTATTGACCCAATCATTCCTCGACTCATTGCCGTCCTCCTCGCACTTCTTGACGGCGCAGGCATTGTGCTCTACTTGATAGCATGGATTGTTGTTCCAAAACATCCAACGCAAAAAGGAAAAAATACTGCTGCGGAAAACATAGCACACAAAACCAGGCAACAATTAAAAAAAACTGGTCACAAGGGAAAACTCCTGCTCGGAGTGGTGCTTGTTGTTGTTGGAGCATTATTACTCTTGCAAAACGCTATTTCCTGGCTCACCATGAAAATCATCCTTCCCATAGTGCTCATTCTCTTAGGACTATATTTTCTTATACTCAAAGAGTGAAATGAAACAAAAAATCAACGTCTATGTGTTCGGTAATGAGTTTTTAGATCAAGATAAGATGGCAAAGGAAATTATGGAAGAAATTTCTCTTCCAGGAATTGCTTTTGTTTCCTGTCTATCTCCAAATGACCTTACAAAAGACGGCGAGAAAAAACCGGTCATTCTTGATGTTGTTGCAAACATTAACAAAGTGATGTTAATCCCGTCAGTTGATCGCCTGGAAGAACAACAGTCAGTTTCTCCTCACGACATGGACTTAGGATTTCATTTGCTTCTTTTCAAACAACTTGGCATGATTGACGATGCAACAATTATTGGCGTTCCCATGTACGGCAATAAACAAGAAATTATCAAAGAAGTTATGGCGCTTCTTGTTCGTCTAACCACGTCACTTTGAGAAAGTGTGTCGAGCAAGAAAAGCAAGGATCATATGCTCTGATGAGCTTTTCTATTTCAAGAACAATTTCTGGTTTGGTAAGCTTCTTGCGCTTCAAGATATGTTCGACAAACGCACGAATATCCAGTTCCGCATTTGCTAAGTTCTGCACCGTCGGAGTGATAATGTTTGCTTCAAGTATTTCTCCTGCATCATCAGTCGTATACTCATGGAATAAGATGCCTCGAGGCACCTCTATTGCTGCAATGCCATGGCCCGCTCTTGGAGTTACTTTGACAGGATCTTCATGTTTGAACGTATGATGATCAATGAGATCTATTGCTTTATCAGTCCAATGCAAGGTTTCAAGCGCTTGAGCAAAATTATTATGAAATATGTTTGTACTTGGAAATGAGATGTTGCTTTCTTTGATAAGTTTCTTTACTGCAGGACTTAACTGGTCAAGATTGTTGTTAATTCTTGCAAGAGCACCTGTCATATATTCTTTTCCTTTCGCGACGGCAAACTTTGCAGTTGAATGTTTGACAATGTACTCTTCAATATAGTCGTGATAGTGTTGTGGAGAAAATTCGAGGCCATCATCTGAAACAATATTTCCATCTAAAAGAGGAAATCCTTTTTTTTGACGAAGGGAAAGAAATCTTGTTTTCCGAGAAAACGCAGGATAGTTTAATTTGCTGAAGAATCGAACAATCTCAACGATGGTTTCTCGTTCAGCTTTCAGTTTGTTTGCGATGGCTTTAAGCTTTGCATCTTCAGGAATTTGAGTGAATCCCCCTACTATTGAAGCAAAAGGATGCATTTCGCGCCCCCCGATGGTACTGACCAGTTCATTACCTACTTGCGTAATACGAAGGGCCGTTGCCACTTCTTTTTTGTAATGAGGGACCATGGCAAGAGCAGATTCATATCCCATATAGTCTGGCAAAACGAAGAAATAGAGATGGCTTAAATGGCTACGGATTCGCTCACCTATTGTTAATAACTCTCGCAATAGCTTTGTTTGCTTACTGACGGTAACACCAAGTGCTGCTTCAAGAGCGTGAAGTCCTGCAACAGTATGACCACAACTACAAATACCACAAATCCGAGAGCATATTTCATATGCTTCATCGTAACTTTTTCCCTTAATTATTCCTTCAAAGAATCGCGCACCTTCAGTTGAGCCAAGGTTACACACCTCAACTTTTCCGTTGTTGATTTTAAGATCTAGCTTTGCATGTCCTTCGATTTTGGTAATGTGATTTAAGGTTATGTGAGTCATTTTATTAAGTCTCTTTTCTCTTTACGGATTACTTCTTATGAAGTTTAATTAATGGTTGCTTTTTATGCCTATCGCTTCCCGAATGGCAAAACATATCAAAACAACAATGACCTTCATGTTCATGGTCAACTTCGTTCTCATTTTGTTTTTCGATAAGCTCTCTAAATTTGATGCCTGCATATTTGTTTATTCTCTGCATCATATGTTTGCGAGAAAAACCTTTGCGTTCCATCATAGTAAAATATGCTTCAAAATTTGCATCAGGAAAAGGCCCTCTGCAGCCAATGCAAGGATGGTCAAAATCAGGACACATGACACTACAATTTCCAAAAGTAATTGGTCCAAGGCATTCGCGTCCTCGCTCAAGCAAACAAAGATTTCCTTGTAAATTACAATTGTGACACATCGATTTTAAAGGAACTTTGAAGTCATTTCCTGAAAGAATCGCTTTCATGAGTTGCAGAAACTCCAGTTTATCCATAGGACATCCGCGAACATAATAATCCACTTTGACATGCTTGTCCACGGGAGAAGGATCAACTACTTGTAAGTGCTTTGTTTGATCATGATACACGACTTTCTGCGTATCTTTATCATCTAGAAAGTTTCGAATTGCGGGAACACAACCATCTGTTGCACACGCACCTATAGCGACAAGGACCGTTGCACGTTTACGCAATTCTTTTACCATACGTAAATCTTCTTTACTAACAACAACTCCTTCTAAAAAGATGATATCAAGTTTTCCTTTGTGTTCGTTCTTTTCTTTTCCAACAGGAAACGATCGTAGATCGATCGCGTCAAGAATGCCAAAGAGATCTGATTGGTAGAGTACATTAAGTTGACAACCCATGCATCCGGTGATGCCATAAATTCCAACTTTAAGTTTTTTTGATTTAGCCATGAAGATCCTTCACCCCATCATAGCGAAACACAGGTCCATCCTTACACGTATATACTCCTTCAATCATACAGTGACCACACATACCCGTCGCACATTTCATCATACGTTCATGCGAAAGAAATATTTGATCGTCGTTAAAACCTCGCTCTTTAAGCAAAGCAATGACGAATTTGATCATCACAGGAGGTCCGCAGACAAAAGCAACCTTATTGGTATTGTCAAAGGAGTCTTTTTGCAACAATTCGGTAATCAGACCTACTTCTCCTTTCCAGGATTTTGGTGCTTTATCAACAGTGACGTGCACTCGAAACGTCTTCTTCCATTTATTGAAGTCTTCTGCAAAGAGCACTTCTTTTGGATTTCTATAGCCAAAATAGAGTGCTACATCACCAAAGTCGCTTCGATGTCGTTCAAGATATTGAATTGCACTCCTCATAGGGGCAACACCGCAACCGCCCCCAATCACCAGAACGTTATTTCCTTTGAGAGATTCCATCGGATAGCCTTTGCCATAAGGTCCTCGAAGGCCAACCTTATCTCCTTTCTTTAATGCGCAGAGTTTTCTTGTTAAGTTGCCAACGGCACGAATGCTCATTTCAAAATACTCATCCTGAAAAGAACAAATAGAAATAGGAGCTTCTCCATGTCCAAGTAAGGATACCTGAATGAATTGTGCTGGTTCGTGTTCGAGAGGAACATCAAAACGAAGCAAGTATTCATCTTCAGTTTGTTTCTTTATGCTGTTTATCGCATAGAGTTTTGGCACCGAGTAATGATTTCCTTCTCCTTCAAGTTTCTTTATTTTTTTCATTGCGTCATCTTCCCAATTAAATGTATCCAATGAATCTTTTCAGGGCAACCACGAATGCATCGGCCACAACCTGTACACATAGACATGTCAAAGCGTTCTCTGAAATACTGTATCTTATGATAAATGCGATGCTTAAAACGGTCAACGCGTTTTTCTCGAAAAACGTGACCTCCCGCAACTTCAGTAAATTCCTTGTATTGACAAGAATCCCACTCTGCTACGCGTTCTCCTTTTCCATCAAGTGCAACATCATCTGAAATAGTAAAGCAAAGACATGTAGGACAGAGATTTGTGCAATGACCGCAACTCGTGCAAGAATCAGCTCCTTCTTTCCATGCTTGATGTTCAAAAAGATGAGCAATCTCCTGTGTTGGCAAAGCTAACGAGCAAGTAGTTGGAGGAGGAACAAAGGCTTCTGTGTCCTTGAGATGAGCAATGAAGAATTCACCTTTTGGCGTGCCTGCTTTCACCTGATAATATGAACCCCTATCATAAAGCATGATGTCGTGATAGTCTTGAAGATTCATGGAGGAACAAAAACAGAACTCATCAAGTTCGTGATAACAGTAGAGCCCAACAAGAAGTAAGTTGTTTCGTCGTTGCTCGTAAAACAAGTCTTTATGTTCTCCTTCAAGAAATAACTTATCATTTATGAGAAATGCATTCAAGTCACATTTTCGAAGACCGAAAAGCACTGCTTTTTTTACGTTGTCTTCTGTGATAATTTTTTCTCCATCGAAGCGAAAAAAAACTTGCTTTTGTGGAAAGAGAAATTCTTTTACAGGAAACCATGCGTGTTCATCAAGACAAAGCTGTTTCTCGTGAGAAACAGGCTCAAAGCGAACCGTATCTGTTTTCACTGGACCATATACTTGTCCAAAACTTGCAAGTTTTTTCAAAAACGCACCCAACGCTTTCTTTTTTAATACTTTTTCCACAAACTCACCTTACAAAAAAATAATAGTTCTCCATTTCCTTTCGTTACCCATCTACTCTGTTTATGCAACTTTCACAAGATAGTACTTAAGCTTGCCTGTTGCAAGATAGGTTTCTATGGTCTGCATCGACTTCTTTATTTTGAAAATGATGAAAGGATTGGTAATAAGAAACTTTGCAACTAGCAAGAGTTTTTGCTTAAAATCAAAGATGTCAATAAGTCTTGATGCGTTTCGCTGTTCAATGATCTTCTTAAAATTATCTACACCACTCCAATCTTCAATTACCAGATTGTTTTTCTTATGAGCAGATAATAGTTTTTTTAAGTCCTTCAATGTTAAGAGCGTCTTCACACCAAGTACTTGTTTCAAAACAGCCAAATCTTTTGGAGCAAGCGCATCCTCCACAAAATAATCGTGCAGCACCACATTTCCTCGTTTTGTAACTCGAAGTGTTTCTGTAAGCATTATTTCCCATTTCGCTGTTGTTGAAAGTACGTTTTCTAAAAGTGCACCATCAAACAAGCCATCCTGAAAATTGGTGTCAGTAAAATCTTGAAAACGGAACTCAGCCATTTTCAACATGTTCTTATCAATGGAGGTTTTGCGAGCAAGTTTTACAAGAAAAGGATCTTTCTCAACACCCAGAGTCATAGTGCCAAACTCCGATGCAGCATAAATTGCCGTTGCTCCTTTTCCAGAACCAACATCAAGAAAATAACGATGCGCATCAACACCAATAAGCTCAAGTGAGCGCCTCGAGATAGAAAAACCACAAGGATGAAGGTAGTCAATCTGACTAAATTTAAGCAAATCAGCAAAAGTAACACTCACCATACGTCCCATCAGATGAAAACTGTTTTTAAAGCTTTTGATATGGATACCTCATTGAAAAGTAAAAACAATTATTTTATAAACGTCCAATTCTCCTTTTTCCCTATGACTACGGCTGAAACCCTTGTTAGGACTCTTAAGAAGGAGCTACGACCCTCTTTGAAAGAAAAAAAACGAGCGCAGCAACGGTTTGTCTCTTTAAAGAAAGTTATTCCTAAAAAAGAAGCGGAAGTCGTGCTTGGTGGTTCAGTTGCGAAAGGAACACAACTGAAAGGTCCTTGCGACATAGACGTATTTGTTCGTTTTTTTGATGCAACAAATTGTTCCGACCGTCTTGAAACCTTTCTAAAAAGATCATTTAATGGAGTCAAACGTCTGCATGGATCACGAGATTACTTTCAAGTTGGCCCTGTCGAAGTTATTCCAGTAAAATATGTCAACACAGAGCAAGAAAAAGAAAATATCACCGATCTTTCCCCCCTTCACACCAGTTTTGTTAACAAAAACCTCACTGTATCTCAAAAAGACGACGTGCGCGTTGCGAAAAAGTTTTTCAAGGCGCAAAAGCTCTATGGCGCTGAAAGTTATCTCTTAGGTTTTAGCGGCTATGTCACTGAACTGCTCATTGCCCATTATGGGTCTTTTCTTGCATTACTTAAAGCGGCAAGTGCGTGGGAACGAAAAACCAGTATTGAATTTTCAAAGACGAAGGCAGCACATCAATTTCAAGAACCCCTTGTTATTGTCGACCCCGTCCAAGAAGACAGAAATGCGGCAGCAGCAGTTTCATTGGAGAAAAAACTATTGTTTTCAGCAAAAGCTAAAGAGTTCTTAGCAAAACCTTCAAAAGCATTTTTTGTTGTTAAACGCATGAAACCTGAAGGAGTCATCTTGCGCGTATCCCCTCTTGCTGAAAAAAAAGATGTCGCGGGAGCAAAGTTGCTGCAAGTTTACAAAAAAATATGTGGAGAACTAAGAGAATTTCACGTGGTGAAAAGTGATTGGAATTTTTCTCAGATGTATTTTTTGTGTGAACAAAAAAAACTTTCCTCTGAAGAAATAATTCGCGGACCTCCTCAGTTCTCTGCAGTTCATGCAAGTGCTTTTCGAAAAAAACATGCAAATGTGTTTGAAAAAGAAGGATTTTTGTATGCTAAAGAAAAAAGAATTCATTCCACACCACTGCAAAAAATTACCTTTGTTCTTAAGACAACATATGTTACCGATCGCGTCCGATCAATTCAGGTGAAACCATGATTATCGTTGAACAAGAAGCAATCTTGCTTATTGCCCTTATTATTGGTACAATAACAGATATCCGCAAGCGTGAAGTGCCAAACTACGTGTCCTTCTCCCTCATCGCAGTTGCGGGCATGCTTGCACTCTTGAAAAGTGGAATGCAAGGTTCATTCACCCCACTTATTACTGCGTTGTATGGGCTTGCTATTGCTGTTGGTATAGGATTGCTCATGTATTATGCAGGGCAATGGGGCGGAGGCGATGCGAAAATTCTTTTCGGAGTCGGACTTCTTCTCGGCTTTAGTCCTTCGCTTACCGATCATCTCTTCCTTTTTCTCGTCTACGCACTCATATCTGGAGGAATTCTTGGTTTTGTTTGGATGATTGCAGTTGGGTTTTCTTCATGGAAGGAAACAAAGAAAAAGTATGCTGAGCTTCGTTCTTTACAAAAAAACATGGTTCTTCTTGCTCGCATCGCTGGCATCACCTGTATCATTATCGCAGCATTTCTAGTAAAAATAAATTATTTGTTTTCATTGCTGGCAATTTTCATTGGCATTGGCACATACATTCTTGTCTACCTCTCTCTGTTTGTTCGGGCAGTTGAAGATCAGATGAAGAAAAAAATATCTGTTTTAAAATTGGAAGAAGGAGATTGGCTTGTAAACGACGTTACGGTTACTGGTAAACTCATTACTGCAAAGAGTAAAACAGGGCTTTCCTTAGAAGACATCGCTCATCTTAAAAGAGCAGGCGTTTCAGAAGTTGTTGTGCGACAGGGCGTTCCCTTTGTTCCCGCATTCTTGGCAGCAGAAATTCTCGTGCTCACTCTAGGCAATCCGTTTATGTAATGATCAAAGAAGGAGAAAATTCATAGGTCAAGTTGTTTTCTTATTTCTCTATCGGCTAAACGCTCCCATATCGTTGTATCCACATAATCTAGTTCCCAGCTATCTTCACTATAAATGAAAAGTTCTTCATACATGTAGTATCACCAATACTATGTGGTGTTGTAGTAAACTTAAGTATTTTTGTTAAAAAAAGCACACCACTATGCAAAAAATATATATATGAGTTTTAAAAACTAAACGCTATGCTGACCAGAGAGCAAACGAAGGACATACTTGAATTCGTTAACAAGCGCCCACGGACCATTTCAGAGATAGCTCAGGCTATCGCAAGGAATTGGAGAACAGCAGATAGTTACATCCAAAAGATAGCTGATGAGACCGGACAACTACAAACACATACCTTCAGACAAGGCACGCGAGGAGCCTTAAAAATCGTGTATTGGGTTCCAAGTGAACAAGCAGAATCGCCTCACCGAGAACGCCTCACCACAGCCATTTTGCGAGGAAGAACAAAGGATGATTTTTCTCCACTTGATATTTTCCAATACGTTGACGCAAGGCATCGCAAAGCATTCATTGAAGAAGAGAAAGATCCGACAAAAACCGAGACTATTCAACTTGAACACACCCTCCTTAGTGCGACTCGAGAACTCTTTATCTTTTCAGGCAACCTGTCCTGGTCAAACCTTTCAATTGGAAGAAGAAAAACAATTGATATTTTTCGTGAACTGCTCAAAAGACAAGTCATGATTAAAATTATTGCGGGAATCGACATGCTTTCCATTGAGAACATAAAGATAATGCTTCGCCTCAAAGAAGAATTTGGAAGCGAACTCATCGAAATACGACACGCGTGGCAACCATTACGAGGAATGATCGTGGATGATGAACGAGTCAGATTTAAAGAAGTGGTTAATCCTCGCTTCTTTTACGGTGAAGCAGTCAAAAAAAGAAGTATTATTATTTACGATATTTTTGATCCTCAATGGGTTTCTTGGTCAAAGAATCTCTTCTGGAATATTTTTAGAAGTTCCATTACTGCAGATAAACGCATTGATGACATCAACTCAATAGGAAATCTTATTCGATAAAAAAAGACAAGAAGAAATTATTTTGTAAGTGTCTTTAACTCATCAAATATCTTTCTTGCTTCGTCAAAACCGTTCTGCCAAAATGATTTCGTTGAAATATCATATCCTGCCCTGGCAAGAATTGTTGCAGGAGTTGCAGAACCACCCGCTTCCAAAATCTTTTGATAGCGAGGCACAAACGCCTTCTTATCTTGCGTAAAATCATGGTAAAGGGATAAAACCAAGAGATTGCCAAACGCGTACGCATAGCAATAAAATGGTGATTCGAAAATGTGTGGAATGTAGCTCCACTCATATGAAAAATGATCTGGAATTATCATCTGCTTGCCAAATTGTCTGCGAAGATTTGCAGCGTAGCGCGCATTAATCTCATCTGCCGTTGCACCTTTTGCTATAAGTTCATGTGCTTCTTTTTCAAACATCACAAAGAACGCTTGTCGCATGACTGAAGCGTAAATCTTGTCCAGCTCTTGCACTAACAAAAAAGTGCGCACTCGCTTTGAAGCGGTTTTGAGCAAATGATCGGTTAGTAAGAGTTCAGAAAAAATGCTTGCTGTTTCTGCCAAGGGTAAACTTGAATGAAAAGTAAATTGAGTGTTTTTCTGACCTAGAATGCCATGAACCGCATGGCCTAACTCGTGACCCAACGTGAACACATCATTAAGCTTTCCTGCAAAATTAACTAGGACATAAGGAGTAGTGTCGTTTGTAACCGAATAGCAAAACGCTCCAGATTTTTTCCCTTTCATTGGAGGAGAATGCACATGTTGCTTGTCAAAAACACTCTTTGCGTGAGAAGCAAACACAGGAGAGAAATTTTTGAACACCTCAAGAACAGTTTTTTTCGCTTCGGGAAAAGTATAGCTCGGCTCGTTTAATCGGTAGGGAGCGTAGAGATTATAGCGAGTGTTTTTCATACCCAGTAAGTTTGCCTTAAAGGAAAAATATTCTTGGAAGAGCGCCGCATTGTTCTCAATTACTGAAAGAAGATTTTCAACAATTTCGTGTTCAACATCATTTCCTTCATTTCTTGGAGCAATAGGAGCATCATAACCGCGAACCGTCAGTTCTTCGTTATGCCAATTCATAACAACGCCAGCATAGATTTCAAAGAGCACATCATTATCTTCTTTATATCGCAAGAGCAAATCTTCATATGCTTGCTTTCGATCATGTTCTTTTGAACTTCGAACAAGAGTGAGAAGTTCTTCTTGAGCAAGCTGCTTTTTTCCAAACACATACTTGTTGGTTACAATGTTATAGACCCGTTCAAGCACATCAACACCTGTCGTATCTTTTAGCGACATGATTTTTTCTTCTGCCGGAGAACGGAGATGTTTTCGGTGTTCAACAGATTTTTCAAAAACATACGTGTAGGGTTCAATCTGCTTTGCAATTTTCTTTGCATACGATTCAGGAATACGACGAATCCATTCGGAGAAGAATAATCGTTGGTGTTCGAGAGATACTAGTTTTTTCGACAAATCACGCAATCGAGCAAGTCTCTTTGCATCATTTGTTTTTTCAGTGTAGGAAAGTTCAGCAAACCCTGCAAGGCGAGAAGAAACTTTTGAAATTTCCTCAGAGAGAGCAAAAATGCGACGCAACGTATCTGACGGAACTTCAACACAGTTGTTTTTGTTAAAGAGTTTTTTTTCAAACTCGGCAAACGATGACGTCAGCTGAGTGAGCTTTGCCACGTGTTGATCAATATCCTTTTCTCGCATAAGATCCTGTAAATTCCACACTACCATATCCTGTCAAGTTATTGTTGAGTATAAAAAGGTTACTACAAAACCGGCGACTTCTTGCAATCAATTACTCGCGAAAGTCTTCATGAATGACAAAGGCAATCATGATGCCAACCGTAAAGAAAAGAAAGAGAAACATCGAATAGTAAAAGAAACTCTGCACAGTTTGTGCATCAAATGAAAGTACTATGGGTGTTGAAGGAGCAGATGAACCAACGACGTGCGCGGTGAGTGGAGATTCTTTTGTTAGTGGCTTTTCCACAATCTCAGGTAATTCTGGGACGGCTGCAGTATGCGGCGCTCGAAGTTCGGTTAATTCAGGAGAAGCAACATAGTCCGATGGTTCAAGCCCTGTATAGAACGAAAAGAGGACAAAGAATACCGCAAGGACCATAAACAGTTCTTCTGCTACAACCCGTTTCAACCAAAACACCCTGATAATCCTGAATCTTGATTATTTATAAATGGTTCGATTTTCTCCCCGAAAATGGGTTGAAAGTTGTATGATTTGAGGACTTATCCACAAATGATTTCTAAGACCAATAATGGCTTTTGACAATACTTTAGCATCTACAAATCTTTTTTGCCCATCATCCGGATCAATAATTTCATATGCAGTGCCAACTCGTTTGTTGAGAATAACAAAATGAGGATAGTGGTATTTGTAATACAACCCCCATTCTTTTTTCCAAAGGTAAAAACGATCAATATAGATTATTAGGGGAGCATCAAGCAGCGTGTTGATGAAGTGCAAGTTAATCTTTTCCTGTTTTAAAGAAATTTGTTTTGCAACATTCATCTTCTTGACAAAATTGAAAAAAATACTAGAATCCACATACCAAGTAAAGGAAACTGAATAATCTTTAGCTGCTTTTTCTAGATGTCCTCTTGCAATATTTTCACGTTCATATTTTAACGAAAACAAGAGAAGATCAAGTTCATAAGAAGAAGGAATTCTTTTCTTTTTTGAGCGTTCAATAAGAATCATCAAACATTTAGCCAAGCAAGTTTCGGGATGTTTTTGTTTATAACCCATACAAAGGTAAAGAAAAGCACAGTTTATAAATGTTGATGTGAAACTAGCATAAGCTCATTTCTTTTTCAGTTCTACTACAAACAATTCTTCAAAGAAATGTTTTTGAGAGCCAAGAAGAGTCTTTTTGTACAGTTGTGCAATTGCTTGTTCTATTTCTTCAACGCCTGATCGAGAGGAATAAAGAAGGAGAATTTTCCCTTTTGGATTGAGAAAGTCTTTTGCGCTTTCTAAGAAGCGAAGAATGATTTCATTGCCTACGTCCCCCCCGTCAAGTGCAGCAACAGGATCGTCTTTGTCTGCAGGCAAGTAAGGAGGATTGAAAACGATAAGATCAAATTTTTGCATAATATGTTCAAACAAGTCAGTATGAATGACAACAAGATCGTGGTTTTGCTCAACTGCTTCAAGATCTATATCTGCCGCAATGACTTTTTTGCAGGTTTTTTTGAGTTCTCTTGCAAGTATGCCTGATCCTGTTCCCATATCCAGTGCAACGTTTGCTTTGTACTTGCCCAGAAATGATGCAAGAAACAATGAATCTTCTTGTGGTTCGTAAAGCATAAGTAAGACACCTTTTTACTGTTTTTCTTCTTTCTTTTTTAAGAAGGTTTTGTCGACAAGTTTCACATACTCTTCAATGCGAGAAAGTAAGGAAGTGAGATAATACTTTTTTATTTTTTCATTAAATATTTCTTCAAAAAGCGCGTTTTCGGTGAGCCGGTACAAATTGTTTACTTTTTCTACAAGAAAGACGTCTCGTAATCGAAGGAGTTGGCGACGAATATTTGAGGGAGCAACTCCAAAGACAGGAAGATGATGAGCTTCACGCATATCAATGGTTGCTCGTTCAATTGAAATGCTCGTCATGGGCTCCTTATGTTTTAGAAGCACGAGAAGCACATCAACCACGACATCACGAGAGTCGCCCGGTTGCAAAAGACCAAGAGAAAGACAGAGTTTGCGCACAATGTCTCGTTCGCTCATGGACTCCGTTGGATGCTCATACTTGCGAAGCGTGAGTTCACCAAGCGGAATTTCTTTTGCAACAATTCGTTTCATTCTTTTGTTATGGAAACAGTAAACTCCTTTCCTTTTATTTTGAATGCGGTGCCAACCAATGAAGTCGATTCGATAAGTTCAACAGCGTTGACTTTTTGCTTAATATCAGGTATGTGCATGCCTTGCATATCGCCTGCAACGGAAAGTTTGATCGTGTCAACTTTGGCCAGACCTAACTTTTTTCGCTCATCTTGAATTCTTCTTATAAATTCACGCGTAAACCCTTCATCAAGAAGGTCCTGTGATTGTGTACTATCAAGATAACAGGAGAGCTCTTCACTCACTTCGCCAAGGAAGAGTGGTTTTTCCACCGACTTGGTTATGTCAAAATAGTCTTTTGTTAAGTCAACCCCTTCAAAGGTTACCGACTCTTGCTCTTCAAAAAGTTTTTCAATTTCTGGTAAGTGGTTATTGATAATGCCAATGATATCGGCTGTCTTTTCACCGAATGCTTTTCCAAGAGCCTTATAGTTAATTGCTGCCTTGAGTCGCACCGCTACTTTTTCCTGAAAGACAAGCTCCTTAATATTTGCCTGCACTAAGACAAGATCGGTGAGCACATCTTCGTTCTTGGCGCCAACAACAATTGCTTTACCAAGTGGCCAGCGAACACCAATGTTTGCTTTTGCTCGTGCTGCTAAGATACCAGTAACAATTTTGCTTGTGAGTGAAAACTTTTTCTCAAGTGAGGGATCTACAAAAGCAAGGTCTGCTTTTGGCCAAGAAGTAAGATGAATTGATTCTTCTTGAAGTGAAAATACTTCACGAAGCTCTTGATGGATCTGTTCAGCAAGGAAGGGAACGATCGGTGCAAGCATCGTCATGGCGTCAATGTAGGCTTTTCCAATAACTGAAAACACCAAATCTTTTGATTCTTCTGCCTGCGTTCGATCTCGCACTGCTTGGACATAGTCGCGCGAAAGTGAAAGAAGTAATTCTTCAAGCACCCCACCAATGCGATCAAAATTATAGGTTTCGTAGAGTTCAGTCACTTCTTTAATAACAGAATGTAGCCGTGAAAGAATAAACTTATCTTCAACGGCAAGGTCGGTAAGTGAAACTGCTTTTGCTCCTTGTTCTTTTAATGAACGCAAATAGGTTGCGATGTTTGCAGCTACGTTGAGATTGCGTTGCTTTGTTTTTAGTTCATCCCAGCTAAACGCAATGTTTTCTCCTGCTTTAATCGAAGAGAGATACAGTCGCATTGCATCAACGCCATGCTCTGCAGTCACTTCTTCTGGGGAGATGATGTTCCCAAGCGATTTTGACATTTTCACCCCATCAATGCCTTGCAACATCCCTGTTGAATAGCACGCTTTAAATGAACCTTTTCCCAACGCAATAAATGAACAGATGTTTAGCATATTATACCATAGTTTTGTCTGTTCAATTCCTTCAATAATAATATCTGCTGGAAAATGTTCTGCGAAATAATCTTCTCGCTGAGGATAGTATAAACAAGAATATGCGAGCGTTCCTGGATCAATCCACACATCCAATACATCACGAAGACGCACCATTGAGCCTTTACACTTGTCGCAAGGAAAAACTACTTCATCAATCCACGGTCGATGTAAATTCTTTGGAAGCTCTCCTGCGAGTTCTCGCAATTCTTTTCGCGAACCAATGACTTTCGTGTGTGCACATTCTTCGTTGTCACATCTCCAAATAGGAAGTGGCGTTCCCCAAAAACGTTGTCGAGTGATCGTGTTATCCCGCAAATTCTCAGTCCATAAATCATAGGACTCGCCTGCTTTCTTAGGAACCCAATGGATTGTTTTACTGTCTTCTAGCATTTGCTCTTTAATTTTTTCAATGTTAAAGAACCACTGTTTTGTTCTGCGGAACACAACGGGTTGTTTACAACGTTCGTGAAAAGCATAATCATGAAGATAATCTTTCCGTGCAACGAGAACATCTTTATCTTTGAGAAGATCAATAAAATAGGAATCGTCATCTTTTGCAGTTTTTCCTTCAAGGAGTTTGCCCATTGATGCGGGAAACACCCCGTATTCATCAATTTCGTTAAAGGGAGGAAGATCATTGCGCACACCAACTTCATAATCTTCAGGTCCGCAACCAGGCGCACAATGAACCAGTCCTGTTCCTGACGACGTGTCAACGTATTCAGTTGAAAGAACAATGCTGTGCAGTTTTTCTGCTGTTATTTCAGCAAATGCAGGAATGTCTTTTTCGAACGGATGTACATATTTTTTTCCTTCTAAATCTTTTCCAAGAACCGTTTTAGAAACTCGGAGCTTGTCACCAATAACGGTTTCAACATACGAGATGAGTGGCTCTGCAACGATGAGCGTTTCATTATTGAAAGTCACATACGCATACGTAACCTCAGGATGCACCATCACCGCAAGATTAAAGGGGATAGTCCAAGGTGTTGTTGTCCAGATAAGAAGCGTTGCTTTTTCATCACGCAAAGGAAAGCGAACAAAAATTGAAGCATCTTCAACTTCTTGATAATAGGTTTCATGCTTTGCAAGTGCTGTTGCGCAACGTTTACACCAAGAAAGAGTTCGGTACGATTCATAAAGCAAATCTTTTTCTTCTGCTTTTTTTATCAAGTGCCATACAGCCTCAATGTACTCGTCAGTAACCGGCATGTACGCGTTTTCGTAATCCATCCAGAATCCAAGTTCCAAGAAGAGCTTGCTCATTTCCCGAGCCTGTTCTGTTGAGTATGAAAGACATTCTTCGGCAAATTTTGCAAGGCCATACACTTGAATGCCTTCTTTATTCTTGATGCCAAGTTTTTCTTGCACTTTCAGAGCAGTTGGAAGTCCATGCATATCCCAACCTGCACGATCCCATACTTTGAACCCTTGTGCGCGTTTGTAACGCATAATCATGTCTTTAAACGTCGTATTCCATGCATGACCGATGTGCACTCGTCCAGAAGTGTAGGGCGGACCTTGCAAAAAGTAAAAGGGCGTTGTTCCTTTTTTTCTTGCTCGTTCGTAAATGTTCTTATTCTTCCACAATTCAAGAATGTCAGTTTCGATTTGTTTAAAATCATACATAAGAAGAAAGAGTAGTGAAGTGTTTTTTAAAAGTTTTGATTATGCTTGAGAACATAGGTTACCTGCAAGCAAGAAAGAAAATCAAAGAATACTCAATATACCCACGCTGAATGACCGAAGTGAACAACTAAATCAATACCTAACTTCTCAATGCCAACGGGAAGATCGCAAGCGCCAAAGTTTGATCCAGCCCAAATTAAAACAAAGGCATCAGTTGCTTCTCTAATAGCTTCTTGCAGTTCTTTAGCGCGAGGTTTGAGACCGGAAGGCAAGTGAAGAAGAACGGTCTTTGCATGTTCCTGCGTAATCTGAGCTATAATTTTTTCAATCTCAAGATCGTAGGAAAGGTTTTCTGTTTCCATAGTCATCCAAAAGAACAAAACAATTCAATTAATAATTTGAAAAAATGAATAGAAAAAGAATTATTGATCATCCTCGTCAGTTTCATCGTCAGCTTTCTTCGGTTTAGGAGAAGATTTCTTTTCTGACGCTGCTTTTTTCTCAACTGGCTGCTCAGCAGGTTCTGATTTTTCCTTTGCAGAGGATGCACGTTTCTTTGCTTCCTTGCCGTGTTCAGCTGATTCTTCAGCTGCAGGTTCAGTCTTTTCTGCCTTTTTTGCAACAGGAACATCGACATCGATATCGACAGAACCACCCTTTATGCCATCAGTTTCGACATAATGTCGTTGTTCCATCTTCAATGAACGAATTTCCACTGTTCTGATAGGATAAATCTTTTCACATGCTTCTTTCACTGTTCGTCGAAGTTTTTGAAAGATTGCTTCTTCTAGGAATGCTTCAAAATTTGTTTGGGAAGCAACTTCCTTAAGTTTTTCTCTTGCAGCAAGTCGGATCTTTGTAGCAAGAGACTTAGGCACTTTTGTTTGAGAAACAAGAAGCGGCTTAATTCTCATGACAAAACCGTCTTTCGATTTTGCGAGGAATGAATCAGCAATTTTTGTTCTTCCACGACGGACGAGTCGCTTCAAAAAAGAAGGAAGCATCTGGAATCCGTAGGCGAATGCACGAGGAGACCCTTCTTTGATGGAGATTACTTTGAAGTAACCTTGGAGACTCTGTTTTTTAATGTCTCCAGTAACTGTAGCGAGGTTAAGAGAGAGAAACCGTCCAAGAGCATCTTTCGCATCAGTAACATAGATGTCTGCAAGCGCTGCATGCTGGAACATCTTTGGACCGACTACCTTGACCCATTTCTTCTTCTTTTTCTTGATCTTGGTTAGGACTTTTTTCTTCGGTGCCATTTTATTCTAGCTCACTTTTTTCTCTTGCGCTTTTCTTTCTTCATCTTTTTCCTCTGCCATTTCCAGCGCATTTGACCTTTCTTTTTCCACCGTCTTGAACTTCGTTTCATTTTGTATCCTTAGGTTATCGTAAATGGTGCTCCGTCCGGGATTTGAACCCGAGTCCCTGCCTCGAAAGGGCAGGATGATTGGCCGGACTACACCAACGGAGCGCTTATATGAGGATTCTGAGACCATTTAAAAAGGTTTACAAAATCGCGCCCATAGGTGAGCCCGGGGGGACTCTCAAAAAAGCACCCGCATTCGTGTACATTCTTTTGAACCCCCGACCACTGGCTCTCTTCGGAACAAGGCCATATAAGACCAGCGCTCCAACCAGACTAAGCTACGGGCTCAATGCGAAGGCCGGGATTCGAACCCGGATCAATACCGTGGCAGGGTACTATCCTAACCATTAGACTACCTCCGCATATCCAATGTTCGGACCAGGAATGAATTTATAAAATCTTTGGTGTTTTTTAAAAGACAATTAACTTAACATCCTTTCCTAACTGCGAAGAAAGGTTCTCAAGAGAAGTGGTGAGTTGTTCAGATGTCGTTTCTAATTCGCCAACTTTAGGATCAATCAAACAATATGAGTTTTGTTTCTTATAGCACACAAAATATTTACTAACGGAGCGTTTCTTTCTATACACGCCTGCATCGAGGCGTAAGAGAAGAATTTTTTTTTCGTTAAGTAACTTTTCTACAAAGGGAAAGGTAATCTGTTGTTCAATTAACTCAATACCTTCAGCCCTTGCTTGCTTTGAAAATAATTTTGCCATAACTCTTGCTTCATCAATATCTGTTTTTGTATACGTTGCCGAATACGAAGGATGTGCAATTGCGGTATCAGTTTCATACACTTTAGGATGTAAACCGTGTCGCTTTGCCACCAGTGCAAGCCCATAAATTGATGAAGAGCGAAGAGGAAGAAGTGCTGTTTGTTGCCAAAGCAAAAATTCGGTTTCTTTAGAAAGAGCAACATTCTTGTCAAAATGATGCAAGATCATAAGAAGTGCGGCAACTGAACCTGTGTACCGCGTTGTCTGCCTAAACAGTTCCATTTGTCTTGCGTATCCCTATGCTGTTTAAAAACTTTACTTTGCAGTTTAAAAAAAGACTTCGCAAAACATCGTACTATACTTCACAACACATCACTAAGTTCTACTAAGAGTTTTGCAGCCGCAGTTACGGTGAGCTGCGCAACGTCTTTTTCGGGATTGACTTCCACCATATCTACTGCTTTTATCTTTCCCTTAACAAGAGGATGGTGTAATGACTGAAGTAAAGAAAGCAATTCTCTTGTCGTTAATCCTCCTGGTTCAGCATATCCTGTGCCAGGAGCAAAAGCAGGATCAAGGACATCAATGTCAAGTGAGAGGTAGAGCGCATCAAAACGTTCAACGAATGCGACAAGTCGTTTAGCAATTTCGATTATGCCATGTGATGCAATCTCACGCATCGATATACTAGCAATGTTTTTCTCTTCGATGAACTGTTTTTCATTCTCATGCCAATTTCTTACACCTACAAGAAGAATATTTTCTGGCGCAATAAGTCCTTGATTAACAATTGCCTGCACAATGTCCTCATGGGTTGGAGGAATAAAATCATTCTCTGCATCAAGATGCGCATCAAAAATAAGAAGACCTGTCGCTTTGCCTTCTTGCGATTTTGCAAATGACTTGACCAGAGGATACGTTATTGAGTGATCCCCTCCAAGGAAGATTGTTAGCACGTTATCAAGAAACAGCTGTGATGCGCTTTGTTCAATAGTTGCAAGGGCAGCACCATAATCAGATTGGTGAAGAGGTATGGTTTGAGTGGTTTCAAAATTATATCGGGGAACCGAACCTCGTTCTGTAAGAAAGAAATCATTCGCTGCTGCAATAATTTTTTCAGGTGCGTGAACTGCTCCCGCTGCTCTTCCTAAACTTCCTGATCCCAAAGGAACCTGCACGAGATGGATTTTAGAACTCATCAACGATCACCGTTTCGATTTTTTGAAGATTGCAAAAATCAGTTGTGAAATTATAGGCGCCGGCATGTAAAAAGATAAGCGAGTCACCAATTTGAGGAGCACGCAATTTTACGCGATAACGAAATAAATCCATGCTGCAAGGAGTAATTCCTTTCACGCAATAATTCTCCCCTACTTCGTCTTGAGAAAGTTCTCCTTCAACAAGTAATTTGACGGGGACAATAAGCGCATCCATATCTGAATTATATACTGAGGCATCAACAATAAGAGTGTTGTCATGCATTCCAATAATGGTGGTGACTAATTTCACACTCGGAGCAGAAATAAATCTGCCCGGTTCAATCATGAGCAATATGTTCTGCTCGTGAAGCCACGCTTTGAATGCAGAAATTTTTTGTAAGACCGTGGGAATGACATCAACGTTCGTGCTTGCATAGGCAGCAGGCAAACCCCCACCTATATTAATTACGTCAAGTGCGCTTCTTGTCGACGCAGAAAGCATGTTCTCAGTTTCATACATCAAATTCCATTCACTCATATTCTGTGTTTTGCGATGGAAGTGCACGCCGAGATTCTTGATGCGAGAGCGAAGACTGCTTTCATGAATTTCAGAAATTTTTTTGTTGACAAACTCACTATCCATACCAAAAACATAATGTTTTTCAGTGCGAAGAGAAAGTTCTTTGAGTTTAATGCGAAGAAAAAGATGGTTTATTTGAACAGCAGTGCGTTGTTCTAAAAATTCAAGGAGGGTGTTAAGATCTGCTTTGTTATCAACAACAAACGAAGAAACTTGCTGCGCAATCAATAACTCAATATCTTTTGAAGTCCATGCTTGTGCAAGAAAAAGAACACGTGATTTGTCGGTAATGTTGATGAGTTCATTGTGTAAATGAACACTAAAGAAACAATCGGCTGTTTCGTTCTCAAGAATTGAGGTAATAAGAGGATTTGTTTTTGAACTATACGAAAGAAGATCTGATGCATTTGCTGCAACACGATACTGTTCCAACACAACAGATTTTGCAAGGAGAAAATGAGGAGTATTCATTTTAACTTTTTGGGTTCTCCTTATCTTGAAGGCGCTCTTGTGGAGTGTTCTTTTGTGATCGACCAAGTAAGCCTTCGCTTGCAAGTACTTCCATTGCCCCAATCATTGCTAAAGGAAACATAATGGTCACATCACCAATAACAGTACACACATCACTATCATCCTTTACTTTCCCCCATGATTTTGCTTCGTTCGTTGTTGCACCAGACATACTTCCAGAAGTTTTTTGAGCGGTTGTCATGTAGAGCGCAAATTCCGCTCCCCCGTTAAGAAGCGTTGCAAGGATCGCATGATGTTTTGAAATGCTTCCTCCAAGTGAAATCACTGCTTTTTTTTCATCATGACTGGTAGCAAAGAGAATATTACCAAAATCTTTAACAACATCAACTATGAAATCAGGATGCGTTTGTTGAAATAAATACAGATGAAAACCAAGTGCGCCATCAGTTATTGCTGGACAAAATATGGGCACCTTGTGTTTTGCCGCTTGGTAAAGAATTGAATGTTCATCTTGCAAGGTCAAGCCAATTTCTCTTAGCAGTTCTGAAACTGCCCATCGTTTTTGTTTTGCATAGAGCACATCAAGTAAGGGCCGTATTAAATCTTCAAAATTCATGTAACTTTCGTTCTTGATAAAGAGATTGCCAACTCGGTTAAGTCCTTTTTCGTGGAGTTCGATATCATCTGTTTCAAATCGTCCTATAAGAAAATTTTCTCCTTTTGCTTTCATGATATCTTCTTCGATACCACCAGCAGTAGTTACAATAACATCCGCTAAGCCTTCTTTGATTGTTTGGGCAAAAAATCCTCGAAGGCCTGAGGTGACCATATTAGAGGTGAACGTTAAGAAGGTGCGAGCATTGTTTTTTTTCATCTTAACGATGAGTTCGCTAGCTCGCTTGAGTTCAATACTTTGAAAGCCAACCACACCTAGTTTTTGCACAAAGTCAGCGACAGTTATCCCAGGCGTCCAAGCAAAATCTTTTATATATTCCACAGGGTTTTCGGAATCGAGACATTTTTAAAAAGATTCTTGTTTAATCAGCATATACGGGGCTGTAGTGTAGCTTGGTATCACTGGCGCCCGGGGCGCGTCCAACCGGGGTTCGAATCCTCGCAGCCCCATTTCAACTAATAAATACACAATGGTTACAACAAATTTGTATATTACACGACATGGTAAGAAAGTCAAGGAGTATGAACTCCAATGGACTGGTCAACAAGACGTTCCACTCTCCCCTAAAGGATTTGATCAAGCAAAAAAACTTGGTAAAAAACTGGTGAAAAAGCAGATTGAATTTTCTGTTGTTGTATCATCTCCTCTTCAAAGAGCAAGAGACACCGCACATACCATTATTGAACAATTCGATGTAAAACCTCCGTTAGTTTTGTGCGATGAACTTATTGAGATGAATCATGGAGAGGTTGACGGGCTAACTGAGGAAGAGTTTCACGAAAAATATCCTGAAATGTTTGCTGCGTGGGAGCATGGAGAAGATCCTCATTTTCCAGGAGGAGAAAATTCTGCTGATGTTGCGGCAAGAACCACTCCTCTTATCAATAAGTTACTACAAGACCATGAAGGGGGCAACATTTTGCTTGTTGGTCATAAGAGTGTTAATCGAGTGATTTTAGGAGAACTCATGCACATTCCAAAAGCATTCCAGTATTATCTTGTTCTCAAAGAATGTAAACTATCTCTTTATGCTGTTGTTGATGGCGAACCAAAAGTGAAGTATATTAACTGCAGTAGCTGCGTTTAGAAGTAATCGTATTTTTTCTTGCACACGTTGCAGAGCGGATTACGCTTGACCGCTAAATGAGATATGTTGTGGGACCACGTGTTAATGCGAAGCATGGTTCGTACAGGTTCTTTGCCTGCAATTAGTTTGAACAATTCGATGATGCCATGACTGACCGTTATGTGATTTGTTGTGGGAAGTATCCCTGATTTTGTACAATCTCCCAGTTCTTCTTTAAGAGCATAAATACAATTAAAGCAAACTTCACCAGGTACAAAGACAGTTCCCGTGGTTCCTGCTGTTGCCATATGAATCCAAGGAATGTTATGTTTATGACAGTATTCATTAATAATTAATCTTGTGCGCACATTGTCCACGCAGTCAAGAAGAAAGGGAGCATCTACTTGCGTGATCGAATCTTCAGTTATAAGCACATCATGGGGAGTGATTGTAACGCCACTATTTATTTTTTGGAGTTCGCGAGCAAGCACAGAAACTTTTTTTTGCCCTATATCTTCCTCGTTGAAGAGTGTTTGTCGTTGCAAGTTCGATTCAACAATATGATCGTCATCGTAGAGATCTAACGCGCCAACACCCATGCGAACAAGAAGTTCAGCTGCAATGCTCCCAAGACCACCCACGCCAATAATTGCAACGCGAGCAGATTGCAATTGTTTTTGTCCAGAAGCAGTTATTTCTGGCAAAGAGATTTGGTGCTCGTAGCGAACACGCGGGTTACATTTTTTTTTAGAGAATATTGACAAAGATGTCACCTAAATGTGTTTTTTGCATCAGGTCAATTTTTCGCTGATTATCAAGATGAAGAAGGGGCACAAACGTGTAAATTTTTGCTTCTTTTGTTTCATCAGGGACGAGGTCTGCAAATGCGATGCTTGGCAGCTTTGCTTGTTTTACTCGCTCAAACGTTTTGAGAATGAGTTCGTTCATGTCATATTTTCTTTTTGGAACATCATACGTTTTCTTTTGGGAGAGATAGACGCGCTGGCGTTTTGCTTCTCCCTCAAGTGCCCGTTCAAGTGCTTTGACTAAGTCATAGACAGAAACTTTCCGTTTTCTTGGTTGCGGGGTTTTTGGCATGAGCGGTAAGCCTTTGAACTGTTTGAGCCGTTCAATGTTTTCATCAAAGTAGTCTTCGCCTTCAAGAAGTTCGTCATCAGTTCCGTAGAGTAATTCATCAAATGAGGCAAACCCTTCGGTCATGAGTTTTTCTGATTTAATTTTGAGAAGGAGGGCTGCTGCGAGCACCAGCTTTCCTGAAATGCGAAAGTTGGCTTGTTCAAGCTTGAAAATGGTGTCAAGAAATCGTTTTGAAAGGCTGACCACGTCGATATCCCAAGGATCCATCTCGTTTGTCTTCACCAATTCATAGATGATTGTTTGCCACGTTACCTCATCTTTATTGAAAAGAAGATCAAAGATTTTATCCTCGTTTCTGCCTTCTGCCTTCGTTACCATATCCAGTCCCCATAAAGCTATACTATTATATAAATGTTTTGCATCTTTTGTTTATAAATAGTTATCAAATCATCTAGAAAAACGAAAAATACTGCCTATTTAAAAGAATGATGGTAGACGATGTCCCGTGCTTGTTTACGACTACTTTTCCTTTAACTTTGCAAGAGCCATTGCTAAAAAGCCAACACCAAGACCTATAAAGAGCCAGGCAACAAGGTTGCTAAGCAAGAAACCAATACCCATGCCAAGGAAGATGCCTGCCGGAATAAAAATACCCGATCGATCATCCTTTTTTGCTTTTGCCTGCACGACGACTTTCTTCTTCGTAGACTTTGCCATGTCGCTCTCTTAAGATAGGAAGTTGATAAAGGTTACGAAAGTTTCAAGGAACGTCACAGCACCACTCAAACCCACCCAATCTAATATAGGATAAACTCTCCTTGTATACAAAAGAAGAAAGTATATAAATCCCTAAACGAACTACAAATCATGCAAAGTTCAGTCAAAAAACTGCTTGGAAGCGCATTTACCTTACTTGGAGCAGGAATAATTATTGGATGTTATCTGTGGTTTACCTGCAGAGATTTCTGTATAACTGCAATTGTGGAAAATCAAAATTACTTTATAGAAAACGTTTTTACCTTCATAAAAAAATTCGTTATTGTCATCGCTCTTTTCATTCTGTTTAAAGTGTTAGATTCAATTGTTACCAAAAAATTCCTAAAGTCGATATTAAGACGAATCAAATCATCTGAAAAAAATTCGAGCTTGACAAAAATTGTTTCGTTTGGACTCTGGACGGCATTTGCCATCACCACCATATCAGTTTTTGTAGGTAATTTCACTGCACTGCTTGCATCACTCGGACTCGTAGGATTTGGATTAACGCTTGCACTTCAAAAACCCATCTTAAATTTTGTAGGATGGCTCACCATCATTTTCAAAAACTTATATGTTGAAGGAGATAGAATTAAAATAAACAACGTTGTTGGAGACGTAAAAGAAATTCAAGTGATGAACACTATCATCGAAGGATTGCTTGAAAGCTCAGATGTGTTAAGTGGAAAAACGATTTCGTTTCCAAACGAATTTGTTCTCGCAACCGATGTTCAAAACTATACGAAGGATTCAAATTATATAGTAAATGAGTTAAAAATCTCGATAACATACGAAAGCAATTATCATAAAGCGATTAAACTGCTAAAAGAAATTATATCCAATCAAATCAAAGCAAACAAAAACAGATATTTAAAAAAAATTAAAAAACAAAATGTCGACTTAAACAATATTATCAACGGATGGCTAACAAAAGAAAAAAAAGATACGAACGAGAAAGATGAAGAATCATCAATTCTCAAACTCAAAGAAGAAAAAGAAGATCTAGAAAAAGACATCAGAGTGCTTGAAGAAGAGTTTGTCCCACTCATTAGAATTGAAATGCTGGATTCGGCAATAGAGCTTATTGCGCAATTCAAATGCCCGTATGATGAAATCAAAAAAAATAGAACTGCTATTAATCTATCATTTTTAGATGCGATAAAAAAAGAAAAAGATATCGAAGTAGCGTATCCTCATCTTCAATTAATCAATAAAAAATAACTTAAGATATTAAAAGAAAAGTTAATATCTGAAAACACACATTCACATGGAACTCATACTGTTTTTAGCGGGCGTCTTTCTTATCACCTTCTTTGTAGGTCGATTGCTTGAAAAAATAAGAATACCTTGGATTTTTTCAGCACTGCTCATCGGATTAGGATTAGCAGCATTTAATCCGTTCAAAGAAATTACGTCTTCATCATCATTTGTATTATTAGCAGAACTAGGTATGTATTTTCTTCTCTTCATTATTGGTTTTGAACTTGAAATAACAAAAATTATGAAGAGCGGAAAATTTATTGTAAAAACAACCATTGCAATAATTGTTGTCGAAGCTGTTGTTGGCGCAGCACTCGTTCACTACCTGTTTGATGTACCTTGGCTTATTTCACTCTTAGTATCTTCATCGTTTGCAACAGTCGGAGAAGCAGTGCTCCTTCCCATTTTAGAAGAATTTAATCTCGTCAAAACAAAACTTGGGCAAACCATTCTTGGCATTGGCGTTCTTGATGACGTTGTCGAAGTAATCACCATCATTCTTTTCTCAATCATCATAGGTAGAACTGCTGGACACACCCATTTTAACATTTGGCTCAACCTACTCATCCTCTTCATGCTCTTTGGACTTGCTTTTGTTGTGGTAAAATTTCGAAAACAAATTACGAGTTTCAAATATAAAGAAATATCGTCATTCTTTCTTTTTGTGTTGTTCTTTATCTTCCTCTTTGTTGGCATTGGAAAAATTGTAGAATCAGCGGCACTTGGTGCTTTGCTTGCAGGAATTTCACTTCGCAACATTATTCCTGAAAAAGTGCTTGCCGTAATTGATTCAGAAATAAAAACGATGGCGTATGGCTTTTTTGCACCTATCTTTTTTCTTAGTGTTGGGGTCGATACCGATATTAGTTATATTATCAAGTTCCCTCTCTTAATACTTCTTGTCATGCTGATGACTAATGTTACAAAAATCGCAACAAGCTATTTTGTTGGAAAGAAAGAACTTGGAAAAAAACACTCAATCTTGCTTGGCATCAGTTTATGTGTGAAGTTCAGCACAAGTATTGTTATTATTAAACTCTTATTTGAAAAAGGTCTGATTGAAGCAGGGCTGTATTCTGTTCTGGTTGGCACGACGATTGCCTTTAAATTTGTCGTCCCATTTCTTCTCTCCTATCTTATTAACAAGTGGAACATTCGTTTGCCAAAACCAGCACCAAATTAAGAAGTTCTTAGTTAGCGTAAACCCCATTGCCAGCGAGGCTTTTCTCCCTTCACGTACGCAACGATGATGAGCAGAGCAACTCCTAAAAATAAGTAAGATAAAAAAACTGAAGAGTTTTGCTGGAAGGCGAACTTTCTTGCAACGACGAACGCATACACGACGAATAAAAGCAAGATAAGCCACCCTTGCCAGGTTGCTGGCGTCCAACCCCAACCAAACAGTTTTCGCTTAAACCAATACCCTTTAGGGTTATCCTGCAAATAAGAAAGGTATTTTTTAAACGTAAGAGACATAAACGATCTTCGCCAAAGGAAATATATAAATCTTTGGTAAATCAATTCAATTTTACGAAGCCCTCGTAACAATTCTACGAGCTACTGGCGCAGGAAGAGGGTCTGGAGGCGGAGGAGGTGGCGGAGGAGGAGTCTGCTGCGCTACCAGTGCAGCCTCTTCACGTGATTGCTGTTGCTGCAAAAGATTTCCTAGTTCTGTTCGCAGCAGAGAATTATTTGCTTTAACCTGTTGAAGGGTGGCATTCGCATCCTGAATTAAAAGAGAGAGTTCCTGCTGACGAGCGGCTAGGTCTTCTTTTCTCACGAGTAATTGGTGTATCTCGTTGTTAGTTTTTTGCAGAGAAGATTGCAAAAACATTCCTGTGATCACTAGGAGTATTATTGCACTAACAGTGAAAAACATCATTATCTGAGTAAGTGGTTTAGTCATCATCTTCACCTTTATCATCATATTCTTCATCATCGTCATAATAGTATGTTGGTGGCGGCACGAGCACTTCTGCAGGCGGAGGGAGAGGAGGAGCGATTACAAGCGGAGAAACTTGCTGCATGTTAAGATTTTCTTTCGTTACAGCAACAATCTCTTCTTGTAAAGCTGTATTGTTTTGTTCATATTGCTGCACTTGCGAAGTGAGATAGGAAAGGTACGTGAGTTGATACGCGACCAGTTCACTTGCATAGTCAGATTCTGAAATAATGTTTGCGAAGATTTCTTGTTGCGCACGCGTTTGTTCTTGATAAGAAAACGAAGTGAAGAGTAGTGCGGAAAGTGCTCCGCAAAATATCAACACTTCAAGGAGTACCATGCCTTTTTCTCGAAGCGTAAGAGGAAAGGTGAGAAAAAGAAGCAAGTTAACAACTAGAAGCGCAATAATAAAAAAAAGCAGTCCTGAAATGAGTGGCGAAAACGAACCAAACAAAGTAACAGCAGCATAGAAGAGCAAGGACGCCATCAAGGAATACGCAACAATCGTTTTTGCATTCATTTGAATCCGAACTCCTCACTAAAAATATTTTTGGCAGGCACTCCTCGTTTGAGAAGTTGTGAGATGAGTGATCGTTTCATCTCTTCGGGACCACAAAGATAGACAAGACTTTTCTTTGACAACGAAGAGAAGTGCGAAGATGATATTCTTCCTTTCGTATCAGAGCACCAAAGAACGAGATGTAATCCTGATCGTTTATCTTGTGCAATTGCTTGCAATTCTTTAAGCGCGACCATTTCTTTCATCGAACGAGTACAATAATATAACGTTACGTTTCGTTGCGGATTTTGTTGGGTAAGAAGTTCTTTAGCAAGGCCAATAAAGGGAGTGATACCTATTCCTGCACCAATCCAAATCTGATCTCCTTGTCGAGTGTTTAGAGTAAAACCACCATAAGGCCCCTCAACAGAAACTAAATCTCCTTTTCGAAGATAGTGAAGTTTTGAAGTATAATCACCTAATGATTTAACAATAATTCTCAGCGACTTCTCAGTGGGAGCGGAAGCTAAAGAGAAGGGATGGAACTCTGAGCCTAATTGCGCATTATGAAAGCTAAAAAACGCAAACTGACCTGCTTGATAGAAAAGAGATTTTTCCTTTGGAAGCATGACTATGTCATAAATGGAGTCTCCGTCTCGCGTAATGGAAGAAACAACATAAGTCAAACGTCTCCCTCCTTTCAAAAACAAGGCATACAGAAAAGCTACTGTTCCTATGATTGCTACAAGTCCTGCATAAACATAATATCCTGCAAATATATAGTCACGAGAGGCGGTGCCACGCACCAACAGCACGTGAAGACTCGCAATGATAAAAAACAAACTAAGGAACTTATGAGAGAATTTCCAATAGTGGTAGTTTATGCGCACATAGAAGGTTATGCCAAGCAAGAGAAGCATGCCAGCCAATGCGATAATGCCAAGATCTACTGAAAGTCCGTGACCAGGGAGCAAATAGCGAGCGGCAAGGTTGACTTGATCAGGTAAGAACTTGAAGACAAGCAAGAGAGGGTGGAAGAGTAATAAGACAAACGCCAAACTGCCAACAATGCGATGCACCACATACACTTTGTCAAGACCACCTGCGAGGCGATCAATGATTTTTAGTCTGGTTGATAATACAAATGACAAAGCAAACAACGTCATGCCAACAAGCGCACATAGTTGTCCAAGACCGTGTGTGACGTTTTCATACGTGAATGGCAAGGTGCTTGTTGGACCTAAAAAATACCAAGGCAGAAGAGGAAGAAGACTAATGAAAAGCACGCCAAAGAGGAGCAGCAATGGCTTTTTTTTCATGGTAGTTTCAGATTATATGTGCTGACACGCAGCTTTTTATCGACAGTTAAGACTTCAAGGTCAGGTCTTTCTTTAAGAAGTTTTTCTGTTTTTTTTGCATCTAAAACAGAGATGACTGTAGCAAATGCATCGGCCTCTTGTAAAGTGGGTGCAATGACTGAGACGGAAGCAAACCATTTGTTGTTGATAAGATGAGAAGTTGCTGGTGTTCCCGAGAATTGACGGTAATCTCCAGAAGTTGCAACGGCCTTATCATGTATGACAAATGAAGAGATGATCTGCTCAGGATTTCTTGGATGCTGCACAGCAACAGAGTGGTTGTGCGACCCAAACAAACGCACATCACCCCGCCCATTCACCAGTCCTGATTTTATTCCCCGATCTTTTAAGAAAGAAACAATTTGGTCAACAATATATCCTTTTGCGACGCTTCCTAAATCAATATGTGCATCAGCATGAGTTAGTTGAACAGTGTTGCCCATAAGAGAAATGTCTTTATACGAACAATGAAGAACAGGCTCTGCACTGCCAGTTTTTCTTGCAAGAAACAACTGTCCTAAAGAAACATCGTATAATCCATCAGTTAGGACGCCTAGCGTTACTGCATACTGCAGGACAGAGAGTAATTCTTGAGAGCACGATAGTTTTCTTGTAGTGTTTAGCCGCGAAAGTTCACTTGCAGAATCATATAGGTTAAAAATTTTCTGCAAACGTAATGCTTCGACATAAGCGTCTGCAACGACGAGTTCTGCTAGAATAGCATCTACATCATAAAGAGTTATCTCTATGACATCTCCAAAGAGGGGTTTTGCAAAAGTGAAGGCAGACTCCATAACCAAACTAACACCAATTTATTTAAATACATGATGGACCTTAGCTGCCTTTCAAAAACCAACATTTAAAAGCAACTACTCATTCAAAAGAAGTAGCGGTAGTCACGTGAGTTGTAATGAAAAAAGGCCGACAAGTCGAGGAATTTCTTGAGAAAATACATAAGAAAACAGTCATTTCATTTATTGATAAAGTTAGTTTTCCTCAAATTCTTCTTGTGTGGATTCTTACCACCGTTCTTTTTGGATTCTATTATTTTTTGTTCTCCAATGAAAAATCTTATCTTATCGAAATAGCGACCGCACATCGAGTCAACGAAATATTCACGTCAATCTACTATAGTTTTATTGCGGCAACCACGACAGGTTTTGGAGATATAATTCCTCGAGGATCATTTCAAGCAATAGCAGTGCTCCAAGTTATCATCGGATTACTTCTCCTTGCCGTAGTCACCTCAAAATTGGTTTCGATTAAGCAAGACGTTATTCTCGGAGAACTCTACGACCTGTCCATTAATGGCCACGTCTCAAAAATCCGCTCTTCATTATTGCTCTTTAGACAAAATATTGATCGCATTATCGTTAAACTTGAAGAACACGCGCTTTCAAAAAGAGAATTACATTCACTCTACAATCATTTTGCTGCGTTACAAGACGCGATTAATGAAATACTGCCCATCGTTGCAACAAAAAATAACGAAATGCTTTCGAAAATGGATCCGGTGAATATTGAACTGACCACGCATAGCATGATTTCTTCCATTAACAAAATCGAAGAGCTTCTTGAAGAACTTGAAGAACAAAAACTTCACTGGAAAACAGATCTTAACAAAAATTTAGTGAGTAAAATCCTTGATCTTGGAAAACAGGTTGTTGATCACCTCGAATCTGCAGATCTGCCAAAACTTGTCGCCAAAGATTTGCGCATCAGATTTGAAACTATTGCAACAACAATCTCTGAACGACTAGAAGAGAAGTGAACGGGACGTATGTTCACCTTATTTCTTTGCACGGGTCAATCGCTGATACTCAAATCGCAAAAGGACAAGGATAAGGATATCAAGAATGGCAAGAATCAAAAGGAACAGTGAGTGATTGCTCGCAAAACGCATAAGCTGATAGACAACAAACAATGTTAACACCACACCTGCCAGTGGAAAAATCCATTTTTTTTCATACCACAGGCCTGCAACCAATCCAAGTTTTATCAGACCATGAAGTACAAGATAAACAGCAATGAAAGAAACCGTTTCCATAGAGAGCTTTTGTGAAAGAGACACAAGTGAACGAGCAAGTGTATCTGTTGGATCCTGAGAGAGCTCATGTTGGAACAGGAATTGTACACTCTGTTGCAAAGCGTTATTCTTGAAGAATAATAAGAACACTCCCCCTATAAGCTCAAGAAGACCATCAACTCCTTTTATGACAATACTTACAAGAAAGATATTGTGGACTAGGGTAGTTCGTTCTTTTGTTCGCACAGACGAAGAAGGGAAAAATACAATTATAAATTTTCTCAAAGAAAAATGAAATAAAAGAAATACTGATCTTACTCGATGTCAAGTGCTCTCATGATTTTGTTGAGTTTTTCATTGATAAGATCGAGATCCTTTGAAGAAAACGCAGGAGAACCGCCCTTATCTTGCTTTGAAAAGCACTTATCACAATAGACAGGTTTGTTTGCAACAGGCTTAAACGGCACTTCACAAGAGTCACCGCATGCTGCGCAGTTAACCTTGGTCATCGTAAAGTCTCGCCTATTGCGAGCATTTCTTGGAGAATCTCTCGAAGAAAAACTTCGTTGTCTTGATTGTGAACCACCATCTGAAGACCTGCTTCTAAGTGGCGATCTCCTTGGAGAACTAGGCTTAGAATCCGGTTTACTTCGTCTCTCACGAGACCGATCGAATTGTACCATAGGACGTGGTGAATGAACATCGGTTTATAAGCTATGTGAAAATGTATTAGTCGCCAATAGTGACTGATTCGTGCCACAGAAGCCTCAAAAGAGCAGTTTATACTTGAACAGGACGGTCCGTTCCGAGTAAGAGAACTTTTATAATTGCATGAAACTCGGTTGTGAGTAATGATCGAAATTTATTATAACGAAAACGGCATTCAAAAGGCAAGTCTTGAAGAGCTTGACAAACTTCGTTCCAAAAAAAAGTGGGTTCAGATCACCAATATCACACCAGATGAAAAAGAAATTGTGCAAAAAGAATTCAATCTTCACCCCCTTACGAGTGAAGATTTGGGAACGGAAGGTACAAGAATTAAAGTTGAAGAATTTCCCGAGTATTTATTTTCAGTTTTTTATGGCATTGCAAAAAGCAAAACGGTTGGGTTAGTTGAGCTTGATTTCATACTCGGTAACAATATGCTTATTACAAGCAACAAAATTCCAAGAGAATCATACGAAAAAATCAAACAAGATCCAAAAAAATTAGAATCCTTATTTGACAAAGGACTTGACTTTTTATTTCATTACCTGCTTGACCAAGAAGTTGATAATTTCTTTCCCGTTCTTGAAAACATTGATGATGAAATCGAGGAACTAGAAGATGAAGCAGCAAAACGACCTCGACCTGAATTGCTGACCAAAATCCACAAACTAAAAAGAAAGATCATCACGATAAAAAAAATATCTCTGCCACAAAGAGAGAAAATATCTTTTTTGGCAAAAAACAATTATGACCACATATCAAAAAAAACAATTCCTTATTTTCGCGACGTGTACGACCACTCTATACGAGTTGCAGACACCCTTGATAATTATCGTGAAGCGATTGGCGCAACCGCTGATGCTTATATGACTGCAGTCTCAAACAATATGAATGAAGTCATGAAGGTGTTAAGCATCATTGCAACCATCGCGCTTCCTCTGACTGTGATTTCTGGCATTTACGGAACAAATTTTGATGTGCTTCCAGGACAACATCTCGCTTTCGGTTTTTGGTTCATGATCTTTCTCATGCTCCTTGTCGCAGGACTAATGGTGTACATGTTCAAAAAAAGAAATTGGTTCTAAACCTGACATGCTTGTTTATTGAACAACACACTTAATGAAGCCAGGTTCTTTTTTCAGAAAATAGGGCAGGCGCATGATACTGTCTTGAGGTCCTTCAACCAAATATAACCTCGTTATAGATTCTTCTTTTTTGTCAATCGTGAACTCGAGCAATTTATAGCGTTGATATGATTGGCTAAGAATTGCACGAATCTTTTTTTCTGGAAGAGAAATCGTTGTGGTAATTACCGCTTTTCGTTGATACGAACCAACACCTCGATATTCAAAAAAAAGATCCACTCCTACAACCACCCAGACAAATGCGTAGATGATAAATCCTGTTGCGTATTGCCCAACACCAACAAGAAGACCAAAAATAGCAAATAACCAAATACTGGCTGCGGTCGTGACACCAAAAATCTTATCTGTTGTCTTAATCATCGCGCCAGCTCCTAAAAATCCAATGCCTGTCACAATGGCGCTAAGCAAGGGCAAAGGATTCGAACCGGAGAGCTCAAGAGACGCAATGGCAAGAGCGCTTGCTCCTAACGAGACAAAGATAAACGTTCCAAACCCAATAGGTTTATGAGCCCATTGACGATTAAGACCGAAGAGTCCTGAAAGTACAAACACTAAAAGCAATTTACTTAGCACCACCATAAATTCCATGGAGCCGCTCGAAACAGAAGTAGCTTAAAAAGTTAACGAAAAGAAATAAACAGTTAAGAAAACATCTTTTTTAAGAGAGGAATCATCAGGAGAATGGTGATGATCAAAAACCAATACCACGCAATTCCTAAGACAAGAGTTCTAAAACCACTCCACGCGGTCATCAAAAATAATGTTGCAAAAAACACAGACAACTTCAAAAGCGAGAAGTCATACCACTTCATCTTTTTACCTAATTCTTCAGCTAATCCAAATAAATTCATAAGGGCACCTCAACATACTACTTGAGAAACCTAGTTTAAATACTTACTCGTTGTTTACTGCGATGTCTGTTGCGGTAAGCCTGGAGAACCGAGAGGCAATTCATAAACAGGAACAACAAATTTATCTGGCACAATCACTAAACCACATTTTCTTTCTAAAGAAGTTGCGTCTAAACCTTTTTGCACGTCCTCAGATAAAGCAATTGCAGCCATTAAACTAGGATGTTGCGGTAATTTTGCAAGATACTTTTCTCGGCCACCAAACCAAGGATATGCTGATCCGGGAATGTTAGAACAGAGCACCATCCCCCCTGCTTCTACCGGAGAATACTTAACAACAGAGTATCTTGAATCAGCCAAAAAAAGAACATCTCCCTCTTTGCGACGAAAACCAATCCTTGGAAATTCTAGAGACATCGTAAATCTGAGGCTGTGGAGGATAAAATGAAGCAATTGTTTATCATCATTCTTTGTCATATACAAACACCCGAATATATCTTAAGGTGAAACCACGCCAACTTAAATATGTTACTATTTTGAAATGTCAATAAAAACAGGTTACAGGGTCGCAGTTATCAAGGTCCTTCCTCTATGAGGGTTTCTGCAGTGGCTGCGTCTTCTAGTTTGATTTCTTCCGTTATCTTTTTTTGTTTCCACGTTCCTTTTGCAAACCAAGCAAGTGCAATGCCTGCAGCAAGAACGTTTGCTACAGGAAAAGCAATCCATAAGCCAACTTCAGCTAACGAGGTGTGAAACGAAAGTATATAGGCAAGAGGAAACTGTAATACCCAGAGAGAAATGATCGATAACACCATCGAGATCAACGTATTTCCTGATCCTCTAAACGCGCCATTTAATGCCATTTGTATGCCAATAAATCCGAATGACAAGGCCATAATTTGTATGAACAATGTGCTTGATTGTATCACTTCAAGCTCCCCCGGTATGAACAAAGTTGCTAATTGCGCCGCGAAAAAAAAGAAAAGCACACCAACAATTGATAAAAAAATAAATCCTGCCAAAGTGCTGAGTTTTGCTATGTTTTCTGCTCGCTTAATTTTTCCCGCACCCATATTTTGTCCTACCAGCGTTGAGGTTGCCATTGATAAACCCAATGCAGGAATTATGACAAAACTTAACATGCGGCCACCGATGCCGTATGCTGCAAGCGTTACCGTTCCAAAGGTTGCTACTAAAAAAGTCATAATGGTCATGCCAAGTGCTCTTGTTGATTGTTCGATTGAAGCAGGCAGGCCAAGCTTGAACATTTTTTTTATTAACACATAGTCTGGTTTAAGATCAGACCAGTGAAGTTTGATCTGGTAGTTTCCTCTTGATAAGATAATGATGCCGATAATTGCCGCAATTCCTTGTGTGCCAATCGTAGCAAGAGCTGCGCCAGCAACACCATATGCGGGAATGACGCCGTAGCCAAAAATGAACAACGGATCAAGCACTAAATTCAAAAGAACCGTGCCAAGCACAACGTACAAAGGAACGTTGACATTGCCAACGCCTCGCATTAACGATTGAAAAACCATGAATACAAACATGAACACCATGCCAATGAAGGAAATTTTCATGTATTGCACAGCTGGAACAAATACGTTTGTGTCAGCCCCCATTAATGAAATTAAGAACGGAGAAAGAACATAGCCAAGTGCAGATAAGACAATCGATACGATCACCACTAAGAGCATTGTCTGTGACGTGAGATGATCTACCGCTCGCTGATTTTTCTTCCCCTTATACTGCGCTACAAGAATGGTGCCTGCCATGGCAAGACCACCGCCCAAAGAGATAATCAGAAAAATTATGGGAAAGCTAATGGAGACGGCAGCTACGGCGACCGTACCAAGGCGACCAACCCAGAACGTGTCTGTGAGTTGATACGCAGTTTGCAAGAGATTTGCAAAAATGATGGGAAGAGAAAGCGCCAGTAATGATTTGAAAATAGATCCTTCAATCAATGAATTGCGTTGTTTCATCTCAAGCAAAAGAGAAGAACCGTTTTTAAATCTTATCTCAAGAAAAAGGATTTTCTAAAAAATGACTTTCATCGCAGTTCTAGTTTAGAAGTTGCATTTCAGCACGAAACACCGTTAGATCAGGGTTAATGAGTACTCGCAACGAGTATCCTCCCAGGCATTGCACGCCTTGGTCATTGAACCAATTTGGTTTGCTTTCGCTCGCAGGATTTTCTGTGCAACCAGGAATAAAAAACCAACTTACCGCATACTTATCATTATATTCTTCATAGGGAGAAGAAAATTGTTCTGGTTCAGTATAGCTAATTTTCACCTGTTGAGCAAGAATCCACGAAAGTCGTGTTGGGGACAAGTCAACGCCGAAGCGATCAGTTTCATTCCACAACACATCCCCATTTCCTACTCGAATATATTCAGGAGGCGTTTGCACATATTGTGTTGCTATATCAACCAGTTGGGCGTTTGGAACATTGTTTGTTGTGCCTTCGAGCGTTTCGTTCAAAACTCGATCATGCATGTCTTCGATCGGGTAAGAGTGTTGTGCAAAGAGAATACCTCCACCAATAAGGACAAGAACAATAAGAATGGACACCAGTAGTTTTTTCACCTTCTTCTTTTGCAAAAGCAACATTATAAATATTTCGTTGCATATTTGCAAAACAGCAAAAAATTTACTATTTTTATTGTTCTTAAGAATATCTCCGGTTAAGTGCAGATAACGTTTTTAGAGAGATGCAACGTAAAGAAAATGCATGAAACACCTCCCTTTTCTGATTATCATCCTCATTATTCCCTTCGTTTTTAGCATCCAGTTGATTCGTGTTGATCAACTCGGAGAAGAATTTCCAAGACACGTCATGAATTTGTCGCTTGTTGAACTTCTTGAAGATAGATTCTATCCGAATAGAACCATCGATGAAGTAGCGATAAAACTCATCAATGCAGGAGATGCAATTGTTGATGATTTTGCATTCTCCATACGCATCACTCTTTATGATCAAGAAGAGTTTATTGAGTTTCACTATGATGTTGCATCTCTTGGTGAGCTTGACGAAAACGAATACTTTATTGTTGATCTCTATACCAATCTCACTCTTGCAGAGGAAGGAGAGCATCCTGTTACCATTTCCTTATTCTATGAACATGCTTCTTCCACCATTAACGCGACACTTTTTCTTCGAGATAATTGGGCAAAGCTAAACATCACAAACATTTCTTTCTCCCATCTGTTTCCTTCGCTTGAGGATATTAATTTCTCTTCGGTTAGTGAAGGGTTAACAGAGCTTTCTTTTCATTCAGATTTCTTGCTACGTGAGCCAATGCAAATACGAAGGTTGGTTGTTGAAACGATCCCTTATGAAAGAGTATTCATGGAAGATATTGAAGAAAATGAAACAACAATTCTCCTCAATGGCACTGTACTGCAAAACAGCACAGGTTTGCGTATCCACCTCTACTGCTTTGATGAAGACGGCTATTTTCATGCCGATAGGAAGGAAATCTCTTTTACCTAGTTCAAGACGTTTCAAACCACAAAGTTAAGAATTTATATTCATAACTTTTTTAAAGTCAGTACACTTTCTTAGTAACATCAACTACAAAAGGTGAATGTGAACATGAGTTTTGACGCAATACAAAAACGATTAAACGACTTGCAAACAAAGGGAAAACTAACAGAAAAAGAAGTCTCCTACCTTCTCACTCCAAAACGAATTCATCAAAAAGAATTCACCCTCGAAAAAGACGATGGTAGCAAAGAAACACTCAAAGCCTACCGCGTCCAATTCAACGATGATCTCGGTCCAACCAAAGGAGGAATCAGATTTCATCACGAAGTAGATTTAGATGAAGTAAAAAGTCTTGCATTCTGGATGGCGTTAAAAACATCCTTGTCAAACCTTCCGTACGGAGGAGGCAAAGGAGGCGTCGAAGTAGATCCGAAAGGATTAAGCGAAACAGAACTTGAAAGAATCAGCAGAGGATTCATCCAAGTTATGGCAGAACATATCGGCCCAACAAAAGATATTCCTGCACCTGATGTGTACACCACGCCGCAAATTATGGCATGGATGCTCGACGAATACGAAAAAATCAAAGGCGAACACTTGCCTGGCGTCATCACCGGAAAACCACTGGTTCTTGGCGGAAGCAAAGGAAGATCGTATTCTACCGCTCAAGGAGGCGTGTACGTACTCGAAGCAGCGCTCAAGCACGCAGGGAAAAAACTAACAGAAGCAACAATCGCCATTCAAGGTTTTGGAAACGCAGGCATGCACGCAGCACACATCTTGCATAAACTTGGCGCAAAGATCGTAGCAGTTAGCGACTCCAAAGGTGGCGCGTATGATGCAAACGGTCTTGACATAGAAGCAGTGACAGCACATAAAGAAAAAACCCGATCAGTTATTGGCTATGCAAAAGACGTGACCACTGAAGAATTGCTTGCACTCGATGTTGATGTGCTCATACCAGCAGCACTTGCAGAAACCATCACCGCAAAAAATGCAGCAAACGTCAAAGCAAAGATCGTGCTCGAATTAGCAAACGGACCAGTCACCCCCGAAGCAGACAAACTCTTATACGGAAAAGGAATTAACGTCATTCCTGACATCTTAGCAAATGCGGGCGGCGTTATTGTCAGCTACTATGAATGGGTGCAAAACCAAATGGGCTATTACTGGGAAGAAGAGGAAGTTCTCGAGAAACTCAAGAAACAAATCATCCCGCCATACAACACCATGTATGAACTTAGTTCAAAAGAAAAATTTGATCTGAGAACCGCAGCGTATTTGATTGCAACCAAACGCATCCTCGAAGCAGCAAAACTTCGTGGACGCGTGTAGAATTCTTTTTATTTCTTTGTTCTGTTTGCTATAATATAGCATCCAAACTCTTGAAAAAATCTTTGCGACGTTATTTGTCGACAAGTATCGAGATAGTCCCTAAATCGTTCAACCCGAGCATCCTTATCATACGTGTTGATTCCTTCAGCCCTCATTGCCAACAAATTATCTGCTTGCTTGGAAAGAATGAGCCCATCTACAGACCTCATCAAATCTTTAGAAATCCAGGGAGGCAAAACAATGTTACCATCTCTTTGCGCCATTTCAAAAACTTCAGTTAATTTCCCAAATCGTGCTAAAAGGGTCAGCTCTAGAGTCATGTCTCGCACTTCTCGATCCGAACCTCCAAATCGAGAGTCACTGACCACATCACCAACTATCACATTCTTATGAAAAAGAACATAGCTCATGTCAGGTTCTAATGAACTTGTTTCTTCTAAGGCTGCCGACTCAAGGAACCGAGCATATTGAAACTGATCCAATTCGACATCGAAATCCAGGCCAGGAAAATATACCCTTCCAGACATATATCCTTGCGTTATAACATCAATTGATGCTTCAGTAAAATCCTGATCTAAAACAAGAGCGACAAATTCACTATTCGAAAAATCTTTAAATTTCATTACAAAAAAGTAACAAATATTTCTTTATAAAAATTCTCATTTTAGGGTCGGAAACCATTCGAAAAAGAAGAAGAGAAAAACAAAACACTTTTTAAAGAATAATTCGGTCCTGAACTATGACGGGCCCGTGGTTTAGTGGTTATAACGTCGCCTTTACAAGGCGAATGTCACCGGTTCAAATCCGGTCGGGCCCATTCATTCTTCTCAAAAGATTTATCTGCCGGTCCCGAATGAAATGAGGACACTGGTCGGGCCCATTCTTATTTCTTACGTACAATAATTGGTTTCTTGCGCACCATATTGCCTGCAAGAAATGCAGATATTACCACGAAGAGTAAAAATACGAGAACCAGTATGCCTGAGGGATCTGCGCCAACCGCTCCTTGTATGGTTTCGCTCACGCTTGCTTTTGCGAATTCTTGCGCCCCTGCTTGCATGGCTTGCGGTGCTGCTGCTTCAAGTGTTCCTGTGACTGCGTCATTTGCCATCATGGGCGCTGCACGCGCTTCAGCTGAAACAATTGCAAGCGTGCTTTTGAGGAATAGTTGTTTTGCAAGAGTAACGCCAACACCAATTGTTGCCACCAGACTTATGCCAAAAGCAAACAAGACGCGAACAGAGCGAGGATCAACTAATCGTTTTCCTTTTAGTGTTAGCGAGTAATACTTCCATTTTCTTGTTGTCACTTCTTTTTTGACAAGATCTGCTTTTTCGAGCGTGTCAAGATGTTCTTTGACCGTTGATGCGCCAAGACCAAGAAGGTCGGCTATATCTGTTTGCGTGTATTGTTTTGCACTCAAAAGTTTGAGAATGTCCATGCGTGATTCTGAGACGATGGCTTTGAGTGTTTTGCGATCAAGGAGCACTTTATCTTCTTCCATACGCTAGCAAGGAGCACCAGTTGTATTTAAAGGCATTGATTTACTTCGGTAGATTCCGAAAAGCATAAGAAGAAAGGAAAAGACCTGTCTTTGCATGGGATATAATCGCAACGATGCGTTAACAAGAAAGGCTCGGCAAGAAGGGTTTGCTGCGCGGTCAGTCTATAAGCTCAAAGAAATCAACAATAAGTACCACATCATCCCCGATCATGGTAACGTTATAGATTTGGGCGCGGCGCCAGGTTCTTGGTTGCAAGAAGTTAGTGAAAAAATTGGCCCAACACGAAGAATTCTTGCCTTTGATTTAAAACATATTCAAGTGAAGCTCGAAAATGTCACCTTTGTTAAAGCAGAACTTACTAAAGAAAATTTTTCAGCACTTATCAAAAAGAACAAACTTAACAAAGTAACGCTGGTCATTTCTGACATGGCACCAAACACTACTGGCGTGCGAGATTTAGATCAAGTAAGATCATATGAATTATGCTTACTTGCACTTGAAGTTGCAAAAACGTTTCTAGAAACGGACGGAAACTTTGTCTGTAAAATGTTTGAAAGCGAATTTCGAGAAGATTTTGAAAAAGAGCTCAAAATTCATTTTGCGCACGTCAAATTAGTCCGTCCAAAAAGTACGCGATCAACAAGTAAAGAGATATTTTTCATGGCAAAAGAATTCTTCAGAGGCTTTGAGCTTAAAAAAAAATCGCGTTCATTCCTTAACTAATACGTCATGTTCTTTGCAATAGACCAGAACTTCTTCAAAGAATGCTTGCAGTTCTGGAAATGGCACAAAATGAGGATCTTTGAATTTTCTTAGTTTCGTTTCAGTAAATCCGTGCTTTTTCCATTGAGCTGGCTGATCAATGTATTGCAATACTGCATCAAGAGCGTCAATCGCTTTACAAAACTGCGCTTCTCGCGTTTTGTTTTCTTCAAACTCATCCCAGTATGCTTTAAATTCTGTCGCAATTTCTGGCGCGAGCTCAGTCACTAATCGATCACGAGCTGCCTGTTCTCGTTGTTCTTTTTCTTCTCGACCTTTATCATCAAGGAGAAACACATCTCCTGCATGTATTTCAACATAGTCATGGTAGAGAAGCATGCGAAATACGGTAAGTGCGTTCAGATCAGGAATAATTTTTAAGAAATAATCAGCAAGAGCCAATGCTGAATACGTGTGCTCTGCAGTTGTTTCTCTTCGGTCAGTAAAGGGACTAACTGGGCCAACACGCTCAACTCGTTTTAATAAATAGGGAATAAGAAGACAGTCTACAACATTCATAAGAGCAGGTTGATAAGCACATGTTTTTATGTGTTCTGGTTTCAGAAAGTTTTTAAGGCAACTTTTTTCCTTGGAACACATGACAAAGACATTACTCTTATTTGCAAGCCCGAACAAAGAAGGACATAACGCCACCATCTTATCAGAATTGACTCGAACACTTGATGAAAACAAAGAAACGTATGAAGTTATTGATGTCTTCAAAGAACAAGTTAGTCCGTTTGGAAAATCAGAAAAAGAACTTGCCGCGTTTGTTCAACGCATGCAAAAAAAGATAACTGAATCAGAACGGTTAATTATTTGCACGCCTGTGTGGTGGAATGCGCTTCCCTCACCACTTAAAGCTTTCTTTGATCTGGTCTTTGCAGCAGGATTTGCTTTTCGCTATAGTAAACAAGGCATTCCCGTAAAACTGCTGAAAGGAAGAACTGCTCATGTGATTACTACCTGCGGCGCTCCACTGTTTCTTTCGAGAACTCTTCAAGGAAACAGAGCGGCAAAAGTGCTGTGCCGCGACACGTTAGGATTCTGCGGTTACAAAGTGAAACGCTACCAATTCGGTGCTGCACGTATCATTACAGAAGATGCGGAGCGTGTCAAAAAATTTGCTCGTAGAACAGCAAAGAAAATTCTTGCTTAAAGCAAGTAGCGAAACGGGGTAAGTAATAATTCAAAGAATCTCTGAAGTATCGATCTCTTTTTCCAAATTTCATAAATGAAGGGCTCACTTTCTTTAAGCGTACCATGCATGTGCTTTACGAGTTGCGCGGTGATTTCTTTTTCGCCACCAACAACATTGAGTTCGAACTGATGCCATAAGCTTCGATAATCCATATTCGCTGAGCCAAAACAAAACTCTTCCTCATCAATAAATAAGAGTTTTGCATGAAGAAGATCTGGCTTGTAAAAATAAATACGAATACCAAGGTCAGCATATTTTCCAAAATATTTTTCCCTTAAAATATCAACTAAAGTACTATCTGACTTTGTTGGAAGCACAATGGTCACCTGCACTCCCCTTCTTGTGGCCAATTGGAGTGCACGCCTCAATTTTCTATCAGCAAGAAAATAAGGCATTTCGATGTATATTGAACTTTGCGCAGAGTGTATTAAACGCAGTTGTTCTTTTCGAATGGCCAAATGACGAAGGGAGGGATGGTCCGCGATGATTTTTAATTTTCCTATAAGTACAGGAAGCAAACGTTTTTTTCTTTTGTAAATGGGTTCGCTTGCGCGGTTAAACGTGTGCATGAACACTTGTTTTAATGAGGAAACAGCAGCTTCAAGGCGAAGCGTTAATTCTCTCCACCCAATCATGTGCGTTGCAAGGTTCGATGAGCCAATGTAAGAAATCTTGTCATCAATCAATAAGAGTTTACGGTGATTACGATGATTGTTCACCCCAATAATATTAGGATGATATTTGATTTTACGAAAAAACCGAACTGTTCCTCCTGCAGCAACTAAATCTGCAAAAAAACTCTTTTGCGGCCAAGACCCGTAATCATCAAGAAGAAGTTTCACTTTAACGTTTTGTTTTGCTTTTTGCACAAGAGCTGTAAGAAACTTCCTTCCAATACTTGCCTTGCCAAAGGTGAATGTTTCTAGATAAATATATTTTTTTGCCTTCGCAATATCATTAAGCATGGCAGCATACAAATGCAAGTTATCGTCATACAGGAGAGCGGAAGTCATACCACCATAAGAAAAAGCGTCATTATTTATAAAATTTCTAATTGAAAACCCCATTAAGACATATATTTCTGTTCAATAAAATACAAGAAAACAGAAGCAGTAGCGCATAAAAACATACCCCACAGCACATCAACCACGAGCAAAGAAAGTGGCCAAGAAGCAAGCGTGGCATAATTGGTAAAATCATACACGCCATAAAGAATCAACCCATAGAGCGCACCATACCACGCGTTTTCTTTTAGCGTGGTGGCCACGTTGTTTACAAAGAACACAATCCCTACAGGTATCAAGAACCAGGCCACCGCTGCAGACCACACAGGAACTGGATCGGGCCTGAGAAAACCACTCAGTTGCTCAGTGTAAAAAGAAAACATCAAGACTAGAAGCCAAAACAAATCCAGAATGAGAAGAAAGCTTGCCGCGAACAAATATTTTTTTATGATTTTGGAAACCATGGAAGAAGCACCCTTGTCTTTTTTTTATAGGAAACATATGAAGGATCCGAACCCCATTTCTCATCTGCCTTTTTTTCAAGCAAAGGAATACCAGTAACAAAGAGAAGAAGAGCGATAATGAAAAGTGGACTGAGCAACCCAACAACGAGTTGTAAAGAAGACAAAGAAGGAAGAACGAAAAGATACACACCAACCCAACAAAGTATTTCACCAAAATAATTAGGATGACGAGAATAACGCCATAAGCCAGAAGAAATAAATTTGTTTTTGTTTTGAGGATTTTTCATGAACTGAAGCTTTTGATAATCAGCAAGGGATTCAAACAAGAAACCAAGAAGCCAAACAACTGCGCCAAACCAAAAAACTGCTGTGGATTGAGAAGAAAGGAACAACAAAGCAGGAAGCGATATAATCCATACGGCCAATCCTTGAAGAAGCCAAAACTTCAAAAAACGAGGAAATGATTCTCGCATGCCATCAAATCGTTTATCTTTTTTCATGCGATGGATTCTCAAAAACAAGAAAGAACCCAGTCTGAGGGCCCAGAGAAAGACCATGAAAAAAAGAACGAAACGTTGAGATGTTAAAGATGATTCAAGAAAAGCAATAAGCAGCAAAAGAACGAACGTCAAACTATACGTGACATCTGTTAACTTATCAGTCTTCAATCCGAACGCAAATAAGAATACGAAGATGTTAAGGCCAAGAGAGAGAAGTAAAGCAATAAGCAAGTCCATACCTATCCAAAACAAGGTGCCTTTTTAAGTCTTGTGAAAAAAAAGAAAAGAAAATTAGTGTTGTTCTTCCAAGCCGGCAATATTCTTCTCATTAGCAAAGAAGTACTCTTTTGCTTCCTTAGCAAAGTTTTCATCGTTTTGACGAAGCCATTCGATAAGCATTGCAGCATGTTCTTTTTCTTCATTCGCATTATGTTGCAAAATCTTTTTAAGGTATTCATCAGTGCAAGCATCTGCTCGCTGATTATAATAATCAACAGCTTCGAGTTCTTCTCTGATAGAGTCAATTGCTCGCTTCACGTCTTGCGTCTTATTTGATAATTTAGTTCTGTCTTCATGTAACATGTGTTTCACCCTTTCTTGTTTTTTCGCAAAAACCAACTTGTTATAAAGCAAAAACCCAGCAAAATAATGGGCAAAGTAATCAAAAAAAGTGTAGCTAAGGATTTATATGCGTTAAAGAAAAAAAACGTGAAAACACCAAAACAAGCTATAATTATACCACCCGTTAGTTCCCATTTCCACGCAACATAGACAAGGACAAAGAGTAAGAGCCACGGCAAGGCATTTAGTGCGTTTTGCAACAAACCAATTCCTTGCGCACCTGAAAACAAAGCAAACACAAACCAAAAAGCAGCAATACAAAGTAGTACAACTCGACCCACCCAACGAATCACTTCTTCTGGAACTAAGTTTTTATTTTTCATTTCACATTATCAAAAATTTCATCGCCTCATAGACTAAAAACGCTGGCCAGACAAGGGCCTTACCTACTCCTAAGACGCCATCCCAAAAACCAGTAGCAGTCACAATATAATACACTAACGCACCGATGAAACCCAATCCGTAGATTGCACTAGAAACTCCCCCTTCACAAGTATTTGTCTTAGATGATTTTTTCTTTGGCATTCTGTGATCACCAAAAAGCTCTAAGAACCTGGATAATATAAAGCTTGTGTCAATTCGAAGCTTAAATCGTGTAAATACACTTCAGATTGATAACTCTGCTCGGGCAAATCACATGCTTCAATAATAGTGTAACCTAGTGCAAAAAGACTTAGAGCAATTGCAGTGTATGTCAATACGCGTCTGCGGATTGTAGCTCTTTTTTCAAGTTGATGTTCTAAATGAGCCATGCGCACACCGTGCATATCATCTTCCAAGTGATTGGTGATATCTTCTTGTGCCATGTTCTTGGTGAATAAGGTTTTGTTTATAATTCTTATTTTTTTCCATATTGCAAATAATTAAATCACAAGCTTTATATACTTAAATTTACTACTTTTGAATAATGAAAGATAAATTCGCTGTATTTATGGTTGTACTCAATCTCATCCTCTTAGGAGCAATCATCAGCGAAAGCAGAGGACCGCAAGAACAATTCTCACCAAGTGATGTTCTCAGCGAAGACCAAATCAGCGTTCTCGAAGATAGAGTTGTTATTCACGTCGACAATCCCACCTGGGCACGATTCACCGACTCCAATTCCATGGACCCCACGCTCGACATAGGAACTAACGCTATTCAGATCATACCAAACTGTCCTGAAGACATTTCCGTTGGCGACATCATCACCTACAACCGCAACAACGACCACATCATCCACCGCGTCATCGGTAAAGGCGAAGACAATCAAGGACCTTACTTCATAGCAAAAGGGGACAACAACCCAACCTCCGATTCAGGACGTATTCGCTGCGATGAAATCGAACGAAAAACAATCGCATTAATTTACTAACAAGACATATAAACACACACCTTCTCTTCACGTTCATGGCAAACATTGTTGACAAAGCGCTCGAAAAAGTGCCAGGCATAGAAAAACCACAAACCATTATAGACAATGCGCTCCAACGAGTAAATGCCGGCAGTAAAAAAATCCCCCTAAGAAAGGACCTCCCGCTTGCTGACAAAAAAAGAAAAAACGAATTCACCCAAATCAAACTCTTCTCAGAAGCAGTAAACGACTACATAGAAAAATACATCTCACAATTTCCAACCATAAGCATGTTAAGTCCCTTCTCTCAAGAACTCATTGATACCATGATTGGCATAGACAAACTCAAAGTCAGCCTCGCACAAGTTCGCAGCATAACAAAACGCATCAACTCATTCAAACGAGATACAAAAACATTCGGCACGTTTCTTGGCAGAGCAAGTTCTGTTATCAACAAAGCAAAACCACACCTCTCCTTCCTACATCAAGCAAGACGCACATTAAGGAAACTACCGCTACTTAAAACCTTGCCAACCGTGTGCCTCTTTGGCTTTCCCAACGTAGGAAAAACAACACTCCTTGCAGCACTCACCGGAGCAAAAGCAGAAATTGCCGCATACGAATTCACGACGAAATATTTGAATCTTGGCACCATGACCTACGATGGCTACAAAGTACTCCAATGCATTGACACACCAGGAACCCTTGCAAGGCCAGATAAGATGAACCAAATAGAAAAAATAGCCTATACGGCACTTAACAAAGCAGCAGACGTTATCGTGTTCATCTACGACCCAACCCGAGACGATGAAGAACAACAACGACTACTCACCATCGCAAAAGCCACAAAAAAACCACTTCTTATCTACATCTCTAAAACAGACATTGCAAAGAAACCAACAACGATTGAAGGCATAACAGACAAAGAAAAACTCAAAGAAGCAATTATTAACGAAATAAAGAAAGCACCACCAATTACAAATCTTTAGATTCTTTCCAAAACTGTGCATAAAATTTCTTCATCAACTTCACAAACGCGACATCACGAATGATCGCGATAAATTTATATAATACAAAAAGCAACCAAGCGACATGAAGTTCCCTTTGCAAGCAATCATGGTAAGTGTCGTTCTTCTTGTGTTTATGACAGGTTGCACCATACCAGAAGAAACGGAACAAAAGTATTCTACTTCTCAACACACTTCAAGTACGGAGGAGTTGCTGCTTACGCAAGCAAACCTTGAACAACTAGAAGTAACAAATAACACCTCGTGTAAAACAGAAAGGTATGCTACTGCAGCCTATTCCCCACTCGCTCAGTACAGCATCTGTTTTTTTAACAGTTCAAAAGATAACACAGAAATTGTTATTGAACTCAAAAAATACACGAACACACAAGATCTTAATGGATCATTCCAATACGAATCGTTACACCTGCGCGGCTTTGAAGGCCTTATCAGCGAAAACACGTATGGCGACCAAAGCAGGTTCTATGTCAACAACGAATCAGCTACCTATTACTATCATTTGTGGATTGCAAAAGACTATTTTCTTATCCATGTTACCAGCAAAGGAAGCGAAGAAGCAAAAGATGACATAACAGCAATTGGAGAAATGATTCTAGCTAAAGTTAAATGACTCGCCTTATTTAGTTCGTTCTTTAAACAGTGAAAAGAACCCGTTTCGGTGATGAAACAATAAGTAATCATATGCGAGTTCCGCAAACCGATCTCCTTGTGCAAGCGTCATTTCTGGATGATCTAAGGCAAGGCGATACAATAACGTGTCTGAAATTCCATTCCATGCAAGTCCGCGCAACGCCATGAATTGAGGGCCCGTAATCGTGTCCGTTTCCATAATCATATGGTACGGTCTTGGCAGGGCAACACCAGCTATTTCCATATGTTCTAAAACGCGATGGCGAAGTTGATCCCTCGTTGTATCTAGATAAGCGTAATCAGGAATTTCTGGTGCGCATCCTGCTAATAATACCGCAGTTGTTACTCCCGCTATGAGTTGTTTCATGTATGGTTCTCCAAAGAAGAGATGTGTTAGTCTCCCCACTATATAGCAAATGAGAAAAAGAGAAGTAAAAAAGAATTCTACATTGCTGGAACGTCAGCTTTAGCAACAACTTCAGTTTCGACCTTTTTAGCCACTTCTTTTGCAGCAGGAACTTCTACGTCCTTTGCAGGTGCAGGAGTTACCTTCTTTTTTTGCTCAGGTGCTGCTTTGGAATCTTCAGTTGTTTTTTTCACAACTTTTTTTGCAGGCGCTTTCAAGTCAATGATTTCTATGCGTTGTTTGCCAGGAAACTTATTCTTTGCGCGATTCATTGCTGCCTTTGCAACAGCTAAATGATTTTTCTTCACACGCATTTCAATAATTGCTTGTTCCACATGTATTTGCGCTGCAAGTCCAACAACTTTTCCGTAACTGCGAGACATGCCCGTACTCATACGGTCCGCTCCAGCGCCAGAAGCTAATGGATTGTTACGAAGTGCATGGTGTGGGTAGACAAGAATGCGAAACATAAAGTTTCCCTTGCCGCAGCTCTTCTCTAAATAACGGATAGCAGATTTACGAGACGCTTCAAACGCATTGTGACGAATTTGAATATCTTCGCAACTTCGCAAGAGCACACGATAGTCGTAGTCTTTATTTACATCGCCCATGACAAATTTTACAATCTTGACATTTGGCGTTGCTTTAATAAATGACTTTGCACGGTACTTTGACTTACGGGTAAAGGGACGCTCAAGACGCCGCCATGCAACTGCTCGAATTAATTTAGCCATAAGATCACTTCCTTGCTTTTTCTATCTTTCCTGCACGTAGTGCTTGAAGAGATTGATCGTTAACTTTGATTACCTGCCAACGAATACCTGACAAGTCTCCCTTACTGCGACCCATTTTTCCACCAATACATTCGATGATAACTTCATCGTGTTCGTCAATGAGTTTTGATGCGCCATCTCCTGGTGCAAACGCAGTAACTTGTTTACCATTTTTAATAAGCTGGATACGGACACATTTTCGAAGAGCGGAGTTTGGCTGCTTAGCTTCAATCTCAACTTTCTTAAGCACAATACCGCGTGCTTGTGAACTGCCAGCTAAAGGATCAGATTTCTTTGCAAGTCCTAGCTTCTTTTTCTTATACCATTTATCCATCTGATGTCCATCAGATCTTCGAGCTCGAAGCTTACTTGCTGCATTCATGCCTCGTGATTTTTTTGCCATTGTTACATAACCTTAATTTCTTTAAGCGGAAAGTACTTCTGAACTACCTCTTCCAGCCGACGGAGGTTTTTTGCTTTCGCGCCAATCATAAGCCCCTTTGTCTTTGCATCAGGACCTTTTATCACCACAACTTCTTCTTCCTCTTCCATGGAAACCACGCGAAGCGGGTAGAGGACGTTGCGAATGAAAGTGAGTTTGTCCGTGCTAAATTCTGCAATCTTGACTTTTTTTGCCGTGAGTTTTTCTAATTTCTCAACATTGACGTTGTTCTTGCCAAGTGCTTTTTTTAGCTCGCCAGGTTCGGTCACGAACGTGAGTCGTTCCCGGTAATAAAAGCAATCTTTAAGTTTGCTCTTCGTAACACGCTCAAAGAGCGCCATGATCTGAATCATCTCTGTGTCATACTTGGTGGTCATTTGAATAATCCTGCCATAACAATATTAAAGGGTTTCTTGCACAGAAGTGCAAGTTCCTTTGAGTTCTGAGACAACAGAGAGACAGTTAGTTCCGCATCGATTTTTTGATAATACGTCAATCGTGCACGAATAAGTTCTGGTGCGTTTGAAGCGACGAATACTTCCTTAACTAATCCCTTGCGAACTCCCTTGAGCACGCGATCGCTTCCGATAACGAATTTTTCAGTTCCGATAATTGTTTTTAATGCTTGAACCATTGTATGAACCCCTGAAATAGGCATTGCCTTAAAAATATTCCTATTTGACCTTTAGTTTAACAGTGCCCGTACCAACAGGAATTGGTTGGTTGATCATCACATTTTCGATCACGCTACGAAGCGTATCAACTTCGCCTGCCATTGCTGCGTTAATCAAATGAACAATTGGTGTTTCAAATGAAGCGCGCGCAAGTACGGATGGTTTTTCTTTAACGACACCGTAACGATTAATGCCAAGGACTGTTCCGCTCATGCACATCGTATCTGCAATAAGCATAATATGACGCACATCAACATTAAGACCTTGTGACTCAATAACCTTCATCAGTTCATCAACGATGAGGGAGCGAGCAGCTTCAATACCAAGGATTTTTTCAACTTCTGCAACGCTGTTTGAAAATGTTCGAAAGGTATCAACAAATTCAAGCTTATACAAGTCTTTAAGATTTGTACCTGCAGTCATGATAACATAATCAGATCCCTTCTTCACAGGTAACACTTGCGTGATGCCTTTAATGCCATTAACATAGACTTTTTTTATTCCTTCTTTCAATTTGTATAATGAGAAGAAATCAGCGTCCTTGGTTGATGATTGGACGATCGTGAGCGTGAACTCTTCAACACCAATCTTATAATTTTTCAAAGCCTTCTCAAGCATTTTTGCTACTTGCACAGGTTTTAAATCGACAAGATCCATACGTTGTTTGTTCAACTTTACGATGAGTTTCAACTCAGCCATATCAAGAGAAACTTCCTCTAAGTAATCTTTAAGGAGCGTCTCCTTAATCATAGAAGCGTATCGTTTAACAGATTCGGCGTTATTGAATTCTTTTTTAAGAAAGACTTCGGTGATTTCAGTTGAAATTTTCTTTCGCGCATCAAGCAATTCAATCAAACGAGGAAGACCAGTGGTAACGTTCATTTCAGAAACGCCTGCAAAGTGAAAAGTATTTAGCGTCATCTGTGTACCTGGTTCTCCAATAGATTCTGCGCCAATTAAACCAACACTATCACCTGATTCAACCTGTGCTGACACATACTCTTCAAGAACATTCTCACAAATCTTATCAAGCTTTGCCTTCGTAATAGTTTCTGGCACCAAGAGAGCGATCTGTTCAATGATCGCCTTTGGCAACTTTTCCTTATATGTTTCCAATGTTGTTGTAATAAGAGTCATGATCTTCACCTATCCTTCTAAAACTGCGTCAACGACGCGCTTAATATTAATGCGACCTGCTTCACTCTTTGCAACATCAACGCCATCTTCCCCATAAGAGAACTGGACAATTTTGCCTGAAGCTTCACGAACACTTTGATCACCACGCACAACAAGATCTTGAAGCGCATTTGCAAGTCGTCTATACAAATAACCCGACTTTGGTGTTCTCAGTGCAGTATCCATAAGAGAGTCACGACCAGTCATTGCCATGAAGAAAAGCTCATGGGGCGCAAGTCCTTTGTGAAAGTTATTTGCTACAAACCCTCTTGCCGAACTGCCAAGATCATCTTTTCTAAAACAGGAAAGCGTTCTTCGCGCATAGCCCTTACTGATACGTCCACCACGGAATGCTTGCTGACCAGTTAATGCAGCCATCTGTGCAAGCTGAATTACATTTCCTTTTGCTCCGCTTCGCACCATATGCATCAGTGAAGAGTCTTGCCTTGCCGTGTCTTCAACAATACGACCACAGTCATTACGTGCACGGTTAAGAACTTCAAGAATAGTTAGTTCAAGTGTTTCACGTTCAGACCTACCTGGTTGCACTTCAAGAGTTCCTGCCTTGAATTTGTTAATGATGTTAACTACTTCAACTTCTGCTTTCTTAATTGTCTGCTCGACAAGTTTCTTTCCATCACCAAGCAAGTCAAGATTCGAAATTGAAAATGTTAAACCGTAATGCATGAGCACCTCGTTACCAAGCATGTTCATCTTACTTAAAATGCCAACAATCACATCCTTACCATATTGCTTATGAATGGTGCGAAGCAAAAGACCCGATCCTTCTCCAAGATTGTTTGCATCCATCACACCAGAGACCAAGAGGCCGTTCTTAATATGAACCAAAGCGTCTGGATCTTTTGGATCTTTACTGTATCTCTTAGAAAATCCACGATAATTAAAGTCCTTTGGTAAGAGTACGGAGAAAATCTCCTTACCAGTTACCGTTTCTTTTTTTGGCAAACGATCAAAATCGTAGATGTTTGCTGCAGCAAGCAAATCAATCGCTTCATTTCTTGTAAGAGAAAATCCTTCTCGTGTTAACAAGAAATTTCCGGAAATACTATCTTGACGACACGCAATAATTGACAATCCATAACGAGGACTGATCAGTTGCGTTTCTACTTCCATGAGTTGTTCAGCTTCAATGCGCGCCTCTTCAGTTTGCGGAATGTGCAAATTCATTTCGTCACCGTCAAAGTCTGCGTTGTAGGGCGCAATAACTGCAGGGTTCAACCTGAACGTCAAACCCGGCAAGACGCGAACCTTATGACTCATCATACTCATACGGTGCAAGCTTGGTTGACGGTTAAAAACGGAAATGTCTCCATCCATAAGATGACGCTCAACAATAAAACCTGGTTGCAATTCTTCAAGAAGTTGCTCGCGTGTTTCATCAGTAATCTTTTTTCGTTTTCCATCTGGGCGAATTAAATAATTTGCTCCAGGGTACTTTTTTGGACCGTTCTCAATGAATTTTTTCAAATAGTCTGCATTCCACGAAGTTACTCGTTCAGGAACAGTAAGTTTCATTGCAATAACACTAGGCACACCAACTTCGTTAATGTCAAGCATTGGGTCAGGACTAATAACTGTTCTTGCGCTAAAGTTTGTTCGCTTACCAGCCAAATTATGTCTAATACGACCCTCTTTACTCTTGATACGAGAGGTGATCGTTTTTAGAGGTTGACCACTTCGATGACGAGCAGGAGGTAACTGCGAAACTTCATTATCAAAAAACGTTGTAATATGATATTGAAGCAAATCCCACAAGTCTTCAATGACAATTTCTGGAGAACCCGCATTAATGTTTTCAAATAATCGTTGATTAATACGAACAATATCGCCAAGTTTATGCGTTAAATCATCCTCACTGCGTTCTCCGCTTTCAAGCGTAATAGAAGGACGCATCGTTACTGGAGGAATTGGCAAGATAGTTAAGATGCTCCATTCCGGTCGAAAATTTGACGCGTCAATGCCGTAAAGACGAAGATCTTTATCAGGAATTTTTTCAAAGCGACTGCGCAACTCAATTGGACTTAAGCGTCGTTCGCCCTCAAGGAAAGTAGTTGGTTTATCGATCGTAATTTTTTCTTGCTTCGCTTCACAATGAGGACATTTATTAATAGTGCGAAGCTCTGCAACAATCTCTTTAATACGATCACGACGATCAGTAAGAGAACCTTCCTTAGAAATAACTTCAAGTTCCTTCGTGTATGAAGACCGCTTTTCATCAGGGATAAGAGTTCTGCTACACGTGTTACACGTTGTGCGCAAAATATCCAAAATAAGTGAAGCGAATTTGATGTGCACAATAGGCCTTGCCAACTCCACATACCCGAAATGTCCAGGACATTCCTTGAGTTTCTGACCGCAAGTTTTACAACGAAGACCAGGATCAATCACGCCAAGGCGCACATCCATTAAACCACCGTCAACAGGGTATCCTTCTTTATCGTAGAGTTCTGGAGTGACTACTTTTGCAAAGGCGTTATCTTTAATCTGCTTTGGACTCATGACGCCAAAGATAATCTGACTGATTTTTTTTTCAACAATCTGCTCCATTTTAACCTCTAGCACTTCCTCTCAAGTTTCAGTCGTGGGTTAAGTCCGAGCGAGCGGATTTCGTCAAGCAAGAGCTTGAACGCATAACTCATTTCAACTGGGCTGACTGGTGATGTTTCACTTGCACCAAAACGATGGAACTCGTTTTTTCGTGAATCCATAAACGACATTAATCCCGAATCTTCACAAACCGCAATTGTTGTGCGATCTGCATCGAAACGTTCCTTAAGCAACGCAGAAGCGCCGTGAGCAACAAACGTATCCTTCTCCATTTCTCCAAGGCGAAGTCCACCTTCTTTTGCTCGACCCTCGGTTGGCTGTCTTGTTAACAACTGGATTGGACCGGTTGCACGAGAATGCACACGATTACGAACCATATGTTTCAAGCGCATGTAGAACATGTTACCAATGTAAATCTTCGTCGTATACTGATCACCAGTAATTCCATTATACATGGTCTCCGTTCCATCTTCTCGGAATCCTAACTTAAGAAGTTCTTTACGAAGATCATCTTCCTTTTCGCTCTGAAAGCTTGTAGCGTCAACAATGCGACCAGAAAGAGCAGCAACTTTTCCACCAAGCAATTCCATTAAATGACTGATAGTCATACGACTAGGCATACCGTGTGGACCAAAGAGCAAATCAGGTTTAATACCGCTTGCCGTAAAAGGCATATCCGCATCAGGAACAAGAAGCGAAATAACTCCCTTCTGTGCGTGACGGCTAATGAACTTATCTCCAATTTCTGGAATACGTTGTTCTCGAAGACGTACTTGCACGAGTTTGTTTCCTTCACTATTTTCGGTGAGCATAACAAAGTCAACAACACCGCTTTCTCCATGTTGCAACGCAATAGATGATTCGCGTGAAGAAGAAGTGGTTAAGTTGTATTCGTCAGCACTTGATAAGAAACGAGGAGGAGATGTTTTTCCAATAATGACATCAGCCTCGCCAATCTTTGCTTCAGGGAAAATAATACCATCCGTTTCAAGATTGCGATAATCTCTCTCTGAACGATATCCTTTTACTTCTTTATCAGGAACGCCAATTTCGTCAACAAGACCTCCCGAATAGCGAAGCTCTTCAGCAGCTAAAGGACGGAAATACGTGCTTCGACCAAGACCACGGTCAACGCTCGATTTGTTAATAACAATTGCGTCTTCCATGTTATAACCCTTATAGGTCATAACGGCAACAATAAGATTTTGACCGTGAGGATGTTTTTCATACTCGCTCACGTCATACATCATCGTTGAAACCAAAGGAAGCTGTGGATAATGAAGTAAATTAACATCCATATCCATACGCACCTGATAGTTAGCAGCATAGTACCCAACTGCTTGTTTCTGGTTCTTACTACCCTGACTTAAGCGAACGCCATGACAATGATGACCGAAAGGCACCATTGCAGCATTCAAACCAAGAACAGCGAAAGGTGCAAGTTCCAAATGAGTGTGTTCTGGCGTAATATCTTCATCAGCAAATGCGACAAGAGCATTTTCTTCTTCAGCAGCATCAAGATACTCGACAACACCTTGTTTGACCAAATCAGAAAATGAAATCTCATTACGCTCAAGTTGCTCAACATGCTTGTCGGTAAGCGTTGACTTTCCTTCACGAACAACAATAAGAGGCCTGACAACACGACCATGATCCAGTTCAATATAGACGCGGTCACGCACGTCATCATTCTCAATATTGAGCATACCAGGCAAACGATTCATTCGTCGCTCAGTAACAACCTTCTCAATAAAATCATCCCTGTTCTTTACCGTTCCAACATATATTGAGTTGAGGAAAACATCAGTCATTTTATTATTCCTCCGTTTCAAGTCCTAACGACTTGAAGGATCGAATGAGTTCATCATTATCAACCATTTCGCTAGCAGTGATACCGGAAAGTAATGCTTTGTTCTTACGCAAACCAATGTTCGAACCTTCAGGAGTTTCCAAAGGACATAATCTGCCAAGATGCGTTGCATGCAATGCACGAGCTTCAAAGTTTTCTTGCGAAGAAGACAACGGACTTACGACCCGCTGCAAATGACTTAATGCATGCAAGAAGTTAAGTCGCTCCATACGTTGACTAATGCCTGTTCTGCCACCAACCCACGTACCTGTTGCCATACTTGAATAAATACGCTGCGTAAGCAATTTCTCACGAATAATAACCTTAATCGTAGGAAATTTACCACGTTTGACAATACGTTGAAAGTTGTAAAGCAAATCACCAATCAACACTTTAAGATTGACACTGAACAAATCAGCAAGCAAATCGCCTGTTTGTTTAAGACGTTTGTTCTTGTAATGATCCTTATCATCATCTGGTCGCACACCAGAGCTTACTTGAATAAAATCATTCCAGTACTTGCATAAATTAATTGCTTTCGCCTTTCGATCCTTCGTGGTTAAACCAATATGAGGTAATAAGAAACGATCAATAATTTCTTGCATACGACCAACACGAATTTCTCTACTCTGCGTAATACCAATCTTTCTTGCCATGTAATCAAGAGCTTCTTCCTCATCCTTGATCTCCATGAACTGATACAAATTAATGAACACTTCAGGATGCTCAGCAAGACCAACCGTTTCCATAATCGTCTTATCTTCAAGCATACCAAGTGCCTTCATCACCACAACAAGAGGAATCCGCTTAACACGAGTAAAACTCAAATAAAAAACACCATCACTTAATTTCTCAACAAGATGAGGGATTTTATATGAGCCACGCTCACTAAACAATTTTCCTGAAAATTCGCTCGTACCCGTTGCTTCCTTTTGCACCATGAAACGATTAGGCGCTAAATCTTCAATCCGGATAACAACTTTTTCCGTGCCATTAATAATGAAATAACCACCAGGATCATCAGGATCTTCACCATGCTTGATTAATTCTTCACGGCGCATCTTATGCAAATGACAATACTTGCTCTTAAGCATAATAGGCAAGTTACCAATCTGCGTCGTAACACTCTCACGCTGCACACCATTCACATGCGAAGAAACCTCAACAAAAATAGGAGCAGAATACGACAGTTTTCGAAGCCGTGCCTCAACAGGATAAATAGGTCGCTTTGAACCATCAGCCTCAGTAATCTCAGGCTTACCAACCCAAATACGATCAAGACGAATCTTAAAATCATCCACATTAGGAGGAATAACCGTAGGCTCAACAAGCTGATTATCCTCTAAAATCTTCTGCAAACGAAATTCGATAAAATCATTAAACGATTTGATGTCATCCTCAATGAAACCCTTCTCCTCAAAGAATTTCTGAATAAGTACTCTCCTGCGATCACTCATGAACAACACCTCGATAATAAATCGCCTCACCAGCAGTGCGTGATGGACGAGTAACTTTGATAACATCCTTAACCTTAACAGAAAGCCCCTTCAATGCAGGATCACCCGCAAAGATTTTTGGCAAGTGTTCAAAGTCAATATTATACTTTGCATACACTGCTTCTTTCTCTTTTTCAGAAATAACCTCGTGCTTTGGCACGAGACGATGAGCAACAGATTCCACTTTTTTTGTCGACATTTTTGTCATTCCCCCCTTAAAAAGGATGCCCCCGACGAGATTCGAACTCGCGACACCTGGATTAAAAGTCCAGTGCTCTAGCCAGCTGAGCTACGGGGGCAACGCCCTGACCGGGATTCGAACCCGGGTCGAAGCCTCGACAGGGCTTCATGATAGGCCACTACACTATCAGGGCAAAAGTCTACTGACTCCAAGGAAATGTGTGAATGCCCTTAGAATCGCCTGAGCCCGCCATTTTATCAACTAGCCAATTAGCCAAAGAAACGCCAAACCATTTAAAAATGTTTCTCTTAGAACAAAACTATTCCGCGTACGTATAAATCTCACCACGCTGATGTTGCGGCAAACCACCACCAGCCTTCGAATACACAATATCAACATAAATAAGGTTCTTATGACCCAATTCTAAGCCCTCAACCGTGCAATTAAAGATCTTACGATTATGAGAAGAAAAATCATAATTAATACCACCACCATTAAACGCAACAATAGAACCAGCAGACTCATTCAAAAAACGAAAATAATGCTGACCATTCAAAGGATCAGTACACCAAAAATCATGAATGGTAACAGGAACACCAAGCGTATGACCAAGATTCACCGTAACATAATGCAAAGACGCATCAAAATCAATTTTGAACTCATCACCACAATAAAAATCAAGACCAACACTACAATAATCCTTAACCAAATCATCAGGAGAAGAAATCATATAATACGTTAACGCAGAAATCGTAATAAGAATAATACCAAACGCCCAACCATACGTCATCAAGAATTCCAAAGCAGCTTGTCCGCGTCTAGTCATCAGTTACACCCTCATAAAAGAAAATAAGAAAAAAAATTAAAAAAAAATTTAGTTCACGGTTAGGTACAAGTCACCAGCAATACTCTTTGCATAATTCGCATCGCCAGTGTGGTACGTAAGCTCAGCTTCAACAGCCTTCTTACGTCCAACTTCCATATTCGTGTTCGTAGCAGCACTCGTTCCTGGGCAATGCATGGTGAAGATACCATTATCATTCTCCATCATAACCTTAGAACAAACACCACCTGCAGTTGCAGCAGTATCCGTACAACCTGTTGCAGGAGCAAATGCGGTTGCGGTTCCTAATGCAGTTCCTGTATTTCCCACATCACAAAAGTATGTTCCTGGACAGTAAAATACTCCTGTTCCATTATCTTGTGCTAAGATTTCGTCAGGAAGATTTGCTGCTCTTGACGTCCAAGATGCAATCGTATCAGGTCCTGAAGTACAGTCACTGTCTCCATCATCATTACAGCAAATGTTTGCAGGGTCTAAAAATCCAGAACACTCGTAAACATCTGTTGCTGGGACTCCAGTCCAGAAACCACCATATACATTCGCGTTTGATGTTCCCGCAGAAAAGTACGCATTAACCGCTGCCGCGTATGTGTTTGTTGCAGGAGTCGCTGCTTGCATATCTGGCAATCCAAAGCATTCTGCGAATGCTGCATCTGCTGGTTTTAAGCGGAAATTAAGTAAGTCAATTTCCTTGCCCATCTTGTTAGATAACATGATTTGCACTGTGTTTGTTTCTTGTGCTGTTAAAAGCGACGTATCTTTGTCACAGGCAATTTCTGTGCCGAAGTTACATCGTTCACTTGCAAAACGGTCTGGACTTAACACGCCGAAGTAGGCGAGTGCGCCAATCATAACGAGAATGACGAGAAACGCCCAGCCGTACGTTGTTAAAAATTCCAATGCGGCTTGTCCGCGTTTATTGAATTTCATCTTTTTTACACCTCATACGTCTTGGCAGCTTAGTTCGCCGTCAAGTATAATTCTCCTAGTAAATCCTTGTCAAAGCCTGGTTGTGTTTGATACGTAAGCTTTGCTTCGATAGGAACTTTTCTGTTTGTTGGCAAGTCTTGACCTGCACAATCAAATCGGAAGTCTTCGAATTCATTGTTTTGAAGGATGTGACTGCTTAACATTGTTGCGCCAGCAAAGTCTTCTGGGCCATCAACTGTTGTGTCGAAAGAGAAATCATTGTTCGTATCAACATAACTCAACACACAATTCGAAAATGATCCATCAGTTGCAGTGATTTCAAAACCAGTAATGGTAACTGCATTACCCATTTTGTTTTGCAATTTAACTCGCAGCGTTTCCGTATCTGCTGCTGTTAACAATGCTTCGTCTTTGTTACAGACGACTTCTGTGCCGAAGTTACATCGTTCACTTGTAAATCTATCTGGACTTAGGATTCCAAAGTAGGATAATGCGCCGATCATGACTAGAATGACTAGGAATGCCCAGCCGTACGTTGTCAGGAATTCGAGCGCTGCCTGTCCGCGTTTATTCCATCTCATTTATTACACACCTCATATGTTGGTTTATTTCTTAAAACTAAAAGTAGTTTACGGCTTTCTCTGTGTTGTTTTCATATATAAAGCTTTCGACTTCGTATGTTAGTATAGTGTTTTGCACACTAAAAAAGGTTTTTGAATGAATACGGTATTTCAGAAATCGAAAAGTACTAAAACAAACCACCTCTTGTTCAAACAACAATGCTAACACGTGTCTTCATCCTAAGTTTACTGCCCGTTTCAGAACTTCGGGGAGCAATCCTGTATGGTATGGCAACGGACCTTCCTCTAGGCGCAGTTATTATTACCGCTCTTATCGGAAATGCAATTCTTGGCCTTGCCAGTTTTTTTCTCTTTTCACAAACGTACGCGTGGCTTCTCACCTTCCCACTTGTCAAAAAGCACATGGAGAAAAAAATTGATCGGTTTGGGAAAAAAATCTCAACAACCTCCAAAGTCATAGCGTTAACCTTGTTTATTGGTATTCCTCTCCCAGTTACGGGAGCAGTCACAGGCGCCTTTCTCTCATCAGTCTTCAAGTTTCATCTCAAAACGTTCCTGCAAGGCATGGGGGCAGGAATGATCATCGCAGCAATCATTACCACAACTATTGGCGCGGTGATCCCATGGTAAAAGAACTCCTAAGGCAGTTTGCCCATTTACTTGTTGGCCTCATTGCAGGTCTTGGCCTCTACCTCGAATTTTTTGATTACAAAACATTCATCGTCATTCTTGTTTGCGTTGCACTTGCAAGCGCCATTATTTTCTTTGCACATCACAAAGGCATGAGAAAATATGTGCTCACCCTTGTTCAGCGAGAAGAAAAAATTCCGTTGCAAGGCGTACTCACGTTCTTTTTTGGCATCACGCTTGCCGCTGTTCTTTTTGAGTCAAGCGCATCAAGTCTTGGCATCATCGCCTTTAGCATCATTGATTCGCTGGCAACGATTGTCGGAGTGAACTTACCTACAAAAGCACTTCGCATTGGAAGAAAAAGTGTTATTGCCTCGTTTATTGCGTCACTTGCAAGCACCGCAGTGCTTCTTATCTTTCTTGATAACTTTTTTATTGCGCTTGCCGCAAGCATCACGCTGAGTATTGTTGAAATGTTCACGCCGCTTGATGATAACATCGTCTTGCCAGTTGTTGGCGGATTACTTTTCTCCATCATATAGAAAATGAGAACTCTTGTTGCAAAAGGAAAACGAGGCATCGTGTACAGAGAAGGCACGATTGCCATTAAGGTATGCAATGAGCGAGCAACAACGAACACACTCGAACACGAATACCATATGTTGCAAGAACTTGCAGATTCTGGATTTACACCCAAACCAATTACGTATGAGGGTGCTGAGCTAGCCATGGAATTTATTGAAGGCATAACAATAGAAGACTACATCGTGCAAGAAGAATCAGCTAAGGTGCGCCACGTTCTTCAAACCTGTCTTCAACACTGCAGGGAACTTGACAGGCGACAAATGAATAAGTTTGAAATGAATCATCCACCAAAACATATCATCATACGAGACCATAAGCCCATCTTCATCGACTTTGAACGAGTAAGAAAAACTCCTCGACCGAAAAACGTCAACCAATTCGTACAGTACCTTACCAGCACACGCATTGAAAAGCTTCTTCGAGAAAAAAACATCATAATTGACAAAACAAGCATTACTCTACTCGCACAAACATATAAGGAGTCGTACGATGAAAACGTTTTTCAAGAACTTCTTGCCAGCGTAAGTTTTATAAAACGTTCTTGATTCGCTAGGAAGTACATGGATGTCTTAGCATTTAACAAATGGGATTGCTCTCAGATCAAGGTAGTCGATCCTGGCTTGCAAAGGTATATTTCTACAACGCCAGTCATTGTGCCAAAAACAGGCGCACGATACGCGGGTAGAAGATTCCATAAATCAAAACTTTTTATTGTCGAACGGCTCATCAATCGATTCATGGTTTCGGGCCATAAATCAAAAGAGCACTTCATTTCATCAGGTCACAACACAGGAAAAGCAGCAAATGCGTATCAAACGGTTCTTAAGGCATTTGAACTCGTTGAAGAAAAAACAAAGAAAAACCCTGTTGAGGTCTTTGTCAAAGCATTGGAAAATGCAGCACCTCGCGAAGAGATCATCACGATCGAATACGGAGGCGCACGTTATCCAAAGGCAGTTGAATGCGCTCCACAAAGACGCATTGACGTTGTCCTTAAGTTAATGACCCAAGGAACCTACCAGAAGTCATTTAACAAAAAGAAAACAGCAAGCAAAGCACTTTCTGAAGAAATCGTTGCAGCATTCGAGATGAGCAATACCTCAACGGCCATTGCAAAGAAGCTTGAGCTTGAACGACAAGCAGATTCTTCTCGCTAAGTTAATTTTATAAATATCCTCTTCTTGCTCTTTGTTGACATGGGGGAACTTGATAAAGTTAAGAAAAATTTGCACGCTTCTTTTCATAAAATAAAAGAAGAACTCGATGTGCATCTTGACTCTATCAACCAAAACACGAGTGAAATTATTTCTACCATTGAAGCATTAAACGAACTCGATCAAAAAATTGGCAAACTCAGTGAACGTATGGACGCTATAGAAATTCTTCTCAGTCCCGGAGATCGATTTGAGAACGAACCAATCACTCTTAGTATTCGCGAACAAGAAATATTTCTTGCCTTGTACTCAGCGGAAAAACCACTCTTGGCAACAGACATCTGTCTTGAACTTGGACTTGCAGAGGACGCAATTACCTCATACTTGTACAGCTTGGTAAAATATGGTATTCCTGTTATTCGATTGCCAAGTTCAGAAGGAATTCGCTACGCGCTTGATGAACAGTTCAAACAATTACAAGCTCATAAACACATCGTTGCCATCGATCAAAAGATTGCAAAAGAAATTCTTAACAAAGATGCGCGTAAAAACAACTAATCTTGAAGCGCACCCTTGTAAGCCTGCAAATAAATTGCTTCGACTGTTGTATATTTGTCAACAAAGTCAGCTGGTTTTTCCCGAAATATGCCTGTTGCCTCAAGCAACGTGAACTGAGAAACAGTCAAGTAATCAATATCAGGATCAATCACGCCAAGAACGATGACTTCTGTAGCGTGCCTCACCCGAACCAATTTTCCCCTATTTTCCTGAAAAACTTTTGCTATGTCATCAGGCGAAGTAGAGGGAGTAACTTCCAAGAGTAATTGGCTTTCTTCTAGCGACATGAACAAAGGAAATACGTTCAAACATAAAAACTTTCCCATAAGCTATATAAAGAGAGTTCGAATTCGAAACGTTGATTTGGGTTGCCTTTAGCCACTCACAATCATTCATGCCAACGTCGCATAACCTGGTAGTGCGCAAGACTGGAAATCTTGTTCCGTAAGGAATTCCCGGTTCAAATCCGGGCGTTGGCGTTTTTACCTAAGTAAGCAGGATGCCCTTATTTGAACACGCAGTCGCTTCGTTCCGCGGTTTTCCACTAACGTGCAAAACAATCCGGGCGTTGGCGTTCTTTCTTTTATAAAGAAAAACACAACATTTATAAATTATTAGTTACTAATAAGTAGTGAAATGAAACACCTTGGTCAGAGTAGAAGTCTGGAGCACATCATTGGCATCATGAATGGCACCGTTAGACATCATACGATGAACGCCATTGCAGGAATTGATGGAAACCTACAACTCGCAGAAGCATTAGAAGGAAAAGAATATGGTCGGTTCTCCAATGAATTATACCGCTCCTTAACATTACATGGAACCACTGCAATAACTGAAGTAGAAAGCGAACCCGACGAGACCGGAAGAACCCACCTCGTAAAATCAACAAGTGATCAATTCACTGAGCAAGCAGTAGCACTCTGGATCGAACATGGATCGATGGCATATCACAAAGCACTTGCCGAACTTGGGCAAGGATTTGAAGCATTTGCCACCTATCTTCAAGATCAAGAAGAATATGCTGAGTCAGATAATCTCAAACGCGTCGTTGCTATTGCTCAAGAGAAAGCAAGATTCTTCAAAAACTCCGCTCATTTTAGACCAAGCGGGTACGCGACAGGAGGATTCATTTTTGATAATCCAGAAGGAAAAGAAGTCGTTCAAGACATAGAACTCTCACAACCAACAGAAAGCGATCACACATACAGGGAAGCGTTTGTCAAACAAGCCCCCACACTAGCAGCAGCATATGAAACAGCACTCAAGATCGCACAAGAAGCACTCGTTTCGTATCATGACAGCGTCATTCACGTGCTCGGTACACTCGGCTACCAAGAACCGACGACGCTAAAGAAAGCTGCTCAACATCTCGCACTTGCAGACAAATTAAAAACATACGAAAAAGCAATTCATCAAACCCAAGAAAACAGCACTCAAGAAGGAGATCAAACACGAAGATCACTTATTGGTCATGCATACCTTGCAGCTCAAGCAGTTATTGATTTCTACGCTTCAATGCCGCAAACACAAGAAGATGACAAAGGAAAAGTTCGCTCCCAAAGTATTGAAAACAATCAGCTTCTTGCACTTGAACAAGTTCGCAAAGCAAGTTATCAATTAATTGATACACTCTACGATGCAACGCCAAGTACGGAAGAAACCTCTCCGGAAATTGGTCTAGCAAAAAACATTGCCCACTCATATGACAGGCAAGCAGACAATCGAAAAGCAATGTAATTACTTTTTTTCTGTTAACCCAGCTCCAACAATTTCTACATGCGCACTCAGTTCATCATCTTGAACAATTTTTGTTTCTATGTTAATACGTTTAGAAAAAAGTGGCGCGTCAAGAACGAGTGATTCGAACTCACCACCTTCACCTGCGATGTTAACACCATATTTTGCATGCAACGCTTCAAGCGCAACTAAATCAGATTCGGTAATAGGTCGCGCGAGCCATGACGCATCAAGACCAAGCGCTGCAACTTTTGTAAACATAAAAGAAAACTTCCCAGCAAAAAGCATCTTCATGACGGCACGTTGCTCCATGTGCCATAACGGAGAATAACATTTTAAATTAAGTTCATCACATACTCGTTCAATGCGTGTTCGTTGATAGTTTGAAAATAATGCGCCAGAAACGACGCCACGAATGTGAAACGTTTCTTTTGCTCGTAAAAGAGCTGTTCGCAAATCAGCAAGTTCGTCTTCTTTCTCACCACGTGTTTCTTGCATAACAAGTGGCAATCCCATGCTTTCTGCTTGCAACTTTGCAAGTTCTATTGTTGGCGTGTGAAACATGAAAGAATCTTGATTCTTACTTGCGATTGTCACAACAGTGGTGATTGCATAATTAAGATTTTGTTGCACGTGAAGTGCAAGCACACTATCTTTTCCCGTGCTTAACAAACTTGCAAGGGGAATGCGGTGTGCTGTCAGTAACGAAAAAAGTTCTCTTACATGAGCTGGCTTTTTTGGTAAAGACAACGTTTCAAGAAGCACATCATCTTTGAGTAAGCGCTGCAGTTCGTGGGTGACTCGACTCGAATACTGCGCGGCGCGGCGTTGTGTGGTTACCATATGCGAGGGCATGCCAAGAAATGAAGCGACTGCCCGTAGCAGAGGCTTGACATCTTTTGCGCCAACTTTTAATGTGCTTGGCAGCGAAAGAAGAAAAGACACTAATGCTTTGTCAAGAAAAGGAACGCGAAGTTCGGTTTGATGCAACATCGCAATCACATCATCACGATACAAATCTCGCTCATACAATCGTCGCAAATATGATAAGGAATCCTCAGTAATGGCGGCTCCTTCAAGCATTCGTTTGTAGCCAATAAAAATATCATCAGCGCCAAGACCTGAAAAGATTACTTTTCTTTTTCCGTGCAAGGCTTCAACTGCTGCATCAAACGTAATCGCAATTGCACACTTAACAGGATCTGCAGATTCGATATGATCCGGAACGAGCTGTAAACGTGCAAGTAATGCTTGCGTTGTTATGGGCGCTGCAAGAAAAGGAAAACCAAGAGTTTGCGCAGTCATGCGTGCTCGCTTTACTTCTTCTGTTTCCTCTCCAGCAAAAGCCATGACCCCTACAATATCTTTGCCAAGTTTCGAAAGAATAAAAGCAAGAAGCGTTGAATCAATTCCTCCCGAATAAAGAACTGCTGCGGGAACATCAGGAATCCTTTTCGCTACTGATCGCACTAAGAGCGACGAGATATGAGAAATAAGTTTTTCAAAGTCTTCTTTTGAAATATCACCCCGCAAATCGTTTCGAAATGCTTCGAGTGCAGAACTATCGCAGGAAAACTTTTCGAGCAATATATCAGGTTCGTGGTCTTCTAAGGAAAACTCGTTGTTCTCAGAAAGAGAAAAAAAAGATCTTGCAATAAACGACGTGTGCATTCCATCGAAAAAAAGAAGATTTCTTGGATTAAGTTCTTCAGGAATCGCAGGCGACACATCAGCAAAAGCTTTTTTTTCAGAAGCGAAAAGGAATTTCTCTTCATCAGAAACAAACCATAACGGTTTGACGCCAAGCACATCTCGCCCGAGCACGAGATTGTTTGTTTTTACATCATATAAAAAAAATGCATAGACGCCATCAAGCAACGAAAGCACTTCTTGCTCAATGGTTGCGGCAGATTCCTTTGTTAATCGTTTGTTTTTTAGTAGATCTGTCAAGAGCGAGAAAAATAAGTGAGCATCATTTTTACAGCGCTCTTCTTTTTTCGCTCCTAATTCTTGCCAATTATAGATTTCTCCATTCACGCCAAAAACAAAATCTTCTGCTTCAAATGGTTGGAGTTCATGACCGACAATTGCATGAAGTGCATGGGCGAACGATGCAAGGGTTTTTCGAACAATTTGTTGTCCGTCTCGCCCCCGATGGGCCAAGCGACTCAAAAGTAAGGTAATTTGCTCGCTATGCTCTGCAGAGATCGCTCCAGTTATGCCGCACATGTGCGTGTAAGAAATAATGTTTCGTATATAAAAGTACTCACTTCAGCTTGAGCGTGCCATCCATAATGAGATGGAGCAAATAGGCTAAGAATCCAACAAGCGCATACACCCAATGCAAAAGAGCAAGAGGCGCGCTAAAAATAAGAGCGGCAATTATGGAATGGACAAATCGCCTGTGACGAAGCGTTCGCATAAAGAGCAAACAGACAAGAGCTATGACTGCTATTTCTTTGCTAATAAAGACACTCACCAAAGCGATGAGCAGTCCAAGATCGATAAGCCAGCCGTGAATAACCGATCTTTTTTCGTCAAGATCAGGCAACAGGCCATAAATATAACCAATAAGAAGAGCGAAAAGAAGCGTCTTGATAGAAAGGTCAACGCCGATGGAATAGAGCACCCAAAGCACAAACAGCGTTAGTAAAAGTGCAAAAAAAGAATGTAAAAACCATCCAAAGCCCTTTCTATTCATAATTCAGCTTCGTGGTGCACCTCCCTCATAAAGTTTTCGAAAGAGTTACGTTCTTCGGCAATAATTAGTCCATGTTCATGGAGCACGTCGGTAATAATCTCTGGGTAATAGTTGTACTTATCTTCTTGCATTGCAAACACCTCACCTAAGTTTTATAGCCACGCATCTGAAAATTGATAATCTAAACTTTGCTTTGTCACCTGCGTCATTTGATCCAAAAAAAGTTTTCCGATTCTGTCATCATATCCTAATACCATTGTATCACCCCGTTTTTCGGTATAGTGATGGGAGGTTGAGAAGTTTATAAGGACGGCGTCAAGACTTGACCAGTGGGTGTAACGATTATAAAGAAACTGCTAGATTATAAGAATTAAGGAGTTTGACAAAGACCGCTGCGTGTCCAGTGAACGTTAATATTCGGTGAGTTTACGCTCAATAATCGTAGTATTCCCGCCCTTGCCTGACTGCTTAGAAGCAGAAACAAAACCACCCTCTGCCAAAGCTTTAATTCGCCGCTGAAAAGTTTTGTAACTGGACACGCCACCTTGAGATTGGTAGAGACGAAAGAGATCGCCGATCTTTTTTCCCGAATGATCTTTCACTAAAGTTAACACGAGTTTTTCATCAGCTTCTAAATCAGAAGAGTTTTTGACAGTAAAATCATCAAGCTTCTTCATTGCTGTAGACACATCCTCGCTAGTAACTAGTTTTCGAGATGCTTCTTCTGCAAGAAGTGATGATTCGCGAAGTAAAAATAAACCCGTGCGAATATCTTTAAGCAAAAATGCTTTGCGTGCAATAGGCATAAACACGTCTGGCGCAAACACCCCGTCAAAAAACGCAATCTTAACACGTTCTGCAATAATTTGTTTTGTTTCACTCTCAGAATATGGTTTGAACTCAAGCAAGTCAGGAAGAAGTCTGCTCTTAATACGTTCATCAAGATCGACAAGGAATGATTTGAAATTCGTAATAAGAATTATTGCTTTTTTGTAAATTTTTTCAAGGACAAAATAAAGAAAGTCAAGATCGTCAACTTTGTCTATTTCATCAAAAACAAAGACGGCGCTTGTTTTGTTCACTAAAGTTTCAATAACTTTGTATAAGTCAACCGTTTTTTTATTTTGCGTAAATTTATAGCCAAGTTGATCAGCAATTTCAAGAAGCACTTTATAGGTGGAATTATGATGCCAACAATTGATAAAAATAACTTCTACTTCATCAGTTTTTTCTTCTAAGTCCCGTAAGACCCATTTGATCGCAGCAGTTTTTCCAATACCAGGAGAGCCATGAACAAGTAAATTTCTTCCCGAGTGACCGGCAAGCAAAGGTTTGATTACCGTTGCGACATAGTGCTGCTGAGATTCTCGAAAGGGGAGAAGTTTTGGCACGAATTCGAAATCGAGCGCCGCCTCATTTTTTACGAGCGTTCCACCAAGCACATCATCAAACAATCCCATCAAAACAAAGAAAATGCTTGCAGTTTATTAAATTAATGTAAGAATCACCACTGCGTTTTTCGCAAGCCAAGGGTGAAGGAAACAAAGTTGGTGAGTATGTGCAGAAAGGAAAACATGACAAGGGAAAGAATAATCTGCAGCCATGAAAAAGAAACAATAAACGATAAACATACCAGCGTGCCAACCACCCAATCAATTTCATCGAAAGGAATAAATCTTGCCCCGGGTTTAATATTACATTGTCGTTTGAAGAAACTTTTGAGCGCATCGCCGCCAAGCGCACCGAATCCGAGAAGAAAGCCAACGCCAAGAACAGAAATTGACGAGTAATCAAGAAGTGCAAACCAAGCAGTTTTCTGTGCAAGAAGAGTCTGCCAATAGAGAATGACGATTGCTAAGAGTATTCCAAAGAAAAATCCTCGAAAGGTTTTATGCGCGCCAAAAATACGTTTACCACGAAAGGTCTTTCCAAAATCAATTGGCTTGTTAAGCAGATCAACTCCTTTGAAAATGACCGGTGCCATATTTGCAAAACCTGCAGGAAGAAAGAGCCAAAACAAACCAAGCAATGTTGTTGTTATCATGAAAACCTCTTTTTTAGTAAATATTCGTGAAAGACTGTGCAAGACTCTCGAATAAAATGGCCAAGATGAAAGGGAGTTCTTTGTTTTCCAACCACCTGAGGAGACTTGTTTGCAAGTACTGTTTGATAAAGTTTTTCTTTTGATGTGCGTATAAGCACATATGTGCCTAACCCCCACGAATGGTGCGCATCACTTCCTGCAGTAAGGAGTTGTGGATGTTTTGGATAATCAGATCGTGGTAAATGCATTGTCTGTTGCATTTTTTTTATTTGTAATGGAAATAAGAACTGTAACAATTTACTTGCAAAAGGAATACCTGAAAATACCTCATTTGCTATTTCAACACCTGCAAATTTGTTGGCATCTTTTGTATAGGCATCGTATCCTTTTGTGTTTATGTAAGAAGTTGTTCCAAGAATTCTTGGATGGGCGATGATGGCAACAAGTGCGTGTGTGTTTGCAAAAGCGATGAGTTCTTCACAAGTCAAGTTTTTTGGTTTTAACTCAGGATAGGTATAGAGCGATTCATCTTTTGCATACAGCAAGATGTCCACGCCTTCTTTGGTGAGGTATTCCATGCCTGGAAAAACAAAACAATTCCTTGGTTTGGTCTGGTTCATTACTGCATAAGCACGTTGAGGATGCTTATAGACATGCTCAGTAACCATAATTACGTTAATACTGAGCTGTTGTAAGACAGACCAATAGCGTTTTGCTCGCTTGTATGCTCTCGCATCGTTTCGCGGCAAGTTTGGATGCATATGATAATCTACACGAAATTCCATTTTGTTAATTCTTAAGTATACGAAAGAAAAAAAGAAGCGCGTCAATTGCGAGCATAAACACAAGAAGCAAATAGAGTTCAAAGAAAACGAGTGTTGATGTCAGAACATAAAAGAGAAAGGAAAGATAGCCAAGTCCAACAAATATGTTTGGAACTGTTCCCGCAACCGCGTGAAATCGCCAAGACGACGGAAGTAATTGCGCATGATATATTGATCGAAATAGTTTACTTGCAGCCATAACATATACGGCAATCATGCCAATAAATCCTGAAAGAAGATTTGCAAATACTAAACCAATAGTAAAGAGGGTGAAGTTAAGACTGTCAGCAACCATGTCTATAAACTTTCCCCGATCACTTGTTACGTTCTGATACCTTGCAAGCGAACCATCCATGAGATCAAGAAGGTAGCCTATAATAAGAAAGAGGAGCGCTATTGTTGGTCTTGTCCGAGCAAAGCATGCAAAGAGCAAAAAGAAGAGAATGCCAAGCAACGTGAGATGATTTGGCGTAATATGCAGCTTTGTGACAATAAAAGAGAGTGGTGCAAAGAGTTTTGTTCGAAATGCTGCAACGCGCGTATACATCCTAACAGACAACGAGAGAGCTCCTTTCCCCATAATTGTAACAGATCAAACCCCATTTAAATAGCTTCTGACCGTCATTAAACCACTTATGAGTGGTTAAAAAAGCGAAAAGTATTTAAATATGTATCTCCTATGTATAATTACTCAAAAGTGACTAAAAATGGGCGAACAATACACCATCACCAAAAAAATTGCAAAACACGGAACGCAAGCAATAATTGTCATTCCACGCATTCTAGAACATAAACTCAAGCCCAAAACCATGGTGAAACTTACTATCGATATCATAGAGGAGGGAGCAGCATGAAAACAGCAGTGACCCCTCCAAACCCCCCTTCAAGAAAAGAAGGAACAGTGATTGACGCAGACGACTATCCTGCAGATCACGAAGCAGAACAAGCACTTCAAGATCTTACCCAACACCTCAACACCACCCCAACACAAGGCGAAGCATCCGACGCTGTACTTGCTGAAATTTTAGAAATTCTCAGCTCACACGACCCCATGGGCAAGTACAGCTCGCTTCGACCTCATAGAAAAGGAGGAACAAGAAAAACCTACCTGGCAAATTGGGGAAAAGCAGGACTTCCCGTCATCTTCAAAGCAGACATTGCAGCAAATGAATTGGTCTCTTCACATGCAAAACGTCATGTACTCGAACGGGGCTGCACCACAGAAAACGAACTCGATATCATTTCAGAAATTGAACATCCTGAACAACATTATCTTATCGGTCTTCGCGATTTCTTCGTGAGTGAAAAATTACTCGCGTTAGGATCACCATCAGGAACCATCACAGTAGAAAATTTCTTCGATGGTAAAACGCTTGAAGAACTCGTCCAAGAAGATGGAGTGTTATCAAAAAAAGAATTTGAAGAATTATTCTCACAACAGCTCGAAGCAGAGCGTTACTTAATAAATGAAGTTGGCGTGTACCATCGAGACAATCATAAACGAAACATCTTAGTTAAAAAAACAAACAAAGGAATTGAAAGTCGTTTGACAGATTATGGAAATGCGATCAAAAAAGATAGAGTACAAGCGAAAGTCTTACCAACAGGAGGATCAACGTATATTCTTGATCCAACTCTTGGAGAAACGCAAGCGCACGACGAAACATCTGAACTGTTTGCCATAGGAAAAAATATGATCTATGCCTTAACAGGCGAAGAAGTCCGCGACAACTCACTAGCAGCAATCAAAGAAGCACTCCACAAAATTAAAGGAGGAGCAAAAAAATATGTTCCCTTTATCGATCGCTTAGTCTCACACGATCGCGAAGAACGATTTGAAAATATTGATCAAGCAATCGCTGCATTTGCAGAACTCAAAAAACCAGGATTCTTCAAACACCTAGTAACCAATTATGCAAAGCAAACCATGTTCGCAGCAGGAGTCTTAAGCACAGTTACTCTCAGCACTGTTGGCGCATTTCTCTACCAATCAGCAGACTTTGCAGCGCAGCTCGCAGAAGAAAGCAAACGCGGCGTTGAAATGAAAGTGCTTGACAGAACAGCAGACATTAGCAACGACTTATTTGATGCGACAGTCAGACTTTACTCCTGGGACGATTGTGATCACCGCTGGCCAGAAGTAGAAGCATTGCGCGTCGCGCCAGGCGAATCGCTCTCAGGAGACATCGAAGCGATTTGCGAAAAAATACCTATATTTGATGGAAACTATGGAATTTACAGATTCCTCAGCCTCCCCCATTTTTATGGCAGAGCATATATTGAAGGCATTGACAAAGAAGATCATGTTGGCGTCTGGCCAGATCGCAGCGAAAGCACAGTGGCTCTTGACATGCACGAAGGAGGAGCATATGGAGATGGCATCAATTATACTATTCCGGAAGACATCGCGCCAGGAACGCATTACTTTGTTGTTGAATTGTTTTCTCCAGGAAATGAAAAGCCACAATACGGCAACGATTGGTCAGAACATCTTAAACTTCCAGAAAAAGGAACCCTTATGTTCCGCACACACATTCCGTTAATTGTTGGAGAAGAAACACAAGGCGTTGATTTGAAATTCTTAGCACTTAATAGAATGCCTGATCAGCTCAGCTTAGGAGAAGTGTATGAAGCCCCATCAAAAGGCTACACTTTCGAACCAAAAAACCTGACGATGGAAGTGAGCCTCCCCGACGAAGGCCACGAATTTACTCTAAGAAATAAAAGTAACAGACACCCTCTGCACACGTATCTGAACATGCCGAACACAAACAATACAGAAGTACAACCTCTGCAAATTGTTGTGCGCGACTCAACAGGCACCATTAACTCGTGCATGTATCTTCCCATTAAACGACAGGAAGAAACATATAATGAGGGAAGATATCAGTTGTGGGAGTTTGGCATTCCAGGACTTGAATGGAAAGACAAAGTAAAAATGTTAAGAGATGATGTATTTGCTCGCGACTGGATAGCAACACATCCTGAAGTGCAACAAACATTTGAAGTGTATCAAGCAGCCCAGGAACGATTTATTGCAGATGTTCCCAAGCTTACCGATAGGATAGAATTCAACCAGAGTCAACTTGACTCACTCTGGAATAACGCAGCACAGTTCGGTTTCCATTAAGTCAAAGCAGAACACCACTCAAAGGACTGTTCGTTTGAAAGAATTTTCTCACCGATGCAAGTAAGTGATACAAGACAACTGTTTCTTTGCCTTTGGCTGTTTCTAACAATTCATAGCCGCGTTTGTAGAGTAAGTCTTTCTCTAAGGCATGCGCTTTTGCAAGAAGCGCAATATTTTTCTTCAAATAGGTATCTCTTACCGCATGAAAGAGTTCGCGCGCATCTTCTAAAAGAGCAATCACTTCTTTTCTAGCTTTTATCGGTTTAGGAATAGCTTTGTTTAAATGATACAATTCACGATGTCCATGATCGATAAGATGCAAGAATGCCCAGAAGAATTCTGCTCGGTCACGAAGCAAACGTTCTTTAACAACAATGCGTCTGCAAAAATTGTCATACTTCATGATGCGTTCTTCAACTGCTGCGTACGATTCTTCTCCTTCTTTTCCTTGCAAGCGCAATTTGGTGATGTCAAAAAGAATATCGATGTTAAAGAACACTTTCTGCAAGATGGGATCAAATTGATCCGCACTTGGCTCAGTTATGTTTTCCACCACACAATATTCTTTTTCTTTTTTGATAATATCAAACCCAATAAGTTTTGTTGCAATAGTGTCTTGGAGCAGAGCAAATTGTTCTTCATTTGCAAAACGCACAGTGATGCGATCAAAGCCTCGACGATAGGCAGTGCTGATGAGTGTGCGCACAGAAGATTCAACGTTTGAAACAAGATCAATGGTGGTTTCTTTTTTGGTTTGCGTACTAAGACTTTCAGGCGTTATAAGCAACGCTTCACCTGACGACGCAACGTTTACTTCCGCACCTTTTCCAAGTTCATGTTCTTTTATCCACTTACTTGGCAAAGAGATCATAAGTGTTGCTGCGCCCTGTTTGACAAGTTTTCTCTTCATAATTGTTTAATAATAATCCCTATTTATATTTATTTCGTTTATTTATATAATTATACTAATATATATAGTTTAATAAAAAAGTATAAATACTTCTAGGCAGTAATTATTGTTACCGAAAGGTAATAACAAACAAGGTGAAACACGAAATGAATATGAAACAAATGATTACCACAACGCTTCTTGGAGGAGCACTTGCAACAACAGCACTCGCACAAACAGCATCAAATGATTTTGACACAACAACAGGACAGTACACACAGCGAGCAGGCATTACCGTTGGCCCAATTTCTGCAAACGGCATGACAACACAAGACAACGAAACCCTTGCAGGCCACATCGCCTACAAGCTGTTCGAAGACACATCAAAAGTCATCGACACCAGTTCTTTATGGCTTCGCGCAGTTAATGATAGTGAAGACCAAACAAGAACCATTGGACTTGATTTTAGTGTTGGCGACACCTACGTCGCACCACTCTGGATGAACTTCGACACCGACGGCGTCTTAGAAAGTCAAGGACCTGTCGCAGTAGGTTCAGAACGTATTGGCCTTCGAACCCTTGACTGGGCAGTAGGTGACTTCTACACACACAGCGATAGAGACCACGCACCACAAGCATTCATTACTGTTCGTGATGACAACTTAGGCATCGGCGCAACACTCAAAGACACCGACTTTCGCTTCGGCCTTGGACTCACCTCAGGAAATATAGGTAGCTTATTCTACACAAAAACCGACGAAACAGGAGCATGGAGTGCAAGCAACATCACCTCGCAAAACCCTGGTGGCTTAGTTGGACCACTCGGACCAACCTTGATCAGTAAAATCTTAGGTGGCTACGAACTCGACGAAACGGCAACCCACCTAACCCCAACAGGAAAGAAAAGTAACGACGGATGGAGTTTGAAAACATCCATCTCAGGCGACGGAACAGACATCACTTCAGAACTACTTGAAGTAGGCTACAACACAGGAAAAGGACTCACCTTTAGCCTTGGCGCAACACATGACAACGACGCAAGAGAAACAACAGGCATCGGCTCACTTACCTACGGTGGCAAGTTTCTTGGCGCACAAGTCTACGGAGAACTTCAAGCAAATACTGATGGTAAAGCACAACTCTTCGTGAGCTTGAGTAAGTAAATCATGAACCTTCCAATGCAAAGTGCATTGGTAACAAACAACAACAGAGGAAAACAAAAATGAGAGTGAAACAAATAACCAGAGATCAAGTTCATCAACTCATCGGCGGAGCATTAACAGGCTACGAAGGATTAATCGGACTTGATGGAAAGAAATATTGTACCACAAGAAGCGCTGGAGCTTTTCGCGGAGTAGGTCAAATTGAGTTTGGCAGTGCAGGAACACTTGACTCTTTGGTTGGCAACATCATTGGCTTGACTATGCAATCAAAAATTGGTGGCATCTTTGTAATAGAATCTGGAGTGCTAACAATTGAAGAAAGCCAAGAAAATATCAAAGAGATGTTTGAGCAATACCAATCACGAATAGATAACCAGTTTGAACAAATTGCAGCAGCAGTAGCAGAACATAAAGCATACTGGGCAGAAAGAGTTAACAACTTTAATGAGGCCATGACTGAACTCAAAGATGGAAGAGCAGCTCAAAACGTTACCCGCATGTCCGATGCGATTTCTCGCATCTCAAACCTAGGCATTTGGTCAAGCCAAGTTGCAATTGATCCTATCTACGACGCAGTACTTTCCATGAAAGAACTTGCAGGATTTGCTGAGAAAAAAGGCATCCAAGAAGCAACTCCTGTGCGTGAACAATTGCAAGCATCGGCAGAAGACGCAAAACTTGACACAGTCTACTTTGGCTTTTTCAAAGGAGCACCAGTTAGACCACTAGGACAAGTCTACTCAGGAAACTTAGATGTTGAACTCATTGCACGCGACATGCTCAATGAGTGAACAGCAACATATTGATTTTATTTTTTTATTTTTTTTATTATTTCTTAGTAGATTGAAAATCATAAATAAACAGTAAATATCATTCCGTAAAAAAAATTCCATAAGTAAAAAGAAATCACAATCATTTTTTTAAAGAAAAACAGCTAAGAGTTCTTCTTAATGAAGGCCTTACCTGTTATTACCGCTCTTGCTGTTTTTCTTTTTCTTCTTAACTCCATTTTTATTTTTGAAATGGTTCGTAGTGATGAACTCAGGTCGTTTTATTTCTCTGGGAAAGAGTTGTCAAACCTTTTCTCTCCTGATGAAGTAACGCACATGCAAGAAGTCAAATTCTTAACGATGATCTCGATCACGATCAACGCAGTCCTTGCACCCATCATCATTGCTAGAAGAAAAGAAATAAACAGGCATCAGCTTGGCAAGTATTTGCTCATCGCAAGTGCAGTTCTCTTTATCGCAGCAATCTTCTTTCCTATTTTCTTCATACTATTCCACAAAGTCTTCTTTCCTTTTAGCACAACGTGGCTCTTGCCAAGTAATTCGTTCTTAATCCAAACCTATCCGCAAAGTTTCTTTCAAGATCGATTTCTTGGTATCATCTTCATTGCAGCCTCACTCGGTGCAGTGCTTAGATGCAAAAACTAGTTGTTTTTCAATATCGCACCTGTTTTCAGCGGTTTTCTTGCAGGAAGTCAATTAAAATACCTGTTCCTTCAAAATAAACACAGAATCACAAGATTTTTTAAGTGGTAAGACATATCTTACCTCTAGGTGATTCTACATGGATATGGGCATTACGAAAATGAGCACGAAAGGACAAATTGTTATTCCGGCTGACATGCGAGACGACTTCAAAGTAGGAGAAAAACTCATTGTCATCAAACAAAAGGATAAGCTCTTACTAAAGAAAGCATCGAGCGTGAGCAAGAAATTCTTAGAAGATTTGGAGTTTGCAAAGAGAACTGCTGAAGCTCTCAAAGAGGTCGACGAAGGAAAATTCACCGTCATGGAAGCAGAAGAGTTCTTTAAAGAAATTGAAAAATGGTAGAGCTGGGTTTTTCAAGAAATTTCAAGAATCAATTCGGCAAGATAAAGAACAAACAATTCAAGCAAGCAATAAATAAACAGCTAAGAAAAATAGAACTTCATCCAGAAATCGGAAAACCCCTGACAGGATTTAGAAAAGGAACTAGAGAAGTATACGTAAGCCCCCATAGACTTTCTTACCTCTATGAAAACAACAGAGTCCTCATGCTAGACGTTTATCACAAAGATGAACAATAAAGAAAAAAATGAATTAAAAAGAAATCTATACATCAAGCATTTCTATTTCGATGTTGAAGTCCTGCTCAGGGATGTGGATGCGCATGATCAAACGAAGTGTTCGCTCGTCCATGCCCACGTCAATGAGTCGCTTGTGAATGCGCATCTCGTAGCGCTCCCAAGTTGCCGTACCATTTCCGCAAGGACTCTTACGAGTGGTTACTCGCAGCTTCTTCGTTGGAAGCGGTACCGGTCCCTTCATGACAACACCAGTTCTATCAACAATATCTTTAATCTGGCGAGAGATATCGTTGACCTTGCCAATGTCCGTCGAGGCTATTTTTATGCGTGCGACTTGCATTTCAGACCCTTATGCTTTCTTCACAATATCAATGCACATACCAGCTGCGACGGTTTTACCCGAGTCGCGGATAGCGAAGCGTGCAAGTTGTGGAAACTCAGCGTTTTTCTCCATAACAAGTGCTTGCACTGGTTTGAACTTGATAATAGCAATGTCGCCGTTTTTAACAAACGATGGATTTTTCTCTAGCGTTTGTCCGGTTGCAGGATCTTTCTTCTCTACAATCTCAGTTACTTGACAAGCAATCTGAGCGGTGTGGATGTGAAAGACAGGTGCATAGCCAACAGTTACAACACTTGGATGATTTAAAATAACAACCTGTGCGGTGAACTCGCTGACAACCGAAGGCAAGTTAGCTGGATGTCCAATAACATCGCCACGGGCAACATCTTTTTTACCGAAACCACGAACATTAAAACCAACGTTGTCACCAGGAGTTGCTTCTTTGAGCTGCTCGTGATGCATTTCGATGCTTTTAACTTCGCCAGGAACACCTTTTCCTTCTCTTCCTGGAACAGCTACGATCTTGTCGCCAAGTTTCATAACTCCAGTTTCAACACGACCTACAGGAACAACACCGATACCGGTGATACTGTAGACATCTTGAATTGGCAAACGAAGTGCAAGGTTTACTGGTTTCTCAGGTTCCTTAAGTGCATTCATTGCATCAAGAAGAGTTGGTCCGTTGTACCAAGGAAGGTTTCCTTCAGACTTCTTAACAACATTATCTCCTTTAAGAGAAGCCATTGGGACAAACTGAACTTCATCAAGTTTGTAACCAACTTGTTTAAGAAGTGCAGAAACTTCTTCTTTAACTTTGTTGTACCGAGCTTCTGCCCAATCAACGCCGCTAATATCCATTTTGTTAATGCCGACAATGAGTTGTGCAACGCCAAGCGTCTTACTCAAGAACACATGTTCTCTTGTCTGCGCATTTACACCATCGTTCGCTGCAACAACAAGAACTGCTGCGTCTGCCTGGGATGCACCAGTGATCATGTTTTTAACAAAATCTCTGTGGCCAGGTGCGTCAATGATGGTAAAATAATACTTATCTGTTTCAAACTTCTTGTGGTTTAGGTCAATTGTCACTCCACGTTCTTGTTCTTCCTTTAGGTTATCCATGACAAATGCAAATTCGAAGCCGCCCTTACCGAGTTGCTCGGCTTTTTCTTTGAGCTTTCTCATTGCTTGTTCATCAACAACGCCACTATCGAAAAGAACACGTCCAACTGTTGTTGATTTACCGTGGTCGACATGGCCAATAAACACAATGTTAATGTGTGGTTTATTCGATGCCATTTTATTTGTCCTCCTTTTCTCGTTATATAAGCATTTCAGGCTTGTCGGTATCCCTTTTCCCCCTGAAAAGTGCAAGTTCGAGAAATCAGAAACGCTTTATAAAACTTTCCGTTAATCGGTAGAGGCCTTCTTACTTGAAAAAACACGAAAGCCGCCTTGTTTGCCAAGAACCGTAACATTACCGAAAATCTCTTCCATAAATTGCTCAACAAATTTGCCGCCTTTTGCATAACGAAAGACAAGTTGCAGTGAACCACCCAAAACGAGATGGTCCTTTGACTCAACAATGAGTCGACGAAGAAGCTCTCTTCCCGCAGCATACGGAGGATTTGAAATAATGACCTCATAGTCATCTGGAACTTTATCGAATAAATCTGACACCAACACGCGCGCTTCAAGCTTGTGGCGAGCAAGGTTTTTTTTCGTAAGTTGGACCGCTAACCGGTTCACATCAACAAAATCAACAACAGCACTCTGCTCCTTCATAAGCACAATACCGACAACACCACACCCACAACCAAGATCAAGTACGCGCGCGTGTTGGGGAATAAGTGCATATTTAAGCAAAGCGGCAGTGCCGCGATCAAAGGAAGTACTTGCAAAAACACCTTTACAGGAATACAGAGGCAGAGGGGCTTTTTTGAGCTCGAATAGATCCTGTTCGCGCAAGCGAACCCCCTTATGTGCGGTAAAGTAATGTGTTGTCTTCTCGTCTGTCATTACTGAACATAACTAGCAAAACTTTTTAAAACTTTAGCGTTTTAGAGAAGGATATGAAATATTTGCTCCTTATCATTACCTTGCTAAGTGTTTTTGCGCTAAGTAGCTGTGATTGGGCGTTTCGAGCTCCGTTTGGTGAAGAGTTCATCCTTCCGCCTGTTGGCGAAAAAGGATTTGTCAAACTTGAAGAAGGACAAACGACGCTTTCTGGCACCATAACCTTGCAAGACCTCTCAGCAAATAATGCAATTGTCACACTCAACGTGAATAAACCTAACTGCACACCTATTCACTTAAACATCACACTTGATCGAGGAAGAAACGAACCAATCCAAGGATATGACATTACCTATGTTAAAATGGGACAGAAATTTGGTTTGTTTGAAATTGGATCATTCCGCAGTCCCTGCGACCCATAAGAATAATGGCTTCTCAAAAAACATTTGCGACCCTTCGAAAGGAATTGCTTGACACGACAAAAGAAGAAGTGGTTAAAGCAACAGGCCCCGATAGTGCTATTATCGCGTGTATCTCCTTTGTTGATGAACTTGAAAGCACTATTGGAAAAACGTACAAAAAACTTCTCGAATGGTATGATCTTTTCGTTCCCGAACTTGAATTGACCATGACTGAATTTATTGAAGCTGCAGGAAAACAAAAACCGTCAGCATTAAAAAAAGCAAAGAGCATGGGCGGCGCATTTCTTGCAAGCGATGAAACAATGATTCAAGCAAACGTAAAGCTTCTTGAAAGCATGCAAGCTAACAAAGAAAAAAACTTAGCATACCTTGAGCAACTTACAAAAAAACACTTACCAAATGTGCATCTCTTACTTGGCAGCGTTCTTACAGCAAAACTAGTCAAACACGCGGGAAGTCTCAAAAAACTTGCAAGTGTTCCTGCATCAACCATTCAACTCTACGGAGCAGAAAAAGCATTGTTTCGCCATTTGAAAACAAGAGCAAAAAGTCCAAAACACGGTGTTATCATCACCCACCCGTATGTGCAAGAAAGTGAAAACAAAGGAAAGGCAGCACGAGTACTCGCTGACAAAATAGCAATTTGCGCGCGAACAGATTACTTTAAGGGAGAACTTATTGCAAAAAAAATCCTTAAAGAGTTACGATGAGTTCATTCACCTTCCCTGTTGCACTCATTTTGCTGATTCTCTTAGGATATTTCACTGCGTTTCACCCGTTGCTTCTCACCCTCTTTATCGTCTTTAATACAAGTTTATTCTTCGGACTCCTCTCTTTACAACGACATTTTAAAACAGCGCACATCACACAAGCATTACGTGCAAACCTTATCTTCTCGTTCTTGCTCGTCGCAGGACTAGCAAGTTCACTCATACATTCTCTTCTCATTTTCTTTTACGTGCTCGCCTGTTTTGGAGGGGCAAAACTTATCAATACTGTGAGGCTTCTAAAATCCAATGGAACGAAAATTTAACCGCTTCCTTGTTAAGCGAACAAAAGAAGACATTATTTATTTCGTGCAAACAGCATATCCTCAAGTTACCCCGTTTCAAGAACCAATCATTCAAGAACATGGCATTTCCTATCGGGGCATGAGCGCGTATCGAAGCAAACTCTTAGCAGCCTTAGAAAAAGGACTCTCTCAACTTCCGTTCAAAAAAGGAACAAAAGTACTCTACCTTGGTGCAAGCCACGGGTACACACCAAGCATTGTTTCTGATCTTGTTGGTGACGAAGGAGAAGTTTTTGCAGTAGAATTTGCACCAACCGTCATCAAAGATTTAGTTATTCTTGCAAGCAAACGAAAAAATATTGCGCCCATCCTTGCCGACGCATTCCATCCAGAACGATACCAAGAGTTCATTCACGAACCAGACGTTGTGTTCATGGACATTGCGCAGCGAAACCAAATTGAAATCTTTGAAAAAAATATTGCGCTGCTCAAAAAAGGAGGGTTCGGTATGCTCTCCTATAAAGCAAGAAGTGTCGATATTAAACAACCAACACGAGTGCTTATTGCCAATGCAAAAAAAGAACTCAGTGCAAAATATAACCTTGTCGATTATAAAATTCTTGACCCATTCGAAAAAGATCACGCAATGTTTCTGATAAAGAAGTAGTTTATGCAGGAATACCAAGCAATTGATACGTTAACTTGTCAATAAGACGTATTGCTTCTTCAGCTGACGCGTATTCAATAATCACGCAATTTCCAGAGATAGTTCCTTGCGTTGTGTTACTTGACGTGAAAAGAACTACCCACTGTTCAGGATTTGCATCAATGCAAGTGAGTACGGGAACAGTGCTATTTGCAAAAGGTTCCGAGAATGCCGAATGCACATTGAGTCCGAAGAGTGCGTCTTTATTGCCAAGAATACGTGCAAGATCGACACCTGCAACAATGATTCCTCCCTTTTCTGTTGGAGAAAACGAAAGTGCAACGCTCGTGTTTCTTGCAAGAGCGATAAATGAAGGAGCGATTTGCTGATCAAGAAATAAATCACTAACATTGTCAGGATGATAATGAAAAGGAACCAGAAATGAATTATCCCCAAAATCTGTTGCTAAATAGTAAAAGCCATCAGTTCCTAAGACAATATCGTATTGTGAGAACGGATGCGCCTCAGTATATGATGCAACAAAAGTAAGAACGCTACATAAACTTAAAGCAAGAATTAGTAAGGCAAAGAAGATCATAATCAAACCAAATCTCATTAACGTTTTTTTCATTGCACTTCACTTATGCGGGAAAATCAACAAGACCGAGGACGTCATAAAGAAGTCGGTCACGTTGACGCAAGTAGGAATCAGGACTTGACGTCATTACCAAACAAGTGGGTGACTCAAGAGCAATGCTTGGCGTATCTCCCTGTTCAAGAAAGAAAAGAGGAGAGGAAGCCGACGAGTTCAAGCAAGTTAACGTGTTGTCCTGAGGGACAGTAAATGTTTGCAAACCAGCAAGGTCATACAAGTCAAAACTCAAACTAGAAAACGCTGAAGCCATTGGAGTTGCTTGATCAAAGACCACTGCGAAAACACCGTAGGTTTGAAAAAAATCTGCTACTCCTTCAGAGATATTTACGCTGTACAGATCACTTGGCAAATAATAAAAATACGCACTCTCATGCGCATCTGTAATAAGAACATTTCTTGCTTCGTCGATGGTAAACGAAAGACCAGTATCAGTGATGCCACCTGGTTGCTGAGAGTTTCCAATAACGGCAAAGCCAAACATGGAAGCTACCATCAAAAACGCCAAAAACAATCCCATGATAACCCTGACTCGCTTTTGTCGTTTCTCCTCTTGTAAACGTTCTCGTTCAGACATAGAACAGGAGAAGACCAAACGCATTTATTAATGTTACCATAGAGAAAAAACCGTACAGAACAAAAAAAGATAAACAACAAAGAAATTCTCTTGACAAACCTACATTACTTTTTGGGCTTTTGTCAAAAAGTCTTTATTTTTCGCCTTTACTTTCTTTATTGCATCTTGCAAAGCAGCTTCAGGAGACTTTTTTGCAGTCGTTTCAAGAAAGAAAGTTGGCACGCCAACAAGTGGATGACTTATAGAGTACGTTGCAACTACAACATCAGTATCCTCTTGCAATTCACGTTTAAGAACGTTAAGAAGTGAATGTGTTGAACCTTCAAGCTCGAAAACGAGCTTATGAGCGGATTTTTCTTTGATAATGAATTCCATGGTGTCTACAAGGATCATAAGATCCTTTAAAAAGGTTATTTTTTGGAAAAAAAGAAATCAATAGTTAAGAAGAATCTCCACATGCGTGCCAAAGACCATCTTCAAACTCTCAAACGTGGCTTCTTTAATGAACACTTTTGGCAGAAGAGAAACATCTGCGAGTGCAGTTTCGAGCTCCTGCAACGAACTCTTTGTCAAATTCGTCAGTTTGCCATCCTTGCCAAGCGCAGCTTTTTTGACTTCTTCAGGCTTGCTAATGTCCTGCAAGACAAAAGCGACATCGCCTAAGAGAATAACTTCTCCAAATGATTCACCATGTTTAACACGAATCTTTGTCTTCGTTAATTCAAAACTTCGCTTTCGCTGGACATAGTCAACTAAGAACTTTAAGAGCATAATGTTCTCGCGCACCACTTTAACAAGTTCAGGTTTTGAAAGTTTCCCAGATTCAAGCGCGGTCTTTGCATGAGCAATTTTTTCCGCCATCTTAAATGTGGAAACAGGAATTTTTCCCGTGTCAACAAGATGTTTCTTGAAAAGAAGCAACGGATTGCTTTTCTCAGTTGTCGCCACTTTTTCTAAGCGCAGCACATCCTTCATGTTGTGCATCATGTCATCATAAATTGCAATCATGCGCTCTTTTTCTTTCAACGTCTCGATCTTATCAAATAATCCGCGGAGCATTTTCAAGTAACTTTCAGCTCCTTCAAGAAGTTCATCAAGTTCTTTTCCCGTAACAGATTTCTTAACCCCGTGCTCGATGTCTTTGCGAACTTGTAAAATTTTTTCAACAATTTTCACATACTTTTCTTCCATAAGTTTTTCTTTTTTGACAAAAACTTCACGAAGAACAGAAACTGTTTCTTTTGGAGTTGGAGGCGGAAGGCCGTAAAGCATAAGAGCTGCTTGGCTTGGCGTTATTGTTGCCCAGAAAAAATCTTCAACGCCGATTTCTCGAAGTTTAGCCTTGACTCGATCAACAAATTGTTCACCAGAATGCATAAACATATCAATTGCTTCAGGCGAAGGCTTGATGCGCCCCATCTTAAGCAACTGTTTCCACGGCATGAAAATACCGCGATCAAAGAAAGGAATACCGTCACGCAAGAACGTGAAAATGATAGGGTTTGCTTCTTTGACCATATCCCAGAAATCGGTTAAGATGTACACTTGGATGTTGATTTTGTTTTCAACGCCGGTGAGTTTCCCTGCTTGGAACCCTTGCGTAATAATAATCTCACGAAGCTTGTCACGAAGTTCTGCTCGCGTCATTTTCTTGACATCAGTGTCATCAATAACAACAAAGACATCAATATCAGATTCCGGCGTTGCCTTTCCTTGCACCAACGAACCTGCAAGCACATAACTAACAATGTAACGCTCAAATTTTTCAAGAACCATCGTCTTGTGCACTTCAGCAATGCGAATTGCGGCAACCATGCCCGTGTCATAGACAGGGACGGATGACGCAAACATTTTGAGCACATCAAGCTTTTGGTCGTAACAATCCTGCCAAATAGATGAAAGCAAACGCACATCAACTTTGATGTTTTTATCAACCTCAGCAGAAATCTTTTGAACAATAGCAATGATTTTTTGCTCGAGTTCTTCACGTGACATGCGTTTAACGTCCATGTCATCAACTAAGAGCAACGCATGAATGATGGATCGATCCTTCTCATCTGAAGGAAGCAAAGCAAGACCCATAATGTACTTATCAAAATGAGAAACGAGCTTGTCCTTGAGCTTGAGAAGTTTATCTTTTATTTCGTTGAGTTTTTTGAGCGCTTCATCATTTAATTGAGGTTGACCAGGAGCAGTGATGCTTGCAAGGCCTGTTGTTGCTGGCGCTGGAGTAACAGAAGCAGGAGTTGCTTTTTTTGAAGGTTTTTTATCTTGAGAACGAGTCGTTTTTTTCTTTTGAGAATTCTTAGCTGGCATACGTTACAACACCTCAATATGTATGTTTGAACAAAGAAACGTGCGGCTAGGATGTTTATAAAAGTTGTGATTAAAAAGAAAGAAAAATTTCATCAAATATCTAAATTGACAACGTGTTTTGCGTGCTCGCTGATAAATAATCGACGAGGCTCGACTTCATCTCCCATAAGCAAAGAAAAGGTACGATCTGCTTCGATAGCATCTCCAATGCTAATTTGTTTTAAGTAACGCTGATCAGGATCCATCGTGGTTTCCCATAATTCTTCAGCGTTCATCTCGCCAAGACCTTTGTATCGTTGAATAGTAATTTTTGCTCCAGGTTGTTCAGTGCGAACCTTTGCAAGATATGCTTCTTTATCTGCTTCATCTTGACAATAATATTTTGTTTTACCAACCTTCACTAAATACAAAGGAGCCATTGCGACATAAATATGACCATGTTCGATGAGCTCTTTGGTAAAGCGATAAAAGAATGTAAGAAGTAACGTGGTGATGTGCGAACCATCAACATCTGAGTCCGTCATGATAATAACTTTGTTGTAGCGAAGTTTTTCAAGCGTGAATTCTTCACCAATACCGGTGCCAAGAACTGTTACAATGTTTGCAATTTGTTCTGAAGTGACTACTTTGTTAATGCGAGCTTTTTCCACATTCAATATTTTTCCTCGCAAAGGAAGAATGGCTTGAATCTCTTTATCTCGACCCATCTTTGCCGTGCCACCTGCGCTATCTCCTTCAACAATAAAAATTTCTGAGCGCTCTTTGTCTTTTGTCGAACAATCAGCAAGTTTTCCAGGCAAGGAAAGCGAATCAAACACTGTCTTTCTTCGAGCAAGTTCTTTTGCTTTCATTGCCGCTTGGCGTGCACGTGCCGCTCGCGAAGCTTTTTCAATAATTTGACGCGCAACAGAAGGATTTTCTTCAAAGAAAAGGGTAAGTCCTGCATTGACTAAACTGTCAACAATACCTTTCACTTCAGGGTTTCCTAGTTTAGTCTTCGTTTGACCTTCAAATTGAGGATTAGGAATTTTTACGGAAATAACTGCAGAAAGCCCTTCATGAACATCTTCGCTTGAAAAGTGTAAATCTTTGTATTGACCATTCTTTTGACTTGCCTTGATCGTTTCCAAATAACTATTGATAACACGAGTTAATGCCGTTTTGAATCCTGAGAGATGCATACCACCATCAATTGTGTTGATGTTGTTGACAAAACTAAAAACGTGAGAGGTGTACGACTCAGTGTATTGTAAGGACAGTTCAAATTCGAGCGCGTCCTTTTGTCGCTTCAAAAAGATAGGGTCATGCAACGGAGACTTCCCTTTATTGATGTACGCTACAAATTCCAGAAGGCCTCCTTCAAAGAAAAACTCTTCTTTTTTTCCGCCTTCTCGTTTATCTTCAAATAAGATTCTCACACCACTGTTCAAAAAGGCAAGTTCTCGCAAACGATTTGAAAGCGTTGCGTACGAAAAAATAGCTCCTTTCTCAAAAATTTCATCATCAGGCCAGAACCGAACAGTGGTTCCTGTCTTTTCAGAATCTCCAATAATTTTTACTGGTTCCTGAGGTGCGCCGCGAAAATAGGATTGTGAAAATATTTTCCCATCACGTTCAACAGTGACGATAAGTTTCTTTGAAAGAGCATTTACAACGCTAACACCTACTCCGTGCAAACCACCAGATACCTTATATGCATCATTATCGAATTTTCCACCAGCATGTAGTTCTGTTAACACGACCTGCAAAGAAGAAACTCCTAAGGAAGGATGGATGGCGGTTGGAATGCCCCGACCGTTATCAGCAACTTCAACGGAACCATCTTCATGCACCGTCACAAAAATATCAGTACAAACACCAGCCATAGCCTCATCTATTGAATTATCGACAACCTCATAGACTAAATGATGGAGCCCATTTACTCCCGTAGAACCAATATACATGCCAGGACGTTTTCTTACTGCTTCAAGTCCTTTGAGAACGCTTATGTGCTCAGCACCATACCCTGCTTTTGCTTGTTTTTCTTCCATCGTCCCCTGCAAAAAACCTATAAGAAAGAGTCATACGAAGAGCGCTTCATCGAAAGAAACATGCTCTTGTAACACCACTTATTCTCCATACACAACAGAACCATTTCACCCTATAAAAAGGTTACGATTTAGAAGAAGTGCTTTAAGGGCAATAAGCTTGCAAACAAGCCTTTCGAGCGCCAGAAAAGAAAAAAAGAAACAATCCAATACTTTTTTAAGGAGCAAGGGATTGACGGCAAGAAGAGGGAAACGAATGACTCAAGAAGAACTAGAACAAGCATTACATGACGTTACCACCTCTAACGTGTTTGCATCTTTTCAAACAGAAGTTCCTGATAACATGCTCGCACATTTCTTTGGTATTGTAACTGTAACAAACAAAGAAGATTCTGAGCTGCTCTGGGAAATAGGTTTTTATTCTCCTGAGCACAATCAAATCACAGTGTTTTCAACGCAGCCAGTAAAAAAATCCATAACAGACAAACCATTTGGAGAACAACCAGATGTGAGAACACTCAAACTTGAGGAAGTGAACATTCCTTTTGAAAAAGCAGTCAAGCACATGAATGAGTATTGTGCAAAAGAATTCGTTTCAAAAAAAATGTTCATTTTGCAAAACGAGAAAGGAACGGTTGTGTGGAACATGACATACATTACAGAAAACTTTCTGCTTATCAATTGTAAGATGAATGCGACAACCGGAGAGGAAATCAGCAAAGAACGATCTTCAATTCTTGGCGATCTTGGACATCGCGTTCAGTGATGCGTGTTGCGATGATTTTCTGGGTGTGTGTGACCCACTTGTTTTCTTGATTGTAAATGTTCAAGATGAGAAATTTTTTCTTGTAAAAATTTTGAAACATCAAAACCGTATTGTTCAATCATTGTTGCCGCATGATGCCCGCCAAGGAAGTGCGGCATAATAACATAAGAAATTCCTTCTGCGTACAACTGCGTTGCCTCATCAATTTGATGCGAAACAGCAATGGTAATAATGTCTTTGTTCACTTCTTTTACAACCTGATGAATAAGAAGATTTACTTCGAGTTCAGGAATAGTTGAAATGACCATCTTTACTTTCGTATAATCAATATCTTTGAGAAGCTCAAGATCGGACGCATCACCATATTTACAATCGTACCCTTCACGAGAAAGTTTAATGATAGTATCGGGATTGTAATCAATGATGAGAAATTTTTTCTTAATGCGATGAAATGATTCGAGAAGATCAAAACCAATACGATTGTAACCGAAAAGGATAATATCATATTCTTCTCCTTTTGCATAGTGATGATCATCCACTTTCTTTCCTCGCCGTTCAAATCGTGCAAGCAACGGCATAAAAAAATGATAGAGTTTTCCCGCATGGGAAATAAAATAACTTGAAACGCCAAAACTGATGAGAGCGACAATGGTTAAGAGCGCAAGCAAATCTTGCGTCAGATGACCGTTCTTAACACCGATTGCAGCAACAATAAGGGAGAACTCACTAATTTGAGAAAGTGAAAGAGCAGTTAAAAAACTATTTCGTTTCGTATATGACTGCACGTTCATAAGCAAGAAGATAATAATAAAATGACCAAAAATTGCGATGAACGAAAAGACCACAATAGAAACCCATTCTGAAATGAACATGCCAACACGCACTTGTAAACCAAGCCAGACAAAAAAGAGGATTAAGAAGAAATCTCGCAGCGGTTTCATCTTGGAACTGATTTCGTAGCGAAAGTGAGAAACAGATAAGGTGACTCCTGCAATGAGAGCGCCAATTTCTATTGACAATTCAAACATAGCAAAAAGTGAAGAGACAACAAAACACCACATGAGTGAGAAGAGCAAAAGAAATTCTTGGTTTTTTGCAACATGCCGAATAACACGAGGCAAGAAATAATGTGCTATTAAAAACAAAATTGCGATAAGAAAGAACCCTCGCAAAAGTAAGGTGGCGATAAACGAAAGCACGTTTGTTTGGGCACTATAGCCTGATAAGAAAATAAGTAAAAACACTGCAACAATATCTTGAACAATCAAAACGCCCGTTGCAATTCTCCCAGAAAGCGTTTGAAGTTCGCCCCTATCTGCAAGAAGCTTAAGAATTATTATGGTGCTGCTAAATGAAAGCGCAATAGCAATGTAAAAACTTGCAAGCAAGGAATAGCCAAGAACAAACGAAGCAAAAAAACTCACAGCAACAGTGAGAACTATTTGCAAACTCGCAAGCAGGACGGAAGGAATGCCGCTTTCGCGAACAACCTTCGGATTCAAATTCAATCCTACCATGAAGAGTAGCAACGCAACACCGAAACTTGAGAGCGCGCCAAGCGCATCTCCAGAACTGACAATGTTAAGAACAGAAGGTGAAATAAGGATACCTGTTAGCAAATAGGCAAGAATGATAGGTTGTTTGAGCCAACGCATAATAAAGCCAAAAATTGCAGTTATCAAGAGCACGATGCTCAATTCCAGGAATATACCTTCAACAACCACAACACACCTCTTTTGTAAAACAGGACACCTGATTTATTAATTTTTTGCCCTGACTCGCACAGAGTGAAACGAACAAGAAAACGGACAAGATGAGTGGTTCAGACTGTGTGAAGACAATTCAAAATGTTTTAAACGCGATGGAACATAGGTGTTTTCATCGATAGCTTTTCAAGTCAATCATCTTTAAAAAAGAAAAAATCTCAGAACAACATATACGTGAGGTGTGTAGTAATGGCAAAGGAAATAAGTTACAAGGCGAAGGCCGCATCAAGGCCCCTATCAAGTTTTTTTACCGAAGAAAACGATTTGTGAGCAAAACATTTATATAGAATTACTTGGCAGCTTTTCTCTATATGGGCATGCCGAAACATGTTGGCATTATCGCCGACGGCAATAGACGATTTGCAAGAAAGCAAGTGCTCGCCCCTTGGAAAGGTCATCGATTCGGAATTGATACGGTGTTCTCCATAGTCGAGTGGGCAGCAGAAAAAGACATTACTGAGTTGACATTCTACACGCTTTCCAAGCAAAATCTTAACAGAGAAAAAGAAGAACTAGAACAATTATTCTTACTCATAAAAGAACATTTACCTCGCGCAGTTGAAAAAGCAAAGGAAAAAAATGTTCGCATCAAATTTATTGGCGACAGAAAACTCCTTCCTGAAGATGTGCAAGAAGTAATGAACACATCAGAACAAGAAACGAGTAATGGAGAACAAGGCGTTGTTAATTTTGCCATGGCATATGGTGGTCGAGAAGAAATTCTCTCCGCCTGCAAAGCACTTGCGAATCAAGTAGCGCAAGGAACGCTTACACCAGAAGAAATTACTGAAGAACAGATCACAAACAATCTGTATCTTGCTTCAGAACCAGAACTCATAATCCGGACAGGAGGAGAAAAGCGCACATCAAACTTCCTTCCCTGGCAAAGCACGTACGCAGAATGGGCATTTCTTGAGACGCTTTTTCCTGCATTAACAAAAGAAGAATTCTTTGCGACCCTCGATGAGTTTTCAAAACGAGATCGACGTTTTGGCAAGTAACACTCACGTCGCACCATACATCTAAACAACCTGCCCTTTTACAGCAATAACGCTACAGTTACAAAACCAAGAAGTAAGACGGTGGAAAGCAAGGCAAGAACCCGCATGCCCAAATCTCTTCCGCCAAAATACCAAGCAAACCCTGCTTTTACTAAGGTATTAACAGCGCCACCAATCAAAATAGCAAGGGACGCGTACTGCATCGATAAGGTATCTCCGGCAAGTCGAGAAACAGAAAGCGTGATAGCATCAACATCAGCAAAACCAGAAATGATTGCTGCAATAAAAATACCTTGGTCGCCCCACCACGACAATGCCGCTTTGGATAATAACAAGATAAGCGCAAAAAACAAACCAAAGTGAAGTGCAGGTTTAAGCGCAAAAGGCGACGAAAGAGGAACATCATGAGCAACTTCTTTTTTCTCAGATTTTCTAAAAAAGAAATAGCCAATAAGCACACCGCCAACACCCATAACCAAGAGCGGCGTTAAGAGTGCAAAAAATAATTCTTTATTTAACACATAGAGCTCAACAAGCATGCGCAAAAACATAGTGGATGAGGCAATGATAATTGCGAAAACTACTGGACACTTCACGCGAAGATTCTTTCCAACAGAAGAAAGACTAATAGTGACAGCAGTTGAGGAAATAAAACCGCCAAGAACACCAGAAGCGAAAATACCCTTCTTAGCGCTAAAAAATTTTGAAAGCAAAAATGCAACGAATGATATGCCCGAAACAAAGACAACCATGAGCCACACATGATATGGATTGAAGAAGCCATACCACCCATACGAGGTGTTTGGTAAGAACGGCAAGATAACAAACGCAACAATGACAAATTTTAAACTCTGCAAATAATCATCCTTGTTAAACTTCTTTAAGAATTTTTTAACAAAAAACTTTTCAGACAAGAGCAGCGCAATAACAATGCCAAAGACAACGCCCAAACCCGCCGTCTTCTCAAAATAAAGCAAGAAACCAGTCAAATATGCAAGAATAACCGCAAACTCCGTTGTGACCCCTGCAGGCATATCCTGACGGCGATGCACAATAACGAACGTTGCAAGCACAATAACAGAAAGCGTGATAAAACCGATAAGGAAAAAGTTCTTATCAAACGTTGCGCCAATAAGAGCGGACAGCGTACCAAAGAACGTGACCAGCATAAACGTGCGCACACCAAAGAAAACACCCTTCACATCAAGCTCTCGCTCAATACCTATAAACGCACCAATAGCTAACGAAATAATAAATCGAAACAGTATTTCCCAAGGAATCATCTCAAAACCTCAACCCTCACAACTACCCAACGAAACAATCCTTTTTATATTTTTTGTACAAAAGCATATAAACCAAGCAGCCTTCCACTAAGACATGGTTGTTAATCGTGGTCGTGAAGCGTGGAAGACGTATAATAATGTCTTTGATCAGTTTACGATAACGAATCTTGAACGCATGCAAGATCGCGGGTTTTTTGATGAGCTCGAAAGCAGTATTGCGCTGGGTAAAGAGGCAAACATCTTTATTGCGCGAAAAGGAAGTGATCAGATCATTATCAAGATTTATCGCTTGGAAAACGTCAATTTTAATCAAATGACAACGTATTTGCGTCAAGACCCTCGGTATGAGCGTATTGGTGGCGATAAACGAAAAATTGTTTTTGCGTGGACACAGCGAGAATATCGAAATTTGCTTATTGCAAGAGAAACGATAAGGGTGCCCACCCCTATTTTTTTCTTTTCGAATATTATCCTTATGGAAATGATTGGCGAACCTGCTCCTAAGGTAAAAGATCAAATTCCTAAAGATCCTGCTGCATTTGAAAAAGAAATTTATGCAAACATGGATAAGTTGTGGAAAGGAGGTCTTGTTCATGGCGACCTCTCAAGTTTTAACATCCTTAATTTTGATGAAAAACCTGTGTTTATTGATTTTTCTCAAAGTACAGTTACTCAGAATGCGCAGGCCAAATCTCTTTTTGAGCGAGATAAGAAGAATATTGCTGATTTCTTTGTAAAAATCAAACGAAAAAACAAGTAAGCGATTGTTTTCTCAAATCAACAACTATATAAAACATGAATAACTCGGTAAGTGGTGAGGTGTAAGGTGTGAAACATCCAAGAACAATTACGTATATTCTTATTGCTATCTTTGTAGTTAGTCAACTCATCGGTATTTTTGTTTTAAGTGCTGGTTTGCAGGAAGTAACTAAATCAGAGACAGGAGAAATTGAACTAACCTATCAACAAACTGCTATTGGTGAGCGACCAGAACTGAGCGGTACAGGAACAGTTATTTGGCTTGTCATGGGCATTCTTCTGGGAACAATCGTTCTTCTTATTCTTGCAAAATACAAGTTGAAAAGTGTGTGGAAAGGATGGTTCTTTCTTGCTGTTTGGATTACAATGTCCATTGCACTTGGCGTATTCATGCCCTATCCTGCAGCGTACATGATTGGTCTTGTGCTTGCCCTTCTTAAAGTGTTACGCAAGCAACCCCTCATTCATAACATTACTGAAGTGCTCGTATATTCAGGAATCGCGTTTCTCGTAGCACCCTTGCTTCCTGTTATGTATTCAATCATTCTTCTTGTTATTATCAGCTTCTATGATATGTATGCGGTGTGGAAATCAAAGCATATGATAACCCTTGCAAAATTTACCAGTCAAAGTCAACTCTTTGCAGGACTTGCCATTCCTTCGTATCAAGAAAAAAAAGGAAAAAAGACGCTTTCTACACACGCAAAGAAAAACATGCTTGAAACAGGAAATGTAGCCGTGCTCGGAGGAGGAGATGTGGTGTTTCCTTTGCTTTTCTCTGGAAGCGTCATGAACTGGCTTCTTCTTTCCGATGTAAGTAAGGCTGTTGCGGTCAGCTACACGTTGCTTATCACCGTGTGTGCAACCATTGCGTTATCACTCCTATTTTATGTGAGTAAAAAAGGAAAGTTTTACCCTGCTATGCCACCAATCACTGCGGGATGCCTTGTTGGTCTTGGCATTATTTACTTGCTCAGACTCTTTTTTTGAGGTGAAGATACAATAGTCCTTGATGTACGTTTAGAAAAGTATGTGCTTCGGCAGCTTGCAAAAGGAACCTCTAAACAGCAGATTGTAGATAAATTGCAAAAAGCGGGCTGGTCAAATGAAGAAGTTATGCTCTGCCTTGAACGAGCAACCATGAAGCAAGATCTCACCCATGAAAGCAAACACCATCATTTTTTTCGCATGGCAGAATTCGTTGTGGGTGCGGTCATCATCATCGCATTCGTAGTCATCTTTGGTAGCATCTTCTTTACCCATACAAATGTTGATCTTCCCGAACCAAGCGCAGTAGGGAGAATTCAGGATGCGCTCACACAATCAGCACATCAGGAACAGGTAACTGCCATTTCCTGTGAAAACGCTTCTTCTCTTGATGAAAAGTATGCTTGTTTTGCAGATGCATTTGCAAAAGGTTATTCGTGCAACAGTGTCTTAAAACAGGAAAGAACTTTTTGCTTTCAAGCGCTTGAACTGCACTTAACTACATCGGCTTAAAGAAGTCTTTTGCGGCCTTTTCAAGCCAGCGGTATACTGCAGCATGGGTTGAACCAGAAAGTAAGGCCTCAACCGCTTTTCTTGCAAGAGAAATGGTTTCTACTTCTCCAATAATCGAGATTGTTTTTCCATAAACAGAAAGAGAAGTTCTTGTAAGGCGTTCAATCGTTTCCCGTGAACGACCTTTCTCGCCAATAACCCGTCCCTTTATGCGCTCAGCATGATTGGGATTGGGAATGAAATCATGAACATTAATAACTTCAAGAGCATAATCTTGTTTTAAAAGCCGCTCAGCAATTTCCGGATTGAAACCCCTTGCAATTGCCGTGATAATTTCTTTTAGCGTGTAGAGTTTAAGAGAGTCAGAACCTTGAATAGATACGTCCCCTTCCTTGGAATCAATTGAAATTGAACAAGAAGTTTCTGCCTCTAATCGTTTCTTTACTTCTCCTTTCTCTCCAATGAGAACAGCAATGCGCGCCTTAGGTATTTTAAGGTCGTGTGTAAAGTCCATAACGATAAGAAACCAAGACCTCTTTTTAAAGGTTAGTGACGAACAATGAGTCGTGGCGGTGTATGGGGCTTTCGTTTTTGTAAGTGTTCAATTTCTTTTCTCAAATGTATATCAACATGCACGCCACGAATGAACGTTGCCAATCCAAAGATGACACAAATAAGCATCATGGCAAAACCCCACGTCATTGACCATTGCCAAATAAAGAGGTAAGAGAAGAAGAAACCGAAAAAACTCATCACGAGCAAGAAGTCATCTGACAAAAACGGATGATCTTTCGAACCAAACGACATCGAAACAGGGGGACGGACCATTAGTTACACCTCATTTTTTCTTAAGGACCTCATTAAAATCACTCTTATCTGAAAAGAACTTCATTGAATGACTCACACCAGCAAGGCGGGTAGCTCGACCCGATTTTGAAAGAATCCGAACAATCTTCACAAAACGCGCAGTCTTTGCCAAGGCAAAAACACTCCCCAGAGGAAGAATTGCGATAATATCAAGCCAGGAGGTGCGAAAAAAATGCGGCCAATCCTTGCTCTTACGATAGAGAAAGACTAAGTCAACAACAAAGACAACCTCCACAAGGACGGTGAGGAATAAAAAAATCATTTCATGTCGGGAAGCAACCTTGAAAAATAACTCCAAAATAAAAAGCACCAGTGCAAGAGCAACCGCTCCAAACACAATCATGTTCCAAGTTGTTGAAGACTGCGTATAAAAGACGCCATGTAGTTCTTTTCTTTTCTCAAGGTGACGATCACCCTGCGAAGAATACTCGAAAATGATTTTCAATGCGACGATGAGTGCTGCACTTGAAATGAAGATGATAAGGTTAAAAATCATCTGCTCAAAATTTGAGAGGATAGCAAAGCTTGCAAGATAATCATCAATTGCTCTTGACGCGATAATAAAGACGCCTGTTGCAAGAAGAAAACCCAATTCTTGCTCGCGATCAATGTTAAGGAGACCGACAAAGACGCCAGTGATAATAAGAAACAACAGTTTAAGCACTACCATCTCTTCAAAAACAGCGAATGTTCCTGAGAATATTGCTATGAGCACGCCAAGCAAAAAGAAATACATACCAATTTTATGCGCATCTACCATTTTTCTTTCTTAGATTATTAGTTGTTCACTGCAGGCCATTTATCAACTTTCTTACGATATTTCTCCACCACCACCATTGCCACCTGTTGGCAAATCAATAGCTAGGCCAGTCCAGTAGCCACAATCATCAGGAGCAGCACAACCACATTTCCACTCATCACTAACTAATTTACATCCGTAAACCGCAACAATGAGCTTATTGTTTGCAACGTTACTTGCAATGTTTGAAATGAGCAAATGCGCATGAAGCTCTTCAAGCGACCAGTCATCAGAAGAATCGTGGAGTTGATACGCTGCCATACTTTGCCACGTGTTTGCACTTGTCAAATAATACATGGTGGTGTGATGCAATCCGTCAGCGAGCTGAAATCGAATATCCAATTCAGTATTGCTATTTCCTATGACATGAAGAAACGGAGAATACGTGTCATCGTAATAATCCTCTGGAGGCAAGAGTCCTGAAATTCCCTCATAATTCTTTTGTAGTCCAGGGTCAGCTGGAGGATCTCCTGTTGCAAGTCCGCGAATATCTGTTCCGACAGGACTTCCCAACATGCTTATCACTGCGAGTCCCGCTATAACAACGAAGGCAACAAAAAGTGCTTCCTCAAGTTGTTTTTTCCGTTCTTTTTTTGAAGCCATAGTTATGCACCACCATTTGTAGATATATTTGCAAATGCTTGATCGATTACCTCTGGAGGATAATCTGCTTTGAGCATCTCAAGCTTAATATCGTCATCTGAAAACTTTTGCGCGCGGCATTGATTTACGTAAGAAACAATTTCATTCATGTTGTGAACTGTTTGCGTTCCTGCAGCAGTAACTTGCTGCGAACCAAACAAATCAGTTTCTTGACCAAGAGGAGAATCATACATTGCCGTATCGGCAAAGCCACTCGAATGTTTTTTTCCTCCAAAAATCTTAGCGCGAAGATGTGAATTAACAAAGAGTATGAGAATTCCTGCAAGTAAGACCCCGATTAGAACAACAACGAGCAGTCCAATGGGAGTCATGACGCCAAAAATGCGTTCATCAACAGGATCTTGAATGTTTCCTGAATCACCAACGTTAGAGTTTGGTTGCGCAGGAGGTGTTTGCTGGGGGTTCTCCCAGGTACCCGAACTTCCACCTGTTCCTCCACTTCCAGAACCACCAAGTCCTGAAGGATCAAATGCTGGGCCGGTCGTGTTTGTTTGATTTGTATCCGGCGCATCATCTCCACCAGAATTGCCATTATTATTATTTCCTCCTCCATTTGGAGAAGACTCAACACAGGCACAACTTGAGGAACATTCTTCATCAGATGAACAATCACTGTCTACTTCGCATTCTTCATCGTCAGTGATTTCATCATCACCACAATAAGGCCCCTGCAGAGTTGCAAGTTCACATTGCAAATTACAAAATGTGCAGCTCTCGCCATAATCAGGAAAGCAAAGACTGTTGGTGTTGTTTACTCCTTCATCACATTCTTCAAACGGTTCATCAAGAATCCCATCACCACATTCAGGGATTTCTTCGCAAGAACAGGCATTACACCAATTTCCTTCGGAACAATCAGCATTTTCTTCACAGGTTTCTTCACCAGGGGTGATGATATTATCACCACAATAAAGACCGACAACGCTTCCTTGCTCACAATCAAGGGTACAGTACAAACAACTTGCACCATACAGAGGCGTGCACAGATTTCCATTGGCCGCACCATCATCACAGAATTCTCCCGGTTCAATTACGGTGTTTCCGCAGACTGCAGGAACGTCGGGAGGAAATGGATTGTTAAAAGAAGGCATAAGCGGAGCGGCAGGAGTTTGAGGAAGATCAGCAAGAGCTATTCCTATAAGAAATATGAATAGTAATCCAACAAATAACCCTTTCACACCCATACGTATGCACTCCACCAAAACAAGTTTATAAATCTTTTGTCAAAAAAAAATCAAATGAAAAGAACACTAGCTCCTTTCTATCACGCGCAAGAAAAAAAGAAAAGAAAAAAAAGCGCCTTCACCTCGTATAACAGGGGGTGACACACGAGAATAAACTAGTGAAGGCAGCTTTAAAAGGAAATTTACCTCATCAATTCGATGCCGAGTTCCTCAGCCATCTGGTGCCTTGCACTTGCTTCTTGTGCTTTGGTCGAAGTTTTGCCAAGGATCCATGGAGATTTGACGCCAGTAATGATGGTCATTACAGCAATCTTGTTCTTCATATCCTCAGTAACTCTTGCTCCCCAGATAACATTCGCATCGTCATCCATGGCTTCAGTAACCAATTCACCAATGCGAGAAATCTCGTCAAGGGTCATATCAGGTCCGCCATGCACATGAATAATTGCGCCAGTTGCACCTTCATAACTAATATCAAGCAAAGGATTGCTTAATGCGCCCTTCACTGATTCTTCGACACGATTGTTTGAATCTGAGACGCCAACACCAATTGCTGCCACATCTCCATTAGTCATAATGGTTTTGACATCCATGTAGTCAAGATTGACTAAGCTAGGAATCGCAATTGTTTCGACAATGCCCTTGATCATTGTTGCAATGAGTTCGTTAGCAACTGCAAATGCTTGTTGCACAGGAAGATTTCCTGCAATTTGAACAAGCCGGTTATTATCGATAACGACAACGGTGTCACATACTTTGCGAAGTTGTTGCAAACCATATTCTGCCTTGTCAACACGTGCACGTTCAATCTTGAATGGCATGGTAACCGTTCCAATGACAATTGCGCCTGCATCACGGGCAACTTGACCAACGACTGGCGCAGCGCCGGTTCCTGTACCGCCACCTTGACCTGCACACACAAAGACCATGTCTGATCCTTTCAATGCCTCTTTGAGCACTTGCATGGATTCCTGGGCAGCCTCTGCGCCTTTTTCAGGATAGCCTCCACAGCCAAGACCTCTTGTTACATCTCGTCCTAGCAAGAATTTTCGGTCTGCTTCGGTCATATTTAGATCTTGAAGATCAGTATTACATGCAATAATCTCTGCACCTTCAATACCCTTCATAAAGAGCCAATTTACCATATTATTACCTGCGCCACCAACGCCGATAACTTTTATATTTGCCTGTCCTACTTCAATTCCAAAGTCGTTTCCACTCATTGTCTTTTACCCCCTATCGGTTCTTTTTTATTTTGAGAGTGCCATCTAGGATTGTGCTATTCCAAAACTGCACCCTTGCTTTTCTTCTTGATGTTTTTCCAGTCAAGCGAAGAGCGAGACCGACCAGCCCACTGAAGTTCTGGAAAAAAACACCACACACACCACACACACAAGTTACTACAAAATTGTATACTGGAAAAAATCATTGTCAAAATAGTATTTAAAGTTTTCGATTGTTGAACATATAGATCGTAAGAGGTGAAAAGAAAACTCACCTGCTGAAAAGCACTTTCTTTTTCCCCGAATACAGCCCCATCGCAACCATTTGATCATATTGATTCTCCGTAAGAATAATGTGAGCTATCGAAAAATGCTCCAGCTTTCTTTTTTCCTGTTCAATCACAAGCTCATCAATAAGTGAACCGACAATAATTAACGAGGCCTTATCAGGCTCATCCTTTCCTTGCAATATGATCTGCTTAATGCCCTCAATACGGCTTATAGCACTGATAAAAGCCGTGAGAGGGTCTGCCTTGAGTTCTGGAATAGCAAGAGCAAGCTCATAGAGTTTGAACTTATGCACCTTGTGTCGCCTAACCACGCCCTGCTCAACAAGTTTATTGATAATACGAAAGACCGTTGCAGGATTTGATTTACTGCGCACAACAATTTCTCGAAGGTGAATTGGCTCAGGAGAAGTGGCAAGAGTAAGAAGAACATTATACGTATGCGGATCAAGAAGTTTTTGCAAAACAGTCATAGAACCATTAAAAAAGAGATCCTATTTAAATATTTCGATAATGAAACAATGTTTCATAAATGAAACAAATTTCTCGAAAAAGCTTTCAAACAAAGGGAAAACAAAAATTAACAAACAAAGAAAAACATGCGGGGAGCAGGGTTCGAACCTGCGTAAGCACTAAGCTAACTGGTCCTAAGCCAGTCCCGTTTGACCACTCCGGCATCCCCGCAAACAAGTGGATATGCTCCAGAAATTACGTAAGCACATAAAAAGCTTTTGTTTTAGAAAAGAAGAACGACCAGTACACACAAAAAACTCATCCAGTCGAATACACAACAAGAAAACATGCGGGGAGCAGGGCTCGAACCTGCGTAGACACTAAGTCAATAGATCCTTAGTCTATCCCGTTTGACCACTCCGGCATCCCCGCATAAAGAGAATCATTTACCGTCTTTTTGCCAAGCATATGAGCGTGTGCGGGCTGATTTCAAATATCCGCAACTGGCACATCTCTTTTTACGCACATGAAAGGAATGCTTTCCACATTTCCTGCAAAGAATATGAGAGGTCTTGCCAGACTTCTTTCCCATTGATGGCGTTCCTTTCGACATTGTATTTCACCTACTGTGGACTCATTATCGTGATTGCATCGCCACGGATGAATACCGTGCCCATTTGGCGCTTTACTTCGCCATCGACTCGCTCTTCTGCATCATCAAGAACAGTGTTGATATGAATGTCAAAAGCAACAAGTGTTCCGACAAACTGTCGTCCGTTTTTGAGTTCGATGAGAATCCTTTTGTTTCTCGCTTTGTTCAATGCGTCAAGAGGTCTTGAATTTTCCATAAGTTAATCACCCACAAAATATTGTGGAGAACTCCAAATTAGTTTATAAAGGTTACTACTTGCTCTCCTGTTCTTTTTTATACAGTCGACGATATGCACCGTATTTGTCTTCAGGAGAAAATTTTGGCGGATTAGGAATTGTTCGTTTTTGTCCGCAAGAACATACGTCAGATAATCCATAAGAGAAACAAACAGGACAACGTCGAATGAGTTTGACCATGAGCATCAACTCGAAACAACCGTAACTTCTCCAGAAAAGTTCTTTGTAAGCGCTGCTGTTGCAACTTTCTTTGCTTCTTCAGCAATTTCAAAATCAGGAGCGACAATGGAGAAGCGAAACTCGCCGGCACGCTTGTACGAAACAGAAACCCCTTCAGAAGCTGCTTGGAACGCGCTGAGCGCCTTCTTTATCTGGAGCAAGCCATCAGAAGCATCTGACTTGATCTTGACCAAGCCCTCAAGCACGATACTCTTTGGCTTAATGCGATCTACAACCACTGCTTTAAGGACAGATGAAACGTTTTTTGAAAGACCAATGTCCTCAGGATTAACATCATTCTCAACAATATCTTCAAAAAAGTAATGCAAATAATCATACTCTTCAAGTACTTTTGGAGCAATCTGCGCATACAGTGCGTTAACATCCATTTTGAGATCATGAGCAATAACCTCAAGAAGCTTCTCAGCTCGCTGCTCATTCTTACGATCTTCAGAACGACGTCTACGTTCAGCATCACTAACACGACGCAAAGAAACATCAATATGACCGTTTGATTCGTTAACGCGCAACACCTTACAGACAAGCATTTTGCCAATCTTTACATAATCACGAATGTTACGAATACGACCAGGCGAAACTTCAGAAATGTGAATGAGGGCATCACGTTTATAATCTTCAAGAGTGACAAATACTGAATTGTACGTTATCGTCTTAACGACACAGAACACATACTCTCCTTCTTGGGGAAAACCCTTTCTTTGTAATAACATTTTATCCGGAAACGAAAACGTCTACACGGCACAAAAATAAGAATTAAAGCGTTTCAAGCACACGCGCTTCTATTCTTGTCTTTCCACCTGTAGGCTTTGCAATGAGCGTACCACAGACAAGACACGATACGGTGCTCGTAGGTTTGCTAAACACAACTTGCTCATTCTTACATTTTGAGCAGCGGACTTTAATAAACTTTGAATCAGGAATAGATTTTTTCATATGAGCTCCACCTTCTTTGCGCGAATACCGCTTGATTGCATTGAGGTTTTCTTACACTCAGCACATACAAAGCGAAAATCAGTTTTTTTTGTTAATTTTTTACCAACCATTTTAGGATTTGTTGGTTTTGAATACTTACCCAAGTTGCCTGCTCCTCGACGTTCTCCCCGATCCTTAACTCTATGTGTAGAACCAAATGAGAGCGGATGCGTTGCATTTCTACCTCGCTTCTTTGCCTGCATAACCTTGTGTTCGGTATGCTTACCGCACGTCTTACAGTGCCGATTCGTCACCTTAGGTCGCTTCATACCTTTCCGGAAACAAAACTTGATTTATAAAACTTATCGTTAGCAAGAACAATTACCTTAACATAAAATATATAAAAGCGCACAGTGCTCAGTCATCACTATGAAAAGACAATTATTCCTTCCGACTGTTGCTGAATTTTCAAAAGATATAGCTACCAGCATGGCACTCCAACAACCACTTGTTGACATTGGCTACACACCAGGACTATGCATCGTTATGAGAGGAGGCATGAAAGCAGTTACGGACCCAGAAATTATTGCAAAACAACAACAAAACCTCGTTGCAGAAGTTGGCGATACGTATGAAGCAGCAGATGTTATCACCATGCTCTCAAACATCCCTATCGGAGAAATAGATTTTCTTCACAATACCAAGCAAGCAGTTGATCATGTGAAAGCAGGCATCGACTTCGCGCGAGCCTTACCCATTGGAGGAGAACGATACGTTACGTTTCATTTGAACACACTTGTCAGAAAAGGAGTTAAAGATATGATTGATCTTCCGAGTTGGAGAGGCATCTTCAGAACCAACGTTGCACCAGCACTTCAAGAAATTGCACGATACGCTCGTAATCAAGGAGTTCGCGTCAATGTAGAAACAACACCCGCACCAGAATTCGGCGACATACCTCGCAGCAAAGAATTATCCTATCTTGGCGTTCACGCAAGCGATTTGAGAAATCCATTTCTCTTAACAGAAGCAAACGGAGGCTTTGGAGCAATAAGAGCGCAAGGCCTTGGCATTTGTTTAGATCTGTGCCACAATAGAACACTATACGACCTTGCCGCACAAGGCGATGAAGAAAACGTTCTCGGAGAAGAAAGAACCTATTTCGAAAAAGGAAGTCTAGCAACCGATGTTAGCGCACTCGAACCAGGAGACTTAGCGCACGTCAACGACGGAAAAGGAACCTACGCCGAACGTGACGGAACCCTTTTTGAAGAAGGCGTCGCACTCGGACAAGGAGACATTGAAGGTCTTGACACCCACCTACAAAACATACTCGCAGCAGAAATCCCGTTCGTTGTCGAAATCAACGAAACAGATTTTGCAACAAGACCAAACACGAGAGCATCAATTGACTACCTGGCTCGTCTTGGTTGAAACTATAGTTTCTTATTCTTTCATTCGTAACACAAACATTTTTAACCAGAAAGCAAACCATCACAGAACAATGGGCGAGTAGTTCAGCCTGGTTAGAATGCTTGGTTGGCAATCGAGTGGCCGCGGGTTCGAATAGTTGACGAATATCGGCAATGACCGAGAAGCGTTTGCTTCGAAAGTCCCGCCTCGTCCAGTTTATTTTTTTAATTACACCAACTCTGCTCGTTTTTTAGAAATTAAGATATTGGCTACGGTTTCTGGGACTGGCGCGACATTTCCTGCAGTAAAAGGCCCCATTATTTGACCATCTGCTGTTTTGAATCTTGGTAAGTCTGTTAAGAATTTGATCGTGATGTCAGTTGAGGCTTCTTTCACTTCAGGTTTAGTTTCTTGAACAGCACTCTCAGGAGTTGAAGATCGAGAAACGGAAGCACGAGACTCTTCTTGAGAAGAAAAATGCGACGCGTCAAGATCTTCTTTGCTAAAGACTGATGAGCGATCAAGACGTGCCGAGCGCATCGAAGTCATTGGCCGTTCTAAGTCCACTGCTGAGAAAAATTGTTCTTTTCCTCTTGTTAGAGAAACAACAAGCGCGTTGAAAAGATCTTGTTCTTTTGAGAGAAGTGCGTCCGTGTTTACTATGGTGCTTTCTGTTCTTGCTTTATTTAAAGCAAGATGAATGATTTTTTTCTCTCGCAATTCGTAGACGCTAACTAAGATTTTTCGAATGTTTTTGAGTTGGAGTTCGATTTTTTCTGCTTCTGATTTGCTAAAGTAATCTGATTTAGCAAGGTTTTCTTCCATGAGTTGTTTTTTTTGATTAATATACTTCCTCACATCTTCATAGAAGCTGTCATCGAGCTTTTGGAGTTCATCCTTTGTTTCTCGACGCAGCAAATCAAAGAGCGCTTCATAGGTTATTGTTACATCAACCATTTCAAGTAGAGAAAAGCAAGGTGCGTTAAAAAATGTTTCGTGTCGAACAAGCTACTTTAAAAATATTGATTCATTGCTTTTCGTCATGGCAACGTACGCGTTTGATAAGATCAGCGAAGGAGAGGAGATCTTAACTATTCGTTTTAAGCGGTTTTACACATTCACCCTCGCAAAAGATCGCCTGCTGACCCTCGGATCATATCATATCAAAGATAACGCCCTTGTGTTCCCTGATCTTTCTGAGAAAGCGTTCTGGAATAAGTTTCGTTTTGTTCTTCAAGAAGGGATGAGCACACTTACCAGCAATCTTACTGGGAAAAAAGTCATCTATCTTGATGAAGATCTTGGCGTCCCTCTTCTTGGCACCAACGAATTCGGCATTATTGATAGGGGTTCGAACATTATCGAAATTAAACCGAACACGGGATGTAATCTTAACTGCACGTTTTGTTCAGTAAGTGAAGGCATCAACAAAAAAGACTATGATTATCTTGTTGATCCTGATTTTTTGCTTAGAGAACTTGAGCCAGTGGTCGCTCTCAAAAAACATCCTGTTGAAATCAATATTGGCCCCCAAGGAGAACCGTTGTTGTACCCTGATCTTGTTTCGCTGATCAAGGGCCTTAAAGAGATTGCGAACATTGCAACAATAAGTATGAATTCCAACGGGGTCTTGCTCACCAAACAACTTATCGATGAGTTAGCTCACGCAGGTCTTGATCGCATTAATCTTTCCCTGCACACACTTGATGAAACCCTTGCCAAAAAGATTATGGGAAACAAAGCATACAGCGTTACCCATCTTGTTGAACAAATAAACTATTGTAAAGGAAAGATTGCAGTCCTCTTTGCTCCTGTGATGATTAAAGGCGTTAATGAAGAGTTAAAAGATGTTGTAGAACTAAGCAAAGAATTTTCTTCGCCGTTTCCAAAAATGGGCATTCAAAACTACCTCCACTATAAAGGAGGCAGGATTATTGCTAAAGAAATGCAGTGGGACGATTTTTTTAATCGTATCAAAGCGCTTGAGAATGAAACGGGAGAGCAACTCATGCTCAAAACTGACGCCAATCCGTTCCATATTTTTCCAGAACAAACATTACCTAAGCCCTTCTTGAAAGGAGAAGTAATCACTGCTGACATAAAGATGCCTGGCAGATTTTCTCGTGATAAAATAGCTGTTGCTAAGGATCGCGCAATCACCATTCGTAATTGTCCACAAGAAAAAGGATCGATTAAGATCAAGCTCATTCGAGACAAGCACAATATCTTTTCAGGCGTGCCTTTACGGTAAGAATCGTTCTTAAGAAAACACCTGCACAGTTGTTATCCGCGACTAGGATATTTATCGCACAGAAATTTCAAATCCAAAGCTAGTTCTCATAACAAATTAAGAAAACGAGAAGAGAAAAAGAATAAAAAAAATAAGAAAAAAAATCAGCTTTCGACTTATGCTTCGTCACCAGTGGTGTCATCTTCTTCTTCTGCTGCAGGTGCAACATAAGGTGCGATGACTGGTGTGTCAGAACCATCTTGTAAGGAAACCATAACTTCGCTTCCAACAAGTTGTCCTGCGTACATGTCGTAGTTTGCAAGCGTTTGAGCTGCAAGCAAGGTGTCTTCTGCAGTATAACCTGCAACAAGAACTGCATTTTGAGTTCCGAAGAGCTTAATGCGTCCTACACCTTGTTCAAAGCCTTCAACACAGTTAGCTGCTGTTACGCCAAGAAGGTCACGTGCAACAGTGTTTGCACATGGTCCGCCGACGACAAGCAAGTTTGTGTTACCAACAAGGCTTGCTCCAACACTATCCAAGACTCCAAGACCGACTGGGATTTGGTTCACAACATATGAACTTGCATCGCCAGCTGTGGTGGTCACAGTTGAACCCGACGTCGTAATGATGATGTGGGCTTCGACTTGGTCACTTGGAATGCTAAACTCGACTTTGTCACTATCAAGCTTGTTTTCTGGGTTGTAGATAATTGCTCCATACTCAGTTAACAAGTCATAGTCACGAGCACCGATTGCGGTGGTGTCGTAGTACAAGTCCGTTCCGAGATTCTCATCGGTTGCACCAATGGTGTAGGTTGCTCCTCGTAATGCATAACGTGCATTGATTCGGATGTTGTCCAATCCACCATCGTCGACAAAGGTGAAGTTACCTTCTGTTGCTCCGTTTCCAATTGTAACAACGTTAAAGTAATATTTAGCGTCGTTATTTTCAATGTACCACGTTGCAAGATTGTCTTGTGCAAGTGTTGATGCAAGGTCAGTCCAGCCATCGTCCTCATCGTAGTATGTCACGTTCAAACCATTAGACATGTTGGTTGGATCCGCAAGATACGCTCTGATCTTCTTTGACTGTGTTCCGCCAAGGTTGAATGCTTGTTCATCAGTTCCCGAAAGAGTAATTTCGAATCCTGGATGTCCCGTATTGTCTTCATCCTTAACTTCCTTTGCATCGACAACAACCTTAAAGCGATCGTCGTACTTCAAACTGTCGAACGTGACACTCACGTAGTCGTTAGGGAATGGAAGCACTCCACCAACACCGACCATTTCGAAGTAGTCTGCATCAAGCTCTTCTTCGGTTGCACCAACAACTTCCGACATAGCATTTGTCAACTGAACACCGACACGGTCAAGTGATGCTCCCGCATTGGTATCAATGTTCCAAACCCATGGCGCATCTCCGGAATCGTACTCTGTGAAGAGTTCGAAGTCGTCACCGTCGTTTGCAGTCTTACCGCCTGTGTCTTCGCCGATTAATGCTTCAACAAAGTCGTCTGCATTATCATCTGCGTTGAACAAGGATTCAACTTTAATTTCGATGTCTCCGTAGGTTTCTGTGTTACCAGTGCTGATAACGTCTGAAACGCCATCTACTTTGATAACTGCGCTGGTGTCTCCAACATTGACAAGCTCAATTTCATGGCCTGCAACAGTAACTGGGTTGTCTCGTGTTAAGATCTCTGTTACGGAGTTCTTGTACTTGATTCCCGTTGCAGTAATGTCGATGATTTCGAAAGATTCTCCAAGGAAGTCAAATTCGATGTTGTAATCTTCGTCGTCACTGACACCCACACCAACAATTGATGCTTGGTCTGCTGCGTCAACTGCTACATAATATTCGTAGCCAGCTTCATTGACTTGCAAGTATGGATCAGCACCCATATCTTCTGCTTCAGATGCATAACCTAAGTTATACTGAACTGTCACACCAGAAATGTTCAAATACTCGCCGTAGTCAACGTCCGTGTCGTTGTAGTCGAATTGATCATCTGCAAATCCTGCAAGGTCGCCGTCATCTAAGATACCGCTGGTACCGAATTGAACGGATAATGCCTGGCCGAATAAGAGATCTTCAACTTGACCGCCTTCAACAGTTGTTACACCATCTGTTGATTCATATCCTGTTTTTGCTGCGTACTGTAAGCTCGCCGCAATATCTACTGCGCCGATGACGTCCGAAACTGCTGCTTCTCCGCCAACAACGATTTTGCCGTTAAATACTCCATCAGTTACGAATGGTTCTGGATAATCTGCCAAACTTGCATATGCTCCCATTGCGGTTGCGCCAAGCATGACTGCTCCAATGCCAATCGTTCCGATTCGTTTCATAGTTTTTCCCAACTTACTCATCTAAACACCTCCGTGTTGGAATGTTTTTTTATTTGTTTGTCCCATTCGTTGCCGGATGGTTTGCGCTATGGCAAACAACGTGCTTTGTTGCTCACCACAAATTTAAGCCCACCGACACCAAACAGTTCACAATGGTGATTGTGCAACCCTTCCAATGTCCAGTTTTATTTATAAACTTTTCGTAGAGGCATAATCTGTTTTCCAAGAAGGGGACGTTTAGAGAGTCCAAAACGCCCAATACAGCCAAATAAAACAGTTATTACTCCCGAGTGACCTTCTTGAACATTGGTGCTTTCAAAGGCAATGTTTAAAAACTGAAAGCAAAAAAAAGGCATCAATTTAAAAACAAAAATACTGGTAAAAATCATTTTCTTCAAGACCGATTCTTTTGAGTTGCATGTCGCTGATCATCAAAAATGTCTGCAACATGATCAAGGGAAGTTATTGAATCACTGCCTCGATCATCTCGAAGCCGCAAAATTCTTGGAAAACGTAAGGCAAAACCCGCTTCATACGTTGTGCTCTTCTGAATTTCTTCAAATGCGACTTCAACAACTATGTGGGGAGTCAATCGCACCTCTCGACCGACCTCCTCTAATATATAGGGGCGCAATAACTCAGTCATTTCAGAAAAACTAACGCCAAGTTCCTCTTTTTCTTTAAGACCAGTACCAACCCGACCTACAGAAACATACTCCCCATCGAATGTTCTGCACGCAAGAAGAAAAGACGTAAGCCAACCACTGCGCTTACCTTCACCCCATTCAGCTCCAACAATAACCAAGTCAAACGTTTCAAGCGTTGGCTTCATTTTCACCATGTGACCAACACGCTTGCCTAGGGCATACGGCGAAGACAAATTCTTAAACATGACTCCTTCGTTGCCTGCACCAAGTGAACGTTCATAAAATTCTTGCGCTTCTTGCTCTGAGGATATAATTTTTCTTGTTGCAAGTTCAAGTTCATGCGGTAAAGGAACAAGTAACTTTTCCAATGCTGCTCGCCGATGTTCGTTTGACTCATCTAATAAGGTGACCCCATCAGCAAACAACGCATCAAAAACAACGAACACACAAGGAAGTTTTTTTGCAAGTTCGTCAATACGATACTTTCGTCGTATGCGCTGAGAAACAAATTGAAAAGGAAGGTACTTCTTTGTTTTGGGATCAATACCTACAGCCTCACCATCAAGAATGAACTCTTTTGCCGCAACTCCCTTATTTAAGGCAGCGACAACTTCAGGAAATTGATTGGTGACCAATTCAAGTTTTCTTGTATACAAAGAAATGACGCCATTCACTTTATGAGCAAGAATACGAAACCCATCATATTTATATTCAATCGCAGCAGGAACGCCAACTGTTTTGAGTGCTTGCTCGATTGTTTCCATTTTTGGGCCCAGCATGACACGAATAGGACTTCCAGGAACTAAGCGTATTTTTTCTAACCCTTCTAATCCTTCAGTCTTTGCAATATAACAGACAAGAGCAAGATCGCCAGAAAGATCTATTGCGCGTTGCACAGCTGAAACGCGAACGACATATTGTTCTCGGTCATTATATTTTCCCTCATCAACGCCCTCGTCTTGTTCAAACATGCCATCTTGATCAAGGAACGCGCGCACAATCGCATCGCGAAGCGTACCTTCGGCAACACCAACTCGTAATTCTTCTAAAACACCCCGCACCAAATACTTTGCCTCAAGCGGAGTGGCGCTTGAAAGGAGACGAGAAAAGAGCTTGACTTTTTGAGAAACAGATCCTTCGCCCGTGTACGAGGCTATTTTTCTAAAAGAAGAAAAGACTTCATCAACAGAAAGAGGTGAAGAAAAGAGGACGTTTTGCTTTTTTTTATGCAGTAATTCTTCAGCAACTAGACCTAAATCGCCAAGGGATCTCCAACGTTCTTCGATTTCTTTTTCTGAAAAGCCAGCTGAGATCGCGATTGATTTAATGACCAACCTCGTGGAATAGCCAATTTTTGCTTCATCTGCTTGAGAAAATACTTTGCCCTGAAGTAATAAGATAAGCTCAAGTGCGTCTTGCTTTGTCGTCACTCCTTTTTTCAAGAGCGTCGCAATAAGTGCTGCTTTTTTCAGCGAACTTGGCTCTGCAACAAGCGAGTCATATACGGCAGCAAGGTCGATGTATTGCATATCCTTTCGTACGGGCGTGACGTTTAAAAAACTATTTACGAACGCGATATTCCTTCAGCCCATAGTCGGTCAAATTCGTTCTGAAATGCAGAAATAAGCGAAGCATCTTGAGAAATGAGCAAGAGCTCGTTGTTTGTTTCATAACCACCACGTGTAGGATTTGCACTCCCTGCAATAAGCGTTTGATTCCCAATTATGAAGACTTTGTGATGCATCGTCTGAGGATTGCTATCTGTGCGCACCAGTAAGCGAGTGTCGTCAGGGACTAAATATGCCATGCGCTTTTCCACAAGAAGCCTTACGTTGCTTGTGGGCAAGAGACTTGCGTAAAGGTCGTTGCGAGACGTGACAAACTGCATCGCATCAACCTGCGGAGCAGAAGTCAGTGCTTTACGAACAAGGTCAGAGCAGGAGTCGTACGGACAATGATAAAAAATAATTGGAAAATTTGAGAACGGCTTATGGTGAAATAAGAGATTGTTTGAGTAAAATAATTCTGTAAATACTTGTGCAATGAAATGATCATGAATCACAAACACGTTGTTATTATTTAATTCAAGTCCGTTTCTTGTTGGATTTGCACTCCCAACAAGGACAAGGTCAGTATCAATCACACAATATTTCACATGATCAATGCCTGCATGATACGAAGGGAGTGCAGATAAAGAATCTTTGCTTAGAGATATTTTGTGCGCGTTCTCTTGTTCGACAAGAACAGTAACGGCAATCTCTTGTTGTTTGCGAGCAAGCAATGCGATAAGCGCGGGATGGGTGAAATCATAAAATGAACAAAGAATTTGTTCGCGCGCTCCCATGAATGCATCGAGAAAGAGTTGGGTGCAAGGAGCTTCAGGGCAAAAATGAACAGAAATTGTTGCAGTGGGGGTGCGAGAGGTGTGTAAAGCAAATTCATTCATTGCAAACCACGCAAGAAGTTTTCTTATAACAAGATCAAGCGAATCAAAAACAGATCGCTCTTGAACAAGTACCGGTTCAGTGCCAAGAATTGTATTTGTTAGTTGCTTAACGCAAGAAAGCAACAGCACAAGCAAAAAAAGAAAGAACAAAAACTTGACAAGAACCACAACAAGTCGACGTAACATAAAAAACTAGTAACTTGATTCGCTAAAAAACTAGCTAAAAGAAAGCAAAAAATGTTTCGAAAGTTCCTGGAAACTAGTAGTTTTCTGCAAAACCTTTTTATACAGAGGCGCAGTAATAAGCATCAGATGAAAGAAAGCAAAAAACAATCTCAATCTAAGGCAGCGTATACCAAGATGCATAAGAATGAAGTGACCGTTCAACTCACAGATAAGCAAAGCGTTGAAGGAAAACTCATTACAGAAAATGAAACAACCATCACACTCAAACTTTCTTCAGGCTACAATCAACTACTCTTGAAAAAACGCATAAAATCAATTACTCAAAAAAATAAGACAACGACAGGAAAAAAAGCAACCGAGGAAAAAAAGAAACAAACCACTAAGAAAAAAGAACAAGGGTGGAACGATGCCATTGTCATTCTCAATGTTGGAGGCACCATTGCGTGCAAAATAGATTATGCCACGGGCGCAGTCGTTGCGCAAACAGAACCTGATGAGCTCACTAGCACCATTCCTGAATTACAAGACTATGCGCCGATTGCGACAAAAAGTCTTTCAAATATGCAATCTGATGATATCAGACTTCAAGATATTAATGCAATTGTTAAAGCCATCGAAGAATGTGTCAACAAAGGTGCGAGAGGAGTTATTGTCACGCATGGAACTGATTTTCTCCATTACAGTGCATCAGGAGTGAGTTTTGCACTTGAGCATCCACCCATTCCAGTTATTTTTGTCGGTTCACAGCGCTCATCAGATCGACCATCATCCGATGCAGCAATCAACGTCATTAATGCAGCATATACAATAAGAAACAGTTCGTTTACAGGAGTTGCCCTGTGCATGCATAAAAATGCTGACGACGGGACAAATACGTTGTTTAATCCCCAGCAATGTATGAAGCTTCACACGTCTCGCAGAGATGCATTTAAACAAATCAATGCCGCTCCACTTGGGGAAGTCAATGCAGAACAGAATCATCTTGTTTTGTTCCATAATGTAATGAATGAAACAAAACCATTCAAAGCGTATCACTATAATGAAAACTTGCGCATTGGTCTTGTCAAAGCACATCCACATATGTTTGTTGAAGAATTTTTACATCTCAACAAGTTCGATGCAGCGATTTTCGAAGCAAGCGGACTGGGACATTTTCCCATTTCTATCCACAAAGAAAATGAAAAAATTCGAGCCGCCCTTGCAAAACTATCCTGTAAGAAAGTACTCACTGCACAAACTATTTGGGGCAGGATCAATCTTAATGTTTATTCCCCGCAACGGATTTTAAAAGAAATGGGATTTCTGGGACATAACCTTAATGTACCAACCCATGCAGCATTTATGAAGATAGCTTTTCTTCTCAGTAACTTTCCTGAAGATGTTGATGAACTCTATGAAATTAATCTTCGCGGAGAACTAACTGAGCGAACAGAAAATGTTACAGATTGATGGAAGCAGTGGTGGCGGGAGCGTCATCAGACTTGCTTTGGCACTTTCTAGTATTACAGGAAAAGAATTTTCGGTGACCAACATTCGAGCTTCTCGACCCAATCCGGGTCTTGCCATGCAGCATCTGATGGCAGTCAACGCGTTTGCCCGCATTAGCAATGCTAAAGTTGTTGGCAACACCAAAGGGAGCCGCGAACTAACATTTTCTCCAGGTACTATTCAAAAAAATAAATTGTTCATTGATGTGCAAACCGCAGGATCGTTAAGTCTTATCATTGAAGCTCTTCTTCCTTGGTTTGTTGCAACAAAACAACCTCTTGATCTTGAGTTAATTGGAGGCACGAATGTACCCTGGAGCCCTCCCGTTGATACGCTTCAACTGGTTCTCTTCCCCCTCCTCTACAAATATGGCACGTTCACAGCTACCATAGGAAGACGTGGTTTTTATCCAAAAGGAAAAGGACAAGTAAGATTTTCGTACAGACCAGGAGAGCAAATACCCTATCGTGCAATTCGTCTTACAAAAAAACAAGAACTCCATCATGTTAAAGGAATTCTTATTACCACAGAAAAGGATTTGCGTTTTGCAACTGCAATCCACTCTGCGCTTTCTCAAGTACACGAAACAAGCGACCTTGAAACATTGCAAGTGACTGCTGCAAGCGAAGGAACACAACTCATCTTACTCGCGTATTATGGTGACGACACCGGTTATGACCCCTTTCGTCCAATGATTTTATCTGCAGACTGTTTGCTTGAAAAAAATCCTGAACAAACAACACAAGAAACAATTGCTCGTTTCAAAACATTACTTTCAAGCGCTGCGTGTGTCGATGAACAAACGGCTGATCAGCTTCTTCCCTATCTGGGATTATTTGGTGGCGAACTTATCACAACGGAGCTTACCAATCATTTGACTATTGCCTGCGAGCTTCTTTCGCTCTTTTTGGAAATCGATATAAGCGCCCAGCAGGGAAAAATTCTGGTCAAAGAAGGATTTATAGAAAAGGAAGCCAAAAAACAACCTTTATAAAGCATTTGGCGTTTCTCCCAAGTATCACGCGGGGCTATGGGGTAATCTGGTTATCCTTTTCGGTTTGGGACCGAACGATCCCGGTTCGAAGGCTTTAATTCAGGTTCCTGAAAGGCGCGAAAGTCCGGGTAGCCCCACTTTATGTTGGGAAAATGGCAAAAAAAAGTATGTACGGTTCAGTGAAGCGGTTTGGTCCACGATATGGTCGAACAGTCAAGAACAAACTTGGAAAGATTGAGCACGAACAGCGCAAACTCCATGAATGTCCAAAATGCTTACGCCCTGCGGCGAAGCGAGATTCTGTAGGCATCTGGATCTGCACCAAGTGCGGAAATAAATTTGCAAGCAAAGCATACACGGTCGCAAAACCTGCCTTGCTTAAACAAAATGCACAAGAGGTATGATCATGGCTGAATATCGATGTTTTTTCTGTAAACGGACCATCAGTGAAGATCATGTTAGACGACGAGTGCGTTGCATTTACTGCGGATCAAAAATATTGTTTAAACCACGAACTGTGGAAACCACCATTGAAGCAGTATGATTCGTGCCAAAATCACGTATCCCCAAAAAGTTGCGGACCTGTTTGTTGCTGAAGAGAAAACTATTGGCAACGATCGAAGCGGCTACGAAGTGAGCGTGGAAGGAAACATGACGGTGTTTAGCATCTTTGCAAAGGATGCAACCTCATTGCGAACCATCATCACTTCAATAACAAAAATCCTCAATGTGATTGAACAGGTTGATGCCTTATGAACGAGGAAGAAACAAAGAAGATTTCGCTTCTTGAGCAAAATCGCGAACATCTTCTCCAACAAAAAAAGCTCTTTGAAAATCAATTAGCAGAAGTTAAACTCGCACAGAAAGAAGTGGAAGCGACAGACACCTGCTATCAACTTTTGGGCAACATCATGGTGCGTACAAATAAAGAAAAGCATCAAAAACAATTGCAAGAACAACAAGAATTACTATCACTTCGTCTAAAAACACTCATTGATCACGAAGCAAAACTTGAAGCTGAAATAAAAACTATTAAAAATAAAAAATAGGGGATGAGTCGCATGCAAGAACTAGATGAAGCAGTTGATTTTCTCAAAGAAATGCAAGAAGATCACACCATTTCTAAGACGGTCAAGGCAAAGCTTGGCGTTATCATTCAAGAGCTCGAAAAAAGTGCAGACGTTTCTTTAGTTATTAACCGCGGGCTTTCTCTCATTGAAGAAATAGCAAACGATATGAACATTCCTCCTTTTCTTCGGACTCAACTCTACAATGTTGCAGGAATTCTCGAGTCAATCGACACGCAAGTTGAAAAGAGTTAGATAGCGCAAGAAAGGGTCTTGAAGTTGCGTATCTTCTCCAAATGTTTGCTCTGAAGAAGGCACGGCCGTTTCATTCGAGTGCATCTGTTGCTGTGTGCCCGTATCTTGCATGAAGGCTACAATCAGTAATACTGCAATGACAATTCCCATTGCAAGAAGTTGCCAAAGTTTTTTTCTCATTTTTGTAGCACCTCTAACAGCGGTAATTCAGGAGGTAAGAGTAATGGCTGCGCGTCATCAAAACAAATAGGAAGATTACGAGAATACAATCGCAAACGAAGTTGACCCATACGAAGAGCGATGAGTTCCAAATCATGATAGGTCGCCATGTAATGATTTGCTAATTTTTTAACGGTTGCTTCATCAACATCACGATCAAGATCAGCCAGAGCTTCTCTATCTTTCATAAATGATTCATAGGATAACGCAAGAAGAGTAGATATAGTTTCTGCTTCGCTTCGAAGTAATGATTCTTCTCGTGGTGCAAGAAAAAGAGAATCATGAAGCCGCATCCCTTGAGAAAACATTCGAATAAATAAATGGTGGAGCCGCGCATCACGCTCAATTAAATGAAAATGAACAATATCTTCCTTGATTAAGTCAATTGTGTCAAGATGTTGTTCTTGCCAGAATTGAAGACTTGCATCCGTATCAACAGTGAAAATTTCTTTGTTCAAAAAATTGAGTGTGTTCTGATGTCCTAAAAGTGTCCGTAACATTGTATCTTTTTGTTTTGGAAAAAGTCCTTGATTGGTTACTATGCGAAGAATAAGTGTTTCAGTCGTTGCATTCAAACCAAGCAACATATAAGAAAACGCAACGGTGGAAACAAGCACACGATCTTCAGGCACGACCTGTTCGGCAAGCTGCGCAACTGATGAAGAAAAATAGGAAAAAGTTCTTTTTGTTTTTTTATGCGAAGCAACCAGTTCAATTTCTGCTCGGCTTTGAATTTCATGAGGAAGATAACTCTTTGCATAGCCATCAGCAACAAGCAAAGGGTCTTGAAGGGGAGAAAGCTTTTCAAAAAACAAATATGATGGTGGGGCAAATTGCAAAGGCGATGATTCTAAGTTTGATCCAATCAAATCGCCGTCAGTTCCCAGTAGCAAAGGAAGTCGATAAAAAGAAAGCGAAAGCGGGTTAAAAGAACACGAAGAAGGTTGAATAAAGAGTTTCTCAAAAAGCAGTTGCACTTCAAGATTGTTAAAATTGTTGTGTATTGCCCTCGAAGAAAAATCTGCATAAATAGAACGAGAATAATTTTTTTCAGAAGAACCTACCTGCATTGAAAGAAAAGAGGCAGATAGTAAAGCAGTGCAAAATTGGTTAATATCATTAGCGAAAAGGTTCTTATGGAGATGTGCAAAGAGACGAAAGCAATATTGAGGATAATCATGAAGAAACAACGCTTCAACACCACTAATAATTTCTTCATTAAATATAAATGGAGTGATGAGTCTTCCTGTTTGTAAAAGAGCAATCATCTGATCAACATCAAGTACCACTTCAGTACCATTAGTAAGAACAACAAAGGTTGATTTATTTTCATGAGCAAGTACTTGCTGATGCATTGAAGCAATATACCGATCTATGACAAATTCTTCTTCACGTTCTTGAGCAGCTTGAGCCAAAAGAGCAAACTCTTCCGAAACAGTCGTGTCATTCCCAAGCAAAGAAAGATTTTCATATAACACAATAACCTGTTCATCAAGAGGAATCGGCCTGGAAATAAAATCATCTAGGACCGCGCCAAAACTTGGAGCGATAAGAAAGATAAGAATAATTAAACCCCCCGACAACTTCATACTCAAGACACATACAAAACTAAATTTAAGAATGTTGTGATTTTAATCAGATGTAGGTAACAATATATTTAAATCACACTCACTTGATAACGTTCATGAACTCGTACCTTCACTTCGGCGTTGTGGTTTTGTTGTTGTTAAGTCTTGTAGGAGGTGTGCGAGCCGCACAAATTACAGGTACTGTTTATGACGAAGAATTTGAGCCAAAAAAAAATACGCTCTTAATCATTGACGAGACAAGTGAAAATATTCATTATCTTTCGAACAATTCTTTCCAAATTAATGTATCTCAGGGAAAACATCATCTTGCCTTTTTCGAACTTGTTGATCAATATATTGTGCGACAAGCAACACTCTCTTTGGATGTGGAAAATGATTTGAATGTTTCTGTTATTATGCTTCCTCTTCTCGTACCGACCTTAGTCAGTGAAGCGTACAAGCCAAGCACTTCGCAAGACGCATCAAAAAGTCCCAAGAATATTATGATCAGAGGATTGCTTTCGCTGCTTGTGCTCGGAACGGGGTATGTGATCGTAAAAAAACGTCAGAAAAAATCCTTCAAGAAGCGACAATAAAAAAATTGTAAAAAAAAATTCAAAATTATCGATCAACGGTTATGGGAATAACTCCCTTTTCAAACTCTTGTTCGGCGATCTTGAGTGGATCGTAACGAATCTTTTCAAGTTCTGCTTTTGAAAGTTTAATGAGAAAAGGAGCACCCATCGAAAGTTGCAAAGCACGGGCACCAACAATTCTTGCTTTCTCAAAACGAGTTAATCGAATGACTTCTTCTTGTTTCTTAACCATAGTTATTCCTCAAAGTGCTGCGATTTGTGCACGCAAATCTTTTGCTTTTGAAAAGGCAAGATCAAGTGCTTTCTTTAATTCCTCTTCAGAAAAGGGCTGATCTCCTCCTTTTTGCATGGCGCAAACTCTTTTGTCATCAAGCGTTGTAATGGTGATGCGCGCATCACTCGCTTGTTCTTCAGCTTCAGTTGGATCAACAATTAAATTGTTTCCAATTTTATGTACAGTTACAGGAATAGGAAACTCACTTAATTTTAGTTTCTCATCCGTTAACTCGCCAAACACAACTTTTCCATTTTCAAGTTTTGGAAATCTTGTCACACGAAGTGCAGCAAGAGAAGCAATTGCTCCCAGATCGATAAGGTTGCCATCAGCATTGAGCGGCACAATATCAACTTGCACCATCCACACCAGCTCGCCTTTCTTGATACATAAACTCTTCGTATCAAGCGATCCGCTCTCACGAATACCTCGATCAATAACTCGAGACGTTTCAATAGAATCAATTGAAGGCGGACCTTCCTCAAAATGAGGGGATGCAAGTGGACGAAGTTCGCAGTTTACCATAAGAACGCCGTCATCGGGTGTGTCAGGAAAGGGTGTTCCCGCGGTAAGCTTTACACCAACAAGTAACTCTGACTCTCCTGCAATGATCTTTGCACTTCCTTCGGCAGTAAAAATACTTCCCACTTCGAAAGAAATTTTTCGAAATTCATCATTCTTTCGCCCATCGAGGCGAAAGCCTTTCTTAATTGCGTTGGCAACATGGGTTTTCACATTACTATTCATTTTTGTTCACCCTCGCTAAAGCGATCTTTTAATGCCTGCTTTTGAACCTTTAGAATTTCTTGAAGTGCTGGTTTAACAAGTGTAAGCGCCTCAAGAACTTGATCCTTCGTCATAATACCATCCATTTGCAAGAGAGTGTATTCTCCCGTTGAAGGAATCATTGCAATAGGAACATCAGGCGTTTCATTTTCATTCATGTGTTCTTCTTCGCCATCAAGATCTACAACAAGTTCATTGTTAATTAAACCAACGGAAACTGCTGGAACAAGATCTTTCATGGTGATTCCTGCGTCAGCAAGAGCAATCGCTGCTGCGCAAATACCTGCACATCTACTTCCCGCATCAGTCTCTGAAAGTTCAATAAACACATCAACTACTGCGTTAGGATATTCACTTAAATCAACTACGGGAAGCAATGCTTTTTGTGTAACAAGTGAAAGCTCTTTACTTCTTCTTGAAGGTCCAGGTCTATTTCGTTCGGTCGTCGAAAAAGGAAGCATGTTGTAAGAACATCGTAAAATTCCCGTTCTCGGATTTTGCATAAATTTTGGATGCAATTCGCGTGGACCATATACTGCTGCATAGGCCGCGGTGTTTCCAATTTTGAAATAGGCAGATCCATCAGCTTTTTTGATCACACCAGCTTTTGCTTGGAGTTTTCGCACATCAAGATTTGATCGTCCATCATGTCGTTTTGTCATTTTTATTCCTCCGATCCTTGCGGCGTTTTCTCCTCGCTTGCTTGCATAGGAGGCCTATCTCGAGGCGGTCGTCGTTCTCTTCGGTCGCGTCCTTCGAATCTTGAACGAGGGCGATCACGATCTGGTCGACGCTCTCTCATTGGAGGTCGCTCAGATTCACCCACCTGTTCTTCGGGAACTTCCGGACGATTTAGCGCTTCTTCACCTAGCTTTTCTTTAAGATAGGTTTCGACGCGATTGGTTAATCCACTTATGTGAGCATATTTTTCGATCATACGGATAGCGCCAACAACAACATATTCTTCTTCAGGTGTGCCATTGATCCAAATCAATCCATTTTGACCGACAACGATGCGACAGCCGGTTGCACGTTTCAAAAGGGAAACCATGCTACCACTCTTGCCAATAACACGAGGCACTTTTGCAGAATTAACAGTGATAAGTCGGCCACCAGTTAATTTGCCAAGTCCCTGACCTTTTGCAGAAATATCAATAAGGTTCTGACTGGTAACATTCGTTATTTTCACCGCTGCATAATCATCAATACAAAAATACTTTGTCAAATCTGCTCCGCGAGCGACAAAATCAAATGTTCCATCTTTAAGACCGATAACAGCCGAGTAGGCTCCGCCGATATCTACGCGCCAACCACTAATCAGCACATCAATGACTTTACCGATAACGACATCATTTTTCTTAGGTTGGTAGACGCCAGAAAGAGGCACTGTTTTCACAACCTTTCCAGAAACTTGGAGCAAGCCAAGACGGTTTGCAATAATGTGGTCATTTGCCCGATAGGTTCCCGTTGAGGGTAGAAAATCCATTCCTTCAGCAATCAATTCGCCGGGCACGACGATTGCGCGTTCATTTACTAAAAGTTTACTCATATGTAATCCTCCGTATCTCTTTTTCTCTTAGGTAAAAGAGAACCCGATTTGATTTAAAAAGGTTTAGATACGAGCATATAAAATAAAGGAATGACCGTTCGACAAGAAAGCCACCAAACCCGCTTCTTCAGGAGACAAACGAGTCAGTATAGTTTTTTCACCAAAAACGACAAAAAAACGAAAGTTTTAAATATGAAGTCCTGTCTTTTCGAGCTCATATGATAAAGAGATTTCAGTCAATCTTGAAACGATTCTTGTCACGTTTCCTTCGAAAACACAAGGATGTAAAAATAGGACTATATGGTCCGCCAAACGGAGGAAAGACAACGCTTGCCAACAAGATTTGTAAGGATTGGCTTGGCATCGAAATGGGTACTGTCTCAAACGTAGCCCATGAAACAAGAGAAGTACAGTTCAAAGAAAACGTGATCATCAAGAACAAAAAAGGACAAACTATAAGTTTCTCACTTGTTGACACGCCAGGCATCGCAACTAAAATCGACTATGAAGATTTCATGAAAACAGGCATGAAAGAAAAAGACGCCAAAACAAGAGCAAAAGAAGCAACAAAAGGCGTTATCGACTCCATCAAATGGCTTGATGACATGGACGTTGTTATTGTTGTGCTCGATGCAACTGTTGATCCCTATAACCAAGTTAACATCACCATCATTGGAAATCTTGAAGCAAGAAAAATTCCCGTTCTTATTGTTGCAAACAAGACTGATTTGAAAAAGGCAAAAATAAAGAAAGTGCAATCTGCATTTCCACAATATAAAGTCGTGCCTATTAGCGCAAGAAATGGCACACACATCGAAGATATGTACGAAGCAATCTTCGATATAGCGCGATGATCATGAAATCAAAAACGTTGACATTACAATTCATCCCCTATCAAGAAATAGAGGGACTTTCTAGCGTCAAGCGAGTTGCGAAACTCCTACGCATTGTAAAATCAGATAAAATTGTTCTTCTCGAAGGTAAATTAAAAAGCCATGAAGAAGCAGACCTTATCAGAAGAACCATGGAAGAAATCGATGCAAAGTTTAAGGGCATCGAGATCTCCGTCATTGACACACTCACAAAGAAAGAAGATATGCAGCTCTTTGAAAAACTTCGCAAAGTAGTGCTTGGATTTATTCTTGGCGCTCGCAGCGGTTTTACGATCATTGGACCGGCCACTATCGTAAAGGAAATCAGGCAAGATCCTGACAAAATCCAGCTCTTTATGAGCAATAAATAGGTGTTCTATGGCGCATCGCTGTATTAGTTGTGGAAAAATCTACAAAGATGGGTCAGATGAAATTCTCAAGGGATGTTCTTGTGGAAGCAAACTCTTTTTCTATGTGAAAAATGAAAAAGTAAGTACACCTGAAATCCGCGAAATCGTTAAGTTAAGCAAAAAAGATCGAGATCAAATTGAACGAGACATCTTTGAAATTATTGGTGTAAACAGAGAAGAAGAGCAACCAGTCGTCTTAGATTTGGAATCAATCAAAATCAAACGACCTGGAAAGTACGAACTTGATCTGGTCAACTTATTCAAGAAAAAACACCCTCTTGTTTACAAGCTTGAAGATGGAAAATACATGATCGACATCATCGAGTCGTTTGAAAAAATGCGCACAAACGATGAAGAAGAGAAATCATGAGCAATTATTCTTAAACAAGGGTTCATTTTATAAATATCCATTTATTCACTTTCTCTAAATGGCGTTGTTCGATTTACTTGATCCGCAAGAAGCAACTGAGGAAAAAACAAGGGTTCTTGAACAAATTTCTAGGATTCTTGGAGAAAATGACCCTGTTGGTGTTGACATAGAGGTTCAATCGAGAAGAATCGGTGTTCGCTCACCTCAGCACTTTTCTCAAATCGTGACCGGTTTCGACAACCCTCGTGTTATGACAAAAGGAGGACCTCATATTCGCATCGAAATAGGAGATTATTTTTACACCGTTCATCTAGAAAAAGAAACTGAGAAGTATGGTGACCACCCTGTTCAAAACTACGGATAACAAAATATACTAGTTCACATTATTTCAAGAAAAGAGGAATAAACAACTAAAATGGCGATAAAAAAAGGCGACAAAGTAAAAGTTGATTACACCGGAACGCTCGATGATGGATCAGTATTTGATGATTCAAAAAAGCACGGCCAACCACTCGAATTTGAAGTTGGAAGCGGCCAAGTTATTAAAGGATTTGACGACGCGCTTATGGGCATGAATGTTGGCGATGAAAAAGACATCACGATCGAATCAAAAGATGCGTACGGAGATCCTCGAGAGGACCTGGTTAAGAAAGTTCCTCGAGACCAATTTCCAAAAGACCAACAATTAGAAAAAGGCATGATTCTTGTAATGCAGCTTCAGGACGGTATGCAGCTCCCCGCTACTGTTGTCGACGTCAGCGACAGTGAAGTGACCATCGACTTAAATCATCCGCTTGCTGGAAAAACACTTCATTTCAAACTTACCGTTGTTACAATCAACGAAGAAGCAAAGAAATAAGTGGTTCCACCTTTTTCCACGGAAGACTTAAAAGCAGTAATCACCCCATTCTTACTATAAAGAGTTTTTAAACTACTTGAAAATAGTAAACTATATAAATGTCGGTCCATGACCGATCAATGCGTATTTACTCTTATGTAAAGACACTTGGGGAGGATATGAAAAATGAAACAAGTTATTATGCTCATGACGTTGGTTGTTGTGCTTCTCTCATACGGAGTCATTGCAAGCCAAGGCGATCAGCACAGAACTGATCCAGACATCTCATTTATTGCAGTGCTCGACGATGTGGCAAGCACACAAAGCACAACAGGAACACTTACTATTACCACTACGGGCGAAGCGACCTTTATTGTAACGCTTTCCGCGGGAACACTTGAAGGAGCCTGCACCATTAGTGACATTTCTCTCTCACAAGAAGAATTTACCTTTGTGAATGCAAGCACAGAAGAAGTCAATATCAGCGTTTCCTTACCAGCATGTGCTGCCCGAGGAAACTACACGGGACACTTGTATGCTGACGTTGACATTACAACTAATGAAACTGGCTACATCTACACAGACAACATCTCAGTAACACTCGAAGTCCTTAATCGAGCACCAGTTATTCAAGCCATTGCAGACATAACTAACCAATCTGGAAGTGCGTTTAGCATGCAAGTTGAAGCATCAGACGTTGACGGAGATGACTTAACCTATTCACTGAGCGGCACCACCGCATTAAGTATTAATCAAGAGGGACTTCTTGTCGGCACAGTTCCAGAAGGAGCAACCACCATCGAAGTGCAAGTAAGTGACGGCACTGTTAGCGTCAGCGACACCTTCGTGTTAACCGGCACGTACCAAGGTAAACGCTTACAAACAAGCACCGCAACTCTCTTTGTTGGGGGCCCAAGCCAAGACAGAGAAACGAACTTGAGTTTCAGTTTTACCTTAAGCAACACCGGCACAGAAACCATTACGAATTTGCTATACGGAAACAATATTGACAGCGAATATGCATTTGCATTTACGAGTGGTCCTAGCTCTCTTGCCCCAGGAGCTCAAGCTCTAGTCACAGGATATATCTACATTCCTGACTCTAAAGACTCTGAGCGAGAACAAATCGGCATCATTGCCATAGGAGACGAAACATCAATTCTTGTCACACTCCCAGTCGATATGCAAGCAGTTTCTGAAGCAGAAATTAAGAAGCTTAAAGTGGAAACCTCACTTGAAGAAGACACCAGCGTGCAAGATGATGAGAAAGTAAAAGCACGTATCGGAGACGAAGTGACAGTCACCATCACTGTTAAAAATAAATTTAATGAAAATATTGACTTCGAAGACATCACCATTACACTTATCAGCGAAGACTTAAATGATCTCGACGAAGAAGATAGTTTTGGCGACACCATCAGAGACGGCAAAGATGAAACATTCACCATGACCTTTGACATCGATGAAGATCAAAATGATGGCGAAAACAGAGTGACTGTTCTTGTTGAAGCTGAAGATGAAAATGGAGCCATCCACACTGTCGAGCAAGACTTCATTATTGATATTAATCAAGAAGATGAAGATTATCGTATTGATGGATTCACTTTGACGCCACTTACTGTGCAGTGCGGTGGAACGATGACGGTTCGCGCAGATATTGACAATATTGGTGCAGATGATGTTGATCGCGGCATGGTTATTTTCAGTGTTGCAGATTTGAATATTGAGCGAGTCAACAACGATGTAAGCATTGATTTTGATGACTCAGACACCATCACGTTCAGTGTTCCAATCCCTGCAAACGCTGCGCCAGGATCATATCTTGCAGAAGTTTCAGCATATATCGGCCTTGATCGAGATGATGATTTAACCGATTCTGAAGCAACACAATTTATTGTGACGTGCAATGATGATCAGACGTCAACAAACAACAATAACAACCAACAGACGCAAGGAAACACCGGAAACTCAGGCATTGTCTTATTAGATCAAGATAATGAAGCATTACAAGAGCTTGTCGGCGTTAGTGCAACAGGAACAGAAAGAAAGGACGCGTCAAGTGGCATTGACACAACAGAAGTGATTCTCTTCGCTCTTGTTGTTTTAATGATCATTGTGATCTTGCTTCTAGCTGTTAATCTTATGCGTCAAAAAAAGTAGGGTTGATTGTAAGCAGATTTTTTTTTAATTTTTTTCTTTCTCTTTCTTTTTGTTCCAGCCCTTACAGAACAAAACACTTATATACACGATTCGTCCTTTTTTTCTCAGAATGGTGTTGTCGCAGAAAATTCTGCTTGGCCTCATCGCTGTTGTGAGCGTTACGTGTGTGTATCTTCTTATCGAAATAGTTTTTACGCCAACACTTACTGCTCATGTAATTACTGCATATGGCGGAGAAATAACCCAGATGAATGTCCATCTTGACACCGTGTATCAAAATGATTGGTGGTTTGCAGTCTATGGCAACATTACGAACACCACAAACAGCACAAATATGACTACAAATTCTGCATCAAATGTTGTTGGCGCGACATTATATGTTAATTGGACGGCGTTTTTTGATAATCTTACTGAAGACCGGTATACTAATCTTAACTTATTTGCTTCAACGCATGAGAATCCAGATCTTACAAATCTTTGGCCCGTTCACCCCGCATGGGCAGATGTGCTTGTGTATGGATTTAACTGGCAAGATGGTCGCTCAAATATGGGAACGTTTACCACGTTTCATGATTTCACCATAAACAGTCAGCTTCGTTCCTTATATAGCACGCGCACCAACAGCGTTGAAGGAGAGTATTGGGTGGGCATTGCGCGCGATGCAACAAACAATAAACCAGTCTTTGTAACTGAGATTGTAAATGGATCGGGATTTGATGGATCTCATGCAGACTTCCAATTGATTCTTCCGGTCAACAGTACAAACATTACCTACTACTTTTCTTTTGCAAAAAAAATAGATGCTCTCTTGAATTGCACTGAAGACTTTGAACTTAACGCCTCATTACTCGATGATAATCAGACGGTTCAGCTTAATTGGACAAATGTTACAGGAGCTACAAGTTATACGCTTTCTGTGCTTACGGGAAATGTAACAACCGCTCCTGATTTCAGAAATGCAACGAACAACTCGCTTGCAAACCCTTGGTTTACGTACGTTGATACAGGAACAGAAACTACCTTCTTTCAAGTGACCGCCCATAAAGGCATTCAGTCATGCACCTATAACAACACGCTGGCAGGAATCTACAATATCAACACCTACGAAGGTCTCAATCTGGTAAGTGTTCCCGTCATTCCTGTTGATCCTACAATCGAAGAAGTGTTTAAGACCATTGATGAGTTATATGTTACCATTAATGAATATGACAACTCCATTCAAGATTATCATTTTTATATTCGTGTTGGCGGTTTTGTTTTTCAAGACTTTTACACCATCAATAAGGACTTTGGCTATTGGATGCTAACAGAAAATGCTGATGGCGTAGCTACAGTTGTTGGAGCAGTCACGCAACAAAAGAATGAAGCGTTACTCCCAGGAGTTAGCCTTGTCGTGTTCCCAACTCCTCCTGACGAAAATCACACCGTAGAAAATAGATTTTCATCAGTGTTTCCAAATCTTTCTACTATTAACGAATATGAGAACAGCATCCACGATTATCACTTTTACATTCTTGTTTCAGGATTTGTGTTTCAAGACTTTTACAACGCGATTCCAACGAGAGGTTATTGGACGGTACTTACTGGTGCAGACACCATGGTGATTTCATGAAAACAATACTAGGCGCGATCTTATTTTTGCTATTTGTTGCAAGTAGCTTTGCATTTCTTCCCACACCGTTTAATATTGTTGGCACCTATTCTCCTGGCCAAACAGTCACCATCCAACTTGAAAGTGGGAATCAATTGTTCGAGAAAGAATTCGTTGTGAACGCTGAAGGGTATTATGCGGGCGTTATCTCACTTCCCAGCCAAGAAGATGTTTCAGTGCTTGTTCGCAATAGTGCAGGAGATATTATTTTTGAAAATGAGGATGTTAATCCATGGAATATGCACATATGGTATTTTGAAAACGGTAATGTTCGTGATGAATCCATTCCTGTTGAAAAACCAATTGTTGACTCCTATTTTGTTGACGTAACAGCTCTTGCTCGAGAAACAGACCCCTCGAAACCTTCTCAGGAAACAAATGCACTGCGTGATCAATACGCATTCGATATATCTGAACCTCCCGAGGAACTCCTGCAAGAACAGGATCCAACATTCATCATCAAGGGAAGTGCAGAGCACGTTTCAGGGTATAGTGACAAGACACCGTATTTGTTCATCGTTCTTCTTCTCTTTTTGCTTCTCTTAGTAAACACCTATATCAAGGACCGAGCAACTCCTTCTGAATTGTTTGAAGATAGATCTAACTAGATCGAATAATTCTTATTTAACGAAAAAAACATAAATTTACATAATTTTTAATTATATCTTAATTATTCACTAATTATCCATATTTTCATAAAATCAAATAATAACTATTATTTTCTAAAAATATCATAAAAAGAAAACTTTATAAAGGTAAAAGTTGAGTTCACCCATATGAAATTAACTAGCACGAAGACACTGCCCGTGCTCCTCTCCTTATTTGAATCATTCTCCTTCACACAAACAAGTATCCACGAAGCAACAGGCGTATCTCTTGGTCGCATCAACGCCATCCTCAAATGGCTTATCGACAAAGAAATCGTGATAAAAATGACAGGAACCTACGAACTCACTCAACCCAATCGGCTTGCAGAACTCATCGCGACCGAACTCTCACTAAAAAAGCAACAATCATTCTACATCGACCTACCAAAAAAAGAAGCGCTAGAACTTGTTAGACAAACAAAAGCACAACTGTGTTCATTTAGCCTCGCAGGCGCATTCAAAAAAGAACTAGACACACCAGAAATCCATGCATTTGGAAATGAAAAATTAACAGCAAAACTCAAAACAATCCCTCGAGGAGAACACAAACTAAATCTCTACGAACCAAACAATCTCTCATCAGAAGAAACATTCACGTCACTTGTCATACAATTCTCAATCCTAGGACAAACCAAACTCCTTGAAAAACAAATACTAACAAAATGGAAAACACTCCAATAAAAAAAGAGGTGAACCGCGAGAGTGTTCTTGCACTACTCCTACTTCTAGTTCTCACACTCCCTTCAATAACTGCACTCCCACTTAACTATGGAGGAAGCGTCATGGGAGAATGCCGCGAGTTTGCCATAGTCAACATGTCATTTTTCTCATCAGGAAATGTAGGCAATCCCGCGTTCAGGCTAGGAAGTCAATTAGCGTATGCCAACAGCGTAGGTGTCTTTGGAAATGCGACCTCCTACAACGAAATAACAAATCCAACCGTGGACGTCCAATTTCGAGTAACAAACCCCTCCTGTAGCGCAAGCGCAACAGGAACAAACACCTCAACAGGACATAACCTTGCTAATCCAGCCATATTCAACGTATTAAGTACAAACCCTGTAAGCCTTATTACCCCAATAAATGGCAATGCGCAAACAACAAATCTTACGGTCTTCGATTGGACGCACACGCATCCAACCGCATCATACATGCTTCTTATCAGCAACACCACTAACTTCGCAGTACTTGAAAGAAATATTACGGGCATAGCAGCAACCACCTATACCTTCAACAGTTCTGAAGCACTTAATGACGGCACGTATTATTGGCGCATCATGACCTACAACAGAACAGAATACATGGCAACTTCAAGCTACGCATCCTGGCAAGTAGCAGCAGGAGCCGCATCACTTACCAGTATCACCCCCGCAAATACCTCCTGGCAATCAAGCACCACTATTAGTGCAACCGTTATCACTAACATTCCAGCGACATGCGCCTATTCCCAAACATCAGGAAGTTATGCAAGTAAGACGCCCATGTCAAACACGGGTGGAACAACACACACTACCACGCTTACTGCATATCAAGAAGGAAGAAATTATTTCTACTTTCAATGTAACACCTCGGTTGTTAGTCAAGAACGAACCCATTACTTCCTCGTCGACACCACCGCTCCCGATAGAACTGCTGCAGTCCTTCACATAGAAAATGATGCAACATACACAAACGACACCACCCTTAGTCTTAACTGGTCAGGATTCAGTGACGGAACAAACGGAAGCGGCATTAATCGCTATTACTATTCATTTACCAATTCGGGAGGAAGCGCAATTGGAACCTGGACAGGATTTACCACGATAACACTTGCAGGAGCAACGGAAGGAACCGAACAAGTTTATGTGTGGGCAAGGGACGCTGCGGGAAACATAGGACTTGCAGCAACAGATTCCATCATAGTTGACACGACTCCCCCATCCATGGGAAGCTGGAGTACGAGTCCCGCCGACTTAACAAAGTACTCAACAGGAAGCTTCACAGTGACGGTCACCATTACCGATTCGACGCCCCTCAACGGACTTCCCCAATTCAGGTATAGAGTTGGAAATGATACCTACAGCGCATATGCTGCCACAACCAGCCTTGGCAGCGACAGATATCGATTCTCAATACCTGAAGGCAGCGGTGCAAATTCGTGGTGGAACAGGGCAGGAGACTACGTGTACTACGACGTTATTGCGTACGATACTTTTAATGAGTTAACTAATCTTACCAGAAGTGAATTTATTAACAATCAAACAACAGCACCGGTCTTTCACAGCATAAGCGCAAAAAGTATGCTTGAAGACACGACCCTTACCTTTAACTTAACAGGAGTTGACGTTGATTTTAATTATCTGACGTACGGCATTGTTACCAACACAACAGACCTTGATTACACCATCACCGCAATCAACGCCACGAGAAGTAGCGTAAGCATCAGTGCAGAAAATGATGATGTTGGAACGCACACCTTGCAATTTTATGTTACTGACCAAATCTATACGATTTATCGCAACGTCACCCTTACCGTTATCAACGTCAATGATGCGCCCGTTCTTTCATCAATTGGAAACCTCGTAGGTTACCAAGGAGCTTATTTCAATCTAACGCTTAACGCATCAGATGTGGATGATACCACACTCATCTTCTCATCAAACTCAACTTTTTTTAGCGTTAATCCAATAACTGGTCACTTCGGATTCACGCCGCTCGCATCAAACAGAGGAGTACACTCACTTGTCTTTCGTGTTCGTGATGGCAGCAATGCAGAAGATAACGAGACCGTGACGTTCACTGTAAATTACTGCGGCAACAATATTTGCGAAGCAGCTTATGAAACCTGCGGTCGCTGCGCTGTAGATTGTGGGGTGTGCGGTGATGAAGAATCCAAAGCCCTCCTTATTGAACCAGTAAACTGCGTCAATAAAACAATGACAATAGAAGTTGCAAAACTTGTCGAGCGAGGAACTTGCTATCCACGAGGAGAAATTATTCGCAACATGGAAGTATGTGGAAGAATCGCAAGCGAAACCATATCAGTCAGTGTCTACGATGAAGATGTCTGGGTGGAACTTGAAGAAGTAACAAGCGACGTTACTGGCGCAATCAGTTGGACACCAACAGAAGTAGGACTGCACAAACTCTCCTTTTCATCAGGAAGTTATGAAGAAGTCGAATTTACCACAAACTATTGCGGCAAAGAAGAAACTAGTTCGAGCGTTACGCAAACAAGTGATGAAGAAACAGACAATACGAAAAAAAACACAGGATCAGACGCGACTTCGCCAACCGCCCCTGATAGGAACGCTTCGCTTGATGGAAACAGCAGATGGTTCTGGTGGACATTATTTACCATCTTATTCTTACTTGCGGCCTATCGCATCATAAAACTTGCCTACATTAATTTGGTGCGATCAAACAAAACAAACATATTTGTCAAGTCAGTGGATTGGTTAATCAAGCTCTACTTCCTTGCAAGCATTCAAACAAACCAATTCCTTGACGATAATCCAAAAGTAAAACATCAAGTGAAAAAGATGAAACGAGCTTTGCACACAGGAATTGAGTTTTCTGCAGCACTCGCTGCCTCGCTTAAAGCAAGACTTAACTTATTTACTAAAGTCAATGTGCCCTTTTTTGCCATGAATGGAGAAGGAGAAGCATCTCTTCTTGTCGCCATATCATTAATGAAAATGAACAGCAAGGATTCGCTTGGCACTTTGTTCGACCGTCTCGGAGGAGCAAAAGTGCACACTCTCCAAGCATTATGCGCCACACTTCGCGCACAAGGCATTAATGCCATGTTACGTACAGGAACACTGATCGACATCAAGACAGGTATTGACATGAACGAAGCATGCGTTCTTGACAATGGTAAAACAAGACTTATCATCATGGGATATGATACGAATGTTGTCTATGCCCACGACTACGAAAACGGCATCAAATGCAGGAAAATACCTGATGACGATCTTGAGCGCAATTGGAATGGCGCATTCATTGCAGTAAAAAAAAGAAGGTAGAATCAATGCAAACAAAAGCTAAAGATGCTGACTTGTGGAAGTTAGGCTTTCTAGGTTTCCTTGGCATGCTTGGCTTACTAGGAATCGCAACAGACAATCCAGGATTTATGGGCTTCTTTGGTTTCTTTGCCTTTTTTGCATTCTTTGGACTTAAGAAATCAAACACATAAGATGCAAAAGATCAATCTATTTCTAGAACGAGTTATATTAGGAAAACTCGAAGAGTTAGTTTGTCAAAAAAACTAATACACATAATCCATCAAATATACAACTGCACTATCAGATTGGGGAAACACAGAAAGAAGGGTTATTTCATAGCCGAAGAATTGTTCTGTTTGACCAATAGTGAGAACATCAGACTGTGAACGACCATAGGCATCAGTTACCCTGAGCACAGCAGAATTATTATTTGTAGCATTAAGCACCACTTCATGATCAAGGAAGAACGCAGGTTGGTGTTCGACAAGCGTGACGTTTATCATTTGTGTTGGGGGAGGTAAGAGTTCGTAAGTTAAATCTGCAATTTCTGCATTATGTTCTAAACCAAGCGCGTCAACGCCAGATAAAGATAAAAGATAAGTTCCCTCGTTTTGATCGCCCCACGGATAACTTTGATCTGCCCATTGGGTGTACGTGTAGGTTGGCACGGGAAGGGAAAGCGTTCGATAGTAATGGTTGACCCCAATATTTGTTTCTCTTAGTCCATCTACTTGGCCAAAACTTGATTGCCAAGAAGTATCAAGATAGGTTAATGGTGTTGAGACTTCGTAATTGAACGTGATGTTAACAAGTGCACCAGGAGGTAAGAGAAGTGCAGGTTCTGAAAATGGAGGAGTAACTTGGTGAACTTCTCCCGTAACAAAATTGGTGATGCGAACGCGTTGAATCTGCATGAACAATTCGTTTTCTCGAGCATAAAGCCATTCGTTTACAAAATTGTTTTGAGAATCAATATCCTGCTTATTTAGTAAAGATGCCTCAATATAATAAGAGGAATTTGTTTCGTTGGTAAAGTTGCACACTCCAAGTTCTTGGAGAACAGTAACCTCATCACCTTGACGAAGTGTTTGAGAAAAGACGAGGTTTGACGTAGTGAGTTCGTCCGATTGCGGGCAGCCACTAATAAGCTCATAACGAGAACCTGCAGCAATAACTGAAGAACCTACATTTGCGAATTTGATGCGAGCTTGAGGAACGGGATTGGCTGGATCGATTCGGTGATCGAAGTTAACTGTTTCTATGGCTAAATCATACAGCCTTGTTGGGGCAATTTCTTCCCCACCAGGCAGCCTCGTTTGAGCAGCCACGTCAACACGCAACGCGTTTCCTGCAAGATTACCGTCTTGTTGTGAAAAGAAAGCTAAGAACACACCTACAAGAGCAACTAGTCCGACAAGACCAACAAATCCAAAAAATGACGAATTATGCGATATCATAAGCGTTCTCTTCCCGAAGCAATTTACCTAAGATAAGTATAAGACAATGATTGCAACGACCGCAACGACTGCCACAAAACCCACGTAGGCAAAAAATGACGAATTATGTTCAATCATAACCACACCCTCTGAAAAACACCTAACCTTTTTTGTTTATAAAGGTTTTTATAGAAAGAGGTTTTTATAGAAAGTAATCATTCGACCACTATAGCAGGTTTCAAAGGTAGTGCTTGCGATTTCTTTTGATGAGAAGAATCCTTTGCATGCACAATAGTTGGCACGAGTCCAAATTCTTCTTTGAAAAGGTTCGTTGCTGTTTGAAGAATTTCTTTATCGTTATCTGCACTACCAAATTCATCAAGAACAAAAGGATTCTTTACCACTTTACCAATTGTTGCAATTACTTCTTTGCTATGTGGTTTGTATGCTTCTTGACCCATAAAATGAGAAATAAGATCCTTAGGGTTCATTGTTTGAGCAAGCTTCCTTGCGAGCTCTGCATAAAAACCATACTTCCACTCATCTGCAATAATAAAGGTGATGCTCGAGGGCGTTTCTATTTTAGCAAGATCAAGCACGGTTCTCGTATCGGTAATGAGCCGAGAAATCATGTCTTCTGCAGCGTCAAGTAACGCGCCGTTTGCAATTGAAGGAACAACAGGGTATTCGCTTGTACAGACTAGTTCTTTTCGCCCGAGCAAGGTGCCAAGTTCTTCAGCAAGGTAAGGGGTGAACATACTCATCAAAACACTCCAAGAGGAAAAATAGGTTTTGAGAAGATCAAGGTTGTGTCCTCCTCGCTTCACATACCACTGCAGGTGTCTTTGCATCTGAAAATAAATGACATCTGTTGCTGTTTTCATTTCGAATGCGAGCATGTGTTGATCAACGTTTCGAATGGCTTCTTCAAGTTTAAATGAAAGCCATGCATCAAGATGGTTGTTTGGTTGAGATTCTGTACTGAGCAATTCTTCAGCGAACGAATAAATTTTTTCTAATCGATGTTTATGCTTGGTTATTTCTTCTTCGTCAAAAATGATGTCAACAAAAGGATTTGCGATGTTTGCATAGAACAAGCGAAGCGCGTCAACAGAGTATTCCTCGCCAACTTCAGCTATTGATTTAGCCCCTTTCTTACTCTTGCTCTTTGAGATTTTTCCGTCCTTGCTTTTCACCCACCAATTGACAAAAATACCTCCTGGCTGCATATGCGCAGGAAGAATTGCTGCGTGATTCATCAAGAATACGGGAAAGTGCACTGTTTGATGTTCTTTGCCGCCAAGATTGATATCTAATGGATAAAAATATTCCACATCTTTGCGAATATCTTGATACCATTCTTTTGCAGGAGTTCCTTTTCCTAAGAAAACATAATCAAAGAATGGTTCATTTAATTCATCAAGAGAAAGTTTTCCTTCATTGTAATATTTAGAAACTAAATAGTAAATTGGATAAAGTGTCGAGTCAGATATGGGTTCAACAATGTATGATTCATCAAATGGCAGAGGAGTTCCAAGCCATCTTCCTTGCCTTGCACAAGCCCGATCGGAAAACCATTCCAAAACAGAAGAGAGGTTTTCTTTGAACTGAGCGGGAAATATAGTCATGTTCTTTGTGAACGATTTTGTTTTCTCAGTTAATTCCTTATCAGAATAGCGAATAAACCATTGGTCGTCTACTCGTTTGATGAAGACTTGTTTGCCGCATCGACACAATACTTCTTCTGAAAGATCAAAGAAGATATCTGCTTGACCAGCAGCAATTAAATCAGCCTTCATCTTCTCTTTAGCTTGATCGACGCGCATACCTGCATAAGGACCGCAGTTCTCGAGCATCACACCCGTATGAAATCCTTTCTTATACACAATTTTTTTTGCTTCATCAAGCTTTTCGTGATCATGTTGGTTTTGCACGCCAAGTTGTTCACACATTTCTTTTCCGGGAAGAAGTCCAAAGTCAGGTGACTTTATGATTGCAATAGGTTCGATTGCTTTGATTGTTTCATAATCAAGACCGTGCTCTTTGCAAAGAGCTGCATCATGCTGCAAATCATGAAGGGCGATCCAATCAGCTGGCGCATCACTTGGCACACTCGTTACAATGCCTGTTCCGATTGTTGGATCACAAAATGCGGAAGGCAAAATAATGACATCACGATTGACTGCAGGAGCTGTTGCATACGTGCCAAGCATTTCTTTACCTGCTAGTTCTCCAACAAGTTCCACGTCATCTTTTTGATGCTGAAGTTTTTCAGCTGCTTCTCGTGAAAGAATCCACGTTTCTGATCCGACGCGTGCTTTAACATACCTTACGTTTTCGTCAAGCCAGATATTTGTCTGACCATACATGGTTTCAGGACGAAGTGTGGCAACAACAATGAATTGATTTGGTTCCTTGTAAGCAAGTTTAATTAACGTGTACTCGGTTTTTGTTGCGTTGCCCCCTTTTGAAAGATCCATTTCGCTTGGATCAATAGCAACAGGTCCGTGTTCCAGACAAACAGGAGAGTAATAGGGTTTTTGCACAAGCAAATTATTTTCTTTTAATTTCAAGAATTGCCATTGAATGAATTTTTGATAATCAGGAAAGGTGGTAACCGTAAACCGTCTCCAGTCGCCAAGAAAACCATACTCTTGATAATCTTCAATGTACCGCTCAGAAAAGTAGTTTACAAAACCTTCGGGTGTGCTTATTGTCTGCACGTCTTCATCAGATAAGCCCATGGCCTTATAATACGCAACCGTATCAGCGTCGCCTTCTTTGACCAGTTGTGCTTTAGCAACAGCCCCGTTCCCAGAAGCGTGACCTCCCGCGCATAAGAGCACATTGTAGCCTTTAAGACGTTTATATCGGGCAAAAGCATCAGTGTAAGAATAGCCTCGCATATGACCTACGTGATGGAATCCTGAAACAGTCAAATACGCCCAAATAATAAAGAACTTAGGTTTTTCTGAGCGATCAGCCTCCCCAAGGGATAATTCCTTGAATTTTGCCTTCCACTTTTCCTTTGCAGCGCGATGATCGTAAGACATAGTTCAACCCGTAGTTATCTTTCTAGAAGAGGCGCAGGCTCATTTAAATAAGTGTTGGTGAAGAACTGTTCTAGGAAATTTACTTCCATCCCCAGTTTTTTTGGAACGCTGTTTTGAACGCTTCAAAAGTGTTAGTCTTGATTTCTTCGCGTGAACGATCCATGAGCCGTTGCATAAAACGAAGGTTGTGGATTTGTTCAAAGCGTTTACCGACAGGATCGCCAATTTTTGAAAGGTGGTAGACATAAGCTTTCGTATACTTTTGACACACCAGGCAATCACAGCCTTCTTCAAGTGGAGAAAAATCGAGGCGATACTTTCCTTGGTCAATAGTAAGTGGTCCGGCGAAGGTAAACAGTTTATGATGCCTGCCAGATTTTGTTGGGTAGATGCTATCAAACATGTCCGCGCCAAGACTGATTGCTTCAAGCACATCAGGCGGAGAACCAAGTCCCATGACATAGCGAGGTTTATGCTCATCAAGCAACGGCAAGCTGATGCGTAGTGCTTGAAACATTTCACTTGAAGGTTCGCCAATAGCAAGGCCGCCAACAGCATTTCCTGGAAAATCCATCTCGTTTATTGCTTTTGCTGCAAAGGCTCGTAATTCATCTGAAAATCCTCCCTGAACAATGCCAAAGAGTAATTGTTTCGCATCAGTATGTGCTTTTTTCGCGCGCTGATGCCAGGCAAGCGTTATATCAAGTGCTTTTTTGAAGTCCGCTTCACTCGATCCATATGGCATCATAACATCAAGTGCCATGGCAATATCGGATCCTAAAGTCATCTCTATGTCCATCATTTTTTCTGGCGTGATTACATGAAGTGATTGATCGTAAGGACTGCGAAAATGTAAGGCGTTTTTTGATGATTTTTCAAAAAAACCTCTGGACATTTGAAACCCCCCCGAGTCTGTTGCGATAAGACCGTGGAAATTCATAAACTTATGAAGGCCTCCTGCTTTTTTGATTGCTTCAAGACCTGGACGAAGATACGTAACAAGCGCGTTACAAATTATTGCTTGCTGCGCATTTGCGTTGTAATCATCACTTGTAATTATTTTTCCTGTTGCTCGCGTTGCAACTGCCATAAAGAAAGGTGTTTGCATCACGCCACTTCTTGATACGAACTCAAGAACGCGGGCTTTTCCTGAACGTGCAAGAATTGTTGCCATAAGAAAAAGAGAAAGCACAAGTTATTTTTTAAAATGATGGTTTATTGAAGATTCAATGTTCATTCCTACAATTACTCGAACAACCATCACCATCTCTCCAATTGCCATCATCACATTCTTCCGAGTCTTCTCGTATGCCATTACCGCACCATCGCGGCAAGGAAATTGATGAATGAACACAATATAGCCGATATTCATTTTCACAAGTTTTTTTCTCACCAGTATCAGTCCACTTAAAGTTAGTGCTTGTCGAATCACCTACTATTCCAAGCTGAGAAGATTTGGTCCAGACATCGCAATTATCTCCAAAGAGAAATCCGTGCCTGAGACCAGTCCACACAAAATCTGAAACTGTATGTCCGTATTCATCATACATGATTGGAAAGTAAAGATCATAAAGGCCTAAATCTTGAAAACTATCGGCAACAAGGGTTGCGTTTGCACTTTCATTTGCTGAACGGACATAATACTCAACTCCGCTGTCAGGAATAGCTATATGACTCAACACGCCAACACGAGGCATCGCGCCTAACCAGGCAATCCATGCCCCTTGACCGATTGTTATTCCGTCAGAATTTTTTGCTAAATAATTACAAATAGCATCAGCAGCAAGTAGTTCGTTTGCTTCTTCAGGACTATTTATCATGTTCTTTGTGTAGGGATTAATCAAACCAACGGCATAATTTAAAAACTTCCCTCCTTCATAGATTTGGCTTGTTACAAAAACATTTGAATAATACTTACATTTCGCATTACAATAATCACCACCATTATCAATGCCGTCGTCGCATTGTTCGCCATATTCTTGCCCGCCTAAAGTCACATTTCCTATTTGAGCATCACCGCAGAAGAGAGGAGAATCAATTCGTACATTGCCACAGGTTGCGTTGCAGTAATAACAAGCACTGCCATATGGTGGAGGAACGCAGAGTTGACCGTTTCCTGCGCCATCGTCGCATACTTCTCCTGGTTCTGCAAATCCATTTCCGCAGGACGTGAAGCATTGTGAAATGTCAAGTTGACAATTCGCTGTGCATTGCATCGTCCCTCCTTCATAATATCCTTGCGAGAGGCAAGTTGCGCCTCCTAAACTTGCACCATCACATTGTTCGCCAGTCTCAATTATGCCATTGCCGCATTCAGCGCCAAGTGCTTGTTCAACTTCTCTTGCGGCAACTTCTGTAACGATAGTACCAAGCGCGTCGTATTCTATTCCAGATCCTGAACTTAATAAATAGGTGAAGTTAAGTGTGAGAATTACTGTTGTTCCGGGAGCAAATTCTTTGTTGAGATCAAATCGTGTTTGACGAGATTCGGAAGGATTAAGAACCAGAGGTGTTGAAAACTCTTGTGTGGCTGATGAAAATTCGAGAATGCGTACACTTGTTATATTTACCGGACGCGCAACTTCATTTCGAAAGTTTATTGCAAACAAGCCGCTTTCGGTGAGAAGCGCATCTTCACAGGCAAAGGTTGACCCAAGATCACAAACCCGTTGCGTAATAACAGTTGGTTCAAATATGGTTGAGGAAAGCAAGAAGCCAACTCCTCCAAGGACTATGAGAAGAGTGAGAGAATAAAAAACAATGGTTTCAATTGCCGCAGCACGATGATTCATTTTAGTTTTTTATCCATTTTTTGAGCAACTGCTGCTAGTTTTGCTACGTTTTCTGTAAAGAGCGGCAGAACTTGCGAGAATACTTTTTCCATAGCTTTCACTTCTGCGCCAACATTCAAAATGTGCTTGTCGTATTCTGCAACTTTTCCAAGAACAGATTCGTTAAGCATTTTTACTTGTGCTTGCACGTCGTTGAGCTGTTGCGAAAGTTTGCTTAGCGTGATTTGTGTTTCGTTTTTCCAATCAATTATTTTGTTAATGTCAGCAATGACTTCATTCCATTTTTCATCAATGACCGTTTCGACAAGTTCTTCGACCGCAAGATGTTGACGTTTTGGCGAAGATACATGATCTTGTGGCTGGACTTCTTGACCAAAGGTTGCATCATTTTGTGTATGGGCAGTTTTAATTTCTGCTCGACTTAATGCGTTGAAGATGTCTGATGATGAGTGACCTTCTTTTTGAAGAATTTCAATAATTTGTTGCTTTGTCAGGCCTTGCCCTTGCATATCCTGAATTCTTGTAGTTTGAATCACTTTTTCACCTCTTCAAGCTCTTGTCTTGTTACAAAGTTCTGTGGTTGCCAAAGATTAATATATGTTTCTATTTCTTTAAGTTCGGGCTGTCTTGCCAAAAACTTCATTTCTGAGCGTAATAGTGCAAGTTCTGCTTGCATTTCATGCAGTGTTGACTTTATGGCAAGAAGATCTTCTGAAAGGTCTCTTATTTCTCTCACTGCGTCTTTACTTACTTCTCTGAATCGATCGTCAGTTATTTGGTTTTTTTTGTGGAGCGTTCCATTTCGTTCTTCAAGAAGCTTGATGCGCGTATTAAGGTGAGTTATTTTTTCAGAATAATCTGTTCCCTCTTGTTTTTTCCCCTTTTCAGGAGGTGGAAAGAGTTCATTTGCCATACGCTATGCCTTTGCAAGTATCATTTATTAAGCTATTGTTTGTTTAGCTCAATTTATTGAGTTGTAAGAAACAAAGAATGTAACCTAAAAATATTAACTTTTCAGTAGTAATATTTATAAACAAGATATGAGTTTCTCTTCCTATGAAAGCACTTATCATGCTCCCCATCGTTCTTGGCATCATTCTCACTACAGCAATGAGTTTGCAGGAATTTGCAGAATCTTCAAGTGAGAAAGCAATAGATTTTGCAGATGATATGAACAACGCATTTAGCTGCGCGGCGCTAGGAAAATCAATCTTTGAGTGCTCACCAGATCTGAAAACCACAGATTTTACCAATGAAACCATCAAAGCAAAAGAACTCATTGCAGAACTCGAAGAGAATCTCGACGACGCAAACCAATTCTAAAGTAGTAGTTACGTTTATTGCTTTTTAACCTTCTGTTTTAACCGAGCAATCATGTCTTCGCTTTGTTTAATCCGCTCATAGCGCTGTTGACGAAGAGCATCTTCCTGAGAAGCAAAAGTGGCCTGCGCTGCAACCACCTCTTTTTTTGCAAGGTCATCAATAGGAGGGGCAGCACCACCACCCGATCTCGAAGAAGAAATGTGAGATTTCAACGCCTTCGTTCGTTCATGCATCTGCTTAAGTGATCGCACTTGTTTTCGTTTAGAGGAAGAAAAATAATTTGCAGGAAGCAAATAGACAAGGAGAAACAAAATAACTGATGCAAGACCAACCAATTCAAACCAATGAATGGCAAGTAGGGCGATGCGAGACTCGATGATATTTACTAACAAAATTGTGGAACGCACAGAAGACATAGGAACTCCAAAAACACTCGGCAACGTATTTAACACATCTTCAGAATCAGTAACATAAGAAGTGATCCACGATTCACCCTGATCGATACGATCAACCACCCAAACACCCTTCTTGGTGAACGGTTGAGAAATCTCTCTAAATTCAGCAGACTCCGGAATCAACTCTTTAACAACAAGATCTTCCAACGGACTTTCTCCCAAATTCAACAAATTAAGTGTGACGCGAATCTCATCTTGCGTAATGTACGCGACACTCTTTTGCACGAAGAGTTTTTTCTCAGGAATATATTGGCGAATGAACGGCAATGACGAGCTATACACCCTGTTTTTCCCATAAACAAATTCTCCAGCAGGGAAAAAATCAACACCTAACGAATCTTCATCAACATATTTGATCGCGTATTCGACCCGTTTTGACTTTCGAGGATTTAACGACATATCCCACGTAAGTGTTGAACCATCAGCATTCTTTGTTCCTTCGCCCGTATCAATAATTTCAAAACCCGAAGGAATCTCATCAGTGAGTTTTCCTGAAACAAGAAGCGGATCAAAATTATTCAAAATAAGTTTGACGTCAATAACGTCTCCTGGTAAGACTTGTGTTGAAGAAACAGTTTTTCTTAAAAACACATTATTCAAAAGGAAGCTATTAAAGAACACATCTCGTCCAGTCCCATTTACTGAGGCATTCAAACTGTAATTAATCAAATCATCTTCAGTAAAGAGAGAAATATTGTTTGTTCTATTATACACGAACTGAGAGGCATCAAGAAACACGTCCGCTTGAAGCCAATAAATCTCCCCTTCGACCACTTCTTCATCGAAAAAATCCTTCGCGTAAAATTCGCCAGGGCCAATTTGAGTAACCTCTCCTGTAAAATCCCACGATTCGAGTTCACGCGTAATATCCAAATCAGATGTTTTCGTCACTTTAAATAAATCAAGTGTTAAATTAAAACTTGTTGGATTCTCAAAATGAACACTGATTAATCTTCTATCACGGCCAGTGATTGCTTCAACTTCTGGTTCGTTTTTGAGAAGTTGACCGAACACATCAGTGTAGACTTCGGGTTCTTCTTGGAAGATGCCACCTGCAAGAATAGGTTCCCCATCAACAATAGGATTAATCGACGTAATACCCAAAATATTGTAACTGAGTGAAATTGAGCTTTGCGGTTCAATACTAAAAATTATCAATCCTTGCGACGTCATCAATTGACCTGAAGAAGTTGCATTAGAGCGAAGTTCAAGACCAAACAAATTATACGGTATGTTAAGATTGTTAAGCGTGACTTCTTCTTGGTTATATATAGTGATTACTCCATCAACATTGACAACATAAAAATCATCGTAGAAACTTGTAATCTTGCCCGATTCGACAATATCAAAGACTATAGTACCTGCCGTTGCAAAAGGAAGGAGAAAAATGGCAAGAGTGAAAAAAAGAACAAACCATTTCATTCTGCACCCTTCTTTCGAAACGTAAAAACTGTTTTACCTAAGACGAGCACGATAACAATCAACCAAAAGATGTTTACCGCCCTAATCTTATCGTTTCTAAAGAAGGGAATAATCGAGTATTCAAAACTCAAACGCTCAGTTGGACCCCATTCGAGCAAAGTTGATGAGCCTTCTGAAGAAACAAGGGCATCAGGGGCGAACGTTACATGATATTTCTTTGGCAAGACAAACGAGGTCGTCTCAACTTTCCGTGGAATGGTAGTGTGCTCAGCAGGAATATCAATGCCATAGAATAAGATGCCTCGAGGCTTAAAATCTAACCAGTACGTCATAGTCACATCATAATAAAATTGTGGCAAAAGAGGATCCCAAATGGTAAACACAAGATCGGTAAAATCTGTTCCGGGAACAATCTTAGTATCTAGTCGTTGATCAAATTTGTTTTTTACGACAAATTCTGAGGCGCCAATTGATTCTTCACGATCACCACCACTTACTAACTTTGAAAGTTTGAAATGAATCTCACCAGGAATAATAGGATTGTCGCCAACATTCTTGAGGCGAATTTCTTTTTGTACAAGAATTTTTCCATCTTCTAAAGAGTAAGTGGTTTGATAATTATCAAAAACAACAACTTCAGCAGAAACTTGAGATAGAGTGATAAGTAGGGAGAATAACAAAACCAGTAACGTAATTGATGTTCTCACGGAACTTTACACCCCCAAAGTTGAAAAAATGAAAATAAAAAAAAATTGGAAGAACCTATTTGTACTTCCTTAGCTTATGATTGATCTGCCTAGTCATCAACACGTTTGCTACATTGATCGCGATCAAAAACACCACGAGGCCAACATAGAACAATTCTCTTGTTCGCGTGCCAAGGACCGATCTCATCAAAATAGCTTCCGAACCACCAGCTCCATCAACTTTACGAGGGTCCAATCCTACAATGTAAAGTTCAGACGCACGATAGTCACCGGATCCGTTTACCCAGTAACTCACATTCCAAGTCCTGTTATTGTATGACTCACTGATTGGACCAAGAGATGAGTTGTAAGGATTCTTCAATGGAATATTCCATTGATGAGTCGTACCGTTAAACTCGGTGTTGGTAACGTTGGCGGACGCGTCTGGCGTTCTACTATACGTATAGTTGAATGGCGTGAATTCTGAAGGCACGAAGTCGTAGACCGTGACCACTAAGTGTTGTGGCGTCCAGTCATTTCCAATGTTTTCAACTAAGATGTCAATGCGATATTGATCTTCGTATGTTGAAACAACATCCTTATGCACTTCAAGCCAGTAGCCATTTACCACGTAGATGTACTTCATATAATAATCGTTGCCATTTCTCGTATATGTCGAGTTTAAAATTTGATTATAGGCGTTGATTATGTTGAAGTAAGGCAACATCCACACAACAGGTGGTGGAGAAGTTACCGGATCACTTCCGTCGGTAAAGTTAAATTCCCATGCAGTGCTTAAGTAACCTGTTGACAAGTTGATTTCTTGATTTGGATACACCGTTGAGTTGAGTAATCCAAAGTCAGTCGTTCGGTTCGTCATATTAAGCGTTGTTGTAACCCACATAGATAATTTTGTCAAGCGGTAAGCAATGTTAATTGGCGTGGTAACATTAGACCGCGCTTCCCACGTCACATTTGTATTGTTCTCATTATCTGCAGGCTGCACAATTCTTTTTGTTAAGTGATCATGTGCTTGCGCAGAAGCAATAACTGAATCTAAAGAGAGGTTAGATGCTAAATAGGAAATATTGTATCTAAGCGTCTCAGTGATTGCCTTGTACGTATCTGACGTTGGAACATTGTTTGGCGCAGTCACATTGTACTGAATCCAGACAGTTTCGCCAGGAACTAAGGTTCCTGCACTCGCTTGCCAATACCAACTCGTGTTACTTGTTCCATTCCCGTGGAGATTAGCAAAATCTCCAAGCTCGTAGAGTTCGTCAAGAGAGAACAAACTGTTTGTTCCATTCCATAAAATACCATTAACTTGGATAGAAATATTAATATCATTTACATTCTGGCCGACAGCTAAAACGTTGCTTGCTGATTGATTAACTTGCCAAGTGTGACCAGCAAGAACCTTCCTGTTAAATCCATGTTCGACATTTCCATAAGAAGTGTTAATATCTAATGGTGGTTGAACTGAACCACAAGACATATTATAGTTAAACGTTGAAAAATTTCCTGCTCGAAGTTGAGGAATATGAACTTGAAAGACATCTCCTGGAGCAGAACCAAGAGTTTGCGAACCGTATCTTCCTGCAATGAGTGTGAAATTCGTACTCATTGTGTCCGTGTTCGAGAAGTTAATATAGATATCATCTACCGTGTCCGGACTTGGATTAGTCACGTTGAGAATTCCAATGATCTCACATGTTGTCGTTGATTCCGTTAAATAAAAATTTTCTGCGTAGGTAACATTCTGATTGACTGTTTCAACCAATGAAATGTTAATCCTTGTCGGAAGCGCTGAAGCCACCGACATAAATAGCAATCCTAACACTAAGAGAAAAATAGCTCGTCTCACCTTGGTCACCTTTGTATATCTTTGAAAACGAATAGTTTCATGCGAGCAACACACCCTTGAAACCCACAGAGCTAAAAACCGAAGTTTTCATATATAAATGTTTCGAAAAAATGTCTGTTAGAATAGAAAAATCTGACATTTTTTGTTAGCACGTTTGAAGAGTAACGAAAAACTATGTAAAAAAATATTCAACAAAAACTTCTGCTTGAGAACAGTCACTAACATCACGTTCTATGACTGCATCTATAGCAAGACTTATAAAGTGGATTTATCCAAAATAGGTTCATGGTTCATAGGAAACCAGCTGGTCCAAAAGGACTTGGGCTAGTTGTTATACTTTTCACGCTCTTCTTCTTAGTGGCAGTAATCCCTTTCACAACAAGCATTAGCGTTAATCCACAAGAAACAATAATTGAGCGGATTGACCAAGAAAATATCATTCGCATCAGCATCATCAATAATGATGTTGAAGTCCAAAACATTCAACTGCAAACGAGTCAAGAATCAAAGTATCTTGACAGACATTTTTCTATCAACCCAACATTATTCGGTCTTTCACCTGGCGAAACAAAAGTTATTGAAGTGCAACCAACAGACTTACTTTCTGTAACACCCGAAAAACATCATTTTTCCTTATTAGTAATCAGTGTTGACGAAGAAAATCAAGAGCAAACAATTAGTGGCGCAATCACCATTTATTTTACCAAAGAAGGAGATCAACAACCTTCTCTTCATTTTGACAAACTTACCGTGGTGAGTTCTTCACCAGAAGAAATTGTTTACAGTGTAGATCTTCTTAACAATGGCAACATAAATGATTGGATTAAGCCACGCGTTTCTTTATTTGACGAATCAAGAAATGAGGTGTTCTCTACAACGTATAAAAAACCATTTCTTCTTGAACCAAGCCAATCAACGACTTTGACTCTCCCTCAGCAATTTAGTAGATTAGAAAGAGGAACCTATACACTTCGTGTTCAGATGATTTACAACGAAAATCTCTCCTCGCCGCTTCGAGAAGCGCAAATTACTATTAACCAAGAACGTGCAAGGACAACAGAAGGAAACGATTACTCAATCCCTCTGGTCATCTCTCTAGGTGTGCTCGGACTCTTAGGATTCATCTTGTATCGATACCGAGAATACATAAAAATCAAAGAAGAGCTTGAAAAAAAGCACAGCAACAAAGAAGGAACAAACACGAAGAAAAAATGAAACGCGTAATTATTTTCATTTCTGTTGCGATAGTGATTTCGCTTATCTTCCTCTTTCCAAAACAAAGTGATGGATGCGATTGCGCAGGATCATTACTCTCAAAAGAAACCTTATGTCTTGGCATTCCTCTTTGTCAGGAAACGATTGTGGCGGCTCCAGAAAAAGAACCAACAGCTATTGATCAAACAACCAGTATTCCAAACAGTAGCAATACGACTTCCGTACTGCAGAACTCCACTATCAGTAATACCACAAATCAAAATCAGTCGCAAGCTGTTGAGCTAGTCACTGAGAACCCTGTTTCCACTTCATCCAACACAAGTTCAAATGAATCACTGGTGTGTTCCGCTGATTGCGCAACAATTCGTGAACTGCTCAAAGCAACAGAGCTTGGCACGTACGAACAATTTTCAAATTACACGTATAGTAACAATGAGCGAGAAGCAATTGTGCTTGCCATCGACACGTCTGAAAGCATGCAGCGTAGAATCGGACATGCAAAAGAAGCAGCAAAACAACTTATCGATCTCATCGGCTATGAAGATAGCGTTCTCATTCTCTCATTTGATCAAGAAACAAAAATTTCGTATGGGTTTACGAACGACAAAACAGTGCTCAAGAGCCAAATCGATGCATTGACGGTAGGTCTTGGCACTGACGGGTATGAGTTATTTAGAAAAACAAATCTTGTCTTAAACACATTTGACGCGCCAGTAAAAAAACTCATCGTTATTACTGATGGTATTTTTTGGGATGATGGCACAAACCAAACTGCAATTGAAGCTGCACAAGCCACGTACTGCATAAATATTATTACTCAAGGTGTTGATATCCTCAAGGATAAAAACAAAGAAAAGCGGATCAAGAATCTAGTAAATGCATGTGGCAGTTATTATTACAGCCCAGAAACCCCTGAAGAATTGTTTACTCTTATGAATTTGATTTATCACGAAATTGAAGAAGGGTCAAACGAGTTATCCCTTCGCATCAAACTATCACATGACCTGGTTGCAAAAAATGAAAATGTAACCATTTCTAGTCTTGCATTCTCCTCATACACAGGCATGGTCTTGCCGTTTTCAAACGACGCATACTGTATTGAAGCGCCCATTATTACTCTAAATACAAAGGAGTTGTCGACGAAAGGGAGCTGGCAAGAACTATCAACCAACGATCTTATTCCAGGAGAAAACATTCTTGTTTTACATGCCAAGATCCCCGGATGCAATATTGTAGGTTCAAAAGAATTTGAAGTTATCGTACAGCGAAACAAAGATTATGATTTCCTCACCGTTCTATTCATTCTCCTTCTGGTTGGGAGCAGCAGTTATTTCTTTATCAAACCAAAACATGTTCGCGCAGTTAAGTTGTTCTTCGGGTTTAAATAAAAGCAATAAACAGTCTTTCATAAGAGGAAGCGAACTCTCGCAGTGCTCGTTTTTTCACAAAGAATCATTCTCTTACCAAACAAAAAGCTAATTGCGCAAAAGATAGGAAAATCATCAAAAGAAAAACACATGAAGAGATAAACACGTGAAGAACTTAAAAAAAACACTATTAAAAAAATATACGATCGCTCTTAACTCATTTTTACTGGCCAGACATACTCCAATTCCTGATTGATCGCTTCAGGAGCAGTAACAACCACTTCTTCAGTTGTGCCTGTTCTTGGAATAAGTCGAATATCAAATGATTCGCCGCCTTCAATCGAAGAAGGTAAACGGAAATGTATTTTGATGACGTCATCTTCATGAACTGAACCAAGTGAATAATCAGGTCCACGTTTTGCATAGGTTACTGCGAACGTTCCTTGACCCACAGAAGGAGGTGAAACTGTAAACGTGTCGCCCGCATCAATAGTACGCTTAGCAGTCGTCAGACCATACGTTTCTAAATAACCTGCAGGATCACCAGCAAGCGTAGTAAAAGACGTCCTTGACTTGTCAAAGGTTGCACCAATCGAAGAAATATCTCCTCCTAAAGGAACGGCGACACCTTCTGTTGAGTTATATTGCACAGAAACATTTCCATCCGATGAGAAGAAAAAGATAGCGTGCGACTCATTCAAACCCATCCACTCATACTCTTGATCGTTATCATGATCATTAGCTAAATAGTAAGGATTCCTAAATAGATGCACTTGATTTGCGTTAATGCCGTTCGAGTTGTTGTTTTTTCCAAAAATAGAAATTAGCCCATATCCGGATATGTTTGTTAAAAAGTTTCCAAACTGACCCCCGCCAGAACCGATAAGTCGAACGCCACCAGATGCATTAACAGGCCTCACGTACTGAATTCCTGCACTGGAGACATTGATCATGAGCCATCTTGTTCTCGAAGCTTGACCAAAGCAAGGATTCGTGGCAAGATTTCCAACATCACTTCGACAAGATCTCGCAGTTTCATTGATGCCATCGCCGTCAATATCCACATTCAGATTGACAAAGGCAAAAAATCCAATTTGCACTTTATTTGTCCCATAAAAAGGAGCATGAAGTTCATCAAATTCTTGATCAGAATAAATAGTATACCCCGTAAATGAGTACGCAGCCTCAGCATCAACACCAGCATATTGATAGGAAGATGACGCATCGCTTGCACCCGCCAGAATAGTGAGTTGACTTAGTGACATAATATCAGAACCAGGAGTTAAGTGAGCTACAACTTGGACATCTTCCAAATAACTGTCCGTACCATCAGTAGCAGTAATTTCGGTAACCAGTAAGTGCGAAGCAACATTTGAGTTCACAGAATTTCCCGCTTGGATGGTAGTTTCTTGAAACGACCCACTCGTTCGAATTATAACTAATGAAACAAATCCAGCAATAATTATCATAGACAAGACGACAAGCACTAATCCGAGACCAGCAACAGCTCGCTTTCCAACCATTGGACTACACCCCACGATAATTCGTAAGTTGCACAATTTATAAAACTTCTCATTTAAGGACATGCTGGCAAGTTGAAGAAATAGTAAAAAACAAAACTATATAAAACAAAGTTTTTGTGCTTTAACCAATGAAAATAAGCAAAGAAGTCATAAACAAAGCCGTTGGTGTCAAAGAGAGCTCCTGGCTAATTTCAGAACTCGAACTCTATGACATTGATGGTGAAACAGAAGAAGAACTTCGTACGCAAGTTATTGAACACATTATTGAATATCTCGAAGATGTAAGCAAAATAGTAGTAGAAGTTGCCCATCCTGAAAACATCACTTCGATGGAAGAAAGCGCTTGTTTTGCTGAAGAAGATATGCAAGAAGTAGACCTTCTGTTTAGAGACGTACATTATTTGCTGCGAAAGGCACAACGCATAAGGTACCTTCAAAATAAAGAGGAACTTTCTTCCTATCTTCTTGAATTTGAAACGAATTGGAAAGAACATAAAAAAACGTTCATAACAATGCTTTCAAAACTCGAGAACTGCTGGAAAGAAAAAAAATCCATGCAAAAAACGGGTGCGTATTTTATATGAACATCATCATTTTTGGGAAACAAGGATGTGGCAAAGGAACACAGGCAGCCAAACTTGCGCAAAAATTTGGCATCCCCGCAGTTTCTGTTGGCAACCGACTGCGAGAACTCGTCGCTTCTGGAAGTGAATTGGGTTTGAAGTTAAAGTCGTACATGGACAAAGGAGAACTCGTTCCTTTTGAAATCAACGTTGCCATTGTTAAGGAACTTATTGATACGCATCCGCAAGGCATGATTCTAGATGGATTTCCAAGAAATAAAGAACAAGCAGCGTGGCTTGCAAAAGAATGGCAGGTTGACGTCGTTATCGAATTAGAGATATCAGACGAAGAAGCTATACGAAGAATTCTTGAACGAGCAGCGATTGAACATCGAAGCGATGACACCCCTGAAGTCATTCAAAAGCGCCTTGACATCTATCATCATGAAACCGAGCCTCTAAAACATTTACTTTCTGCAAAAAAAATAATAATCATTGATGGTTCTGGCAGCATTGAAGCAGTATTTGAACAAATTTGCAAGAAACTCTAAACGTGCAGTTAAACGCCAACAAATTTTCTTAACAGCAAACCAAAGAGGAAGCTAATGCAAGCAACACCCAGTGAAATTACAGCCATTTCTACAAACCGTCTCCAAAACGAAAGTCCTTTTGCAGTTGTAATGTAAAAGGTGTAGAGTGAAATGATCAAGAGCACGACTCCAATCATGACACCAATAGCAACAAAGACGTCAAAAAGCACATACGGCAAAATAAGCAAAACCACGGTTACCACGTACGCGATGCCCGTATACATTGCACCTTTAAGCGGAGCTTTTCCAACAATATCTTCTTCTCGCGTTGAAAGATAACCTGAGGCTGCCATCGAAAGTGATGCGGCAAAGCCAGTGATCGCCCCCGTAATAGCAATAAGTTTAGCATCACGAAGTGCAATAGAAAAACCAACAAGAGCTGCAGAAATTTCAACTAGCGCATCATTAAGTCCAAGCACGACAGAACTTGCGTAGACGAGACGCTCATCTGAAAGCATGCCAATCAAGAGTCGTTCGTGTTTTTCCTCGTCTTTAATGATGGCTTTTGCTTTCGTGAATTGTTTAACGCGTTCCTTATAAAATTTTGTCGCACCAACTTCTAAACTCTCCATGAAACGAAGAGCGAACGAAACACCAAAAAGAGACGCGAAGAACAAAATCATACATTTTCTGAAACGCAAAGGAGCCACATCGATTTTCGAATACGATTTCCAAAACGCGTAATGATGTTGTTCATCCTTTGCAATGGTAAGAAGAATTTTTTTATTCTTAGGATCCTTTTCTTTTCGAGCAAGAGCTTCGTACACCTGCAAGTCAGTGAGTTCTGCACGCTGCGCTTTATGCACAAAAACTAAGGAATCTTGATCCATGGAAGGCAAAGAGAGAAGTTGTTTTATAAAAACTTTGAAAATGAAAACACTATTTTTTTAGACGATCGAATTCGACTTCGCTGACCGCCTTAGCAGAAATTCCTCTTTTTTGTAAAGCTCGCTCAACAGTAAACGACTTATACCCTCCCTTGCAAATAATAAGGTACGATTTCTTTTTATCAAAATCATCAAGCTCGTCAAGAATTTCTGGGAACGAACGCACTTCAAAAGAAGCGCCGAATTTGAGTACTTTTGCATCAGTTCGCAAATCAATAATCGCTAAATCAGCAAGCGAAGTAAAAGATAATGTTTCTTCATACAACCCAGCAAAAGTAAGTGACTCGAGGATGAGTTTCTTTGCACGAGCACGAAACGAAGGAATGTGCTCTTCGTCTTTCTCTTTTGGAGACGTTGCAACAGGACCTTCAGAAAGAGAACAATGTTCCTGAACATGTTCTGAGTACGTAAACGTTCCCGCCCATCTGGCCAGAGCAATAATATCTTGCTTGTTTTGTGTGAGAAGCGGACGAAATACAGGAACAGGAAATTTCTTTTGAATAAACGCAAGACTCGCACCCGTCTGACTCGATTTTTGGCTGAGCACTTCACCCGTTGCAAGCGCAACATACGCATGCTGAGTAATAAGAATGGCAGAAAGTTCATACAGAAAACGTTTAAACGCGATTTGTCGAAAACGGGAAGGAACAGCAGACGTAATTTCTTCAGCTACAACAGAAGCATCCACAATAAAGAGTTTTGGCTTGTAATTAAAACAAAAAGTATCAACAAGATAATTATAGCCACGCGCAACCTCTTCACGCTGCGCATCACCAGCCGTTTGTACAAATAAAAAATCGATAAGAAAACCACGCTTCAACAATTCAATCGCGGCAACAGGACTATCAATCCCACCAGAATACAAGAGCAAGAGTTTCTCTCCGCTACCAGGAGGAAGACCGCCAAGCCCCCGTTCTTGAGAAGCATACACAAAACACTCCGATTGACGCACCTCAACAAAAATAGTCACTTCAGGCGTGTGTAAATCAACACCTGCACTTGCTTTGTAAAGCTTTGCGCCAAGCTCCTTTGCAACATCATCAGAAGAAAACTCGTGTTTACCAGTCCTTGACTTCACCCGCACACGAAACTTCTTGTTTGCAACCAAAGGAAGGCCAAAACGAGTAGCTTGCATAAGCAACTCATCAAGCGAAGCAAATGAAAACGAGAAAGCAGGAGACAAACTGGCAACAGCAGGCACAAACTTACACGCTTGAAGAACCTCATCAGGAGAAGAAGAATAAATAATAAAACGACCACCGAAATTCTTAATCCGACCCTTCACACCCTTTCTGCGAAGCGCATCCCTTAGCGCAAACACGTATTTGCGCTCAAAAATCATTCTCGCACCACGGCTCTTAATACCGAGCTCATCATAGCGAAGGAGGACTGCGTTAATCATAAGAAAAGAGAAGTTCCGACCACTTTATAATTATTCCCCAATAACTTTTACTAAGACACGTTTCTTTCGTTGACCGTCGAATTCCGATAATCAGCATACCAGAGGATTCATTAATACAGAAAAACACATATGAACACCTATTAAAGATAAGCTTATCTTAAGCAGATATCACCTGCCTACATGAGTTGGGTGTTCATGTCCTGCCTCTTTTCTTCGATTCAAATGCTCTAAATGCACCATCTTTTCTTTTATGAATTTGTTTATGTCGGTTTTGTTTTTTTCAATCATTGTTGAAAAATGTTTTCCACCTAAAAAATGAGGCATTAAAACATATGTTGCGCCTTCATCGTACAATCTAACAGCATCATCTATCTGATGCGACACCACTGCTATAATTGCTTTTTTATTATCCTCTTTAACTTTGTTTATTAATAACATGTTAGTGTCAATGAGAGGTATTGTCGAGACAACCATTTTTGCCTTAGAAAAGTTAACCTCATTTAGAAATTCAGAATCTTCTGCATCCCCATATCTGCAATCGTATCCTTCTTTGAATAATTTTGTAATGACTTCAGGATCATAATCAATAATGAGAAATTTCTTCTTTATTTTTTTTAGAGATTCCAAAATGTCGAACCCGATTCTATTATAACCAACAAGAATAATCTCATGATCGTCTTTCTCATGATACTTATGCTCATCAACTTTTCTTCCTTTTTTTTCAAATATGCTTAAATAATTTGATAGTGCTGGATAAAGTTTGTTGGCATACAAGATCATATACGTCGATCCTGCAAACGTTATTAAACCTACTGCAGTGACTAAGGACAAGATTTCATTACTCACGTGACCTACTGAAACTCCTAAAGCAACAACAATCAAGGAGAATTCGCTTATTTGTGCAACTGTAAGTCCTGCTAAAAAACTGTTTCTCTTAGTATAACCCAAGAATCCCATAAGAGTCATTACAATAATTGGATTGCCGATCATCACAAACAGAGAGAAAATCATGATAATGCCAATATTGTGATATAAATTTGAGAATGTCATTTGTGAGCCCAGCACAATGAAAAATAGAACCAAGAAAAAATCCCTTAAAGGTTTCATTTTTGAACTTATCTCGAAATGATAAGGAGATACAGAAAGGGTCATTCCAGCAAGCAGCGCTCCCGCCTCAATAGAAAAATTGAGGTAGTGGAAAATTGTTGCAATGGCAAAACACCAACTAATTGAGAATAATAGTAAGAATTCTTGAGATTTGGCAATAATCTTAATTACAGGCGGCATGATATACTTAGTGAAAATGAACAACAACAGCATTGCCCCCATACCTTTCAAAAAAGATCCTAGAGCTAAAGAAGTTAAACTAGAACCGTTACTAAGAGAAGAAATAACTAATAGAATCCCTATTGCTATGAAATCTTGCACAATCAAAAATCCTATAGCTATTCTCCCATATAATGATTCTAGGTCTTTCTTATCAGACAGCAGCTTCATGATAATAATCGTGCTGCTAAAAGTAAGTGCGATCGCAACATATACTGAAACCAGAGTGGATAGTCCTAATGCTTTTGAGATCAAAAACCCAACTGACGCAGTAAATACTACTTGGCCAATTCCTGTGATAAGGGATATTTTTCCAACATCTTTTATCACTTTTGGATTTAAATTTAAACCCACAAAAAATAATAGCAGTGCAACTCCTATCTGAGAAAAAGCAGTCAGCGTATCAGAAGAATCAATTATGTTTAAGACAAAAGGACCAACAATGATGCCGCTCAAGATGTACCCTATTATTGCTGGCTGCTTCAGAAGTCTTACAAAACCAGTAATAGCTACTGTTATAACAAGTATTTTGCTTAACTCAACAAATATATCTGAACTCATTTTATTGATTAATAGTCTTTTAACAATTTTATAATACTGCTTGGAGTGACAACACCAATTACCTTGTCGTTTTCATTGAGAACAGGAACATATTCAAATCCTTTTTTCCCCACTAATTTTATCACTTTATTGATTGGAGTGTCAGCTCTGACAAATGATTTGTGCTTATTTATCATACTTATAGCTGATTTGTGGAGAAATTCTCTTCTATACCCAATGTTAAGTAGTTGAACAAGTGGTTCGTATTTAACTTGCTGCAAAAAGAGCCTAACAATATCATTATCACTAATTTCTCCTAAAAACTTTTTTTCTTTTGTCACAACAATACATGCATTCACGTGCTCTTTCTCCAGTTTTTTCAGTATCTTCTTCACCGTATCATCGGGATACAATAATACTGGCTTAACCATTGCATCTTTCGCACATAATTGCTTAACTTCTAATTCGCTACGCAACCTTTCTGCATGTTCTCTTCTTTTGACTTGAAAATCCGTTAACTCACTCATTGAACATACCTCCTTCCAAACATATTTGATTTCATCAACAACTTACTCAATTCCATAAATAGTAAACCAAATAATGAAACAAGCAGTATGATTAGCCAATCACCCCAGAGCAAAGGAACAGTGCCAAATATTGCTTGCAAAGGAACCCAGTAAATAACAGCCAAATGAACCATTACTGAAAGACAAACAGCCCCAAACAGCAGTTTGTTTGAAAAAGGATTTAATTTCGCCAAAGAAGGCGACAATGATCTGCTACTCATTACAGCAAACATCTGAATCATAACTAACGCAGTAAATGCTACTGTTTGCGCTTTAACTAAACTGACATCTTTGTATAAAACAAATAAGAATAATGTGCCAAGACCCATTATAAGACCTATTATGATAATAGAAGCAAAAAGTTTATTTGAAATAGGTTTTTCATCGGGATCTCTTGGCTGCCGCTTCATAATCCCCTCTTCGGCAGCTTCAAACCCCAAACCCAAAGCTGGAGATGTATCCGTAAGCATGTTTATCAGGAGGATTTGAAGCGGCAGTAATGGCAATGGAAAATTAAGAAGAATAGCAGTAAGTATAGTAATAATTTCTCCTGTGTTGCACGACAAAAGATATTTTGCAGATTTAATCATTTTGTCATAAATATTTCTTCCTTCCTTAATTGCACTAACAATCGATGCAAAATTATCATCAGTCAGAATAGCTTTTGAAACTTCTTTGGCGACATCAGTTCCGGTAATACCCATTGCAATCCCTATGTCTGCTTTTTTAAGAGCGGGAGCATCGTTAACTCCATCTCCAGTCATGGCAACAATATGACCTTTATTCTGTAATACATTGACGATTCTAAGTTTATGAATGGGCATCGCACGAGCAATTATTCTCACATCATCAATAATTTTCTCGAGCTCAAAATCGCTCATTTTTTCGACATCTTCACCAGATAATATCAAATCCCCTTTCCTAAATAACCCAATTTGCTCTGCTACTGCTTTTGTTGTTATTGCCTGATCCCCTGTTATGATCATAACTTTTATTCCAGCATCCTGACATTGTTCAACTGCTAGCCTAACTTCATCTCTTGCAGGATCGATCATTCCGGCAAGACCAACAAAAACAAGGTTATTCTCCACGTTGCTTATCATATACTTTTTAGAATGAGGAAGTTCTCGGTAGGCCAATGCGAGAACTCGCAGGGCTTTTTTTGCATAGTTACGATTCACATCTAAAATTTTTTTTCTATCTTCTTTTGTGAGCTTTCTTATTACCCCATTTTCAAATATTTTATCGCATCTGTCAAGTAATAGATCGGGGGCGCCTTTAACATATGCTTCTGCCTTTTTACTAATATTGTTCTTAAAAATAACCGACATTCGTTTTCTGTCAGAATCAAAAGGTAATTCTTCAATGAAAGTAAATTTCTTCTGCAATTGTTTGTCATCAAGACATCCTTTTTTACCAAGAACTATCAAAGATCCTTCTGTCGGATCTCCTAAAATTTCACTTTTTTTTCCGTTCCTCACTAGTTTGGCATTGTTGCACATATACCCTATTCTGAAGAATAATTCTAATTTTTTAGGATTGATCTGTTTTTTTCCTTCGAAAAAATTCCCTTCAGGATTGTAGCCAGTTCCACTGACAGTAATAGTTCTATTACTGCAAAACAAGCTGGTAATAGTCATTTGATTTTTTGTTATCGTCCCAGTTTTATCACTGCATATAATCGTAGAAGCACCTAAGCTTTCCGCTGCGGGAAGCTTTTTAATTAGCATTTTCTTTTTTGCGAGGTCTTTTGCTCCTTTTGATAATCCAACAGTCACAATTACTGGAAGAGCGCTTGGAATTGTTGCTACAGCAAGAACTAGCGCGAACAAAAGCATTTTTCCAAATGTTAGCGTGCCTTGTAATGTTCCAGAGATCAGTACAATGATAATTAAAATAACTGCGGCAATCCCTATTTGCTTTGCCAGTCTTTCAAATTTAGCCTGAAGCGGAGTGATAGTTTCTTTTGTTGTTTGCAGCGAAGCAGCAATTTTACCAAATTCTGTTTTTATTCCAGTATTAGTAACAATACTTTTTCCTTTCCCATAGGTAACAGTGCAACCCATGAAAGCCATGTTTTCTTGATCTGATATGGAAATGCCAGCTTTGAATGGTTCTATTGTTTTCTTTGAAGGGACGGATTCTCCTGTTAAGGATGCTTCATCAATTTGCAGGCTCGATATATCTAATAATCTTGAATCTGCCGGAACAATATCCCCTGCTTCAAGTAATAGAATGTCACCTGGAACTACTTCTTTTGCAGGAATTTTTTGTTCTTCTCCACTTCGTAGGACTCTTGCTGTTGGAGAGGAAAGTTTCTCTAATGCTTCTATTGCTTTTTCAGCTTTATATTCTTGATAAAAGCCAAGCAAAGCATTTAGAATTACTATTGCAAAAATTGCTATTGATTCAACCAATTCGCCAAGGAAAAAAGATATGATGCCTGCAAGAATAAGCAGAAGGATAAGAGGATTTTTGAATTGACCGATGAAAATGTTCAGCAATCTAAACTTTTTTTCTTTAGGCAGTTCATTATAACCAAATTCTTCCAATCTTTTTTGGGCTTCTTTTTTAGTCAAACCATACTCTGAGCTGTTCAACAACCTAATTGATTCCTTTGAACTAACAGCATAATAGTCGTTCATCTATTTCGGCCCCACTTATCATTTAATAATAATCCTGTAAACGCAAAATAGATTGAGAGAATAAAAAATATGAGACCAGTTCCTAAATACACCGTATACTGCTTTAATTGCCCAGGATATAGAGTTGACCAAATAATAACACCCGAGTAAACAATAATATAAATAACCGAAAAAATACCTAGAGGGCGTTCTATGTATCTTACTTTCATCCAAAAGGAATATCTTTCCATTTCTTCTTTTTTCAAATGGCGTTATGACATAATAGACCTTTTTAAAGAAGAAACCAAAAGTAAGTAAAAAAAAGGAAAAAAGAAGGAAAAAATCACTTAAATAGGGAATTGCCGAGCGTCGTTAATTTAAGATATTTGTTATTACCTTTTTCTTCAAAAGAAACATAATTCATTTCGATTAAGAAATCAATTCTTTTTTTTATAGTAGGTTTTGTAATTTTTAATTTTTTTCTTAATTTTGACTGATTAATCAAAATTCCTTTTTTATTCTCATCATCAATCATTTGCATGATTTTCATCAATTCTTCCGGCATAAGCTTATTTATTCTTCTTTTGTAATATCCTAAGAATGCTTTTGCCACAATTATAAATAAGGTAAGAAAGAGCATTAATTGAATTATGGAATGTACAACTGAACTACCTAATAAGTGATCGAAGATGTCATCCACTATTTCAGTGATAATAAAAAGCGTAAAAAGCACAATAAAAAGATTCCTATCCTGCCGATTATAACTGATCATTTTTTCTCCAACGCACTTCGAGTAACTTCTTTGACAGATTCTCACATAAGAATTTGCCTCAATAAACTTTGAAAAATGTCCCTCTATCGTATCATGATCTTGTAAGCTTTCTTTTGCTCATCGATCAGTATTCATACAAAAAGCTCCAAAAGCATCAGGATTTAAACATGTTTGCATGTAAAGCAATTAATCATTATCCACTCGTGGTGCGAGGACAAAGCTTAACTCTAATTTGTTGAGTTGTTTGTACTCGATGTTGAGCGGGTAATCATCTGAGAATTTGAGCGTCATTTTATCTGCAAGTTTGCTTCCTTGCATGATTTTCTTTAAGTACTCAATGGAGTATTTTGATTTTGCTTCTTTTTCTACCACTATTTTTGTGGTGTCGTCGCCTTCCATTTCAACGTCCGCTTTTGTGAGGTCGTTTTGGGATGCGATGATGAATTTGTTCTTTTCTGTTTGTAAGGTGACTGATTCACCAACAATATCCATATCATCAATTGCTTCTGCGAAGCTTGAGGAAAGGGTTACTATAGTTGAAGAAAAGGTTAGTCCTGGAACGCGTTGTTCTTGTTCGTCCATTTCTAAGAGTGGTAATTGGAAGGATCTCTTTGTTTTTGCTTTTAAGGTAATGTGAAGTTTTGAATCCTTAAGTTCGAGTGTGAGCGTGTCGTTTGGTCCTGCTCGTCTAAGAACTTGTTTGAGATTGTTCAGATTAATCGCGATTGTTTGCGGTTCTTTTATGTCATATTCGACAAAACAGGAAGATAGAAGCTTGAAAATGACCATGGCAACGTTTGCTGGGTCAATTGCGACGAGTTCCAAGCCATCGCTTGTGAACTTCATGGAAGTTTCAGTGACAAGATCAGAAATTATGGTAATTGAATCTTTGAGCAATCTTGGTTCAGATAGTGTTAGTCTCATTTTCTCCTCCCAGTATAAGAAAAAGATCACGTTCTCTTTATATATTTTTTACTTTTCAAGAGTATATAAAGGATGCCTATGGCCAGACGAAAACATCTCCGTTTTCAAGAATGCGTGCTTGTGCACCGTGTTGTTCTGCAAGGAGTTTCACGGAATTGTTTAATTCTGGCGTGCCATGTGTTGGCAGGACCAATTTTGGCTGTGCAAGCGTAAGAAGTTTCTCCCTATCAGGCCTTGTTGCGTGTCCCGAGGTGTGAATTTCTTTTGTGACGTTCGTGTTCCGTTCTTCAAGGAGAGCTTCAAGTGCTCGGCGATTCTCTTCATTTTCTGGTGTTGGTATGACTCTGCAACTAAAGATGACTTCGTCACCTTTCTTAAAGTTGTAAAGGCCCTTTCTGACCATACGCGAAAGAACTGCTGAAGGCTCAGCTTGATGGCCAGTGACAAGAAGGACGTGCTGCGAGGGATCAACAAGTGATGCAAGAAAATTTTCGATCTTCTTTGGACGTTTAAGCACCCGAACGTCTTCAAAATCAATACCTATCTCTTCGGCTGCTTTCACATACTTGTGCAAAGAATTGCCAAGGAGGGTGATTGTTCGACCAGAACGCTTTGCGCAATCTATAATGGTCTTGATTCGGGAAATATGTGATGCGAAAGTCGTAACGACAACCAAACCTTTTTGTTTGGTAATTTTTCGAAGCAAAGAACACATATCCCGCGCAACCGACTGTTCTGTAGGATTCGTTGTCATCACTTCATTATTCAAACTGTTCAAAATAAGAATATCTGGCTTTGCAGCGACAATCCCTTCATAATCAGGAGGTTCGCCAAGTGTTGGGGCATCATCTAAACGAAAATCATTCGCGTAAAGAATTCTTGCTGTTTTGGTTTTGACAAGAATAAGTGCGCTTTGGATCGTAGAATGTGTCACATGAATAAATTTTACTTGAATATTCCCGACCTTGATGTTGCGCTCGAAAGACACAGGTTTAAGATTGAGCTTCTTATTATACTGTCGGATAACTGCCAAAGAAAAAGGCGTACCATACACGGGAAAAGGAAGGTGTTTGTAAAATTGCAACGCGCCCAAATGATCAAGATGCGCGTGAGAGATAAACAAGGCCTTAACCTTTTTTTTCACATCCGTAATATTAGGGATTGCTCCAATACTGCGCAACGCCTTCAAACTCATTTCGGGAAGCGCATTCTTGCTGAAACGATCGACATGAAGACCAAGATCGAGTAAGAGACCATCACTTCCTTCTTCAATGTACGTGCAATTCCTACCTATCTCGCCATAACCACCCAAAGGAATAATTTTTACCATTCGTTCAAACCGGTATCGATAAGGGGCTTCAATTGAAATAGTTAACGATTCTTAGTGCCGACTAGTAAAGAACACAAAGCAACATAATAAGGTAATTACTCGCCTACCTCAATGTAAAAAGAAGGTCTCCAGATATGAACACGAGATTCTGATTGCTCACTAAGTTTTTGCGCGTCAGCATAAAAAATTATCTTATGATAAGTATACTCAAGAGGTTTAGGATCATCAACACCTGAAAGTTGCACATCAAGACTGATCGAGTCTCCAGAGCCAAGATTATACCCGCCAAGACGTTTCAGAATGATGCCATCCTGATCAGTATACTCAAAATTGCTCACTTCATGATCAATTACAAAAGAATTATCCTCGCCATTTCCATTACTAGATGACTTAGCTACGTGATACCAGACCTTCTGGCCGACAACAGGTTCTGCATTGTACAAAACACGCACATCCAACATGACATCAACAGGAATTACTCTTGAATCAAGAAAACAACCAGAAAGAAAAAAACTACCCAAGAGCAAAAACAAAAGAATGAAAGCAGGAGTGAATTTCACACCTTACCATATTCGTAACCATATAAATAAGTTTCGATAAAAGAAGCTTTGAAAGAGAAAAAAAGAACAACAATCAAAGATGAGATTTCATGAAGGCAACCATGTCGTTTTCTGCCATGTTTACTACCTCGTAAAGCACGGTTTTATTTAAACATCGGTCAGACAGCGCATTAGAATGTAATAAAAGTGCGGAGGAAAGTAACTTCATTAGCATTCAGGACCTTCCTGAGAAACACACAAGAAAAATAAATGCGGGGGAAGGTAACTTCATTAGCATTCAGGACCTTCCTGAGAAACAAACAAGAAAAATAAATGCGGGGGAAGGTAACTTCATTAGCATTCAGGACCTTCCCACAATTGAGAAAATCCTAAAAACCAACGAAGCCCTTCAATCCGCATGATGCGGGGGAAGGGATTCGAACCCTCGAACCTACTTAAGGACTAGATTCCTCAAAGGCGCAAACGATCCAAATGATAGTTTGCCTGCGTAAGCAGTTTCTTGAGTCTAGCGCATTTGACCAGACTTTGCTACCCCCGCGCTAAGGAGAAGAAAACCTAGCTGGTTTTTTAAATGTGATGGTAAGAAAGAGAAAAAGAATCAGAGATTTTTCAGTTTTTCATCAATCTCGGCAAGCGTTGCCTTTATCATTTCATAGTCTTCGCTTGGTCCTTTTTTGACAGCTAACTGTTTGGATTGTGCTGGCGCTAACTGTTTTTTCGCAGTTACTGGTTTCTTTTCTCGTTTAATGCTTTTTTCTGGAAGCAATCCATCAAGTTTTTGCACAAGAAGAGTGAGCTCTTTGAGTTGCCCTTTCAAGTTCGAGATTTGCAAAATTTTTTCTTTTCGCAAATTAAGTACTTTAACGTATCGCTGCATGTCTGAAAGAACAAGTTTTGATGTTTCTAAGGTTCGTCTGCGAAAAGAATCCTTGTCCGCAATCGTTTTGTAGAGAGTCATTTTTGTCCAGTTGAGAGCGCGTCATGGAGCGCTTGAATGCGTTCTTCAACAGTGCTAATATTTTCTGTCCAATTGTCCAGTTCGTCGTCTTCTTGACGTTTAAGGTCATTGATTGATTTGAGCGTTAGTTTTGCTTCGTTTACTTTTTCTTTAAGCACTGCTAGGATGCCAAGCACCTCTTTGTATTCATCTATTTTGATAAACGTTGGATTTTCCATAGTTTTAACCTCGTTCAAACAAGCGGCTATCAATTGCAAGAAGTTTTTCTTGCACCTCGTTCATTTTGTCATACCAAGATTGCATTGCGTTATTGAGTTTGCTATACTTCAAAATATACCCGTCTATGCGTCGAAACTGCTTGGAAACGTGTTGTTTGACATTGTCCACATCATGAAGAAAGTCGTGGTATTCCCATTTTTCTACAAACACGCCTTCGTCGTCTTGCACCAAGGATTGTTCTGCGATTGGAAGATCATTTTTTGCAATAAGCGTTGGGGGAACAAATGCTGGCAGTTCTTCTGATGGCGCAACATCTTGTCCGAAGTCAGGAAGCACAGAAAGATCATCTGCTTCTTTCACCGGTTCAGGTTTCACCTCATCTTCAGGTCGGACTTGAATAGGTAAATCAATTCCTTCATCAAGATTAAGATCTGCAATGTCTTTTGTTAAATCATCATCAAACTCAGGCATTTCTTCAGATTCTTTTTCAGGAACCACTTCTTTTTTGGGAAGTGATGGGCTTACCAAGGAAACATCATCAGATTCCGGAGTAGTATCCGTACTGCGTCTTCCAAACATTGAAGGTTCGTCAGTAGCATCTTGCAGTACAAAATCTTTTTCTGCATCTTGCATGGCCGTGTCAGGAAGCACTTCTTGGCCAATAATGCTCTCTTCATCAGATGATCCTTTCGCTCCGACAACGGTTGGCGTCATAAGTTCTCCTTCTTCATCTTGCAGTTGTCCAAAATTTCTTGAAGGAGGAGGAGCTTGCAAAGTAGATTTCTTTTCTGTTGCTCCAGGCAAAAGGTCTGAATGATCATGTGAAGGGGCATCTGAAAAGAATGAATCTTCTGAAGAAGCATCAGATTGTTCTTCACCATCAACCTCTTGTTTTGTTGCTAGAGAGGAAACGGGAGATGGCTTCGCACTCGCAGCTGAAAACGCTGAAGGAATTTCTTGCAAAGGAGGCTCTTGAGAAGGAGCGGGCACACTCTTCATCGTAGGTGGTGGCGGAACAGCCAAATCACCAGAACTTGTTTCAAGCAGAGGGTTAACGTCCTCTGGCTTTTTCTTTCTACTAAATAATCCCAAAAATCCTACACCTCTAATCTTTGTTTTATCTAAACAGTATTTATATACTTTTCTGTTTAGAAAAAAATATTTTTTGTCATTCAAAACGTAATGGTTTCCCCAATTGAAGGGCCCATTACCGTTGTTTGTGGCAACGCTTTCTTTCCCCATGCAAGCATGGCTTCAATTGCTTCAGGATCTCCATGCTGCACAATAAGCTTTTTTGGATTGATGCTTTCAATAAATGCATGTAAATGATTTTGATCTGCATGACCTGAAAACATGAATTGTTTCACATCACAGTCAACTTGGGTTTTCCAACCTTTTAGGTAAATTGCACGTTCTTCGAGAAGCATTCTTCCTTGGCATCGATGGCATTGATAGCCTGTTAAGAAGATTGCTGATTTCGGATCATGCCAAATATGTTTTATGTAATGAATAACCGGGCCTCCTTGCACCATACCTGATGTCGAGACAAAAATTCCTGGTCTTGTTGCAGCATAATTTCTTCGTTTTTCACTTGAAACAAAACGCACCTTTGAAAACATTTCTTTTAATGCAGGCCTTCCTTGGAGATGCCGTTCAGAATTTCTTAGAACTGTTTTGGTTATTTTAGTGGCCATTCCATCAAAATACACAGGAACATCCCATTTTGCGCGAGAGAGAATTATGAGAATGTCTTGCGCTCGTCCAACGGCAAAAACAGGAATAACGACGCGCCCACCATTTTTTACAACACGTTCAACTTCGCTCAAAAACTCTTCAGCAAGTTGGGCCTTCTCTGGTAGAGGCCTGTTTCCATAGGTTGATTCAGTTATCATAATATCAATTGGTGGAAGATGCGCATCAGCAGGCGCCATGAGAAGTTGTTTTCCAGGATTAAAATCACCCGTGTAGAGAATATTCTTCCCTTCGGTTTGAAGCAAGAGCATGCCAGCACCAGGTATGTGTCCTGCGTTATAAAAACTGAATGCATCTCCTCGATGTTCGTATTGCGTGCCAAGACGTACAGGTTTAACATATAAGGAGATTTTTCGCAGATCTAAACTATCATATGCTGGATGCAAATGTTTGATGCGAGCTATCTTGTAAGAATCTTTGAGAAGAATTTTTATCAAACCCCACGTTTGTGGCGTCATGTAGAAAGGAAATTTTACTTTTTTTGCAGAAAGTTCATGCACAAGAAGTGGAAGTCCTCCTGAATGATCAAGATGAGCGTGGCTCAAAAACAACGCACTTACTTGTTCAGGATCTTTGAGTCCTTCAGGATAATCATACCCTGACGAACTGAATTTGATTCCGTAATCGAACAAATATCTATTCTTTGATCGTAACTCAATACAACTACGGCCTACTTCATTAGCTGCGCCATGAAAAACCAACTCACCCATACCTTCACTTATCGCGCAGCAATTTATATGTGTTGCGATTATGAAAAAAAGATAGTAAGTGATTCCGAAAACTTAGTTCATTTCGGATACGTCAAGAAATATTTCAGAGTTCTTACAAGAAAATTATCAAAGAATGGTTGCGCCAAGAGAGACTATGAAAAAAACCCAGATAGTGTTCATTATCATCCTCGGGTGCTGTATGATAAGTTCCTTCGCCAGTTCTTGCAATGAAAACATGACAGGATGTTTTGACGTAGAACTAACACTCCACCAAACAGAACCAGTACTTAACACAACATACACGAATTTATTTCGATTGGAAAATTTAGATCATGAACAAGGAGTGGAAGAACAACTACGCATTTTTGTAACCTATAATGTATCATGGCATAACGAAACGTACAATAATTCATTTCTCAAGACAATCAACTCCTATTCAACGACCGGAACAGGAACGTTTACGTTTTCTGCAAACACAAGCCATCTTCTCTGCGGCGAAATCAGAAACATTTCACAAAACGGAGAGCAGATTAGTGATCCCCACCCGGAAAATAATGTTCTTTGCACCGCAATTGTTTTCGATAACACCAGTAATGCAACGGTCAACGAAACAGGTAACGCAACAAACGAGTCTGAAGAAGGAGTTTGCAATCAATCAGTACGTTTCCTCGTTTTGCAGGCGCTAAGCAATCACAGTTTTCAATTTAAACCAATAATTTCTGCAGAACAACATTGGACGCTCACCTATTGGATAGAAGATCTTGATGGTGTCATATTCAAACAACCTATGAACACAACAAACACGAACTGGAAATCATTTACTCCCAGCTCAAGTGTTACGGGAGAAAAAATATTCAGGCTTTACGGACGTCTCAACACAACGTGTGCACAAACAGAAAACTCAACGTTTCTTTTGCTCAAAAGAGCGCAAGAAGAAAATGAAGAATCATCAGAAAGTGAATGCGTAGAAGATGAAGAAGAACAACAAGAATCAGCATTGTCATTTACCGCATTACCTGAGGAAATAATTGCAGGATCGACAATTTCGATAAAAGTCAAGGCATACCGAGGAAATACGCTCAAAAGGAAAGTGACGTTGAGAGGTCCTGGCAATCAAATGAGTTTTTTGATTAACGACAAATATGCTGAAACAGAAGTGACCATTCCCTTCACTATTGAGAAGAGTTGTTCACTCGAAGAAGGACCAGTTGATTTTATCCTTTCAGGTCTTGACGAAGAAAAAATTATTACCGCGCAGCTTTTCAGACCAACTCAAGATGAGTGCCAACCAGCAGAAACGAATGCGACTACCAGCTCACCAAGTCAAAATAGCATTGCAAGTTTTTATACGCGAAAGAAAAAATATGCGCCGCACATAAATTTTTCCTATCGTCTTGAGCAAGAGTCAAACGACAGCTCAATACTACTTATCATTCCACATCTCCTTCTCAATACAACGACAAATGTGCCTGCTAAGCCAGGCAACAACACCGTTTTTTTTCTGCTTAAAGAAGGAGAAGACATAATTGATTTTTTTGAATATCAGTATTTTCTTGAAGATGATTCGCTTAGTCTTGGCGAAAGTGAAGATCAAAAAGAATCCGAATCCGACTCGTCGAACAACACTCAACGTGAAGACAGTGATCGTTCTCCGCTTACTGGTTTAACCATTTCAGTTCCAAAGAATGAGGGGAAGAAAGTAATCGCAATTAGTGTTTTAATCATGCTCGGCATAGCAACATTCGCTGTTGCGCTCATCAAACGAAAGAACATTATTTACGCGGTACAACATAGTAGCTTTTATCTTCATAAGAAGAATTCAAAGGATGGAAAGGGTTGAGTTCAAGATGAGTATTTGTTGAAACGTCAATCATTCTTCGCCACACTTCTTGTGACACGTCAGGAGACATCGGATAGGATTGTTCGAGGAGGCCATGATATGCTTGAGAAGTAAACAGCAATTGCCCCACATTAAATCCTGAAAAAACTGCACCTTTTCCTCTACGAGAATATCTGCGTAGATCTGATTGACCTCGTTCACTTGAAACATTTAAGAAACCAATATTCCCTCCAAGTCCAAGAACAAAATTTGCTTCTCGCGTATCACCACCAATATCTGCAGTGCCCGATTTCCCCCACAACAATTCTTCCCCTGCTTGATCGGTTAAAAAAACGCCAGTTGGCCACGTTCGAAGACGCTGCCTCCACTCAGCTCGGTCTTTCTCAGATGGTGCAATAAGTGAATTTGGAGGCAATCCTTCGTAACCATATGAATAAGGAACAATCCTCGCATATGCTTGCGTTGCAGAAGCTGCAAAGGGTGAAAGCCCTCCATGAGGACTTATAGCCCGCTCAACAAAGACCGTGTCAGCACTACCGTTTGAAACAACAAGTTTCGAAAACCAGCGAAGACCTGGAACTTCAATTGGTGCAGCTCCTTCGAATAGTACTTTGTTTGTTGTCAGCGCACCATGGTTTTGAAACATTAACAGGTAGGTAAGCGCATCATCAATATGAAGGGGCACTGCGCCAAGAATAGTTGCGTCAATCTTTGGATCTAATTGGTGTGATCGAGAAAATCCGATACGCTCATTCCAAAATGAAGCAAGTTCTTCAGTGATAGTTGGCCTGCCTTCTTCTCTTCGTGCATTGTTTCCAATATTAAGAAGATTGACAAAATAGCGGTTTATTGACTTGCCAAGCGCAAAACTAAAATCGACAAGACCCCAATATTTATTTTTAAAATTTTTTATAGGAGGAGAAAATACGGGTCTTCCTTTCCAGTTAATTCGTTTGTAGCGAACAGGATTAACGGGCGTGTCAGAAAAAATTTCTCTATCAAGTCCTTCTTCGATAAAGAAAGGAGCGTAGAGAAGCTTGCAAATACTTCCAATTTGCCTTGGTTCATCAAACGAATGACCAGTTGCTTTTCCTCGGGTATTACTAAAAGCGGCAATGACATCGCCTTGTCTGCTTGCAACAATTCCCGTGAGATTAGGATCATCATCAATCGATAAGAGCGTGTCAAGAGATCCGAAGAGGCGAGGAACAAGCGTCTGTTGTTGATAAGGAAAATTTGTCAACGTCGTATGCACAGCAAGGTTTCTTGCAAGCAATTCTTCTCCCGTTTGTTTTGAAAGGTAACGCAAAATTTCACTTGCACGAGCATAGAGTGTGTTTTTTAACGCAATAGCGCCAGCGTTTTCCAAAGGTGCAGGTTTGCGGCCAGCAATTGAACTTGCAAACGAAAGAGATGAAGGAGGAGTAATACCATTTCCTTCAAGCGTTGGAGCAATTCTATAATGAAAATCATCTTGAAACAATTGTGCGAGAGAATCAACATATGCTTGCTGCGTGTTTGGTTCTCCTAAAAATCCTTCTGAATTAATCGAAGGTTTGTTTGTTGAGGTGAGAAGCATCATCATTTCTGTTTCTGAAAGTGGCGAAGTGCGACCAAAATGGTGTAAAGATGCTGCGGCAAGGCCTCTTGAAAAAACACCTCTGTCAAGGCCAAACGGGATGTTATTAAGCGCGAGTTCGAGTAAGCGATACTTAATTACTTCTCTTACTTGTCTTTCAGGAAGCGTTGCTGCAAATGTTCGCTCCGCATCAGAAAAGAGGGGTGTTGTGGAAGGGTCAGCTACAAGAACAGAACGCGTAATTTCCTCAAGTTTTCTACCATAATCTCGTTCAAATTGTTTGTCGTCGCCAAGACGCATGAGTTGTTGCACAATAGTGCTGCTTCCTTTTGGAGATCCTGGTTTACTATCACTTCGCAGACCTCGAACTAAGGAAGGCAAATCAATTCCGAAAAGCGAATATCCTTCGACCCCCTCCCAGTAATTCAAGAATTGAAGAACTTCAGAAGGCCTATACGTGGTGGTGTCTTGATGCCACGCACCTTTTTCAAAAAATTGTGAGTAAAATCCTGGAAGTACCTTCCCCTCTGAATCGCGAAGAACGGTAAGCGAATCTGGCAAGAAAATAGGAGGAGGAGTTCTATTTCGAAACATTTCTTTGCCTTGCACATCATAGACAATGAATTGTCGATTATGAGCAAATCCTTGCAAAGAAGCGATTTGATCCTCAAGAGAGTGTTCGTGAAGTTCCCTTTCAATACTCTGCGATAGCGCGTCCCAATCATGACCTTTGCGTTCAAGCACCACATCAATTCCTTTGAAAAGAGCTTGTTGGGTGAGTCCTAGACCTTCGTTTTTCCCTCCAAACCGCGCCACAAATGCTGCTGCAACGTTATCGTTACCTGATCGAAGGACAGCAGTTCCTACCTCTTGAACAAGTGACCGATAAGGAACGTGTGCAAGGGAGACGCCTATTGCAGATCCTGCGGCAAGAAGAGAAGCTGTTTTGAGAAGAGAGCGACGTTTTCGCGGAGCTCGTTCCTTGCTTGGAGAACCTTCTTTATTGAAATCTATCGTATAGAGTGGATCCTTCACAGATCCTTCTAAAGAGGGTTTAGAATCAGGCGCAACCATACTTAGAGCGAATCAACAACCATTTATATATGTTACTCTTGTGAAGTGATAATTCATCTCTTTTTTGGTGGTTTTCGAGGAGAAACAACCCGTTTTAGCTTCTCAGAAGAAACTGCACCAGAAAGAGCCAATTCTCGCACCAACTTTGAAAGAGCAATACGCTCAGTCTCCAGCTTACGATACAAGCCCAAGAGTAAGAGAAAACCAGCTGCAAGACTTGCAAAAAGAACTGCGTAGACCATAAACACCCCCTTCGAAAAGAAGCGTACGTAATACTCTGTGTACGTCAACACATACCAGACAATAACAACAAAATTAAGAGCAGCAAAAAAAACCACCCAAACAGGAGAAACCTGACGACGATTCCAAAACGCCACAAATAAATACAGCAAGCTCACAAAGAGCAAAATCGCAACAAGCAAGAGCAGGATTGGAAACATACCCTTCAAGAAATAGATCCCTGTATAAAAAACTAACGGAAAGTAGAAAGAAAACTGCTACACCTTACTCCAGTTCAATAGAAACGGGGCAATGGTCACTGCCAAGAACATCTTTGAGAATAGTTGCAGATTTCAACCGCGTTCGTAGCGACTTTGAAATAAGAAAATAATCAATTCGCCAACCAATATTTCTTAGGCGAGCTTGGAATCGGTAACTCCACCAGGTGTAATGACCAGGACCTTGTTCGAACTCACGAAACGTGTCAATAAAGCCCGCTTCGATAATCTTATCAAAACCTGATCGTTCTTCAGCAGTAAATCCTGGGTTTCGCTCGTTTGCTTTTGGATTTTTGAGATCAATCTCTTTATGGGCAACATTTAAGTCACCGCAAAACACGACGGGCTTTTTCTCCTCGAGTTTTTGTATGTAAGCAAGAAAATCGTTATCCCACCGCATGCGATAAGAAAGTCGCAAGAGGTCATGCTGTGCGTTTGGCGTATACACCGTAACAAGAAAAAAATCATCAAATTCTATCGTAATAACACGACCTTCCGTATCATGTTCAGGAATGCCCAATCCGTAGGAAACAGACAAAGGCTTTTTCTTAGAAAAAATTGCCGTGCCAGAATATCCTTTTTTTTCTGCAGAGTTCCAAAAATGGTGATACTCGCCAAGGATTGCATCAACCTGATCAGGATGCGCTTTCGTTTCTTGCAAGCAAAGCACATCAGGATTTTCTTGTTGCACAACATCTAAGAAACCCTTTTGCAACACTGCTCGAACACCATTTACATTCCAAGAAATTAGCTTCATCAACACAAAGTACCCTTGTACAACTTTTAAACTTTATGTATGCTCACCACACAATAAAGAGGATGCCAACTATCATGAAGGCCACAGAAGTGAGTTTTCTTGCAAGATGTTTTTCGTGAAAGAGCATGCCACCAAAAAATGATGAAAAAAAAGTGGAAGTTCTGCGAAGAGGAATGATAAGACCAACCAGCGAAGAAGGAATTGCAATTGCAAGCAAGATAAAAATATCAGAAATGACTGCCATTGACGCAATCACCAAAGTTTCCGGTTCATTAACTACATGTCTAAATGCTTCGAAGAGTCGTCGATCATACAAATACCAAGATACGACAACAACAAAAATTATGACTGCAGTAAAAAATAAATTCGTTGAGACATTGATGCCTGCCTGAAAGAGCATCTTATCAGCAAGCGCTCCAAAACTAAAAAGGAAGAGCATGACAAGCACATAAATGAAGAATTTCATTTCTTTAGATTTTAAAGAAATGACATGGTGTTCGTGAGGCAATTTAACGTTTTTGTGATGTTCAGTAATTTCAAGGGCATACGTTGCGATAAGCAAGACAACAATCCCCACTACTTGTAAAGAAGTTATTCCTTCAGATAAAAATAGTGATGAGAGAAAAATAAGAATGAGCGGGCTTAAATTAATCAGTGGACTTACCATACTAATTTCATATTTTTCAAGAAGCTTAAAATACGTGATTGCGGCGCCTCCCGCACCCATTGCTTTAAACAAATACAAATGCCACAAGGAGAATAAAGAAGAGAAAGAAACAAAAGGTACGAGAAATACAAGACAAATAATGATGAGAAGCAAGTAATGTTCGAAAACAAGTTGACGAGGAGAAGTATTGTGATTAATAAAAATCTTCTTTGCGAGAACATCACGAACAGCCACAAAAACGGCTGAAGCAAAAGCAAAAATAATCCACCACTCCATATGACCAGCAAAGAAAACTTGATTTAAATATGTTGCGATGGAATGTGTGCAGTTAAATATGATCGAAAGGAATAAAGAATAATGCTTGCAATAAAAAATAAGATACAAAGCCCGACAATGCCAACTTGAAGAGAATAGGATCCTGCAAGGTATCCAATTACAGGGAACAATAGAAACATGCCAATGTTCTCAAACAAATTATTGATAGAAACTAGTGTTGCCCGGTGAGAAGTAGGTACGCGAATATGTATTGCATGATTGAGAACGACGCGAAGCAGACCATAAACAACAACAATGAAAAAATAAAATAGATAGCCAACATATGGCATTGTAAAGGCCATCAAAACTAATCCAAGAAATAAAACGATTTGCTGAAAAAAAAGAAGATTCTTTTCGCCAAATCGCTCTTCTAGATCATGAGCACGTTTTCCACCGTACGCCATGCCAAGAGAAGAAAGGAAAGCAGCCACTCCAATAAGCGAAACAGGAATGAGGATGACTTCAAAGTATAAAGAGGAAAATGATAACATAAGAGAGATCGGGGTTAACATGAGGAGCGTGTACCATGAAATATATTTAAGCGTAGATTTTTTTGCATAGTACGCAATACCTTCTCTAAATTGAGAGAACGCGTTTTTGAAAGAAACATGGCGTTTGGAAAGATAGGGCTCTTTAAGGAAAAAGGTAAGAACAAAACCAAGACCTATAAGTGGAAGCGAAGCAAGCGCGGGAAGTTTTGCATTCAGGCTGAATAAATAACCTCCAAGTAAAAAAACCACTGCAGAAGCAATGCTGGTCACCACATAGAGTTTTCCTGAAATTTTTTTATGTTCCTTTTCTCGCCCAAGACGTTTGAGTGTATCAAACAATAAAGAAGAATTTGTTCCTGACGAGAGGCTCACGCCAACGCCGCTGATAACTTTTGCAAGAAAAAATAACCAGAAGCCGTTGTAAAATGCAAGAATAATAATTTCAATCACGTATAAAGATCTCGCAATGAGCAATGTTTTTTTCTTACCAAGCAAATCTGCGATGACACCCGAAGGAACTTCTAAGAGCAAGGTGGTGAGGGCAAACACGCTAAAAATGATTGAAAATTGCTCAACAGTTACTTGGGACGCAACATAAAACAACGCGAGAACAGGAATAAAAAATCTCCCCCACATAAGACAACCAATGATAAATATCAAAGGAAGATTTTGTTTCATATGACCATGCAGATCAAGGGAAGTTAATAAAGTTACTTAAAAGAAAGATTTATGGCTTAAGTACGTCAACTGATTCGCCCATTGCGATTTCAACCGCGTTCTTGATTACTTCTGTTCGTGTTGGATGAGGATGAATGGTGTTAATTACTTGTCGCGGAGACATACCTGCTGAAACAATAAGGGTTGCCTCGCCAAGAAGTTCTGTAACACCCTCTCCAATCATTTGAAAACCAACAATTTTGTTTTTTTCAATTATGACTTTCACAAATCCTTCCGTATTTCCTTCAAGACGAGCCTTTGGATTATTCGCGAAAGAAAAGGTGCCTACTTTTGCATGAGCAACTTCGCGTTCTGTTTTACCAACACAAGCTACTTCAGGAAAAGAAAACACTGCGCGAGGAACGACATAGGTCATCCGATCTTTTTCTCGAACAATTGTATTTGCCGCAACAAGAGCTTGGCGAATGCCAACATGAGCAAGAATGCTTTTTCCAGTTGCGTCACCGATAGCATAGATGTTTGAAAGAGAGGTCTGCATGCGATCATTAACTAGTATACCACTTTGTTCAAAATTAATTCTCAGCCGTTCAAGCATGAGTTCATCAAGCAAAGGTCTTCGTCCCGTTGCCACCAGTAACTTATCATAAGGAATTCGTTTTCCATCAACAACGACAGAAGTTTCGGTAAGTTTGGTAACTTGTTTGTTAAGCAAGATTTGTATACCTTGTTTGCGAAATGAGACTGCGAGCGCATCGCCAATTTCTCTGTCTTCATTACACAACAAGCGATCGGCTAGCTCAATGATCGTTACTTTACTTCCGAGCTGGTTGAAGATTGAAGCAAACTCAACACCAATAACGCCTCCGCCAATAATTACGAGCCGCTTAGGAAGTTTTTTTATCGAAACCAATTCTTTGCTGGTTAGCACATTTTTTTTCTGTTCGAAAAAAGTTGGAAGAATTGGTTTGGAACCCGTTGCAATAACAATGTTCTTTGCAAGAAACGTTGCTCCTTTTATGGCTACTGTTCGCTTATCAAGAATTTTTCCTTCGCCGTGTACAAGAGGAATGCCGTAACTTTTCAAAATGGCAACGTTATAGTTTCGAGAAGCAAGAATTTCTTTGTCGCGGTGAGCAATAACTTTTGCAAAAGGAGCTTTTACGTTTCCGGAAACACCAAGTTTTTTCGCCTGATCAACAAGCAGGAGATTCTTTGCTGATGCAATCATCGCCTTTGTTGGAATGCATCCCCAATTTGTGCACACTCCCCCAACAAATGATCGTTCGATAACTAAGGGCTTTCCTCCTTGTTGTGCAATACGAACAGCACAAGCAACACCTGAAGGTCCCGCTCCAAGAATAATTGCGTCAAACACCTCTTGAGACATTCCGTTAAGCAAAAAAACTTCGTTTTTAAAGCTTTCGTATTATTGTCGCTGGATCATAATACACACATCATGCACTAATAAGATGTTGTGCGCTGTACAGAATGCAATTGCTTTCGCAGACGCAGCACCAGGTTGCATCCACACGTGCGTTATGCCAAGCGCGTGAACAAGTTCCAAAACAGATTCGGTAACAGACGGTTGCGTTACAAACACCACCACATCAGGCAATTGGGGAAGAACAGCAAGCGAAGCAAAGCAAGAGTTGCCCAGAATCTCCTTTTCGTTTGGGTTAACAGGATAGACGATATATCCTGCCTCGAGTAAATCCGTATACACTTTAAACCCGTACTTTTCTTCATGTCTACTTGCACCAACAACAGCAAAGACATTGGCTTTACTTAGAAACGAAGTCAGCATCTGTTCCATCAACATATAAATACAGTACACGCATAAAAAGGTTGTGAAAATAAAAACAAGTTTCAGTGGTCATGCATGCACAAATCATTTAAGAAGCAAGAAGTTACTATATAACTATGTTCAAAGTTCAAGCCCCCTTCGCTCCCTCAGGAGATCAACCACAAGCAATCAAGAAACTTGCAGACGGCCTTGCAAAAGGAATGGCTAAACAAACGCTTCTGGGCGTTACTGGTTCAGGAAAGACCTTCACCATGGCTCATGTTATTGAACAATATAAAAAACCGACGCTAGTTATTGCGCACAACAAAACACTTGCCTTCCAACTCTACACCGAACTCAAAGAATTCTTTCCAAAAAATAGGGTTGAGTTCTTCATTTCATACTATGATTATTACCAACCTGAAAGTTATCTTCCTGCAACAGACACCTATATTGAAAAAGATGCAAAGATCAATAAAAACATAGAAAAAATGCGACTTGCAGCAACAACAAATCTGCTTTCTCGCGAAGATGTCATTGTTGTTGCCTCCGTGTCGTGCATTTATGGATTGGGCAATCCCGAAACATACGAAGATCTTCGATTTTTGCTGCAAAGAGGCATGAAAATGAATCGACGCGAGTTACTCACCCAGCTTATTCTCATGCAATATGAAAGAAATCAGACAGAACTTGAACCAGGAAGATTTCGAGTGAAAGGAAACACCATTGACCTTATTCCCTCATATGAAGATCATCTCGTTCGCATCCAATTAGACGACGAAGGTATTGCCGTAATCAGCATTCTTGACAAACAAAACTTAACTAAACTAGCGACGCCACCAGAGTATCTCCTCTTTCCTGCAAAACATTTTGTTGTTAAACCAGAAGTTATAGAGGACGCAGTTGAAGGAATCAAAGCAGAATTGCAAGAACATCTTCCAGCACTTGAACAAGAAAACAAACTTTTTGCCTATCGTCTTAACCAACGCGTCAATCACGATATTGAAATGATTGAAGAGATGGGCTACTGTTCAGGTATTGAAAACTATAGCAGATTCTTTGACAAACGAAAACCGGGAGAACGACCATTTTGTTTGCTCGATTATTTCCCAGAAGATTTTCTTCTCATCATTGATGAAAGCCATCAAACCATCCCGCAACTTCACGCCATGTATAAAGGAGACCGTTCTCGAAAAGAGACGCTTGTTTCCTATGGGTTTCGCCTCCCAAGCGCGCTTGATAACAGACCGTTAATGTTTGATGAGTTCAAGAAATTCATGAAACATGTTGTGTTCGTTTCTGCAACGCCAGGCCAATACGAAAAAGATCATTCGGCGCAAATTGTTGAGCAAATCATCAGACCAACAGGTCTTGTTGATCCGATCATTGTTCTTCGACCTGCAGAAAACCAAATTGAAGACCTCATCCTAGAAATAAAAGCGTCATTGAAAAAAAACAACAGGGTTCTGGTAACCACGCTCACTAAACGACTTTCTGAAGAACTAACTAATTATCTTGCTAATCGAGAAATTAAAGTTCGTTATTTACACTCAGAAATTGATTCGCTTGAACGAACGGAAATCATTCGTCAGCTCCGCCTTGGGACATTTGATGTGCTCATCGGCATTAACTTACTTCGTGAAGGACTTGATATTCCAGAATGCGGTCTTGTTGCTATTCTTGATGCAGACAAAGAAGGATTCTTGCGTGATGAAAAAAGCCTCATCCAAACTATTGGGCGGGCAGCTCGAAATTCCGAATCGAAAGTGATCTTATATGCGCAGCACATGACGGACTCTATGCGACGAACAATTACTGAAACAAAGAGAAGACGAGAATTACAATTAGCATATAATGCAAAACACAATATCACTCCAACCACCATTAGTAAACCAATAGCGAAAGAAGTGACCATTCTCAAAGATGAAAAATCATTACCGAAAAAAGAAATACCTAATCTTATCATTCAACTCGAAGCTGAAATGCGCAAAGCAGCTGATGAGCTCGAGTTTGAAAAAGCAATTCATCTTCGAGAAAGAGTCAGAAAATTACAAAAACTTTTGACGCAGAGCAAATCTCAAAAGAAATAAAAAGATGGGAGCGTCACCGCTTGCTATGCATACACCAAAAAGAAATCTCCAACAAATAAGATCCAGTTCTATTACTTCAACAACTATTCTGGCTTTTCGAAAAAAAATATTCTCCTTCTATAAAAAAAACGCAAGAGATCTTCCGTGGAGAAAAACAACGAATCCTTACAACATTCTTGTCAGCGAAGTCATGCTCCAGCAAACACAAGTTGATCGAGTCAAAGAAAAGTATATACTGTGGATAAAGCAATTTCCAGATTTCGAGACGCTCGCAAAAGCACCCTTATCTCACGTGCTTACCGTATGGTCTGGGTTAGGATACAATAGCAGAGCAAAACGACTGCAAGATCTTGCAAAAATAGTAGTAACTGATTTGCACGGGGTACTTCCTGATGGTCCTGAAGAACTCCAAAAATTACCAGGTATTGGACCCTATACGTCAAAGAGCATTCTCATATTTGCAAAAAACAGACCGCTGGCGACTGTTGACACCAATATTAGACGCATTCTCATGCACGAATTTTCATTACCGACAACGTATTCTGAAAAACAAATCGAAGAACTTGCGCTACTACTCTTACCAAGAAGAAGATCCAGAGATTGGCATAACGCACTCATGGATTACGGATCGCTTGTTCTCACAAGCAAAAAAACAGGGATTGCGCCAAAAACTAAACAATCAACGTTTCAAGGTTCAACAAGATGGTATCGTGGCCAAATACTTAAACTTCTTACTGAGAAGAAAAACGTTACTAAGAAAAGCATTTACACGAACTATGAAAAGGAACTCATTGATCCAATTATAAAAAATCTCATTTCAGAAGGCCTCATTTGTGAAAAAAAAGATCGCATCTCACTGCCAACATAAAATTTATAAACATCGCTTCTCTTGAAAATGATGAGGTCCTGTAAAAGGGGTGAGGGTAATGTTCGGTCTAAATAAGAAAAGAGAGCAGAGTGAAGAGGAGCAAATGGCAGGAATGCAACAAAATGCAATGCCACAACAGCAAATGGCGCAGCCAATGGTGCAAGAGGAACAATCCCCTGTGCAGCACCAACATGCACCACAACATCCCATTCACCGAAAGCCTCACGAACAACACCATCACGTTACGCATCGGGCAGTCCATCATGCGCAGGCACATAAAGAAGATTTTCATGAGCTCATGCATGACGCGCTTCGCAACCCAACAGACATTATCAAACGTTTGGAGTTGATCCAGTTTATCGATGAGGAACTTAAGAAATTCTTGCTCGAACGAGATGAACTTGAAGCGATAAAGTTCAAACTCAATCACATTCACAAAGACTTAAAGAATCTCATTCTTGACCCTGAAACGAACAAGCTTCATGTTGTCATTGACCACAATGAAGAAGTCCGTCAACTCGAAGAGGATCTTTGTGCAATTTTTGACAGCTTTGTCAAAAGAAGCAAGGACTTTGAAAAGATTGCCGTTGATCGAAAAAAACTCTTCGAAACGACTGTGCAAATTAACAGTCAAGACATCAGCAATTGGGGCAGATATTTGGAAAATCTCTTCCATGAATGATTTTCAAAATGGGAGATTGCATCCACAAACTTCTTAAAGTGTAATTGCTTTCAGAAAGCCTATGAGCGAGGCAATTATTAGACTTGATGATGTGAAGCGATTCTATCAAATGGGCGAAGTTACCGTTAGAGCTCTCAATGGAGTTTCTCTTTCAGTTTCAAAAGGAGAATTTGTTGCAATTATTGGCAAATCAGGTTCTGGAAAAAGCACGCTCGTCAATCAAGTAGGCTGTCTTGATACGCCAACCGAAGGCGCAGTTTACTTAAGCGGACAAAACATTGCCAACATGGATGAAAGCGATCTTGCACGGGTCAGAGGTAGAAAGATCGGGTTTATCTTCCAAACATTTAATCTCATGCCAACACTCAATGTCGAAGACAATGTTGGGTTGCCTCTTCTTTTTCAGCGCGTTCCCGAAGCAGAAGCAAAAAGACGAGTGTCACATGTGCTCAAACTCGTCGATTTGGAAGATCGCAGAGATCATAAGCCTGGAGAATTATCGGGCGGTCAACGACAACGAGTCGCTATTGCAAGAGCATTGGTGAATAATCCTGAAGTCATCCTTGCCGATGAACCAACAGGGAATCTGGACAGCAAGACAGGAAAACAGATTATTGATTTTTTACTCAAACTAAATAAAGAAGAAAAAGTCACCATTATTTTGGTAACACACGATGATGATATTGCAGGCCTTGCAAAGCGCACGGTCATTCTTAGTGATGGAAAGATTATCAAAGAACAAGTAAATTCGGAGAAGTCTCGCAATGAAGCCCTTCAACGAATAAATGCTTCTGTTGCTTTGAAAACGAATGGGGTGTCCTCATGAAATTAATGACAAACATTGTTGGAGTACTATTGTTGGTAGCACTATTAAGCATGCCTTTCTCATTTGCTGCAGATGCAGCATTTATCAAGGCAACATTCCTTGGTCAGGATCCTGATCCCGTCGGACCGGGAGATTATGTTGATCTTCGCTGGAAGATTGAAAATTATGGCGGCACGAGTGATGATCTGACATTTAAAATAAATTTGCAGTATCCGTTCAGTCTTGATGCTGGCGAATCATTAGAAAAAAACATTGGAAGTCTTGATGGCTATCAAGTTGCAGAGAATGGCGTTATTGTCAAATGGCGCGTGCGTGTTGCTTCAGATGCTGTTGAAGGAACTTCAAATGTCAACCTTAATTTCTGGAACACGAACGATCCAGAATCCTACTCTGGAGAAACTGCAGAACGTGCAGTGACTATTCGTTCTTCAGATTCGGGTATTGACATTCGAGAAGTCATTGTTGAACCAAAAGAAGCAGAACTTGGAAAGACATTTGATTTAACTGTCAACCTTGTTAACAGAGGTAGTTCCTTTGTTAATAATGTTAAAATCAGTACCCATGACGAATCCTTTATTCCAATAAACACAGCCAATCAAAAAGTCATTAGTAGAATGCTCGCTGGCGAATCAAAATCGGTGACGTTTAAGTTTTTTGTTGACCCTTCAGCAGATGTGAGTGTTCATCCACTGCCAATCTACATAAACTACACGGATAAATTCGGCACTTCTTACTCCATCAACAGCATCATCGGCATCCCAGTCAATGTGATTCCGTTGTATTTAACCAACCTTGAAACAACAGAAATATTCCAAGCGGGCCAGAATGGGGAAGTTGTGGTGAGCATATCAAACATAGGAAAGAACGATATTAATTTTGTTGTTCTCGAATTGCTTGATGGCGAAGGATATGAAGTTATTGGTTCTACAAAAAATTATCTTGGTAACCTTGAAAGCGATGACTTCGAAACAGGACAATACAATATGTATGTTGAGCCAACAGTCCAAGACAATGTTCCACTCAATTTCATGATTTATTACAGCGACAGTTATGATAGATCATACAATGAAACCTTTGTCATAAATCACAGAATCTACTCAAAAGAGGAAGGGATGCGTTTAGGTCTTGTTGCAAAACCTAATTACGTTGGAAACATCATCCTCCTTCTGATTGTTGTTGGCATCGTCTTCTTTGTGTGGAAGAGAAGAGGCAAAAAAAAGCGACATTAAGAAAAGTTGTATTTGCGGGGAGAAGGAATGATAAAACAGCTCCTGCGCATGAGTTTAAAGTCGCTGAAAGAGCGAAGCGTGCGTAGTTGGATAACGATTTTTGGCATTGTTATTTCTATTGCCGTCATTCTTATTCTTCTTTCCCTCTCGGCAGGCTTGCAAGGAGCGGTCGAAGACTTATTCGACGACTTTGGCAGAAATAGAATCATCATCATGTCAAGTTTTGATGATCCAACGAGTCTTGGCGCTCAGCGACTTCTTGAAAAAGATGTAGAGGCTGTTGCGAAATTACCTTATTTTAAAGCAGTCATTCCTTTTGTTGCGCAAGGAAGCCAACAAGTAATTTTCAAAGGTGAAGAACGCTACATTTCCGTTTCAGGCATACCCAATGATGATGCGGAGTTACTTGACAAAGAGTATAAAATAACAGAAAACCTTGTTGAAGGAAGAACGTTTAGGGATAATGAAGAACGAGTTGCGATTCTTGGCAACAATGTTGCGTATGACAATGATGTCTACTTTACGAAACAAGTGCATATTCGTAACAGCATCATCATTAATGGACAGAAATATACGGTCATCGGTATTTACAAGAAATATGGCACTGATGATGATAATATGATTATGATTCCTATGCAAGAAGCACAAGAAATGTTTGGACTCGTCGGCGAAGTAAGTGCCATCGATGCAATTGTCAAGGACGGGTATGATATGGATCAAGTCGAGACAAGACTAACAAAACTTCTCGAAAAACGAAAAGGAGAAGATAATTTCCTGGTGATGACCCCTGAATCAATTATCAAACAGTTCAATAGTGTCATGGGCATCGTTCAAGGAATTTTACTTGGCATCGCATTTATTAGCTTAGTGGTCGGTGCGATAGGCATTGCAAACACTATGTTTACTTCAGTGCTTGAGCGCGAACAAGAAATAGGTATTATGAAGAGTATTGGCGCGACAAACGGCAACATCACCACCTTGTTTTTGTTTGAAAGCGGATTTATCGGAACTGCAGGAGGAGTTGTTGGCGTGATTATTGGCATTGGCGGCACGATTCTTATTGGCGCGATTGCAGAAGCTTCAGGATTTAGTCTTCTTAAAACAAGCATCTCGCCTATGCACGTCGCATTTTGCATACTCTTTTCATTTATTATCGGCATGGTAAGCGGCGCAATACCCAGTTATTTAGGTTCAAAAAAGAGGATAATTGACACGTTACGTCAAGATTGATCACATGGTAGGATTTCAAAAACAATTGTTTCGGCTCGTGCTTGCACAGTTCAAGCACAGAAAGCTTCGCTCAGCACTTACAGTAGTTGGTGTTGTAATTGGCATTGCCGCAATTGTTAGCCTTATTACCATGAGTAACGCTCTTAAAGCAGGCATTGTGGGAGAACTCGATCGATTCGGATCAGATGAAATTCTTATGACAGCGAAGGCATCAGCAAGCGGAGGTCCCCCCTCAGGCTTCGGGTTGCTTACAACAGATGATGTGAAAGTGCTTGACACCATACCGCAACTTATCAGAATAGATCCTCTTCTGGTACAAAATGCGCGCATAACATTCGGTCAAGAACATATTACTACACTTACTCGAGGAACAGAAATCACAGAAGAGTTCAAGGATTTTGTAAAAGAAGATTTGCTTGAGGGAAGGTACTTAGAAAGCGGCGACTACAAGAAATTAAATATTGGCTACAAACTTGCAAAAGATACGTTCAAAAAAGAAATCTTTGTTGGCAGCAGCATCAAAATAAACGATGAAAAATTTCAAGTAGTGGGCATTTTTGAAGAACAAGGAGATCTTGCAACCGACATGTTTATCTTTACGGATATTGGAAGCTTACGAGATCTGTTTGGTGATCAAAAAGCTATTACGGCAATAAAAGCAAAGGTAGTATCTGGAGCAGATATTGACGATGTCGTCATCAAAGTACAAAATAAGCTCGAACGGTCCAGAGGAAAAGATGATATTGGCGTAGTCACCCCAGAACAGATCAAAGAACAAATAGGTAGTCTTCTTGGTGTTGTGAACATCGTCGTCTACTCAATTGCGCTTATCAGTCTGATCGTCGGAGCTCTTGGCATTATGAATTCTCTCTTTACGTCCGTCCTTCAACGAACAAAAGAAATAGGAACTATGAAAGCAATAGGTGCAAGAAACAGCGAAATTGTCATCATCTTTTTAGCTGAAAGCGCACTCATTGGTCTTGTTGGAGGAATCATTGGCGTACTATTGGGCCTTGGCGCAGGATATGGGGTTATTGGCATCCTCAACACCTTCGGATTCATTAAACTTACCATCGGTCTTGATTACGTTCTCATCGCAGCAGCGCTTGGCGTCAGTCTGGTCGTAGGCATTCTTTCAGGACTCTTACCGGCCATTCACGCTTCAAGACTCCAACCAATCAAAGCATTACATCATGAATAAGCAAAACAACCTTTAAAAAAGCAGGTTGATTCTCCCTATCATGACACTCGAACCATTTACCTTTCTTGAGCATACCGCTGATGCAAAATTTATTGCTCGAGGAAAAACATTAGAAGAAGCATTTGCAAATGCAGCAAGAGCAACCTTTGCTATCATGACAGATATTGCTCTTGTAAAACAAACAATAGCGAAAACTATTGAGGTAAAAGCAACAAAACTTGAACCTCTCCTCTATGACTTTCTTGAAGCACTTATCTATTATCTTGATACAGAAGGATTTCTTCTTGCAAAAGTAACTTCTTTAGACATAATCAGAGATAACGATCAATTTATTCTCAAAGCAAACATTCTTGGAGATAGTGCAGAATCCTATGATGTGCACACCGCGGTCAAATCGGTAACGTACAACGACATGTTCATAAATCAAGATGACCAAGGGCATTATGAAATCCAAGTCGTGCATGACTTGTAAGGAGATACTATGGAAAACACACACAACATTACCCCAAAAAAAATATCAGATTTCGCCTATACCATTGAAAAAACAGGTTCGATGAATGTTCCCGTAAAAATCATCGCATCTGAAAAACTCATGGATAAAATGCTCCAAGATAATTGCATCACACAAGGAATACATGTCGCCACCCTACCAGGCATTAAAGGATGGTCAGTCATGATGCCTGATGCCCATCAAGGATACGGATTCAGCATCGGAGGAGTTGCAGCAATTGACTGTGAACACGGATGCATCAGCCCAGGAGGCATTGGTTTCGATATTAACTGCGGCGTGCGATTACTCGCAAGCAATTTGAAGAAAGAGGACGTGCAACAAAAAATTGATCCTCTTCTTAACGCACTATTCAGACTTATCCCGCCAGGCGTTGGGGCAAAATCACTTTATCGACTTACCGATAAAGAACTTGAAGACGTCTTACGAAATGGCGCAACGTGGGCTGTGAAAGCAAACATTGGTTTGCAAGAAGATCTTGAATGCTGCGAGGAAAGCGGCACCATGCCCGAAGCAGATCCAACAAAAGTTAGTCAAAAAGCCAAATCACGAGGAAGAGGACAACTAGGCACGCTAGGAGCGGGCAACCACTTCCTTGAAATTCAATATGTTGAAGAGATTTTTGATCAAGACATTGCAAAAACCTTCGGCATCACTGAAGTTGGTCAAGTCGTTATCATGATTCACACAGGATCTCGAGGATTAGGACATCAAGTGTGTTCTGATTATTTGCGTAAAATGGAAGAAGCCTTTCCAGATATTATTGCATCACTTCCCGAAAAGGATCTTATCTATGCACCTGCAAAAAGCCCCCTCGCAAAAGAGTATTATGGCGCAATGTGCGCCGCAGCAAACTTTGCTTGGACAAATAGACACGTTATCGGACACCAAGTTCGCAAAGCGTTCAAGAGCGTTTTTCCAGAAAGCAATTTGCAGACAATTTATGACGTTGCGCACAACATTGCAAAAAAAGAAGAACATGTAGCAGACGGCAAACCATTTACTGCATGGGTCCATAGAAAAGGCGCAACACGCGCATTCGGTCCAAAGAGAAAAGAAATACCTGAGCGCTATCGAAACGTTGGGCAACCAATCTTTATTCCTGGAAGTATGGGCACCGCATCCTACGTTCTTGTAGGCACTGAAAAGGCCATGCAAGAATCATTTGGTTCGACCGCTCACGGAGCAGGTCGCATGATGAGTCGAGTACAAGCAAACAAAAACTGGAGCGGGGAAGAAATTAAAGCAGATCTTGCTAAAGAGCACATCATTGTCAAAGCGAAATCCTGGAGAGGCATTAGTGAAGAGGCGCCACTCGCATACAAGGATGTTGATGAAGTAGTTAAAGTAAGTCATGATGCAGGCATTGGTAGCCTTGTTGCAAAACTCAAACCGATGGGCGTAGTAAAAGGGTAAGTACCGCTCGAGTGTATGCTCCTAAGTAGGACATTCTCAAAAGAACAACGAACATGTTAACCGAACAAGCAAAAAAGGAACTTGAACGACAACATTACCGGGTTGTTGGAGAACACAGCGCGGTAAAAGTCTGTGGATGGACAAAGAAAATGATCCGCGGAGAAGGAGGATGTTACAAACTTAAATTCTACGGGATTATGTCACATCAATGTTTACAAGGAACTTCTTCGATTAGTTGTGCAAATCGTTGCACGTTTTGCTGGAGAGGATACAAAGCGCCTGTTTCAAAAGAATGGAAATGGGGTGTTGATGATCCTGAGTTTATTATCGATGAATCAGTTAAAGCACACCATGATCTTCTTGTAGGGTATGGTGGTTATGAAAAGTTAAACAAGAAAATTTACGAAGAATCAAAAACAGTAAAACATGTAGCTCTTTCACTGACTGGCGAGCCAATCATGTATCCTCGCTTTAATGAGCTCATCAAAGGATTTCATAATAAAGGCATTTCAACATTTGTAGTGACAAACGGACAATATCCTGAAGCCATAGAAACACTTGAGCCAGTAACGCAACTCTACATCAGCATGGATTCTCCGAATAAAGAAAATATGCGAGTCGTTGACAAACCGCTCTTTCCAGATTATTGGGATCGATTCCTGCGAAGTCTTGATGCGATGAAGCAAAAAAAATTCCGCACAACCGTTCGCCTTACCTTGATTAAAGGAATCAATATGATTGAGCCAGAGAGCTATGCAAAACTGCTCGGCCGCGCAGATCCTGACTTTATAGAAATCAAAGCATACATGTGGGTTGGCGAATCACGAGAGCGTCTCAAAAAAGAAAACATGCCATTTTACGAAGACGTTCATGCATTTGCTCAAGACCTCAAAGCAGTTCTTCCCGAATATGAACTCGTTACTGATCACAAACCATCACGGGTCGTGCTTCTTGCAAAAAAGAAATTCAAGAAATCTGATGGATGGTATACCTGGATTGATTTTGAGAAGTTCTTTACTCTATTACAAGAAGGAAAAGAAATCATCGCTGAAGAATTCACAAAACGAACTCCTCAGCAAACCATGCCAAAGATTGATGAAGCAACTCCTGAAATCGAATTCTGGCAGGAAGATTAACGCGCATACAAGCCGTGCTTAACCACTTCTTGCAATACGCATTGCGTCACGGAATCAACAGCAAGTTCGTTATCCGCTCGCTCTTCAAATGTTGGTTCTGGAGCGCCAAGTTCGTTACAAATATGACGAATCTCTGTTGCCAAGTTTCGAACAAGATCTCCTTGTCTTAAGTCCCCTGGTTTTCCTCGAAAGTGAAGCCTTTCTTTCATAGAAACAGCAACCTTTCCTTCATTTGCAAGACTCATCAAATAAGGTCTCCCTTCTGAAAGACCAGTTAAGGTGTGGCTTGGTCTGCGCAAACCTGCATAATTAAGATCTAATTGCGGATGTGCAGAATCTGATCCGGTACCGTTACCACCATTTCGTCCAGTACTATCATAAGATGTTTGACAGGCAGGTCTTGGTGCTTGAGGAAACACAGTTCCATCTTGAAGAAAAGTAAGAATATCGCTCGTTGAATGAAGCACCCTCTCAGAAGGAAGTTTTCGTCCATACGCAGTAAGTTTCATTTCCAATTCAGCTAATGCAGAACCATACCGATAAAGAGAAGAATCATCCATTGCTCCTAAAAATGAACTTTTGCCCGAAACAAAACCTTCAAACTCGTCTTCTAAACCATGGGTTGTTAATAGGGATTTTACCTTGCCAAGAATTCCATCAAGCTCAGAAACTTCTCCTAACACCGCAACTGCATGAGCAGCATCTCCTCTAACAGGACCAAGATCGTACTCATCCACCACAAGTTCAAAGAGTTCTTGCTCTTCTCCAAGAAGAGATACTCTCTCGTCTGATCGTTGTTCTTCCACTACTCTAGCTGCATTATTCTCTGATGACATGGTAAGCAAGGGCAACAAAGCAGCATTTATAAGCATTTCTGCCAACACTACTGAAAAGAGACTTCACATCAGGGAAACCTATAAAAAGAAGTGAAAAGCATACCACAAAACTATGGAAGCGCAAACCACTCTTTTTGCAAAAACACCTGGAACAAACGACAAAGAACTTGCAGCGCTTCAAAAAAAAATTGAAACAGAACTTATCTGTCCTCTTAAAAACGAAGCGACAAATATGGTCTTTGGCAAAGGAAACCCTCGTGCAAGAATCATGTTTATTGGAGAGGCTCCTGGTGAAAAAGAAGATCTCCAAGGCATACCTTTTGTTGGAGCTGCAGGAAGAGAATTAGATAAACTGCTTCGCACCATCAACTTAACATTAGAAGACGTCTATATTGCCAACATCTTAAAATATCGTCCTCCAAAAAACAGAGACCCTACGCCTGAAGAAATGGAGCGGCACACACCGTACCTCATTGAACAAATCAAAATTATTAAACCAACCATTCTAGCGACACTTGGCAATTACTCAACTAAATTCGTCTTGAACAATTTTAAAGTTGAGGGAATGAAAAAAATTAGGGGCATAAGTGAACTTCACGGCACGCCTACAACCATACAGTTAGACACCTTATCGTTTGCAGTCATTCCACTCTACCATCCTGCAGCCATGCTCTACAAACCTCCACTTCGCAAAGTGCTTGAAGAAGACTTTCTAGCCATGCAAGAGTTCCTTTCCAAAAACAAATAAAACAACAATGTTTTTAAAGAGTCTCAGCTCAATTTTCTCTGATGAGTATCGTGTGTACATCATGTCGCAAACATGAGGCATTTAAGGGGAAGTGCTGGTATCGCTGGGAAAACAAACTAGAATGTTCCCAGTTCGATCCGCAAACAAAGGAAGGCGCATTTGAAGATCATATTATTTCTCTGAGCGAACGCTTAGGGGAAGCGGTGCAGGGAACAAAATGAAAACAATTGCCTTTCCTGAAAGTAATGATCCACGGATTGTTGCAGCTGCAAAAAAAATTCGTTTTGCAAAAACACTTCTTATCAAAGAAAAGCCGTTTCTTGAAGAGTTACTAAAGAAATACCCCCTCCCAGAAGGCATAGATAAAAATGATGCGATGACCTACGCGTGCCTCTTGCTTAAAGCTGGAAAGGTTGACGGAGTCATAAGCGGGGCAGATCATCCAACAGCACATACGATTAAACACGCAATTTTTCTTATTGGAACAACAACAGGATACGCATCTTCCTATTTCCTCATGAAAAAAGGCAAAAAGAAATATCTCTTTGCAGATTGTGGTTTTAACATTAACCCAAACGCCAAAGAACTTGCAACAATTGCACTCCAAACTGCACAAACAGCAAAAACGTTCGGTATCGAGCCAGTTATTGGGATGCTCTCCTTTTCAACCAATGGTAGTGCGAAAGGACCTGAAGTTGAAAAAGTGCAGCAAGCAACAAAATTGGTGCAAAAAAAACATAAACAAGTCATTGGAGAAATTCAATTTGATGCGGCACTCATTCCAGCAATAGGTAAGAAAAAAACCAATAATCATCCTCTTGCAGGCAAAGTTACTGTGTTTGTCTTCCCAACACTTGATGCGGGAAATATTGGCTACAAAATTGCCGAGCGTCTTGGAGGATTCAAAGCGATCGGACCTTTACTGCAAGGATTCAAAAAACCAGTCTTTGACCTTTCAAGAGGCTGCAGCGTTGAAGACGTCATCGAAGCAGCAAAAATCATAATTTCATAAATTTATTTTTAGAGGTGAGAATAGTATATGAGTTTGCTCGTAATTAATGCAGGAAGTAGTTCGCTCAAGTTTGCACTCTTCAATCTGCACCTGCACGAAATTCTTCGAGGTCGCGTTGAGCGCATAGGAAAAAATAGTTTTGCAACTATCTCTCATCAAAAAATTTCTTGCAAAGCTAAAGATCATCTTGAAGCTCTCGAATTCATTCTTGGAGAAATAAAACGACGAGGAGCAGTAAATCACCTTAAAGACATCACAGTAGTTAGTCATCGCGTTGTTCACGGAGGAACAATCTTTCAAGGCATCACCCAAATAACACCCCTTGTTATCAAACAAATCAAATCATTGATTCCACTTGCGCCATTACATAATCCTGCAAATTTAACGGGAATTCTGGCCACCCAAACTCTGTTGCCGCAAGCAAAACAATATGCCATGTTTGACACGTCTTTTCACCACAGCATACCCGAATACGCGTATCTCTACGGCATTCCTTATGAAACATACCAAGCGCAAGGCATTAGAAAATTTGGTTTTCATGGCATCAATCACGAATATGTATATCACCGCCTTGCATATCTGGAAGGCAGACCAATAAATATCATTAGTTGCCATTTAGGTAACGGGTCATCAATAACAGCAATCAAAAAAGGAAAATCTGTTGATACCACCATGGGCTACTCTCCAATTGACGGTGTGCTTATGGGAACCCGTTCAGGAGCACTTGACCCCTCTGTTGTTCTTCATCTGCTTGCACAGAATCATTTTTCAATAAACGAAATGAATGATTTCCTTAACTCACAATGCGGTCTAAAAGGGATCTCAGGAGTTAGCTCTGACTTACGAGATATTTATAACGCATCTCCAACAAACAAACGAGCAGAACTTGCATTGACCATGCTCGCCTACTCTATTGCAAAATTCATAAGTTCCTTTTTTGGGGTACTTGGAAAAGTTGACGCCATATCATTTAGCGGAGGCATTGGAGAAAACGCATATTACTTAAGAGAAGCAGTGTGCGAACACTTAAGCTCGTTTGGGATAAGTATTGATGACGAATCAAACAAAGGCAATAAAATCATTATCTCTCGGCCTCGCTCGACAGCAAAGCTCTATGTCGTTCCCGCACATGAAGAGTTTTGGATTGCAAAAAAAACCGTAGAACTAGTGCAAGCAAAGCCCTAAGTGACAAAGAAGAAAAATGGAAATAAATCATGTTCTTAACGGAAAACAAATTGTTGGCGTTGGAACAGAAACATTTGGACTTACTAACAAACGAGGAGAATTTGTACTGCTTGGCAAAGAATCCTTTTCCAAATATTGTGGACTATTTTTTCTTTCAGGAGAACGTTTGTTTAAAACAATTGAACATCTCTCCTTACACACTCGACCTACAAAAATAACCCACCAAGGCCATTCAATCGTTCGCGAAAGCATGGCAAGAGAAGAATTTTTGTTTGCAAATCAAGGACTCATATATTGCATCGATAATTATAAAGGAGATATTCAACTCGATCTTGATTTCCGTTTCAGAGATGATTACTCTACGCAAGGAAGGACGTACCGCATCTATCTTGAAGGAGACCAATTAGTCATAGAATATCATAAATATGCTTCGGATGAACTTACCGAGTTACAGTATGAAGGAGTTCTCATTATTAAGGGCGTGCAAGAGTTTCATCAAATGAGTAAGTGGATTGAACGCAACTATTCCTTTGATCAAGAAAGAAATTCTCTTTCAAGAACCTGGGTCTATCGTGCCTTACGCATTCCAATCAACGAACAAGGAAAGTTCTTTATCGGTTTTGGTCAGACTAAACAAGAAGCAATCGATAAAGTCCATGACCTTTGTGAACACGAAGAGATCATCCAAAAACAATTACGAGACTATGTCAAACATATTTGCCGAGAAAAAAACGCAGTCTACAACGCAGCAATCATAGCACTTGACAATCTGACTATTTCACGTGATATTACAAAGGGAAGAATCAGAGGCATCATAGCAGGCCTTCCTTGGTTCGATGATTTTTGGTCACGCGATGAACTTATTAGCTTGAAAGCAACCATGCTTCGTGAAAATTTTGGATTTGCAAAAGATGTTCTTATGCGCTATGCGAGAAACATTCAACAAGATGGCATGGTTCCAAACAAATTTCCTGTGCTCAGCACCTTAGCATCTGCCGATGGAATCGGCTGGTTTGCGAAACGAGTCACAGATCTTGTTACCCTCTTAAGAAAAAATAACGTACTCAAAGAATATCTTACAACTGATGAAATGAAATACTTTCAAGATCAACTCCTTTTCGTGCTTGAAAAGATGAAGGAACGAACAAAGGAAGGACTCCTCATAAACCAACCAAAAGAAACATGGATGGATACTGATGAACAAAATGATCCTCGTGACGGAGCACGTATTGAGATTCAAGCATTGTTTCTTTGTGTCTATGAAGCGATTCGAACTCTAGGAAAAGGTTCAAAAGCATTGCTTGCAGAAGAAGAAAAATTGCGAACACACATCAAAGAAAAATTCTTTCAAGGAGATGTGCTTTTTGATGGCGTACAAGACAGCACCATCAGACCAAACATCTTTCTTGCAAGCTACCTCTACCCTGACTTGTTAACGAACGACGAATGGGAAAACGTATTTTCAAAAAGTTTAGAAAAACTCTGGCTCGAATGGGGAGGAGTTTCAAGCATAGCGCAAGACGACAAACGCTTTATTGGAAGGAGCACCGGAGAAGCCAACTATTCTTATCATCGAGGAGATAGCTGGTATTTTATCAACAATATCGTAGCACTTGAACTCTTGCGCGTTAACAAAAAAAGATTTCAAGAAAAAGCAAATAAAATTGCTGTTGCCTCATCTCGAGAACTACTGTTTCACGGAGCAATTGGAGGCGCAGCTGAAATCTCCAACGCAAATGAACAAACAAGCACGGGATGTTTTATGCAAGCATGGAGTGCAGCAACCCTTATTGAACTATTAGACGTGTTAAAATAACTCTGTTTCTTCTTGTTTTACTGAGCAGGTTGGTTTGCTTCATGATGATAAACGCGAAGCATAGTAAGAAGAATAGCAAGAAGTAAGGGACCGGTGATAATACCAACAAAGCCAAAAATTTTCAGTCCACCAAGAACGCCAACAAGAATAATTGCAGGATGCACACTTGTTTTTCCACTAATAAGAAGAGGTTTGACCACATTATCAATATTTGTTGTGATAATTGCCGAATAAATAAAGAGTCCTATACCACTGACAAGATTACCGTTCATTACTTCAAGGATCGAAAAGGGAATCCAAACAATAGGCGTACCAATAATTGGAAGGAAAGAAAGGATGATCAGGATAAAGCTCCAAAACAACGCGTTGTCAATACCAAAAATGAAGAGGCCAAGGCCACCTACCAATCCTTGAATAATGGCGGTGAGAACCTGCCCATATACGACACCATTGAGAATCATGTACCCTTCTGAAAACACTTCATCAATGACCTTTTTTTCCATCGGCAAGAACTTCTTTAATGTTGCCGTAAGCAAAGGACCATCTCGAAATGCGTAGAAGAGAAGAAAGAACATAACAAAGAGCCCCATCATAATATCTGCTACATTGACGAGCACGTCAGGTCCTGCTTTAAGAATCAAAATTCGAAGACGGGCAATGAATGAATCTGCAAGCGCTGCAAGATCAATTTCTGAACCGATCAAGTCTTCAAGAGAAGCAGAAACGCGAGATAAACGATCACTATCAAATGATTGATAGGCGCCTAATGATTGATCAACAAGCTGAGAAACAATGTAAAGCAAAGGAAGTACGATGATAACAATAATAAAGAACACCATGAGAAAAGAGGCAAGATTCTTTCGTCCACCTAATTTTACCTTAAGTTTGTCATAAAGTGGATATGTAGCAAGTGCAATAATAAAACTCATTATTATATAGTTCAAATAAGGTTTAACAAGAATATAAGCAACCCAAAGCATCAAAAGCAAAATGCCACCTAGAACGTAATGAGAAAGATGTCCAGATCCCGCATCTGCTTGTTTTTGCATTTAATCCCCCCAGAACAGCTAAGGGAATGTTTATTTATAAAGTTTATGCGGTGTTGAGGGGCAGAGCGAACAATGCTCAGAGAATCAAAAATAATATGAATCTGTCCTGTTTGCCTCAACGTATGAAAACTACTCAAGACCGCATTCAAACATTTAACGACGCCAGAGATTGGAGCACACCAGGAAGCATCAAAGATCTTCTCTTAAATATGAATGAAGAAATTGGAGAATTTTGGAATATCATTAAATGGGTTGATGTAGCAAAACAGCAAGAACTTATTGAAAAATATCATGACGATGTAGAGAACTACATTGGTGACATGATCTACCTTATTCTCAAAGTGAGCTATCTTTGTAAAGTTGATCCTCAAAAAGCAATCGATGATGTGCTAGCAGAATATGAAAAACGGTTTCCCATTGCCGAAAGTAAAGGAAACCACGGCAATAAACTTGCTGGTGGCATTGACAAGAAAGATGAGTAAACAAAATCAGGAGCTAATTCTTGTTAGTCAATTTGTCCGAAATAGCAAAAACGAGGTGCTCTTACTTTTTCGAAAAGATCATCGCCATTATGAAACACCAGGCGGCAAACTTAAACGCGACGAATGTGAACAGTTTCAACAACCTCGCGAAGAGGAATTAAAAAAAGCTGCGAAAAGAGAATTACATGAAGAAGTAGGACAACACATTAAGATCTCTAAGCAAACACTGTTTAGAATTGTCCGCTTTGATGTTCCAGATGGCAGAAAAGCAATCGCATATAAGTTCGTAGCAGACCTGCTTTCAGGGGAGCCAATACTTCAAGAACCAGAACTTTTTGATCATTTTAAATGGATAACCATTGATGATCTTGAAACCATGAATCTCTCGCCAGACTTGAAACTTCTTGGTAACGAGCTTAAAGAACTTAAAAAAAATAATTAAATAAGTTTTTCTCCTGATTCGTTCTTGATCAAATGTATGCAGTTAACAGGACATGCTTCTGCTGCTTCCATGTTAATATCGAAATCAGGTTGACTAATTTTGAGTTCTTGTTGATCTCCAGGTTTACTCACACCACCCTTGATGTCGCTCTTGTTGTCTGCATCATTCATTTCCCAGAAGTCAGGAGCAATACTCGCACAGGCACCGCAGCCAATGCATACGGGTCTGTCATGTTGTAAGGTATATTCTTCTGCCATGTTCAAAAAGTGCAAAGAAGAGTTTAAAAAAGTTATGGTGTATCCCAGTAATTACTAAGCGTTTGAAGAATGTCTTTTGCTTGCCAGCCAGCAGTTTCAAGAAGAGCAATTACTTCTTTCTTCGTCTTTCCTTGACGTTGGGATTGTTTAATAAACAAATACGTATGATGATCATGTTTTAGTTGGTCATGAAGTTGTTCAAGTTGTTCCACTTGTTGAAAAGAAAGCCCTTTATCGACTAAGGAGACGCGTGCATGACTCTTACTTTTTTCAGCTGCAAAGAAGAGCACCTGTTCTTTTTGTTCTTCAGAAATATCTTTTGCTGCATGTACAAATGTTTCAAAAGAAAGTATCGAGGGGATTGCTTGACCACGTGTTTGTTCTGATGTTTCTTGACGAAAAACAGGAGTGTACATTGGTTTTGAAGCGTGTTCATGCTGACGCACAACAATGCCCGAGCCGAGAAGTATAAGAAGAAAAAGAACTCCTCCTGCACCAAACGTGTACGTAGAAGGAAGATCTCTAATAAATGAAAAGAGAGAACTAACAAACGAAGGAGTTTGCAAGCTATCAACATCTGCAGGATCACCAAGACCTACAGACATATTATCACTATCATTGACAAACAGAAGAGAAGATCCGTTATCGGTAGACGTATGTTCGACAGGCTCAGGAATTGCTTCCTGCTCTTCTTGGATTCGTTGCAACGTCTGAGAAGAGCCCCCAGGAACACCACCTGAAGAGCTTCCAGAAGAACCTCCCTCGTTTCCTCCTCCTAGCCCTTCATCAATGGAACCATCGCAATCATTATCTACCCCATCACGACGTTCAACGCCATTGTTTGTTTTTTTACAATAAACTTCACATCCGTTGGCAAGAGAGCCGTCCCTGTTGTAATAATCATCATAACAACCATCAAATTGACAAGTGCCCTGTGAACACGAAGTAAATGATTTCGGATAATAACAAATAGTACCACAAGAACCACAATTAAAGATGTCGCTCGTCAAATTAAAGCCTTCGTCAATTGCAGATGGCCAAGTCACATTGCGAGAAGAGGATAATTGGTGAAGAGCATCTCCATCATTATCACGCCCATCACACACTTCAAAATTTGAGGGATTGACATCACCAGGAAACGTTTGGAGGTTCCATGAATAATTTGCAACAAGATCAATATGATCTACTCGATTATAAAATTCGTGACCAATCATGCCAAAAGCATCGTGCTCGTTTGCGATTTGAGATGACCAGCGCTTATTATTGAGAGATCCGTAAACACTAGGGCCTGAAAATGAATCATACCCAAGTAAATCATAATAATTCATGGAATCAGAAAGTTTATGCCAATAATCATAATCACCATACCACCAAATTATTGGAATAAGATCTCTATCTAACAAATCCAAAGCATACCATCCTTTTCCTAATTGACCTCCGAAACTAAGCTGAGCATCTTCTGATCGACCATTATGGAAAGGACTTGTCATATCATCCCAGAAAAGAATCTTAACTTCCGAATCATGAGACTCAATAATATCTACAACGCTATTAATATGTTGCGCAAGTAATTGATAGTTTTCAAGATCAAGTTTTCGAGACCTACTATCACGATTATACCCTCGTATTTCATCCATTCCAATAAATAAAAAATCAGGATCAAAGTTTGAAAGTGTTGGTTCAACAAAAACATTTTCATATATTTCCAAAGCTAAAGGGTCAGCCAAGGAATGATATGGCTCTCGCGTATCTTGAAATGAAATAATAAAATCAAAACTGACCAAGACCTCTTGATTAGGAGCGATCCGACCTGAAGGAATACGATGAATGGTTGTTTGTTTTCCGTTCAATGGATTATGTTCGTCGAACTCCCCGACAGATGTAAGCGAGTAGTCTTCTCCTGCAACATACTTAATTGTTTTTGGAACATTCCAAACTTCAATCTCGGAAGCAGGGGTTGAGACGATGTTTGAAAGCAAAGAAGCGCCATCGATTATTTCAAAATCATCCATCCAAAAAGAAACAGGAGGAGATCCTTGATCTTTAGAGTATACACTGACCGTCGTAGTTCCAGGATAGGTGACAAAAGCAATTTGTTGCTCCACCCAGTCATTGGTCCAATTCCTCATTATGGTGGATCTTGAAGGGCCAGAAGACTCTCCAAATTCATCTTGAAGCACCACTGTTATTTGAGGATTTACTGTGTGTTCCTCCATCGCATCTTTTTTCAACCATACATTGAGATAATAGAGTTTGCCTTCAGAAATAGGATAACTTCCATCTGAATAATTAATAGTTAATATGTGTGCTCCAGATCCTTTATGTGTTCGATCGAATGTTTGTGTAAGTTTTGCTGCGCAAGAACCTGTGTGAGCATTCCCCGTATCACAATCAACCGACCAAAAGTCTCCTCCAGAAACATTTTGATACTTAAAGTACCATCCTTCTGGCTCACCCGCTTCATTAATCGATCCTTCAAAGCCCTCGTTGAGAAGAGAAATATTTTCAGGACTTGTTGCAACAGCAACATCATGTTCATCAAAGGTGAATGAATAATCTTGCACCCAAACGCCTTCTTGTACATTTGGATCATAGTTGCGAGTCGAAATAGGATACGCGCTCATACTAATAAAAAACTGTCGATCACGTAAATAATTAACTTGAGCTCTTGACCGCGCAATTGATGTGGAACTCGATCCATTACTTATCGTATCAACACCACCGATCCACAAATTATATTTATACTTGGCAAGCTCATCAAACCAATCATATTTATCAGTATAAAAGGGGTTTGGTAAATTGGGACTGCTTCCCCCATAAAAACCTCTGATTTCGAGATCAGGCCAATCAACAATAAGAACTTGAGGTGTTTGAAAATTAGCCCAGTTCCAGTTCATAAGCCAGGTAAGCGTTACCGCACCATAAAATATGCCTGCATCAGTAAGTCCAAGAACTAGAATTTCATCAGGAGCGACATAGATGACGTATCCTTGTCCGTGTTCATCTTCTGAAAGAAGCGAAGCAACATCTAAATCATACAATTCTGCTTGCTGCGCAAGATAGGTGTTTTCTTCAGGATTGCCAAACACTATCCTGTTTTGAAAAGGAAGCACATCAAAATCAGTAATTGAAAGTTCGATATCACCTTCACTTTCACTTGTTAGCCAATCAGCAAAATAATGTGCAGAAAAGTTTTGTGAACCGGCAGGTTCGGCAACAATAGTCCACATGTTATCTAGTGAAATATTTCCTTCTGCCAGCTTACTGACTTGTTTTGGCTTGGGAATAATACCTACATCAACTGGGCAGAGTTGATCACATGAACCGCCACAATCAATTCCTTCCTCATCACCATTTTGTTCGCGATCGAAACATGTGTTTATGAGAACTACGCCTTCATTATTGCGAAGAGAAACTGTTGATAGAATGCCTGGAGCAAGCGAGCCATCAGACGTTAATCGCCGATACGTTCCAGGCAGGGAATGTGATGTTTGCGAATCATCATCAAGAGAAGATTCTGTTGTTGAAGGCATTAATTTGACTAACACCAATCCTTTTTGACGGTCTCTTGCAAAAATAGTGTAGTCATGACCTGCATAACTTGGATCGTCACCTGAAGCAAATTCATAATAATCTCCAAGCGGAGCGCCAGCGTCATAGGTTATGGCATCAAACCAGTAATCCCAAGGAGTACCATAATGCAAAGAGCTTTGATACCAAAAATACGTAGTATTGTAATCAATCAAATAATAACTTGCAAGCGCAAACATATTGTTACGTTCAATATCAATCAAACCATCAGACGTGTACGCTTGATTATGAACAAGAAGAATTTTTTCATTCTTTGCTTCTTGAACAACAATCGGTGCTCTCTGCGTAAATCTGCTTCGAGTCATAGCTTTAATGTCAAAAAATAATTCTCCTTCACCACCATCAGTGATATTGTTATAATATAACCTAAGATTATTGTTGCCAAGAACAATTTCGCCAGGAAGACTATCTTGAAGCGCGATCATGATGCGTCTAATGGCCTCTTCATATTGAGAATCATACAATCCTCCAGGATATTCGATGAATTTAATTGAATTATTCCAACAACGTGAGCGAACAGCCCGGCCCAAACTATCAATCATGATGCCATCATATGCAGAGGCGTCATAATCATCAATGAGTGCTTGAATAATCCAGTCAGCAACAGCCTCACTCTTAAAATTGGTTGCGTAACTCATGTATTGATACAAATAACCTGCGCTTCTTGCTTGATGCTGAAAGCGAGCAGTTGCTTTTTCATCAACAAGAGATGCAAACTCATCGTCATCAACGTAACCATCACCATTTTGATCATTTGCATCATTCCATCCTAGAAAAGTGACGTTCAGTTCGATAATTGTTCCCTTTGGCGCATCTTCATTATTCGGATCAAATTCCCAATACGCATATTCGCGCGGAATAAATATTTCCGAGTGAAATGCTGATACTCCTGGCGCTTCCGAACCTGCCTCTGCAGGAACATTTTGCAGAGCACCGCCCGATGCCAACTGATACGTTTGCGCAATAGGATTTTGAGTGGGAGCGGACTCTGATCTGATGCGTATTTCATAAATTAAACGTGTGCCACGAGGATTGAATGAGGGGGTGCGAGCTTTCCAATCAGCAGGTGGCATGAACCGAATCACTCCTGATCGCTGAAAATTGTTTGTGGCGTCATCAATAAGAGTGAGTGACGACCATTCGCCACCATTCCAATACTCAAAAATTGGAGCAAAGTCGTTGCTTGCAACTTGAACAAGATTGACGTGAAGTTCTGCAAATTTAGTCATGTCACCTAAGTAAAGAGCACTGTGTTCTTCTCCGAAAGGAATTTCATAGTATACTCTTCCAGAATAGCCCTGCGCCCAATGATAATAACCAAATGCTTGATACGTATAATCAGTAGGAACCCCTTCTTTTTCATAATAAACGTTTTCAAAGACCGCTTCAAAACTTGGTCCGCAACCTGAAATAAAGGAACAAGGAAAGTCAATATCTTCAGCTACATGCACATAGAACTGTTCAAGATCCTCAATGTTATGAAGTTGCGCATAGTCAAACCAACTAAATAAACGTCTGTTCACGAGATTATCTGCTGAACCGATCACGTAACCGCCACCGCCCAAAATATTATACATTAAACTCCTCATATGAGGATTATGAATTAGGAAATCTTCTCGATCACCACCACCCCAAGGAGAAACAAAGTCATAATGTTGCGCAGCCCATTCATGAAGATCATCAATTCCCAGTTCTGCCTCAATGATCTGTCTTTGCGATTCACCTGAAGGAGAATCAACAAATTGAGAGCCATACAGAAGACCTGCCGTTTTAATGTGAGGATAAATCGAACAATATTCCTTACTATACAACTGACACGTCCAGTAATCTTTTTGCCAGACATACTCAGTCAAAAGACTTGGAGCAGAAGAACTAGCTGCATCATCAGAGGAGGCTCGTTCATTAAAGAGATCTTCTCCAATATCACTCTGAATAGCATTACCAAAAAGAGTAATGCGTTCTTGATAAGAAAATAAGAGAAGAAAAAACATCAAAGCGAGCACTGCGACAAGTATCGCTGAGCTGTAAAACTCATGATGCTCCTCGGGAATAACTGATAACTGAGTTTTCCCTTTTTTTGGAGCAGATAGTTTCTTCTTCCTATAAGGAGAACGTTGCACATCCATACTCAACCAACCACACATAGGAAAGGGTAAGAAACGTTTATAAGGGTTTTTATTGCCACGTTCCGTTCATCCTGTGGATGTTAATAAGCGGATGTTCAGATAGGATGTTTTTGTAAAATTTGCGGAAAAACTTAGGAAAGCTTTATTTATAAAAGATTTTTCAACCAAAATATGCGCATTAAAGACATCTCTGAAGAAAACAGACCAAGAGAGAGAATTCGTAAAGATGGTGTTTCTGTTCTTTCTAACTCTGAATTATTAGCTGTTATCTTGCAGAAAGGCACTAGACAAGAGAATGTTATCGACATGTCTAACAGGTTGATTTCTAAGTTTGGTATAGAAAAACTTTCAAAATGTTCTCTTTCTGAGTTAACTAGTATAAATGGTATCGGCGAAGCAAAAGCTACGCAAATTCTTGCATTGTTTGAATTCAATAAACGTTTTACAATATCCAAAACAAACGGAGTTTCCATTAAGTCTGCGAAGCAAGTGTATGAATATTCGTTTCCTAAACTGGCTGATGAGGACAAAGAGAATTTTATGATTCTTCATTTAGATTCAAAGAATAAGGTCATCAAAGATGAAGTTGTTTCAATTGGAACTCTTAATAGTTCTTTAATTCATCCAAGAGAGATTTTCAAATCTGCGATTAAAGAAAGTGCTAATTCTGTTATCGTCGTTCATAATCACCCTTCTGGTGATCCAGAACCATCTAGTGAAGATAAAGCTGTTACTAAGAAGCTCATGGATGCAGGCGAACTTTTAGGTATTAAAGTTCTTGATCATGTAATTGTAGGTAAAAACGGATTTTATAGTTTTAATGATAATCGTTCAAACTAACCGCTTTAATACTCCTACAATTCCTAAGACTCCTAAAATAATTCCTATTGTTATTCCTGCACCAATGCCGACACTTCCAGCTCCTGTTGAGATTCCTGTTCCTTTTAGGAGGGCTCCTGCAACTATTAGTACTCCAACAATTCCTGTGGCACCAAGTCCTAATCCAAATATTTTCTGAACCATATTCATTCCTCCTGTGTTTAGTGGAGTATTTTTACCCCCAAAACTATGAAAAGCAGAACTTATTTATATACTTTGTTGTTATTTAACAACATAACATATAATATTTTGTTAATTATCTACAAGTGATTAGAAACATTTTTATATATATTGTTGTTATTTAACATCATGGGAAGAGGTTCAACTCAAATTCTTATTAGAAATATACTAGAGTCTTTAGCTAAAGCTCCAAAGTCTTCAAGCGAGATTGTTGAAGAAACAGGGCTTGATAGAACTGCAATTTCACGATACTTAGAAATCTTAAAAGAAAGCGGTTTTGTTATAGAAGAACAACAAGGAACGAGTAAAAAATTCATTTTATCATCTAAGTATAGATTAGATACTTATTTTGGTCTATCTTTAGATCCAGAAACAAACAAATTGATTGATTCTTTGTATCATCTTATCCAAAAAAGCTGGAAAGAAACAACTGGAAGAAAATTATTGAAAACTACTGCTCAAAAAATAATGTATCAAATAATTGAGACTTGTAATTTAAAGATTCCTCATGGATGGTATATTTACGGTGGAGTTTGTGTAAAACCATTTGATTATACAAAAACGTATGATTTTACAGGAGTTTCAGATCATATTGTGACTTGTGTAAATGAAACTGTTGTTGAATATTCTAAAAATAATTTTGAATATGAGAGTAAACAACTCCAATATAAGAAAGCAGGAAAAGAATTATATGATGTTAAAGAAGATATTTTGAAATTACTTTATTCTAAAAATTTCTCAAAGAATTCCATGTATGTATTTCAAAAGCTATATAGAACATTTTTATTCGACTCACCTAAACTAAACGATAAAGTCTATAAAGAATTAATCAACGAATACGACACATTACTTATCGATATTACAAGATATTGGGATGATTTTGTAGATGAAAAAAATGAACGAAATTTTGCCGAGTTTAAACAAAAATTAGTATCTTCTTTTGAAGCTCTTTGGAAAATGGTGGCGATGGTAAATTTTAAGTTCGATTTATCTACATTTTATCTAGAAAATGAATTACAAGAACATTTCAAATTTGATATGAATCAAGCAAAAGAAGATGTTATTGAAATTGGCTCTGAGCTAAATGAGATGATTCCTTTTGAAGAACCGAATGATCCTGAATACAAAAAAAATAAAGAGGCTTTGCAAAACTTAAATAAGAAAACAGATCCTACTGAGTTAAAAAAGCAAAACGAAGAACTTGACAAGATTGAGAGGGAACAGGGATTGGAAGCTCTTAATGAAGAATTATTTAAACGAGCAGGCTTAAAGTAAAAACTCAGGTTTTGTAACTTTAATTCTATCCTCGAAGTGTTTAAAATCTTTTATATTTCTGGTCACAATATAATCTGCACCTGATTTTAATGCTAATATGCCATGAAGTTCATCTTGAAAATTATCAGGATTTTGTTCCTTTGCTTTTTTAATATCTTCTTCTGAATGAGCAACGAGTATTTTCTTCTTTTCAATAAGTTTAAAGAATATTTGTGCCTGTTCAAGTTTTTTAATTCGACGTAATTCTTCCAATGCCCAAGAAGAGATAATTAGGTAATGTTTACAAACTATTGCCTGTCCTATAAGCTCAGAAGAAGAGATTGCAATCTCTTTACCCTGAAGATTCTTACTATCTTCATTAGCATAAACAAAGATATTTGTGTCAAGGTAGAGTTTAGGCATCCACCAATTCCCCCTTAAACGCTTTTTGCATCAACGCATCAAACAAAGTATTGATTTCTTCAGTTGAAGACTGCTGTTTAGATTGGATTGATTCAATGAGTTGAACTTTCTTTGCAAACTCTTCTTGAAGTTGAAGTGGCGGAACTGAGACAGGAATATTTCGTATATCTGATAAATTTACACGTGGCCTAGTTGTACCGGTTTTTTGTCCCCCCAATAGTTTTGCACAGAAATCAGCATTTAACACATTAAGAAGATATGTTTTATTTATTGTATTTTCAGGCACTCTTATACGAATAACATCTCCAACTACAATCCCATAAGAATATTTATCAGGAACAATACAACTTTTTCCTAATTCATCTCCTAGTTTTGCTAAAATAATATCTCCTGACTGGAATGAATGATATTTAAGTTCTTCAGCTTTTTTTTCTGAAATGAAAATAATATTTTTATCAATAAAAGTTCTCTTTTGAATATTCTGAAGTCGCATTATAGGTATTCCTTTTTCTTTATAATCAACAACTTTAAGATTAGAGCCAAAAGGCCCTCCCACAATATATTTGTCTTCTTTTAATACTTCAACAAGCCTTTTTACATCCCATCCTTTCTCATTCTTTACAGGGTCACCGAACATTTCATAAAATAATGATTGAATTATCTTTTGTGTTTCTTTGTTTGTTTCGTTTCTTTTTTGTTTAAGATTCTCTGTTTTTTCAAGAATTGAAACAATTTGTTTTTGTATTGGAAGAGGTGGCAAATGGATTTCTATATTTTCTATATCTGATTTTTTTAGATTATTAATATTAGTTGATGTTGATGCTTTGGATATTGCAGTGAAATACTTTTTTGACTGAAAGACATATTTAATAAATTCTGGAAGAATATTATTTTCATGAATTCTGAATATTGAACAAAAAGCTCCAACGGTATATTTCTTTGAATTAAAGTCAAAAAAAGCAGCTTTTCCTAGAAGATGTTTACTTCCACTAGACATACAAATAATAACATCTCCTTTATTCAATAATTGATCATTTTTAACAACCTCTTTCGCAACATTCTGAGTATCTCTATATATGATTTGATTATTATTGATGTTATTTGCTCGAAATAAGATAATTGTATTGTCACTTTGCTTTTCAAATAATTGATCTTTTTTATATGAAACGCCTCTAATACAAGAACCAACATTTCCCAATTTAACAGTTTTCCACTCACTCATTTTTTAGCCTCGATTAATTCTTTTTGATTAGGAAAGATTTTTAGAAAAATTTCCTTATTAGATAAATTTTTTATTAGAAATGAAACCCAAGATTCAGTATAAACATAATCTTTGTGAACAGAATCATATATGCAAAAATCTTGATTTGTTTTTTCTTTTGGTTCGCCTCTTTTAGGTTTCACATTATAGAATTTACAACAAGCATGATGATTTGTAGAAGGTCCAAACTTTATTTTATCTCCATAATTTTTTACTAATTCTACTCTTACGTTTTTTGCAACTTCACCTGCCTTAAGATAACCATAGTTAGAGATAGGTCTTATTTTTTCTTTGATGAAACCCATCAAATGAGAGTATTTCTTCATTTCTTCAGGTTTTTTAGAATCATAGTTAATCCATTCAATAGCATGATCTGCTTTATCTTTATTGTTTGACAATTTTGGCAGTAAATATATTTTAAAACTATATTTTTGGTCTGAATAAACATTATCATCAAGTTGTTTTCTAAATTCAGAGATATGTTTTTTTATTAACTCTAATGATTTATTTCTTTGAGCTTTCTTTTTTTTACTCTTTGTATCTATATAGTTTTTTGCAAATTGTAATGAAAAAACTAAGTCTTCTGTTATTGTATGTTTATTTCCAAACTCTTTATGGAGAATAAATTCAAAATTATGCAATAATGCCTGACATTCACCAAAAATTTCTGAATCTAACTCAGGCATAAATCTGTGCTCAATCTTATTTCTAAGTGGAATAAAAAATTCAATATTCTTCTTAATTGGGATTTCATCTTTTAAATCTTCTTTGAAATATTCTTTCAAACATTCGTTTAATTCCCACGCCTTATATTCGCCGTCTATTTTTTTATACCTATTACCTTCTTTATAATAGTATTTTACTCCTTTTTTTTCAAAGATTGCATGAAATAAGGATGTAAATGCAATAGACATTAAAACTATATACGCCCCGGATCTAAAGGTGGTTTTAGGTTTATTATATACATCGACTGCCAATAAACAACTTTCTTTTGCTTTTTCAAGCATTTCCTTAACTTTAATTGGCAGACCTCTACTCACTTTATTCCACCATCCTCTTCAGTTCTTCCAGCTCTTTCTTGATTTCATCTTCTGATTTCATCACTCGTTCAATGATTTCTTTTGGATCATCGTATTCAATGTCTTCGTGAGCGAGTTCTTTGTATCTTGAAATTGAAAGGATGTAATCGTTCTCTTTGATTTCTGTAAATGGAACAACTATTGACTTCTCACCACCTTTCTTCATCTTAAATGATTCAATAATGTCAGGAATGTCACCTTTGCCATCAATGAAGTCCCGTTTATCATCTAAACTAAAACCGTCAGCTCTCATTTCGTAGAACCAAACATTGTCTGTTGTTCCGCCTTTAGTAAATATCAAGATTGAAGTAGCAACGCCAGAATATGGTTTGAAAACTCCAGACGGCATTGAAACAACCCCTTCTAATGAACATTTCTCCATCAATAATTTACGGACATCTTTATGTGCATTTGACGAACCAAACAAAACACCATTTGGAACAATAACTGCACATCGCCCACCAATTTCAAGCAAGTTATACATTAATTCTAAAAACAATAATTCTGTTTTTGTTGTCTTAAGCATGAATTCATCATTAATATCTGATTTGTCAATGCTACCAGTAAAAGGAGGATTAGCTAAGATAACATCATAATCAGATTTTATTTCAAATGATTTAGACAATGTATCTTTTCGAATAATATTTGGCTTTTCAAGTCCATGCAATAACATATTCATAGAAGCAATTCGAGCCATAGTTCCATCAAAATCAAAACCAAAAAATGACTTACCCCTCAGAAATTCCCAATGTTCCTTTCCAACAATCTTATCCCCAATTATATTGTAAGGAACCCCTTGATCATCATATTTAATCATTTCCTTAGAAGTATTTTTCAAAAGTACATGTTGATATGCATTAACTAAAAATCCTGCAGTCCCACAAGCAGGGTCTAACACTCGTTCTCCAAGTTTTGGGTCGATAATATCAACCATCATTCTAATGATATGACGAGGAGTTCTAAATTGACCTGCGCGACCTGCTTGATTTAATTCAGAAAGTAAGAACTCGTAAATATCTCCTTGTGTATCTTGATTTTGAGCAGTAATATTTAATTCATCAATGATTGAAATTGCATCTTGTAGAAGAGAAGGTTTTGGTATCATAAAAACGGCATCTTTCATTTGTTCAGTAAATGAATCATCCCCCCTCTTAATTCCCTTAAAGAAAGGGAAAACAATATCTCGGACATGAACTAGTAAATCTTCGGCATTAAAGTGTTTGAAGTAAGACCATTTGCAATCTCCATGGTCTTTGAAAATGGAATTATATTCCTCCTCTCTTGCTTGTGCTCTTTTCATATGAAGATTATCTAAATCTTCAAGTCGTTTCATAAATATCAAGTAAGAAACTTGTTCTATTGCTGTCAACGGATTTGCAAGTCCCCCTGCCCAAAATTTATCCCATAGTTTATTTATTTTTGATTTTAGTTCTGCTGCTAACATTTTATTCAACCTTCTTCTTTATTTTATTTACAGACTTGTGTCTGTTCTGTATTATTTTGATAAAGTTATTTCCAACATTAATTATGTCATCATAAGTCAGAATTTCAATATTATGCAAGTATGAGTTAAGAGTCTTTAATGAACGAGAATTTTCTTTGGTGGTTCTTCCAATAACTAATATTCCTTTTGGTTTATGTATTGAAATTTTGGAATTTGAATCCCAATATTTGCTTGTTTTATCTAATTCATATGTTTCTAGATAACCTATTAACTGAGAAATGGCATCTTTGACTTTCGCACCCATAGTATATTCTCTAGAAATATCTTTGTCTTTATTTGATTTTTTTAGAAATAAATCATGAGAAGGTAATTTTAATTCAATAATATCAAAATAAGTATCATATCGCTCTAATAAAAAATCAATTCTGTCTCCAGTTCTAGTAATTTCTTCTTTCGAATTTTCTAAATAATTAGGACCAAATACCCACGGATGTTGAAAAAGCCATTCTTGAATTTTTTTCTCATCTTCTTTAGGATTATCAAGTAATTTCTTGAACACTTTAAGGTCTTCTTTGAATATTTCTAGATTAATTGTTAACTGCTCATTTCTTAAATCAGATAATTCTAACATTAATTTGTCAACAGTCTTCTTATACGATTCTTTTTGCTTTTGATTTTTCTGTTTTAATTTTTTTAACTCATCTTTTTGAGTGATTGTCTTCTTAAGATCTTCATCTAGAGACTCAGAGTCCCATCCCGCAACTTTTTTAGCTTTTTCTAATAAATCTTCAACAATTTGTAGATGTTTTGGATTTTTGATTATGAAATCGCCCATAGCTTTTCTTAATTTTATTACTATTTGACCGTCTTCATGACGTTTCGCAATAACTGCTTGATTCCATCCAAAATTATTATTTTTGATTACTTCAATAGTTTCATAGAAATCTTTCCATGTTTTTTCGGAGTTTCATCATCCGTTTCCTCGATTGCATCAAAAATATTCTTTTCTTCTGCCATTACTCTTCAACCTCGTAATCAAGAACATCTGTTGGAATTATTGTTTTATTTCCAAGCTTTGCTTGTTCTTTTTTCTTTCATCAAGTGCAACTTCAATGGAAGCTTTCATTTTTTCTAAGAAATCAACAGAAACATCCTTACTCAAAATGTGTTTTTGGCTTCCAAAATCTAAGTTCCAAATAAATGTATCTTCAGAAACAGAATACTCAAAAGAATGTTTGCCTGTTGCAGGAACTCCTTTGTCTTTTCGCAAGGTTCCAGGTCGCAGCATGAACTCAAGCTTCTTTTTAATAAGGCCCTTAATCAGCTTGTTTGGACTAATCCCCTCTCGTTCACAGAAGTCAGTAAGTTTTATCTTAAGATCTCGTTCAAGCTTTACTGATGTCGTCGTCCATTCACTTTCAGCCATAAACTAGAGTAGAGCTAAATTCTTTATAAATATTTCTAAAACTAAGTTTACAGATTATTTAATTTTGTAAACCTAAATTTCTACAAATGCTTCTTTTTCTAATTTCTGACATAAACCCACCAATTCTTTTAATTCCTGTTCTTCAAATAAAGGCATAGGCGCATTTACACCAAAATTAGTGAATGGTGCCTCAAAGAGATCTCCAAAATCAATATGTTTCTTTTTGACAAATACAGTCTGTAATGTTCTTAGGAAATTGATTTGATCGGCAGAATACACTTGATTATGTCGTGCTATGAAGTTCCTAAATTCTTCATCTATCTTTTCTTCAGGAGTTTTTAGTTTCTTTACATTCAATATATGTTTCAAAAATTCTGTTAAAGTTCCTTTTTGTTCATAGATTTTTTGTAGATTTTTTTCATTAATGTAAAGATCAGCAGAATTCAAATTCTCTTCCAACTTTTCAATATCTTCTCCATAAATAGGAGTTCCTTCTTTAATTTTCATAACAGTTGGATCTGAATTGGCAAGACCATAGATTTTTTCTTCAACTTGTCTCTTATAGACATCAACATACTCCTCTTTTCCATCAGGAGCAAATTCAATGAGTTTTCTTTGCTGAACAACGTCATCAATATCTAGAACAATCATAGCCCTTGGTTCTTTTCTTTTGTAAGGCATTAGTGGTGCAAACTCTTTTTCAAGTATAGAAATATCAGTATAGCTTATTTCATCCCAATACTCTTTGGTTAATACTTTGTCAAGCAAAACTTTTTTATCTTTTACTTGTTGTAAGGTTATTGGCAAACATCTAAGCCATTCAGTGAGCATTTCTTTTGCTCGTTCAAATTTTTTCTGATCTCTTGTAACTAAAGCCAATTTTAATTCATCACACTTCAATACGAATGAAGCAATCAGAGGATTAACATCTTGTTGATATCTCATCAAAGGCATAATATGTTTCTTCAAATAATCAGCATAATCTAAACCAACACCATTCCAAAAATTAGCTTGATTTACTTGCTCGATATGATGAATGTTTTCTTTTATACTCACTGATTCTTTTGGAAGTCCATTTACTGAATCAAGGATTTTCTTTTGATTCTCCACCATCCGTGGTAAATCTTTGAATTGATCAAAATAGGTAATTAATTCAACACGAACTTTCATAATTCTTGTAGTTACTCCATCAGTCACGCTTGCTTCTTTTCCTTTTGGATTTAGATCAAAGTACTCGAAGTTTCTCCAAAAATCAAAAATGAGAAAATTCTCTTTTTTACCAAATGGAAGCCAAGACCGATTTTTACATACTATGTCGTGACGTGTTCCCCTTCCAATCATCTGCCAGAATTTAATCCTAGAAAATACAGGTTTTGCAAAAACAAGATTACATACTTCAGGGACATCAACACCTGTATCGAGCATATCAACTGAGATTGCAATCCTAGGAAAACTTTCTTTTTTGAATTCTTTAAGCAAATCGTCTGCTCTACTATCTTCGGATGTAATAACTCGAGTTAAACGACCCCTATATTCAGGATATAATTTTTCAAATGCTTCCCAGATTCGTTTAGCGTGTTTCTTGCTTACCGCAAAAATAATAGTTTTAGCTGGAAGAGTTCCCGTTTCATCAAGAAGACAATGTTCCATAAATTCTTTAACAATAACTTCATTAGTTCCAAGAACTGCAATTTTCTTTTCTATATCTGTTCCTTCCCAATTTAGTTCTTCTTCATCCATACCTTCTTCAAGTAGTTTTTTCTTTACTGCATCAGGCAAGTCTCTCTTTCCAACACCTTCCATCTGAAAATGAGTTTGAACTCCAGTAACCCTATAATCACAAAGATAATGTTCTTGTATTGCTTGATCATATGTGTAAAGAGCCGTTGGTTTTCCATCTTCACACTCAAAGAATCTAAATGTATCTCTATCTATCCAGTCTGAAGGTGTTGCAGTCAGTCCTATTTGAATTGCATCAAAATAAGTAAATACTTCTTTCCACTTGTTGTAAATTGAACGATGACATTCATCTGCAATAATGACATCAAAAGAACCTATCGAAAATTCTTGGAAACATTCCATGAAGGTTTGAATTGTTGAAACATAAATTTTCGAGTTTTTATCTAGTTCTCCAGCATAAATTTTAGACTTTGATTCGTGAGGGATATGTTCTTTGAATGCATCATAGGCTTGGTCTCTTAGTGCTTTTCTATCTGCAAGAAATAATATTCTTTGGGCTTTTTTCCCGCGAAGAAGTACATCAACTAAAGACATTGCAGTTCGGGTTTTACCGCAACCTGTTGCCATTACTAGAAGAGATTTTCTTTTTCCTCGCTCAATATTTTCAACAACTCTTTTAATTGCCTCAATTTGATAAGGTCTGTTTGTTATCTCTTCTTTAATTTTAATATCTAACAAATTCTCCTTTGCAGAATTTTGAAATCTCATTCGCTCTAAATCTTCTAGAGTATGAAATCCCATTACTTTTCTTGGAGATTCATGAGGATAATTCCAGAAAATATTTTGATAACCATTCGATAAATAAATGAAGACATCTTTTCCGGTTTGTTTCTTGATGTCCATTGCATATTGTTCAGCTTGTTTTTGACCAATAATTGGATCTTTGGTTGTACGCTTTGCTTCAATAATTGCAAGAGGATCACCATTAGAATCTAAAAGAAGATAATCAACATACTTGCTTTCTTCTTCGTTCTTGAGAGTTTGAGAAACATCTTTATAATTTTTTTTTGTGAATTCAGATTGCTTCGTATCTATTTCTACTCGCACTTTGAATTTATCTTTAACATTCCAACTAGCATTAAGTAATTGAACATCAATTTTTTCAAGTCTTGTTTTCCATTCAGGCAAATCTTCCATTTTATTTAATTTATAAATAATCTCAAGTTAAATATAAAGTTTAAGTTTTTTTCGTGTCCGTTGTCACTGTATGTGCAAACACCTCAAAACTCGTACGTAAGAGATACCAAAATTATTACACGTAATAATAAAAAATGGGCTTAACGTAGTTTTTGGGTGTTACAACAGTAAGTAGTAAATTGTTGAATGATTTATACATTAATCTTATTGTATGTATAATATTATAAAGAAAGAAACTGATTATATTATTAGTTAGATGTAAGACTCTCATTTTTTCCTCTTTTTAGGTTTATTCCAATATGGACTCTTACATTTAGGACAAATAACAGGATCTTCCTTTACCTTAATCCTTGGTATCCATTCATGATTACATCGTTCACAACGATATCCTTGTACTGTGATCATAATCTTAGCCATAATACTTATTTGTTTTATTCTTTTCTTTATAATTCTTTCCTAAAATATACCTACAATTACTTACTTTTATACGTAAGAAAAGACAAGATTTATATAGAAAAAACACTTCTTAACATATACTTATAAAAGTAAGTTTAAGGTTAAGAAAATGACACAAAAATGCCCAATATGCGACTCAAATAATACAAGAAAAGACAGCCAAAGAAAAACAAGCATCGGCTTAAAACAAAGATGGTACTGCAAAGACTGCAAGAAAAGATTCACAGAAAATGCTTTGGCAAACATCAAAGGCAACGAAGACACAGTAATCCTAGCAATAGACCTCTATCTAAAAGGAGTAAGTTATCGAGGAATACAAGATAGTATGAAACAATTTTATGGACTTGACATCAGTCACATTACAGTCATGAACTGGATCAACCGATTCATGAAAGAAATAAACCAATATGTCAAGTCTATGCAACCAGAAGTAGGAGACTACTGGCACGCAGACGAACAATTCATCAAAGTAAAAGGAAAAATACAATACATATGGAACGTGCTAGACGCGAGAACAAGATTTCTCCTAGCAAGTAACGCCACACCAAAAAGAACAACAAAAGCAGCAAGAGAAACATTCCAACTAGCAAAAACAATAGCAAACAAAAAAGCAAAAACAGTAGTTACAGACGGAAGTTTCTCATATGAAAAAGCAGTAAGAAAAGAATTCGCAACATACAAAAACCCAAAACCACACAAAAGATATGTCTCCTTAAGAAACAAAGAATGCAGTAACAACAAACTAGAAAGATTTCACGGAACATTCAGGCAAAGAGATAAAGTAATGAAAGGATTCAAAGGAAACCAAAAACAATTCGCAGAAAACTTCCAAACATACTACAACTTCATAAAACCACACATGAGTATAGACTTGACACCAGCACAAAAAGCAGGAATAAACCAAAAACCAGAATGGAAAGACCTACTACTAAAAGCAGTACAAAAATAATCAGAAACTACTTCTAAAAACAATACTTAAAAAGTAAAAAATCAAACAACAGGGAGAAATTACCAACCCTGCCAGCTCGTTTCCCTGCTCGTCTTAAAATAAACATTCTAAAAACAATATCTAGAGAGTAAAATATCGAATAACATTTTGAACTTCCTAATTCTAACTGCTCGTCTTACTGTTCGTCTTAATAACTAATAAACTTTAGAAAATTGAGACATGGTATGAGACTTGGTCTTAAAATAGACTGTTAGAACCAAAGAAAAACTAAATTTAGACAGCTGGCTCCCCCCACATCCTAACTGAACAGCCGAGAATGAACATCCCTATACTGAACGGTACGTTATTGCCAATATTCTGAAAAGAGGGCAATTATTTCTTGCACAGTCCATCCTTTCTCCAGGAGCTGCTTGATAACGGCCTCTTTTTCTAAATGCGCATTCTTTCCTTGCAGAATAATTTCAGAAGCTTCAAACGTTCTTTTTGCTGCTTTGAATTTAGCTAACCATTCGGTGAGTTGTTCTTGGCTCCATCCTCTTGAAAGGAATTGTGAAGTTGCTTCTTCTTCGTTTACTTTTTCCAAATAAGAGAACACTTGCTGTTCGTAGAGAGAATAGTTTTCTTGTTCTAAAAATGCAACGAAGGGTTCTTTTTTGAGAGGGGCAGAATGCGATTCTGACTTTGAAGAAAGAGTTCGTTCCATCGCATCGATAGTTATCTCAGGTCGTGAATGTTTATGCATGACAACACCAACACCAATAACTAAGAGAACAAGAAGAAGACTGCCAAGAGAAATTGAGACAAAAGGCGCGACGGTGAAAATAGATTGCGGCACTTGGTTCGATGGACGAGCATTATTTCCTGGAATTGTTTGATTTGAAGAGTTATCTCCTTGAAATAATTCTCCTTGATTAGAATCATTTTCTTGAGAATATCGATCTTGATCGCCAGGATCCTCAGGAGGAATAAGTACAGGATCTTCATCTGGAGAAGGAGAACTTGGAGGAGGAACGCCACCTGGAGGATTTCCGCCAGGACTTGGATCATTTCCAGGAGGATTCGAAGTAGAACAAACATTCTCATCAACTTGCCCATCACAATCATTATCAATCCCATCACAGATTTCTACCGAACACCACTCAGGTAACAATAACTCGCCCGATTTTGATGGCATGACAACAGAGGTTACTTGCTCACCTGTGAGCGAGTAATAGGTGTCATTGAGCTCAACCGTGACTATTGATGCATTATCGCTTGGATTGACAAGAACGAGCATGTTTTCAAATTCTCGCTGGTAAATATTCGTCTCACCAATTGTTTCACGAAGGGAATAATTGCCAAGTGGTCTTCCAGGGTCAATATCCCAATAATCAAAATGTGCATACCGCTGCGAATAACCAGGAGTTATACCAAAATGGAAATATGCATATTCATTTTTTCCAAGCAAGAAAGAAGAGTATGCGAATAGGGCTAGTTGCGCAACAGAACTTGGAGTTTCTTCAGCAGCGTAGTTCATTCCAGATTGCGCTAAAAACAACTTTCCTAAATCAAGGACTGCAATCATATGATCTACTTGATCACGCCAATACAGTTCAGAAGACATTTGGTCACTGCCAAAAGAAGTTTCATGAAAGATACTTTCATGCATACCACCATCAACTGTATCAAAATAATTGTATGTTTGTTGGTGATCATAATAGGGGGGGAAGATGCCGTTAATAATAACAAGCTTCGAACCTACATTTTCTCGAGTTTTCCCAAGCATATAAGCAATGCCTTCTGCTTGCATATCGTAACTCTCTTGAGGAATTTCACCTCTTGCATAATAGGTTACCGTAACAGAAGTTCCTTCAGGTTGTTCAACGAGCAATTTTATCGAATCGCCTTCAAAGGATTCTACGTCAAGCTCTCTTGAGTCTGCTGCAATAACTGAAATAACGTTACAAGAGGTATCTTCAAATATTTCTTTGGAGACATCAATCGTTAATCCATCTGCTTGCACCTGCGAGTTTTCCTCTGAGATATAAGCAACAGGCCAGTGTGAGCGGAGCATGCCTCCCGCATTATCATAGAAAACACCATTCCAGGTAGGATCATAGGAAAAATAGGTTTTTGTCCAATCTGAAAAATGATCTCCCCACGCATCTTGCGGACTAATTAAATTAACAGGAAAATTTGGTGCGTAACAGGCAGTGATCAGTCTTGTTTGCATCTCTGATGGCAAACCAGCTTGATGAATAAACCAGTCTTCATGTTGATTGGCAATCTCTGATTCGTTATAGAAAAGATTTGAAGTTTCCCCGCCCTGAAAATAATTGGGGAATCTATTTGCTGAACGATATAAGAGCACCGGTTTTTCCGTAGTCTCCTGTAATTGTATTGTGGGTCCTTCTTGACCATAAATTCTTCCAGTGATAATCAAATCAACCTTTTCTTGTATGAAGTCAGCTATGTCTTCTGAATTGCCAATGGTGGTGTTAGTGCCATCAAGATGGAATTGGAATGCTTCACGCACACCAAAGGCAGGATATGCAATTTTTGTTCTCGTCGCTACCGTATCTGAAACAAGAAGAGATTCAGTTCGAACTCGACGGTAAGGATTAGAAATGGGAACAACATCAAAATAGTAATTAGCCGAGCCTTCAATCATATCTTGGATGTTCACATTCATGAGTAAAGGAAAGAGAAAAGAATGTGCGTCCTCAAGGAAACCTTTCTTGAAAAAAGTTCCCGAGCTATTTTGAGCATAGAAAATGAATCCAAGATTTGTATCTTCACAACCTTCACTTTCAATAGCAAGAGAAACAAATTCATCTCTGTTTGCTTCTTCTTGTGCGAAAGAAACATCGTAGACACGGCAGACATTCTGACAAGGAATCGCCCCAATATCTGACGCGTCGTTTCCAGCTGCGCATGCAAAGCTTCCTGTTTGTGGCGCAAAATCTTCATCGAGTTGAGGATTAACTGAAAAGGTGTGCTCGTCAAGATGCAAACTATTTTGCGATTGGTACTGCATAAAATTTTGATAATCTTCAGCATTCGTTGCACCTCCATAATCAAACGTTAGGGGAAGATGCGACGCATCATCAAAATAAAGATTGTAATCGAGAACGTTCCCATTAGCAGTGAAATTATTATCAACTTCCACAATTAAGTTGGGATGAACTTGTACGGTTGAGTTAAGGACATTTTGCACAATATTATGCGTTATAGTGTTGTCAACAAAATTTTCTGAAAGACCGTAGAGCACTATGCCTTTGTAGCAATTAACAAACGTGTTATGCTCGATGGTGTTGTTAACCACCCGTGCAAATGTTGATGTCGCAGCTCCAGGTTTCATGACAAAACAACCATTCCAGCGATAGGAATTCATGGGAAGCATATCAGAATCTAGTTCATACATCGCTCCTTTGACAATATTATTTTTCAAAATGCTATGTCTTGAGGAATCAATTTTCAAACCCGATGCGTATTGCTGATCAATAAAATTATGTTCAACAAGTGCATAGTCAGTATCACTCACCCAAATTCCTGCGAGCCAAACATAATCATTTCGAATAGCTAAAGGACCATGAGCATTAGATATACTGTTGTAGGAAACAGTGTTTCGAAGGTTTCGCAAGTCACCAGAACCTTCACCTTCAAGCAAGACACCATCTCCAAAAATATCAGAAATAGTGTTGTTGGTGATGAGCAAATCAACAACAGAATGGGCAGATATTCCCGCGGCCAAGTCCCCAACATCATGAATATAATTATTTTGCACAATCGCATTATGCAAATTCAGCAAAACAATACCTCCATTTCCACAATCACTAAAATTGCTTTGTTCAACAAGCACATTGTTTGTTCGCAAGTAAAGGCAGCTTGAATGCGTGTCACCAACATCAAGATTTCGCAAAGTAAAATTGTTACCGCTAAACGCAGCTGTAGATCCATAAAGTGAATGTTTAAATGTCGCTTTATCGATGATGATATGATCAGATGAACCGATATTAACATTGTTGAAAAAACCCTGCGTTGCTGCAACATCTAAGAGCTCTACATTTTGAGAGTTTCTTACTTCAATAAGTGAATGGGAAGAGTACTCAGGATCACCATACATAACCGCTACATCTTCAAATAGGAGATTGTTAGAGTTTGAAACATACACTCCATGACTATATCGTTCAATGCGAAAACCTGTTATGACAATGTCGTGTACATTTTGAAGACGTATTCCATATGATCGAACACCAACTTCTAAAGAAAGAGGGTGAATATCTGCATAAAGGTAGAGTCTCTTCTCGGCGACGTCATCGTAATACTCATTTTTCTTATCAAGAAATTGTTTGTTTTTTGCAAACACATACGAAAAATTGTATCCAGTGAAGTTTTCTGAAATCCCATGTAATGGTTCATCTGCACAGATAAGATCACCTTCATGGCGGGAGATACGAATAACTTTTTTTAAGTAAGGTTCGGGAAATTCATAAAATCCTTCTCGATAATTGGAATATATATAAAGCAGCGAACCTCCTAAATCCTCAAAAAGCGTTGCTGCATCACTCTTCATACAATTCAAATCATCTTCAACAGGCTCTAAATCAAAAAGGGTTTCTTCGTTAGGATATTTGGCGGGGTGAAGCTGCTCATCATCAAACGGAGAAATAACGTCTTTTTCATACTCATGAAAATAAATACTGTCCGTTTCGAATTGCCAATTTGTAAAGTTTTCTGCACCATCCAGAATTACTAGTTCTCCATCCGCTGCAATAAGGCGGTTTGGATTTCCTGGTGTTCCCGAGATAAAATTGGTTAATTCTTCATAATAGGTGCCGCCTTGAACGATGACGGTGTCCCCACCACTTTCGCTCATTTTTGAAAGCGCAAGCGAAATACGTGCAAGTGCAGTCTCAGGCGTTAGACCATCAGCCCCATCATCTCCTGTTGGAGAAACATAATAGGTTGTTCCACTTTCAGACGCTCCAAGAGTTATTGCTTTGCCACCGATATCTTGTTGCAGATAAAAATAGTATGAAAAGCAAAACACCGCCACGAGGACAAGCAGAGAAATGTAAACTGTGTACAGGTCAATTGAACCCAGCGAGCCGCCAGAATTCTTCTTTGTTAAGCGAGAACTACCCATTCGTCAAACAACACCTCTTTTCTGAAGCGAGTTTGTTGTTTTTAAGGTTTCCGATCAAAATACAGCTTGAAATTGTAGTTTCTAACCAATCCATGACAAAACATAACATTTATATATTAATAGAGTTATTATCACCATCAGTATATCAATTCGTATAATAAAGCGCTAAAGTAGACATTTGGAAAATGGCGAGAAACATTAGTAAAAAAGGTTTTATCCCAATTGGAACCCTCTTTCTTCTCATCACTATGCTGCTTATCATCACCTTCGTGATTTCAAGCGTCGCCATGAAAACGAAAGCGCTAGAACAAGACTCCTTCAACATCGCTAAAAAAACAAAAGAACATTCCTCAAAATATATCCAAGTGTTGCAAATATTTGCAGAAGACGGACGAGACAGAACATACAACACCATCATGATCGATATGAAGCTATTTGGAGATTCATCTCCACTCAAACTCTCAGACGTCTTTCTCATCCTCTCAAGCGATAGTGGTGACGCGCATGTCCAACTCAGAGAAAACAGCCAAATCAACAATTCAGTCACAGGATATTTAACGCTCGAGGATGAAGAACTTGGCCTTCTAGAAAATTATCAAACCATGTCAGATGTCTTTACCACCTCTCTAGACGACGCATCAAACCACACAACAGGATTTGACCTTGATGATGATGGCACCATTGACAACATGACCATCTGGAACGCGTCACACCTTGCATTCTATCAATCAAGTGATGCGACCGACACTCCTGTCTTTGCAGCACTCATGAATGATTCTGGAGACTTGCTTGACCTTGGAGTCTTTCCACAGACCATCTCAATCACCAAACAACCAGTTGGTTCAATCGGCTATTTCTCCATCTATGGAACAACAGGAGCAGGAAATACTATTGGTGTTAACGGAGAACGATTCTTTACCTTCAAAAGCATGACTGAGCTAAAAAACGATTTCGATGACGATGGTCAAGTCGATCTCGTCGCAGTGAATGCAACGCACGTCATATTCCAACTATCTTCGCTTCCAAGTGAAATGAACTTCGCTCACGGAGGCAACCTCTCAACAGGAGCGCAAACACTTGATGCAGAAGAAACCATCCAATACGAAGGCACACGGTATGCAGATGTAACACTAAGCGGAGACACAACAGCTGCAAACCAAATAGATGCCTCAGTTACCTTTACTGTCAGCCCTACGCGCCTTGGAAGAGGATTTTACGCTATCGAATACCTTAAACGAGACGACAGATGGCAACAAGACATGCTTAACAGAGGAGACATCATTCGCGTTTACCTCGAACCTGTCGACACAATTGGAGAAGAAGAAGACCTTAGCCTTCGCATCATCCATCCAAACATCGGCCCCATCTTCAAAGACTTCTATTCAGGCGAGATTGTGCCAAATCAACAACGTGCACAACTTTGGCCAGCAATTATTTCAAACAACTAAAAAGTTGAAGAGTTCTGTTGTAGTTATACGCATGACAAGTAGACCCGTATACGCCTGACAAGCATTCTCTCAAACAAAAGCATTCTTTCAAACAAGAACAATCCACAATTGGTTTCTTAGCTGCAGAAACGACCAAGGTAGATCTATGTTGAAAAGAAGGTGGAGAAGTTATCAAAGCTTTTCAGGCTCTTCTTCGTCAACGCCTGCAAGCGTCACACCAATTGTTTCAAGCGCTTCTTTCATTTGCTTGCGAGAAAAGTTCTTCTGAAGTTGCTTAATTATGTCAGCGTCCGAGCGATCTTTGAATTTACTAATATTATAGATGTTAATTATTGCTTGGTTTCGCTCTTCATCTTTTAACTCGTGAATATCAGCAGAAGTTTTCTGAATAGCTTTTTTGGTCTGAACAAAATTGAGTTTGTTAATAAGAGCAATCAACTGATCTTTGAAACGATAGGCAGCGTATGCGCCTGCACCAAGAATAATCAGAACAAAGGCAAGTACGATAAAGAGCACAAGAAGATCTCTTTGAGGAGGAGGTACAACAGTGACAGCGAGCGTGGCAGTTTCTTTATTATCAAAAGCCTCAATGGAAATGGTGAATGAATCAGTAATGTTTACCGACTCGCCACCAATAAACCTAAACGTAATATTTTTTACCGCTCCAGGATCGATTCGTTCAGAAGAGGGAAATGAGATGTAGTCAGATGCAGGACTTATTTTAATCGAAGCGACCACATCCCGATCAAGATTGTTTTTTATAATAAGATATGCTTGCTTTGAGGTATCATTCATTTGTAAGAACTTCGTTCTCACCGTAAATGGTTTTGCAGCATACCTTGTAACAAGCAAATTAATAGGGTAAGAAAAGTCCATCCCCTGACTTGAACAAACAATTGTTCCTCGGTGAACTTGTTCTGTCGTTTCAGGAGACTCAAAATTTATCGGCAAGGAAAATGAATCAGAGGAAATGGAAAAACTTGATTGGCTAGAAATATCAGTATCGACCCAAGTTACTTCGCACGTGAACTGATGATGGGATTTGGACATGGTTAGTTGTAAGTCTGCTGCAGTTCCAAAGACCGTCAAAGTTTTTGGAATAGTCATATTCAAATGAGGCGTGTCAGCAACAATAACAGGAATTCTTGCCACTTCTTCATCATCTTCATAGAGCGAGAAAAACCCATAAATACTCTTGGTGAGTGCTTTTTTGCGCGTAAACGTGATCTTTCGATAAGAGTATGCGCTGATCACCGTCTTTTCAACAACATCAAGATAATCTGTTAATGAATCAGAAAGCTCGTATTCTAAATTTTCAAAATCAAACGTAGTTGGATTAAGTAAAGTTATGTCCTTAACATCTCTATCAATTAGTAAGACAGAAGGGTCAGTGACTAGCAAGGGGCGATTATTATTGTTAAGAATGTAAAACGCTGATGCGACAGATTGCGTATCATTATCTTCAATATCTTCTTCGTTGAGACTGAAATAATCCTCTGCGTCAACGATTGGTTCATAGGATCGATTAAATCCGTTTTCAAGAAGTGCAAGCACAGAGAACGCAGAAGGCACCGTTTTATTTGACACATTCAAATTAACATGTCCCCATGAACCTTCATTATTTTGCGAAAAGAGTAAATAATCAAGCACATTGCTTTGTGCACTTGTTGACAAGGAATGCTCTGCATGATACAAGAATAAAGCACTTGCAAGCGAACGCTCAGTGATGTTCGTATACGAGCCAACATAATTCCCGACAACTTCCGGATCTTCAATTCGCTGATCGTCAAGCCAATCAAGAGCAGCAGTTTTTTTCGTAGCGGGAATGGCAGTCATTGCAGCATACGCAGTCACAATAGGATCGCACGCATCACCTGGTTCTGTTTCACTCCAACAAGGACCCGGAACATCATAGGTGACGTTATCTCCCTGATAACGAAGTAAACGTTTATCTCGCGCGTCAAAAATCTCCGTAATAACGACTTCATCAGCAAGCACTGCAATAGTGTCTCCTGTATTAATCGACACATTATATTCCTTATAGTCTTCATCAGGAAGAGAAAAATTTTGGTCAAGAACAGAACTGCCAGAAGCAACTAATGAAAGAGTGGTGTCATCTAAGACAGGAAATATTCTGATTGTCCAGGTTTCTCCTTCAACAAAATAGCTTTGTTCGAGCTCCAAATAACTTGTTCCGTCATTAACATCTCGCCAGTCAGCGTTTAAATTTGAAAGAGTAAGCAAAGAAAGAATTTCTGCTGTGGTGCGATGATCACAAGGCGATTTTGGCCAGCATTTATCATCATTATGTCGATTGAGTTTAAGCCAATCAAGCCCATCTTCGATTCGATCAGAAAAGATAGAAGAAAAATGAGAAAGTGCCCAAATGCCGTATGCTGTATCAAGCGGACCACTCCAACCACCATCGCTGTATTGCGTTTCCAAAATAATATCGAGGAGTTTTGAGAGTTTGTTTACTTTGACAACTTTCGATAAACGCTGATTTTCTCCATCAACCGTATATTCTGCTTGAATTTGCAATTCATGGCAAGAAAAATCTTCAAGGTTTGTTCCAGCAACAAAACAATTTTCTGTTTCTGAAAAACGATAATTGTCCAACTCTTCAAAGCGGTTATCATCCAAACACACTATGGCTGTTTTGAGAACATGAGGGTCTTCAGTACACGCAACAAAAAACAAATCTTCATTGGTAATATATTCTTGAAGCGCAGGATTAAGATAAGAATTCTCAGGTCTGATAAGCGTGATTCCTTGTTCGTAAGATATCACTGGCACTAGGAACAAGAGCAACATGAATACGAGCCAAAGCGTTCTCACCATCCCACCTCGGGAAAAGCTACATATTTGACCTTTAAATAGTTATTGCGTTCCATTGTTTTGATAAGATGAGCGTTCCGCACGCATTTTTTGAAGATTCTCTTCTTCTTCATGTAAAAAGCGCATGAGATCAACGACTCGTTCTCTTTTTGAGCTTGGTAAAATTGAAAAGGCTTGTTTGGTGCGAGCAACAGCGATAAGAAACCCATCTTCATCGCTGTTTTCGAAATGATCAAGAGCGACTTGGGCAGCTGCGTTAAACATACGTTGAGGCTTTGCTTGATAATAAAACAGTAAAGGAAGAAGAGCGACAATTACAAGGAGCATTACAAATGAACTTGCACCAGCAGATTTGATAAAACCAATAACATTACCGGTAATGGCAATTTTTTCTTTTGATCTAGGTTCAAAAACTACCACCGTCTCCAGATGTTCAAGATCATCAGCGGCAAGTTCGCTTTCGAAGTAGTAAGAAAATTGCGTTGCATCAAACAAAGCAACACCTTGCGACTGAGATTGCGCAGAGGTAATATACGTTTGCTTGCCATGAAGAGCATCATCAAGAATAACTTCATAGATCTCAACATTCTCAGAAGTATTATCAAGGAGCACTGTTTTTTGAATGAGGGTGATAATTTCATCTTCTAATTCCTTTTCAAGCTTTATGACAAAGACTTCTTTTCGAATAATGTAATCTTCAGACCGATCAACCAAATACGAGGTATCTAACGTGCCTTTTGTTGAGAGAAGTGCTCTCGCAAGCGCATCAATCGCCTCCTTTGAGGCATATACGAGCTCTTCAGTGTGTTTGAGAAGTTTCGCGTCAGTGTAGAAATTTTCTGCAAACTGTTGTTGTAAACGATCAAGTTCTTGCAATTCACCTTCTGTTTCAACACCCTCTCGATTCTTTTGATTGTACGTTTCCGTCAATCTATTTATTGCGGCAATCATGTCATCATAACGCTTCGCGGGTTGCAAAAACAACAAAAACGACGCAATTGGCGCTTCTTTCGATGAAAGAGTTACACGCACATCATTCACTTTGGTTTTCAAATCACTTCCGACATCTTCTGGCTGATACGGTATTTCATAGGAAAAGCTTTGTTGCTCGAAAAAAGAATGTCCTCGCTCGTCACAAGATAATTCAAGCTCGTATTCTCCTTCTTCAAGAGTTGAAACAGAAAATTTGTAGAGCTCTTTTTGAGGAGTTACTGTAAAATCCCAATTCTTTGACCAGTCTTCTCCCGTCGCTTCTAATAAACATGTAAGGGTGTCAGTCGATGAGATATTAATCTCTATTTTGAAAGGCAATTCGGTAATTTTTCCATTTCTACCAGGAGTGATAAATGTCAGATTAGCATAGATTTCCGTATCAGGAAGAAGTTTCAACTGTTTAGTTCTGGATTGACGAAGAGTAATAGCGGAAGTTTCATTTTCATAGTCTTCAAATGATGCAGTGATATTGTAGGGTCCTTCCGTTAGGTTAAAATATGCTTCTCCTGTTTCATTCGTATGATTAGAATACGAGTGAGTTCTGTTTGAGACTACAACAAGCGCTCCTTCAAGAAAGTCATTGGTGTCGTCGGCTAGCACTTCGACAATGAGCTCGTGAACAGGAGTGGTGTTTGTGCGATTAGAGGTATTTTGCGTTGCAGAACCAGCAAGTGCTATCGTCATTGCGAAAGGAATGGTCAAATCATGATACGTCAATAACGCTTCAACCGAGTACGTGCCTGGCGCAAGAAATGTTGCAAAAGTTAACTGTGTCAAATCAGAAGTGTGATACGGAACATGAACATTTGTGCCCGTAATGTCCATTTCGAGCTGGGCGTGAAGGGGCGCATCAATATTAAAAATTACTTGATTATTCTGCGCGTAATTGTTTAAGTTGACAAGAATAGAAAATGAAGGAACGGGAACGACAGTAAATGTTCTTGTCGCAGTTTCTAAGAGCGTCACCTGCGTCATCGTTGTTGGTATTGATATATTTGAGCCGTTCTCTGGTGTCATATTCACAACAAGTTCTTGCGTATGGATTGCTCTGACTTCGAGAGTGTAGAGGCCAGGATCCAGTTCTTGTTGAATCTGAAAGTAGGAAGAGGTGGTGCTTTGATTGAGAAGGAGGGCGTTGTCAAAAGAAAGAAGAACCGTATATGACGTTGCATTTGAGACCTCAGACCAGTCAAGAAGAGGCTGCGAATTAGTCATGACTTCTCCAGACGACGGAGAAACAATCGATAAAGCAGTAACACAGGGCAATACTATCATGGCCAACAGCACAGTAAATACTACTTTAGGCCATTCTCTCATAAGGACCAAACCCACACCTCTATATCGAGAAGTTTGGCAGGTTGCGCTTAATAAATGTTTCCTTTGGAAACTAACCATACTCTGCCACCTCCACATAGATATCTATTTCATCCACACCTGATCGAAGAGGAGCAGGGAGCCTCATTTCAAAATCATAGGTTCCATATTGACCAACTGTTGAGCTGTTTATTGGCGTGGCAAAAACCAGTTGCTGAGAACCATCATATTCTGCATTTCCCCCATCATACTCCCATAAAATGCCGGTAACAAACGATGCTGAGGTGTTTGTTGAGTTAATAATCGGTACATTCGTAAGAGTTCTCGCGCCAAGCTGCATGTTGCGAAGCGCAATAGGTGTACCCGTGCCCCTTGTAAAGAGTTGGTGCACTGATTCTGCATATTCTGAACTGTTAAAATGGTTGTCTGCGTTTCCAAAATCATTAGATGAAGGAGAGGTGTCGTTCTTCTGCGTGAGCGGGTAAAGATTGCTGAAATCAAAGGTTTTTCCACCTGTAGTTGCAAGAACCAATCCTTCAACCCAATTCACACTCCAATTTCTCACTCCACCAATTGAGAGAATGGTCGAAATATTACCATACGCACTAAGCCACATTGAACCTGGAACGAGTTTGTACACCTTGTTGTTCGATTCGTTATATTCTGCAAATTCATTAGGTTGGTCAGGATATACGACAACATTAGAATCCCCAACAAACGCAGAGAACGAAATGTTAATGGTTTGGTTGGTGCCAACTGTCAAATTTTCTATTATGACTGTTTGAAAATCTCGATTGTTCGTAGTGTCACCAAAATAGACGCTCAAATTTTCAAAGTACGTGTTTCCGTAGTTAACTATGGTTGCCTGCAAAGAAACATTATCTCCTTCTTTAGTAAAAGAGGTGTTGGTAATAATAAGTTCTTCAGTGAGCCCCACATCGCTATTATCTGGATCATCACGAGCAGACGTGCCATTAACAATAGCAGTGCACAATCCTCCCACCGGCATACCGTAGGCATACGTGAGTTCTTCAGGAGCGCAGGCATCAACCGAAAAAGCTCCCGAACAGACTTGTAAGTTACATTGTGAATCATTAACGGGAATAAACAAACGAATATTTGTTTGACCAGGAATACTTATCGCTCGCTCGCCCCGATCTCCCGTAACAAGCGTAATTCTGCTGAAGTTGAAAGGCACACTTGAAAAATTATAATCGAAAGAAGCAATTTTCTGAGCATCCTGATACACCACTATTTCAAGCGAACCGTTATAGTCAGCAGAGTTATTTACTACACTTCCATTAACAGTTAAGGATACATTTTGCACACTCGTGTTAATATATGAAACATTTCCAACAATATCAGTAATTATAATTGTTCTTCCAGGATCGAAATTTTCTGCACCGTAGGAATCAGCACATTGCACAGACCAATTATACGTTCCTGTTGGCAAATAATAAAAGAAATAATTTGTTAACGATTCGTTAATTGTTGAGCTATTCTGCATAACAAGCGAACTGTTTATGAGCAAACTACAATTTTCAATATCTCCAGCAGAGGTCGCATTAAACGTAAAATTCACCCAGTTGTTTGTAATGATGTTTGCTTGAGGACTTATAAGAGTAATATTGACAGGATCTGGCGTAATGACAAAGCTTGCTACAAAGACCATTGGAGAATTATTTGTGTACAACAAGGCAGTTCCTAGCTCATCAGTGAGCGTCACATTGAATCTGTAGGAGCCGCTTGAAAGCGAGGAAGTATTATAGGAGGCAAAAATATCTGAAAGACGTTTATTTTGATCAATAACAAAATCGTACGTGGTGTCAGGCGATACAAGAGTTGTAAAGTGAGTCCACACACCGCTTGCATTCTTCCACAACGATATTTTTATGCGAGCACTCGTGTTAGTTGAACCATTATTAAAAATAATGTTTGGCTGGGCTTCTTCTTGCCCCCACACTATTGTTGGTTGATTTTGCACATAGCTTTCCAGTGCGTACACACCTGCTTGTTCAATAGCAAAATAGGTGATTTCTTCATCAATGTGACCTTGCTCCGCATCTGCAACCGTATCTTCATCAACATGTAAATCAACAGTTGTCGCAGTCATACTTTCCGTTCGAAGCCAACCACCATCTGCACCATCTCGAGTTGAAAGCGCTCCAACAAAGAGAGGAGGTTGGCCGAAAACTGTCGGGAACGTCCACGTATATCTTGCATCATCATGACCAAGAACACTATTCGCTGTTGTATCAAACTCAAACAATTTGCTGTTCATTGTTCCTGCGTGTTGCGTACCCGCAAGATACCCAATAGTTTCTTGACCATGCGAACCAGCAGTTAGCGCTGAAAGACCAATGCTGAGATCAGTTGTCGTTGCAGTAATAGAGGTTTGCCCCGTAAAAACAAACTCGGCGTTATTTTCTGTTTGCACCATTGGAATAACGCTTGGTGTTCCAGCAAAAGCAACAGGATACGTTATGGTTTCATACGTACAGGTTCCTCCCCCAACACATTGTTCTGATGTGTTAAATAGACCAGCAATAACTCGTTCTCCAGACGGCAACCAATGCACCCCTTTTTCAATAACCAAGTACGTAATGTTTTCTGGCTGAAGATGGATTCCATCCGCTCCAGGTTCTTCTTGGAAGTAGACGCTAAACGAATCTGCATCAACTTCTTTGATTCTCGTTGTTCCAGAATCGCCAAGAACTGCTTCGTTTGGAGGTTGAGCGATAACGACTGGATTGGTAAAGGTATTTGGAAGAGAAACCGATTTCCACGAGCTCGTAATTGTTGTTGAACCTACCACAATGAGCGGATCAGCAGCAAGTTGAGAAGTGTTCGAAGCATTATGCTTGCCATAATACATATAGAGCGAAGCATTTTCACCAGCTCCAACGTGAGGCACTTTCACTCTGAAAAGCGTCGTCGTCGTATTACAACCTGAAACAAGACGATACGGCATAAGTTTGTTTTCACTGCCTTTATGTGCAAAGCGAACATCCAGACAATCAGCACGCAGTTTATTATTTGCAATTAAAGCTTGTGTGTTCACAGTAATGTTTGCGCCAAATCCATCATAATCAAAGACATCGTTGTTTGTGATGGTGAACAGTTTTCTTCGTGAAAAATTATCGAGTATCCATGGATCGTTAAAAACAAGCAATTCACCTGGAACATATGAAGCTTGAGAAAGATTGACAGCTAAGGAAAGATTGGCATCGACAACAAGAACCTGCATACTTGTTTCATTTTTCAAACCTTTCGTGTTTTGCATATAGAACTTTACCGAACCAGCACCTCGCACCCAGTTTTGGTCGGGCGCAGCAACAAAAGTTTTCACATAAGTATTTCCAACATATGAACCAAAGTTAGCAATTCTCGTCATCGAAACATTGTATGCAGTAGCATCAGAGCGCGTTACTTCCATCGTCACATTATTAATGAAAACAGGACTATGCAAGGCGAGAGTTGCAATAAGAGGAGAACCGAAGCCAACATGTGAAGGGACTTGCTTTACTTCAACTTTAATCGCATCAGTTAGTATATGCGAACTATTCTGTGAACTCGTTCCAACATAATATCTTGATGCATTTCCCGCATAAGATGCATTCACTGAAGTCGCGCCAAGCGAATGATTGTAAGGAACTCTGACTGTGAGTTCTGCTATTCCTGTCGCGTTTGTTTTCTTTGTACCAAGCAATTGTCCTCCAATTCTAAACTTAATTGGGGCGTTCGTTATGGGCGTTCCATTATCTAATCTGAGGAATGCGGAAAGTTTGGTTGTTACGTTACGAGCAAGTTGAGAAGAATTTGCTTTAACATAAGCAATACTTGGTTGTGCAAAAACGTTTACATCAAGAGTTTCCCAATCAACTGCATTGACATCACCCTTGGCATAAAGAGATACTTCTTTTTGACCAAGAGAGCTTGAGCTCTCCACAAGCACCGAAAGATTATTCCACGAGATTGCATGAGAAACCAAATTAATGCCGGTCAAATTAGTTGGTCCCGAATCATTTACTAGACCTGCTGGAAGAACATAACCAAGCCAAACATTTGTATCATCGACAAGTCCTGTGTTGTTGACAAAACCAGAGATGTTTGTTGTAGTTCCTCGAATGAGCGTTGTTTGCGAGTCATCAATACGTACCCGAAGCTTCGTTGGCTCGCGAATTTGAACGGTTTGCGGGGCAAGATAATATTTCGTTTGGAACGTTCCCGCAGGATTGAGATAGCGCAACGTAATATTAACATCATAATCACCCGCAGTTGTTGAAGCATTCGACGAAATATTGAACATAAATGTTGCATTGGATCCACTTCCAAGAACAGGATAAGTACACGTTTGCGGGTTTGCTCCAGTCACGTTCTGACAGGTGCAGTTAATCAAAGGAGAACAAACAATTGTCAAATTAAGTCCGGTGATACTGTTTGACCACGGGTTGAGAACAGTAAAACTATAGTTAACGCTTTCATTAATTATTATTTTCTCTACGGATAACTCGCTTGAGGTATTATCAGCTAAGCGATGTAATGTCATCAGAGAAGATACGTCCGAAACAGGAGGAGATCCTCCACCTTGCCAAGTAGTTACTGCTGATAATGCATACGTCCCTCTTGAAGCAGTTGTCGGAATTTTTCTTGAAATAGACGTATTGGCAATAGTTATATCTTTGTCAATAGTGCCAAAAGAAATATTTTGCCCAAGATACCATTCTGCTCCCAGGATAGAAACTTCTGTTTGAGCAGAAAATGCCGAGGAGTTTCCCACATTTTGCAACGTGACATTAATTGTCAGATTATCTCCCGTTTCAAATTCGTTGTTAACATGGGTGGTGGCGACATTTATGATTGCGAGCTCAGGCACATCAAGGATTGTCGAGACATTACTTTGCTTTTGGTGCCCAAGATAATATAGTGAAACATTGTCACCAATTGCGCAGCCCAAAATATAGGTTCCTTTATCAAAACCTGTTGTGTCAACACTATAAAATGCATATCCCCACGCATCCGTATTGTTAGATCCTTGCAGACTTCCATTTAGGAAAAATTGAACAGCGTATCCTTGAATTCCTGCGGCAGTATGCCTGTCAAGTACCGAACAGTTAATCACAATTGCATCGCTGTAATTATGTCGTTCCAAAGGAAGATTATTTATGGAAACGTTTGCAAGGCCATACGTGGTCATTGTTGTCATGGTCGCATTCGAATTACCATCTCTATCTGTTGCGTTGAAGGTAATATTATGTTCGCCTGACGCATACGTAATAAACCAGCCCACATAGGTATCAGTTGAAACATTGTAGGAAAAAGGCACGAGAGAAGAGTTTCCTCCATGTTCTGACACATTTGCAAATACTGTCTGCACCTCACCATTATCAACTACGGGAATCGATAACGATACATTTTGAGTTCTATTTGCAGGATCATGTATAACTGAAGGAACACCAAACGTTGGAGGAGTCTCATCAAAAACATAAAGATACGACTCAGGAGAAGAATTTGTGTTGCCTGCAGCATCTGCAACGTTGAAAAAATACGTGATGTTCTTTGCTTCCGCACTTAGTGGAACGGTAGCTTCTGCAACAAGATGTGTTGAAACGTTTTTGCTTGCAATAATGGCACTTTCAGAAAATGAAGTGGCATCTCCAACAATCAAACTACCCGAAACATTCCAAAACATAGTGAAGTTGCCAATACCATCAACATCAATCCAATATTGTTCCACAGCCAGTTGTTGTCCAACATACAAGGATGACGCGTTAGCAGTATTGTTGATAAAAGTTGGAGGTTGAGTGTCAATGGAAAATTCACGTGAAAAAATGAATGGTTGGCTTGATGCATTGCTTAAAGGATAGCTTGCCGCATCTGTTGGAGAAGCAACAATGCGATACAAGCCATCATCATATGCTGCAGTGTTAAACGTGGGATACGTTGAGAACACATCTGCAGACTCACCTACAGAAAGCGAGTACAACGACGTCAAGCCCAGTTGTTGAGCGAAAGACCAGGAACCTACTTCATAGTGTTCAACATACCAACGAAGGTACGAGGAAGTGTTTGTTTCTCCACTATTTGCAAAAGATAACTCATCTCTCGAAACAGGAGAAGTGTAGGTTATTGTCGGGTCGACTTCGGCGACTGCACGATGTGACTTCATTCCATAAATACTGTATTCGCCTGTAGTAGTTGCAGAAACTATTCCTTCAACATAAACAACTACTGGATTATCACACACTAATCGCGAACCCGCATCACCGTATTGACCGTTAGCGCTTTGCCCAATAAAGATATAATTTGGATAAGGCTTCGCTTGCGATCCAGAAACACCACTTTCAAGAAATGTTCCTGTTTCGTCATACAGGGAACAAGTGGTGTCAGGTTCATCAGTTGCAATTGCGAGGAATTGGAAATGCGAAGGAAGAACAAATTCGGTATCATAATACTCTGGTGAGAAAAAAGTTAATCCTTCCGTATCATCGCCATCAGCCAACCCGTGTGCAGTAATAGGTTTTGTTGCAACAATGCGCGTTGCCGGCTCCGCTCCTTGCGTGCCAAGCCCTGAAAGAGAAATGAACTCTCCAGTATCATAATTTGCTGAAGAAAATGTTCCATCTGAGTAATAGATGTAAACATCCGTATCATTATAAGGAATGCCGACCACCAAACGCTGCGATGGTACACCTAACCATTCGGTTGCTACGGGAAGCATCGCCATAAAATCATTTCCCCCTATATTATAATGGCCAAGAACTTTACTTGAAGCAGTAACGATTCCCGCTTCATCACTTAAATCATACCCTGTTGATTGGCCAGTCGAATTGAAACCAACAACAACCGTATCTTGAGGCGTCCAAGAACCATTTCTCACAACCACTGTTGACTGGTTGAAAGGTGCGAAGAAATCATAATCATCATTTCCAGTTCTTGCAGAAGAAGAAAGATAAGAGAACAAATTTCCTGCAAAACTTAATGGCACGGCTTCACTTCCCGAACCTGCCTGTTCATAAGTAATGGCAAGGGGACCTGTTGAAAGGATTTTTGTTGTTGGAGAATACGCAGCTATAACAAGAATATCTGATTTATTAATTAGATAAGGAACCTCATCAACAATGACTTCGTTAAAATCGATTAAGCTCGCAATATGCATATTACCTGCAATGTTGTTTGAGACAACATGATAGATGCGCTTTGGCGAACGATACGTAAACGTAGTATTGAATGAAGAAATTGAAGCAGCATCTGATTTACCATAATATAGAGTAATTGTTTCTGTTCCTGAAAAGTTCATCTTGACCCAAACAAGTAGTTCTGAGGAGTTATAACGCTCCAAGTAATGATCAAGAACAAAACCATCTTGCACAAAACGCATGTCTGCTCGATCTCCTCGCATATCTGAAAAGTCGACGTCACTAGACGTAATCGTGAGAGGAAGGACTAATTCTGAGATTGTTTCAAGAGAGTTATTTTCTACAATAATATCAATACTTTTTTGATACTCTTCAAGCACCCACCGTTCTCTTGTCAAATCAACATCAGAATTTGCACCATACGATAACTGCGTTGTATTAAATGTTAAAGAATAATTTGCTCCAATAAAGAAAGAATTTTCCACAGTAACATTTTGATTATCTGAAGTGTCATTAATGGTAAAACTAAAATTGTAGTTCCCATAACGCCAGGTGTTTGTGAAATTTACATACCATAAATCGCCAGATTCGAACGTGAGAGGAAGGAACATGCTCGATCCATTTGGCAAATCAACAGTTGCAGTTACACTACCAATACCAATATTGTCAGTGACATTTGCATAAAGCTTTACCGTTTGACCATACCCCGTAACTGTGGGAAGTGCATACAATGCATTATAACGAGGTTTTTCTCCATCAGCGACTGCTTGCACATAATCGTCCCCCATTATTGATTCGTTGTAGTTGCCATAAATATCAAAAGCATAAAACTTAAAGGAAATTCTTTTTCCTGAAAGATATGTATAAACTGTTTTGTTGACAAAACTTTCATTTTCTAATCCAGTGAATAATATTGGAGAATCATTTTGCCAAGAGCCATCAATAGTTCCATTCCAAGAAAAGATATAACTTTGCAAACCTGAAGAATCGTTCCAAGTAACATTAAATCCGATGGTTGCATTCACTTGAGGATTTGAATCATTCAGAGTTGTCTTATCAAGGGCATAAGGGGGTTGTGACTCAAAAACAGATATTGTTTCGTTGAATGTCTCAAAGAAAGGAGATGAATAATTTGCAGCGAACAGCGCAGTGTAATTTCCAACTTTTGAAGTGTTCGTAACCGTATACTCATAGTAAACACTTCCATTCATAACGTGTCGAGACATTGACGTATTAAAAAGAGCAGATTCATTATCAGGATCTAACAAAGTTAAAAAGAGTTTGAAGTTAGCATTTGCCAGCATATTCGCCCTAATAGTCAAGCTGATTTGACTTCGACCAAAAGGAACGAGGACTCCTTTTTCGTACAGAGTGATGTTCTTTAGACTACCAACAAATTGTTCTTCTCGTACTTCACTAATAGATGGCTCAGGGTACACGTACTGACGAGCAGCCTTCATACCATACACATTATGTTCTTCTTCACCGGCACCCACTGTTTCATAAATCACCGCAACTGGTTTGTTACAATGAAGCTCAGCTGGCGCAGCAGTGTTATCAGTTCCATCACCGCCAAAGTAAAATCTGCCCGGTGTAGGATAAGGATCCGCATCAGATGTCTGATTATACTTAATGGTGCCATCAGCCAATTTCACATAACAATTCGTGCTAGGATATCTTGTTGCGATTGCAAGATACTGGAAGTTGAACGGTAAAAGGAAATCTTTATCCAAATACTTAAGTGAAGTAAACGAAGTCGATTCGCTTCCATCTCCATCTCCTTGCGTTAAGCCTGCCATTGGTCTTGATGCAACAATATACGCCGTTGCTTCATCACCATTAGAGCCAGTTCCTCCATCTGCTGGCTGCGAAAGTGAAAGGGTTGCGCCAGCGCCGAGAAGACCAGAAGGTGAATACGACGTTCCATCAGACCAATACACTGTAACATCGGTATTGTTTTCTAAAGCAACTAGGTAAAATGCGTTGCCTCCAATACCATAGAATTTTGTGTCAGGAGGGGAAACAACAAAATTGTCTCGAGATCCTTGCATATGCGTTACTAAGAAAGGAGTGGCATTTTGAGAGTTGTTAATAAGCACTGCGTTGTTTAAGTTAGTGGAAGTTTCTCCATGCGCTCCTTTGTTGAGATTAAGATTAGTTACAAATGTTGAAAAATTACCTCCGTGTCGAACCCTAACTTGTGTAGTGCCAAACGGACTTACCACATCAACGTTTCCTGCTCCTCCACGCATACTTCCCGTCACAAACGTTCTTCTAGCAAAACTTATAGGAACTAACACATCATATTCTTCACTTGCTCCAGAAATAGGGCCTGTTGCTTTAATTGGCGAATTTGCAGATATGTTTGCCGCACCAAATTGGGCAATATCAAATTGGTCAATCGTAACACTCGTTGCGCCAACAGTGATTGTGGTGTCATTATGGAATGCCATGATGCGAATGCCGTTTGCTGGAGCATCATCATCAACTACGTATGCTTGCGTTACTGATGCATTAGCTCGAAACACATCAGTTTCGTTTTCTATATTTCCTGCATTTTCATTATCAAAATACAAATAGACTGTTGCGTTTCCCCCAGCAGCAACATAGGGAACCTTTACCCAAATGGTGGTGTTTGCCTTATCGCATTCATCAAAGTTTATGAAATGAGAAAGTAAAGAATTATTCTCATCAGTAAATCGCATATCATTACAGGTGGAAGTCATTTTTCCTGCAGAGATTAGACTTGCCGTGTCAAGAACAAATTCGAAAGGATAACTTACCAAATCAGTATTCGCATTGTCTTCTAGTAAGAATTCTTTTCTTAAAGTGAAATTGTGATCATACCAATTATCTTCTGCGTAACCAGGGTCAGATGCGCTGAATTCTGCAGAATAAGATTTTCCAGGGGTGAGTGATTGCAATCTCGTCCAAGTTCCTAGACATTCTCCGCGTTCAAAGTCCCATTCAACACATTTATGCAGCACAGTTCCTTTCGCAATTGCAGAAACACTACCTGACTCAATCACAGAAGATTCTGGACTTACCCCGTAGATTCGTTCTGCGAGATGACCTGAAATAGCATAAGGATCATAGGTTGTTACCCGGACCAATGGCTTTTCAAGAATATCGCCGGTCAAGACCCGTTCTCCAGAAATGTTTTGCGTGGTAGTTCTATTATCTAAATAGGTAAGAGTAAGACTGTCAAGATATGATTGCGAAACACTAAAACGCATGGTAGTTTTAGCTTCGGTGAAGACCAACGTCTCTGATTTTCCATCGGGCAAGATCATTTCTTCAAATACATCTTGATAACTCACGTGTTTTGAAAGCACCTGGGTTATAACATTTTGATTATGCCTATCACGTATCAAAGGCAGACGTTCAAGTTCTTCAGGAGAAAGCGGGGCAGCCTTTGCAACACGTCGTACAGAAGTTGCATCTTCATAAGAAACTGCCACTCGCTCATCTTCACGTCGATCAATAAGTTCTCCATCTACGGTTATGAGCAAATCAATTGCGTCTATTGGAATTCGAGCACGCGCCACAGGTACGCAAGAAGTGAGTTCTTGGCAAGGCAACGAATCTTGCACAACATCTAATTCGACAATGAAGAAGAAATCGTTGCTCTTAAACTGGACAACCCTATCTGCGTGCGTCAAATCATACGTTTCAAGTTTGTACAATTCAACAACCAAGTCTGATCCGCTTTCCCGCAGACCGTAGACAAAGGTTGGGCGATATGATTCATCCATCTCAAACAGCTCATTAGGTAAGGAACTATTCGTTAAACTTTCATTCAATAATACACTAGTTTCGTTTATGCCTAAAGTGCTGTTTGTTTCATTATACGTACTATGAACGACAGGCAAGAAAAGAAGAAGGAAAGCTAAAGCTACAAAAATGAGAGCCGTTGATTGGTTCTGATGTAATTGTTTGTTCATTGTTCTTGCTTTGCTAACCACACATTCGTGTACGTATATTTGTTGAAATGTTTAACCGGCATTGTTAAGCCACCTAAATAATAATGTGAAATACGAAGCGTGTGTGAAGAAAGGTGTGCTGATTTGAGAAGTTGCTGAGCGCGACGTAACGTCAGCGGTTTATTACTTTTTCCAAAAAGATAGGATTCTGATGGAGAGGAGGCATATGCAGAAAGCAAGGAACTAAAAACCAAACGATGTTGTTTTGCAAGGGTGCGAAGATCTTGAACAGTAAATTCGAGGACAGTTGAGAGATGTTTGCCAGAATAAAAAACGCAAAGAGCAAGAAGCTTTACCTCAAAACGCGCACCAACTAATTTTTCTTCAAGCTGATCAACAGTATAATGCTGTTTATAGGTCAGCGACCGTATGCCAAGCTGCTGGCGAGCACGATTAAAATCTTTTTTTGAAAGAAGAGCACACAATACATGATTGCGAATCATACGAGGCGTAAGTTTAATTCCAGAAGCTGTTGACGTAAGAGAAAAGAGTTGTTCTACTCTTCGAGAAGAAAGAGGGGAAGGTTTTTTTGAACAAAGATATCCTTCTGTTGCTCGTATGCGTTTTGCAAGGGATGTGGACAAAGGAATAGTGCGAGAAATTTTATCCTTGGTGTGCTCTTTTTTAACAAGAAAAAAAAACGAATCATCTCGTTCAATAACCTCCTGAGAAGTAACGTGAACCAACTCATTGACAGTAAGCCCCGTATGAAGAAGAATATCAAAGAGTAGGCGAAATTGAGGAGGAAAGTGTTCTGAGAAAGTTTGCAAGGTAGTTTTGTCTAAAAATGGAGAACTCTGCTGTATCGATTGCCGACTCACTTTACCCCGCACACCATCCATTAATAATTTCGTATTTATAAAAATAACGAAATAAGGTCTTTATAGGACAACAACAACTAGTTGAACTAATATTTCGTATTTATAAAAATAACGAAATTTGCTCTCTCAACACCATGAAGGAAAACAAAATAGAATATTTCGCATTTATAAAAATAACGAAATAAGTCTTTCTGCAAACAATTCAAAGAATAAGAAAACTTATTTAAACTCCCCAAAAAACCTCCCCTTGCCGTGGGGGCGTAGTATAACCTGGCTAGAATGGCTGGCTCCAGTACTGGAGCGATGAGGGCTCTGCCCGATGATTATCCTCTAGCGAAGTAACCAGCAGATCTGGGTTCGAATCCCAGCGTCCCCACCATTTTTCTAAAAAAAACTTTATAAAGCAACTCGTATTTAATGTCCTTATGGTGCCTAGTGACTTTAATAAGGAGCTTGACAGTTACCTCTCATCAAGGCGTGCGGTGTACGGGCTCGGGCTCGAATACAAAAAGAAACAGCACACAAAAAGCGAAAAGCCCTTGTGGAGACAACTTTTTTCACGAACATACACAAGAAATGATCACCTATCCTATCAACCCGTCGCGGAAGATGTCAAAATGATGGAAGACGAACTTGAAGAACTTGAAACAGTCGAAGAAGAAATAGAAGAAGTTAGAGAAAATATTATATCGAGATTCTTAAGACGTCTGCGACAGGAAAAAGAACCTGTGGAAGATGAACTTCTAGAAGTCGGAGAATCAAAACCGTTTCTTGACAGCGAAGTGATTTCCGTAGTAAAAATTCTTAATAGACAACTTGAAAAACTTCCACCAAAAGAAATGAGAGAGTTCAAGACATCATCAGACTTTCTCACCTACAAACAATTTCTTGAGAAGTACGAGTTAATTAAAAGAAAGCAAGAATAAATTTCAAAAGGAAATGTTCTTGAATTCAGAAAAGGTAGTTCGAGAAATACACTTATCTTGTTCTTCTCTTAATTAAAAAGAACACGAGAATCAAGAAAATAAATAAGAGTGCCAAATTAATCAAAACACAAAACCAGATGAAAAAATTTCTTACTGTAAGAGGCGTTCTCTCAAAGACGCGAACATCAATAGGTGGAGAAACAGCTGAGGCATCATACGGATCTACAGCAAGCACGAAGAATCGCAGTGAAGAGTCACCTCCAACTAAAGGAGTAATGGAAAGTGCGTCGCCTTCAATAGAAACAGGAGCAGATCCATTAAGCCACATGACTTGATAGGTTAATTCTTCCATGTCAGGATCTGAAAAAAACTCATTTAAAGAAAATGTTAACGAATCTCCTGCATACATCTCGTAGTCTAACAACACATCATCATGGACGAAAACAGGATTGTTAGGGAAAAATCCTTGCGTTTGCCAAGCAAACAAAGCAACAAGCACAAAAAAGGCAGCGAGAAATAACCCTATGTAAAACAATCGATGAGCCCTGATACTTTTTCTCTTTTTAGGCGAAAGCTTTTTTTCCTCTTCGGTCAATTTCTTTCTTGCAGGACTCTTTACAAAAAGCAAGAGGACAACAGCCAAACCAATAAGAACAAGCAGTAAAGCTGTCCATACATGACAAGGATTCTGCTTAAAATATTGCGTGACCATTTCGCTTGGCGTTTTATCATACTGATAAATCGTTAAAGGAAACGATTGAGCAATTCCTTCTTGAGTTGTTATGTGCAACATCACATCGTAGCGTTTGCGCACATCATCAGAAACATGTGTGAACACTTCAACATATGCCGTAGATGAAAGATTTGTGACGTGAAGAGAGTTTGCAATAAAGTATGATGCGCCATCTCCTTCAATCGAAACATTGTATTCTCCTGTACGAAGACCAAGAGGTTGAAGCGGAATAAAAAATGAGGTATCTGCATAACGAACTCGTTGCACGGAGTTAACAAGATAAAGTTGGTAGCAATCTTCAAGAGAATGAGCAGTGACAGGAACATCGATCTCTTTTGATTCTCGTTCAGTTGAAATTGTTATTTTTTGATCGTCAAGAGCTTCAAGAACAATAAGATCCTGCCTCATTTCTCCTGGAAAAAGAGAAAATTCGTTTTCCTCGAAAAACACCGTATCGCTTGAGAGCGTAAACAATTGCACATCATGACCTGAATTTGTTACCTGTAAACCAACTTCTTCAATTTCGCCTTGACATAAGTCAACTGGTTGAAGAGGGGCGACTGAAAAATCATAACAACGCGTTATATCAAGAGAAAAATGTTCTTGCTTGTCAAGACCTGCTGTTTTCGCAGCAACGATGATCGTGACATTGCCAGACGCCCCATTGTTTGCTCGAACAAATAATGGTTGAGAAGCATAAGCTAAAACATCAACAGAAGACGCCATGTCTCGAACAGAACCATCTTCAGCATAATACACCAGTTGCACATCATCCCTATCTGTTGACACGCGATATTCGGTTGAAAAATCAGCGCTGGAATCAATCGAAAACTCATAATCTTCTTCTAAACAAAGAACATTATCATTAGATCGTTCGAGATCGAACGTGTAACCTGGCCGCACAATAACGCCTTCTTCAAGCGTTGCGTACAAATCACTCTTTAACGCGTGAACGTCTACGCCAAGCGTAGCATTATCAGGAAGATCTAAACAAGAATAATTGAGAGATAAGAACGTTGAGAACGTTTCTCGAGGTTTAAGAGTGATCAATTCTTCTTCAATCACAAAAGGAAGCGTGCCACGTGAAGAAACCTCATACTGTTCTGTAAAATCAGAAGGATTTTGCACAGAAAATTCTACATATTCTTCATCACCACACGTAATTCTGTCCGGCAAGTTAAGTGCTGTGACAAGCGACTGACATTCAGTAAAGGATATTGAAAGGATTTCCTGCTCAACAATACTTCCTGAAAAGAGTACTTGTAACGGAATGGTCATGACGCCTTCACTAACAGCACATTGTGGATGAAAGACAACAGCCACTTCTTGTGATTGACCAGGTGCAAGCGTCGTTCGTGCAGGAAACACCGTAACATATTCTGATCCCGATGTAAGCGTGTACGTTGCTGCCTGAAACAACTGGTTCGTAATAGTTCCCCGAATCACCCTCTCAGAACAAGTACATAGCGAATAGGCATTGCCAGCAGGAAATGATAATTCTGCAAACTTTGGCGTAATATCCTCAACATCAAACGCGGCAGTTGCAAAACATGCAGATAAAAGAATAAGGCACAGCAGCAATAAAGATTTTGTCATGGAAGTAGGCATCATCATTTTTCTTCACATCAAAATTGAAACGCTGCTGAACAAAATACATTCAAGAGCAAAAAAATAAAGAAAAAAAAATAAAAAAAAGTCAAAGACCTAATAATACGATTCGTCCTCTTCTTCACCATCATCGCCCTTCATCTTGTTAAATCCAATAACAAGACCAAGGATGATCAAGATAATGACAAGAACGATTAACGTTATTTCAAGACCTTTCTTCAAATCAACTCCGTTTGCTCCCGCGTCGTCAACGATGTTTGCAAGAAGACTCTTGCTCACGGTGTCAACACCATCGGAAACTTCAAGTTGGAAGTATGTTTCGCCTGCTTCTGCATCATCGTTTGCATTGACTTGGAGGAAAACCGTTTTAGATTCTCCTGGGCCAACAATAAGAACGTTTGCAGGATCAAAAGAGGAGACTCCCCATGCTTCAAGACCAAGAACACGAAGCGTATATGTTTTTTGCATTGCTTCATTATTGGTAATGATAATTGGGTACACTGCTCCCGCATCTCCCATAAACACTGACTGTGTTGAAGTCACTTGAATAAGTGTTCGGCCGCCCTGAGGTGGAACTGTAGGTTGAGCTGAACAGGTATCACTTGCAAGCACGGTAAGTTGTCTTGTAACTGATTCTTGTTCGTATTTATCATAATCCACAGTTAACGTTACATCGTACGTTCCTGGATCAGCACATCGTGGAACCCAGATGCCGAACTCTTCGACAGTCTTTGATTCATCTTCGTCAAGTTCAGCAAGAACTTGCGCTTCTGCAAGACCAAGTCCTGGAACTTCAACAATGATGGTTAAATCTTCAAGATCTTCATTACCAATATTTTCAAGTTTGACAAGGAAGTCAACGGTTCGACCTGCCTCGATTCGGCTTGATGGTAAGATGAAGAAGTCTTCAATTGAAACAGCAGCATCACGCTCAGTTCCGCGAAGAACTAACTGATACGTTTGTTCAAACGAATCTGAGTTTCTGTCCGAGACTCTGATGCGAAGTTTTGCAAAGTCTTGTTCGATATCTGTTGGAATAGTCAAGGAAAAAGAGACTTTTTCTTGTTGTCCTGCTTCCATATCGAATGCTGGCGTTACTTGGCTGACCAAATCTCGCTCTCGATCACCATATCGATAACCAGAGATATATGCTTCAACTTGCACATCCTGCGCATCTTGTTCAGGTAAGAGTTTTACCTCGATGTCAAGTGTGTCTCCTCGTCTGAAGACATCTGCAACTGTTGTTTCTTCCTCATATTTGTCTCCATCGATTTCGACATACACGATACCGACTGGGACAGGTTCTGCTTTGACAACTGGCGCTAAACTCAATGCCAAAACAGCAAGCAGCATTATGCTGACAAATTTTCTAAAGTCCATTTTTTTACCCCCAAACTCTAGCAGTAAGACAAACTGATGTCTCTGGAAAAGCCAAAGTTATATATAAAGTTTTCTTTTTTAACCATTTTTAAGTAGGCACTATCAGTGTTCACTCTTCAAGGAAAATCTCCCTTGATTTCTGTCGCATAATATCATCATTCATGACAGTTACGCGAGCTTGATAATATCCTGAAACTGCATCATAAGGCGCCATAAAGGGAACAACCACTGATGTCGTTTCTCCGTTTCTCAAATCAAATAGAGAACTGGAAACACGAAGACCAAGTTCAGGAATACGAAGTTGTACACGCAAATCATCAAGAGATGAACCATAATTGTTGTACAACGTTACCCGAAGCACTCCAGGTTCACCCACTTGCAAAAAGCCAGATCCGGTTCCTTCAATACTCAATGAACGAATTTCGAAATCTGTAGAGGATCCGATGATCTGCTCCTCGATGGTGAACGTTTTTGTTGTGAAAACAGCATTTCCATCATTATCCAAGACACCAAGAGTTGCTGTGTACGTTCCTGGTTCTTCGAAAGTGAGGGTTATCTCATCTCTCTCAGGACCAAATGCCTCGCGTCCATCGCTAAAAATCCAATAGTAATTAACGATCTCTCCATCAGCATCATACGAATAGCGTGCATCGAACGTAACTTGTTCACCCACAAGCAAATCGCCCGAAATAGTAAACGTTGCAAAAGGAGCATGTCCCTCGTCAACTGGCTGCGCAGTATACACAACAGGAACTGTTGCTTGAATAACACTACCATCAGCATCACTAATTTCAAAAACAACCGCTGTTTGAAAATCCACGCCAACAAGTGGAGTGACCACGAACAAGTTATTTGCTTGTTCCACAACCGAAACCAAGGACTCATCGTTTGCAAGCACAGAAATACTGAGCAAAGCAAAAGGAGTTTCATCTTGTTCAAGCATGGTTGACAAGTCGATTGTTACAGAGGAACCGTCAAACGCGACAGTTGCAGGAGTAAACTCAAGCACCTTATTGATAATGGTAACCTCTGCTTCATCCAAAAAGACAGCTAAATCGTTTGACACCGCAACATGCAAAGTGGCAGTTGATGGAACAGCAATAGTTGCAGGAAGAACAGGCAAATAATATCTGAGTTCTTCTTGTTCATCAATAAACCAACCTTTAATAATGTCAATCAAATCATCGATAAACGGTTGATCGACTGGCACGAGTTCAAATGTACCTGCAGTTGTTTCAAGCGAAACTTCAACCTCATCATACACGAGATTGTTTTCAGCTGAAAGAACAAAGGAAACATATGCGGAGCTGAGTCGTTCAAAAGAAGTTGTTTGCACAGTAAATTCTTCATCTGCAAAGAAAGTGATGTCCTGTATTGAAATCACCTCAATGCCCGTTCCGACAACATCAATAGTAATTGTATCAGAGGCGCTTGCATCGCTTGGATCTGTTGCCGTGACAGCGACAAGTACATCACTTGCTTCTGCTAAGAAGTGACAAGATAAATCTGCCGTGTTTGCACCAATATTAGTAAGAGAACAAACAACATTTGGCGATGAAGAACTCACTGAAAAGGTCAAAGGATCATTGTCAAGATCTGAAAAGACAACACCACTTACCACACCAGAAAAACCAACAGCTGCTGAAAAAGTCAAACTGCTAACATCAATTGTTGGCGCATGGTTACTGGCTGCAAAAACAGTGACTGGCAAGGTGTCAGTGACAATGCCGCCGTTGTTATCGTTTGCAGTGACCGTAACCGTTGCACTTCCTTGAGAAGGAAGCGTACAATACAAATCAGCAGTTGAAGACTGCACATTCTGCAAAGCACAAGTAGCAACAACACCATTTGATGAAGAAACACTCAAATCAAGAGCATCACCATCAGCATCAGAAAACGTCACCTGACTAACAACACCAGCAAAACCAACCTCTTCACTAAACGAAGAAGCAACAATATCAACAACAGGATCTGTGTTGACTGGCCCTTGCGTAACAGTTACAGGAAGAAAGTCAGTGACGATGCCGCCGTTGTTATCGTTTGCAGTGACCGTAACTGTTGCACTTCCTTGAGAAGAAAGCGTACAATACAAATCAGCAGTTGAAGACTGCACATTCTGCAAAGCACAAGTAGCAACAGCACCATTCGATGAAGAAACACTCAAATCAAGAGCATCACCATCAGCATCAGAAAACGTCACCTGACTAACAACACCAGCAAAACCAACCTCTTCACTAAACGAAGAAGCAACAATATCAACAACAGGATCCGTATTTAGTTGCGGCTCAATAACTTGAACAACAACAGTACCAGAAACAGGCGAGTTTACCCCATCACTGACCGAAACCTGAACGCCTACATTTTGTGCAACTTGCAAAAAGTCACAATACACATCAACACTGTTTGCTTGCAAATTTGTCATCGTACAAGCAAGGGCGTCTGTGTTTGAAACTTCCAATGAAGGAGATAACGCGACACCCTCAGGATCTGAAAATGTAGCAGTTGCGACAACGCCTTCAAAGCCAACTTCTTCGCTGAATTGTTCAGGAGAAAAAGAGATTGTTGGTGGAAGATTAGGTTCTTCAGGAATTAAGACATTTAATCCTGGAACAGGAGTAATCATTTCGCCAATCGCGTTCGTCGCATAATATTTAATGTAGTATAAACCAGAAGGTTGATTGATAGAGAATTGATAGGCAACCAAACCACCAGGATTTGTCATGACGTTTTGATCTTGCGCAATAACCGCAAGCTCGTTCGAAGATGAATCTTCCAAGACAACCCGGTATGAGACGGGCACATGGTTTGTTCCCCAAGTCGTATCTAATTCAAGTGTTTCTCCAGAAACAATTTCTCGAAACTGACTTGGCGAATGTCCATCAGTCCAATAAATGCTTCCCGACATAATTGCAAGCGATGGCGCAACAAGTAGTGCGACCAGCGCCAACATGATGATGGTGACATATTTCATTTTCCTTGTACCCCCTTATATAATAAGCAGTATTATTTTCCTGGTGTGTACGCGACACCAAGAGTGACTTGCGTGTTTGGTTTTCCAGATACATCATCTGAACCAAGTACGTGCGTTGTTGAAACACCAAGTTGCAAACCCAAATCTCTCAACACTTGACGAGTATATGCTGCGCCAATTCGAGAAACTCCCGTACTAACTGACGTGTTCTCAGAAGAATATGCTGCATCTTCTTCAGTGTAACCGCCAAACGTAAGAAGGCTTGTTTCACGCAATGAATTATCTGCAGATCCAAATCCGTAACCAACTTCTCCAAATGCAGTTAACGCATCCTTTTCTGTTGCTTGCCAAGTTAAACCAAGACCGGCAACCGGACCAAGCAGTGAGGCGTCAGAGGTGTAAACCGATTCTGAATCGAACGTGTCAAGAACTTCTTGTCCGCCAACCATTCTAGGATTTTCTGCGTGGAAACTTGAACTAGTTTCTTCACCGCGAGCAAGGTTGAGTGCGCCAAGTCTTGCATCAAGCGTGAATGAACCATCTTTGTTAAGCATCGGTACTGAATACACGAGCGCGTCAGATGGATTTGATCCAAGACCTCTTGCGTAAGAGAACACGCCAGGAATTCCTGAACGCTCGGCGATAGTAGATCGACCTTGATTGATTTTTACATGATCAATGCGTGCCTGTTGTACTTGCTCTTGTTCACGTCGTGCAAGCTCTTCTTCACGAGCACGAAGTTCATTCTCTCGCAAATTATTCCATGTTTGTCTTGCAAGTGCTACGCGGTTAACATACTCAAGTGCGATTGAAGCTTGAGCAAGAGGAAGAGTTTCCTGTGAAACAATGGTCTGTCCGACAGCAGACGAATCTATACCAAGCGAATCAACGAGTTGTGTTGCGACACTATCCATATACGCGTTCGATAAATCTTGCAAACTTGCAGCAACTTCGTCACGAGCAATAAGTTTTCCGCCAAATTCTTGTTTGAAAAGAGAATCTGACTGTGCGAATGTCGCGAACAATTTGTAAGCAAGGTCAGATGAAGCCCACGCTGCCATGTCAGCTCGAAGGCTGTCAAGCGTTACATAACCAGAATCTTGCTTTGCTTCTCGCGTATGAATTTTTAACACAATGCTACCATTTCCACTTTTGAAGCGAAGAACTTCTTCAATACCTTCTTCAAGAGAATCTGCTTCTTGTGCAAGATTTTCTGGATGTTGAGCAAGCCATTGGTTGTGCTCCATGACCTTATCAATGTCTGCTTGCGGTGGTAAAGGAACGTAAGCGACAGAAATTCCATGGCTCGATAAGTAGTCATAAATAGGTTTGACATTTGCAAGGGCAGGAAGCAAAATAGTCTCACCCGCTCTTGGACCATAATTTGGACTGTTAGGGTTGAACACAAAGTTTCCCGTGTGAAGAGAATCTCCTACGAAACCAGAAACCGTTGAGCTTGGATTTGCTGCAACAATTGCTTGCCAGCGATACCAATCAAATTTAACACCCTTTGAAATCGCTGAAAGTTCTTTCAAATTATCTTGCGATAAGTTTGCAAGTGCACCAGTAAGAGTAACATCAAGGCCTTTACGCATCGATAAGGATTGGCCAAGTCGCACCGTGCTTACCAGATCTCCCTTTTCGAAAGTGTATACACCGCCAAAACCATCTTGGAGCAAAGATCGTACATCATCTGATTCTGGATTGACAAGAACTTTTGGCACACCATTGACAAGTGCTGGCGTTGATAACGCAGGAACTGCAGGAGCAGCCTGTTCAGGAGCAACTTCAATTGGCGCGGCAAGTGAATCCGCTCCAGTTGAATTTTCAGAAACGTGTGCAGCAATCGGCCAAGGATTCATGTTAAAATCTTCTCCTCCCGTGTCCGCAAGTGCCTCTGGTTGAGAAAATGCAAGAGAAGCACTTAATCCTAGCGTTGTAGCAGCAACAAGAACTCTATTTAGTAAATTTGGTGTTTGTTTCATAGTAAACCCCCTGATAACAATTTGAATCACTTTTCGCGAAAGAACCTAATTATATAAATGTTTCGATTTTGTTATTATTTAAGAATGAAGACAAATCATAGTTATGAAAGAGTTATGACACCAGTCAATAATCGAAAATGCTCTTCTGAGCGCGTAGCGAAGCAGTCTTCGCAAGACGTTCAAGCACAGAACTTACCCGCTCCTCAGAAAACTCATGCCCATCACAAAGCAAACGCTTGACTTCAGCACCGTTAACCCCTCTAAATTCAAGCACGTACTCGTCAGTTACCGGCATCGTATCAAAAACGTTAATGACTGCCTCCCAATCAAACTCTGCTTTTGCCTCAGTAAACAAGGTTTTGGCATCCTCACCAAATTCCTTAACAAGCTTAAGTGCTTTTTTAGGACCAATTCCTTTGATGCCACCTCGATTGAAATCAGTGCCAACAAGAATACCAAGCAAGAGAAGTTGGCGCCCTGAAAGTGAAAGAGAAGAAAGCACCTCCTTGAGTTCGATCAATTCAGGCATCACCGTTTTATAAGCCGAAGTGCCAGGCATTTTTCTGCGAAACGAAATGCTGAGATTTTTTATAACACGAGGAGCGCCAAATAATAAGGCATCAGCATCTTGACTGACAACAGCAAATGCATCACCTTTTTTTACCATATATGCTGCTTGCGCTTCTCCTTCGCTTGGTGCATCAACAAAAGGAATGCCCAGTGCAAGCAGTAAGCATTTTGCTTCTGAAATCATCTCTTGTGAAAGCGTTGCTGTGCGAGAAGCAAATTTTCTCATCCCCTCAAGATCTCTTGCTTGTTCTGCAGCATCAAATTGTTTTTGCGCTTCAACCTTAATCGCTTTTCTTCGTTCCCGCTCCTCGCGTTTAAGATCGGGAGCTTTTCCATCAAAAACAAATACGGGGCGAACACCATAGTGCAAAAGGGTGGTAAAGCGACTAAACAAACCAGAAAGATGCGATGTAACATTTCCTTTACTATCTTTTAAGGGCGTTCCATCAGGACCTCTAATCGTTGTCAAAAACATATAGAGTGTGTTAAACGCATCAACTGCGATGACCTTTCCTCGCAGATCCTCAAGCTTCAGTTCCTGAGAGTTGACAATGCCAAGAATTGGTGAACCCATATAACAGTGTAAGAGCACAGACTTCAAAAAGGTTGTTACTAAAAATAGGTTGTGTGAAACCCACATTCGATGTGACATGAGAACTAAGTGAAAAGAAAAAAGCGAACACACGCATCTATTGTTCTTCTAGTTGTACAAGAGTCAAACCAGAAAGATCTTTGTCAAGACGGTCTTGAGCTTTCTTTGCAACATCACCTGTTGAAATAAGCATAGTTGGCAAGCGATATTGTTGCAAACCAAAATAAATGGCAACGACATCGTTTTCAGAAAGTTTCTTTTTGTTTTTTGCCTTGCAAGCAAATCGCACTGAACCAACAGGCGAAGGTACTGCAATAATGAATTCATAATCTGCATTTTTTCGCAATTGTTTTGCAAGAAGCACGGCAATTTTTTTTGCAGTGAAAAATCGTTTCAATGAAGAAAGAAATGACGAACTATCAAGTTCAGCATACACCCCTTCATTTGATGAAATGGTTTGTTCAGAAACAACAGCAGTTGGTTTTTCAAGAGGCGTAACGGAAATTTGAGGACGAGGGTCTTCTTGAATAGAAAGTTTTTGAGAAAGAACCGTTTGTTGCACTTCTTTCTTTTGGGGCGCAGGAGGAACAGGCAAGGGTTTTTGTTCGACAGAAGGCGCAACAGTCTTTGTTGATTCTTGGTTCACAATAGGTTGCGCTTGAGGGGCTGGAGCAACTTCTTTTGCAGGCATGATAGGAGGACTATGCTGAGCAGATTCGTTCACCTGAGAAGCAGTTTTTTGTACAGGATCCAAGGCAACAGGTTTTTTCTCAGGATGCAATATATAGTATGCTTTTTGCTTTGCTTGTTCTTCATCAAGCAAATACCAGCGCCAAAAGAGCACATCTTCACCATTCTCTTTTATAGAAAACGATGAAGAAAAATCTTTTATGGTGCGAAGTGAGACCCGAATTAAAGGCGATTGCCCTTTATCTTGAACAACTTGATGCTTTTGCAACGCTTCAGCAGTTCTGCGATCTTTCTCATTAAGATAACCAATAAAATTGACAAGTTTTGGTTCTTGTCCAAGAAGGTAATAAATTGGACTCCCACCCATACGCATAGCAGTCATGTGAATTTTGCCAAAACTCTTCAGTTCAGAAAGCAAGGCACCAACAAGAAAGTTGTCTTGAACACCTAAGGCTTTTCTCACCTCGTTTGGAATAATAGGACCTCGCTGTGAGATAACACGTAACACATCATCCTGAGTGACCATGAAAGACAAGCAAGAAATCTTAATTTATAAGCGTTGAGATTTGATAAAAAAACCAATAAAATTACTATTTAATAGTGATAAAATTTATAAATTGAACATTGTTTTTAAGAACTATGCACTCACATGACCCCATTGCAGAATACATTATTGCTGCTTCAGTAATTGCCGCCAGAAAAAAACACGTGCCAACAACCCATCTTGGCAATCTTTACTTAATTCGTCAGCAAAGATCTCCAGGAGAAATAAGTATTCTTAGCATTGAAGAAATCGAAGAATGGGCAAGTAAGATAACCCCAAAAGAACTTCAAAAAGCAAGAGCGGACCTCCCTTCTCAAGTAAGAAATGTTCTGAATCATCTCGAAGCGCCAGAGAGCAAAAGACCCGAAGCAGATTATTTGGTATTTGAAAATAAAATATATGTGCGATCAGGAGATAGTGCATTATATGGGCACACCACACCAGAAGAAATTTTAGGAGACACCATTCTTGCCATTGATCCTCTTGCTGCAAGTGTTCAAGGAAGCATCTGGGCAGGATTCTATCACTCGCCATCCGATCAAATTCACGTGAACAATCAAGCACATGAATTGCAAGCAGCACTTCTCACAAAAGGAATAAATGCCAATCAGCAACTGGCTGCACTTCCTCTTGAAAAAGTTATTGCCACTCTTCGCCTCACCACCATCCTTCACGAATTTGGTGAGCGCGCAATCAGAAGAAATTTCCCGCATTTTTTATCAGCCGAACAAAAAGCAAACTTACTTGCAGACCCTGAAGCAAAAGAAGCGCTCGCGGATCAATTTATATTCTACGCACTAAGAAAAGATCCCGATCAAGCATCACATTACAAAATCATTCATGAATCAACAAGAAACTCAATCAGCCTTGCTGGAAGACTTTTGCATGAAGCAAGTGTAGCAGAAAACCCTTATGCAACACATCAACAACTCATCCGCGAACAAGCAAAAGAAACTTAACGAGACAGTAAAGGATCAGCAACTTGCAAGTTATCTGCTTGCATGACAGCTCGTGCAGAACCAAAACCAAAATCATAATTCTGTTGAACATACGCAGCTCTTTGCGCTGCCAATTCTTCAGGAGTCGCAGGAGCTAGCAAATCAGCACCCGCTCTAACAAAAGCATCGCCAAACATATAACCGCATGCACCAACACATAATTCTGCCCCCACCCACAAAAAAGGCCCTGTGGGTCCTGCAGCAAGTAAAGGAGTTGTGTACGGCGCGGCAAGTGCTAAAGCAGAGCTTGCGCCAATAAGACCACCACCAATAGCAGCGGACTCGCTTGCAACTCCTTCAACCCCTCCAGTCTCAGCTGCGGAAGCAAGTTCCGGCATGATTAAGAACAAGGTAAGAACAGGTGCTGCACCCCTAACAAGAATTTTGCTTGATAAACGTGGTCGCAATTCAGCATCCAATGCCTTAAGCAAGTCTGCATGATGCCGCGAACCAATTGCGTTAGCATGATTATTTTCCCTCTGCAAAGCAAACAAAAACTGCGAATCATCTAATCCATAAATTATCTTTAAACGAACAAACTCCTCGGCAATTTGCCTTCTTGACCAACCAGGTTTGATTCCTATTTTGAAGTCTGTTCTGGAAAGGGTCTGTCCCGTTCTTGCATAATATTCCTCTGCGAGTGCAGGCGAAGGATGCATATACACCTTAAATCTCGTCTCTTGCAGCTCAATGCGATCAGGAATCCAGCCTTTCTTAGCATCAATAATCCGTGCATGAGGAATCATACGATTTTCTAAGCGAGGATCCATCCCATCAGGATCCACTAAATTCATTGGGTTGTTTCCCACATAAGAATAAGCATGATTACTTCTGACCGGATCTACCCCGGTGAATCTTCCAATGTTTGGATCGTAGTATCTTGCACCGAAGAAATAAAGACCAGATTCATCCAATTCTTTTTCTGTTGCAAAACTTAACCGAGAATTAGTACTAACCAACTCCTGACCAAAAGGAAGACTAAGAAACTCACCAGTAACCTGCGCAGTATTCGCAGCAGTCTTCAAACGAACAGAACTTAAACGATCACTATGACGAAAAGACAATTTACCATTTCTTAACTCACCAACACCCGGCACAAAACGAGTCACCACAGGAAAACTTAAACCACGAACACCAACATCAACGTCATCAAAACCAAAATCATCATCAACATCATTACCAGAATCAACAACCTCCTTCACAACATCTTTCTGCACAACACCATTACCATCCTCCTTAACAACAACATCCTTAACAACCTCTTCCTTAACAACAACCAACTCATCAGAAGCATCAACATGAGACTTACCAACAACCTCAACATCATCCAAAGAAGCATCACTACTTGGCGCAGTCACATCAACACTAAAAGCACGACCACTACCATCAAAATCAAAACGACCAACAAACAACAACAAAACACCAACTAAAGCAACCAAACCAACAACCAAAGGAAAAACAACAAAACGACTCACAACAACACCAAAATAATTAGAAGGAAAAGAATTTAAAAAAGTATCGAGAAGGAATTACGGCCGAATCCAACGAATTTCCCAGTAAGAAATATCGCCTTCATCATCAACAACGCCAATAAGTAAACGTTTCTTTGTTGAATGCGCAACGCGATTCTTTGCAGCAAATTCATGCCAGGTTAACACAGATCCTTCGCTAACAGGATAGAGAATCCAGCGCGCATGATCATCGCCTGGTTTCACGCCACGATCATAGACTCGAAAATCTCCCCCAAATTTGAGGGCTGTTTTGACAATGTATCCTCGTCCTCGCATATCCCTATAAACTGCGTAGCGAACAAAGAAATTTGGTTCGATGCGTTCAGCTCGTTTAATAAAAATTTGTTTGTCAAGCACTTGGCGTCTTCCGTCAAGAACGGTTGCGCGTCCTTTTTCTAAAAGAAAGAGTGCTTCGTTTAATGAAAAGTGAAGAGAATTGTCCTCTGCTAAATAGCCGAAACGACCAGTTGCATACAGGTCAAGTGCTTCTTCAGTGTCTGATGCAACAACTGTTCCTTTGACAAACATGAGTGTTGGAACCACTTTCTTTTTTGTTTGTTTTTCTTCTGGAACTGTTGCAACGCCAGGATCAATTTTTTCCATGCAAGAGAAACAGAATAAAAAAGTATTTATAAATAAGATGGCTTTCTTTCATCTAATATGGTATGCGAACTCACAATGCTTGGCACCTCATCAATGGTACCAACAAAAGAACGCAATGTGCAAAGTTTTTGTCTGAGTTTTCAAGGAGAGCTCATTTTAGTAGATTGCGGAGAAGGAACCCAGCGCCAAATGAATATTGCTGGCTTGAATCGCACAAAAGTGACCAAGATTCTTCTTACGCATTGGCACGGAGACCACGTTTCAGGACTTATCGGATTATTACAAACAATTGGCAATGGACAAGTAGATCATGACATACTTATTATTGGACCAAGAGGAACAAAAGAACGCATGAATCATCTCTTGCAAACAGTAGCGTATGAAAAAGAACTTCCCCTCACCATAGTTGAAGTGGAAAAAGAAGGTGAAGTGCACAAAACTAAAGACTATCATATCGAAGCATATTTTTTAGAACACTCAACACCGTGCGTTGGGTATCGCTTTGTTGAAGCAGATAAGCGCAACGTGCTTATGACAAAAATTCCAAAAGACTTACCTGGGATTCTTGTTGGCAAACTCTCAGAAGGAAAACCTGTTGCGTGGAAAGAAAAAACGATCAAAGCAGAAGACGTGACAAGTGTGAAAAAAGGAAAAGTGATCGGATTTGTTGCAGACACGGCACTGTGCAATGGTTGTTTTGCCGTTGCCAAAGAAGCAGATCTTCTCATCACCGAATGCACCTATGCAAAACAGCATAAGGAAAAAGCGCACGAATATAAACACTTATGCACGCAAGATGTGTGCGCAATTATTTCACAAGCAGAACCGAAGAAAACGGTTGCAACACATTTCTCGCAAAGGTATAAAGATCTTGCACTAATCGAAGAAGAACTGAAAACGTGTAGTGATGACGTAGAACTCGGACATGATTTTAAGAAAATAAAAATTTAGAAAGAAAAAAAAATCTCTTAAAAAAATTATGCTTCTTGTGATTTTTGAGCCTTTTTTATTTCTCCTTGTACAATGCTGTTTACTTTCTCAGGCAACCGATTGAGTCGATAGGTTGCAGGATCGAATCTGACAAGACCTTGAAATGCAGGAAGCCTGCGAAGCGTTGCAGCAACTTCATCATTGGCAATTCTTCTATAATCTTCATGGCCTTGATCCCACGTGCGAAGTCCTGCCTGGTAGAATTGTTGACGGGGATCCATTGTCACCACATGTTGCACAACACCCATCATAGGGGCAACATACTCAGCTGCATTTTTATGTCCTGCTGCAAGCAAATCAACATAGAGTTTTCTTCCCAAGTGCATGGCAGCTACGACTTCATCACGCATACCAACGTTCTCGAACATAGGATGCATGGTAAATCCGTGAAAACCATACCGAGACCATTGTTGTCTGTCGCCTCGTTGTCGTTGCAAGTCACGAAACGCGCCATAATTATAGGTTCGCTCAAACACGAGAGCACCAACTTCCAAAGCATGAGGGAACTCATCATGAGGACCCATTCCTTCAAGTAACGTTAATGCAATTTTTCTTCGCTCATCTTGATCTAAAGAGGCAACTCTGCCAACTATATCAGCAAATGAATGTTCTCCAGTACTATCACTAAACAATGCACTTGCCAGTAAGCGCGTTTCAAGATCTCTTGTTGCAGAAACTAATTTTGAACCAATTTCGAATTCTCCAAAAGAAAGAGGTTGGAGAGAAGAACCTTCCATGATCGTATCACAAAGCTCAGCCATTCGTTCATGACGTTCTACTTGGTATTGACTCGCATCACCATACTTCATTAACGTTGGACTAACTTTTAATGCTTCAATTTGTGCGGCTCTTCCAATGAGTTGCGCTTCCCACAAAGGATCAGATTGCATCATGGTAAGAAGCTCTTGGAATCGTCTCGTGTTTAGCGTCACTGCAAGGCTTGTTGTCATAAATTGAGGAATAAGCATGCGCGCGACATCAAATGCTGCAGCGCCAATCACCCCATCCCATTCTTTGCTTCGTATAACCCGATCAGAATCAACTCCTGCCGCTCGCAAGCGAGAAGCAATTTCTTCATTTGCATCATCTCGAAGTCCATGCAAATTACCATGGAACCATTCTTTGCTTCGCTCAAGCGCACGATTGTACAACCCGATAAGATGTGCGCCATACGCTGCAAAGCGATCTTCAAATGGTGTGCCTCTCACTTCAAAAGGAATTGCTAAGTTTTCTGCTTCAAACGGTATTGCTCGCGTTGATTGTTCTTGGTACGCGCCAACACGTTCAAACTCCAAAAGCTTTGTCAAACGTTGTGATACTCCTTCGAAGACCATACGAATAGTTCCTGAATCACGCAGAGAAGCATGACCATAATTGATACCGTATCGTTCAACAAATAATCCTGCCACCACAGAAAAAACGTCCAAGAAATTTGTATCAGAACGACGAATCGCATAGGCAATATTCTGAATAGTCATTGCAGGATCTATACGTTCCATGCCCGCGGCAATTTCGAGCAAACGATCCCTTGCAGGAATTGTTGCTCTTGCATATTGACCTGCAAGTTGACCCCATAAATCACCAGGCATACTGTCTCGAACCGAAGAAACATTTGAGCGAGGATTACCAAAGAAATAGTCAAGAATATCGAGTTCATCTTCAGAATAATGCGTTCCCTCTTCTTTAAGAGCATGCCAAGGAGCGACACGTCGTCCAAGAAATCTGCCCATACCGCGAAATTCATCGACCAAACGACCTTCTGATCGAGAGGTAAAATCTCGAAGTAGTTGTTTGTTCTTACCTTGCTCGTTAATTGGTTCACCTGGGAGAATTTGTTCAGCGATAACGTCTTCTACAGAATGATAAGTTGCCATGGTAACAAGCACGCAAAATGAACTTACTTATATTTGTTATCATTCAAGAGAGAATACGAGGTAAAATATTTCCGAGAAAAGAAGAATTTTTCGCAAATCTTACGAACTACAGTTGCAGAACATGTTTGTGAAAGAAATGGGGCGGTAACCGGGGATTGAACCCGGACCAGGGGTTCCACAGACCCCTATGCTAACCATTACACTATTACCACCACAAACAAGAAGAAGCAAGAAAACTAACGATGAACACGACCAGCGCACGCCGCGCCTTTCGCCTCAAAGAAAGTAGCTTTCATACTGCAAAGACAATGAAAGTCAATATATAAAGGTTTCGGGAACAAATAGAGAAGCGAAAAGCAAGAAAACACACATACGAAAAAAGTACGAAAGACAAAAAGAAACACAAAAAGAAATCAAAAAAAATCTTGCTCAATATACGGGAAGTCCAACAAATTCTTCTCGATCAAACTCTTCAACTTGCGGCAACGAGAGCGAAGCCAACGGTTCAAGCGTCTCAAGATCATTTGCCTTCAAATACTTTGTTGAGAGCGTGTAAAGCACATCATCAATGTACAACCCACGAAGGACCGTCGCTGAATCTCTCCAGTAATAATACGACGTTGAACTTGATCCGTGTTGAATTGTTCCCTTTTGCGTAAAGCCCGTTTCGTCAACGTCAAAAACATATGCGCCATGCCACATCGTGTATCGATAAGCATATTGACCTTGCGCAATTTTTGCAGTTACTTTCGCAACAGGCAAAACAAGCAAATTCTTCTCCTTATCAAACAAAAAGGCGTGGTGATCGTCAAGCACAGGGCTTGATGAGCCTTGATCGCCGATAACAACGACATCCTTTTCAACAGGATTCGCAACATCACTAACATCATACAATGCGAGTTTGATGCCGCCAAGTCGGCCCTCTTCATCACCATCTCTTCCAACACCAATAATGAGATTCTCATCGTAAGGATGCAAATAGCTGCTAAAGCCAGGCATATGTAATTCGCCAAGCACATTTGGATTGGTAGCATCACTTAAGTCAATAACGAAGAGCGGATCTGTGCGCTCAAAAGTTACTAAGTACAGACGATCTCCTAAAAATCTTGCTGCAAAAATTGATTGATCCCGTGCAAGATTGCGAAGATCACCAACCAGGTTTAAATCTTCATCAAGGACAAAAACATTATTGGTAACAATACGCTCTCCAACCCAGATATTAATGGTTGTTGCAACGCGAAGATTTCCTTCATATTCGTCAAGACTGAATTGGTTGAGTAGCGATCCAGGAACACTTCCTGTTGCGGCGTAGGAAAGTTTTCCGTTTGCAAGTCCAAATTTATGAATCTGCGTTTGATCATAAGCCAATGCTTGTTCTGTGTCATAGGCGAGAAGTGCTTCTTCGATATCTCCAAATACCTCTTCGTAGACTTGAGCAAAGGAATCATCAGTTGCTGCTTTTTCAAAAAATGCTCCAAGAAGCAAACTGATTTCTTGCCAACGTTCGTCTTCAGTCAAGTCTGCGTCAAGTTGATTGATTTGTGTTTTCAATTCAGCAGGTAAGCGAGGCAAAATCACTTCGTTAAACCGTTCTTCGCCATATCCTTGTCTCCAACCCCACCAATTGTTAGGCCTCGTTGCAAGATATAAATTGTTTTCTGTCATCATCAACGTCGTGTCATAACCTACCATGAGCGTCTCGACATCAATTACTTCTTGAGATGCAATAGCAAAAGAAACAATGGTGGCAAAATTATAATTTGTTTCGGGCGAATCGAAATAGTAAATTGCAGGAGCAATGCGCATCACATCGGTTGATACAAAAGGTTCTGCAATACCGTTTCCATTCCATGAGTATTCTTGCGCAATAAAATAGACCGTGTCGCCAATCATGCGCGCGTCTTGGAAATTTCCCGTTGCAGAAACTTTCTGTACAAGTTGAGGATCTGACTTTTCACTCGCATCAAAAATGTATGCAATAGTCATTTGTCGATATGATTCCTGCGGATAAATATCATATTTAGAAAAGCTAACTGTTTGCTCATATGAACTCACAAACACCACCACATAGTCCCCATTCACAAATAGTTCAGTTGCGCGAGGAGAACGCCAGTTAGTAGTATCCTCACTTATTGGCGTTTCAGATACAAGTTCTGGCTCTTGAGGAGTTGTCGCGTCCACAATAACAAGCTTGTTATTAGCAATAGTGTACAGGTAGTTACCATCAGTTTTGATAATATCAGGCTCATCAACGCCTGAAACCTGCACATTTGTTTCAGAGTACGCAGGAGTTGTTGAACCACCCATAGTAACAGTGACGGATTTGCCTAGAGAAGATTGCGCATCCATCAAGGCAGCCGTTTCCATCATGCCACCCCGTGACATCAAAGGTGAAGAGAATGAACCGCTCTCTTCAAGTTGCTTTGCTTGTAAGTACGCTTGCGCTTCAGCAATACTTGCAAATTTCTGCAAACCATCATTTGGCAAACCAATAAGTTCTGGATCTTCTTGGTAATTGTTATTTCCATTGCCAAGATCCTGCAGGGTGCACGCAGAAAGTGCAATTATGACTACTAGCAAAGGAATGGCAAGGAGCAATGTTTTTTTTATTCCATTATGTTTCTTGATCATACATATCAACCTCTACATATCATAAGAGAACACTCCTATTTAAACAAATCGATATGTTTCGGAAAAAACCATAAAAAACACACAAAAAGAAGAGAATATTTTTAAGAGAAAGAAAAAACCAAGACAACGGGGTGATTACACATGAAAGGAAATTATTACTTTACCAGTGAGAGTGTCTCCGAAGGACATCCAGATAAAGTATGTGATAAAGTGAGCGATGCAATTCTTGATGAAGTCTTACGACAAGATCCGCAAGCAAGAGTTGCAGTGGAAACTGCAACAAAGAACAGCATGATTATGGTACTTGGAGAAATAAAAACAACCGGGTATGTTGATATGCAAAAAGTTGCAAGGGATGCGTTGCGAGATATTGGCTACACAAATGCTAAGTTTGGCATCGATGCTGAAGATGCAGCCGTGCTTGTTGCCGTGCAACCACAAAGTCCAGACATCTCCATGGGCGTCAGTTCAGGAGAAGGCATGCATGAAGAGCAAGGAGCAGGAGACCAAGGACTCATGTTTGGCTTTGCCTGTGATGAAACTGAAGAGCTTATGCCTTTAGCGATTATGAAGGCGCATGCATTAACAAAAAGACTTGCTGAAGTTCGCAAAAAAGGAATCATTCCTCACTTAGGTCCTGATGCAAAAAGTCAAGTTACCGTTGAATACAGTGATGGAAAACCTAAACGTATAGAAGCAGTTGTTGTTGCACAGCAACATCTTGAAGAACTTGCCGAAGAAGATCTTCGCGATGCAATCAGAAACGAAGTAATTGAACCAGTATGCGGAGACTTACTTGACAAGAACACAAAAATCCATATCAACGCAACAGGAAGGTTTGTTATTGGAGGCCCTGCTGCAGACGCAGGCCTTACAGGAAGAAAAATCATTGTTGATACCTATGGTGGCATGGGCAGACATGGCGGCGGCGCATTTTCTGGCAAGGATCCTTCGAAAGTTGATCGCAGCGCAGCATATATGGCTCGTTACATTGCAAAAAATCTAGTTGCTGCAGGACTTGCAACAAAATGTGAAGTGCAACTTGCGTACGCGATTGGCGTTGCAGATCCTGTTGGCGTATATGTTGACACGTTCGGCACTGGAAAAATAAGCGAAGAAAAGATTATTGCTGCAGTAAAAGAGCATTTTCCTTTAAAACCTGCTGCTATCATCAAGCATCTTAATCTTTTGCGACCAATCTATTATGAAACTGCAGCGTATGGTCATTTTGGTCGAAGTGGGTTCCCGTGGGAAAAAACAGATATGGTTGAAAAGCTCAAAAAGCTCTTGTAAAAGTACAATTCATTTGAAATATTTTTTTCTTTCTTATTCTTGATTGTTTAATTTTTGAGCAGTGATAACATAAACGCTTCATTCATAAAAAGCTTTATAATTCTCGATGCAAACCTGAAGAGATAAGATGAAGATTCTTATCGTTGGGGCGGGATCAATTGGCACATATTTAGGCGTCAAGTTACATGCCAGCAACAATGAAGTCCAACTTCTTGGCAGAGATAAACTCCATAAACTTCACGACACCATCATTATCGGAGAAGAAATCTTTGAAATACCGCAAAAAATATATGATTTCCCAAAAGATGCCACCTATGACATCATATTTATTACTTCAAAACTCTATGACTTGCAAAAAAATCTCAAGCTTGTTCAAAAAAACAAAGTGAAAAGTGAGATAATCGTTTCTATCCAAAATGGTCTTGTTGATGAAGCAGTATATACCCCCTACATTGGCGAATCTCATTTCACCACCATTTCCATTTTTGAAGGATTTCGCCTCATCGAAAATCATTTGCTCGTTCATCCAGTTAAAATGGGTTGGAAAACAGAAGATACGGTGATTGGGAAACAAATTGAACAGGTTCTTCTTGATGCGAAAATTAATTGCACGGCAGAAAAGAATTTGCGTTCAATAAAAGCGGAAAAGCTCATCATGAACTGCGCCATCAATCTTCTCTCAGCAATCTATAAAAAAACATTTTACGAATTAAGTAAGACTCATCGAAAAGAAATGGACGTGCTCTTTGATGAAGCATATGAAGTGGTAAGTAAAATTGCAGAAGTGAGAAGTAGAGAAGTGCTTCGAGAAATCTTTTATAATTTTGTTTCGAAGATGAAACATTATTCGTCAACATACCAAGACGCCATTTCTGGTAGAACATCAGAATCTAGGTTTCTCAACGGATACATCACGCAACTTGGCAAGAAGTTTAGCATCCCCACTCCCAATAATGCAGAACTCACCCGATTATTTGTTGAAATGTACAAATAGAAACGTTTTTATTCACTCTTTCTTTATTGCATGTTATGAATCATAAAGCAAAGGGAAGTAACGCGGAGCGGGAGCTCATTCATTTATTCTGGCAAGCAGGATGGGCTGCAGTGCGTGTTGCAGGAAGCGGCAGTTCGAAATATCCTTCTCCTGATGTGCTTGCATCGAACAATCTTCGTAAAATCGCCCTTGAAGTAAAAGCAACGCGAGATCATGCAAAATATTTTACGAAAAAAGAAATAGAAGAATTGGTGCTGTTCTCGAATACCTTTGGCGCTGAATGTTTTGTTGCAATCAAATTTCCAAAAGGAAACTGGCGCTTTGTTAGTGTTGAAGATCTTAAGATCACTGAAAAGAGCTATATGATTTCTGAAGAAGAAACTGAACTCAAAGGATTCTTATTTGAAGAAGTTATAGAAAAATAAAAAAAATAAAAAGTGAAAAAGGAAAAGGAATAGCCCGAAAAGACTTTTATTTTTTCTTTGCAGGTTTTTTTGCTGGAGCTTTCGCGACAGCTTTTTTTGTAGCTTTTTTCTTTGTTGCCATCTTTTTTCTCTTCGCAGATGACTTGGTTGCTGTTCTTTTCTTTGCTACGCTTTTTGTTGCAGTTGTTTTTTTTGCACCAAAAAGTTTTCGCTCAATAGCTGTTTCTTCTGCTTCGATTTTCTTTTCTTCACGCATGATCGACTCTGCGAGTCGCTCAATATGAAAATCAATGCGAGCAATTCGCATCTCAAGTCGAATGAGAACACGAAGTGCGTATACTATTGCAAGCAATGTTGCAACGATAACGGATAAAATCAAATTTTCCAAAGCCATTGTATTAATTCACCCCTTTTCTTGACCAGTAAGGTTATAGAGAATACATCATCTTTAAGTTTATAAACGTTTTGATTATTGCGTTTTGCTTAGGGGTAGGCCCTCGCAATCAACTCGTCTTTGTCTTTCGATGCTGCCCTGACCGGATCAAGAAGTTCGTTGATACTGTTGGCAACCGCATTCTTAAGATCAAGCGGGTGCACGTGTTTTTGCGCGAAGGCATCTCGAAGCAGTTCGAAGGTTGTGTACTGAACGTTGCCACCAAATTTCTCTGGCCGTTCAATGACGAACTCGCGCTTCTTCGAATTTAGAAAGGGAAAAATGACGAATTCACAAAAAGCCAAAACACCATTGTCTTCAACAATACCTTCTGTGCACTGAGCTTTGTTCAGTTTCTTTTTCACCGTCTCAGCATCATCAAGAACATCGATCTTTGAATTAGGATCGCTTGCGGACATCTTCGCTCCTTGCAAGCCAGGCACCATTGGCGTCATAATTTCAATGCGCTGTTTGTAGCCAAGTTTTGGCAAATGCTCTCTTGCGAACATGAGAATTTTTCTCTGATCAACGCCACCATACTGCGCGTCAACACCCAAGTACTCTTCGTCAAGTGCTTGCATAATAGGATAAATAAATCCTCCAAGACGGGGATTGTTTCCGAAACGCACCACTTCAGCAGCTGCGCGTTTCGCATCGTTAAGCGAAGCAGTAGCTGCGAGCTTGTACATATCAAGCGTGTAATTCTTCTCCAATTGGTAATCAGAGCCTTTGATAAATTTTAAGCGAGTCACATCAGCGCCAACACTTTCAAGCATAGCAGTGACGATGAATTTGTAATATGCGACTCGGTCTTCTAAGAGTTCGAAAGGTGTTTTGAGATCGTCAAGCATGGCATGAAGATCTGCAAGAAGGATAGTTACTTCACAACCTGCATTCAGAAAATCTGCTAACTTCATCACCCAAACAAAATAGCCAACATGAGGACGACCAGTAACTGCTGTTCCAATATACACTTTAAGTGAACGATCCTTCAGGATCGCTGCAAGTTCTTCTTCTCCAACAATTTCTTGTGTTCCCCGCGTAATCAATGCGAGTTTTTCCTCAACCGATAGGTTTTGCGCCATAGCAATCCAATAAAACCATCTTGTTTTTAAGGATTTCGAAGGTAGAGAGAACTAACAGAGTTTTGAAGCTAGATAGAGGACTTTTTGGGAAAACATTAATAAAGTTTGATTCTTGGAATAACATACATGGCCATGAAAGGAATTGTGGCAGGCGACTTGGGTGGTACGAATTGGACGCTTGCCTTGATACAAAAGGACAAGGTTGTTGCCAAGCTCACCGTGCAGCCTAAGAGCAAGACGACAAAGGACGTTGTTGCACTGGTAAACAGCTTCCTTCTCACTCATCTTCTTAAGAAAAACGAAGTTGGATTTGCCTTTGGTATTGGCGGACCGAAAATCGGCAACGTCTTTATAGATAAGTCAAAAAAGCTTCGCATTGATGCAACACTTCTCAAAAAGGCTTTTGGAAAAAATACGGTGATCATGAATGATGCTGAGGCTCTTGGCGCAGGACTGCCAGTTGTATACAAACAATTTATCGGAAAACGAGCTGCGGTTATAATTGTCGGAACAGGTCTTGGAGGCGCAACAGGCATTGTGGGAGAACCATTTCTTCCAGGAGAACCAGGCCATTTTTCCATGCACAATCCACTGACAAATAAGCAAGGAACGTTTGGCGACCTTCTTTCAGGTCAAGGCCTAGTCATGCTTGAAAAAAAATTCATTGGAAAAAAAATTCCTCCTGAAAACTTATTCAAACACAAAGATAAGCGCGTGACAACCATCAAACACATCTTTTCGGAAACGCTTGGCTGGTTTGTGCAACACATGATTCTTGGCATCAAAGCAGAAGTCATCTTCTTATGGGGTGGCGTTATTCGTTCAAATAAGGACTTGCTTGGACAGAAATTCAAGAGTACACTCTATAAACATGCAGAAAAGGAATTTGCATCCCTTCTTCGCAAGACAAAAATTATAGTGATTGCAAAAGATGAATTACCCCTTCTAGGGATTGCACGGATGGCGCAAAAACAAAAATAAAGCTTGAAACTGTCTTGTCGCAATAAATTCATCAGATAACCCATAAACTTTTAAACATGAAATATGCACTCTTTTTCCATGGCAAGCGTTGTTGACAAACTTCACCAGTATGAGATTCTTATTTTGCGAGTGCTCACAGGGGAAAGTTTTGCCAAAGAATTATCTGCAAAAACGGGTTTGCAAGATATTGAAGTCATGCGCGGATTGCAATGGCTCTCGAACAAAGAGCTTGTCATTCTCGAAAATAGTAGCGAAGAACTCATCGCACTTGATGTCAATGGCGTACGTTACAAAGAAAACGGACTTCCTGAACGTCGACTCTTACAAGAACTTGCAAAAGGAGAAAAGAAAGCTTCTGAAATAACGAGTTTAGAACAAGGAGAGCTCAACATCAGCATTGGAGCGCTCAAGAGCAAAGCGGCTATTGAGACGAGAAAAGATGGCGAACTCATTCTCTCAATTACCGATCCAGGAAAACGACTTCTTGAACAAGAATCGTTTGAAGAAAAATTTTTAGGGCAAACATTTCCACTCGATGCAAGTTCGCTTGCGCCTGAAATGAAGTTTGCGTATGACAATTTGATGAAACGAAAAAACATCATCAAAAAAGATGTTGTCAAAACGGTTCGCGTCACCTTAACTGGTGCTGGAAAAACTGTACGTGAAGATAAACGCATATTTGATGACACCTTTGCAAAAGGGCGCGTTGATCGTATTACGCAAACCATGCTTAAGACAGGATCCTGGAAAGGAAAAGAGTTTCGGTCATTTGACGTTTCCATTAACGTTCCTGAAAAGCAAGTGGGCAAACCACACATTATTTCTGAAACAACACGGTTTGTGAAGAAAATCTGGTTATCCATGGGTTTTGAAGAAATGCAAGGCGCACACGTGCAGTCAGCATTCTGGGATCTTGATGCGCTCTTCGTTCCACAAGATCATCCTGCAAGAGAAATGCAAGATACATTCTATCTGAAAGATCCAAGTGAAAGCAAACTGCCACCACCATTACTTAAGGCAGTTAAGGCACTTCATGAAACAGGAGGGGAAACAGGAAGTAAAGGATGGGGTGGAAAATTTGAGCAAGACATTAGTAAGAAAAATCTTCTTCGCACTCATACAACAGTTCTCACTGCTCGCAAACTTTTTGATCTCAAAAAAGAAGATTTGCCAAAGAAATTCTTTTCTGTTGGTAAAGTGTATCGCAATGAAGCGCTTGATTGGAAGCATTTATTTGAGTTTTATCAAGTTGAAGGCATTGTCATTGATCCTCAGGCAAACTTGAAACATTTGCTTGGCTATTTAACACAATTCTACGGCCAAATGGGGTTCTCTGAGATCAAGCTACTTCCTGCCTATTTCCCGTATGTTGAACCTGCTTGTGAAGTGCACGGATTTAGTAAGGAAAAAAAGCAGTGGATTGAACTTGGAGGTTCTGGTATGATTCGTCCAGAAGTTTCTAAAGTGCTTCTCGGATTTGAAGCGCCAATTCTTGCATGGGGGTTGGGTCTTGAACGAATCATCACGCTTAATAGAAAAATTAGTGACATTCGTCATCTCTACGCAACAGATATGAGTATTTTGCGAAAAGAAAAAAAGTTTTTTCAGGTGAGTACATGAGAACAAAAAAAGGTATTACGTCGAACAGAAAATTACAAATCGCGGTTCTTGGATCAAGCAAGGCCATTTGCACAAAGAAAGCATATGACATCGCCGTTGACATTGGCAAAGAAATTGCTAAGCGAGGCTACACCACCATAACGGGCGGCGGCCTTGGCGTTATGGAAGCAGCGTTGAAAGGCGCAAAAGAAGAAGGCGGCCTCACTGTAAGTATTCTTCCTGAAGAACACATGGAATGCGCGAACAAATACACTGATGTTGCAATTGCAACAGGAATTGGTTTTACTCGCGACTCGATTAATGTCTACTCAGCTGATGGCTGCATTATTGTTGGCGGAGGAGCAGGCACCTTAAACGAAGCAACGTTCGCTTATATTCATGGCACGCCAACAGTCACGGTAAGCTCAACCGGACAAACGGCGGCAACACTTGCTAAGATGCAATATCTTGATATTCGCAAGAGTATGAAGATCATTGTTGCCAAAACCGCAAAAGAAGCAGTGGATAAAGTAATTGCAGCTATCGAAAAGAAAAGATCAACTGATAAGAACAAAGTATTCCCTTGTTCACAAGGATAACTATGCCAACATTAGAACTTGATAAAAAAGAATTCCTTGCAGCGCTTGGAAAACAGGTGGATGACGCCACGCTTCGCAAGAGCATTAGCTTAATGGGCATTGAAGTGGACGACATTACTGCTTCAGAGATTCATGTTGAAGTGTTTCCACAACGTCCAGATCTTCTTTCCTTACAAGGGATTGTTCGCAATCTGAAGCGATATCTTGGTCTTGGTAAGAAAAAATCGTATGTTGTTAAATCATCTTCGTACAAAGTTCTTGTGGATAAAAGTGTAAACAAAGTGCGACCATATACTGCATGTGCAGTTGTTACAGGAATTCACTTTTCGGATCAACTTATTAAAGATGTTATACAAATACAAGAAAAATTACACGTGACTTTTTGTCGCAATAGAAAAAAAGCAGCCATTGGCGTGTATCCTCTTGAAGACATAACCTTTCCTATTTATTACAAAGCTGCAAAGCCAAAGGAGATTTCGTTTATTCCACTCGAAGCTGATCGTGAAATGAACGGCCTTGAAATTCTGCAAAAACATCCTACGGGAAGAGAGTATGCGCATCTACTTGAAGGAAAAGACCTGTTCCCTTATTTTATTGATGCAAAAAATAATATTCTTTCGATGCCACCAATTATTAATTCTGAGATGACTGGTCGCATTACAGAAAAAACAAAGGACGTGTTTATTGAAGCGAGTGGTTTTGATTTTGAAACAGTGCATGCGATTGTTAAAATGATTGTCGCTGCACTTATTGACATGGGCGGCGTTGCTCATGAGATAAGTGTGTCCTATCCTGATGGAGTAAAAAAGACACCATCAGTAAAAGAAGAAGTTATGAAGTTGCATGTTGAGAAAGCAAACGCATGGACCGGCCTTGATCTTTCCGTAAAAGAAATGAAATCTGCTCTTGCAAAGATGGATTACGAAGTAAGTGGCGAAGGAAAAATTCTTTCAGTTACCATCCCCTTTTACAGAACAGATATCTTGCACGAAGTTGATTTATGGGAAGATGTCGCAATTGGATTTGGTTACGACAAGATCACGCCTGAGTTACCAAACATTACCACTGTTGGTAAAGTGAGCAATGAAGATGCGTTTGCAGAAGCAGTAAGTGAAGTGCTTGTCGGCGCAGGCCTGACCGAAGTGAAACTCTACGGACTCATGAATAAGGAACTTGCCAGCACAACAACCAATCAAGATACAAAAAAATTAGTTACACTCCTTAACCCCTCGTCTTCAGAGTATAATGTACTTCGCAAAGATCTTCTTTCAGGAATGCTCGGTCTTCTTGGTGCAAACAAACATAATGAATACCCACAAGATATTTTTGAAGTGGGCAGAGTGTTCAGTAAAGACGCAAAGGAAGAATCTGGCGTGAAAGAAACAGACCATATTGCCGTGCTTGTTGCAAGAGAAGATGCAGATTTTACAAAGGCAAAGCAAGTGCTTGACTGCATTGCAAAAAATTTAGGGTTCTCTATTTCTATAACTGAGAAAGAAGATGCGCTCTTTGTTCCTGGACGAAGTGGTACAATCATGCTTGGCAGTAAACAACTTGGTCGCATCGGCGAAATCCATCCTGAAGTTCTTGCCCGTCTTGGCGTTGAGATGCCAACGGCAGGCTTTGAAATAGCCATAAAAGACCTTTTCAGCCATTTATTCTAAGAACCACTCAACAGGAGTAAAAAAGAAAGATTTATAAATTATGAGTGCGAACTAGTTGTATGGTAAACGATTACACAAGTACATTAGGACAAGGACAAACAGAAGATTTCTTCCACCCAAACAAAGAAGGTTTGCGACTCCAACGAGGATATGCGCTCCTTGGCGAAACAGACGATGAACCAGCATATCAGGGTCCAGAAGAAGAACCAGTCTACGGTATGCACATTCTTGAAATGGATGAAAAAACAAGAGATCACGTTCTCGTTGCTGAAAGAGAAATTGAAGCGCTCGCAGACGAATTAGTGGGAATTCACCACAGAGGCATTGGAGGACCGCTTCAACCAAAAGATCTTCCAGTCGAAAAAAGAGTTATGACACGAGATTAATTTTCCTTATTTTTATTTTCCTGCAACTATCTCGACAACGTCTTGATGGTGCAGGAGATGATCTTTTCCTACCGTTCTTTTTGTCTTCACATCGATTGCACGAATAAAATTCTTTCCAAAATCAGTATGTAATTTGTAGGCAAAATCAAGCGCGGTTGCTTGATCTTTAAGTAAGAAACAATCAGGCAAAATATTACCATCGCTGTCTGCGAGTTTATTTACGCCGCCTGGATAAATGGCGATACGTTTAAGCACATTAAACACCGCAGCATTCATGAGTTGTTGCACGCCCGTACCCTTATTTTTTTCAAGAATGTTTTTTTGCACAAAATCAAGTGCGGCAAGTTGTTTTTCTGAAAGCTGTTCTTTTGCGATAAAAGAAAACTTGTTTTCACCAGGAACGTACTCAATGAGTTTTGCTTTGTCTGCTTCTTTTAACGCCAGTTCACTTTCTGCACTCACAGAAAAAAACTCTAGATCAGGAAATTCTTTTCTGAGACGTTCTAAATTATCAACTGCTCCTGGCACGTCAATTTTGTTTGCGGCAATGACCATTGGTTTCGAAGCGATGCGCAAAAATCGAGCAAATGATAAGAGTTCTTCTTCAGTGATTTCATTCAAGCGACGTTCGCCCAAATGTATTGCTGCAAAAGCATCTTTAGCAATTTGCTCAGTAACGCCAAGACCTGAGAATTGTTTTGCCACTTCTTTAACAGGATCTCGGTGTGTTTGCGCAACTGTTTTTGCAAATTTATCCCAGACTTTTCGCAAGATCAACACATACCATTGATCAAGTTCTTCTTGTAAGAAAAGAACGAATGCTTTCGGATCAAAACTTCCTGCAGCAACAGGCTCGCCTTTAATATTAGTTGAACCACTGATGTCAATAACTTGAATAAGCATGTCGGCTTGATTCAAATCATTAAGAAACTCAAGACCCATTCCTTCTCCTTTGTGAGCGCCAGGTACAAGACCTGCAACATCAACTACATCAACAGGAACAAAGCGCGTATGATGGCGACAAAAACCTGTGCGAGGATTGCATTGCGTCTCAAAAAACGTATCAACACAAGGAAAACTTACAAATGCTGCGCCATGATTTGGTTTTATAGTAGCAAAAGGAAAATTAGCAATATAGACATCTGACGCTAACGTGAGCGCTTTAAACAACGTTGATTTTCCACAATTTGGCGCGCCAACAATTCCAATAAGCATAACAAAAGTGATTGGTGTAACGTTTAAATAATCTTTTGTTAAAGAAAAGTAAAGATTATTTCCATGAATAGAACTCGTTTGCTTCGTATCGAGGAAACGTGTCGCCAACCTTGATAATGTTGCCGAATGCAACGCTAAATCCTTTTGCAAGAGCAATTTTAAGTGTTTGCACATTATGAGGCATTTGCATAGCACGAGGTTTGAAAGGCATCGCATCAACCCAAGAGCCAATTTTCGGTTCACCTTTCGCATCCTCAACAACAAAGACGTGGAGCTGGTGATGCATAATAAGCGTGCCTTCTTCAATGGTTTTCAAATGTTCAACACCTTTATAGGTTGGCGTTCCAGAAAGTCCAAGTTTTCTTGTTAAGCGTTCTTTAGCGGCTTCAAGCAATGTTTCCTGCCATTGCACTTTTGATGCGGGAAATTCTGCATATCCTTTGAAAGGAAACTTTGAACGTGTTGCGACAAGAACCTTACCTTCCCGCTTGACAACAAGAACAACAACACCAATTGGTTGCGCTGTTGGCAAATTTAAATAATCAGAATATTTAATGCCAAGAGTAGATAAGGTGTACATGCCATGAACGTTCACCACAAAACCCTTCTTTTCTAAGGCGCGCAAATGATACGCAAACTTCGAAGAATCACCTTGTTTATTCCAGAGCGCATTGTAAGAAAGTGGCGCTCTAAACTTGAGCGATTCAAGAATCGACTTTTGAATGACATGCATAACAAGAAGGGAAAACCCCCATCTTTATATAGCAGTATGTAAAGTTGAGTTGACATAAACACCCTTGTCAGAGGCTAAAAACCCCAAATCGCAACATTTTAAAACAAGCAGTCTTAGAAATGAAGTATAACTCTTTGTGAGGTAAAGAAAAATGAAAGGACATGACTGCGAAAAAACAATGGGAATTGTAGTGCTTATTATTGGTTTGATTTATTTGCTTGGAGACTTTAACGTCTGGAACTTCTGGGGAATCCAATGGTACACAGTTGCGTTCTTGCTCTACGGTCTTAAAAAAACCTTTGGCATGAAAAAGAAGTAAACCTCTTTAAAGCAACATATATTCCCTTCCTCATGGAACCAATGGAAATTGAAGTGATTGAATTCCAAGATGGAGATGATTGTTTTTAGATTCTTTTTGTTTTCTTTATTTGTAAAAGAGAAACTCAAAAAAATAGCCTATCCTCTAAAACTAGTAAAAGATAAAACAAAGAAAAGAAGATTTAAGATTTCTTGAATTGAGCAGCTAATTCGACAAGATCAACATGACCTAAGAACAAACCTCTGCAGCAGTAACGCTCAAGACCAAGCTTATCAAGCGCTTTGTCCTTATCCATGCCATTTTTGACAAGTTCCAAGTATTCTTCCCACAAGTGAGCTACTGGTTTGCCACAACTAATACATCGAATTGGAATAATCATACCTTCCAGGAAACCAAAGTTCATTTATAAAAGTTTAGATAGAAACAGGGTTGAAAAGACCTGCAAGGACCGTTTATCTCGCGCTTTGCTTAATGAAATAAGAGAGAAGATTGAGCTTACCATAAAAACTGTTATTGTAGCAGAAAAGGGCTCAACGAAGAAATCTCAAACGAAGAATTTACTGCTGGTGGCCATATTTGTGATAAGAACAATGAAGATTTATAAGAAACAGTAGCAAAATATACATATAAAAAAATAGAAATAAAAAAGAATCAACTTGCGTCTTCTAAGCCTTCTTCAGTAACTTTGAATACGCATTCATTGTCCGGCAGGTTTGGTGCATCAACCAATTTAGCAACTCTTGTTCCTTTCTTACCTTTGCGTAAATAGATGCGAAAGGTCGAGTTATGCGCGACAATGTTTCCCCCAATTGCTTCAGTTGGGTCACCAAAGAACGCGTCTGGCTTTGCCATGACTTGGTTAGTCACATAGACACACACATTATGCATGTCAGCGAGTTTTGCCAACGTGTGCATGTGTTTATTGATCTTTTGTTGTCGATCTGCAAGCGTTCCTCGCCCGACAAATTCTGCTCTGAAATGGGCGGTGAGCGAGTCAACAACGACCAATCGCACTTTGTCACCACCTGCAATCAAATCAGCAATTTGGTCTGCAAGAAGCATTTGATGGTCAGAATTGAACGCTTTTGCAACGCGTATGTTGGCAAGCACTTGATCAGGATCAAGATTCTTTCCTTTAGCAAATTGAATGATACGTTCTGGTCTAAAGGTGTTTTCTGTATCAATATAGACCGCAACTGCTTCAGGATCATCAACTTGGATGTTTACTGCAAGCGCATGGGCAACTTGTGTTTTTGATGAACCGTACTGACCGAAGCATTCAACAATCGAACCACTTTCAAGGCCACCACCAAGCATTTCGTCAAAGCCAGAAGCGCCAGTTGAGATGCGAAAAACGGTTTCGCGCTTCTTTAGCACTTCAATCCCTGATTTAAAGCCCATGGCAAGCTCGCCACGCGCTGCTTGAATGAGCTTTCTTGAGGCTGATTCTGACATACCTGATGCATTTACCAATTGTGCTGGCGTTGCAACAGCTATTGACATAACCGAATCAAAGCCTGCAAGCATGAGTTTTTCTGCCGTTGCCGCCCCGACACCTGGTAAGTCCGTAACTAATATTTCAGATTCCATTATGATTGCACCAATGTTGTTTGTTCGTCTTTTTGGTCGTCCTCATCAAGCACCAAGTATTCGTATGCTTTTGAGAGAACTAACGATGCCTTGGGCAAATCTTGCAAACGAAGCGATGTTGTTGTTTGCCAGTTTCCATTTGCATCTTTGTAACCTCGACCAAAAGAAACAGTACGATAGGATACTGTTTCTCCCTTATCGTTCTTTCCAATATTTTCCCAAATCGTTGCAGAAATACTCCCTGCTCTAAATTTGGCAAGCGGATGTTTTTTACCCATAACTTCATCCGCACTGGGTATTTTATGTTCGTCCATAGATATGACCTCCTTGCTCTTCGCTTTTTATTTCAGCACGCCTCAACTGACGTGGGAGCTATTTCTAGGTAAGAAGGACTTCTTTATATACTTTTTTTGCAAGTGTCCAGTGCTTATCGATATAAACAGCAGAAATCTTAGTATTTCCGGGCAGTTAAACTTATAAATCATGATTCGCTCTGAACGTTCACGATGGAAGGAAAACTCAGTAAGAAGGAAGTTCTCGAACACGTCGAGGATGGTTGGATCTTAGCGAACGTTATTTTTGAAATTGTTGGAAATCCTGAAGAACACGTAGTTAACTCTCTGAAAGGATTTATGGACAACCTTAAATCAGATAAAGAATTCATTTTCCTTGACATAAAAACTGACGATCCCGCAGCGGTTGAAGGAGGACTGTTTGCCACCTATGCAAACTGCGATATGCTCGTTAGAAATCTAGAAAAACTCACCTGGCTATGCATTAATTTCATGCCTGCATCGATTGATATCATCCAACCAGAGGAGCTCGTCCTTCAAGAAAAGGACGCAAACCATTTTTTTAATAATCTTCTAGCGCACTTGCACACAGTCAATCAAAATGTTGTGGCCATGCGAAGCGATAATAGAGGATTTAACCAAGTAGTTAACGTACTTGCAAAAAATCTTATCTTGATCTTGCTTACCTATGAAAAAAAGATGTCCATAGAACAATTGCAAAAGAAAAGCGGTATTGAAATGGGCCTTTTACAAAAATTTATTGACGCTCTTGCAAAAGATAGAAAACTTAAAAAAGACGGTGAGCAGGTTAGCTTAGTATGAACGAGCAAAAAGTTGAGGCAGTCCTTTTTGCCTCAGGTAAATTCTTGAGTGTCGAGTACATTGCAGAAGTCACACAACTTTCAAAACAAGTCGTGAAAAAAGCATTAGATAAACTGCAAAAAGCATATGATGAAAACAAAAACTCAGCGCTCAAACTCTTCGAAGAAGACGGTCTGTGGAAGATGAACGTCAAAGAGGAATATACTGAAGTAGTTCACGGCATACTTGCAGAAACAGAAATGTCAAGAGCAGTTATGGAAACGCTCGCACTGGTCGCATACAAATCTCCCGTATTACAAGCTGACATTGTGAAAGTCAAAGGAAGCAGCGCATACGATTACATTGCAGAACTTGAAAAAAAAGGATTTATTACAAGAGAAAAATATCAGCGCAGCTTCAAACTTAAAGTCACCGAAAAATTTCATGATTATTTTGATGTCAAAAATCCTCAAGGACTCTTTGCAGACGTTAAGCTACCTGAAGCAATTCTTGAAGAAGACCCTGCAAAACAAGAAGAAGAACAAAAAACAATTCTTGGATCTCTGCGCACGCTCGATAAAGACATTATGAAACCTGACAAGGAATTTCTTTCTCGCATGGATGAGAAAATTGCGGCAACAAAAGATCATTTAGATAAATCAGCCGCAGAAGAGTTATCAAACAAAGAAAAAATGCATGAAATCTTTGAAGCAACTCATCACGAAGGTGACAAACACGCTGAAGGAACTGTCCAAGAAACCTATGAAGTTCAAGCAACAACCGATCCTGATAAAGAAACTGATCAACAAAAAGAAACAAGCAATATAACTTCCGAAACAGAAGAGCAGCCAGAGGAACAGGAAACAACAAAGGAAGAGCAAGATGAAGAACTGCTCGATGATGACCCTGAAGCAATCTTAGAAAAAGTCAATAAACAAATTGATGCACTCACCAATGGCAAATAGAATCTTTCTCGTACGATGCCCTGCCTGTGGCAAAGACCAAAAAACACAACCACGAACAGCAGTTACTCATTCTGTTAAGCGCTGCGTGTACTGTGGCAAATCATTTAAAATTCACAGCAATCTAGCAAAATCAAGAATAATTTCGTGAACAGAAGATAACTTTCCACTACCTTTTAAAACTAAGAAAGGGTTCTGTTGTTCATGTTGCCGTTCTGGAAATATATTAAAGAACAAAAGAAAGTGCTTTTCTTAGCATTATTTCTTGCCGCAATTAATCAAATATTTTCCTTGCTCGATCCTCAAATCTTTCGCCTTCTCATCGATCAGTATGCAACGCGAGCCAGCGATATTGGGCAAGCAAAATTCATTCGAGGAGTGCTCTTGTTACTAGGCGCATTCGTTGGAGTTGCCCTTGTTTCAAGAACGGCAAAAACGTTTCAAGATTATTTTGTTAATGTCGTCACGCAGCGCGTGGGAGCAAACATGTATGCAAAAAGTGTTGAGCATACGTTCTCCCTTCCCTTTTCCGTGTATGAAGATCGCCGTTCAGGCGAAGTATTAAGTAAGTTACAAAAAGCAAGAACTGATGCGCAAAGTCTCATTGAAGGTTTTGTTAACACCATCTTTCTCTCCGTTATTGGCATGATCTTTGTTATTGCCTACGCATGGTATGTGCACTGGCTTGTCGGACTCGCCTATCTTGCACTTCTTCCAATTGTTGGAACATTTACCTTTTTGCTAAGTAAGAAGATTAAGTACGCGCAGAAAAAAATCGTCACGCAAACCGCAAACCTTGCAGGAGCCACAACAGAAACGCTACGCAACGTAGAACTTGTTAAGAGTTTAGGCCTTGAAGCGCAAGAAATAAAACGCCTTAATAAGGTCAATGAAGAAATTCTCAATCTCGAACTTGGCAAAATTAAGATGGTGCGCACCCTCATGTTTTACCAAGGCACACTTGTTAATGCGATGCGCGCAATGATCACGTTTGTTCTCTTGTGGCTTGTTTTTCAAGGAGCAGTAAGTATTGGAGAATTTTTTACATTATTCGTGTATTCATTTTTTATCTTTTCACCACTTGCACAATTCGGCAGCGTTGCGACACAGTTTCGAGAAGCAAAAGCAAGCAACGAAGAGTTAGAAGAAATTCTTTCCATGCCTGCAGAACCACGAGCAAAACATCCTCTTGCTCTTCAAGAAATCAAGAGCGTTTCATTTCACAACGTTCGTTTTCAATATGTGAGTGCCAAAGAACACGCCGTGCAAGACATTACACTTTCAGCAGTATCAGGACAAACTATTGCGTTCGTTGGGCCATCGGGATCAGGCAAATCCACGTTAATGAAACTTCTGGTGGGATTGCATAAACCAAGTAAAGGAGAAGTGCGCTATAACGACATTGATTTACAGAAACTCAATGTAGAGGAAGTGCGATCACGCATTGGTCTTGTCGCGCAAGAAACGCAACTCTTTGCAGGATCACTAAAAGATAATTTACTATTTGTTAATCCAACCGCTACAAAGGATGATTGTGTGCGCGTGCTTAAACTCGCACAAGCAGATCACTTGCTCAAACGAGGAAAAGGACTTGGCACACTTATTGGAGAAGGCGGCATTAAATTATCTGGCGGAGAAAAGCAACGACTTGCCATTGCACGAGCATTACTGCGAAACCCTGAGCTCATCATCTTTGACGAAGCAACCTCTGCGCTTGATTCACTTACAGAAAAAGAAATTACTGAAACGATCAAACACATCGTTAAAGTAAGACCGAACATTATCACCGTGCTTATTGCACATCGGTTGTCAACTATCGCCCAAGCAGACACCATTTACGTACTTGAAAAAGGAAAGATTATCGAGACAGGAACCCACACTACACTTCTTGCCAAGAAAGGCCTTTATGCAGCTCTTTGGCGTCAACAAAGCGCTCAGGGATAACTCAGTCACAGTACTTGTACCACTCTAAGAAAGTTCTAGGAACGTTATCTCACTACGTGAACCTAGACGCATCGGCGGACCCCATGTTCCCGTTCCCGAAGAAACATAGAGTGAGAAACCACCAAAGCGATACAATCCTTTGTACTGAGGAAATTTTGCTTTTACAAGAAGTGAGAAAGGAAAAATCTGTCCTGCGTGGGTGTGGCCTGAAAGTTGCAACCGCATACCTCGTTTTTTGGCAATTTCTTGACCAATAGGTACGTGTTGAAGTACTATCGATGGTTTCTTTGCATCGAAAGGTATTTGAGCGATAACCTCGCGAGCCTTTTTTTCGCTATCATAATACGTAAGTCCGATCAGTTGCACACCTTTAAAAAAAACCACTTCATCTTGTAGCACACGCAAATTATATTTGGCCAATCGTTTGAGGACGTTGTCAATACCATCATAATATTCGTGATTGCCTAGGACCACATAGACAGGCATCGTAAGATCGTGTAACGCCGCAAATGATTCATCCGTGAGTTTCCCACTTCCATCCACTAAGTCCCCTGTGACTACAACAACGTCAGGTCGCAACGCATTTGTTTTGGCAACAACCTTTTCTAAAAATTTTCTTGAATGAATAGTTCCGACATGGATATCAGAAAGTTGGACGACACTTAACTTCTTTCCAAAATGAGGAATGGTCACTTTCTTAACAATAAGTTTCGAACCCGCAAAGAGCGCATAAGCAGTTACCCCTGCTAAACCGGCAAGAACTGCCCATCCAACTTTTTCTTTGCCAAACAACGGTATACCCACGTTGATGAATTCAAGGAAAATGGTGCACGTAAAGAGGAAAAAAATGATGCCAAGCCAAGAACTTGCAAGAAAATAAAGCCACCTGGTCGGCAATGAATGAAACAATCGATCAATAAGAGCGGCGACAGGATAGAATAAGGAGAGGAGAAGAGCAACTAACCAAAGAGAAAGTGTAATTGAGAAAAAACCAAAGAGACGAAATAAAGAATAATAATGAATAAGATACAGAATTGACGCAAAGACAAAAAGAAACAACGCAAACAATAATTTTTTCATGAAAAAAGTCTTTTCGCCCCCTATAAAAAGGTTGTGAAATCAGCTACGAGTAAAACAAAACCCTGTTACTTCAATATAGATGCGTTTTTTTTGATGATGCGCATGGGTTTGTTTGAGCGGATACGAAAAGGGCAATTCCCAAGCAATGCGCAAAGTATGATCTTGACAAAAGGCAGTAATGAAATCTTTTGTAATAGTTTTGTGAAAAGAAAGAATGGTTGGCGCGCAAAGCACTGCTCGCTCTAAAAAGAATTTGTCTGCGTGAGCTGATTTGGTCCCAAAAGGAGGATTCATAATGATCACATCAACCTGCTCAGAAAATGTTGCTATGTCTTTGATAACCACTTCATATGAGAATGTTTGTTCGGTTTGCTCAGCAAGATACGCAAGGTTTTCAAGCAACGTTTCTTTTACCGTCAAATCTTTTTCAACAAAAACAACATGCTTTGCACCCAGAAGGAGCGCGCCAATACCTAAAATGCCAGGTCCGGCACCAAAATCCGCCACAGTTTTTTCTTCAATGTAACCTTGCAAGGCCGCATGCCAAAGAAAGGTTGCAGCAACTTCGCTATCTGTCGCGTATTGTTCATCAGCAAGTGTTGGATGTGCAAATCCTTTTAGCCTCGAGAGAAATACCGCGAGGGACTTTTTTGAAGGAAACATGAAAAGAAGAAATGACGTTGACTATAAAAAACTTCACTTATGCTTCTTGTTCTTGTAGACGATCGTGCGATAAGGAAATGGTATCTCTATGCCAGCTTTGTCAAAGGCTTCTTTGATCGATTTATTCAAATCACAACCAAGAATAAATGCATCGCCAGGAGTCTTTGCCCACACCCATGCGCGCAATTTTATTGCAGAATCAGAAAACCCAAGAACACGCACAACAACCGCAGGCTTTTTCTCTTTTCGTTCATCATCAGTTCGGTGATCTAAAAAAAGAGGATGTTTTTGAGCTTCTCTTGCCATAATCTTCATGGCGTTGTCAATTGAAGAATCATAGCTTATACCCACTTCAACAAATTTGCATATGTTTTCATCTTCAATATTTGCATTCTCAATAACTTCTGAGTTCATAAGAGAATTGGGAATAATAATACGTTTATTTTCAAAACTGCGAATGACGGTGTGTTTGAGCGTTATATCTTCAACCGTTCCTAAATAGTTTTTGACAGATATTACATCACCCACCCGGAAGGGTTTGAAAATGGCAATAAAAATTCCTGACACAATATTTGCAAAAACTGACTGTGAAGCAAAACCCAAAATTAATGCAAGAACTCCTGCACCTGCAAAAAGAGAAACGGAAAGTGCACGAAGCGAAGGCACAACATAAATTGCAAGACCAATACCGATAACATACACAAGCCCTGCAACAAGGTGACGCATAAACTTTATTTGCGTCAAATTATGCTGGTGGTGCATACCATAGGAAGTGAAGCCCTTTCGTGAAGCTCGCGCAACATGCGCGGTAACGAACAGAATGAGAAATACTAAGAAGAATTTTCCAAACCAAGAATCAAAAATAAAGGATATATCTGCAAATTCTATTGAAACCTCACCCCATCACTGTTTGAGGAGAAAGGAGAGTTTATATGTTTTTCCCAACAAAAACGAATAAGAAAATCGTAGGGTAAACGTTATAAAGAATTACTACCTGGTTGATTCTTGAGGTGAGTGCCCATGCTTCGATTTGAACATGTTAATCCTGAAAGACTTCTCAAACTCCACAAAGGAAAAAGTTATTCGTTCTCATGTACGCTAACAGAACATAACAACAAAACCCCTCTCGTTGAACTGATTTCAACCATACAAGGAAAAGAAGAAGTTCATCCGCTCAAAATCAGTGAACGAAAAAAAATCGGAGAGAGCGTACATTTTTGTTTCGAGAAAACCTTGCCCACAAAAGATACGGGCATGTTCACCGTCCAGTTTCGTGCAAAAGTTCGAGGAGGCAAATGGCTTTACACACAAAAAACAGAAGTGCATGTTGACCCTGCCTGGATCGAATCGGCAGTTATCTACAACGCATTTATTCGTTTGTTTGGCGCGGAAAAAGGAAAGCGCGCAGGAACGTTTGATGATTTGAAAGCAGAACTTGACGAATTAAAAAAAATGGGAGTGACTGCCATCTACCTTAATCCCATTCACCAAATCGGAGAATTTATGAGAAAGGTGTCAAGTCATGACGTCATCCCATCTTATTTTCATCCAGGATCCCCTTATTCTATCAAAGATTACAAATCAATCGATCCAGAACTCGGACTTGATATTGACAACGAAGATAAAGATCCAGAATATGCAGATCCAAGTGATGAATTTCGCGAACTCGTCCATGCAGCACACGAACGAGGCATGCGCGTAATTATGGATCTTGTGTTCAACCATACCTCTCACGATTGTGTCTTTCAAAAACTCCATCCTGAATGGTATTTGTACAAGAAGAACATTATGAGTTTGGATGAACCATTCATCTATCCGGAAGAAGTCGGTACAAAACCCTGGGGCAATCCAAAAAACACGTTCTGCCCGTTCGATCACGGATTCTGGTGGGAAGATGTAGCGCAACTTAACTGGGAACATATGATTCCCGAAGGCCAAAACAAACCACCGCACAATTCAACAAAAGATAAAATGTATCGCTATTTCAAATCCATTCCTAAATGGTGGGTGAGAAACTTCGGTATTGATGGATTTCGCTGTGACGTTGCCTATCGCGTCCCCGACGATTTTTGGAAAGAGTGCATTGCAGAAACGCGAGCAATTGCAAAAAACACGAAAAATGAAACGCTTGACAAAGACACCATCTATATTGCAGAAACATGGGTTGATAATTTGCAAGGATTATTCCATGCAGGATTTCATGCCGTCTACGGAGAATTTAGTCATAAACTTAACAGCGCAACTGATTTCAATGGATATACCGGGTATATGAACAGTACTGCGTTTCCAATCAATGCAAAGTTCTTGCTCTTTCCAGAAAATCATGATACGCCACGAACTGCAGAAAAAAGTGGTCTTGTCAACAAATCAAACGAAAAGGCACGCATCAATGTCAACAAGAGCAGATGGGTGCTTTCAGCTGCAAGTAACGGAATTCCTATGATTTACAACGGGTTTGAAGTCATCGAATGGAAGGGAACGGATTTGTTCGGGTACGGTGCAATTGACTGGAACTCCGAAATTGATATCATTAACTATATTGCAAAAATAAATAAGATAAGGGAACATAATCCTGCTCTTATCAACGGCGCGTTTCTACCCCTTTCAGCACATAATGAAGACCTCATTGCCATAAAAAGATGGACGGATAAGCAAACTATTTTTGTTGTAGCAAATGTACACGCAACCGAAAGCAGAGAAGGACTTATTGAGACAGGCATCCAAGGAACATTTCGATTTAAAGATTTAATCGATGGCGAAGAATACCATTACCAAAATTCAAGCGTGTATGTGCATTTGCCTGCAGGAAGAAGCCATATCTTTCTTTTAGAAAAACATAAGAAAACAGAAACAAAGAAAAAAAACGTTGTGAAGAATAAGTCTGCAGCAAAAAAAACAGTTACAAAAAAGAAAACAGTGACTAAGAAAAAAACCACCGTAAAGAATAAAGCAGCGCCAAAAAAAACAGCAGTCAAAAAAAAGGCACCGAAGAAGAAAGTTGCAACAAATAAAAAAGCCATAAGCGGCAAGAACACGCAAAAAACTAAGAAAACTACGATAAAAAAAACTGCTCGAAAGAAAATTTCCAAAAAAGCTCCTCAAAAGTAAGAAAAAAGACACGCGCAAGCTTTTTAAAACGAGGATTCTTCAAGAATTATGGTGTGAGTGGGCAATCATCAAACAAACAAGGCTTAATTACTATTGGTCTCATTATTCTTCTCTTCGCAGCAGGATGTACGCTCAGTCCACAAACAGATATTGACAAAGAAATTGTCAGAGATACTATTTATCCAGACAGCCTTTACGGACCACAAGAACAACAACCAGGGTCGCCTTCCGATCAATCAAATGTGGCAGGGAGAGCAACAGGAAGTGTTGGAGGAAATACTGGGTGTTTGTCCTACGATTCTCTCTTCAAAGGAAGCACCGTTGCCAGCCTCACCACAGACCTTGCAAAGTACGAACAAATTTGTGACAATGACAAATCGCTCTTTGAAGAAGAAAAACAGAACATTCTCTCTCTTCGCAAAGAAAAACTTGTTGCGCTCATTAAAGAAAATCCTTCGGCGGCAGTTGCGAGTGCTACATTAGATGATGGTTTTCTCGCCACCCTCTCACCTGAAGAGAAAGAAAACTTCGTTGAATTTCGAGGAACAAAAGAAGGGACAATGGTTCTTTCCTACGCTGATTATTATGATGAAGAAACGGAAGAATTTGTTGATGCAACTCTTGAATTCGGCATCGTTGATGATGAGGGGTATGTCGAACTTATCGGTGCAGAATTTGAAGACCTTGAACTCGTCACCGGACAACCTGTTGAAGCAGATGGCGTTGCCATTGGCGGCTACATGGCACTTGATGGAGAGGATGATGAGAGTTTCACCATTCTCAATCAAGATATTGCTAGTCTTCCTTTAAGTGATGGCTTTGGCGAACAGCGCGTGCTTGTACTTATCACCTATTATGAAGGTTATCCCATTCCTGGCGGAACAAACGAAGCTGTTGAAGATTTTTTCTTTAGCAACGAAACGGGGTCGTTTGCAAACTATTATTATCATAACTCCTATGGTAATGCTTGGGTAACAGGCGAAGTGCACGGACCATACTTGATCGACCCCGCAGAAATAGATGGCTATTATGACTTCAGCACAATAGCACTACAACGAGCACATGAAGAAGGAGTTGATCTCACCCAATTTAACAGAATTGTCACCGCGCACAATCATTCTGAAGGAATAACTAACTGGGGAGGTGTTTGCAATCTTGGCATGAGTCATGACGCACCGTATTTCCCCGGAGGGCCTAGAGGTAATTTTAGCAAGTGCCATGTGAAAAGTAGCGTCAGAAGTCTTCGCGTCACCACGCATGAAGTTGGTCACGCGTTTGGCCTTAACCATGCAAAACGGTTGAAATGCAGACCAGTTCTCCAAAGTACTATGTGGTTCAAAACTCCTTACTCTGATAGCTGCGGAGCAGAAACGTATGCGGATTACATGGACGTCATGGGAGGTGGCAGCACCGCCTATTTTTCAGCGGCGCATAAAAGCGAACTTGGCTGGCTTCCTCAAGATAATGTTATGACAGCAACCGAAGGAGAATTCATCATTTATCCTGGCAGTAATTTGCCAACACCCGGACAATATCAACTCTTGCAAATTCCTTACGGCTACGAGAAACTCATCATGGGAGGAGATCCGAACATGATGCTCACCGTTGATTACCGTCAACCAGTCGGGTATGATAATCCTATGCATTCCTACATGATTAACAATGTGAATGAAACAAGCGGCGTGCACATTCGATTTGCACAAAAAGCAAAAATGAACAGATACACGGGAGAATATACAGCTGTTGTTGTTGCAGGAGAAGGAAACTACACCAATTACACAACTGCTGGAGGAACCATTTACTATATCAATCGACACTCTGTGCTTCCAGGCGAATCCTATCTTGATTGGCATGCAGGAATTAACATCACCACGCTTGAAGCAACAAACGAATATGCGCGTGTTAAAGTCGAGCACTTATACAAAGAGGAAACAGGACCCGGACTTAATTTCACCTTTGACAACAATTATCAAAATACCGGATGGTATAATCCCCTGATTGTTAGCTATCCCCCCACAAGTGTTGGATCGATCTCCTACGAAGATAGCACCCTCTCACTCAATCAAGCCGGAAAAATAGATTTGCGCTCTCTTGGTGAGTTTTTCTCAGGGATGGTCGGTACTCGAGAAGCACTCACACTTTCTCTTTGGGTCAAACCAGAAAGCGAGATGAGTATGACTATTGGCACATTCGGCCCGGTTTCCCTTACAAGCAATATCTTTCCGTCACCAGGCAGATTAACTGTCGGACTTGATTTCCAAGAATATAACGAAGTATATCAAAATTTTAATGAGGTGTCAGCATATGTATTTACTGACCGCCCACCACTAAACGAATGGACTCATATTGCTGTAACCTATGATGGAACAGAAATGAGAACATACTTTAATGGAGTAGTGCAAGGAGGCACAACTCAGGATAATTTGGGAAATAGTTTATCGACAGTTAATGTGTCAAGAGCATCATCCGATTTCATCATTGGAAGTTATGATGGCGCAGCAGGAAGTTTTATTGGCAATATTGACAATGTGAGTATGTACGTAAGAGCATTAGGTCCTGGAGAAATAGCTGCTCTTGCAGGCATTGCAGAAGCATTTGCCATCTATCCTCTTTCTCCAACGAATGGAGCGACGTTTAACACGAGCTCTCTTTCTTTTGAAGCGGAAATTGTCAGCGATACTGCTGTGCTCTCCTGCACCTTAGTTGTTGATGCTACTGAAATGCAAACAGTTGATTCGCCTCAAACAGACGTTTCCTTTGGACCATTTGTATTCGAGGACGGATCACACACGTGGCACATTACCTGCCAGAATGAACTCTTTGAAGAAGCGCAAAGCGAGGAAGCAGCATTTATCATAGACTCACAGCCACCTGTTCTCTCAAATATTGTTTACGATGAAATTGCCGAACCAAACATGCTGTACCACGCCACAGGCACCGTTGAAGACTTATCCTCAGGAACAATGACTGCCTACGTGGAAGGAGTGGGACAGTCAGGCGCTTCCTGGACAACATCACCTGCTTCATTTTCACTTATCTGGGGATCTCCGCAAGAAATCGGTTCAACAGAATTAGTAATTAAAGCAGTAGATGCCTTTGATAATATTCAGGAAGTGCATTTGCCAGTTCTGGTGGGAGTTAATGACGAACAAGCACCAACGTACACCGATTTGACATATCCTGAAACGGTTTATGTAGGAGACATAGCGGAACTCAGCGCCATCTGGTATGATGACTACCCTGACACGGTTCGTCTTGAAAAAGACGGAGAACCAATTGATGAATCGCAATGGACTGATGGCGAATCAGTCACGTTTAGTTGGACCGCGCAAGACATAGGAACATACACATTTGTTATGATTGCAACAGATATGAGTGGAAACGAAAAAACAACAAGCCCGATGATCGTTAACGTGATTGAAGAGGAGCTAAATTCGCCACCGACCATTTCTATTCCAGATAAGTCATTTGCAGAAGATCAAACTCTTCGACTTGATATATCTCCTTATGTGCATGATGCTGATGGCGACTCAGTATCTACTTCAATCGATCAAGGAACAAAAATAAGTGTGAGCAAACAAGGCGAAGAATACACGTTCACCCCAGAAGCAAACTGGAATGGCCAAGAAACTCTTACTGCAACAGCTGATGACGGTATGCACACTACAACCGACACCTTTATCATCACCGTTACTGCGGTCAATGATGCACCTGTTGTTGACGATATTCCTGATCAAATTGTTTCAATCAATACTGCGTTTTCTCAAGTAACGCTCGATTCGTATGTAGTGGATGTTGAAGATGGTGATGTGGCAATACTTTGGGAAGTAACTGGCGAAGAAGAACTCATCACTGACATAACATCACGAGTTGCAACCATTTCAGCACCTGTTGATTGGATTGGAGAAGAAACACTCACGTTTACCGCAACAGACAGCGAAGGAGAACAAGCAAGTGATAGCGCGACGTTCACTGTTCTTCCTGCAGACTTCCTTTCAGTGCGGAGCATTTCTCCAGCTGATGGAAACATAACCAACAATCCTCTGTTCACATTCTCCGCTCAAGGATCCTCGATCATCGTGAATTGTTCATTATTCATTAACAACGAAGTTGCAGAAGTAGTCATGGTGAATGCATTGCAAACAACACAAACCATCCCGCTCGAGCTTGATGATGATGTGTACTCCTGGCACGTTGCGTGTGTTGATGAAGAAGAAAGAACAAACACGAGTGAAACAAGATCAATAACTGTCGATATTACTCCACCAACTTTTCCTGCAGGTCGCATCAGTCAAAGCGTGTTAGATATTAATCAAGAAGAAACGTTCAGTCTTACCCTCGCAGACGCGCAATCAGTCAGTATGACATTGACAAACCCATCAAACACGCAAGAAGTTCTTGATGTGGAGCAAGTAGGAAATTCATTTACTTCATCATACACGCCTCTAATAGGTGGAAGATATTATCTTACAATTACTGCAACAGATCTTGTCGGAAACACCGCTCAAAAAACAGAACAGATTATTGTTGCGCAAATTATTGAACAACTCATTAACGCATCTGCAAATCAGACTGTAAACATTAACGAGCAAGAATTTGCAGGCATCAATTTAACATTTAATCAAAGCGTGATTAATGGAAGTATAAATTTTACGTATGCAAACATTTCACTTCGAGAAAATATTTCAGGAGTTACCTCGTTTGTACGTGTTGATGCATCCCCTTCAATCGCAGCAGCACTCTCATACGGAGAATTGATTTTCACCTATAGTGACGCAGTTCTTCAATCACTCGCACTACCTGAAGCCAGTTTACGCATCCAATACTTTAACGAATCAAATAATTCTTGGGTCGAACTCACCGAAGAAATTGATTTTGTCCATAGCATTGTTCACGATCAAGACAACAATCGTTTCACCATCAACCTTTCTCACTTTAGCGATTACGCCTTGCAAGGACAAACAACTATCTGCGCAAACAACGCACATATCAGCGCTCCTTGCGAATTTAATAGCGTCGTGTACACCACAGGATACATTTGTTCAAATGCGTGGCAAGCGAGTGCGTGTAGCAGCTCAGGAGGAAACGATCCTGGAGGATCCTCAGGAGGAACCCCTAGCGGAGGATTTGGAGGCACTCCCCCAACTGAAGAAGACGAACCTGCCACGCCAGCACCACCTTCTGTGCCAACAAGCCCTGCCAGTGATCCAACGCAAAATCTTCCTTCACAAAACGAAGAAGAACCTCCTCACACGCCACAAGAACCGCAAACAGGAGGATTGATTCCTGACTTGCAACAACCGGCTCAAAAGAACGTGAAATGGGTTATAACAGGATTTGTCATATTACTTGTTATTATTGTCATCTTGCACACAACAGCAGGTGTTCGCAAACAAAAAAGCGAAGAAAAAAAGAAACAAAAAGACCAAAAAGCAAAAGAAGAACATCACGCATTTTGGAAAAATCATCACGAAGATAAACACGACCTTGAAGTTCGCCATTACATTAAAGGAGAAAAAGTTCAAGGAAAAACTAAGACAGACATCATCGCAGATCTTACCAGTCACGGCTGGGAAAAAGAAGATGCGCAAGATGCAGTCAATAAATTCTGGTAAGAAAAAAAGCGTGCACGCCAAGAGGTGGATCAAACATAGCGCTCCGCAGGAGCCCCAAACGCGCCTCCTCTCTGCAACCCTTCAAACGCCCACCTTATCACTTATGGCTGCTCGGTTCCCCGCCTGACCAGGTTCGTGAAAAGACAGACCAAGAAGGACAGAGGATCGACGGCAACGCTTAGGCTGCGTTTCACCGTGTAAGACCGCCCTCTTGGCTTCGACCCCGCCATAAAGCCCGTTGACGGTAACAGGGAAGGGCTAACGCCCCGGTCTAGCACAACACCAGGTAACAAATAGAACTTTATAAAGATGGTGATAGGGTAGTTAAGTAATAATTAAATAACTAATGTTTATAGATAGCAATATTGGAAAATATTCGAGAATAATAAAGAAATCATTTTAAAGAAGCCTCCGAATCTTCATTTATGAAGATATTCAGACCTGAATTTTTTGGAGGAGTGCTCTATGACTCTCAAACTCTAAGATTTAGACTAGTACAAGAGCTAAATGAAGAGCCAGATGTGGTGTTACCTCCACCTTCAAAGGTCATCAGGAAAGACATTCTCTCAGCTCCTGTAAGAGCATATTTTGAACTTACGAGAAGGTGTAACCTGGCCTGCAAACATTGCTTCGTCTCATCCTCGCCGAAAGCGCCAATTGGCGAGAGCACTTCAAATTTGATTCGCATTATTGATGATCTTGCTGATAATCGAGTTATTGACGTTCGGTTTACCGGAGGAGAGCTGACAACAAGACCTGATTGGTTTGAGGTGTTAAAACATGCAAAAAATAGAGGCCTGCAAATATCTGTAAATACGAATGGAATATATCTCAATTTGAAAGATGTAATGGCTAAACTCACTGATTTGAAAGTGAATCAAGTGACAATCAGCATTGATGGTGCCGAAATAAATCATGATTTTATGAGAGGTAAAGGATCTTTTCGAAAAGCAATCACCTCCCTCATTGCATTGAGCAAAATAGGAATTCCAGTAAGGACAAATACTGTGCTCACTAGAAGAAATGCTAAAGATGTTCCTCAAATACTAGAAACAGTTCATCCTTACGTATTAGAAGCAAATTTCTTCCATATGAGACCTGTAGGCAGAGGGGTAAATCAAAATCATCTAAGTTTGAGCTATGAAGAACACTACCATTCAGCCAAGGAAACATTAGCTTTAAGAAAAAAATATCCTAAACTTAGCATAATGCATTTTGAACAATCATATAGGGAGAGATCAGTTTCAAAAAAAGATACTTCAAAATTGGATGATAACTTTTCTCATGGAAATACAACAATTAATATCGACTGCTTTGGAGGGGTTTGGCCTAACGGATATAATACCTATCAAGATAATAGACAACTACTAGGCAATTTGGTTACTGAACGATTAAGTGACATTTGGAATTTTAGCGAAAAATTAGATGGGCTCAGAGCCTGGTACAAAGCAATTTTCAGCAGATGTCAACGCTGTCCTGAGTATCTTTCTCAATGTCCTGGATTAAGTCCTGAAATGCGAATTGCGGAGATTAATCAAAATGTCAACAATAATTTCTGTATCAATACTGACGAACCCGTTCCTAAACTGTACGGTAATTTTGTAAAATGACCACTTTTTTTTTACTAAAACCTGACGGATACGAAAGAAAGGATGAAATAATTGGAAAGTTTTTTTCTAAAACAGGGTTGGTGAGTTGCATTGACTTTGAAATGGATCGTGGTCTATTTGATAGTATATATGCCAACTCAGTTCCCCCAGAAAAAATGGATGGAATCTTTGAATATTTGACCTCAGGACTGTGCACATTTGGAGAATCCTATAACTCAATTGAGGAACTTCTTTCACTAACTGGAAGACATAGCATGCCAGAGCTGTGCGCTCAAGGAACAATTAGGAGAGAGTTTGGTAAAGGAGTGGTTATGTCTTCACAAGGAATTGAAATCATTAGAAATGCAATTCACAGACCAAAAACACTAATTCAAAACAGTGTTCAATCAAAGTTAATTAGAGAAAACTTACGTCTTTAACAGCGCATGAAGCTTTCTCAGGGCCGTCTTGTTATCTTCCCACTTTAGCAACTCAAGAGCTTGTTCATATTCAACCCATTTGAATTCTTCGTGTTCAACGTAAATATTCTTTGTGAGGTCTACTTCCACATCAAGACCTATCTCCACCCCAAACACATACTCAGTGATTGGAGGCATTTCCTCTTTAGTTAAATAATGAGAACTCATCGTAAATGCATGAACACCTTCAATAACTTCTAGCACGTCTGATTTTTCAATTCCTGCTTCTTCCTTTATTTCTCTAAAAACTGCATCCATTAACGAGTCATCCTCTTTCTCAACACCACCACAAGGAGGCTGCCAAAAATCTCCCTTGGAAGGAATTCTCTTCAATAATAGATAACTTACTTCAGTTCCAACCCTTTTAAAAACAATACACTCAACTTGCTTTGTCCTCATAGCAATCATTTCTATTATGCCATTAAAAAAGTTTTTGATATTCTGACTAGCAAGACCTTAGACAGCAATCATCAAATTTCTTCGCTTAGTTTTTTAGCTGAGAGAATGTTGTCCTCGATAGAGCAATATTTCCACTCAGCATATCTTCCTAACAAAAATATATTTTTTTCTTTTAACTGATTCTTTAGCATTTTGAGTTTGTAATAATTCTCTTTTTTTAAATGAACATAAGCAGGGTTTAGCACAACATGATTCTTCGCTATCAGTTTATGATCGGTAATAATATTTAATTGTTTGAGCTGCTTAATAGTCTCAGATAAAAACTCGTCAGTATTTATGTTCGCATACTCCTTTAATCCAATCTCAACATATAAACTCATTCTTCTCTCATTGCGAATGTTGTTGTAAAAACCAACTCTATAAAAGATATTTTTCTTTGACGGAACGTATATCCAATGTAACGTATGATTCGACGGCTTATCGAAACCTAAGTTAAAAACTAGAACTTTATTGCAAGCAAGATTGAGTTTATTCTTTGAATAATTAGCTGGCATCAAATCCAAAAATTGTTTCAGATCAAGAGTATTTACAAGAAATTCATATTTAATCTCTCGAATATTAGTTGTTGCAGTTTTATTCGAAGGATCAATTTTTACTACAGTTTCTTTTAAACTAACTTGCTCAGACAGAATATTTTTTGAAAGAACAGATATGAGATCCTGAATTCCGTTTTTAAAAGAGAATAAGGTGTCATTGTAAAACTTCTTTTTTCTGAATGAAAAGAAATTTCCCAACAAATATAAAAAAGAAGTGTTAGGGAAAAAACGCCCCATTGCAGAAACATCTAATGAGTTCAAATCACAAGCATATAATTTTTCATTGTAAGGAATTAAAAACTTGTTGCATATGCCCGAACCATACTTGTTCAAAATCATATCTTTAAAGCTTTTTATTTTTCTTCTTTTTTTTCGCACATATGAAAGCAAACAATCAACAGTTTCACTAAGTGGCAACTGATGAATGTTATTTTGAAAAGGAAAATCTATCATCTTGTTATAATACAATATTTTTGATTTTCTTTGAGTTGAGAAAAATTTCCCTCTCGTTAGTTCTAGAATATACTGTTCCATTTCTTTGTTCCTGAAATGGAGGAAATGTCCTGAACAATCCCAAACAAAACCTTTGAGTTTGAAAGAACGACAATGACCTCCAAGAACATTGTTTTTTTCAAGTAGTAAGAAATCTTGAGAATTTACAAAGTGACCAAAAGAAACTCCCGAAATTCCTCCGCCTAAGATTAGATATTTTACCTTCTTCATTCTAAAACCTTTTTGATGGCTTCTTTCAAGTGATGTCCGTTCCTAACTTTGATTTGCATCCTTCTTAAAGTCTCAAAATCTACTGCACCTAATAAATCATCCAAACGTCCAATGTGACTCAAGTCATCAATTGAAAATCCTATACTGTGATCAGAAACAAAGTCGCCAATATACGTGTCACGTGGAGCAACAATAGGTAGTCCCGCAGCCAAATATGCGGAAGCCTTATGCGGTGCAATAAGTCGATAGTATGTTCTTTGATTTTCATTTAACTCATCCCATATAATTCCAGCTAAATATCGATGTGCAAGAAAGCTAGGAAGTAAGTCTGGATGAACTGAGCCCATATACCTAATTAATGAAGACTTAAGCTGCGGAAAGTCAAAATCAGGCCCATATAAGTCCAATCCTCTTCTAAGAGTATCAAACGATTCGGAAAGTCTCCGCACGAGCGACCGCTTATTCCTCCCCAAATATCCTGCAAATACGAAGTCATTGGTTTCTGCAGGATTTGCAAAAGGAACAGCATTTGAACACAAGTAATCAAAAAGAACTATACTGACCACGTTGCGCAAGCCAAATTCTGATTCTAAATATGCGCTCATCGGAGAACTATGACAAATCACCGCATCTACTGAAGAAAATAGAAATCTTTCAAACGCCTCTATTCTCGCAATCAAACCAGACGAAACTACTTTATCAAACATTGTTGCTTGCAAATGTTTAATGTCATGCAAAATAAGTACTGTTTTTGTTGATGCAACCATTATCTGCTCCGCAACCTTATAAGGCGTGGAAAAATCCTCATCTGTAATATTAAACCAGGGTTTTAAAGGATATTGAACGAAGCTAACAACATCACCAGATCCATATGCAACTCTTAGTTGGGAGTTAATATTTCTCGGATTTGAAACGGGCATAACTGATATGCCAATATCACGCATTATCCGTAAAGAATCTAATCTCGCCTTAGGAGCAGAATAGTTTGCTTCTACCTGTTCAAACCATAAAGTGGTGGCTAACAAACCTTCTTTTGCCATTTCAAAAAAGAAGCAAATTCAATTTATAAATGATTTTCTTAAAATACCGGAAACATCTTGGCGAGAAGAAAACTCGAAAATAAAGTTGTTTATAAAGATGGTGATGGAAGCAGTAAGAAATCATCTCTTGGTGAAGATACCTTTTTATAGTGTACTTCATTCCCTGTTCTTCAATGGATCAAACAGATACAGTCGAACGATCAGCGGAAACTGTTGTGAAAGGACTTGCATTGCTTCTTCGAGATGCGGCAACAACGTGCAAGAGAGAACCTCCTGTTAAAGAAGAAGTTGATGCAGCATTTCTTCGCGCATCAGCATATATTCATCAACCTCCTTTTAGCGCATTGTATACTGCTTTTGGCAAACTTTCAGGCATGGTAGTTCCTGGAAACGATACACTGCCTGAAGATGGCTCGTTAATTATACATTATTTGGCATTTCAGCAAGCATATAACAAAGCAGCAAAAATGGTTCTTGAAGGCAGATCTACAAATGAAGAGTTCGTTTTTGCTTTAGCTAGCCTTGCAAGTGCCGCGCACATGCTCGAACTGGGTTCAGAAGTTATCAATACCACCTATGGAAAACGATCTTCAAAACCAAGAAGAGAAGATTAAGTATTCACACAATTTCCATTCTCGCAGCGATATCCCATGCCGTATTCGTTAATGCAACTTACAGTCACGGGAGGAAAGCATTGATTATTTGTCAAATCACAGCGATACGTGGTTTTACTCAATGGTCCTTGACATTTGCTGCGCACGCCGCCACCACAATCAGCATCTGAATAACAAGAAACACCGTTGAGGCGAACGCATTGTCCCATCCAGTCTCCAAATCCTTCTTGACACACACACGTGCCGTCACGAGCTATTCTGTTTGGCATGTTTCTGCAGAACTCTTCAATGTCAAGGGAGTTTGTTACTGTCAAATCATTCGCATCCGAAGAAGATCCTGCTCCGCTCGAAGAAGAACTCGATGAGGAAGAAGAGGCGCCAACTGAACTTCCTGACGTTGACGATGAAGAGCTTGATGAAGATCCTGAAGAAGAACTGTGATACCCTGGAATCCAACCAAACATGTCGTCAAAGATTACACCAGTAATGTCGCCACAACCTGTAAGAAAGAAGCCAGAAACCAACAGGACCAGTACAAGGAACAGTTTCATAGCATATGATGGACATATCTTATATAAATGCTTTTTGAAAAGTACAAAATAACATTTATAAACCTCTCTTGCTTTCCCCCTGGCATGGCAAAAGACAATCGGATTAGGCTTCCTTCATCAACTGCAGGAATCACTTCATTCTACAATGATGTTAAGACGAACTTTGAGATTTCTCCTTGGACAGTTATTGTCATCATCGGCATCATTGCAGTGTTAGAAATTATTTTACAAATCGCGTTCTAAAGAGGTGAACAAGATGCTTCCTGGTGTTAATCCACGACAAATGCAACAAATGATGAAAAAAATGGGCATCAGACAAGATACGATTGATGCCGAAGAAGTCATTATAAGAAAAACTGATGGATCAGAAATAGTCTTTTTGCGTCCAGAAGTTGCAAAGGTTAACATGATGGGACAAGAGTCCTTTCAAATAACGGGCGCCTTTGAAGAACGATCAGCTAACGCCGCATCACACATCACTGAAGAAGATATTCAAACAGTTATTGCTCAAACAAGTGTCTCTGCTGAAAAAGCAAGAGAAGTCCTTGAAAAGCATGATGGGGATATTGCCGAAGCAATCCTTGAGCTGCAAAACATTTAAATACTTCTGATGCGTATAGAAGTGTGCCCATGGGAGATATTCTACTAGATCATGCTATTCGAGAGATAAAAACTGCTGATTACCTCCTCACGATGACCTATAAATCGGTCGGGGACAGCAAAATCCTAGCAACCGTACTCGATAAAATGTACGACGCTGTTGAAAATGCGCTTAAAGCGTTCGGCATTAAATCAGCTGCAAAAAATCCAACAATTGAAATGCTCCTGCGGGGCGTGATGACCCGGCACTCACTTGATCGCCAACAAGTAGCGGCAATAAAAGAAATAGCAGAACTTCGAGAACTACACAAAGAAGCAGCAACAGAATTTCGCTATAAAGAAAAACTCGTCCTTGGCGATGATAAATTCCGTTTAGTGAAACTTGACGAACAGAAAATAAAACGCCTCCTTGCTCATGCCAAAGCATTTATTTCCTTTGCGCATGAAACACTTAACAATCAGTAGAAGCTTGGTGAACCAACATGATAGGAAGCCTTATAGACGCACGAGAAGAACTGAAACGAGTTGAACACCAAATTTTTGTCAGCTTGAAATACACAAGAACAGTTGATGTGATGATGAACATCATCGGCAGAATGATTGATGGCTACGCCTTTTTGATCGACGCCCTCTTAAAAAAGAAGGTTGAAGAAAAGGTTCTTGAAGACATCCCTCATTCTCCTTTGGAGCGAGGAAAACTCCTGTTAAGCCTGACAAAGGATGATGAAAAAATTGCAGCAAATGTTGACCTGTATTTTTTATTAAGAAAACTCATTCGTACAAATCCAGAACGAGAACAAGAATACCGCCGACACGTCACGCTTCGAACCATTGTTGAAGGTCACGAAGAAGCAGTCACGATTGACGTCTTAACAGAATGGTATTATTTCATCACGGATTTTTACAAACACGTTGAACTGATCATCATGCCTGAACGAAGTGACTAGACATGGGAAAAATAATTGGGGTAGTTTCGGGAAGTGGAGGTGTTGGGCGAACAACACTCGCTATCAACTTAGCGTTCGCGTTAAACAAACAATCATCTGCGTTCTTACTAGATGCGAATCAAACAAACCCCCACGTACACGTTCACCTTTCAAAAACGTTGCCTCGCGCTTCGCTGCAACAAGTGCTTAACGGCGAGTGCAGCCTTCATTACGCGTTACAACATGTTGCGAGCGGACTTGCATACCTTCCTTCTCAGCATGGCGAGAGCGATTATCGTCGTTTGCACCAATTCAAAGATCAGTTTTCCCTGCTCGCGCAGCATATTATTGTTGACGCACCGCACGGATCAGTTAAGGATGCAAAAGAAGTGTTAGCGTTTGCTGATGACTTCGTTCTTGTTGTTGCTCCAGAACTTGCAGCGCTTGGTGACGCAAAGCAACTCCTGCGTCGCATGCACCGATCTGTTTTTGCAGGAGTCGTTGTCAATGAGGTAAGAAAGCACCGGCAAATTAGTGATGCTGATGTTGAGCGCGTTCTCGGCATTCCCGTCATGGCAAGCATTCCGTATGATAAACGATTTACAGAAACAGTTATGACAAAGCAACCGTTTGTCCATCAATTTCCTCGAGCACCTATTACTCAGAAGATTGATGAACTCGCGCATCAATTGCGTACCCACTAGCTCTTGCAACATCGGCAACGAGCACTATTTCTCTTGATTCTTCTCCAGAAAGAAGTTGTTTTCGAAAAGCTTCTTCGCCATAGAGCAACGATCCTACTTCATAGAGGAAGACATAGAAATCTCTTTCGCTAAAACCGGGTTTGCTAAATGTCCTGTTTGCATAACCCATTAATGCGTTTAGTCGCATAATGGCAAGAAAGTTTTGGTTCGTGACCACATGATCACCGCCAAAGTGTTCTTGAACAGAATGAGGGGAAAACTGACGTATAACTCTTACAACAGCAGCTCTCGGGTCAGAGCCGTTACTTTTAGCCCGAAGATAGGACCGCGCAAGTGGAAAAACTTCGTTGTAAAAATCGAGGTTTAATCCTGTCTCCGCGCACACCTCACACACCGACATAGCACAAGTCCTTAGAAACGAACTATTTAAATGTTGCGTCAAGCAAAACCTTTTTGAAAGGATCTTGACTCTGCTACAGGTGAGGAGTTACATGGAGAAGTCAATCACTGCATTTGTACGCACAGTCCGAGGCGGAGAACAGCTCTGTTTCGAAGAGCTTGAAGATATTGCACAAACGAAGCTTTCTTGTTCATGTGCTGAAAACGGATTTGTTATATTTGGAGCGACAAAGAGCGTTCTTGCAAAGATTATCTACTTTTCTCAGACCATTTACGCTGCAGGAGAACTTATTGGTTCAAAAAACATTAATACGGGTGATGTCGAAGAAACAGTTTCGACCATTATTGATCTGGTCAAGGCCCATCCGCACGCGATTGATAAAAGCGCAGGTATGCGCGTTACTTGTCATCGTCGTGGCGAACACGCGTATAACAGCCAAGATGTTGAGCGTCGATCAGGAGAGTTCTTTCATGAAGCAGGGTTTACTATTGAGCTTAACAAACCAGCATACAACATTCTTATTTTTCTCGAAGAGGAGTTTTGCCTGGTCGGATTTGATTGGGCAGGCAGAGAACTTGATAAACGCGCGTATCGCATTTTTACTTCCGCTAGAAGCATAAAGGCGCCAATTTGTGCATTAACGGTTCAGTTCGCCAAACCAAAAAAAGATTTTGTTGACCCGTTTGGTGGCGATGGTAGCATCGCTATTGAAGCAGCCTTGCAGGCAAATGCTAAAAGCCCTCACGAGTACCAACCCGAGTTTCTTTTTCAAAAATGGTTTACTTTTGACTTCGCCGCTGCAAAAAGAAAGAAAAAAGGATTTGCAGTGTCGTATGCTGATGGGCAAATCAGACATTTGCTTTCTGCTAAAAAAAATGCGAAAATTGGTGGTGTGCACGACCTCATTAATTTTGCAAAAGCAGATCCCTCCTGGCTTGATACGCGCTTTGAGAAAGTAACGTGCATGGCAACACATCTTATCGAACCTGGAAAAACAACACCTGAAAAGTTTGTGCGAAAACTCTACGAAGACTTAAAAGACACGTGCAACATGATTTTGAAAGGACCTCTTTGCGTTATTACCACAAAAAAAGAATTGTTTCTCGAGGTGTTCTCAGGATACGCCATCACTGAAGAACTCACACTTCAAACAAAACACCAAACATTCTATTTGTTAAAACTCCTTAGACAATGACTCACAAACTTGGAACCTTGGTGCTTGCCGCATGGAGTGCGCTCGCAGCGCATGCAACGCCCCATCACACACTCTATGATGAACCTTTTTCTGCGACGTTTTCTCTTGCACCAAAGAGCGATATGATCAAGCGATTTGCATTTGATCGGGGAGAAGCGCGATTAAGTTATGAAGCAGTACAAGACACCGTTTTTGGCAGAGAAGTAGTGGGTGCAATTCGAGGAAGCGTTGATGTCGTTATTGACGCACCTCTGTTTGATCCAAAATCGTACACGCTTGAGGTGCTCACGTTGCATGACCAAGATAGACTTCCTGTTTGTTTTGTTATGCAGTATGTGAACAACATAACAAGCGACAAAGTGAAACGATACTTGCGAACAGATGAACGAGCATTTTTGGAAGAATGGGGGCTTTCTATGCAATCAACTTCAACGCTCATTATAGATCGATTTACCTATACGCCTGACACCGTCTTTGTTAATTCATTCTCCTTTTATGCCGATAATGAAAAAAAAACTGCACGTCGAAGAAAAGGAAGGTATCCGGTGGAAGACGAAGTTCACAAAGATGTGCTTACCCTCTTTTTTGAGGCAGTTAGTCTTGCAGGAAATGGAGGCAAGGGAAAACAAGAGATGACTCCCGAACTCCTAGTTGAGGCAGGAAGGTATTCTGTGTCGTATTGGGTTAACTTCGATGGAAATCCTCATACGAAGTATTTTGATATCGAGCTTCCTCAACTATTTCCCAAAGTGACCGATATAGAATTTGACGTGGACAACACCTCTCAACTCCCCGTGGATGTTTCCGCAACGTTTAAAATATTAAAATTTGTTCCTATCTATATTTCCGGAACATATGTGACGCCGGAAGAATAAAAATTATAAACTCGAAAAAGAAGTGAATGTCCAATGCAATGTGAAATGTGTGGAAAAGAATCATCGCTGGTGCAAGCAAACGTTGAAGGCGCAGTCATGAGCGTATGCAGTGAATGTGCAAGATTTGGGGCGGTTCTTGAAACGCCGCAGCGTATCATAGCTGCAAAAGAAAAAGTAAAACGCATGCAAGAAAAACCTGAAGAAGAGGAAGAAGTGATTCTTGTTAAGAAAAATTATGCTTCACTTATTAAACACGCAAGAGAAAAAAGAGAAATTAAACACGAAGATTTGGGGAAGGCACTTGCAGAAAAAGTGTCCTTACTTCAAGCAATCGAAGCAGGCAACAAAGAACCCAACTTTGACCTTGCAAAAAAACTTGAACGATTCTTTGACATTCATCTTCTAGAAACAGTCAAACTTGAGAATAAACATCACAGCAACGAAAGCGTTGGTGGCATGACCATCGCAGACATCATGAAAAAGAAACTTAAAAAATAATAATGCTAAAAAAAATTAGCAAGATTTATTGATCGCATTCAGTGAAGACGAGAGGAATAGTTTCATATTCAAACCCGTTATTTCCAAGCACGACAGCTCCTGCATCTGAAAGCGTTTCAAGAATTTGACCGTACGCATCACTACCAACGTTCTCAATGACTAATCGGCGATGGAAAACAACTCTGCCGTGTGCCGCATGAGACAATCGTGTGGCTAATCGTGCACTGCGAAAACCTTGTTGCAAGAAGTAATTGGCCAAGTTTACCGCATCAGGTTCTGAGAGACTTAAATTTTCCGCATGGTGAGCATCGCAATATCGAACATCGTGCAAATCACCAAGAAGCACAGATTCGACTCGATCCAATTCACTCACATATGTTTGTTGATCATCCAACGACTCATCAGCCACATCAGAATCCATAGGGAAGGATCGTTCTAAAAGAATATTCCTTAAACTGGTGTGTGCCTTATATAAATTAATAATTGCTCGTTCTTTCATGGTAATCGGAAGTAGTCGCAGGAGAATTTATAACAGTTTTTGTTACGACTGCCAAGTCCTTATAAATGAGGAGAAGAAAAAGAATTCTAAAAAGAATTTATTCGTCAGCGTCTTCGCCCGTGTACGAAGGTACTGCCGATTTTGATATGATCATAATGTCCCCAATGCTTTTGACCAGCTGATGGGGAACAATAACACCTTTTGCACTGCCAAGAACCTTATTTAAGAAAGAATTTTTACTGGCACGGACTTTCCAGCCAAAAATTCGTGTATGGGTGATGATTGCTTCATCCACATCACCAAAGTAATCACCTGTATCGGTAAAAACACGCATATCAAACGTTTCCGTGATTTTCTTCATCTTAAGCATCGTCATAATCCTCCAACACACATATCAACAATTCGTATACTACGAAGTTCTTGAAAGGAATATATAAAGGTTTTCATTTTCTTGCCTAGAAGTTTTCGCAAACATTCCGGATCTTACCCCAAAAGCATTTAAAGAATTTTAAGCAACCCCTCACCCATGGCAAGAATTGAACCAAAACAAGTTCAATACAAACACAATGTAAAGACGTATCTAGAACTTGTTAAAGGAAGCTGGCCGCTATTTATCGCCCTTCTTGTTACGACCTTAGTTATTGAAGTCTCACAAGCAATCGATAAGTTCTTTTTCAAAGCAATCATTGATCAAGGAACGCTCTTTGTTGCAGGAGACTTAAGTAAAGCAACGTACACGCAACTCCTACTCTTACTAGCAGCAAGTTACGCGCTCGTCAACCTCATCCGAGCAGTGCTCCGCTGGCTTAAAATCCATCAGCTCAACCATTTAGAAGTTACGTTGATGAAACGCCTCAAGATCAGGTTTTTCAATCACATTGTACAATTGTCGCATAATTTTCACACCACAAATAAAACAGGATCGTTAATTTCTCGCCTAATCAGAGGAAGTAGCGCCATTGAGCGATTTACGGACGTGATCATCTTTAGCTTTGGACCGCTCATTTTCCAATTCGCTACAGTGTTCTTTTCGATCATTTACTTTGATCTCCAATCTGCACTTGTCGTTGCAGGAATTGTCGGCGTGTTTATTGCATACAGCTTTTTTATCTTGCGCAAGCAAATCAAGTACAAAGTCATTGCAAACAATACCGAAGACATCGAAAAAGCAAATATTAGCGATTTTTTTATGAACATAGAATCAATAAAGTACTTTGGCAAAGAAGATCGTATCATGAAACGCTATGAGCGACTAGCCGAGAATTCAAAAAAAACAAGGTTTGTCTTCTGGCAATACTTTCGCTGGTTTGATGCAGGCCAAACAATTATCTTAGGTGCAGGAACCATTTTAGTTATCTGGTTTCCCCTCACCAAACTACTTGCAGGAGAAATGTCCATCGGATCAGTAGTCTTTATTTACACCATCTTTAGTAATTTGTTCGGGCCCTTATTTAGTTTTGTGCACGGTATTCGAGGATTCTACCAATCCATGGCAGACTTTGAAAGTTTGTTCCGCTACGAACAGCATCAAAACGAAATCAAGAACGGCTCACAAAAGAAATTTGTTGTGCGCAAAGGCCAAATCGAATTCAAAGAGCTTGACTTCAACTATCCAAAACACAATAAGTTATTTAGAAACTTTTCACTCACTATCAATCCAAACTCGAAAGTCGCGCTTGTTGGACATTCAGGTTGTGGAAAGACGACCTTAGTGAAACTCCTCTACCGACTCTACGATCCACTTCGAGGAAAGATACTTATCGATGGCAAAGACATTACGCAATATCAACAAGAGACGCTTCGCTCAGAGATGAGCATTGTGCCGCAAGAAGCAGTGCTCTTTGATGACACCATCTTTAACAACATCGCGTTTTCTCGACCTAGCGCGACAAGAAAAGAAGTATTACAAGCAATCAAATTTGCGCAATTAGATAAAATCATTGACTCGTTTCCCTTAAAAGAGAAAACCATAGTTGGCGAACGAGGCGTTAAATTGTCTGGTGGAGAAAAACAACGCGTTTCGATAGCTCGCGCAGTGCTCGCGAATAAAAAAATCTTGGTACTTGATGAAGCAACCTCCGCTCTTGATTCAAAGACAGAGCATGAAATCCAAAAAGATTTGGAGCGGTTAATGAAAGGACGCACCAGCATCATCATAGCTCACCGCCTCTCAACTATTATGAAAGCTGATGAAATTATCGTTATGCAAAGAGGAAAGATTGTCCAACGAGGAACTCATAACGAGCTTATCAAAATCAAAGGCAGGTACAGAGAACTTTGGAATCTGCAAAAAGGCGGTTACATCGCGTGACGCTTGATATACTCCTGTAAAACATGCGCATAAAGCAGCATGCTCTTTACAGAAACCCACTCGTCTTTGCCGTGGTAGTTCTTGCCGTGCGGTCCGCAATTGATTCCAGTAATCCCTTTTGCTGAGAAAAATCTGAGATCTGAGGAGCCGCATTCGTTGAGCAGGCGCGAAGGTTTTCCCGTGACCTTTTCTGCAAGTTCTTTAAACGACAGCAAGAAAGGATCGTCTGCTTTGTTTAAGAGCATTGGTTCATCTTCAATAACTTCATAAGAGACAGTGGGATGATTTGTAAGTACACAGTCAATTTTTCCTAAGAGTTCTTTGCTGGTGATCGAGTCAGGAAAACGAATGTCAACAACAAGTTCTGCTTTATCAGGAACTCGATTTGGCGAGTTATCAACGGTAAATGTTCCAAGGTTGATTGTTTCCTGCCAATGATCTTGAGCTGACGAAGGAGGAAAGAGGTTCTTTACCTCCTGATACGCTCCAATGAGCAGATCAGCTGCGTTTTCTCCAAGCCAAGGTCGAGAACCGTGAGCTGCGACGCCTGATGAAATAAACTTCACCCACAAGACGCCTTTTTGCATGAGTGTCACATCCATTTCTTCTGGCGTTTTTGACTGGTTTGGTTCTGATGCAATAATGACCTGTGGATTGAAGTTCTGTTTTTCCGCTAAAAATTTCGAGCAGTTACATCCTCCAATTTCTTCATCGGAGACAATCATCAACCCAAGCGAAGGCATAACTTTTGCAAATGATTTGAATGCCTGCATGAAAAGGGCAACGCCTGCTTTCATATCAACACTTCCTCTGCCAAAGAGTTTATCCCCTTCTAAACGAGGGACGAACTGTTCAGGTTCTGCTTCAACCACGTCAATATGGCCGTTCAAGATGATAGTTGGAGAGCGATTGCCATCATAGGAAAAGTAGAGTGAGGGTTTGCCATTTTGTTCAAACTCTTCAACCTCCACTTTTTCATTTGCAAAATATTCTTTGATATATTGCAAACACTTCTTTATCTCATCAGGTCGATCCTTTGTTGATTGAAACCTAATGAGATCGTTGGTTATGTTGATGAGTTCTTCTCGTTCCATCAGCGACCTCTCCGTAAGTGTTCATGCAATGCGCGTTCTTTAATAATTTTTTCAATGCCGCCTTGTTCCCATAATTGTTTCGCTTGCGTCGAAGGATTTGTTCGATCTCGCAATCGTTGCTGTAACGGATCAAGATACGCAGGGTCTTCACCTCCTCTACGCAAACCATCTTCAGCAATGCGAAGTAATTCGCCAAGATGAGCAGGCATATTCAGTTGATCAATCCTCGCGCCAAAACCTTCTCGAAGTATTGCTTCTCGATCCTTGCGCAGCTTTAACACAGTCATTCCAGGCAACGAACGCACATACGACAAAAATTCTTCCTTATTATGAAGTAACCCTCTAACCAATGCTTCAGGTGCGTGCGCCGCATCAAATGGTTGCTGTGCAAACGAACGCAGTTCGATCGTGCCATACACACTCTTGAGACGGTTTGCAAACCAAACAAAACTTTCGTGCACGAGCAAATCAAGGACAGCAGGAGAAATTTCTTCTCCCACACCTGCAACCAGTTTCGGATTCTTTTTTGATCCTGGAACAATCACTTGTGAACGACCTTTTTCTAAGTATTCTCTAAAAGACCGTGTACCAAAAAATTCGAGATACTGATTGGTTCCCTCAACAGTTCTCACCGTCATGACTGGTTCAAATTCTAAAATAGTTGCAAGGTACATGTCAAGAGAACTAAAAAAATGTGGCAGGCCTTTGCGAAACGTATCTTGCGGAATGTTTACCACCCAATCCCAAAATTTTTCTCTTGGTTCAAGATAGAGTTCATCAGGATGGCCTTTCCATACTGCAGAGTTTGCAAAGAGCGCGTGCAAATACGGCGTAATTTTTGTTAACGCGTTGAGCACAGGAATTGCTTCCGCTGCACTGACATCAACATGAATCTGCTCTGATGCATTAATCGTATGAAAATGCACATCTGTGTTGTGTCCGTTCAAACGCTCTTGCGTATAAAACCTTGATTCGAGCGTTGCCGCGCGACCCTTGATGGGAAGTAGCGAACGATCAGGCGCGGTAAGAGGTTGAATACCATACCCTAATATCGCAATATCCTTTGCGAGGAAATAATCAGCAAGCATTCCCATAACCGCATTCGTTTGCATCGCACTTTCCTGCAAGGAAGAAGTTGGCGCAAAAGCAACCTCCAACGTGCACGCACCAAAGTCAGTTGTGACTGTAACATCATACCCTGCAACGTTACCTGTGACGCCAACAATGTGTTTTGTTGAAGGATCAACATTTGGCGTAAAACCATCTTCTGCTAAGCGAGCAAACACAGACTCGACATCGGGAAAACGAGCAGCCTCACCAAACCAGTCTTTTGAAATGTAGACCAACGGTAATTCTGACTCTCGACCGAAGAGTCGTTTTTCTCCCAAGGTAAATTTTTTTGCATACACGTCTAGTGCGTTCTGTCGGGTTAGTTCTTCCATAGAGTTGCCTCACGTCGTGCTAAGGGGTTTAGGACCAAGACTAGTCACATGTCGTGCATACGCATCAACAAATCTATCAATATCTTCTGTTGTTGTGCGAGGATGCATAAACACTGCACGTTGAATTTCCATGTCTGACGTTTTCAACTTCGTGTGAGAAATAATATGTTCTTCATCACGTTCTTTGAAGTATTTGAAAATTCTTTCGTTGAGTTCGTTGAGTTGGTTCATACGTGGACTGTTTTGGTCTGGGCTATGATAGACTCCTTTTGTCAAATGACTCGCTTCGTTTGGAACATAACGCCAGTTTGTTATGTTCAAATCAGGGTTTTCAGCAACCACTTCTATTTTTCCAAACGGCAACCGCGTTTCGCCAAGCTTTTTGGCCATATGGTGTGCAAGTCCTCTTGTATACTCAATCACTTGCCTGATACGTTCAGTCCCTAAACATTGCATGGTAAGATAGGTTGCAAGGATTCCTCCTGTAAGTTGCGAACCAGGGAGTTTTACCGCTCCAGGATGACTGCTGATCTTTTCAATAAATTCTTCAGCAGACATATCATTCATATCGCCATTGCCAATGTAGGGCGCGTCGGTTGACACTAAACGAAGAGTTCGTGCATCACGAAAAGTAAGCGAACCTGCGTTATAGGGAACCCACAATTGTTTGTGCGGATCAAACGTGACCGAATCAAATTTTGAAGCGGCCTTTCGGTGTTCTGCAAAATCATCACAAAGTAATGCAGGCCCACCATAGGCTGCATCAAGATGTGTCCAAATTGATTCTCCAAATTCTTGCTCGTAATGCTTGATAATCTCTAAGAACGAAACAATATCATCAGTCGCACCGGTTTCAGTTGATCCAAAAACGCTTACCGCGGCAATGACTTTTTGCTCTTCAGGATCAATAGATTCAAGTTTTCTTACCAGATCATCAATATCCATACGATGTTTGAGATCTGAACGAACTTTGATGAGATTGTCTTTTCCAATGAAAAGATCGTTTGCGATCTTATCGAATGAATAGTGCATCGATTCTGGAACGATTATTGCAGGTCTTCGAATTTTTCCTTTTCCAAGCAAACCATAGAACCCTTCATTTGCAACATTTATTCCTTCATTTTGAAAGTAAGACCAGTTTCTTGCGACAAAGAGCGCTAAGTGATTTGCGTCCGTTCCACCGATTGTAATAAATGATGCTGCTTGTTTAAAGGCAGCGCTGTTTGGATCGTAGCCAAGCATTTCTTTAACTTGTTTACCTGCTCGCACTTCAATCGCTCCAGCAAAAGGAGAAACTTCATCGGTGACTGCGTTGCCATGCATGAGAAGGCCTTGAAGCATGCCTGCAAGTCCAGGAATAGTCTGCAGACCTGTTAGCATATGAGCAATATAGCTTCGCGGATTAAATGAAAGTCCGTGCTCTGCTTGCACCTTTGCAAATTCTTTAATAAATGAAATTGCTTTTTCTTTAGAAAGGCCTTCTTTAGAAAGTCCTGATAAACCGTACACTGATTCGAGCTGTTGTACATTGGAATCAATTGCGGTATTAACAAATGCGGGTCTTCCGTCAGCGTTTTTCTTATCAACTGATGTAAACAAATTATTCAATATTCTTTCGAGATCGTCATTCCCATCCAAGTGTTCTGGAAAAAAGTCGATCACGTCAGGGGGTAGTTGTTTCATAGTATCACCTTTAGTTTTTGAGCGCTTTCGCTACTCCTGTTATTTTTTGATAGCTCTCGCTAGTATGGTTGAAATGTAAAAAAAAAAAAAAAAAAAAAAAAAAAACTAATCTTCCTTTTTTTGTGGAGTTGCAAGCAAGGCCTTTACGCCGTACACGCCTAGTTGTTTTTGGACAACGGGCGCGCTTCCATTATTGATGATAACAAAGCCTTTTCCATACGTTTGATGTGCTTTGGCAATGTTTCCTGCAATTGCAATGTCATCAGCTTCGCTCAATTTTTCAAGCGCGTTTTGTGCAAACACGTGATACGTTGCAATTGCTTGATCGATGGTGGCGGCGTAGAGTATTTCTTCAGGAGTTTTTCCTTGGGCAAGACTCTTCAAGTTTTGATGTTCAAACAACTTCAACGTCTGCAATGCCCCTAATGCCCCTTCTTGAAACTGTCCAAATGATGAACGAAGTTTTGGGTCAACAAGATAAGCAAAGGGAATGCCTTTGTCTTGCGCTACATAATTCCACAACACAACCGGCGAAATTCCTGCAAGCACGGTGAGTTCTTCGAGAGTGCGTTCAGGATGTTGTTGTACTGCTTGCGCAAACTGTTCTGTTTGCAACTCAACTCGTTCTTGTACGCTTGCTGCTAAAGGAAACCCAATATAGCCAGGAACGAATCCTTGCTTTACCAAATCACCGAGCATACGCTGCGCATAAATCTTTGTGAGGACATCATCATTGAAGTCCAAAGCTGCAATGTAGACAGCATTTTCCTTTTCAAGGAGTTCAAACGCGTTTGGTGGAACGAATGTTTGAAACCCTTCATTTTGTTGTTCTTCTCCATCATGGTTTGCATGAAATCCGATTGGTGCTTTTGTCATTTTGTTTTCCTCCGTTTAATCAAAGTGCCTGTCTTCTGACAGGAACCGTTCTTGGTGAACTGTGTCAATAACGTCATGAACGTTCATTTCCAGAACGACTTGTTCTTGCGCAAGTCGTTCCAGGAATTCATGACCTTCTTTGTTGTTTGCAAACACGGTTTCGATCATGAAGTCAAATCCTGAGTTGATTTCATGAAGCGTGTTTACTTGATCGGCTTGTTTGAGATAGTCGCGCATACGATCGCGACAATCTCGTCGTGTTTTGATGAGCGCCACTTTGCGAATAGGATAGCCGAGTGCTTGAAAATTGACAAACGCTCCATGTTTGAGGATGCCATCGCGCTGGAGACGGTGAAACACCGCCGCCATGGTCGAGATGGGAAACCCGTATGCTTTTGCGACCGCATTGACTTGCAGTCGTCCATTTTCGCGCAGGGATTTGATGAGGAGCCGTTCTTTTTCGTCAAGTCGTTTCATTTGCATTTTCTCCAAGTAAAGTGGAATATATACAGGAAATGCGTAAAAAATATAAATAAGATTCGCCCACTATTTTTACTTATCAAACAAAAAAACTACTAAATATATAAAAAATGGAAAATAATTCAGAAAAAGAAGGTTTTCGTGGTGAAATTAAGGCAAAACCTGCAATCATTAAACTTGACCTCATTAATCGCAAAATACTCTATCTCCTTGGCCAAAACGCCAGATTCTCAAGCAAGAGCATCGCAAAAGCACTCAACATAAGTAGAGAAGTAGTAGCGTATCGTATAAGGAAACTCCAAGAAGAAGACTTTTTGCACGGATTTTTTGCATTAATCAACACCTCTCGAATAGGCTTTCAAAACAACATGATCTATTTGAAACTAACCAATACCTTAAACTATGAAGAATTCATCATCGCACTTGAAAAGAAAAAAGAAGTGACCCGTCTTAAAGAAACTGCAGGTGCATACGACCTACAAATTATCTTTACCACACGAACCATTGAAGAATTCGACAAAGAACTAGACGGATTTTTGAATACCTACGCAAAAAACATCAAAGAATATGTCATCTTACGCATTATCGACGAAAGTTATCTCGGGTTAAGTTTATTCTTAGAACAAAAAGAACGAAAAAAAACCATAGTCAAAGAAACAAAGGGTACAGCATACCAAAAAGATTTTCAAGAACGAAAACCAAGTTCACAAATCTTTTCACTTGATGAAAAAGATAAAAAAATTTTAGCAGAACTCCAACATAACGCGCGCACCTCACTTCTTGAGTTAAGCAAGAACGTCGGACTTTCAACCATTGCTGTAGACCATCGAATAAAGAAACTAATCAGAGAACGAGTAATCGAAGCCACCTATCCCCTAGCAGCACTCTCACAACTTAACTATCAATGGTACAAAGTATTCTTGCAAATAAGAAACATCGATCAAGAGGCGTTTATCTCGCATTTACGAGAACATGATAATGTGTTATGGTATATGAAACTCGTAGGCAAATGGAACTACCAATTTAGTGTCTTTGCACAAAGCAACATCGAGTTCCACAACATTCTAAATGAAATAAGAAATAAGTATTCTGATAATATTCTGTATTATGATTCGTTAGTAATCTTAAATCAAAGAAAGTACGTGCAGAGATTGGAGTGAAAAATTAATCTTTATCATGTAATAATCTTTGAAGTTCTTCTTTGACATTTGTTTCCAGAGCACTCACATATCTCGGAATGCCTTCGTGAACTTTAACCCAATGAGGTTTCGGATTTGCAGGATTGCGTTCACATTCGTCTTCGTAAAAAGAGGTAAGATATAAGTGACCATCATAAGTTTCTCTTTGATTCTTTCCAGCAACAACAATTCTCGCCAAACCCTTCAATGAGTTCATTTGATGAAGCGCTCTTAAACGAGGGTGTATTTCAAAGTCTTCCAGGGAGAACGTTCGTTGTTCGTCTTTACGTTGCAATAGAAGAGCAGAAGCAGGAGGAAACGCTTGTTTCACAATTCTGTGCGTATATGGCTGTTTCATACTTTCTGTTGAAGAAGCTTCTTCATCCAGTAAACGAAATTTTCGTATACCATCACTGTCTTCAATTTCGTAAACAAAATCTCTTCCCTCAACCATGCCGTTTTGCCTTGCAACATGTAATACGAAATCATGGGCGCTTTGTTGGCCTCTACTGTGAGCAGTATTCACAAGAAGAGTTTCACACCCTAAAGAAGAAGCGAGATGTAACAACCCTAAATAATTCATCCTCATCCATTCATGTTTAAATTGGTCGGCTTCAGGACCACCCAACACCCCATCAACAACCAAAATGGCGCCAGATGTTGTTTTCGAATTAATGGGCATTATTTCTGTACGAAAAAGCAAATTTCCTTTGAAAACCATGTTTTTCACTAAAGAACCTTTGTACTCTCCTTGAGAATAAACATTTACATAAGGAGTAAAAATTGTTGGATCAATTTCGTAGAGTAGAGAAGCCACCGCATCAGGTCCTCGAGAAGAAATGCATGAAGCGGTTCGATCAGCAACATTGTTAAACGCGTCCTGATTAAATTCAAATCGCATTGTGTCATAGTCTATTGCGGAATCAAGACGATTATTGGCTTGAGATAAAAAGGTGTGCGCTAAAGAGTAATGGTGCAAGGCGCGGAGATTTTTCTCTTGAGCGTGCAAGTTTTTTCTTTTAATTTTTCTCAAACGTTTTTGAACAACAACATATAATTCCTCTAAAATTTCTTTAATGTCCCTATCTGATAGCGCATCAACAAATGAAGCGCTCCCCCTCAAACGGGCTTGCAAAGCCAAGTTATGAAAAAATTGAGAATCTCTATCTCCAAAGACTTCAAGCAAATATTCCGAAGGAAGAATTGCCTGACCTAAACGAGCAGGCACATTTGAAGTTCCATCAGGAATTTGTAAATTGTTACGGGTTCTCGCCCTTGCAAGATTTGTCAAAGTCGCCTTAAGATATACTTTTGATTCGTCAATAGTAAGATGACGTTGAGACATAAGCAAAGATCGGTCAGGTTCTTCTGTTGCTCTTAAACTTCTTGCAAGATCGGTAAAGAATTGTTGTTGAGCCTTATCCGATTCGTCAAAAGGAGGTAAAAACAAAATTAACTCGTCTTGCGTTTCTTCAAAACAAAACTTTTCAAGTCTGGAAAGATAAGGATGGGTTTTATCATGAATAAATAGTTTATTAACTCTAACAAAAGGTTTTCTTCCTAAATATCTTTTTACATATGATAAAGAAGGAGAACTCATATCTTTTGCAAAAACATACTGTGCGTGAGACGCTAAATCAATCAAACGACTTTTTTGAAACGAAGCAAGTTCTTCGAACATCGATGAAAGCTCCAAAGCAGATAACTCATCAATTTTATCAAGAAGAACAGAATCAGGAACATCAGGAGAAGACGCGATTTGTCGCAATTTACGAATAAAACTTGAAATCTTGCCATTTGGCATAGTACCTATTTGAATAATATCATCAAGAGGCAAAACTAAACCTTCAAGAGATTTTTGAATTGAAAGAATATAATAATGCAAATAATCTTCAGGATTTAAATGAGGAAGAGCCCCCAACCCATCACGAAATGCTGCAAAACCTGGAGTTAAAATGTTCTTTGGGTCATCTTGACCAGAAGAACCTATTAACTCAATTGATCGAAAGTCTCTAAAGGCGCTGTTTCTTGAGTGACCAGGGTATTGAACAAAACGCAAATCAGTTGATCTACTCAAAATTCTTGAGGGAGATCTCTTTAAAACACCATGCTTAAAAAGATAAAAGCGATAAACAAAATCCTTAATATAATCTCTTGCCACATCAACAAATCTATCAGACTCGGAAAAAGCAAGACCTTTCTGAGGAGTTATTCTCATTTCAAAGAGTGATGAAGTCTTCCAAAATTCTTGAAAAGCGCCGCCAGCATCAAAACCACCCGGATGAGAACGCATAGTCTCAACAAGACCTAACGCTTCACTTTCATCAACAAGAAAATGATTATTTCTGCGAGAAATACGATCTCTAAATTCTTGTTTGGAAAGAGGATCCCCTCTAGTATACGTTGGTTCTGAAAGAACAACAAGAACATCATCTAACGATTTTTCATCAAAAGATAAATTTCGTTCAATAAACCATGCTTTTATCTCATCTTGCGTTATATGTAAACTACCTCGATCTCGAATAGATTTGATGAATTCGTACACGACAGTAAGAGTTGAACCCTGAGCAATAACATCTCCCGCTAACGCACGTTTCAACAAACGATCATAATACTCCTGCAATAAATCATTTACCATCGGTTCTGATGTAAGAGGGGGAAAAGAAAGAATTTCTTCATCTATGCGCTGGCCAGCTTGCAAAGCAAGATAATTGCCAAAAACCAAATCATACACCCAATCAGGACGCCTACTTGTTAGAAGCTCTCTGTTTTCAAGAAAATGAACTGTTTGCAATCCTACTTCATCAAGAGTTCTTTGTTCGGAAGCGAGAGTTAAATGTGTTGCCCAGTCATAATAAAACAATTCTAAAGTTCGATTGATATGAGTAACATAATCAGAAGGAGAAACAGGAATCATTTTTGCTTGACCGACACGATCCTTAAGAACAGCAAGATGTTGGTCAAGAGGTTCTTTAAGTAAGTCTTCTAAACCTTGCGGTCGTCCAAACAAAAGGCCGATAGCTTCAGGAAGTATGCGAAATAGTGGGTGAGAAGATAAGTGATCTTGATCAAAAGGAGTTTTCAATTTATCCAATGAAATTCCTTGAGCGTTCAAAGAAGATTCTGCTCCAGAATAATCACTCAATTCTAAGGCAAGATAAGCAACAATAAAACTCAATTTGTCCACCACATGCAAATTACCAACAAACAACTGGTGATCTGCCAGGCGAGAAAAAGAAGTGTCAAGAAGAGGAACAAGAGAGTTGAAATATTCTTGAAGAGAACCCCTAAATGAAAGAGGAACTTGACCGATAATGTGGCGTCTCTGATCTTGATGTTTCAAGAAATTGCCAATTTTTTCCTCTAACAAATGAGAACGAAAACGATCTTTAGTCTTAGGAAACTCCGTCATTGATGAACTTAACACTTCTTGACTACTTTCCATATTCTTCTAAAACCCTTCTGGAGGAAAAACAATAAATCCCTCACCTGATTGTGCTTGTGTAGGTAGCTTTTCATTGTGGATCATCGGTTTCTTTTTCTCCATCCCAAATCGCTCCATTTCTCTTTCCACATCTATTTCTATTGCTCTCAAATAACCTTCGCCCATATTCCAGTGCGGCATCGGATTACCAGGATTGCTATGCCGTTCCCACTCATAAAACGACGTTAAATATTCTTCACCACTGTACGGCAAAGTTTGCGGCAAACGCGAAGCAACAATATCACGCAAACGCCTCATAAACGGCGGCATGACTTCAGCTATGTCTACGACTGACCCATCGGGGCGCGTAATACCTTCGCGATCTTCCTCATAAAAATACGTCGGATCCTGAGCATTTTGTAACTTCGCAACCAAATCAGCAGGCAAAGGAGCCTTACGAACCTGATGCGTATAAGCAAAACCATCAACTTCATGAGGTGTGCGAAGCAACACAAACTTTCTCACCCCATCCGCATCAACTTCTTTGAAAGTAAAATCAACTCCTTCATGCAAACGCGCTTGCGAAGCAACATAACGAACAAAATCCTGCGTGCTCTGCTGATCACGACTATGAGAGGCGTTCACTAACAGTCGGTTCACTCCCCGCCTATGTGCCAATTGAAGAAGGTTATGATAATTAAACTTATGCCATAGATAAGGTGTTCGATCACCTATAAAAGCCAAGGAGTGTGTTTGCAACGTAATAAGTTCTGACTCGGGTCCACCAACAGTTCCATCAAGAACTAACACGCGCCCATGTCCTGCAGCGTAGCCTTCAAAGAGAATGTTCTTCACAGAAGAGCCAACAAATTCATCTCCCTGATACAAATTAATATGAGGTAAATAAACACTAGGATCTAAACGAAAAACAAGTTGCGCAACACTTTCATCACAACCAGCACCTAAACAAGAAGCAGTCAAATCACAAACATCATCCAAAAAATCTTCATTTGTTTCAAAAACAATTCTATCAAATCTCTGTGAACCTTTCAATCGGTGTTTAATTCTTGTTAAAAAATCAGCTGTGTGCGTTTCACCAAGTCTGTCTAACAAATTCGACTTGCCCCAACCTGCTTCCATTCGATAATATTTCGGAGGCGGAGGATGTCGATAAGTTCTCACTCTGATTAATTCATCAATCGCAGAACACAATTCTTCATCAGATAATGATCTAACTGGATCAAGAGAACTCTCAACTTGCATTTGACGAAACAACGAACTCAGTACGGGGTTTGCAAATTCATCAAGTAAAGAAAATATTTTTGGTTTTGAAGTGATCAAGTAAGAACTCACCATGCTATCACCATCTAACCAATCAGGTAACAACTCAGAGAAAATAACTCTTCCAAAGCGATCTTTATGCAACAAGTGACCTTTGGCAACGGCACGTTTCATATCTCTGTGTGCTAAACCACCATCATAAGCAGTTTTTTTTAATGGAAGAAGCATTTTTAACAAGAGTGCTTGCTGAGCAATAAATTGAATTGCAGTTTCACGAGCATCAACAAGATCGGTTGCTATGCGACCAGCCAATGTTTCAGTAACCGAGCGAGCAAGGAGTTGCAGCTCTCTACTACCCCTTTCAGCATCACGATGTTTTGCAACAACAGCGCCATAACCGCCCTCGGGAAGATCTTCTCGCAATAATTCAAATGCTCGTCGTTCATCAACAAGAGGATGACGTTGTAAGATTGGCGCAGTAAAGAGTTTCGTTAAATATTGTTGATGACGCAAAGCACGAACATCGCCAATCGTTGATCCTTCTGAAAATGCTTTCTTAACCAGCGATATATACAGTGAAGCTCTTTGATCATCAGAAAATGCTGGTAGAGCAAAATGAAACCAACGGTCTTGTTCTTCTTCACTTAACTCTTCAAATGACTTTCCTTTCAAAACACCAACTAATTCGCCGAGAGCAATATAGATTTCGGGAATTTCCAGTAATCTTTCTCGTAAAAACAGCTTTGAAATAAGATTAGTAACTCGTTCACTCAGATCAGGTCTTGAAGCGGTTCTAGCATAGTTGTAAAAAAAGAAAAACAAAGGATGAGAACCATAATTTTCTTTAAGAAGCCGTAAACCCAATTGATAGGATAGGCGAGCATCAGTTCTGTGTTTAGCACCAAAAAATTCTAAAGGTGCAAGCATCCCATAAGCACCAATGCCTTCTGGTCGCGAATTTTGAAAAATGAGTTTTTGATCAGCTTCTTGTTGTAAAACATCCCTTAGCGAACGATAGTATTCTGCATAAAGAAAATGATAAAACATTGATGTTGCTTCTGAAATAAATGAAGGTTTTTCATCTAAAATTGTTGCAATTGTTGAAAAATATCTGCCGGCAAGTCGCAAAACCTCGTGGTGATCATCCTCCATTGGGAGAAATCTTCCAAAAGAAAAAGGTTTATTCTGATTCGTTGTGACAGCAACTAATGCAACATCTTCTTCGAAAGTTTTCATAACTTTCAAAAATTCAAGACCGAATGCCACATACTCTTGCAAACGAGAAGCACCTTTTAAAATTGCAAGTTCTTGATTGAAAAAAAAGAGTGTGCGTTCATTGTATTCATCAAATGAATCACCAATAATATCAATATCTCTAAAAGAAGGGTTTGCAAAGGATTCTATCTCAGCCAACGTTTGTTGCCAAAAATCCTCATCAGGATGCATTTTAGCAGTTCTTGCAAAGTTTGGCATTTCAAGCCGTTCAAAATCCGCAACGATTTGGTCAAGTGTCATGGTAATTTATTATTTTCAAAGCCAGCGTGATTAGAATGGTAAGTCTTCACCATCATAATCACCTAATTCCGTTTTTAAACCCATTCTTCTCATTTCTTTCTGCACATCTATTTCAAGAGCGCAAATGGCCCCTCGTCCTTTTGTCCACTGGTGCTGACCGCCAATCACCTTCTCGTCTTGTTCACTTTCGTGTTGGAAAAAAGAGTCTAAATATAAAAGTCGATCAGAGTGTAGTTTTCCTTTCAGTTGAGGATACTTTTCTATCAAGTAAGATTTGTAGTCTTCAGGACCAATTACTTCAACATGGTGCGTATAGCGAGGCGCGTCTCCTGAAAAGCGCATACCTTGGACCAGTATTTGAGAGCCTTTTCTCTGAATTTTTAATTCTGTTGAACCATTTTCTAATTGTGAAGCAACATAACGAACAAATTCATGAGGGGAGTCTTGCCCTGGCGAATGATGTGTGTTTAGCAGGAGCGCGGAGTAACCTAAGCTGTGTGCTAATAATAGTAAGGCACGATAATTTTCCTTCATCCAAGTCTCTTTTGAAAACAACGTGTCTGCAGCTTTTCCTGCAATACAACCATCTAATAACAGTCCCTGTTTAACAGCAGATGCGTCATCTTCATCAAGTCGTCTGCTTGTTACTTCTGCAAGAATATTTTTAACACCTCCTCCAATTGAACCGCCAATAGTTATTAAATCAAGATGAAGTAAATGTGTGCGTGGATGTAAGAGATAGAGCAATTGTGCATGGGTATTTATACCACCTTTGGAAAGACAAGAATCGGTCACATCACAAACACATCTAAGAGCATTAGTTTCAACTTTGAATTCTGTTTCCCTAACTCCTTGATAAGGCGTACCATACCTAGAAAAAGTTACTTGATGATAATAGTCTATTGTTCGTGAGAGCCAATCATCAATTGCTTCATAACCCCAAAAAGGACTCATATCTCTTTGTGAAGTTCTAAGTTGATCTTGGTGGTTTTTTCTTCTATTTGAAGGATTTTTTCGACGAACATCAAGCTCTCTTGCAACTGATCGCAATTGCGTAAAACGATCTTTTACAAATATGTGAACATCTCGCATTACTCGAATTATTTTTGCTGGATGGGGTGCTGAGTCTTCCTGATTCGGCAATGAAGAAAAAATTTCAAGCTCGCCCTCCAAATCGCCCTCTTCATGAGTTTCAATGAATTTTTGTGGATCATCAAAAAATTGTTTCATTTCAGGGTGATCAGGTCTGTACAGCTGAGATAAAAAACCTAAAAGATTAGTTTCCTCGAGAAAATGTTGCAAAGAAGTCAAGTCTTTTCGTGAAAAAAGAAGCTGCACGTCATCAAGGTCTTCAGTTAAACAAGGTAGCATAAATCTATGATGACCTCTGAGGAATGGCCAGAAACGATAAAGGTTTTCTTCAGAAAAAGAAAATTCTTTATCTAACAAACGTCTAGCATCGCGTGCAGTATCAAAGGGAACATCTTTAAAGTCATCCCAAGGCTCATCTAAAGAAGAAAAATGTTCCAACAACCCCTCTCTAAAAGGATTTCTTTCTCCAAGAAAAGCAAACTGTAAGCGTAAAGAATCATGATAATCACTGAGCATATCTGTTAGAAGTACAGGTAACTTCCGACCTGACTTCTTTTTAAGTGCCTTTCTTTGACGTTGCATGGAATAAATGTACAACAATTCACCTAAAAAAAACAAATAGTCGTTGAATATCTTTGCAGAATCATTCTCTGAAGTGGACAATTTTATCAGATGTTCTCTACCTGGTCGTAAGTTGATCCTTGGTGGAGGGCTTTCTTCATCAGAAAGATCATACGATCTATCCAAAAAAATTTCAAACAAAGCAGCTTCATCTACAACATCATTTAATTGAGAGGGTGCTAGACGAGCACGAGGAGAAGAGGGATCTTGTGAGAGTAAAAGTATTCTGCTTAAATAGTTCTTTTGTTTTCCAAGACGCTCGGCGTATAATTGTGAAGAACGAACACCATCGCTGTGCTGGTAAAGGTCTAACTTTTCAGGTTCACTAACTAATGATTCGAAGTGTGCAGTAGGATTACTAGTGATCAGTCGGATTTCTTCTTCAATTTTCCTAATGGCGTCTTCGAGCTTCTCCCTTCGTTCGCGAATTTTTGAGGTCATTTCTTCAATCAATCACCTCATCATTCGTTGCAGTTCCACCCCAATCAAGGTCTTTCAAAGACTCAGGGTCGGAATTCCAATTATCATAATAATTAGTTTCTTTTTGGGAAAGTTCAACAGGAGGACCTGGATCATCTTCTAAGTATTTAGAATACGTATCGCCCATTTCAAATCTACGTTTCGTTCTCTCAAATTTAATTCGTTTTTCTGTCAGAGAAGTAAAAACCATACCTGCAACAGTAACTTCCAACCCAGTCATTAAACCTTCGCCTTGATTCCAATGAGGCGTCGGATTTTTAGGATTGACGGTCTTTTCCCATTCATAAAAAGAGGTCAAGTATTGTCGCCCATCATATGGTGTTGCAGCATCACCAAACATTTTTTTGCTCTCGGCGTTAATCTGATCAATTACTTTAGTAAAATCTTGAGTGACTTTCTTTCTAACACGGTGTGTGTGAGTCAAACCTGTTGTTTCATCAGAATTTAAACCTCTAAACAATCTGAATTCTCGAACTCTTCCTTTTCGCTCAAAAGAATAATCCGATCCGTCTTGCAAACCAATCTGTTCAGCCACATAACGAACAAAATCATGTGTACTCTGCTGATCGCGACTATGAGAGGTGTTAAATATAATTCTGGAGTAACCGTTTTTTTGCGCAAACAACACAAGCGATCTGAAATTAAGATCAAACCATTGTTCTCTAAATTCATTACCAGAATAATGAATCATGTCAGCTTCCAAACCTCCAACACAACCATCATGAACAAGAACTTTTCCAGAAGAATCTTCTCCTTCAAACACTATGTGCTTTAAAGAAGATCCTGCAAACAATCTATGATCAAAGAATGACTGGTGCAAGTATTGCCTTTCCATTTGATAGAGATTAACATGGAAAATATGTGTAGAAGGATCCAAACGATAGAGTAACTGGGCAACAGTTTCATTTCCCATACTTGAAAAACAAGAAGCGGTCAAATCACACACATCATCAAGAACATCAAGATTATGTTCAAACCGCACTCCATTAAATTTTCTTGTAGCACCTAAAGATTTCTCCAATCTTAACAAATAATCATAAAAGACCACGACTTGATCATAGCGATCTTGAAATTGAGGATTCTGAGCATCATGCCGTTCTCCTTTTGAAGAAATACGACCTAATCTTTTTCCAACGTAAGCTCTTATGGTTTGAACAAGTTCTGCAACTTTTTTTGATCGAAAATCATTAACATAATTTGTATGACCCACTTCCTTTACTGCTTTAACTAACTTAACTAGGGGCCACAGATATTGTTGTCGTGGCGAAAGAGGTTTAGCTGGCCAAGCATCTGCCAAAACCCTACAAGCATTCACTAAATCAACTAATTCTCTACCTGGAAAAGCAGGACTGGCAAACAAGTTAAAATCAGAATCGTCTTCTTTCAAATCATCTATAGAAAATACTTCTAATTGTCGAGGTTCCTCTGGATCCTCCTTGATAGGATCTTTAATGACAAACGACATGTTTACCTTATCAAAAGATTTTTTTGCAAACACAACTTCAGCATAGTATTCAAATATCTTCTTCAATAACGTCCTACCTTGAAACAAGGGGCCAGATCTTGATTTCACAAGAGTGGCAAAAGGCCTCTCATCAATTTCCCCTACATCCTCAGAGAAAGCAATCTCTGCAGGAGTTCTAAAATTTACTAAATCTGCATCAGACCATTGAAAAATTGGCAACAAAGGTTCATTCCAAAAATTTACCAATGGATACTTAAAAGAAGACTTGAACTCATGAAAAATCTTAGCAAGAGCTTGATAGTTTGGATCCTCACCAACCACACCAAATTGATCAGGTTTTGGTTCTTCAACATTCTCAAATTGATGAAGATTTTCTCTATCTAAAACTACTTCAAGCACAGGTTTCATATCAGCAACAGGATGTTCTCCAGGTTCTGCAGTTTCTGCTCGTTTTAAGAAAGCAATTTTCTCCCGTAAAAGAGAAGTATCGCGACCTTTAGCCCAATCACTAGCTAGAATCTCCTCAAGTTTCTCCCTTCGTTCGCGAATTTTTGAGGTCATAGTCTTACAGCTAGGAATTCGAGCCTTTTGGACTATACATAAAGGGTTTCACACTTATAAATCTTACTATTTTTACCTCTATATAGTGGTATCAAATGAGAAAAACACTAAATATTTCCTTTCAACACAACAAACTTAATTAATTTCCATATAGAAAATAATTAAAACAAAAAAAATTAGCCTTGGAGCTCAAGTAACTTTTTCTTAACCAAAGCAGCATGGCCTTTTGCTTTGACTGCCTTCCACCAGTGCACAACCTTGCCAGAAGGGTCAATAATCACAGTCGAACGTTTAACGCCGTTAAACATCCGTCCGTACAACATTTTCTTTCCCCAAGCACCATAGTTTTCCATCATGTGCGCATCGGGATCGGATAATAATCGCACTTTCAAATTATACTTTTCACGAAATTTTTGGTGCGATGCTGAGGAATCTTTGCTGACACCAAGAACAGTAGCACCTATTTTCTCAAAACCTGCAAACTCATCAGTAAATTCGCACGCCTCTACTGTGCACCCGGGCGTATTGTCCTTTGGATAGAAATAAATCACCACCCATTTGCCTAGATAATCCTTCAAGGACACGTTTTTCTCATCCGTATCGCGTAATGTAAAGGCAGGAGCCTTTTTTCCAACCAATTCCATAATTCACCTCAAAAAATAATAAAAAAATAAATTACTTCTTATTTACCCACAGTCCGTGTAAATTACAGTAGGCACGCACTTTGACATCGCTTGCATCTAAAACAAGAAACTCAGCTTTAGGCGCATCGCCTGGCGTTAACTTCTGCGTTAAGACTTGAGAACCTGCTAAGACCTGAATAAAGCCAATGTAATGATCTTCATCCATGGGATGAGGAATAGAGCCAACATTAACAATGACTTTGTTTCCTTCAATTTCCACAATGGGCACGTGCTTTTCTTTACCTTCATCTTTTAAGAAGATTTCAGGCAAATTTCTCCAGGATGCATCTGCAAGAGTTTCTCCATCAAATAATTCTACAACAACTTTACTTTCTTTATGTTGATATATGTCCATTGTTATTACCTCAAATTTTTCCAACCAAGTCAAGTCCTGGTTTTAATGTCTTACCACCTGGCGTCCAGCTTGCAGGACAGACTTCGCCGCCATGAGCTGCAACGTATTGTGCTGCTTGCAATTTACGAACAAGTTCAGCTGCGCTTCGACCGATAGAATTATCATGTAGTTCGTAGGCCTTTAGTATGCCGTCAGGATCAATAATGAATGTTCCGCGAAGGCTCAAACCTTCTTCTTCAATCATCGTGCCATACGCTCTGCAAATCTTTCCTGTTGGGTCTGCAACCATGGGAAAGGTTATTTTCTTAATCGTGTCCGATTCATCATGCCATGCTTTGTGAACAAAGGCAGTGTCTGTTGAGACGCTTAGAACTTCAACATTCATTTTCTTAAGCGCTTCATAATGATCGGCCATTTCGCCAAGTTCCGTTGGACAGACAAAGGTGAAATCAGCAGGGTAGAAGAACAACACCGTCCACTTCCCAGCGTAATCTTTCAGATTGACTTTCTTTATCTCGCCACCAACAAATGCGTCAGCAGAGAACTCTGGTGCTTTTTCATTTATTTTCATTTTTTCATACCTCCTTTGGCGCCAACACGACAGATAATGTCGACATGTGTTGGCTCAATTCCTTTTTGTTTCAACGAGTCAAATAGGGTGCGCATGAGCGCGGAATCAAGTTCGTCAACAATAACGCCCTGCTCATCGATAATATGAATGTGCGGCTCTACAATCGCATCAAAATGTAATTGATCATGAAGGGAAAACTGTGATAATTCGCCTTGCGCAACAAGCTTATGCAAATTGCGATAGACGGTGGCGCGGGTAATCGTTGGGACTTCTTTGACAACTGCGAGAAACACTTCTTCTGCTGTTGGGTGCGAGGTAACAGACGCCACATAGGACAAGATTTTTTGGTTTTGAATTGTTTGTCGTTCCATCTTATTAATAATTATTATTATTTAGAAATCATTATTGTTTTATATAGTTTTCGCATTATTTCGCAGTTATTAAAAAAACGAAACTAAGCAGCCCAAAAGATTTATATAACTGCCCTGCTTGTGTTACCATCGATAAGTATGTTACAACTGTTCAAGCCATTGGGAAAGATGAATAAAGGCCATTTGCGGCTCATTGCAGAATATCTGCCACGAGAAGATGTGCAAGCAATCACCACACTTCTGAAAAAAAACCTGATTACAGTCACGTACGAACAACTCAGAACAACAATCGTACGACCAAAAACCTATCCACAACTCCAAGCAAAACAATCAGACGGCAAACTTGAAAATAAACTTCGAAGCTACAACACCTTCATAGAAGAGCGGTTCTATCAAAAAGTATTCAGAGAATTCTCAAGTGTCGCGTTTGAAAAAATAAATTACTTCTTCGAACGAACCGGATTTAAGAAAAAAGAAATAACAAACGCACTCATCCTGAGCTTGTTTGCGAAAAACCCAACGCACCTACTCCTTCTTGGCGATCCCGAACAAGGACAAAACGAACTACTCTCTTCAGTAAGCACCCTTTCACCAATTGGCGTAATTGCAGATCTTAAAGAAATTCCTGAATCGCACCTCTATATGAAAACGATCAACAAAAAACGAGAACCTGGCTGCATTGCAGAAGCGCACGACGGCATTCTCATCCTCAAACATCTCCAATTCAAAAGCGATGCAGCAACTCACACGTTTGCAAAAGCATTAGATACAGGAAAAACAACCTTCAAACGAGGTAAAGCAGAAGTGCACGTAACAAGCAATTTTTCGTGCATAGCCACCTCGTATCCAGATAGTTTTCATTTTGTTGGTAAACGCATCTCTTTCTTACATGGACAACTCATGTTCCCCCAAACCTTACTTCAAGACTTCTCACTTGTCTTCTTACTGCGAAGAAGTCCGCAACAAGAATTCTTCAGAGAAAAAAATTTCTATTCCCTTAACATGCACACGCAAGACATTAATGATCCGGATATTGAATTTGTCAGAAAATACATTGAGTATGCACGAGAGCACACCATCGACTTTGCCCAGCTCTTAAAAGCAGAAGTAGCAGACTTTGTTGAAAGTCTTATGGGCAAAAAAGAATACTTTATAGAACCAAACAAAAACACTATCAAAGGCATCATTAACTTAGCAAAGGCACGAGCAGCACTTCATTTGCGCAAAGACGTCACCACAGACGATCTCGAATTTGTCTTCTCTATCGTTAAAGAAAGCGCGATTTCATTCTAATCCGCCAATGATGACGTTATTCCCGGCTGAACACATGATGACAAGGAGTAACTGCTGAGGCGTTTTTTTATTATACCAACAAAAGAAAAAATAACTATTGAAAGTTCAGACGCTACTTCTTTCTGTATGAGCCGCCGCAATGATGCATTCCCGGATGCTTACGCGCATGAACGCGATGGTTACATCGCTCACAGGTAAACTCTTTCTTGCGAAGCAAAAGCACCGCAAAGAAGATAACCAAACCTGCAACAACCGCAATGCCAACATAGACAATCATACCACTTTCAAGTTCAAGCACTAAGACTGCATGAAGCGATTTAATAAGTGCTTGTTTACGCACGCCATAATCTACACGAACATCTACTTCTTCATTATCTTCAATGTCAAGCGCGGAGAGCTTTGCGCGAACAATGAGTGCTTGTGATTGACGAGGTTCGAGAGCAGCAATCTTGCCACTCGTAAGCGTCATTTCTTCGCCGTCAACAATAACATCTGTAAGGGTGGCTTGCGCGTACGTTCGTTCAGTTCCTAAATTAGTGACATAAATTTTAAACGCAGAATTGATGCGATCATACGTCACACGATCAAGTAACAAATTAGAATCATCTTGAATGCTCACTTGAAGCACGTTTACTGCAGTTGCGACAAGAACATTTTCTAAACTCAAATAAAACGGACCGTACGCAGTTGTTAAATCAGCAATGAGTGAGGAACTAGGAAATTCTTGATCATAAGTTATGGTCGCCACTCTTCCCGAATCAAGAAAGTGAGATTCGTTATCACCTAAAGCGAAGACCTCACTTCCTGCACGCACCGTAATGGTATTTCTAAAATACAAAGGCAAATCGCCAACGTTTTCAAGTGCAACCTCGAGTTGTTTCGTGTACGCATTATAGCGTATTTCTTGCAATTCAAGAAGTGGTCGAATAACAGGAAGTTGATAATAGTCAAGTTCACGCACCGTATTTCCTTGCGCGCCACTTGCCGTGCCAATTTCCAAGAAAACCCCCATAGAATGATTATGTTCATCACGAAGAACTTTCTTAATCTGCGCAGCAGGATTACTTAATTGATGGCCTACAACGACAACACTGCGAATATCATTATCAAGAAACACACGCTCAATCATTTCAGGATAAATATCTCTCCCAATAAAAAGCACCGGATATTCACCAATAAAAAATTCTTCGCGCAAAAATTCGCCGTTCGTTGCATAGAGTTGTTTTTGTGGACTAATTGCTAAATACCTATTCAATATTTCTAGATTGTTCAAAAACTTATCTCCCTTATCTATGACTTGGGCATCATAAGAAGAAAGCACGGATTTGACATCCCTATCGAAACTTCCGTAAAACAAAAGAGAGGACGCTAAAGAAAGATAGGGTGTTATGCGAGAAACAGATGTTTTATCTGCAAATAACACATAGCTGTCAGTGAGTGAAGCATACGAGGCAACACTTACTGAATCAAATGGAAAACTTGGGTTGACAACAACATATGACGTGACTCCCTCAAGTTGCTCAGCAAGAAAAGTGTTCATATCGGTTGAGACAACCATTTCCTCAACATCAAAACCAGTATCAGAGAGAACAGTACGATAATGAGCATACACAGGATCGCGAGAGGTTAAGAGCAAAACGCGAACGGGATCACCAGCACCTGTTTCTCGAGGCAAGTGTTGGGGCAATTCAAGTGCTTGAAGAGAGTTAGTGAGAAAAAATGATTTTGCGCCAACTAATTCGGCGAAAAGAATCGAAGAATACACGTCAGTCCATTCTTGAGAATTAACGACAACAACATCAACACCAAGGTTTGTCGTTGCACCATAAGCAAAAGAAACCAATAACAACAATCCAATAAAGACAAGACTTGTTCGCACCATTATAACTCCCTTAATGCCCTCGAAATTTCTGCCTCTTCCTTGACAATATCATATTGCCGTGATTTAAGCAAGACAGCTTGTTTTTTTAAAGATTGTTGTTTTTTCTCATAAAGTGCAACTTTTTCTTGCAAATGAGCAAGTTCTTTTTGTTTAAGAACGGAATAGTTAGATTCGGAGTTTTTAACCAGCGTACGAATTTCCTGAAGTTTTGCATCAAGCGAAGCAAGCAATTTTTCCTGTTTTGCAAGTTTACTCTGCACTTCCTGATGCGATTTTTCAAGTTGCGTTTCTCGTTCGCGAAGAGAAGTTCTCGTAGCATCAAGAGCAGTTTCCGCAGCAACTAACTTGTTTTCCTTTGCTTGCAATGAAGCAATACGATTATGAAGAGCGTCTTTCTTTCGTTCAAGAGATTTAATTTTTCCCGAAAGTCTTGCCACATCACTTTCGATATGATGAATTTGTTTTGGCAAGAGTTTCTTTTCTTTGCCGACATGTTGTTCCAGAAGTGCTTTTTCTTTGAGAATTTTTTCACGTTCATCAAGAAGTTCATGTTCTATCTTGACAAGGGAACTTGCTTCTTCATGATGTGCTTTCGATTTCCGTACAAGAAGAATACGTTGTATTTTCAAAGAAATTCTATCTTCAAGATACGTGAACAAATCTTTTCGCCCGCCAACATAAGCAAATATGCCAACAAGAAACAAAAGGAGGAAGAGAAAAATCAAATACGTTAATTTGAGAGGTGATTGCAGATTCTCTTGCGTTGTTATACTGGTGTTTGTTTGATTAATCGGTTGGACAGGAACAACAGGAAGGAGGGGAAGCACACCTAATTCTGAGCCTACAACAACCAAATCTTTTTGCACCGTATGCAAATCTCTTCCTCGCTCATACGAAAGTTTCGAAGAAAGAGAAAGAACAGAAGTTTCTGTCACTTCATCAGTTGGAAGCAATTCATAGACGTACAAAACCTTTTTTTCTTTTGGACCGAGTGTGACTGATGCATGCACAATTCCTTTTGAAAACAACGTATCAGGAAGCACTTCAGCGACAGAAACGTTTGAGAGAGCATAACTCAACGGGTTAGTGACCGAAACAGAAACAAAATATTTTATGTTCCCATCTGTTTCTTTTGTAAGAAGTTCTTTTGAAATAATCGGCTCCACATAAGGAAGCACAGGGAACACCCCATCAAAAGAAATAGGCATAAAACTTCCAAACTCGGTGCGACAAGAACCATCAACGCGTAGTTCATGAGCACCATAAGAAATATTGTGAGCAAAGGAAAGAACGGTGTGAAAGATGCTTTGATCCTCATCCAAGTTTCTTGATCGCCAACGTGTCGAAAGATCAAACAACGTTGTCAGAAGTTCAAAATCACAATATTCTAAAGAAAAATATTCATTAGGATTGTCAACAATCAATGAAAAGTCATAGACGCCTCCTTCATGAAATGACGCATTCGCAAGAGTGGCATTGTTAATAAGAACAAGAACGTGTAAGGGAACTGTTTCAAGAGAAACAGGCACTTCATACCATTGTTCATCTCCGTCAATAGTAATGTAGAGAAAAAATTTGGTTAAGAGAGGATCGATCGGAACAACAGTGATCGTCTGCACCCAGGTCGAGCCATTCATAAAGGATTCATCATTGCGATAATACGAGTCTCCTTCTCGAAATTCTTCTGAAGAAGCAAGCAACCGAACCGATGAAGTAGGTATTTCAAAAGTTAAATCATGAGGCATCTCATCAGCAAAAGTAAACGTGACAACAAATGATTCGCCGTACGTTGTAGCAGGATCCACATCGATAGCAAGCACGGCAAAATGATGCTTTACTGTTAACGAATTTCTGTACGTGCCAGAAAAAAACTCATCATCATGTCGATACGTGTAGGTGCCAGTTAACGTATAGTCCCCGGTGGGCGCCGTTGGTCGCAGCGTCGCAAAACAATCATCACTGCGATCAGCAGCAATGGACGTTCGCAAATACAGGTGCGTTGCATTTTCTTCGCAAGAACCAGTTGAGACCACTGTCAATCCTTGAGGAATAGGTATGGAGAATAACAAATTCTTAACGCGACCGTCACCTTCATTCATGATACTAATGTTAACTTCTACCGTATCATTCCAAAAAACAGTGCGAGAAACATTTACATCAACTTTTATGTCAGGAGTGGGATCGCGCAAATAAACACGAGCAGTGTCATTCGTTCGCGCCGTATAACAAAATTCAAAATCTTCACTGAGCACTTTACAATCATCAAGAAAGAAAATGAGAGGATCGGAGCGGTTCGTGCCATTGAGTGCTTCGTCAAGACGCAACGCAACTTTTGTTTGATTATGGGGCACTTGCAAAATGTACGTTTGATTACCAATCACCAACTCTTCGTTTGTTTCGTACGATGCGTTAAAGAGAACTTCAGCTGAAACAAATGGAAAAATCAACAAGAGACCTAACACCAACAAAAGGAGCGTATTCTTTTGCACCATCTTACCTTATTTCACCCTAATTGATTCATCAACTTCTGAACTTGCACGAAAAATATTCTCTTGCAATTTCTTTTTTTCGAGGAGGTTGCGATAATCCCAATAATAGCCGCCAAGCAAAATAACAATTCCGCTCACCTCTAAAGCCACAATTGCACGATCTGCCTTGAATTCATTGTAAAGCCAAAAAATGGTCGTGATAATGATAATACCAATGCCAAAGGTTTTTAGAACACTAATAAACGGTTCCTCACCTTTTTGCTTGGTCTCAAGATCGATCTCGTCGCCAATAAGTTTTTCCTTTAGCTTAATCTTTCGATCGAACTCAGACGCCATAATGCCCTCTCTTCCTTATAAACCCTCTTGCTTTCACGTTTAAAAAAGTTCCGACAAGAGAAGTTGTGAGTAAAGAGGCAGAACAGGCAAAGAAATCAAGCATTATCCTTGTTTGGATAAGGTAAACGACGTGCTTCGTTTCAAAGCAAATAATGAAGAAACTTTGTCCTTTGAAAAAACACCATTTTCGTTATAGACAGCATTAGCGTATGAACCCATCTGATGTTTTGCAAGACCTTCAGCAAAAAGCAGCGCGACACGAATTATTGAAGTGTTCTTTTTTAAGGGAAAGATAAGATTGTCTTCGACAAACGGATGTGAGTTACAAATGATGAGTTCTCGAAGGTCAGCAGAAGCAATTTTCTTCATAGCAGACTCAAAATTTCTTCCGGCAAAAACAGGGTGAACAAGCATTGTTGATACAGAAGCGGGAAGTTCCTGTCCTTTTGAAGTACGTATGCCTTCTGTTCGAAAATGTTTTGCTGCTTCAGAAATTGTTCCGGCCGTATCGACCAAATCATCAACGATAACAATATGTTTTCCATCCATCGTTGTATAATTTGAGGAATAGGGATCATGAGGATCGGGCAACACTTCAAGATTATCAGGATTGTTGGGCTGTCTTCTTATTTTTTTTAAGAACACTGCACTGACCCCTGTAAGGCCATGCTCTTTATGCAATAACTCAAGTAAGACATGTAACGTCTTCTTCGCACCACCATCTGGGCTAACAAGAACGAGTTCTTCGCCAAAATTGTTCAGTGGAAAAAAAGAATGTTCTGCGAGGTAATGTGCAAAGAGAGGCGCAGGAGAAAACACCTGCAACGCATCCGTTCGTCCAAAGACGTCTGCATAAATATCGCGGATGAGCTCACTATGTAATTCCATGGTAAAAACAGTCTTGATAGAACTTGCCGCAAAAAGTTTTGCTTGTAAGAGTGCAATCCTGCCACGTCCGGCGTTAGATGTCGAAGAAGGATTTTTTTTATCAAAGTCAGAAGCACTGCGATCAGCTCTGCTAAAATGCAAATCGGGAAGCACCGCATGAACAGCTTTTGCTCCGTTGTCATACGCTGCTTGTGCTGCGGCGCATACTCGAAATGAGAGCTCCCCAGGAAACAAATCGTCCTTTGTTTCAATGCTTGGCAATCCAAAAAGGTAGACTTCTTTGCCAACAACATCTACACGAAATTTTGGATCAAATTCGCCGCCAGAAAACGTGCCCGAACTAAATACTGCTTCCACTTCAGGAATGGGAAGAGAAGGAGCGTGTTGTTTATACAAAAAGTTCGTCACTTTTTGCGTAAACTCATAACTCATACGATTCTTTGAAAGACTTACCAGAACCATGCGTGAAACATCAAGCATAAACAGGAGAGGGCTCTACCGCTTTATAACGTTTGTTTTCAAGATGCTGCTCACCCATCCATATAATGATGCCGCAGATAGGCAACAAGATCTGGTCGTGAAGCAGAACCGGTGAGCGTTCCTCGTCCAACACCATGATACTGCACGCCTGCTTCTTGCAATGCAAGAACTTCCTCTGCAGACAAAACATTTTTCCCATCAAAAACAGTTCGTACCGAACCGAAGGGAGCGACATCCACACTTCGAAATTGATTATCTTCATTACCAATAATAATACTTGGATGATCAACGAGCGGAGCCATACCATACTGAGAATCATACGTGAATAAGTGATGGCCAAGAGCAGACTCAAAATCTTCTTCGAGATTTCTTCGTGCGCCAGCAACAGGATCGTACACATGCACCGTTGCGCCCCTTTCTAAAAGCGTTCGCATCACTTCGACAGCCCTCGAGTCTCGAAGATCGTCTGTTCCTGCTTTAAAGCCAACTCCCCAGAGAACAAACTGTTCTCCTGTGAGATCTCCATTATAACTGGCAAGAATATTTTGTGTAAAACGCTCTGTTGCTACTTCGTTTCCTGCAATTGCTGCTTCAACAATTGGAAGAGGAACATGCAAGCCACGAGCAAATGTCGCAAGCGCACGCGTATCCTTTGGAAAACAGGAGCCACCATAGCCAAAACCTGCGTTAAGAAATTTACTTCCAATACGAGGATCCATGCCCATCGCACGAGTGACTGCCTTAATATCTGCACCAACTGCTTCACAAAGGCGAGCAAGATCATTAACAAACGTAATCCTTGTTGCAAGCATTGCATTCGATGCGTGTTTAGAAAGTTCTGCAGAGGCAACATCAGTCATGAGAATCGTCCCTTCGCCATACATGGTTCGAAAAAACCGGTGTACTTCTCTTTGCGCTTGCGGATCATCTAAGCCAACCACAACACGATAAGGCGTGCGAAGATCTGCCATTGCTGTTCCTTCTGCTAAGAATTCTGGACAGGCACCAACCGCAACGCGAGCAGGACTTCCCGCAATACCTAGTTGTTCGAACAATACATCATCGAGCATGGAAGAAGTTCCTGGAGGAACGGTGCTCTTTACTAAGACAACTGCATCATGCAGTAAATGAGAACCTATTGCCTGAGCTGCCTCAACTAAGTATTTAAGATTGGCATGTCCCGTTTCAGGAATTGAAGGTGTGCCAACTGCTAAAATAATTAATTCAGGTTTTTCTAAAGCTTCATCAAGAGTTGAGGTTGGATGAATGTTTCGTTTGTTCTTACGCAGCAACTCAACAAGACCTGCCTCATGAATGTACAAGTGATCCGTATCGCCTTCCAGAACCGCCTCAATGGCCGTTCTCTTCACTTCATCAGGGTCATACACGACAACTTTATGTGTGCCTGCAACATGAGCTGCTGTTGTTAATCCTACATATCCTGCTCCAAAGAAAGTGACGTTTTGCATCGTGGCATTTGCAAGAATGTTATTTTTTATAAAATGTACGAAAACAAGCTGAAACAGCCGAATTCATAAGGTAGAGGGTTTTTCACCACAGGCAAATAATAAATAACTTTATATATTTCTCTTCATTCACCATCATCGTAAGTAAGCGCCAGAGCTAGCTTCGGATCATTCGTGATCTGCGGAAAGTCCACCCACTCATTACCGACCGCTTGTCGCAAGGCAAGAAGGGGAGACTCTTGGCAACACAGACAAGAGAAAAAACCACCTGTTTTTTGGGATGATACGCAAAAGAACCGCCTTGGTAACAGACGGGAGTTAACTCGTTGACGACAAAACAGGAAAGGATGAGAACTGTGCCCTGGTTGAGTGCAAGTCTTTTTGACGCTTAGTCTACTGCTAGCAAGGTCATCGCAAAGAAAAGTACTTCTTTGTTTGGGCCAATAACAGAAGGTGGCTTATCTGGCGCATACTTACCTTTCTTTGTTTAACTCATCGGACCAATGGGAGGATTATCATCCTTTTCACCATCGCGCTTGTCAAACATGCCAAGAAAGAATATGATGAGCAGTGGTAAGAGCAAGAGAAGCACAATCATAATCCAAGAATTTGACGTGCGAGACAAATTGTCAGATAGAAAAATAGTTTTTGCGCCAGTGCCATGAAGACCTGGAACCGTGTACTGGAGCGTTGTTTTCGCATCAAGAACCCCAACATCCCACATCAAAATAGGATCCGCATCAAGAACAATAAATTCTGCATCGCTACCAACAACAGAAGCTGAATTTGCAAGCGATTTAGGAATAACTTCAATAACTTTCAAACTACCAACTCGCGTTCCCGGTGTAGGAGAAACGGTAAGAGTGATGGTTGTCGTGTTCGACACATTATCTAACTCATAGGTTTTTTCAGTTGCAAGCTTTTTGATGGTTTGTTTCATTTTTGTAAAAACAACTTTATCAGTTAATTCTTCAGGAATATATTCTTGTTCGCGGGCTTTGCGCGCAGCCCTAACAAAGACCACATTATCATCATTTGAAAGGAGAGGTGTGGAACCAACAACATCTTCAGGAGCAAGCTCTGGAATGTTAAAAGGAGGGATGACGGTGAACGTGACGTGCTGCAACACTTCATCATCAATAAGTACGTCGCGACCTCGAAGAGAAATGCTCAGCGCATAGGAAACTTCTCCCAGTTCAGAAAGGGAAAGAGACCACGAACCAAAAATGAATCCATGAACTGCCGTTTCTCCATCTTGCTCTAGAGGAAAACTAAAATAATTATGTTCGTACGTGTCTTGAGCAACCGCACGAGCACCCGAGCGTAAGGTCAAATCACCATCAAACGCAGAAAAATCTTCTGTTTGAATTAATTCAACGACATAAAAAACTTTAAACGGTTGATTACGAATAGGCTGGGGAGAATACAAGACATGAACAAGAATATGATCCGAACCGCCAAGTTGCCAAACAGTTGTCTGCACGTTATTTAACAAAGGAGCGGTATTCTCATTAAAGAACTGGGCTGCAAAAAAATCAAGTGAGTTGACTTCATAGGCAAGAGGACTTGCTTGCGGATACATAAAGAGATCGTTATAAAACGAAGCGGACGCTTCTTCTTCAGCATTCTGAGAAGGAAGTGCTGCATTATTTTGTGAATTCGATGGAGAAACAGGAGCTGCGAGAGGATCAGCAGCTGCATTCGGCGGAGAAGCTAGATCAACCGCCAAATTTGCATCGTCATCAGTTTCAGGATCATTAGGGGAAGGAACGGTGACAAGAGAGGTGGTGACGTTAGCCGATGCGTTCGTATCATTGTTGGACTCAGGTTCGCCGCAAAGCATAGTATCGGTTTGTTCTTGAGGCACACATTGGCCCATAACAAGCACGCCATCAACGCAATAGTTGGTCACAACAGGAGGATAAGAAACAAATACGCCATCGACACAACCAGTAACTTCTTCTTCGCTCCAAGAACACGTTGTTTCTACAGGAATAGTTGCAGGCTCAGACAACGTCTCAAAAACGAGAATGTCTTCTTCGCAGAAAAAATAGGTGCAAGGATTCTCACCATACCCTGCTTGCATGAGCTGTTCGCAAGAACAACCAAGAAACTCATCCGCAAAAGTAGGATAGTTTGCTACTTGAGCTTGTGAAAATGCTACGCCCTGCGTGCCCGGACAGGCATCAATACTATCAGGAATAAGATCGTTATCCTCGTCAGTGCCTGCTGGCGGCAACAGATTAGAATCATTCGAGAAATTTGCATCAGCAGCAAGCACGCCCCATAAGGCGCCAAGCAAGACAACAAAAACCACCACACGAACCACGGTTGACATAAGAATCCTTGATAAACGCTGGTTTATAAATTTTGTTTAGAAGAACCTTCTTAAACCAATAGATTAATAAAAAAAAACAGCGCGTGAACGGATGGTGAGTTGATGAGATCGGTTTCCATACAAAAACTAGTTGGCCTTCTCTTCCTGTCCGGTGTTATCTTAATTAACCTGTTTGACTTCTTCACACTCCTTACTCCTGAATGGGATCTCTTCAAAAAAATCCTTTCGTGGTCGATGATGATCTATGTGCTCTACCACCTTTCGTTCTCAAAAATACTCTTTGGCAAAGCAAACAAAGCAGCAGATCTCCTTCTCAACATGGGCTTTTTTGCATTCGCACTCAAAGAAGTAACTACCTACGCCAATCAATTTCTTTTACTGGGAAGCGCATTTGATAGCCTAAACACGGGAGCAGTCATTGTTTCGCTGTATTCGTTTGACATTGAGTACTATGGGCTTCTTGTCGGCATGATCACGTTGCTTTCTGTTGCAATATTCTACGGATATAAAGGAGTGACCGAACCGAGCATCATAAACTCGCTTGCTCCTCACGCAAAAAAAACATTACGATTTTTTCTCACACTTGGCGTGCTCTTTCTCGTATTTGTCAGCATCTTTAATTTAGTCATGGAATGGTTTGCGCTCGCCATTGATTCAATCATCTTGCTCGCGACGTTTCTGTTCTACATCATTTTAGAGCTTCGCACAAGACATTTACATGCATCAACACTCATTAGACGAATTGCGAGTGCAGGAAGTACCTTTTACACACATCTTCTGCAAAAAGCCTATGAAAAAAAGAACATGGTGCGTATCCTCACCGGCATGCTCATTATTCATCCATTGACAGATATTGCCATTTTTATCTTGCCTGCGCTTACAGGGTTACAAAATTCATTCTATTCCAATCTTCTTGCCAATGAACCAACATTCTGGGCGTATCTTGGAACAACAACACACGAACTGCCACTGAACTTGAAACTCCTCTTCGGAGCAGGAAGCATACTAAGCTTGTTAGGTATTGTGAGTTTGCTTACCATTCCCGCCGTGTTTTGGCTTTTGCGATTACAAAATAAACCTGCAAACACAACACTCTCAGTCATGCTCGGATTTGCCATTTTCTACATCTTAATGCCAATCATAGGATTTAGCAGACTTGTGGCAGAAAGATACAGTGGCGCACAACTCTCCTTTATTTCACCACCTCACCAAACAAGTTCCGTCCTCATCGCGCTCATTCTTGCCATAGCAGTGGTGCTCCTTGCAAAACGAGATAATCATGCCTGGATAAGCAAAGGAACCTTTGGTTTTGGACTTCTTTTTTTTGGCATGTATCTCTTTATCTACGCGGGCAGCATCATTTCTGCGTACATCCGTTCACTTAGCCTCGGATTGCAAACAGGCTATTATGATTTTGTATTGGGATTGATCCTGTTCACTATCACCTCTGTTTGTTTTTACGTAGGAGGATATCTCTTGCTCATCAGAGAATATGTGCTGTTTTGGAGGAAAAAGGAAACGGATTCTCCCTAGCCAATGGTTATGAAAATTTAAAAATGGATAAAAACATTGAAATGCGTGTGAGTTATGAGCGAATCAGTATTTGAGATACGAAATTTGAGAAAGAGCTACGGCAAGCATGTCGTGCTTGATGATATTAATATTAAAGTTAAAGCTGGAGAAATTCTTGGACTTATAGGCAGCAGCGGATCAGGAAAAACAACTCTTCTCAACTCAATCATTGGGTTTATCAAGCCAGACAGTGGAGAGATCATGTTTCGCCATAAGACACACGACAAAAAAAAGAGCGATTATTTGTCCGTTGAACGACACCAACAACTGGTCAAAACGAAATATGGGTTTGCGTCACAATCACCATCGTTTTATGATAAACTTACCGTAATAGAAAATCTTCGCTACTTTGGCAGTCTCCATGGATTGTCACGATTAACTATTGAAACGAATGCACAAACACTCCTCAAGCTCATGGGACTTGAAGCGGCAGAAAGCACGCTTGCAAAAAATCTCTCTGGAGGAATGGAACGACGACTTGACATATCTTGCGCCATGATGCATGATCCTGACGTCCTTCTCCTTGACGAACCAACAGCAGATCTTGACCCTATTCTTCGCAAACACATTTGGGATCTGGTCAAGATGATCAATAAGAAAGGCACCTCAATCATTCTCGCATCTCACCATCTAGCCGAGCTTGAAGATTTGTGCTCTCGTATTGCAATTATCAAAAAAGGAAATATTCGTGCGGTAGGATCTCCAAAAGAAATTCTTGAACAATTTTCAGAAAATCAAGAAATTAGACTTACCTCATCACCAGGAAAATATGGCGAGTTGCTTAAACTGATGAATAAAAAACATATTACCAACAGCAAAGTAAGCAACAAAGTATTAATTATGCAAACAAATAAGCAACAAGAAGCGCTCGAATCAATAACGAGCGCTCTTCGAAAAAGAAATGAAAAACTTCTTTCTATCAGTATTAACAAAGCGACACTTGATGAAATATTCATGAATGTCATGAAGGATGAAAAATGAAATTTGTTCGGGCTATCTTAAAAAATTTTAAACTGCTCTTGCGTAACAAGGCAAGCGCGTTTGTTGTACTTATCGGCCCTCTTATTATTATGCTTCTTGTTGGTCTTGCATTTTCAGGACCCTCGACCTACGAACTGTCCATTGGAGTTGCCGTTAGTGAAAAAACAGAACTTGCCGAACAATTCCTTGCAGGACTGTCACAAGACAATTTTATCATCAACGAATTTAGTGATGTTGAACAATGTAAAGAACTTATCAGGCAAGGAGCACTGCACACCTGCATTGCAATACCTGATGATTTTCGCATCAAAAATAACGAATCCGTTGTCGTCACCTTCTACGTTGATAAAACCCGCATAAATTTCGTCTATCAAATCATCACCGACATTAAGGATCGAATTGGAGTAAAGACAAGTCAAATTTCTAAAGAACTCACCGAACAATTGCTTGAAGTCATTGAAGAAAGTTACACAAACTTGTCTGTGCGCATGGAAGAACTCGATGTCGTTGCAGAAGACTCCTCAGCCGTGCAACGAAAAGGACGAAACATTATCAGCGATCTCTCAGAGATTAATCTCACTGCTGAACCAATAAGTGTTAGCGCACTTGAAACAGCAGTTGATGTCTATGTTGCTCGCATGATTCTCTTTGATAATCTCAGTCATGATGTAATTCAAGAAGGAAACAAACTTCTAAGCAACCTTGACGCGATCGGGTTTTCGGACACTGCAGGTCTTGAAGACTCGCTTGATGATTTAACAACCCTGCGCAACAGCACCACGACAAGCAAACCTGATTGGGATGAAGCGTATGAAGAAGCACTTGATGCAGTAGTAATGAAAATCAACGATATTAATGATCGCATTCAAGAAGCAAGTGAAAAAAGGAATGATGCGAGCGTCGAACTTGGCGAACTTAATGCCGCGACAAATTTGCTTGAAGATAAAATTATGAAAACAAAGGATGCGCTTGATGGAATGCGTAGCGATATTCGCGCACTTGAAATTACTAGCTCAGAACGTATCGTGTCACCAATCACGACAACTGTTGAACCGATCACAACAAACGCCTCACAAATTAGCTTTGCCTTCCCCTACTTAATCATTTTAGTCATCATGCTCATTGGCCTGATGCTCTCAAGCACACTTGTGCTTATGGAAAAAAAATCAAAAGCCGCGTTTAGAAATTTCACCTCGCCAACATCAGATCTTTTCTTCATGACCACAAGTTTCTTTACCTCATTTATTATTCTCTCACTACAAATTCTCGTTGTGCTCTACGCAAGTTCATTTTTTATTTCATTCAACCTCTTTGCGTCCCAGACAGGACTGTTTGTCGTTCTTCTGGCAATGATCTTGTTTATCTTGCTTGGCATGATTGTTGGCTATGCGCTAAACACACAAGAATCAAGTACGATGTTTTCGCTCTCGATCGCCTCTGTCTTTCTCTTTTTGAGCAATCTCATTCTGCCCATAGAAAGCATGACCAAGAGTGTTCAAGTTCTTGCAAAACTTAACCCGTACGTTCTTGTCAGCGAAACGCTTCGAAAAGTCACCGTGTTTAATGCACCATATGAAGTTATAGAGCAAAACATGAATTTAATTGTCTTTTACATTTTCATTGGAATTGTTCTACTTGCAGCAATCCAGCGCATCGCGAAATCACGCTTCCTAGAAAATATTCCGTCCATTATCACAAAACAACAAGTACTACGACCAGAAGATAATTATTTCAAAACAAAAGATGGCAAGTTTGCACGCAATCTTAAAGAACTCTTTGGAGCTGTTGAACGCATGGATGAAGAAGAGTTTAGAGAAAAGCAATTCGAATTAGGAGAGATCAGTGCGTGGATTCGACAACATCTTAAGAAACGTGTACTCGCGCTACGCATCAGAAAAAGCAAGAAAGAGCGAGTGCTTAAACTTATTCATGACGAAATAATCAAAGACAGTGTGAAGAAACATTTAAAAATACAAGAAACGCACATTGAACAAGAAGTAAAAAACACAAGAAAAGGCAAGAAACGTGGTTGAGCGAACAGAACTCTACTGGAGAGAAAAAGAGAGAGGATCATCATATGGACCTACTTCAAGAGGGTTTACCTACATCAAATTTAGTATCCCTCTCATCCTTGGGATTACCCTCATCATTGTTGGCAAACAACAAGAGAGTGGTTTCCTTACCGGTTTTGGCATGATCATTTCGATCATCTCCGCGTTAATTTTGCTCATTACGGCAGCAATGCCGCATGAAAGTTAATTATTTTTCGTACAAAAAAAAGAGGTGTGAAGTAATTTGAATAAACAAGACGCTTTCATTCTATGGTTTGACCAGTTAGGTATTGAAGATGTGCCGCTCGTAGGTGGCAAGAATGCTTCTCTTGGAGAAATGTATCGGGAACTTGTTCCGAAAGGAGTCCTGGTGCCAAATGGATTTGCGATTACCGCAACAGCATACCATTATCTCCTTGAAAAAGCAGGTATTAGGAATCAAATTAAACAAATTTTATCAGATCTTGATACGACCAATATGAAAAATTTATCTGAGAGAGGTCATAAAGTAAGAGAACTTATCAGATCTGCAAAATTTCCTCAAGAACTACATGATGTGATTGTAGAAGCATATGGAAACATGTGTAAACAATACGGAGATAATTGTGACGTTGCTGTGCGAAGTAGTGCAACAGCGGAAGACTTGCCTGACGCATCATTTGCCGGACAACAAGAAACATACTTGAACATACGAGGACCAGAAGATCTTATTATGGCATGTAAAAAATGTTTTGCCAGTCTCTTCACGAATAGAGCAATTTCATATCGCGTCGACAAAGACTTCGATCATTTCTCTATCGGACTCTCCATTGGCGTGCAAAAAATGGTCAGATCAGATCTTGCAACAAGCGGCGTAATGTTCAGCATTGACACGGAAAGCGGATTTCAGAACGTCATCTTTGTTACAGGAGCATACGGTCTTGGCGAGAATGTCGTGCAAGGAGCAGTTAACCCAGACGAATTCTACATCTTCAAACCAACACTTCGAGAAGGAAAAAAATCCATTATCAGCAAACAAATGGGTTCGAAAGCGATTAAGATGATCTACGGTCATGGCGGAAACAAACCTGTCAAGAACGTAAACGTCGATATTAAAGATCGAAAAGTATATTGTTTGAGTGATGACGAAGTTATTACCTTAGCCACCTGGGCACAAATTATTGAAGACCATTACTCTGCAAAAGCAGGCCACTTCAAACCAATGGATATGGAATGGGCTAAAGATGGAGAAAGTGGACAACTCTATATCGTACAAGCAAGACCTGAGACTGTGCAGTCAAGAAAAGACACGGCAAAAATAGTAACTTACGAACTCAAAGGCGAAGGAAAAGTTCGCGTTGTGGGACGAAGTGTTGGACAACGTATTGGCTCAGGAAAAGCAAGAGTCATCAAAGACGTTCACAACATCGGCGACTTTCAAAAAGGCGAAGTGCTCGTCACAGAAATGACCGATCCTGATTGGGAACCAATCATGAAGATAGCCTCAGCAATTGTCACGAACAGAGGTGGAAGAACGTGCCACGCAGCAATCATTTCAAGAGAACTTGGCATTCCTTGTGTGGTTGGAACAGACAACGGTTCTGAAAAGATTCAAACAGGAGAAGAAATAACTGTTGACTGTAGTAAAGGCGACGATGGATATGTTTATGAAGGCCTTGTCGACTTCGAAGTTAACGAAGTCTCGCTTGAGCATCTTCCAAAAACAAAAACGAAGATTATGATGAACTTGGGAAATCCTGAGCAAGCATTTGAATCTAGTTTCTTGCCAAATGAAGGCGTTGGACTTGCGCGAGAAGAATTTATCATAAATTCGTATATAAAAATACATCCTCTTGCCTTGCTTCATTTTGATGCGGTAAAGGATAGCGCCACAAGAAAACAAATTGAAGAACTCACCGCAGGATATGAGGACAAAGGCTATTATTTTGTTGAAAAACTAGCTCATGGCATTGCAAGGATTGCTGCAGCGTTCTATCCGAAGAAAGTCATTTTAAGAATGTCCGACTTCAAAACAAACGAATACGCAAACCTTATCGGAGGCAAGTATTTTGAGCCAACAGAAGATAATCCTATGATTGGCTGGCGAGGAGCAACAAGATATTACAAAGGCAATTACAAAGAAGGATTCGCACTTGAATGTCAAGCAATCAAAAAAGTTCGAGAAGAATTTGGTTTGATGAATCTTGAAGTGATGATTCCCTTTTGTAGAACTTTAGAGGAGGCACATAACGTTGTCAATGAACTTGCAGCAAATGGTTTGAAAAAAGGCGAGAACGGTCTTAAAATCATTGGCATGTGTGAGATTCCTTCAAATGTGATCTTAGCAGACGAGTTCTTAGATATCTTTGACGGGTTTAGCATCGGAACGAATGATTTGACGCAATTGACTCTCGGACTAGACAGAGACAGTGAAATAGTAAGCTATCTCTATGAAGAACGAGATCCTGCGGTTAAGAAATTGGTCAAACAAGTCATTGATGTGGCCATTAAGAAAGGCAAATACATTGGTCTTTGCGGACAAGCACCAAGTGACAAGGTTGACTTTGCAGAATTCCTTGTTGAATGCAGTATTCAATCAATGAGTTTGAATCCGGATACCGTTATTAAGACAACGTTAGCCATTGCGGAAGTTGAAAAGAAACTCGGTATTAGTCCTGACTAAGTATTTAACGAAGCGAGAAATACAACCGTCTATTGTTTTTTCCTTTATTTTTTAATTCTTCAATGTTTATTAGGCCACATTCTTTTGTGCTATGAACATGAGTACCTCCATCTGCTTGCACATCAACACCTGTAATGTCGACAATGCGCAAGATAGAAACATTTGGAGGAAGCGCTCCTGCAAGTTTCACCATGCCTGGCATGCGCAAAACGTCTTCGCGAGGTTTAAAACTGATTTCTACCTTATGATCTTCTTGTAAGTAGCGATTAGCTTTTGCAACTAAGGCCTCCATTTGTTCGCGATCAAACGTATCAAGTGAATAATCCACTCGTGAAAGCGCGACATCAAGTTGATTGCCGGTGATAAGAACCTGCTCTTGGAAAAAAACTTGAGAGAGTACATGACTTGCCGTATGCATTTTCATAAGCGCATAACGACGTGGCCAGTCCAGTTTGCAGCGAACGCGATCGCCAACATGTAATCCTTCTTTGTTTACTTCATGAGAAATTGCGCCATCAAATTTTCCTACAAAGGTAACGGAGTACATGTCTTTACCCAACCCATCTGGTCCAAGAACTTCAATTTGACCCTCATCATGCGGTTGACCACCTCCTTGAGGATAAAAAATAGTGTCCGCAAGAATAATGAATGTTCCCTTATTCACTGCAGTAACCGTAGTAATGAATTCCTTACAATAAGCATCTTTCGCATACAACGGATACGCATCCATAATAAACTGAGTCAAGTCGTTTTCTTTAATAACGTTGTGGAAAACACATTTAAAGTTTGCTTCTTCAAAAGACCTATTGATGTCTGGAAAAGAACTTTCTCTTCTTGAGGCGCTTAAAGAAGTGCCCTGTCGCGTTGCTGACTTGCTTGCGACAAAGAACATCGTTCTCATCGGCTTATCTGGAGGTAGTGGTTCAGGAAAAGGATTTGTTGCAAGACATTTGAAAGAAAAAATTCCTGATTGCGCTGTTCTTTCTATGGATGATTATTATTTTGGCAAAGAAAAAATTACTGATGGGAATTTTGATAAACCAGAATCGCTCGATCTCAAACTTCTTGTTTCACAGTTGCAACAACTAAAACAGGGGAAAAACATTCAAAAGCCAGAATACGATTTCGTTACCAGTTCAAGAAACGGAGAAGTGAATTACGCGCCAAGCAAAGTCATTCTTCTTGAGGGATTGTTTGCACTCATACCGGAAGTCGCTAAAGAACTTGATCTCAAACTTCTTGTTGTAGCAAAAGAACCACTTCGGTATGTGCGAAGATGTTCTCGAGATCAGAAAACCCGAGGGAGAAGCAAAGAAAGCATTGCGCTCCAATGGAAGACCTTTGCAGAGCCCATGTTTCAACTCCATAAAACAAAACAAGAAGAACAAGCAGATATCATAATAAAAAATGAAAAAAAATTTGTGAAAGTAACTAAAACTTAACTACTTTCATGATCTTCCATGCGTTCTCGAAGAGCACTTGAACAGTCTGCGCGAAGAACGGTGTGTTAATCCAAATACCTATGTCATATGTTGGATGAACTTCCGCATCGTCAAGAACCATAAAGACAATCTCTTTGCCATCTACAACGACAAAACGACCCTTTATATCGGTATGACGAACTTCAACAACTCCTGCAAGAGGTTTTGCTGATTTCTTCATTTCAGGAGTCATGGGCGCAGCAATACGCACTTTAACTCCTCGCTTCTTGAGCTGCTCAAAGACACCGCGAAGTGCTTCAAGTTTACGGATAAAACCTTGAGAAGTGGTCAGAATATCGACCGTTTTTTCCGCACCTTTAATTGTCAAATCCAAATGATTATACAAATTATGTCGTCCACGAAGAGAACCGGACAAATCTGTTGGTTCGACTAATTCTACACCTTGTGAATGCAATCCTGAAAGCTCATCTAAGAGTTCTGTTCCCTTCAAACTATCAAGCTTTTTTACCTGTGCGTCTGCAGATTTTTTAACATTCTTTTTCACACGCTCAAGCACTTCTTTTGGTGGTACTGCAATATATTTAATGGGTTTGCCAATTTTCATGACAACAAATCCTTTCTTCTCGAGAGACTCGAGAACATCGTAGCTTCTTGACCGAGGCACATTTGCTATGTCCGATAATTCACCTGCAGTCGATACACCACGAGAAAGTAGCGCACTCCACACTTTCACCTCGTAGAGGTTGAGTGAGAAGTATTTTCGTAAGTCATTTAAGAAATCCTCACTTACAATCATTTTACTTATACCCCCTTACTCGTAGGTAATCCTAAAATCACCCCTTTTTACTGGTAAAGAACAACCACTACTATATATATGTTACGTTTTTAATTCTTTTTATAGAAAGGCCTTAGCTAGCAAAATTTGACAACCTCAGAGCTTAACAACGAAGAAGAGCTCTGTGGGAATAACAAAACTATCGGCGCGAACACCCAATTCTGTCAACACGCGGACAAGCCAACCACGGTGTGATTGCTGTTGTTTACCTCCAATCGTTTGTGTTGGAAACGATATAACAATCATGCGAGGATGCTTGGAGAGAAGAAGCTCAAGTAGCTTCTTTGAATGCCCCCTCTTCCCCCGTTCGAGATCGTCAAGCACCTTAAAAAGAAAAATAGTATCAGGGCGTTGCACTGCGTTATCAACCGCTTCTAAGTCCATTAAATCAAGCGGTGCTGCGGAGCCTGTTTGTTGCCTCGTTTGAAAAAACGTTTGTAATAAGTGTAAATCCTTATTTGGTAAATCAAAAGCATAATAGGTTACATTAGTTGGCAAAAAAATACTTGATAAAGGATTTAGACCACAACCTAAGTCATGAATTGATGTTGGCACTATTTTTGCAAAGAGTTCGCCATACACTTGCGCATAAAATGATAATCGTTCATTCGTGCTTCGATGTGTTTGTAACAATTTGAAGACATCATCATCAGAAAAAGTTCCTGTTTTTTTCTTTGTCTGTAAATGATACACACCAAATTTATCTCTCAAACGTTTTCGAAGAGCTTTGACAAGAAGTTTGTACCCTGCTGCGCGGTGATTTTCTTTAAGAAACAAATCATGAGCCACGCGAGAAAGTGCATCGTTCGTTTCGAGAAGCGCATCTAACTCTTTTTGAGCAAAGAAAGGATCAAGACCGTTCAATTCTTGTTTTTTTAAAACATCAATAATGAACTGCTCTTTGAAAGTCGTCATGCGAAGTTACCAGCGAACGACACCTGCGATGCCGCCAAGCCCATCAACTTTTTTGATGTTTTGTTCTGTTGTTAATAAATGCACCTTTCCCCCTGCACGATCAACATCTGCCATAAGGTGTTCAAGCTCTTCGAACGTATCCTTTTGACGAGAAGCGGAAAGGAATGTTTCCGTTACGAGGAGATAAGAAATGTTTGCTTCGGTGACGAATTTCTTCGTTTCGACAAACCCATAACACGCATGTTCTTTTGCAATTGCCTTCATCAAATCATCAACAAGAGAAGTTTCTTTCGCTTCTCGGTCATGTTCAAGGAGCTTTTTCATCCTTGGCGAAACAAGAATTTCTTTGATGCCATTATCACTTACACTTGAAATAGTAACGGTCTGCACCAATTGCTTGACTTCGCTTGGCAACTCATTAAATAAGTAATCCTTCCAAAAATCAGAAGAACCCAAAATGACCGTTTCAACTTTGTATCGAGAAACATAAGAGGAGAGCGTTTCAGCAAGAAGAGAAAAGAAATTATCATGTTTTGCTTCAACCATTGCTTTTTTTGCCACATCACCTTTGAGTTCAGACAAGATACGATGACCTTGCTGTTCAAAAAGAGCAAAGATTGCATGATCGCGATCAAAAAGAAGTGCAAGAACAGTTTCTTGAGCAGTGTGCTCAGCTTCGCTCAAATAGTCTTTATGATAGCCAAGAAAGTTTTTCTTGATCTGGAGCACCGTGCCAATTTCAACAATGAGGGATTGGTGCACGCCACGAGGCATATCATCTGGCGCTTCACGAATAAGACCATTAATGCGGAGAGGATCAGCATAATCGAGCTTTTCAGCCTCAATGGTGGCAGTGAACTTCTTCTTAGCCAATTTATCGCTGTTATCTCCGACAGAAATTTTTCGCTCAGCAGTACCTGTAATCAAGTCTCCCGGTTCGATAATTTTCGTTAGAAACCAATAATCATCAGGGGACGTCACCATGAGTTTGACAACTCCCTTGTGAAAATCACGAGAAGTAACCTTCATACTGTGTAAAAGCCTTCCCTCGTTAATAAAGTTTTTGGAAAGAAAAGACATTCCATGCATATAAAAAGAAAAAAAAGAAATTTGTCAGAGAACCCTTAAGTTAAAAATAGTCTTCTAACTCGAAAGAATAGAGTTCTCCAATGTGCAAACGATTAAAGTTTTTTGTGTTATACCGCATAGTTTTCACCTCACAGACCCTCTCTTCAAGGGCATAAAGAATTCCTAGAAAAATCAGTATATAAATGAACGGCAAGAAAACTAGAGAAGAAAAATTCACAAAGCTTATAAGAAAAATTCCTCACAAATAACAACGAACACCTCAAAAAAGAAGAACTTTTTTTAAAGAACACCCTCTTTCTAGAAGTACTATGTCAGAAAAACAGCAGCGTAGGGCAGCAAAAGTTCCTTTACGAGAACTAAACACGTTTCGTGCAGTTTTTGCAAAAGATATTGATAAAAGTTGCCGTCATGAAAAACAAAAAGATTACATGCTTATCGCTCTGCATAGCAAACACGATGTTAAAGGCTACGACATTATTGAATACGACTTTAGCAAAAAAGAACCAAGAGATTTTCGCTCAGCTATCACTAAAGTGCTGCCAACCTATAACAAATTTGCATTTGATCAACTCGGCTCGATTGCCATCATCGAAGTTGACGAAGAATTTCGTGACAAAGAAGAACTCATCGCAAAGACCCTTCTTGAAACCAATGCGACGGTGAAAACTGTTCTGCGCAAAGATTCGACACATGAAAATGAGTTTCGCACACAAACCTACAAGTTTTTGCAAGGCGTCGAAACAAAAATTGCGACGATCAAAGAAAATAATGTGACCCTTTCATTCGATGTTGAAGAAGTATATTTTTCTGTTCGTCTATCTTCAGAGCGAAAACGTGTTGCACAACAAGTCAAAGAAAATGAATCAGTGCTTGTTATGTTTAGCGGAGCAGGACCATACGCAATGGTGATAAAAAAAATGCATCCGTCTGCAACAGTGACTGCAGTTGAAATGAATCCTGAAGGACACCGGTGGGCAGTGCACAACGCTAAAATAAATAAACTAGATATTACCTGTGTTAATGAAGATGTGGGCAAGCTCGCACTGGGAAAAACGTTTGACCGCATTGTCATGCCCGCTCCAAAAAACGCAGAAGATTTCTTAGAAAAAGCAAAAGAACACGCAACACAAGGAACCATTATTCATTTGTACTGCTTTGGAGAAGAAAATGAATTAGCAGAAAAAAAGAAAAGAATAGAACACGTCTTTTCAAAAGTCACGTTTCTTGGAGACACGGTGTGCGGCCAACAATCACCCCGCATCTATCGCTATTGTGTTGATTTTCGCGTCGATTGAAAATCATCTAAATTGATCTGACCCTTACGTTTGTTCTTTTTAACCACTTCAGGCATGGGCTCACCAACTTGCTCTTTAAGCACGCGAGCAGTTGCGGGACCAACTAAAGAAGAAAGAGAAGTCGGGTCGATCTTTTTGAGATCCCCCACTGTTTTAAGCCCGTTGCGAAACAAAATTCTTGCACGAACACGACCAACTTGCTTCAAACGAAGCAAAGCAAGAAGTTCCTCTTTAACCCCGTACGAAAGTCGAACCCGTAATCGTTCAATATGTTTAATTAGATGTTGACGCTTTGTTAACTGAGATAATTCTTTAAGTGCGTATAACAACCAATCAATGGTTTCTCGCTTAAAATGTAACTCACCAGGACGCAAACCGAACTCGTCAAGCAAAATATCCTCGCCGACTTCTTCAATCCAAGAAAGAAAAACAAGGGTTGTTTTCATCCCGTCAAGAAATTCCGCATACTCATGGTCGTACATACTTGGTGGTTGAAAAACGAACTCGTGATCATGCGCAACAATAGCTTTTTCGATCTGCTCAAGCTCCTTTGTGCGAACACGCAGTAATGGACGAATCTCCTTAGTTTTCATCAATGCTTGAAGTAACGAAAAAGGAGAAGGATCATCAGAAAGAAGCGAAAGCGCATCAAGAAGTAATTTTGCACTGTACGGATCAAGATAAAGTTCTGCAACGCGCTTACCTAAAGGAGTTGCTTCAAGTTTACGAGGAGAAGAAGAAAGAAGTGAGGAAGCGGATTGGAAACCTTTTGCGTCCGAAGATGCTGAAGCAACCAAAAAACCCCACAATTCGAGTTCACCAATAATTTTTTCAATTTTAAGAGCCACCGCCTCATCATCACCGTATTGATCAGCATAGAACGTTTCCGAAAAAAAATCTTTTACTTCCTCTTGCGAAAACACCATACCTGAAGCAACCAAACTCAACACATACATACGAAGCACCGGTTCAACAGCCAACTTAGAATCAATATCCTCCGGAACACCAAGTAAATACTTATCATGCAAGAGTTCTTTTTGATCAGAAGAATCTGCAAGCAAAATAGCCTCGCCAAAATCATCCTTACCGGGACGACCAGCTCGACCCATCATCTGCAACGCCTCAAGCACAGGAATAAAATATAACCCCCGCGCACCATACCTGCGCAAACTCTTAATCACCACACGAAACGCAGGAAGGTTAAGACCAGCAGCGAGCGTTGGCGTAGCACAAATCACCTTAATACGTTTATCCTTGAAAGCAGACTCCACAAGAGAACGCTGAGCGCTATGAAGACCTGAATGGTGGAACGCGACGCCACGATGCACCACCTTAGACAAACGCTTACATTGCTTTGTAGGAGAAGAAACAGCCTTAAGGATGTTCTCAGAAAGCTCCTCACAAGAAGCAAGAAGATCAAGTTGGCTTGCGATCGCATCAGCCTGCGCCTCAGCAGAAGCCTTCGTTGGAGCAAACACCAAGATCTGTTTATCATTCGCAATAGTGTCAAGCGCCAAATCAACCAATTGATCACCAGATCGTTCAGTGAGAGAAACCATTTACTTGCAGAAGTGAAGCTTTGTTTTAAACGTTTTGTTAAAGAAGCAGACAACAGAAAACAGAAAAAAAAAACATGAGCCCGGGGGGATATAGGAACGCCAACAACAATTTGGCGTTTGTGAGCCTGCATACGCTAACACGTAGCAGACAACAGAAAACAGAAAAAAAAAAACATGAGCCCGGGGGGATTTGAACCCCCGACCACACGATTATCAGTCGTGCACTCCACCAGACTAAGCTACGGGCTCGAATAAAAAATGGCGCCTCCGACCAGGATCGAACTGGTGACCTTGCGGTTAACAGCCGCACGCTCCACCGCTAAGCTACGGAGGCATGGCTTAGAGGGATTAAAACCCATTTATAATGTTTATTGTTTATAAAAGGGAAGATAAATAAAATCAAGTATCAGTAGTTTCCAACAATCCAAGCATTTGCACAACTTGTTCCAATGAAACAACATTACGTGGATCCACCCCGTGTACCTGTTCATACCACAATGAAGCAACATTGCTTCTTGGAGATTGTATGACTAATTCTCTAATTGCATGGATCCTTCCTGAAGATTTCCTCGCAGTCATTGCAGAAACTGCCGTTTCAAAACAATACTCGTTGTAACCACCTCCAAAAAAAAGCTCATTATCTTTGAAAAGATATAGTTCTTCAGGGTGAAGAGGTAAACCAGAATCATATCTTGTAAAAATCACTTGATCAATCAAACCAACTTCAACTAGAATACTTGTTGCTGCAGCATAATGATGAGGGGTTTCTAGTGCAACAACTCCAAAAGGTGATCGATTAGATCGTAAGCTGAGAAAAGCTAAGAGTGCATCCAGATATGCTTCCGCTTCGCGTCGAATTTCATCAGTCTCAATATAATGCATGTGACTAAGATGTAAATAAAAAGGATGTACAAGCATCACCATTTGGTCTCCTTCTTGAGGCTTTTGATGATCTCTTGCGTGTTCTTGACAGGCGATCAGCAATTTTTTAAAATCTCCTCTTTGATAACAGTCATCATCCTTAGATTCTCGATTTCTCAAGTTAACTTCGATATGGGAAGTCCAACCCGTGAAATTACGATTCAAAACGGCCGAGCTAGCATTATTTGTTGCAGGTAAAGCAGTTCTTAAGTTGGGATCGTAAAAATTTGACATCAAATCTGGAAACTATAAAGAATTTATTAAAGTTTCTTTATTTATTACTTTCAAGTAGTTTCGAATAGGGGTTGAGAAAAAGGAAAAGCCTCCGGTGAGATGAAACAAAGCAAAGCTTTGTGGATCTCACCTCAAACTAAAAAACAAGCCTCCGGTGAGATTTGAACGTTTGAGAGCGAAAGTGAGCAAACCACGGAAAAGTACGGAAGGGCTTTGACAGTGTCACGAAGGGAGTTCAAGAAATTAAGAGCCTCCGGTGAGATTTGAACTCACGACCGCCTGATTACAAGTCAGGCGCACTACCACTATGCTACGGAGGCACAATCGGAAAAGAACTGCAAACGATTTATATTAATTGCGCTATAGGAGCCAAACAATCGTGGCGATAAGAGCTCCGAGCACGCCACCAACGAAGACTTCTAAGAAAGTGTGGCCTGGAACAACAGAAACTGGTTTCAGTTTGGCTTTTTCTGCAAGTTTATTTAAGAGCACTGCTTGATCACCAACGCTTTTTCGCATGCGAAAGGAATCTACGAGGACGATGAGAGCGAAGATGAACGTGACAACGAGCAGATTGCCAAACCCATCATAATAAAACACGGCAAACGTCAAAGAAGAAACAAGGGATGCGTGCATGGAAGGCATGCCTCCGGTGGTGAGAAGCTCGATGAGAACGATTTTTGGAAAGGATCTGTTTTTCATTCCGTGATGGATCGTCGTAACAATTTTACCTAAGAGTGTTATCACCCAGGTCAATAGCAACGTTATCACAATTCGTTCAATCATACTACTCGCCTAAATCTTGTGTTTAAGAGCCCCCATTCAATAAAAAGCATGAACAGAGCAAATAACATCAAATAAAAGGACAATTCCCTCTTTAATAAAGTTTGTGTGCTTTCTTGAGGAATGGTAGCGATGGCTTCTTGCACGTCCTCAAGCGTTTCTAGGTGGAAATAGGATCCGTCAGTAATGTTTGCTAACTCTGTTAGCGCATCATCCTGATAGACAGCAGACACATTATAGTACTCCGGCAAATAACCAACAAGACCTTCGTCCGTGCCAATACCAATGCTGTGAATGCGCACTTGATTTTGCGTCGCGTATGCCCCGCTTTGTTTGATAGAATCTGAAAGAAAGGGACCGTACGTGTTTCCCCCATCAGTAATAAGGATGATGATCTTTGCTTTTTCTGGATTGTTTAACAAAAGGTTCGTCGCAGAAATAATGGTGCCAGGAATGTCTGTTCCTGACGCCTTTGCGACCTTTATCTCATTGATCGCATCTTTTGTTGCGAATTTATTTGTTTCATAGACTGATCTGACAAGCGGCACCCCTGAGAAACTGATCACCGAAAAAGTTGTCTCGAACGCGAACGCATCAACAAGAGAGTTTGAAAACGATTTGGCAACTTCAAGACGTGAGGGTGGCAAATCTTCAGCAGACATAGATGCAGAATTATCAATAGCGATAACAACATCTGATTCGCTTGCTTCCGCTGTGTACCAAAACACTGGTGAAGAAACTGATAAGATTATAGCAATAAAAATCACGACGCGAATCAAGAGTTGGAAGGAGTTTTTTGTTAGCTGATGACTGCCAGAGACTCGTCGTAAGGTTTCAAAATTTGCAAAGCGCATACCTCGAAATCGTGCATGCTTTAAGGAAAGATAATGGGAGAAGACTAAGAAAGGGATTGCTAAAAGGAGCCAGAGATATACCGGTTCAGTAAATGATATTTGCATAAGTCACCTAGTTATGTTCTTGGTTTAAATAACCGTTTACGAAAAAAAGTAATTAGTTTGTCAAAATATTCTTCGTTTGTTTCTAAGACAATGAAATCTCCTTGCGATCCTGTGAAAATACTGTTAAGTGAGTTTTCGTCCTTTTTGACAAGTTCTTCATATTTTTTTGAAAAATCTTTTGTGTCAATATACATAGCTTCGTTTGTGGAAGGATTTTCGACCATGAGTTGACCGATGTCCTTTGGTAAATGTCGGTCTCTTGGATCTCGCACGCCAATACCAATAACAGAAAAAAATTGGCTAAAATTTCTAATGTAATTCGTCCAGTTTGGCTCAAGCCCAATAAAATCTGAAATGAGAATAAGAATACCGCGCGGATTAAGAAATGCAAGCGTTTCTTTTAGAGGACGCACAATACTTTTTGGACCACCATAATTACGTACGTCATGAAGTTCGTGTTTGATGCCTTGCAAAATCATCGGCCCGATGTTTGGCTCTAATCGAACGCGCAAACCATCACTGAACATGCCAAAGCCAACAGCATCGCCACTGCGTAAGATCGCATCAGCAAGGACGTATGCAACTTCTGCGGCATATTCTACCTTTAATTTCTGTGTGGAAGAAAACAACATTGAATCTGAAACATCAAGCAAAATAAATACGCGGAAATTACGATAAACCTCAAACTCTTTTACAAGAGGTTTATTTGATCGAAGCGAAACCTTCCAATCAATAAGCGACGCATCATCTCCAAATTGGTACGCGCGGTATCCTGCAAACTCCATACCTTGGCCTTTAAATGATGTGGACCAATCACCTTCAAGTGCATCAATAAGCATATCTCTATTTGCAGCAATTGTTGCATGTTTTTTAGCAACTTCAAGATCAAGTTCGATATGTCGGAGTTCCACTTTACATCACAGGAACTTTCTTTAAGATCTCATCAATAATCTCATCGGAGGAAATGTTTTCAGCTTGTCCTTCGAAGTTGAGGATGATGCGATGCCTAAGAACAGGTTTTGCCACGGCTTTAATATCAACGGGAGAAACAACGGTGTTGCCACTCATAAGCGCATGCGCCTTGGCTGAAATAAAGAGTGCGATCGATGAACGAGGACTAGCGCCGTAGTTAATGTATTTGCCAAAGTCAATACCATACTCTTTTGCGTGCCTTGTCGCAGTAACAATGCGAATAATATACTGTTGCATTTTTTTGCTCAATACAATGTTGTTAACAATTCGCTGTGCTTCGACAATTTCTTCAGCGCTAAAAACTGGCTGTAAATTAAATGAGTCAAAGCTCTTTGTCGTCATATTTGTTTCAAGTATCTCGACTTCTTCAGTTGCAGTTGGATAGGACATTTGAAGTTTAAACAAAAAACGATCAAGCTGCGCTTCAGGAAGCTTGTACGTTCCAAGCTGCTCTACGGGATTTTGCGTTGCCATAACAAAGAATGGTTTAGGTAATTGAAACGTCTCTTTTCCGATCGTCACTTGACGCTCCTGCATACCTTCTAGCAAAGCTGATTGAACTTTAGGAGGACTTCGATTGATTTCATCGCCAAGAACAAAATTTGCAAAAATAGGTCCTTTAACTGTGTAAAAGCCTTTTCCTTCTTCGTATGTTGTAATGCCTACAATATCAGAAGGAAGCAAGTCCGGCGTGAATTGAATACGAGAAAATGACGAACCAGTAATAGTCGAAAGCGTACGAATAATAAGTGTTTTTCCAACGCCTGGAATACCTTCAAGCAAAACATGACCATCGCAAAGCAACGCTTGAAGAAGAAAGTCAATGATGTCCTTCTGACCGATAACGATCTTACCCATCTCTTTTTTTACAATAGAGAATCGCTTCCCAAGACTAGCGACATGTCTCGCCAACTCACCCTCGTCCATAAGGGAAAATAGAAGCTGCTTTCTTTATAAATCTTGCTGAACAGCCCCAGAAAAAAACAAACAAAAATTTATAAATGAGAACATGTCAATATGTGGAGGATGAGTGACCTAAAAGAGGTGGGTTACATTAGCAAAGCGTCTAGAAAGTTGCTTAAAGAAGCTACTCTCAAGAAGATTGCTTATGTAAATACAAAGCGGAATATCACCGAGAAGGAAGTATACCATCTTGTTAAAGATTTTCTTAGAGAATTTGTCGCAATCGAACACGAAGTAAGTATTGAAGAGTTGCGAGAAGAACTCAAAAAAGCATTTTTTGAAGCAAAAACGCGAACAAGAATCAACCACTTAATCAGTAAACTCGCATATGTCGAATACAAAGATGAAAATTCATCTCCGGAAACGTTACGATCCATATTAAATGAACTTCGCTCCGTTGTCGCAAGCATTTCTGCTGATCAGCCACAAAAAGGCGGATTATTTGGAAAACTCTTTGGACGAAAAAAAGAAGAGATTGAAGATGTTGCAGAAGTCGACGAAACAATTGATCAAACAGGTTCATTCACACCAACAGAAAATTTAGGTCAAGAGTTCTATCCTGAAACAAAAAGCAATCAACCATTCTTAGAAAAACAAGAAACAGAACCAAAAGATGCATTTTTTGATAAGGAAACAAAGGATACAGGAGAGAATAAAGAAGAACTAAAAGAGAAACCTTCAGAAGAGGATGCCTATGCGTCGTTTTTCTTTTCGGGCAAAAAAACATCTCCAAAAGCAGCCCCTTCAGACGATGAAACACATGCTAAAAATGAGCAAAATGAAACGTTCTTTTCTAAAATGAGCAAAGAAAGAAGGGCTGAAGAACATAAAGAAGTTGCAAAAGATCCTTCCCCAAGCAAAGAACCAGTTCAAGAAAAAGACCGTGAAGTAAAAGAAGAACAAGTCAGGGGTGCAGAGGAAAAAGAGAAAACAACTTCTGTCGAGAAACAAGACAAGACAGCGATTCCAGACATCTTTAGTAAGACAAATACTGTTGCAGAAAATGATTCAAAAACTGCAGAAGAACAGAAATCTCAAGAAGCAACCGAAGAAAAACTTGAGTTGCCTGATAGTTTCGAGGAAGAACCCCATCATAAGGAGAAAAAACATCACACCATCCATATGAAGACAAAAGCTCCTGAAGAAAAACCTCAAGGAAAGAATAACGAAGAGAAAATAAATCATCTCGCAAGCGAAGTAAGTGCCGCAATCCACAAAAAAGATTCGACGGGCGCAAAGAAACAATATGCGCAGCTCCTTGAGGTCTACGAGTCGCTTCCTGATAAAGAAAAAGAAAATTGGTTCGATAGAATCAATATGTTCTATGAAGCAATTAAGATGTTGTAATAATTCTTCTTGCTCACGTTTTTTGAAAAACTAACCAGTAAATAAGTTTAAGCACTAATTATATTTTCTGTTTCTCCAGCGATCACGCACGTAGCTGACAATCATCATAAGGATCGTTATTGCAATAACCCCTCCTACTGCAAGAACAACCCGTTCAGAAAGTAAATCGGTGAGGGTCACCATACTAAAAAGACCTCTTGGAGAATCAAGATTTATTTCATTCTTCTCATTATCAATTAGATACTTACATCCATTTATGATGTTATCAAGCTCGGTTAATGCTTGAGAGATAGGAATACTTGATGCTCTTCGTTCAAGCTCGGTAAGCAGTTCGTTCATTTCAGCACAGGCAGGGTTTGAAGCGAGAAGGTCTCGAGCAAACGTAACTTTTACTTTGTATGCTTCTTCATCGTCAGTTGATTTCTCAAGAGAGTTGATATGAATTGTTGCGGAGTCGCTTGCAACGGGATCGTCTGTTGTGACATTCACGACGATTTCATACGTGCCACTCGTGCGATAATTGCCAAGAGTAAGTAACGTAGATGCGTTCTGCCCAATACCAAGTGAAGCAACGTAATCCTCACTGAATGTTACCGTAACATTTTCAGAGCCGGCAATTGCGTTAAAATTAATTCCGTAGAGCGAATCATCCCAGGTGTTCACAACAGTGATGGGAACCGTGACCGTATCATTTTCATAAACGGCAACTACATCGCTAACCACTATTGAGAACGGTTCAGGAGAATCAACTTCTTCCTGGAAAGGCACAGTAACTGTTGTGGTTACTGTTCTTGTTCCGCCAGGATTGTTTGATGTTTGCACATCAATTACAGGATCGGGAACATTAGTAATGACAATGCGAACCGTATTCGAAGAAACATATGCTCCTGCGTCATCAGTTGCGTTGAAGACCACATCACAGTACCCTAATGATGTTGGAGTAATGGTTAAAGACGTATCTGTTATGCTCAGTGTTGCAACAGAGCAAGATTCGCCGTAGGCTAAAGAGAAGTTTAAGGTTGACGATTCCGCACCATCAAGCAAACCATTTGCGCTGGTATCATCATCTGCATCGTAAAAACGCTGAACGCTGTTACGATATATAAAATAATTTGCAAGTGCAGTTGTTTGTGAAACAGAGAAGTTATCAAGAGGACCATAAAATACAGGAGGACGATTAAGATTGGCAATAGTAATATTCCAACTAAAGTTTGCCGTGCTATAATACGCATCAGTTGCACTTACGACAATATCATGTGTTCCCGCGGTTGAAAAGTTAAATGATCTGGTGTAATTTGAATTGACCCCCGGGTCGACACCAGGCAAATTAAGTTTCTGCACACCATCAACATACCATCTGTAAGAAATATTATTATTTATCTGGGTCGTGTCGTTTGTCGCGAGCGCATCAAACGTAACAGTTGCGTTTTCTGAAAAATTGATGGTGATGTTTGTCAAACCACCAACGACAAACCATGAAGTGTTTAGTGAGGTATTTGACATGAAAGGAGTCACTTGGGTAAATTGAGGGGGAACAGATTCGTTGTAAATGGTGATGTTAACAAGCTGCCAATCGACCAACCCACCCGCATCAGTAACTGAAGCGTTTGCTTCGTACACCCCATACTCTCCTGATTGAGGAACAAAAGAAACAGTCACTTCATTGACATCCGTTTTTGAGTAAGCAAAGCCCGTTGGTGATGCCCCTGTAAAAGCAAAGTTAAAGGTCAGATTATCATCAAGAACAAAAAAATCAATATCAGTTGCGTAAAAAACATTTTCATAGAGAACATCTTCAACAAGAATGCCAAAATTGATGGCATCAGACACATTGTCTTGATTATTGTCCCATATTGGCGCATCGTTTGCATTGCCTATTTCAAAGGAAAGAACTTCATAATCGCACACATTTGCAAGATCACAGACCGAAACATTCAATGTTTTATTTCCAACTTGCGCATTTGTTGGTGTAAAATTCATCCAATAAAGCGTCATGTTACCTTGCACCAGACCAAGGTTTGACGCGTTAAATCCTGCTTCGTATGCAAACGACCAAGTAAGGTTGTCTCCGTCGCGATCAATTGCGGTAAAGTATGATGAACCAAGAATGCCTTGCGTATAATTAACAAGAGAAACAGTCATTACAGGCACCGAATTGTTACGAATAGTGATGTTTGCAATAGCAGTTGTTATAGCCTCACCATCATCAACATACACTTCGAAGAGGTAATTTCCAATTAGACCTGGACCGACTGTAAAATTAAATTCTCCCGATGTGCTATTAATAGTGAAATTAGAATGGTTTGTTGAAAACGTTAAGGTATCGCCTGCATATGTTAGTTGGTCAACATCAGAATAATTAAGTGGTGAGGAAAACGTTGCATTCACATACCACGTAAAATTTGAAAGATTGTATATGCCGTCGGTTAGTTCGTAAATTACCGGAGCATCATTTAGGTTTAAAATGTTAAACGTGACATTATTCTCCGTATAGCCTCCATGATCATCAGTTACTCGAATGCGGACGTTTCGGCAGGCGACGTGGTCATTTGTCATAATTTGGTTGATCACGATAGAAGCGTTCGAACCGTTCACTAAGGTGGTGAATGACCAAGGATTTGAAAGGGAGCACGTGCGGGGCGTGATAGTGAACGTGATATTGTCTGCAACATCTGCATCGGAAGCGTTGATATAAAACGTGAAGAGATCTGACTGATTAGTATCAGGAGTGACTAGGTTCGATGTGATCTGCGGCAATTGATTAACAGCTGAAACGTTAATGGTAAAAGAGGTTTCAACTGGCGGCAATAAACTTGCATTGTCGCTAATGTTCATATACACCGTCCACAATCCTCTGTCAGCAAATTGAGGCGCGTTGCTTGGACGGTTAAAGGTAACATACCCTTCCGTGTTTGATGACTGAACAAAAATAATTGAAGCAAGATCAGTGCTCATGTTAAAGGTGAACGGTTCGTCTCCTTCCTCATCAAACCCAGAAATTGAATAATTAAACGTGATGTCTTCTGTCGCCTGTTGATTCGTTAAATTTGGTAAAAAATATGCTTGATCATTTACTTCTGCAACTGTGTAGGTTACGGTAATTCCTAAGAGCGAGGGAGTGTCATCTTTTACATAAAAAGTAAAATTGGTGTCACCAATATGTGCTGCTAAAGGTATGCACGTGACTAATCCCGCCCCAGAAATATCGCAGTAGTTTGTTCCGTCCGTTTCTAAAAAGGTCAGCGCATCACCATCGGGATCAAAAGCTGAAAGCTGTGTTTGGAAAACGACATCTTCTGTTAAGAGCTCATCAGTTGCATTTGGAAGGTTAGGAAGGGAATTATTAATGGTGAACAATTTTCCTGCGGTGGCGCTTGTCGAACCATTCCACAACGTCACATTACAACTCCATCGTTCACCACGCTGCGCAATATAGGAAAGTAACGTCGTGCGATTGTCAGTGAACGGAATGTTTGCAACTGTCGTGTAAGGAGAACTGCCATTATACCAAGTCACGTTTTGTTGTACGGTGTCAATTGAGGGTTTCCAAGAACAGATAATGTTGTCTCTTGTTGTAGGAGTTGACGGCGAAATGCTCGGCAGCGTAGAAAAATTTACTGCAAGCGCAAATGCTATGATGAAGAGGGCAAGCGAAGTCACAACAAGTGTTTGGAAGAGGTCAACTCGTTTCATGTGAAAGTAACCGCTTAATTGTTTTATTTTTCTGAACATAGGTCTTTGTCTTTGCTGCGAGCTCATCTAAGACCAGTTCTTTAATCGTTTGCTGAGAAATAACTGATGCTAAACGCAAGCGTTGATGCAAGTCGTCAGGTAAAGCAATATTCAGTCGTCCCATGTTACATCCTACACATTAAGTTTTTTTGCCTACTGGTTCAAGTGCTTGCGCATCCTTAAGCCAGGAGATAACTAGTTCTTTGAGAGAGGTTTCTTCAAGTGTTGCGATCATTTTTAGCTGATGATGCAATTCTTGCGGTAATTCAATATGTAAATTCGCCATAGTCAATTAGTTAGCATAGTTCGCTTAGTTCACTTAGTTTCCTAAGTTCGTTTACTAATTCATAAGAACTGCGAAATTTATAAAGGTGTTGATTGAAAAAAGAACAATAGTTACTTCTTTGCCCACGTTAATGAATACGTAATTTGCAAGAATAACCGATGCAGATCGTAAAAGACCATGTCCTTTTGCTGCTGCGTTAATGGGTCGAACACCTCTTTTAATTCAAAATATTTGCGCTTTGCAATCTCCGTTTCTTGAAATTCGAGGGCTAAGAGTGCATTACGAACACCTAGCTTAATACGTTCCACAGGATTTCCTTCGAGATCCAATTCTTGCACAACACGATGAACGTCGCGTTCTTCAACAACGCTAATTTGATACACGAGCATCCGAAGTTCTTCGATAAGCAACGGAATATCTGCAAAAGTTACTCTGCGATGTTTGAACTCGAACTCAGAAACCTTTGTGTTAAACGATAAGAAAATCTTCTGCAACGTTTCGGACTTAATTTTTGTGCGAATTTCCTCAAGCAATTCGTTTGATTCGTACTCAAAAGCAAGATCAAACGTTTGTGAAAAAAAGAAGCGACTGAAATCCATGAGCGAATCAAGAAGCTTTTCAAGAGCGTCTTTTGCAGGATCATTTCCTAACGAAAGAAGTTTATTTTCAAGTGCGGCGAGTTTTACGAGTAAATCATTCTTTTGGGTTTCCCTGATAAGAATCTGCTTTCGAAATGAAGAAAGCAAGAACCAACCAAGCGTGACCAGCGCTTTATTAATCTTCGTTGAGAATGCACGGTATAACACTGCAAGCACAGCAACAGAAAGAATACCGACCATGATAACCCCTGAAAAGACAGGGTTTGTTTCTTCAAAAAAAGAAGGAGATTGCACACCAATACAAGGAGAGCAAGGCCCACCACAATCAACACCCTCTTCATCTTGGTTTTTTATACCATCAAAACAAGTCTCGCATGGCTCGCAAATAGGCCCGCCACAATCAACACCCACTTCATCATAATTTCTAATGCCATCATGACAATTCTGGCACGGAGCGCAATACGGTCCACCACAATCAATTTCTTCCTCTTCATTATTTAATTGGCCATCAGTGCAATTGCCACACGCAGGACAGGGACCCCCACAATCAACACCCTCCTCGCCTTGATTTTGTTCGCCATCAAAGCACGTCAGCAAATATTCACATTCTTGCCAGTAATACTTTTTATACTCATTAGGATCACATGCATAAATATCGACACATTTGCGTCGCTGCGTGCCATTACGCAAACACGCACCCCAATCAGCACATTTCCATAAAGAGGTACAATCGGTAATACTCACACTCGAAGAGGAAGGAGAAGTAGTTTCTTCTTGTACTTCTTGTCGGCAGTTAACTTTAATTCTCACCAAATTACTTTGAGCGGAAAGATCACCTGGGTCCGTGGCAGTGAAAATAACATACTCCTCTGCGCAAGTAGAGCCTCGAATAAGTACTTCTCCAGTATCTTCAACAATCACAATATTAACGGAAGAAGTTGGCGTTACCGAAAAATTCAACGTATCACCGTCAGGATCATCAAAATAATCGTTAAGCCAAAAAACACTGTACAAAATATCTTCTTGAAGCGTTTGATCAGGAATAGGAGATTCTAAATTTGGAGGATCGTTAATATCTAGAACAGTAAATGTGTAGATGGAAGACGCATTGTTGTTGTCACATCCACTGTTGTCAACAACTTCAATTAATGATTGGTGCAGACCAACAGAAGCTTGAAATCCGTTCAAAGAAAGTGTTGTCCCAGTGAGCGTAGTGTTCATTTCAAAAACTTCAGTGGCAGAAATAGTATATCCTCCCTCATCAATAATTGAAATGACACACTCATACGCATTATCAACAAGCGCTGTTGATTGGTTAAAAGTTGCTGAACACCCAGAAAGATCGATAACTGGACGTGCATTAAAACACATTTGCACAGACCCTGTCGCCTTCCCCGAAGCATCTGAATTCGTGTCGTGATACATAAATCGCGCAACACTACCTAGTAAGAGAAGATTCTGAGCTATTAAGAAGATCGCTACAAAGAGCACAATTCCTGTAAACAAACGATCAGATTTCGTTCGAGTAGCAGCAAGATGCTCAAGTGGTTTTTTCTTGTGTTTAGCGCGCTTCACACCCTACCAACCCCATATCACCATGCAAGACAGGCTCGTATATAAATGTTTTGAGCCCTACTTCTCATAAAAAGCCAAAACAACGTCTCCAGAACAGTTAAGATCCATTTCTTCTGGTGGAGCGGTGACATGGAATTGTAATTCAAAGGTTTCATCAGCGGCAAGAGAAAATGTTTTGTTACGCACCCACAAAAACTCCGTACACGCACCATCAAGCGAAACAAAGACGTCAGAAGGAAAAGGAGAGGTAACAAACAAAGTTCGCGAGGCTGCTGAACCAGGCGTTAAAGTGCCAAGATGGATAGCGTCAGTTCCCACATCAAAACCTGCAAGATCAGAAACATAAAAATCATAAGGAACACGCCTCACTTCATCAGGTTCAATAACATTCCAATAAGAGAAATAAGCAATTATTAGCGAAACAGAAACAAGCAACACAAGTAAAACCAAGATAACAAGCCAGTTTGTTGAAACGTCTTGAGGTGATGGTTTTTTTGTTGCGCGAGCCATGGGAGGTCACCTTACTTTTTTCTCATGCGAAGGAAGGCAATGACAACAACCGCTAAGAAGAGGAAGTTGACAACAAGGACAAGGACCAGCCAATTGGAAAGAATTGACTCTTTTGTTGGTTCTTCAGTTGTTAAAAGAAACTCTGCAGGAAAGGACTTTGTCGCTCCCGCAAATGAAGCGAGAATCTCTCCTTCATACATTCCTTGCTTAAGATCTGTGGTGTCAACATATACATACGTGCTCTTGCGGTGCAGGCCTGGAAGGTCAATTGCAGGAGATGAGTCAGACCAGCGATCATCAATACGCACTTTAACAGAGACATCAGAAATCATTTCAGTCCACAGGCTCTCCAATTCAACATTCAACCTGGAAATCTTATCGATAAGCGTAACATTCTGATAATCGTAAAGATCAACATCGAGCTCGCCGACAACAAACTTTTTCCATGCGGATCGCGAGACGATGTCGCCATTATCCCCATATTGGAAGACTACGCTCATATTGTAGTTTCCAGGAAGAAAGGTGTGTGAAGGAATAACAATAAGGAATTCATCAGCACCCGCAGGTTCGAGAAGAATGTTTGCAACAGTCGTAGAATACACAGTCTGTCCTTGAAAATCAGTAACGGTGAGAACTGCTCGTGAATCCGAAAGAGGAAATGAGCCTCGATTATAGACGCGTAACGTGACGTTTGCATCAAAACCTACTTTCGCGTTTGGCATATCAAAACCAAATTCTGCATAGTTTCCTGGATAGGGAACGTCAATAAACATCTGCACCTTCGCACCAGTTCGTGCAGATGCGCCAGCAGTTGCTTGGTACGCTTCAATTGCTTGGAAATACGTTAATGTTCTCCCATATTTCGTGAATTCTTGAGGAAGCGTATAATTAATTGTCACGCGAGCAGAACCAGAAGGACCTGGAATAAAAACCTTATCTTCAGCAATACTAAAGACTTCTTCATACGTTCCATAAATGTCAAAGTGCATATACACATCTTGCCCAGCAGTGTGTTGCACCGTAATATTAAATTGACCAGAATCACCAGGAATGGGTTCAATAAAAACCCTCGGAGGAGAAACACCAACAGCAAGAACAGAAGATATGGCGCAAAGGACAAATAGGACAACAAACAATGTTGATTGCATTCTATTACCCACCTAACACCACCTCAAGGAAAAATAAAGGAAAAGAAAAAAGTAAAAAAAATAGGCCTTATGCCTGCGTTACCGTGAACGTCAGATTGAAATCGTGTCGTCCAGTATTTACTCCAGAGGGAACCATCATCGCAACATCGATGGCAAGTGTTCCTGCAGGATCAAGATCATCACAAACGACATGTTCTATCATCGCTCCTGCGGTGAAGTTCACATAACCACCATTCGTTCCAAGAGTTCCAGCGCAGTCATCTCCTGTTTCTGTTGTCTTATACGCAAGCCATGAAAGATCTTCTGCATACTGCGAGTCAAGAATGAAATATCCTGCTGAAGTGTTTTGAGCTTCACCCGTCTTACTTGGAGTCACATTAACATAACCTTGTACGTTCCCATTATTTTGCAAGTCAAATTGATCAGCATTAAAACCAGTACAAACTGATGCAGTATCATTTGAGTCATCAGATGTGATGGTAGAATTTGCTCCTGCTTGTGGCTGGCAATTTCCAAAGTCAATATCCGAATCAAGCAACGTAATTGATGCCTGAGCACTCACGTTTAGGAGAACAGAACCGTTTGCAAGTGATGCAAAACCCGTTATGTCCGTTCCTCCTCTTGACATAGAAGAAAGTAAGTTCAAACTCATCATTGTTCCGCCAAGAGATACTACCAATGCCGCAACAAGAATCATTGCGAGCGTTCGATTTGAAACATCCATTCTAAATCACCTTACACTTTGTTAATTAACAATATTTAATGTCACCTTTCCTGAAATAGGAGAAGAAGGTTCCGAAATTGCAAGTTGGACTTGCCCAAGTGCCGAATCAAGCCGTTGTACAGCAGAATCGGATGGTTGCGGGGAAGTCGTATCAAGTTGACTTACATGCACCAAAATAGTGAACGTGCTCACTAGAGAGAACACGACCGTCAGAAATACCAACACAACCACTACATGTCTTGAGATATCAACCATACACAACACGCCTTTTTGTTATTACTTTCCAAAAAATAAAACTCATTTAAATATGTTTCGAAAAACTGGCTTGCATTTTCTTCTCAGCCCGCTTAAACACCGTCCAAATCGTTCGATTGTCACGACACAACAGTTTCGCGACATCCTTATACGCTAGTTTTTTCTCATGATGCAGATGATACACTAATGCTTCAAAGATAGTTAATCGTCTATCTGAGAACACCGACAAAGGAACTGAAGCAGACGATTGAGAAGAAGTTACGCGCGTAAAAAGAGATTCGTTTTGTTTACGTTGCTCCACATCAGAAAATGCGGGCGAGAGAGATACAGAAGGGGACAAGAGCATACCTTGTATGAGAACGAATTGATTTAGTTGCGAATCAAAATAGGAAGTATACATCAGACCTTCCTCCTTGAGCGCATAACAAAGAAAATGATGACAACATTTGAAACAAGAACAATAAGGACGAGCACCACAATAAGACCGATGCCTGACGAAGAAGACTCCTTTGCGCCACCTACAACTTGACCAGTTACCTCGCCAAACTTCTCTAAAGAAACTTCGTCTGGTGCAATCACCGCAGAATAGATGTCGCTTCGCACCTTCCCATCATAATGCAACGTCACATCAAAATCATACGTGCCAGGCAATATATCCTTTGTATCCCAAAACCCTTTGAGAACAGCGCTTGAAAACGCAGGCAAACGTTCAGTAGGGGTTTTAAAGGAAGTTACTTCGGCACCGTTTGTCTCCCGCAAGATAACTTCAGCATAGAGTTCCTCAATAGGATTATTCCATAAACTGCGTACCAGAAGATCGATGCGAGCAATTTCTCCAAGATGATATGAAGAAACTGCAAAGCTTGCCAATTCTACCGAAAGAGATCCTGCTTCAAAGATACGATCCTTGATAAGCGATTCTCCATCATACGTAATTGATGCTTTCAACGTGTACGTACCAGGGTTAGGCGGCGTCCATAACGCAGTAAGTTTTCCTTCCTCTTTTGAGGGAAGCGAAATTTCAGAAGAGGTAACTGTGCCAACAACCTCATTAGCAGGGTTAAGAACGGTGAAGGTTGCGCGCACTGCTCGCAAAGGATCAGTTCCGACATTCATCGCGGAAACAATGAACTCTACAACATCCGTTCGAGGAACTGCGGTAACTTCAGCTTTAAGATATTTCCCTGGATAAGGAACATTAAAACGGAATTGAGAAATAACTGCGGTCGTTGCGGCAATAATGCCATTATCAGTTGCAACAGAATTAACTTCTCCATTACCAAGAGATTCAGGAAGAAGCAAAATAACCATTTCGAGCATGTGAAGGCCGGGTTCGATATCTCGTGGAAAAGTAAAACTAAACGAGACCGTTTTTTTCTCATCACTCTCACGAACCGTAATAACACCAATATCTGATTTGACCGCATCAGATAAGACGCCTGTTGGATACACACTTACTTTGAAACTCTCCCTGTTCGGATTAAGAATGTCAAATGATAACTGAACAGTCTGACCAGGAGCATAATCTATCAATCGTGCTGCAGGAGAAACAGTAAGGGCAGAAACTTGCGTAACACAAAGCACACTCACTAACAAAAGCAAGCCAAGCAACAAACCTTTACTTTGTGTTAATTGTTTCATGGAGGATTATCCGCCGTAGCCAAAAAGACAATTAATGTCGACTTAATTCCTGGCGTCTCATATGTAGGAATGGTAATTTTGAAATCTACTTGTGCCTGATCTTTCGTGTCATTATACTGTAATGTGTGGATGAAACGAGTTGAAACATTCGTCACATTAAGCCAACTCGTCGAACTGCCTGTTGTGTTAAACGAAGAAGCCTCATCTTGATCGGCTTTGTACTGGAAGTAAGAGGTGTTGAGTTCTTCAGTAACAAAGAAACTCTGCGTTGCATTTATTGAAACATTGATGCGCACATTACCATCATTACGAATAACCATAGGAGAAGGGTCATCATCAGTCGAATCATCAGTTACCCCCGGATTAAGATTTGAGAAATCAGTCTCATTCGTGACAAGAGAAATACTCACCACATTAGTTACATTAAAGAAATGAGGTGAAGAAAAATTAGAACAGCCGTAAAAATCACATGCACGCACTTGGAATTGGAAGGAGCCAGAACTATATTGGGCCAACGTACATAACTCAGTTGTTGTTGTATAATTGTTGATGTTTTGCGACGAGTTTAGCAAGAAACCATAACAACCAAGACCACTTGGCGCCGTTAAGTTAACCGTGTAGTTAATATCATCTCCGTCCGCATCAGTTGACGCCGTCCAATTAAATGTAGGGAAACGATTCGTTATTGTTGATTCATTATCAGGATAATCAAGAACAGGAATGGAAGGAAGAGAATTTCCAATAGAAACCGCATCAGAATAATTGGTACTTCCAGACCCCGCATTTCCATCATAAGGAGTCACGGTGCAATTCCATGATTCACCAAAAGACGTATGAGCATAATGTAAAATGCTTGAATCTCCAACTCCCGATGTTTGACCGGATTCGTTTGCAGAAGAATAGTATGCGTCGTTCTTAAACCACGAAACATTTGCCCATAATGTTTCTCCAGGATTGGAATCGGTTATGGTAAAAGAACATGTCAAATTCTGCGTCGCATTAGGATTTGATGGAGTGATGACGGGTTTATTTACTGAAGGATCAGAATTTACAATGCTTAAATTAGTTGAGTTTCCCCAAGAGGATTGATACACTCCATCATCCAATTGAATGCTACAATTCCAATTCTCTCCAACCGACGTATTGTCGCTTGTGAGAATTGCATAGAATGCTTGGCTTGAGGGATAGTCGTTATTGTAATACCTTGTTTGGTCAAGAACACCATCTTTGAACCAGCGAACAGAAACATTTAGATTGTCAAGATCGGAATCATAAATAGTTGCAGAACAATTCAAGTATTCATTGGAACTGTTCATGCCATTTTCTGAACGTAGTTGAGGCGAAGGAGTTGTTGGCGCAACAGTAACAACAGTCAAATTCACACTATAACCCCATCCACTAAATTCTGCGCCATCGTCAAGACGCATCGCACACGACCAATTATCGCCAACAGAAGTGTTTGTATAACCCAAAACAGTATCAACAGCAACTTCGTTCGCGTATGAATTGTTGTAATAATCAGTTCTGTCTAATACTCCATTAAGATACCATCTCACCGTCACATTAGTGTCATTTCCATTTGGATCATTAACTTGCGCGAAACAATGCAGATCCTGTCCTGTCGCGTTCGAACCATCAGTTGAGTTGATTCCTGGCAAAGGAGTATCAGGAGTTGTTGCACCTGGGTCAACGGTAACTTCGCGCGAGGAAGTAGCAATGTTTCCCGCACCATCAATTGCCCACGCAGAATAGCTATAGGTTGCAGGAGAGAGATCGCTCTGGTTTCGATATAACCTATTTACTGTGTTGTTATACACCGAACTTATTTCTGCAGCAGTTAAATTGGTGTTCCAAATTATAAGTTCGTCGAGCATACCTTCAAAGGGTTTGTTAGAGTCACGAATATCATAACCAACAGCCAAATCTCTTGCTGAAAGAATATTTCTTGCAGTTCCCCCCGTAGAATTGTCTAAAGACCCATCAATGTACACATATGCTGTTGATGATTCTCGCACCACCACCACGTGATGCCACTCTCCATCATCAACTGATGATGCAGAATTTAATTGGAATCCATAACTTCCAGACCAATCATAAAAGTATATTGGTCCAGTAGCACGAACAAGAACAGAGTATTGGCCGGTTGTTATCTCATCCCGTTGTTGCAGAATTGTTTGCCAGGTACCGGTGCCGTTCGTTTGTAACCAGAAAGAAACAGTAAACGGACCAGTGCCTGAAAGAGGGCCCGAATCTGTGGGAAATTCTAAATGATTGTTTGTTCCATCAAAATATAAACCGTTTCCATACATGGCAGGAGCAACATCATTAATTGACAACCCGTCCGTGAATCTTCCGAAATTATTGTTAGAAGAGTTATCTTTAACACCAGTGGTGTTAACATATTCAAAATTGTAATAGGCAACAAGTGATCCATCCCAATCAAAAAACGCGGAGGTGTCAAGCGAATCACTTATTGAAGTGTTCAAAGTAGCGTGATTAAGTGTTCTTGAAGAGCCATCTACTGGTGTTGGCGAGAGCCAAGTAATGACTGGAGGAGTCGTATCTGCAAGAACTGAGAACGTGTCCGATGTCGACATCATGTTTGCGTCAGTGTCAATTGCTTGAAGATTAATCGAATACAACCCAGTCACCGTCAAATTTTGTGGTGTTAAGTTAATATCACCTGTTGCGTCAGTTGATGAAAATATGACCGTGCCATTGGGATACGTGACATTGAAAAGAACGGTGTCAAGTCCTGACCCGTCAACAGCTGACCAGTTCACGTAGATAGTGTCGACAGACAAAGTAGCAGTAGATGCATTTTTGTATATTTCAACAAGCGGGTCGATAAGTACAGTATATGACCTATTTGCAACAGTCATATTTCCCCCTGCATCTATTACGATTGCAGAGAAATTGTAATCAGCGTTTGATAAGCCGGTGAAGTTATGGTGCAAGCGATACAGACCATTATTGTACGACGCGTTAATTTCTTCTACGGTGAGTGCACGTTTATGGAACACGACTTCATCAAGATCTCCATTGAAAGCAAACCAACCCGCACCTGCGTTAGGCCAGGACGTACCAAAACCAATACCAATGTGATTATAATTCATAGATAAGTGATTTATTGCGCCGTTTAACGTGCCAACATACACGCCGTCCAAATACATACGCTGCGTAGTTGTTTCTCCGACAAGTGCGACATGGTGCCATTGACTATCATTGACAGTTCCTGCTGTTGTTATCGGGTTCTGACCCCCAATCCAATATTCTCCCCTCAGTTTACCATCGGTACCAACATAGATGATCGGCACCCAGTTTGCAGGATTTGTAGGATAGGCAGTGTTTTGATAACCTAAAATTACCCCGTTGGCACTTGTTTTAAACCAAGTCATAAAAGTGATTTCTGTGTTGTTGCGCACTAAGCGATCGGTAATTCTCAAATGATCATTCGTACCGTCAAAGTTTAATGCAGTTCCTCGTTTTCCAGGCACCAAATCTGAAACGCTTAATCCATACGCAAAGCTCGCAAAACGCGGATTGCTTGAATTACCATAGGCGCCAGACGAGTTCGTGTAATCAAAACTCCAATACGCCATAACATCATCATTGAATTCTAAAATTGCAGATGTTTCCAAAGCATCAGTAGTAGTTGTGTTCAAACCAGCATATGATTCATAAGAAACTTCTCCCTGAGAAGGCGTGGTGGACTCCCAAGTCACTGTTGGGTAAGGAGATGTTGCAACGAGAGCTGAAGAGTTGCCAAACGAACTTTGACTAGTGCCATCATCAAGACGCATACTGCAAATCCACTGATCACCTTGTGTGATATTACTCTTTGTTAAATTAACAACAATGAGCGAACCTGAAGCAAAGCTTGAGTTGTAATAGCGAACTTGATCAAAAACACCCCCCTTATACCACCACACGGTCACGTTCAAATCATCATCGTCAGGATCCACAATGGTTGCATTACAATGAAAATCTTCATCTGATGCATTCAAACGAGAGGTGGCATTAATCCAAGGTGTTGGTGTTGTAGGGCCAAGGTTGAGAATGGTAAGTCCTGTACTGTTTCCCCAAGCACTCTGGTTTGTACCATCATCAAGACGCATACTACAATTCCAAATATCGCCAACAGATAAGTTTCCAGATGAAAGATTGAAAACGACAGTGGAGTCATCAGGATAACTGTTGTTATAATAATCAGTTCTGTTTAAGAGGCCGTTTTTGTGCCAGGTCACTGTCACATTCATATCTGAATAATCATAATCTGAAATAGTGTCAAAACAGTGCAAGTCTTGCGTGGTAAGATTCGTGCCATCAGTTGAATTAATTTCAGGCGTTGGTGTGGTTGGGGCAGTATGTGGCGAATAACCAGAACTTAATGCGTGGTAATCATCATCGAACTTAGCAACACTATAGGTGTCGTCACAAATACCGTCATTGTCATCATCGGCACAAATTTGTGAAAATCCACCGGTTGAATTTGCCCAAAAATTACCACCAATGGTTACACCAGAACCATATATGCGGTTTCCGGTTTGAACTGAAGTGTTCCAAGCATTATAACCTGAACCAGCAGCAACATTGTTTGTGTTGTTAAAGAAATTGTTGTAAATGGTGATAAGTTCAAACATGCCTGGACCACCAGAGCTTGAAAGTTCTAAACCATAATTGGTGTTGTTTGCAAACCAATTATTATAGATACTAATGATATCGGTATTTGAAACAAACATGCCACTTCCTAAGTTATTTGTAAATGTATTGTTGTAATAACCACCGTAGCTCAAACCCGACAAATATAATCCTTCATCTCCGTTGTTTGAGAAATTACTCTGGAAGACATTAATAAATGAAGAAGTTCCAACAGACACATACATACCATCATCGGCGTTGTACGTGCTTGTTACATTCTTGAAATCATTTGGTTTTGACGAGCTAGTAACGGTAATCCCATAATTTGCATTCGAAACAAACGCAGAATCATTAATCTCATTGCTCGAAGAACTCGAAGTAATTTCAAGACCGTTATACGTATCACGCACCGTCACATTCGTGATGGTCGCAGAGTCTGTTTCGACAAGCGAGATGCCGTTGTTTTCTTTATCAGTGTGGTCCATAAGAACATCAGTTACTGATGCTCCGTCAGCATTACAAAGAATGAGTTGTGAAAGGTTGTTGTTCCATCCTTGGATTGTTCGAGAAGTGTTCACGTACACGATTGGTTTGTTATCCGTGCCGTTCACGTTAACCAGATTGTTACCGGTACAAGTTGCAGTTCCCGTTATGTAAAAGTCATATTGGGTGTTATTCAAGAATCTGCTATTTTTAAAGGTGTTTCTGCTGCCAGAAGAATAGGCCACCCCACTTATTTGGTTTCTCAAAATAGAAACATTCGTGAAGTTAGAATATGCTGCGGCAATCATGCTTAGACCATACTGCGTATTCCCATGCGAGGAGACATTTTCAAAAGAAACATTATCAGAATTTACGAATCGAATTCCATACGTTGTGCCGTTGTAAAATTCTGAATTGTAAATGTGCGCATAATCTGAAGACAATACGTAGATGTTGTAATTAAATTCTTTTGCCACACAATTGTTCACGGTAGCGTTATACGATGAAGAAAGCACGTAGATACCAAAACTTGCACCAGTGCCGTCAACGTAATTTCCTTGGCAGTCAAGAGAAACATTTGCGGCGTTAATGGTCAAACAATTTCCAGCAGCATAATTATCAACAGATGATTTGAGTTCGAAATCTCCTCGTCCACCAATGGTGTCCCCGCACGTCACCGCATTAGTAACGGACAAGTTTGTGCTGTTCGTAAAACCACTCAAGCCAGTGCCATCATCTAAGCGCACACTACAATTCCAATTATCGCCAACGGAAGTGTTACCACTTGCAAGCGCGGCACTAAACGACGTGCCATTCGCATAGCTGTTGTTGTAATACCGCACTTGATTAAAGACGCCATCCTTATTCCAAAACACCGTCACATTCAGCGCATCGCCATTCGGATCAGAAATCGTTGTTGAACAATTTAAGTTCTCATACGACCAATTATTTCCTGTTGCTGTTCGTAAAGAAACAGAAGAGGGGGCAGGAGGAGGAGAATTACCTTCTCGCACATCAAGTGTCAATACATCAGTTTGCAAGAAATTATCGTGCACTGCAAATACGGCAATTGCGTTATCAATACTTGATACCGTATATAACTTTCCGGAGAGCAAAAATATTCTTCCCACACCATCAAGAGAGTAAGGTTCTGCACTATCAACGTATTGGAAAATAGGAACAGGGTTGGCAGGATTTGCAACATCAAGAACAGTAACCGAGTCGTTATCATAAGAACTCGCAAATAAGTAATTTCCTGAAATGGCAAGCCCTTCAGCATCAGCCACAGAGTAAGGCAGTCGTTCTTTTGAATAATTTCCAACAAATACTGGGTTAGCAGGATTGCTTAATTCAAAAATACTAATAGCGTCCGTGATTGTTGAAAAAGATACGGAGACATACACATAATTATTTTCATAAACCATTTGCTCAGTGCTGGTAAGAATTGATGTGGGCGTTGCAAGATACTGCCCAACACCGACAAGATTGCTTGGATCGGAAGCGTTGAGAACAGTAAAAACGTAATCATTATCTCCCACTACATAAACATAGTCTCCATTAACATAAAGTACGTTAGCACCGTCAACGCTGTAAGGAGGAGTGGCCGTCGTATAATTTTCAAAAGGAACAATTGCGGAAGGATTACTCACATTAACTAAAGTAACAGAATCATCAATCTGAGAAGTGACATACGCAACATCCCCAACAACCATTATTGCATCAGCATAATCAAGAGAATAAGGAGAAGCACTGCTCACATGATCATCTAAAAAAGTGATAGCGTCAGGATTGGAAACATTGACAAGTGTCAAACTGTCATCATAGAGCGACACAACATATGCGATGTTATCTTTGACAAATACATTTTGAGAAGTGTCGACAGAACCTGGAGGGGCATTATCCACATAATCATCGCGAGGCCCCATACCTGCAGGATTAGATACGTCAATGAGCGATAATGAAAAATCATCATAGGAAGTAACATAAGCAATTGTTCCAACAACATACAAGCCGAAAGCACCATCAAGTGAAGCAGGGCCCGATCCTGCAGATGTGCTCCCTAAAGGACTTAAGAAAGAAACTTTTTCTCCTTCGACAAGAACCGCAACTTCTTTTGTTGAAGCGTTAACATAGTATGAGCCTCCACTTACTACGGGACTGTTCAAAGAAAATTCTGTTGCAGCTCCCGATTCAGAATAATTCAATTGAACCCATGCGTTTGATGTCCAATTCCACAAACTAATGTTGACTGTGTATCCTGAATAATTATCTCCAAAACCTTCCCAGCTTAAAGTAATATTATCAATCGCGCTTGCGTTATAGATATTCGCGCTCAAATTGTACACATAGACTTGACTGTTAATTGTGTTGTTTGTGCCATTCAAATCTGTTTTCCATCGACGATCATCGCTCGCGTTCATGTAAAAATAATCAACCTCAGCACCTTCAGACAAAGAAGGATCGAAAGGACCGGTTGGTGTTCCTTGCATTTCGTAAATGGAAAGATTGGTGTGACCAATAACAATTTCTAAATTTGACGAAGCATTCCAAGCAGAATAATTTGTACCATCATACACGCGCATCGCACAAGACCAATTATCGCCAAAAGTTGTTAGCGTGTTTGATAGGTTAATAACGAGAGCACTATTATTACCATAACCATTCCAATAATACGCTGTGTGATTGTAGCGATCGTTCAAGAACCATTTAACAGTTACGTTCATATCATCATTATTTGCATCATAAATGGTTGCAGCGCAATGTAATTCCTGACTTGTTAAGTTGGTTCCTCCAGAAGTGGTCAGAGAAACCGCTCCAGTATACGGAGCAGCATTGACATCACCGGCAAGAGGAGCATAATCGACATTATTTCCATCAAGCGTTTTGTCCGTATCACAAATTCCGTCGGCGTTGCCATCAACACACGTTTCAGAATAGCCCGTTCCTGTTGGTGTTGCCCAGTAATTACCACCAATTTTTGTTCCCGCACCAAACACGCGATTTCCTGTACCTTCTGTCGTGTTCCAATAGTTTACATAGGACGTGCCACCGATAAACTCATTTGTTGTACTATTAAAGAGATTGTTGTAGAGTCTGTTCGGATTGTTTAACCCGGCACTTGTCAAAGCGATCGATCGTGTTCCCGCATCTTGAAAGGTGGAGTTTGCAACGACCGTGCCCCTCGATGAGGCAAGATACAATCCGTACGAACCAGCTGAAAAAGAACTCACGTTGCTAAGCGTGTTGTTAATTGATGAGGAGATATAATACCCGGTTGTAGCGGCTCCTTGAGAAGTTATATTCGTTATACGATTTCGGTGACTTGAAGTCAACTCCACATCATATTTGAATCCTCCAAGAGAAACATTAGAAATTGTTGCATCGTCAGTTAAATACAAGTACAACCCACTGTTGATGTTTGAAGTAACCACCAAAGATGAGTTAGCAACAACTGAATTATCCGCGTTACACAGAATAAGCATTGAAACATTATTGTTCCAACCAGAAATGGTCGAGGTCTTGTTATATAATGCAATTGGTAAGTTTTCTTCCCCCGTAACATTTTGCAATGTTAAAGAACAAGAATAAACAGTTAAGTCTTTGATCGATTCGCCTGTGAATGAAGAGTTATACAAGTTATTGTTAAACGAGTTGGCAGTAAAATACATTCCTGAACCAGCCGAACTGGTTACGTTAATGCGTTCAAACGAATTACGATATGAATTGGTGACCCAAAAACCATCGTCACCCCCTGAACTGTTTGCTTTGACAAACCAAGAATCGTTTATGCGATCAAGCAAATAATCAGGACCTTCGGCAGAACCTGATCCGCTGATTTCTTCAAAATGACTGTTGGCAACATATTGCAAGTCAAAGGCATAACCAAAATCAGCAAACGAACAATTTCCTGCAGTAATATTATCAAGATACACGCTGCTTGTTCCTTTGATATTCAATCCAGCGAAAATATCTCCAACTCCCCCAAGAGCATTTCCTTGACAGTCAAGCTCCACATCTGATGAGGTAATATCAATACAGGGTGCGCCACTATTATCATAGCCAGCAACAGGAGAAGTGACCACGTAATGACCAGGTACAGAAATAGATTCGCCGCAGGTAACTGTTGATTGCAAAATAGTAAGATTCGATGAATTAGCCCACGCGCTCATCGCATCCCCATCATCCAATCGCAAACTACACGTCCAGTTTTCGCCAACTGAGGTGTACGTGTAAGACAAGTTTGCTAAGAATAGCGAACCACTCGCATAACTATTATTGAAATACGTTGTGTTAACAAGCACCGCATCGTTGTACCAACGCAAGGTGATATTGAGATCGTCACTGTCTTGATCTGTAATGGTCGCATTACATTGCAACGTTTCATCAGTTTCATTCTGGCGATTTGACGTGTGCACATTAACTGTTGGAATTTCAGGTGCGATGTTTGAAACAATAACCGAATCGTTTTTCAACGTCCCGTTTTCGTAGCCATCGTAAGGAATGACCGTACACGTCACATTTACTGCTTCATCACACCCACCGACAGCACCACAATCAAGAGAACCGTTATTTGACGTAGGACCTTGCTGCGTTTCAAAAACATCATCAAAGAACCAGCGATAATAATATTGGGCGGCGTCACCTTGACCATCAGACCAGCCTGAAGGAGAACAATTAATTGTAGAATTTGTATACGCAGGATCAGTTACCGTAACTCCTGTAATACTTGGTAAAGAATTCATGATGAAAGCATCGATTGCGGAATAACTTACAGAATACGCCTGACCATCAAAATTACGAAGACGTAATCCATAGGAAACCCCGTCTGTTAATGTTTGATTGTAACCAATAAGATGGCTTGAAACACCCGTCGTCATGTTTTGCTGTAACCAGGTAATATCATTTGTTTGAGAAATAGTGTAAATAGTGTCCCCGTCATCATCTGTGCCAACAGTGAAATTAATAAGGGGAAAATGCTGTAATTGATGCCCATTATCAAGGTTCGAAACCATAACAGGGGCTGGTGGCGGCGTGTTCGAAATAGTAATTGAAGTGTTTACTTGCGTATTTGCTCTGCTCACGTTTCCCGTGACGTTTACTTTACACCACCACGTATTCGTTCTCGACGTGTTCCCCGAACCCAAGGTGAAATTATATGTTGAGTTATACGGTGGTGAAGTGAAGATATGCTTGACAAATTTCTGTGTTGAGCCATTAAACCAATAAACACTTACATTCATTGCCTCGTTAGCTGTTGAGTTAATGGTAAAATTACACAGCAAATTATTTGCAGTAAAAGCAGGATCGGGAGTAATATCTAAGTATTGAATGGTGATGTCAGGTGTTAACGTTAAGATGTAAGGATTAAATCGAAACAATGACTGAGAAATACTTTGATTAGAAAAATTATATCGATAGCCAGGTTTTGAAGCACCAACAGTAAAATTTCTGTAATCAATATCTATTCCTGCATTATCAATAGTGTAGGGAGTAATCACTCCTTTGTTCGTATACCCGTCAGCATTGGTGAGTTTTGAAAGAACAACAGTATCTCCTGAATTATTTACTTCGATGGTAACACCTGAAAGAGGAGTACCCAGAGAATCTTCAATATAGGCAGTAAAATATTTTTGAACGTTAACCGTACCCGTTCCAAAAAAATCAGCTAAACCACTTTCATTGAAAGAAGCATTCAATAAATTAATGGTGAATTGGTTATTCCCAAGAAATATCGAATATCTTTGAGAGGGATGGATACACGAAGAATTGATGACCGTCACCGTCCCCGCATTATTAACCATAAGACAAGATGAGAAAGGGTTCGCTCCCAATCCCGAAACTTCCAAAAGGGAACGATCAATGGTGACTCCATCTCCGGGTGTAGAAAAGACCTTGACAACATACTGGTCGTTATTTGAAAAGTTTGTACGATTCACAATAAGACGAGAAACGTTATTAGGCTGAAACTGGCCTAAAAATGAAGAGTCGAGTATGGTTGCATTTGACCATAGTAATTCGAAGCTTTCTGCGGCTTGAGAAACACTCTCCCAATCAACAAAACGCATTTCAAAATAGGAAGGAGTGTAGAAGTTGACATAAGGCATGAAAGTCATATTAACGGAAGTAAAATTATTTACCGTTGCATTAACATAAAAATTATCTACAGCGGAACCGCTTTTATTTAACCACGTGTTAGAAATATCAATGGTTGAATCTCCACGAATATCAACAGTGTAATAATTGTTCGTCGCACCCCTCGTCACGACCGTATTATTTGCAGTGACTAGCGTTGTGCCATTATCAACATACAACCCAAATGCGTTGTCTGAGGTGGTGTTAAAATGAACCGTGACATTCGACCACGTGATCGTGCTACCATTATCAAAATACACGTCGTTGTTAAACCAAATAGAATCTTTTGTGTTACTCATATGAACATTCGAACCGTTCGTTACACCAAAACGGTCAAGGAAAGTTGCCCCTGTTTTTGTTAATGTTAAGTCACCGTACATATCTGTTTCACCAGTAACAAGCAATGTACTGTTAATTAACGTGAGCGAATCACCTGTCGTCAGATTAAACGTACCAAGAGCAAGCGAAATATTCACACACACCGTGTTTTGCGTCACGTACCAATTTCCTGACTGCACACAATCTGATGAATTGACCAAAAAATAACTTGAGGTTGTTGCTGTATCATATCCTCCTTTCGAACAAGAAACAGAATAATCGGTCTCACCAGGAGTCGAAAGAGGCACACCAACTTCAAACAAATCACTAGCGTTGTTCCACTGCATAGGATAATTAACCCCGTCAACGTTTGCAGAGCAATTAACATCTTGAATGACACCAAGCCAAGCATTTACCGTTGAGAAAACAATGTCGCTAATACCATCACGGTTGATATCTGCTAAATGAAGCGTCGGCGAATCATCCCAGTACGTAAAGAAATTACCATGATTATCAAAGTAAAGCCATGAAAAATTTCCTGAACTATTCAGCACATATATGTGTTGGAAATTGGTGGTGTTTTCATTTGCAAAAATAATCTCTGGCAGACCATCATCATTAATATCTCCCACGCGAAGAGCGTTCATGTAATCATAATCGCCAATGTGAGATACCGTATAATTCCATAGTTTTGTTGATCCATTGTCAAATGCCCAAATACGTGCATCAGTTGCGGAGTTTCCAGAATCAGCAACAATAATTTCATCAGCAACACCATCCAGATCAAGATCGGCAAAACTAACTTCTTGAATGACACCATTTGGTTCTGCGGAACTATCAATGGTGCCACCATTCACATCATACCAATAAATGTCGCCATTTCCTGCACGAAAGATGGTGTCGATAATTCCGTCACCATTGACATCACCAATGTCTGCAGCAGCAGACCAACTATCATCCGTTGCATTCCAAAGTCTTGCGCCGTTTGAACCGTTGTACACCATTGTGTACGCGGGAGCGGAACCATACTCTTGCAAGACAAAATCATCAACACCGTCATTATTAACATCGCCCACAAGAAATTCACGAAGTGCATAATTATCTTTTTGTACGTCTGTCCATTGCTGTGACCAAGATTGTCCATCATCAGTTGCATACATGTATATGTTGGTTAAATTGCCGTAAATGAAATCATCAACAATAGTATCACCATCAAAATCACCCACTACAACAAAATAAACAACACCTAATGCAAGAGGAGAGCTCTCCCATAACGCAGTGCCATTATTACCATAATAAATTTCGACGGTGAATTGTTCAGTCTTGATAATGTCCTCCTGACCATCTTGGTTTGGATCAAACGTGCGAACACCATATGCTAAATAACTTGGTGCAGCATTAGGATAGTCAACAACAGAAGTTTCAGAACCATTTTCGTTAAAAACACGCAAATCACCGTATTCTGGAAAAATAATTTCATCCTTTCTCCCATCACCATCTTGATCGAAGATACGAATAGAATACATATTCGATCCGGTGTTTGTTTTCCATATCTCTCGCTTGATTTGTGTGCCAAAGGAAGGATCGCCAAAACCATTGTCCACTGTATAGTTTGCTTGGAACAAAACAACATCGCCTGTTCGTGGCAAGGTGTTGTTCAAAGTTGCTTGAATACTTGTTGAATAATTACCAATAGTTACAGCTGACGAGTTCGATTGTGAAATGGATTTTTGCCCATCATCGAGCACCACACCACATTTGTATTGGTAACCATTCTTTGAAACGTTCCAAGTGATGTTAAGGGCAGAGGTGGTATTAATCCCATCGTTTGCAGTAACGGTGTGTGCAAGGTTAGTTAATTCTGTATAACCACCCCCGTCATTTTCATACCAAGAAATATTAGCGGTGATGGTTGCTTCGCCCGTTACATTAAAATTACAAATGAGCGTGTCGTTTGTTTTTGGACTTGTTGGCGTGATTGTTGGCCCAATATCAAAATCAAGCGTGTCTTTTTCATAGACTGCTAAGAGTAAATCTTTCGCTGTCGCGTCTTGGTAAGCAATATATATTTTACCGTTTGGGTGCATAGCAATGGAACTATATGCACCAACAGAATTTACAGGATCATGCACTTCCTGACAATCCCAAGAAGTGCTATACGTGCCATTACAATAACGAAGCGCTGACTGCGTGTTATCTCTGTGCGAAATATGCACTTCTTGACTTTGATCAACAACAACCGACGAATAGTAACCAATGTTGTTTGAAGTTTCAACAGCTTCGCAAGACCAAGAACCATACGAGCCAACACAATAGTACAAATCAAGTACACTACCCCGCTGAGAGGTCATGTGCATGATAGTTTCTGTTGGAATCTGTTCATAATCGTAAGAAATTGCGATTGCAGGAGAATATCCATCATCTGCGCCATTTAATGCGAGTTCGCACGTCCAAGAACCATACGTGCCATTACAATAACGAAGAGCAGTGTTGCTTACGTCACGAAATGCTAAGTGCACCATTCCAGTAGAATCAATTGCAATTGCTGGCGAACCAGTGGAGTCAGTGGCACTATACACAGTTTCACAAGAAAAACTATTTGTAGTGATTGGTGCTTGACAGTAAACAATGTAATTATTATTTTTTGCAGCACCGTTGCTAATGACCACACCAATGTGCGTATCGTTAAGTGCAACATCTGCATCAGCGTAGTAACCACCAACATTAACAACAGCTCCACAATCCCAGGTTCTGGCTCTGCCAACTGACGTGTTACAGTAGCGAACAGATTTTGCATCACTTGCGAGATGGACAAGACCTAAGACTTGATTGTTGTTAATATCTTCGTTTGCGGTGTATCCCGATGCTTCAATGGCCAAGCAGTCGAGTCTCTCATCATCTCCAAAACAATTATAAACGTTGTCAGTTGTCGAATCAAAAATACTTATAGCGTTAATAAAAGAACTGTTGTTTGGATCTGCCACCACATCAGCATTTTGGCCGAACACGCCCCCACTTGCTATGTTTTGCAACGTCCAAACCGGGTCGTATGCGTAGGCTTCAACAGTGCCAAAACGAAAACCAAGCGCTGCATAGCCAGGTATGCGCACAGAAGTAGTAAACATGGAAATGTTTTCGCAAGAATAGGAAGGCAAAAAGAAACTTACTGGTTTGATGTTTGCTGCAAGGTCTTCAAGAACGTACTCTTGTCCAAAAGCATCTCGAACAATAATATCATTTACTGTTTGATTGCCACAACGAAAATCTAAGAAGCGAAGTTCGTCATCTGTGGCAACTACATCTGTTGGCATTTCAGTAAAGTTTGCGTTTGTTGACCAAATCGTCAAATCAGCAATTCCTGTGGTGTTGAAATAGACCGTCCAATTATCTCCTGCTTTTGGGTACGTGTACACGTTAAGCACGGTGATGCCAACTTCGTAGGTGTTGTTGGTAAGTTCGTCAATAAGCCATTCTACGCGATCAGCATAGGAATCGTAATCATCATCGTAGACAGTAAAGGATAAAGGAATTCGTTTACCATCTTTAATTTCTACAACAGAAACACTTTCTAATGAAATGTTTGCTGTGATGTTTGCTGAAGCAGTGATGCTTCTTGCAAGAAGCGGGGAAGAAACACGTACTCGTTCACCGAATTCGGTTGGCGTTCTCGAAACAATTGGGGCGGGCGTGTTATACGTTACTGTTTCAGGAAGAAGAGCAGTGTCATTTGCAATAATAAGTTTGTTTTGAGAAACTTTTTCTCCTAAGGAAAAATTGTATGCGACGTGAGGTACTGAAAGCAAGTAGGATTCTTTCACGCGAGATTTTTTTTCTTCTCGCGCATCTTTTTCAGATAAGAGAGCAGCCCTATCAAGTTGCGCCACCCACTGCACTGGTTTATCAACCGCGGAAGGTAGATTGTATTGTGAAGCATTAACTTCTATGGTGGTGTTTGTTTCAAAAGAGGTATTCTCTGAATTGTTGTTTGGTGTCAAATAAGAAACACTTCGCAAATACAATTGACCTGTTGTTTTAATGATAAGTTTTGGATGTGACGTGGGAGAGAATATACAAGATTCCTCACAAACTTGTTTGAAAAGTACTTTGTGAAGAATTGGTTGCAGCGAAGCATTAGTTCTGTTTGAGATGATCTCAATAGGCTTAATTGTTGTTTCGTTCGATGCATTTAGTGTTTGATTGAATTCGAAGGTTTGATTGTTCAAAGTAGTATTTGAAAGATTATCTAAGGAGATGTTACGGTCTACTGAACCATTGGTCGCATTACGAATTGTTTGATTAGAAATAGTTTCAAGCGAATTGTTTTCAATAAATGAATTGTTAAAAAATGTTTGATTAAGTTCTTGGGTGAAATTATTGTTCTCTTCTAAACCTTCACCAATGGTTTGATTGTCAAGCACTTCTTCTGTTTGATTACGCGATAGGTCTTCTTGCACCGCACCAGTGTTTCCCGAACCCGATGAGCCTCCAGAACCCCCACTTCGTCTTGGTTGTGTTTCTTGATCTTGGATAAGTTCAACAGGTTCTTCTTGGACAAGTTCTTCAGTTAGTTCGGTTGTGTCTTCTTGTGTTGTTTCTTCGATCGTTTCATGCACACCATCGTCAATTTGTTCATCGGGCAGCTCTTCGGTTTGATCTGTTCCTTGCTCTTCAACAGACTCTTGATTGCCCAAATCATTTTCTTCAATTGGGGGAGGCGTTACTTTTGTCACGGTTGTTCTTGGCCGTTCAACAGGAGTTAGTACTGAGGTCTCACTTGAAGTAGATTCTGAATCTGAAGAAGAACTCTCAGAGCCAGAACCAGAAGAGCTTGACGAAGAACTCTCAGCACCACTACCTGAAGAATCAGAAGAACTGCTTGACGAAGTACTTTCAGAAGAACTGCTTGACGAACTTGCGCTGTCAGAGCCAGAACTATCACTGGAAGAATCAGACGAGGTACTAGAATCAGAAGAATCACCAGAAGAGGAACTACTAGAATCTGAGGTTGCAGCACTACTACTTGCACTATCAGAAGAAGAACTCTCAGAACTACTACTTGAAGAACCAGAACTATCACTTGAAGAACTAGAAGAAGAACTTCCTTCTGAAGAACTGCTGGAATCATCACCGGATGCATCTACAACCCATCCGGTGATGACAGTGCCAACAGATCGTTTGCTTTGTGTGTGTTCAAGCAATGGTGTTTCCTGTTGCTGTTCTTTGGAAGAAAATACTAAGAACGTGCCTTTTGATGTCTCCACATATACATCAACTTGTTCTCCTCGTTCATGCCATCCAGTAATGCCTAATCCGGTAATGTTTTCTAGCGGCAGTTCGATTGTTGTCGACGTGTTTGTTGCGAAGTCTAGATCGTAGGTGCTCACGTCTGCAGCAGGGGAGCCAATAAGTACGGCAAAGCCGGTTATGGAAGGGTTTATGAGCAAGAACCCTGCTGCAATGAGCAAAAAGAATACAAACACCGACAAGAGGGGAACGTGATGGGAAGGTTGTTTTTCGTGAAGAATAGTATTTTGTTGCGGTTCTTCTGGACCAAACTGATCGATGAGTTCTTCGCGATAAAATTGTTCAGAAATTTTTCCTTTCCTGTGTAAATGGTGAAGATCATGCAGTCGTTGTCTGCGCTGACGAACTTTTTTTTCTAAGAATACTGCGCGGTCTATCATTGTTTCTTTTTCACCCGTTCATAGACCGTCCAAATGGTACGGGGATCTCGCTCGAGAAGTTTTGCGATGTCAGAAAGACGGAGATGTTTCTCCTCATGAAGATACTGCACAATAGCTTCAAATGCTGTGCAGTTTGCTTTCTCAAATATTGAGAGAGGGATAGCTAGCTCATCACGTCTCATAACACCTTCCAACCTACATTGTAAGAAAAATTATTTATAAATGTTTTGATTTAACTTACAATATAAGAAAAATTCAAAGAAACCTAGGCAAAAAATACTTACAATGTAAGAAATAACTTACAATATAAGAAATATTTGATAAATATATTCTCACAATATAAGAAAAATACCTACATTGTAAGAAAAAATGAGAAATGTCGACAAAATATCAAAAAAAGAGAAAATCAACCAAAAATTCCTGGTTCGAACCCGAATTCTTCTTCATGACTTCGCACCACGACCTGAATGGCGTGTAAAAAATCCTTGTGAAGAACAGCCACGCGGTTAGCACGAATAGCCACATACCCTGCCTCCGTAACCACCGCCTTAATTTCCGCTCCACTAAAACCCTCCATCTTCTTAACAAGTTCTGGAAGGATAACGCCTTGCAATTTCATCTTAGAGGAATGGATCGTAAAAATACGTTTTACACCCGCAGCATCAGGAGCAGGAACTTCAATCAAACGATCAAGCCTGCCTGGACGAGTTACCGCAGGATCTAAAATGTCTCGCCGATTCGTACAGCCAATAATTTTTACATTATCAAGATTTTTGAAGCCATCAATTTCTGCAAGCAATTGCATAAACGTACGCTGCACTTCACGCTCGCCACTCGTCCCCATATCAATACGTTTACTTGCAAGAGCATCAATTTCATCAATAAAAACAATAGAAGGAGCGCGCTCACGAGCAAGTTCAAAAACTTCTTTGACAAGCTTTGCCCCCTCACCAATAAATTTCTGAACAAGTTCAGAGCCAACAATTTCAATAAACGTGGATTTCGTACTTGAAGCAACCGCTTTTGCAAGCAACGTTTTTCCCGTACCAGGAGGACCATGTAACAGAACACCTTTTGGAGGAGTAATGCCTACTTTCTTGAACAACTCTGGCTTCTTTAAAGGAAGCTCGATAACTTCCTTTATCAGATTAATCTGTTCGTTCAAACCACCAATTGCTCGCCAAGGAACCTTTGGTTTTTCAATAATAACAAATTGTTCAACATCAAACTTTTTCAAACGTTCAATACGCCGTACAATAGTTAAGTTTTTTTGCTCAACATGAACTTGATCGCCAGGTTGCAAACCTTTCACATCACCAGCAATACCGACAAAAAACTTAGAGCCATTAGGAACACGAATAACTGCATGATATTCGTCAGATACTTCGACAACTTCAGCAATCATCAACGCAGGTGTTCGAAATCGTTCAAGCTCTAACTTTAACTGGTTTAACGATTCGCGAAGAAGTTGATTCTCGCGTTCGAGATCTGAAGAAGCAACATCATAAGAGAAAAGCATATTCCCGTCGTGGTCCTGTCCCATAACAAGAGCTAACAAGTCGCGATTTATAAATATTTAGCAAGAAAGATCAGAAAAAATAAATGAATTCCTGTTCAAGTGGCACTAGCGAACAAGCCATGCTTCTTTGTTGAAAACAACCACTTTAACTTTTTTTCCAATAAGAAATTCTCCTTCTGCATTCTTGACAACAACAGAATCAAGATTTTCAGGATCAATTACAGTCACTTCAGGTTGTGTTGTTGCCACAGGCAAGCGTTGTTTTTTGAGTTTTTCAGCTTCAAGACCTTCATAAGGAAACGTGTGGGTTTTTCCAGTTGCGAGTTTTACACCGTAAAGAAGTTTTGCAGTGCGACGAATCTGATATACTGCGTTTTTAATTGCAAGCACATCCCCAACAGAAAACAAAGGGAGTTCGACATAAACATTCAAGCGATATAAATTCTTTCCCGATTGTTTATCCACACTAAATAATTGCGGAGAAGATTTCATTTGGCCACCGAACTTACGGATAAGAGCTTGTCCGAGTCGCGGCAAATAACTCTTTTTTGTAAAATACAGATTTGCACCATTCCCTTCTTCAACAATTTTGTTGATGCCGACGCCACGATGACGAGCAGCAGCAACTTTTTCATGAACAAAGTCAAGCACTTCATTTGTTGCGTTACGAAGTTGCAGAATTCCTTCAAAATAATTTGTGCCGAGCTTTTCAAGAGCAGGATCGTTCAATTTTTCAATTTCAAGAGGAACACGAAACTCCTCACCTTCTCTTGTAAGGACAACGTGATCCTCTTCAATGCGAACAAATGAAGCATCTTTGTTTGTTTCTTTAACAAGTACGCCCAATGCTTCTTCATCAGAAGAAAACTGAGACCATTTATTGCGGTGAAAATACTTACCTGTCTCAGTTTTTTTCAAAAGTAGAGGTTTCAGTGGAGCAGAAGGTTTATGATCTAAGCAAAAAATGCCAGAATCGATTTCTCTGCCGCATTCCACACAAAAGGCTTTTCGCTTCATACAAGAAAGAAAAGCGCTTGCACTTATTAAGATAGTGATACTGGCGATAGAGGAAATGAAAGCGAAGAGGTGATTAGTTAACATACTCTTGGGTAAAGAAAAATTAGTCTGGAGCATAAATGATCTTTGCCTGACCTTTAATGATTTGACGATCAACAGGCAACAAATACGCATCAACAAACGTTTTTTGTCCTAACACAACAACAGGCATAAGTGGAGATTCAGGAGGGATAGAACCTAATGCGGCGTGCAAACCCGAAGAAAGATTGTATGAGAGACTGCGAAGAGTTCCAGTCAATTGGGGCTCATAATCAGTAGCATTTCGAAAGCCCATACGAATGGTCGCACGCAACGAATCCTCATGTAAAACAGTTTCAAGATCTGTTTCTGTCGCTTTTTTTGTTAAAAAACTTACGATGAAATCTCTTACCCTTGCTGTTCGAAGCGCAGTGTGGAACGTTTCTCGAAGTTCATCAAACATCCAATAATCAAACTGCTCTTTCCATTTTGGAGCAGCACCAAGAAGAATCGATCGTCGTTCAAAAACTTGAGTGAAAGAAGTATGCCAAAATTGTTCATATCGAGAAGGAAAAAAATCAGTAGAAAGTTTGCCTGTTGCAAGAAAATCTGCGATTGCTGTTGCTTGGGAATCCCCTAACGTTTGATCTGCAAGCATATTCGCAATTGGTGAAGAAAGGGCCTCTTCATACGCACGAGAAAGAGATCGTTCAAGTTCTGGAGAGCTAAATACTTCTTCAGAAACGGGACGAAGAAAGGATATGAGGGCATCTATAACAAACGATTCGGTGCTTTGAGTTTCTTCTTGAGGTTCCATATGACTGCTTACCCGGAGCGGAAAAAAAGTAGGAGGTGGCGAAGGGACAAATAGAAAGATATAAACCTTTGCATTACGCAAGCAAAAGAAAAGAGAAAAAAGAAATTAAAAAAAAATTAGTTCGCCAGTTCTGCTTCAATGATTTGCTGAAACGTTTCAAAAGGTAACGCACCCGGAACAAACATATCATTGATGAAAAATCCAGGGGTTCCTGTCACGCCAACTGCTGCAGCATCAGCTGCATCTCCAGCAACTTCCGCAGCGTGCTCTTGCGAATCAAGGCAGGCATTAAACGTGTCCACCTCAAGACCGAGATCTGCAGCATACGACTTCAAATCAGCAACGGTAAGAGCCGTTTGATGAGCAAAGAGCGCGTCATGATACTCCCAGAACATTCCTTGATCATCTGCACATTCAGAAGCAAGAGCTGCGTTTTGGGCGTGCTCATGGAAACTCAAAGGCAAATCTCTAAAGACTAATTTCACTTTACCCGTGTCAATATAGGTAGATTTTAGGGCGTCAAATGTCTCTTGTCTGAATTTTCCACAGTAAGGGCATTCATAATCACTAAACTCGATGATAGTCACTGGAGCGTTTGCGTCACCAAGCACAGGGTCATCATCAGCTGTTGCAGGATCCAGATATTTACCAAGACCGGTTACTTGCGGATTAAGCAAATAATAATCTCCAACAGCAATTACTGCTTGTGCTAGCTGATCATAATTGTTCGTTTCAGTCACCCGTGATTCGAACAAATATGCTGGCAAGACTTTCAAATCCAATTCTTCAATAAGTGCCTGTCCTTCTGTTGATTGATAATCAACTTCTCGCACAACAAGTGTTGGAAAGAGCTGTTCCTTTGAAACTTGCACTATACGTGCAGGATCGCAAAGAGCACACGAAGCATCGTTGACAATGACCAGCTCTAAATTCGCTGGTTCTTCTTTTTGAACAGGAGCAGAACCTTCACCGCCTAAAGCTGCTTCGATTGCTTGCGCAAACTTTTCATAAGGTTGAGCGCCACTGACCACTTTGCCATTAATGACAAATCCTGGCGTACCAGAAATTCCTGCAGCTGCTGCAGCTTGAGCACTTTCAGCAACAGTTGCCGCATAGGAACCTGAATCAAGGCAAGTAGTGAACGTGTCCACCTCAAGACCAAGATCTGCAGCATACGACTTCAAATTAGGAACTGAAAGCGCAGATTGGTGTTCGTAAAGCACACGCGCGTATTCCCAAAACTTTCCTTGCTCATGAGCACAAAGACTTGCTTCTGCTGCTTTTTGCGCATTCTCGTGGAATCCCAAAGGAAGATCACGATAGACAAATTTAACCTTTCCCGTGTCAACATAATTTGTCTTGATCAAATCAAATGTTTCTTTGTCAAACTTGCCGCAATAAGGACATTGGAAGTCACTGAATTCGACAATAACAACAGGAGCATCATCAGAGCCTATGCTTGGAGCATCGGCTGCGAGATTAGTCATGTATGCTGAAAGCACTTCATCAGCAATTCCGTTTCCTGAGCCAGATCCTGTTTGTGACCAGTCAGCAGTTGAGCCAGCAGTCCATCTCCAAGAAACAACAATGATTGCGATAATCACCAGCAAGATAAGAAATGCAGGAACGGCCCATGAAGAGTTATTCTCCCGAGTTGGTTTTGGTTCCGGCAACACATGCTTTGATTCTGCAACAGACGTATGTCCTGCCGTCTTCTTTTTTGTCGAAGACTTTTTCTTTGTCGAGCGTTTTTTTGTTGCTCGCTTTGATGATGTAGCCGCACCCGTATGTTTACTTGCAGCAGGGTGTTCAGACTGATGAGAATGAGCTGCTTTTGTTTCATGAGACGCATGGTCTTTTTCTTCTGCCATCAAACCACCTCCATGGTTATCCATACCTCAAACGAGGATGTATTAAAAATGTTATGAAAATAAAATAATAAATGAAGAGTTGAAAGAAGCGCTTTTTTACTGTAAATGGAGCTCTTTTTGTAGAGCAGCTTCATCAAAACCGATAATGATCACTCCAGCAACATCAATGACGGGAACGCCAAGTTGCCCTGATTTTTCAACCATTTCTTTTGCGCGTGCTTGGTCAGATGCAACATCAACGTCTTCAAAAGGAACGTTATGAGCTGCAAGAAATTCTTTTGCTTTATGACAAAAAGGACACGTCGGGGTGCTGTACACAATAACTTTTTTTTCTTCCATACATCACACCTTAAAATTCGATATCAGAAAAATCAATTGCTGTTTCGCTTCCAGAAACATCTTTTGAAGCGGTTGCGTCAACTCTTGAAGCAGCAGGTTCTGTTTTTTCTTTAGGGACCTCAGCAGAAGCAACTTTATTTGATGCTTCAACAAATTCTTCTTGCGCTTCTTTTATCTCCTCGTCAGCTTTCACTTCACGAGAAACAGATGAGACAATGAATTCCAAATGACCAAAAAGCGAATTCATCTGGGCTCGACCAGAAATTTTTATCATTTCACCAAGCAAGGATTGTTTTACTTCGGAGAATGCTGCTAAATCATCTTTGAATGCGAGTATTGCTTCGTCTGTTAAGCCGAGCAAGTCTTTTGCTTGCTCGCGCCAACAAACAAGACGAATGGTGTCGCTTCCGTCGTCAAAATACAAATTGAGCACAAAGTTATACTTTGGCTCGACAACCCCATGCGTTGAACACGCCAACCCTGCATCGGTTGGACGCATTCTTGCATTGCACTGCGGACATACTTCAAAAAATCTTGGGCTGAACACCTCAAACACGTAGCCCAAAAGCTCAATATTGACATCCTGATCCTGCAGATCACTTATTTTCTTTCGCGTAAATTCTCCTTCTTCTTTTGGAGCTTGCGAGGTGAACGAAGACGGATCAAGGTCTGGTGGATTAAGAATGAATGAAGTCATCGTGTTAATGTGCACTTCGAGTCGACCACTGTTATCACGAACAAACGCGCCTTTTACGCGCACCACATCTCCTTCTTTTGCCCGATCTAGTTTTTCTATTTGCTCGTTCCAAAAAACAAGTCGGATGAGACCTGAATTATCACCAACAAGACAGCTGCCAACCTTTCCTGTGCTTTTTTCTGTTGAGAACTCACGCACCTCATATTTGCGAATAATTTTTCCTGCAAATTCCACATTGCGAAGACCCGCTACTAATTCTTTAATCGTTACCGAACCGGAAATGTCAACTAACTTAACACCGAGCTCGTTTGCGACAATGTGCGCAGCACCTTCCTGAGAAATAAGCCCTGAAAGCGAATCGAGTTTCTTTTTAATGAGTTTGTCAATCTCATCAGCAGACAGACCTTTTTGTGCTGTAATTTTTTCCTTGATCGTCTCTAATGGCATGGACAACATAAGTTAAACCCCCGATAACTGGAAGACAAAAACCTGTTTATAAAGATTGTTAACTTAAACAAGATAGGTTTCAATAATTTATGGACAAGTTAAGGTCCTCGGACCATCAACTTCGCATAAAATCTTATTATTTTCTATACTGAAAGAATTTATAGTGAGGTCATCAACACGCGCTTTACAACAAATAGAGATTGCTGCAGACTTGGCAAGTTGGTCGTAGAGCACCTGAGCTTGCGTTAAGTTCTCTTTGAAATAATTTCGAAGATCAACCTCTTTAAGAACTTGGTCATCCAAAGCATCTGACAGCGTCTCGACTTCCTCTCGAAGATCGTTTAGCTCGGTCTGCATATTAGCTTCACTTGCCTGACATCTACTTAAATCAGTGTCAAGTCGCGAAGAAACAGAAGAGAGTTCGCCATTGGAAGAATTACAAAACTGTAAATCAGCATGCGCCTTTGCAAGCAGTTCTTGCATTGCAGCAATATCATCAGCGCTCAAATCTTGTTTCTGCAGTTCACGATACGTCGCATAGCCAGTCATTGACGGGCGAAGCAAGAACACAAGAAGAAGTACAGCAAATATGCCAACAAGAACTTTTCCCGCGTACGTTAACTCCATATGACCCCTCATAACGTAAGTAGTATTTGAATATTTCGTTTAAGAAAGAGTTCTAGGGAAGAATGACATAATCTGCACGAGAAGTTGCGGGCTTTCCTGTTTTCCAAGAAATACCTTCAAGTTCGACACCAACGACACCCGTCGTTTTTTCAAGAATCACATAAAACGCTTCTCCGTTCGTATAGAGCGTGTACGGGATAAGAGGTTCGCCGAACAGCGTGCAAGAAGTAATTGAACAACCGAGTGCATCAATACGTGGTTCGACAACCGCATTTGCAAGCCAAAGTGAAGCAATCGGGGCTAATGCTGACGGAAATGTAGATGTATAATATAGGTTAGCAAGTGACGCATAGGTCGAAGGAAGAGTAAACGAGCAGACAGCATAATTGCCTAAGACGGTGCAAGATAAATCAGTAACTCCTTGATGAGTGGCGGCAGGGGTGAAGTCAAGAGCAAAAGGAATCAAAAGAGCATCTTCTTTTGAGAAATGAGAAAGAACAAGATCGCCCCCTTCGAAGACATAAACAGGTTCGAGATGAGGAAGATGAGCATACGATAAAAAATAGAGTTTCTTTTGCGAAGAGAGATCGGCAAGGGTTGTTGGCGAGGTAGGTCCTTGCGTTCCTGTTAGAATATCGTGAGCTGAAAACACAACAGACACCGCAGAACCTTGTTTTTCTACAACAAAATGCAAATAATGTTCTCCCTCGGCACGGGGGAATGAAAATGGTCCTTTGGTAAAAGAAGTCAGAGACGTGCCAAGCAGACCACTTTTTTCATAAACAAAATCAATACTTGAAAAGGGAGAAGAAGAAATAAATGAATGTAAAGGGACTAACGGCGTGTCAAGCACGTGAAGAAAATCGTGTTCAGGATCTTGATAGGTGAGAAACACATAGGGTTCTTGACCGCCAAAATCATCTATATGAAATTCTAATGCGTTAAGAGGAAGCGTTGACTGATAATACCGATAAAATTCGCAAACAGGCTCTGTCGAATCAATGCACGCACGAATACGTACCAGTACTTGATAGAACAAATCTTTTGGTGAAGAAACAAAATACTGTTGTGTTGTCCCTGAAAGTTCTGTTTCAAAATCCATTCTTTCCGAAATGTCAGTTGTAAGCGAAACATCCGAATCGGCAAAAAGGATTTTTTTATCATTCACACATAAATTAAAGTTGGGAGCGGTAACGTCACAACTTAACGCACTTTCGACAAAATCGTGCAAGTCATTTAATCCTCGTACATCAAGAGGGAGTTGCCAAGAAACCTCGCTTTGAGAGGAAAATGAACCAAACTGAAAATTGTTGGTTGAAGACTGAGGTTGCAAAAAGAACAATTTGGCATACGCAGCAGTGTAGGTGTGAAACACTCCTTCAAAAGAAGCAAGCTGTTGTTGCTTAGCACACGCAGGAAGATTTGGAAAGAGAGAAACAAGAAGAGCGGAAGCTGCATTGGATACAGAAATTTGTTTTTGCGTACAAGCAGCATCAACAGGAAGAGAAAGAGGATAACTCTGCTGACGAAGCTGGTCGTAAAGAAGAGTGACCGAATCAAGAACCTCTGAAACTGAGGAAGACGTTCCTAAATAATCATGTTCTAAAAGAGCAATAATAAGTGCTGGATTGAATTGGTTTTGTTTTAATAATTTAAATTCATCATCACCTAAAGAAACTATATTTGGAGTGATGCGAGGAGTATAATGGCCTGAACGAAAAATAAGAGCAACACCATTTTGCTCAACAAGAGGATCAGTATAATCAGGTTTTGCAAAAACATCTCTTTCTTCTAATATGAAGAGTTCGCTTGAAAAATCTAAGCGAAGAGAAGGATTGCCAACTTCAACTAAGCCCTTTTCATATGGTAAAAGAATGGTTGTTGGGTTTACCAAGTCCTTGTCTTGTTGCAGCGTATAACAACCAGAAGTTGGTTGTCTGCACGTTCCGATAAGTGTTGAAGGAGAAATTGAAGATAGTTTAGTCAAATACATTTCAATTTCAAGATTTTGAAAACCCTCGGCTACTTTTGCAAAGGGAAGACCACTTCCGACAATATCTCCTTGTTTTGTTGTGTGTAACGTAACTGGTTGATAGAGCACGGTAAGTTTGCTTTGATCATCATATAGTGCGGCAGTCATTGTTTGAGCATCATAAGCAATTAGCTGACCATCATGAACAGAATGAATGGGCAGATCAGGATTAAGAAGAGAGATGGTGATTCCTCGATGAACCGACCGCCACAAATGAGGAAAAAGATTGCTATCGTAACCAGACCTGCCAGGATAATTAAAAGGAACAATCGATAACCCTTCAGGGGTGAACGCGATGTTGTCAAGAGGAACAGGCAATGCGAGCGCAGTATCATCAAATACGGGGCGAAAAGAAGGTGAAGTAGTCAATTCGGATGCTTTGTCATACAAAGGAACTAAGGATAATTTTGAAAAATCTGTAAGAAGAGGTTTTGATATTTCCCAAGAAAATGTTGCGTCATTATCGGCGACAAAAAGGTTGGTCACGTGATAAGCAGATTGGGTGCTTGAAGAGAATTCTTCTTTTTGAGAAACAGTTTGGGCTAAAGACAACAAAGAACCAAGAGAAGGGTTGGAGCCTGGCAACGTGGCAAACCCGTAGTCGGCAACGTGTTGTCTGATGGCTTGTTCCAGTGCCGTTCGAAAATCAGGGATGCAGTTTTTCGTCTTTGTGGCAATCACCGGAACAACATATGCGCCGCAAGGAGAAGGCGACATAATCAAAGGACTGTCGGCGGAAGTAGTCGATGAAGCTAATGCATACAATGCATCATCAACACCAACATAGGTTGCGGTGATCGCCCTGTGCAGCAAGAAAGCATGATCAAAATAGGCGTTGTAGAGTTCACGACTTTCATATCCAATATAATGCGTATTCCCTTGTATTTTTGGCTTCGAAAAACCTGACGTGACAACTGAAAGTGCAAAAATGAATGATATGAGAAATAGTGCAAAGAACATTACCATGAAAACAGTTCCTCCTTGTTTGCCAAATCTCATGAGCGTTTCACCTCAAATTCAATGCTCAAATGAGTTGGTTGCGTGGCAAGCAACGGATTTTGTGTTAGAACAAAAACATGAGAAAAGAGCAACTCGGAATGCTGCTCAAGAGGAATAGTGTGATGTTCTGTGAAGGTAAGATGCTTATATGAAACAAGAGAATCATACGGTGCTATGGAAAGACGCAGAGATTGTTCGAATGCTTTCTTTAGTTCTTTTTGTTTTGAAGAAGAAAGATAATTCCACTGCATGAACCACCGTTCGTAAGGAGCGTCTTCGAAAAGAGCGTTAGGGGCTTGAAGAAATTGCATGCGTACATCAAGAAGAGTGAATTCGGTTGCCGCATCCTGAGAATTTCCCGGTAAATATTTGTAAAAAATGCCAAAGAACAATAGCACGGTGGTGATAACTAAGAACATAAGCAAGTACACCCAAAAATCAACAAGAGGAATGGTAATGCCTTTTTTGTTCATTTTAATTCCCCCCGAAACGCGAGTGTGGCGTTCAATTGACCGTAGGAGAGAACGCCGTTCGAAATAGTCTTGACCGGAATCGTCTTATAATACAACACATGATCCTTATCAAAACGACTATATGGCAACACTTGTTCGTATAAATTTCTATTCAAATAAAAAGAAAATGCTGCGTCAGGAATAATCAGTGAGTAATATGCTGAGCGCGTCGTGTCAAGCTTTTGATGAGCAATCGCAGTCCCATCAACAAATTTTTCTGGTGCGATAACACCAGGGACAACGAGCGAAGGGTCTCCAAACGCATATCCATTAGCACTAAAATATAAGCGGTAGAAGGTTGATTGAACAATTGCTTCTTCACGTGTCAACACCTGCTCTTGCACAATAAAAGAAATATATGATAAAGAAAACAATGCGTAGGCGACAAAGAGGAAACGAAAAAACCAGAGCATATAATAACTCACATCAAATGAAGCGCGACGATTCATGAAGAGTACACCTCAACTGATGAATACAGTAAGCGCCCGATAACATCCTCGTCTGTGACAATAGATTGGAAGGACTGAGGAAGTAAGACGGCAACTTCTTGCTTTCCAGGAGTTATCGGCAATGACGTGTCAAAAGACACCACAAGAGGGAGGTGATTGGCCTGAGCTGCCTGATAAAATGCTTTGGCAAGCACACAACCAAATGATTGAGAAAGAGGATCGGACGAAGTAAGAACTAAAAGATCGTTTTGCTTATTTGTTAAAGCGAGCGTCGCGAAGAAATCTGCCTGAGATTGTTCAAGATCGACTCGAGGTTTTGTTGTATGCCTGCCAAGTGTGTTGGTGACAAAAACATCCTCTTTGCCCTCTGCCCTGAAAGAAACAAATCGATGATCTTCAAAAGAAGTGATAACTGGAGAAAGATGTTTGTTTAAGACAGGCAAGACAGGATGAGAGGAAATGGAAGCATCAGTTGTGACATCTAAAAGAAGTTTTTTGTTGTTAAACGGAAAAATGGTGGGTTCGCAAAAAGTTGCCGCTGATGATTCTTGTAAACGTATGTTGTTTTGCGTTCTTACAAGAGTGAGAGATGGTTGCGCAACAAAAAATGCGTTGGTAAACGTCAATGAATCGTCCGTTGCATAAACAAACTCCACTTGAGATTTCTTATCAGAAGCATAATAATGCGCAACAACAGAGTTTCCAAGTATTGCCAGATCTGAAAAATAATCACTTCGATGAATAAGAATCGATTGGGCAAGACTTGGAGTAAGAGGCGCAGCAGCGGCCGCATCAAGCGCAAGACCTACATTAAGCACAGTATAGCGCGACCAGATTCCTTCAGGCGAAGCGTTGGCGGCAATGAGGAAAACACCTACGCCGAAAACCACGGCGAGAATAAGATCTATGAGGACTTTTTGCATACCGCTTGCCATAAGAAGAAACAAGGCACGGGAAGTTTAAAAAGTTAGCGTGTCTCTACGAGAAAGTACACAGACGCTCGCGCTCGAGATCTTCTGCTGCTTGATCAAGATTGGTAATGGTTGCAGCGTACTGTTTGCGCAGTTGTTCACACGCTCGCGTAAACTCCGTTAGAAGAGAATCAGAAGGATTCACCGCAAACACCTGAGAGGAAAGAAATCCTTGGTGAAGTGCAATATCTGAAAAAAGACGACGATGCGCATCGATAAGTTCCGAATCAGTGCTTGAGCGAATTAACTGCCGACTAGAAAACGTGTCAAGGAAATGAATGAGAACTGGCGCGCTTCTTCGTATTTTTGTAGAATCAAAAACGAGCTCTTTGGCGGCAAATCGAGAATATTCTTGATAAAATTCAAGATAAAACACTTCAAGAAACTCTTCTTGACGAGCGCCAAATTCTTTTTCGAACGCAGCACTAGCAAGCGAATAAAAGCTTGGATCATCAAGTAACAATTCTGGTTTGAGCAAGAACAAGTCAGTTAAGAAAACTGTTTGATCGTTTTTGTACGCTTGTCTAATCACCTCATGAAAAGGATTTTTTCCAGGAACGACGGGCGCTTTTTGCAAGAAATCAGCAATGACTCTTTCAAGTAAGGCCCTCTTAAAGAGCTGCGAAACAGATGTTGTTGTGGACGATGATGCAAGCAAACCAAGATATGATTCTGGCATAAAATAATAGTTGATAAAGAAGTCTTGGTTGCCGCCAACAATCATGTAGGTCACAAAAACACGCAAGGGCTCGCTTTGTAAGTTTCTTGTTGATTCTGTTGGCGTAAACAACGTATAGTCAATTCCTTCAACAACTAAAGAAAGAGGAGAAAACGCGGAAAGATAAAAAGAAGGATTTGCATAGGTGTCAAATGAGGAACTGCCGATTTTTGCTGATGAAGGAAAATAGGTGTTCCACGGTTGAAGCACCACCACGTTTGCTGCAAGGACATCTGCAGCAAATATGGGTTGACAAGTTCCTGCTTTTATAGAAAAATCTTTTTCTAATCCACAAACACAGTTCACATAATCAACGTTTGGATCAACTAAATGACACCCTTGCAATGCAAGAGGTTCCCTGTTTAAGTTATCATATGAAAAAAGAATTTTTTCTTTTGTTGGCAGGACGTAGTCCAGTTCGAAAACACCAAATGGAGCGTTGAAATTAACGTTATTGTTCATTTGTTCAACAAATGATTGCGCTGCTTCTTCTGAGGAGATATCATTTGCGTGGACGAACGGTTTGAGTACTGCCCCGAACGTTGCTAAGGTCAAAACAAGAATAAAAAACGCTCCAACGACAAGTTGGATGAAGGTCTCACGAAGCATGAGTTATCCACCTGCACAAATTTGACCAGCAGGACAACCCCGTTCACCTACGATTAACAGTCCTTGAGATTGGGCGGCTGATTTATCCATACAAGAATATCCCGCGACAGTATCGCACCGTGTCAAATTTTCGTTGTTATTATCCCAGTTCTTTATCCATTTGTTCACGACAAACGCAAGCAACCCTAGTATAATGAGTGCTAGCAAGAGCCAGACAAGAAACATAGGAATCGAGTTAGCTTTCCTTCGCGATGCATTTAAACCCATCAGAACATCCTCCAACATTTAAGGTGATTCCCGGCGAACTCTCTTCCACGCAAAACGTGTTTGGCACATTGCCGCATTGACCTGTTTCTGTCGCATCGCGAGAAAGCACATCATATTTGTTGAGTATGAAGAGCAAACCGAGCACAAGTATGATCGAAAGCAAGATTCCGGTAATTATGCGAGGATCCATTATTTAGATCTAAGAAAACCTGCTTTAAAAAGTTAACGTAGAAATACTTAGGTGCAAGTCTCGAAATGAATGGTAAAATAGAAGCCATCAGCGACCAGATCACCACCTTCTTGTCTGCCTTCGATACCAAGATAGAGGTTAGCATTTGAAGGAGCAGGAGCAGGGTCTTGAAAGGTTGGAAGTTGCACAAGCACAAGAGCCTGCGCACCAGTATACTTGACACGGGTTGCAGCAGGAACATTAAGCGCGGAAAGCGTTCCTGAACGAGGATCTAAATTTCGATAAGTATCAGTTGAAAGAGCAGATTCACCATCCCACGGAGCAAATAACCAATAGAGATTAATATTGTTTGTTTCAAAATCTTGATTTGCAAGAGTTACTTCAAATGATAACTTGTTTCCTTGCGTGGCAAGAACAGCAGGGTTGACTCGAATTACTGCTCCATTTCCTAATTTTATGCGAGATTCTTCACAATCATTAGGAGGAGGAATGAAAAACACACTCTTTCTTGCATCAAGCAATTGGCTTTCTGAACTTTGAAGATTATAATTCAAAAGATCAAACAAATGTGTATCCTCAGCCGCATTCAATGATTTGGGCACACAACAGGTTTCAGTTGCAGGTTTGCACACGCCGTCTGAAAATATTTCTTCAAATTCTGCATGACAACCGACAGGACTGCACCGTCCCTGATAATATTCACAAGAGTGAGTTCCTGAAGTCCATGTGCGGATTTTTCCTGTTATTGCAGCAATAAGAATGACAAGAAGTACAAAACCAATAATGATGGCGATGAGATAATCAACAACGCTACTTGCTTTTTTGTTCATTTTATTTTCAGCAACTTAGAGGAAAACAATTCGTAACACACATCATATTTGGATGTCGGCAATAGGACAACAACCCTCTCCTTGTGATTTACAATAGGTTTCGCCAGCCTCTGGTTGTATGGGTGATGCGCCGTTTGAGCAGAGTCCGCCGGAAAGGGGTTTGCAAACACCTCCCCGTTCAAAACAAGAAGTGCCTTCTTGATATTTATTTCGCTGGTTGATAACAAGCGCAATAATAACCACCATGATAAGAAGCCCTATTGCAGCAAGGACAAGAAAATTGATGCTTAAATCAGCTTTGCGATTCATGAAGTTCTCAAAGAAAAAGTTGTTTATAAAAGTACCGATGAATTTGTTAAGTGAGAACAAAGCGAAAAGAAAAAAAATTACGATTTTAAGCAACAGGTTTCTGTTGCAACTTTACACGAACCACTTGGATGTGGCGCATACGCATTGCCAAAAATGTCGACAACTTCCGAACAGGAATTAAAATCGTTTCCTGCAAGGTCGATGCATCGACCGTTTGGACAACTCGCGTTTTTTCCAAATTTATCTAAATTGGACACAACGAGCACTGCTAACACAACAAGAAGAAGGGCGCCAATCGCCGCAATGATTATGATGTTAATGCTCAGATCTCCTTTTGAGTTCATCTTCTCACACCTCAACACTCCTCATGACATAAAAGATGTTTATAAACATTTCGCATACAACACAATTCGCGAATCTTACGAATATAATGGCAATTTCTCACCGACAAGACCGATGTGTTTTGTTATCTCATAATCGTTTTTTGCGAACACTTCATCTAAATCTTTTGCGTAAACGCTTGCGCCAAGATAATAACCGATGATAATATAGGCGGGGCGCTGAGATTCGGGAACGGAAAGAATAGCGACTCTGCCTTGCTCGAAGAGTTCTCGTAAATATAATAAGGAAAGCACAAGATTTATTTCAGGATCCTTCCACACATCATTTGTTCCAGGAACATACCTCTTTTCGCTTTGCAAATAGTAATCATCTCTTTTGAACGAAGCAAGCGTTGGATACGAAGAATACCTATTGGCAAGGTATGTTGCATAATACCTGTCAACGAGGCTGTTCCAAGTCGGTGAAGTAATTTGGCCAAGCCCCCGAGCAGAACTTCCTCCAGCTGCTGCAATAACATTAAAGCCAGATTCTTGATGAATCATTGCTAAAAAGACGGGAAACGGCATGGCTTGCTGAGAAGCAAGATTGTTATTGACATACAAGTAGGCAGTAGTAAGAGGTGTTTTGATTGCTTGTAAACGTTGAGCGGTTGCCACGTAACTTCCCCCTTTTGATTGTAGTTCTGCTACGGCAGCATCAACCATTGCGTTTAGATCTGCTTGCGAGTATGCTGATTGGGGAATTGAAGCAATAAACAAAGAAAGTGAACCCTCACCACCAGAGTTTTCTCCTTGATGAAGCACCCAGCCTTCAACATCGAGCACTGTGTAACAAACAGACACTGGTTTGTTTTTCAACGTGAGCGCGCCTTTGACTACTTGGTAATTTCCCCCTTCATATTTTAACGGATAATAGAGTTCTCCATCAACAGGTTTTACAAATAACGTCGTATCTGTTTCAAAAGGAATTGCATTGAAATTGCCACCCTCAAGAACATAGTTATCATTAACAATAAATGAATCTGCCAAACAAACTTGTTCGGTTGGATTTACCGCAACAGGATTTGACTTCGACAAATCGTATATTGGTTTTGCTAAAACGAGCACGAGCACTGCGACAACAATAATGAGAGCTATTTCTGAGATTGCGCGTTTTCCGTTCATTTGAATGAGAGACCTACAAGGCTTTGACTGGCGGTGAATTGACGAAAAAGAAGGAAAGCTGCAACAGCAATTAAAATAATGATAAGAATCCACTTCCCAACTTCCCAAAGAGTTTCTGATTCCATAATAGTTCCAAGAACAAAATGATTTTATAAATGTTTATGTGAACACAAGGGAGGGGGCCAACACCATCATATGCGTTGCTGACAGCCAGAAAGCGAGTGAACACCTTCTTTTTGCACCGTAAAAAAATATCCATAATCTCCTGCAGCCACATAATTTTTCCCTTGAAGAACAAATTGCCAGAAATTTGTATTAGAAAAAAACGATGAATAAAAATCAGTCACGGAGCCATCCCACGAATCTTGCGCGGCCACTTCATACATGAAAAACACATAGACTCTATCCTTTTCATTGATTTCTTTTGGTAAACGATGCACACCTTCAATATTTGCCAGGTTAACACCTTGATTCATATTTTTCAAATGTACTTGGACTTTGTCTTTAAGTTGCTCTCCTTGCGGTGTTGCGGCAGTTGCGACAAAATCTTGAAAATCAGAAACAACAAAAGGAACATCCTCATCAAAGTAAACAACCGAACAAACATGACAGAAGCGTTGAGGAGAATCAGTCATGAATAAATCAGCGAAGGATTGCACCGAGTAAGAAGAAAAATCATCAAGAAATGGTTGCCACGTCGAATAGCATAGATCGAGTTCGTTTGCAATTGATGATTTAATATCTCTCAAATCATCAGTTGAGAGGGAAATTACGCGCGCATCACAGACATCAAGATCGCCAACCACAGAAATTCCTAATTTAACATTGGCAAGAACACTTGAAAGACTCGACTTGCATGCTTGTTCTTCAAGATGTTCCTCTCCTGCATCATGAACTCTTGAGATTATGACAAATAACAATCCAGAACCAATAAGCAAAATGATAAGTGCGGCAACCACTTCACCAGTTTCAGGCATACGTGCACCCCAGCTTTAATCGTTCGTTATCTGAAAGTACTGCTGTTGCCATAGAAGCAGTTTGGCCTTTATCTTTATTATAACGAAACATAATGACATAATAATTTTCTCCAGCAGTAAATAAAGGATCATACGAAATGGTGGTGTGAGGAGATCGAGGAATAAAGAGTTTGTTGTTTTTCAAAGGATCAAGGACATTCGAGCGGCACGCAGCTCCGGGAAGTGCTTTGCAATTTGCATCAGAAAATGCAAGAAGGTAAGAAAGCACATCGCTTCCTTGGTATTGGTTAACCGCAATAAACTCCTCATACGTTGTTGTTTCAGGAAATGATCCTTCGTAAGCAATCTTTGCACACACGTGGCAAACAAAATCATCTCTGTTTGAAAACTTCGTCTCATACCACAAATCGCCATTATTTATTTGATCAATGCACGCTAGTTGCACTCGACTCACAAAACCATAGACATCGCGAAGAGAATAGAGATCTGCTACTTTTTCTTCAACAAGAGTTGGTGTTTTTGAAAGGAGAGATTTATGAGGGTTTAATCGCACCGCTTCAAGATGGTTGCCGTTTTCTCTTAGATCAAAAACCTTTGCATAGCAAGAAGAAGCCAAAACTAAGTTATCGTCAATGGCGGTTAAGGCTAGTTGTTTTACGAAAGAGCCCTCCGGATCAAAAAACCCAACAAGTGAAGAATGTAGTTGACAACTTTCTTCTTCGGAGACTGCAAAAAAATAAGGGATGATAACTAAGAAGACGAGCGCAATGATCAGACCTGCGCCAATAAGAAAAATGACCCAATTTGCTAATTCTTGTTGTGTTGCCATGGTTAAAACATTTTCAAAGCAATAAAAATAAGAGCGATAAGGAGGATAGCATACATTGCGTACGTAATGAGTTTTTGCATTCCTGCTGAACTTTCTTCATCCATAAGTATAGTGTGAAGGTGGCGGAGATATAAAAAAGTGTTGATTTGAAATTAGGCATAGCAAAGGGAAAGGGAGACGAAAATGTTCTTTGCGTTTACTCCACCTATAGGAAGAGGTTGTAACGCTGCGGAGGGCCTTTCTTGGTAAGCAGCACATCCTTGTTGATAGCGAAAATATTCTTGATCTTGGAACATGATAACATACTCATAATCATATCCCCACGTACGAAGAGAAAAATTAAGAAGATCTGAAAGCGTCTCGTTTAACACAACAGCAGGAGTGGTGTCGCCACAAGCACCAATATTATGATTATAGATAACGTCCTTAACAAGTTCCTCGACCGTGTATCCGCAAGAAGTGTCGTGTTTAAGAGAAGCAAGGATAAAGTTGAATGCGAGTTCCTCGTAGACGTATTCGTCTGAAAAACTGTGTGCGGGAGGGGTTGCGCGGTTGATCACTACAAAAAGAAGACCTACAGCGAAAAGAAGCACGAAAATAACCAAGCCAACGAGCTCCACTTGGGCAGATCGTTTTGTTTTCATGAAAACACACTCACCTCGACAAAGCCAAATTGATCAATACGTTCATTTGGATATCTCACCAACACAGGAACAAAAACAGGTCTTGTCGTGTTCTGGTCAGGATTGTGAAAATCATACAAAACGAGCTCTCCTCCTTGGGTGTGTAAACGTATGCGAGCATTACCATAATACGAATAAAAATAGTCGGTGTTTTGCGCAACCAACGCAGGTAAATTGATTGCTTTTTGATAATCAATGCAATAATAACGCACGACGCCCTCTTGTGAACAGGCGACAAGAGTTGATTTGGTAAATGATTGTGCAACTTGCACGGTAAGAAATCTGAGCTTTTCATCGATCGCTTGCTCAGTATCTTCTTGGGCGGTCTTGTGAAAGAATCGAAAACCGATGAGTAAAATGATGGTGATAAGTATGATGACAAAGATGGTTTCCATAAGTTGCACTTGCGATTTTTTGTTCAGGGAGGGTTCCATTATTAATATACCAAGGGACAGCCTAAGCGCGAAAGACGAGCATTTTCATCCATAAGTGCGTCTTTGGCAAGAGAGGCAACATCTGCGTCTGTTGTGTCAATCAACGTTTGAAGTTGAAGTTTCGCAGATTCATACGACCCAGGACAAACAGTCAGTGAGTTGAGTCGTGCAAGATGAAGCTGATATGCTAAGGATGCTTGATGAAAGAGTTTTTGCGTTTGACATCTGTACGTCTGCGCGTCTTGAGAAAACATTGCCGCAAACAAAAGTTCCTGGGAAAGATAGCGAAAGGGTTGATCTGCAAGATACGCGGTGCCCGGATACGTGAACGGAGCATGAGGGAGTGAAAGAAGAGTTACCTTGTCCCCTAGAGGAAGATGTTCTGTAACAGTTTGCGAATCAACACCATCTAAAGCGATAATGCGATAATGATCATATGAAGTTAAAGAAATTGCATCCAACGCTGCTGTGCTGGTCACGTATTGTTTTGCGTAAATATCTGGCAGGCGATCGTGAAGTTCCTTGAGTGGGCCGTTCTGAAGCGATTCATAAAAAACAAAATCAACTCGTCTTGTACTCACCAAAAGAAGAGTAGAAGTAATAAACGGATAGGTGTGAGGCAACCCCCATAAGGCAAGTTTTGGAGATTCGAGATGGTCAAGCGAGTAAAAAGGAAGATAGGTAATATCAGTTGGCGGCGCATTTTCTATCTGCAACGTTGAAAGTCCGGGAAGACAAGTAAAAGAAAGAGGAACGTTTGGAATGTTAATTTCTTTTGCGCTGTCAGTTCCATGAGATGCTAAGAGGAGAATGGGTTGAATTTTTGAAATAAACTCAAAGTTGATTGCTTCTTCGGACGCGTCGTTTGCTCGAAATATGAATGAAACAACACCTGCAATAATGAGCGCTCCTATAATAAAAACGAATATCCAAACAAACTGTAAAGAAATTTGGGACTTATTCATTCTCAATACCCACTACCCTACCCTGCCCTCTCAGATGTAGGGGAAAAACTCCGCTCTGCGTTAGAATACAAGAATACCCCTCAGGGGCTGCCAGGGAAATATCAGGATAGTAACCGATAGGCTCAAGATAGTCTCCAACAAGGAAAATGTTTTGTTTAATGAATGATCGTGCAGAGTCTTGCATCAGAAGTAAAGGGTAGATGTTATCATTCACAGTAAACGAATAATCACCTAGATGTTCTGGTGCAATAAAACAAAGTTCTTGATAATCACAAGGTGTGCGCAGTTCGGGATGAGCAACACTTCCGTAGCTCTTACTGTCTTGCAAGGTTGCGAAAAGTGAGTTCTTGAAACGCACAACATCAACATCACATTCTTGCACAAAGAGTTTGTTAATGAAATAGAATCCTGTAAGCACCAAAGCACCAATAACAATGATAGCGAAAAGAAACGTAAAAATCATTGCGATTTGCGCTCGTCTATCCATAAAACCTACCTCTTCCCTGTGCGTGACCCACAAGAGTACGGACGAAAAGAAATTTATAAATGTTTAGCAATGCGAGAAAGAAGGTAGAGAACGTCTTGCTCGGAGAGTAGTTTAACATCGTGAAGCTCAAGCAATAATTCTTTAGCAGATTTTTCTGTAATGCGTTTCGAATCAAGAGAAGTGAGAAGATATCGTTCGAGCGTTTCGCGTTCCACGGGTTTTTTTGCTTGAACAAATAATTGCAAGAGATCGTTTGTTGAGTGCGTGTCTTTGTCTTTTAGTTTTTCTGTGTGTCCAAGCGGAGCATTTACGTGTTTTGCAAGCTGAACAAAAGGGTCGCTAGAAGAAGAATCTGAAGATGATACCGAAGTGTTTGATGATGTTGTTTTCTTTGAAGAAACGGCAGAAGAAGCAGGCTTTTTACTTGGTGCAGAAGGAGAACTGTTCTTTTTTGTTGATTTGGTCAATTCAGCAGTGGTTTTTTGTTTTTCTTTTGCGGAAGTCTGTTCTGAGGATGAAGGAGGTTTTGAAGGTTCGGTGGTTTTGTTCGCCCCACCATCTTTTGGTGACGTGGCTTCTTTTGGTTGAAGAGCTGAGGAAGGGGTAGATTCGTCTTCCTCATCGAAAGAAGAAAGAAGTTCTTTGCGCTTCTTTTTTGATTCTGACAATCGATGTTTTTTAAGTGCCAGTTCGTCCTCTGCTGTTCGCAAAGGTGAGGAGGAAGAAGACTTCAAATCAGCAGATCCTGCTTGATCTACAGCTGCTTGTTCATCGGCATAGTCAGCGCCAAACAAATCATAGTCTGCTGAGGTTTCAGAAAAAGTTCTTTGTTTTTGAGGAGGCGCATTTTGACGTTGATAATATGCAATAAACAGTCCTGTTCCCCCACCAAGTATTAGAAGCAAACCAAGAAGGAATATCCAGAATCCTAGTTTTGAAAAAGGACCAATTCCGCATGCATCACAAGAACCGCCACAATCAACACCCAGTTCTTCACCATTTTGGACACCGTCAGTGCAAGATGCTTGCCACGAACAAGGAGCACAAGAACCGCCACAATCAACATCTTGTTCATTCTGATTTAGAAGACCGTCAAAACATGTTGGCGCAGTACAGACTCCCTGCAAACATTGTCCTGAAAGACAGTCTCGTCCTTCAAAACAAAACAACCCATTCGCACAAGGAAGACAGGATCCGCCACAATCAACATCTGTTTCAAGACCGTTAAGGACAACATCAGTGCAAGAAGCAGCAGCGCAAACACCTTCGACACAATAGTTTGATGCGCAGTCACTGTGATCTTCACATACCGCACCCAACTCACAAGGAGCGCAGCTACCACCACAATCAACCGCAGTCTCATCTGCATCTTGTAAATTGTTCGAACAATAATTGGGATAACCAGTGATAAAGGTTATTGCAGAAAAATAGTTGTTGTTATTGTCTGTAATGTTATAACAAAAATGAGTATCTTGTTCGACAAGAATTGGTGACGAGCGAGCGTTTGAACGATTGTTGAATTCGTAGAATGTTTGAGTGTAGACACAAGATGTTCTTTCAAGTGGAGCAATTCCGTACGAAAACATTTCTGAGCAACCACTTTGTCCGTCCTGACAAAGCAAAGAAACAAGTAATTCTCCTAATTCATTTTCTTCATACGCGAGACTTCCTTCAGGAGGAATAAGATCGCATGCATCAAGTGAGCTATTGGTTACGGTGATTTCAAAGCTTACTTGCTGACCTACGTTTCCTGCGAGATCAACGGCGAATGCAGTGAATGTGAACTGTGAAAGATTGGAAGGTAACGGGATGTTTAGTTGTGCTTGATTTTCTTCGTTTGCAAAGACTTGCCCTTCAAGTTCAATATTTGTTCCTGAAAGTGTGTAATTAAAAAATGCGATGCCGTAATTATCTCGGCTTTTTAGGAGTGGCTTGAAAAAATCTTCCGAGCAAGAATACTGGGTGAGTGAAGAAGAAGGCGGCGAAGGCAATAAATTATCCAAGGTGATCGTTGCAGAAGTCGAAACAGAATCAATACTTCCTTGTTTTATGCACGTAAATGATAAATTAGTGAACTCACCAGGAAGAGGAATGATGCGATCGTGGAATTGGGAAGGGGTAGAAGTGATAACTTCCAATGGACCTCCTTGAACAGAAACTTGACAAGTTGAAGGATATCCAGTAAATAATCGCAAAGGATAATTCTGTAAATTGGTAAACAGTGGCGAAAGAAGGGTAATGGTGCCATTAAGGTCGAGTTGGATGTCAATAGTGAATTGTTGCTCGCGCTCCCAACCAGCAGGATTGACACAGTACAATTCGTAGGTGTTCTGATAAAGAGGGAAGGTTGGATGTCCTTCACCAAACTCATAAAAAAAGTCCGCTGTTCTTCCTTCTCGAAAACTGGAGAACGAATGCACATCTTCGGTAAAATACGCCGTATCTTCTCCAAAGAGGAGAGGAAGATTGTCATTCGTGTTCGAAAGAGAACAAATGGTGTAATCAGGTGTTGAATTAACAGATAAATGGGTGGCGATGTGAAGCGGATTAGTTATAGGGTGAGGGTTTGCAAGAAGAACAAGATCAGGAACTGAGGTATCCCACCCTACAAAAATCAGTGGATGAAAATATCGTCCTTGTTCTTCACAAAAGAGGTGGAGTGCGGCAGTTCTATTTTCTGGCAACGAAGAAAGATCGATTGTTTGCGAAAGTTCTTGGCAATACGTTTGGCCGCAAGTGCCTTCAAAGACTTGAGAGGAAAACTGATCATATAAGTCTTCAACTGATTGCTGAGCAAATTCTGCTACGGATCCGAATGCATAGCGACAAGAGACTTCTCGTTCTGCTTGAAGTGATAAGTCAAGTGATTGACCATCGGGAGAAAAGGCAAAATCGACAGGATCAAGTGAGATGAACTGTTCAGGAACAGGGTCTTCTACCGTGATGTAAAGATCGTCTGCTCCAAGGTTGAACAGAAGCACAACATCAAGTAAGTTATTATCTTCATCATAAAACCGCATGAAGAGTTGGTAATCACCATTTGGCAAACCAAGGGCGAGCGGAGTTACATTGAAAAAATCAGAAAATGTTTCCGTGCCAGAATCAACAGCCAATTGGAAAGGATCATCTGGCAGGGCAAGCAGCGTCAAAGTGGAAAATTCTACTTGCACAGGATGCTCTTCAAAAATAAGTTGAAAAACTGGTCGTGCAACAGAAAGAGGATCTTGCGCAAGATACGTACATTGTTGATGGAAATGTTCTGGATCTTGAAGCACAATACAATTTTCTGAAAAATCAACTGCGAGAACCGAAGAAAGAGAGCTAACTACGACGAATAGACATATCAATAGTTTAACGAGCCCACCTCTTTGTTTCATGTTTATTCTTCGTTAAGCACAGCGACTTGCGGACCTGAAAAGTCAAGGTCGGATATGCGAAGACGCAACGCTTGAATTGGACCAGCGTTTCCGCCAGCGTCCGTTGAGTAGTAATAGATCCACCGTCCAAGAATGTCATTATCTGATTTTGAAACAAACCAATAATGAGGTTGTTGGGTGGCAATATTTCGTTCAAGTAATTCGCAAGGAACATCGTTTGGCTGCAACACATAGGAACCGTTGATAATTGTGTACGTATCAGGCTCGGGTCCTCGACAAGCTGTGATCGAGCCGCAACCGATGCCTAAATCAGTCGTGCCAAAAACAAGCACGCCCGTATCATCACAGATAGGTCGAATACGAACGCTTTCTTGCCACACATAAGGATTATAGAATTGGATTGGTTGGCCTTGTTCATTAATTTCGTAGATGAATGTTTGTGGAGGACTCTTATCATAGGAGAAAATGAGCGCATCTAGAAAACGCCCAACTGTTACTGATCCATCAGAGAATTGACAGCCAGTAAATAACGTGTAGACACGCGATTGGCCGTCTGGAGAAACCCACGAATACGTCCACGTCTTATCACCGTCTGCATCTGAAAATGAGTTAGGCATTGATAAGAAGGCAGTAAGTTCGCTTTGCGCATCTCCTTCAGTAAATGTTGGTTGCGTATAGGACCATTTGCAACTGGTCGCGTTTGGAGAGCGCACACTAAGCGCGATTGGACCTTGTGAAAATGCTTGCAAGCGTGGCGTTGGGTTGGTTATGGAAAGATCATCGTCAATGGTCACGTAATGAACGAGAGGATCTTGAATGGTGTTGCCATGATAATCTGAGCAAAGAAGTGAAAACTCATAATCGCCTAAGGACAGTGGTGCATAACGGAAGCGCGTTTGCTGCGTGCCAAAGAAATCACTCGTTTCTTGCACACCATCACCAGCGTAGCCACCTGGTGGAATGATGATGTTTGTTTCAACGGGCGTAAGCGTCCCTTCACAAAAGGCGTGTTCTGAAGAAGTAACAGTGATGTTTACTTCTGCTCTGAAATCATCATCTTGTACTTCATACATGTATATTGTTGAAGAAAGATCGATGACGGGTGGTTTGTAATCAACATATGTGGAAAATTGAGTAACTTCGCTTGGATTGTTTGAAAAATCTTTTGTGTACATCGTAATTGTTTGGTATCCTTCCTGTCCTTGCAAAAGCCCATACCAATCTTCTGAAGTTGGAAATTGGTTGTCGAGTCCGAAATATAATCGAAGAGGATGACCAACATAGAATCGATCATCGGCTGCAACAGGAACTAAAGGATACGCAGGAGAAACCGGATGGTCTGGCGTCACTGAAGAGGTATCGAAAACTAGCGAAGGAGAGTTATTATCCGTTCTACACAACGCACCAAGACCGTTGTTTCGTCTGCCAATGACGCAATCTACCTCCCCAACTTCTGCAGGGGCGCCTTCTAGTTCGAAATCTCTGAGGAGTCCATTATCAAGCCAATCGGCGTTCTTAATACAATACCCTTGATCTTCGCCTTGAATCCACGAGCATCGCCCAAACGAACCCCAATCATGTGAAGGCGAAATGATAGAATAATCATTAGTTCCCTCAGCATAGGGAGTGTTCAAACCAGAAAAATGGATGTTGTACGCGCCAGCATCAACACATTCTTGCTGCGTGTCATATGCTTCACAAAATATTTCTCGCTCATTTATACAAAGTCCGCCCGCGACTTGATCATCGAACAAGTGATTGTTGTACGTATTGAAAAAGCAAGTTCCTAATAATTCGCATAAATCCCTCGTGCATAAGCCGGGGAAAAATGTTTCCTCACAACGCGAACAGTCTTGAACTTCTGAATTGGTTGGCACACAAAGACCAACGCCAATAGTGCCTGTTTCATCAAACGCATTCCACGCACAAGAAGTTGCCGCTGCAGCATCACAAGGATTGTTTTGACATGTTTGCTGCGAAGCATAATCATAACAAGAAGTTATTTTTGCGCAAGAAACAAATTTGTCAACATTTGTGGGTGTGCGTTCTTTGTAACAAATGTTCGCATCTTGAATGTCATTTTCTGAACAAGCATAGGTCTCACCAGCAACAGTAACTTCCGTATTATCATTTGCAAGCAAACCAAAAACAGAATTGCATTTGTCGCATGCAGTGTTTTCAATGCACTTGGTGAGAATGCCTTGGTTTCCTGGGCCTTGATATTCAATGCAACCAAAGTCTTCAACAGAAACATCTTCTTCAGGATTCCCATTTGCATGAGCGCAAAAGACAACACCGTTTACCTCCTCAACATCTTCAACGTTTTGCAATTGAAAATCATCATTACACTGTGCCCTATACGGTTCTTGGTCACGTAGTGAATCTGAAGACGTGTCTACGGTCACAATAAAGGGGAAATCATCCTCTTGATTTTCACTTTCTTCGAAGTGTTCGGGAATTACCGCGCAGTATTGGTTTGCAGAGGCATCTTCGTAACAAACACGATGACCGAGCAAAATATGTTCCCAAGAAGATTCAGCAAAGGTGCCGTCGCTGAATTGTAAAACTGCTTTGTAATACATGCGCTTTGGCGCGTCTTCAAACGCAAAGGATAGTTGATCGTCTTCGAAAACAGTAGATCCTGAAAGATAATTGGTGATTTGTCCTCCGACAAATTGAGCAAAAACATTTCCTCGGATTGTTGGTTCGAAAAATCCTGTGCTGCTCGAATAAACACTTTCTCCTCGATACAAGTGAATTGTTTCTGGTCTGCAAGTAGAGAGATCGCCAGAGTAGGTAAATGAAACCTTAATCAATGGTTCGTTTGCATTTGTTTTATCATTCTGTAAGGTGAGTCCAACGTCATTCTCAGAACATTCAGCAGCTGCAGCACAGACAGGCGAATCTGCACAGACATCGCACACACCACACATTTCTTCTGAACACGCATCAACATTGCAATCAAAGCAATCGTTTGTGCTGATGCGACAATCAATGCATGAAAGACTTCCTTGAAGAGGATTACAGGAAAGCGCGCCAAAATCGCAGTTTCCAGTGACAGGATTGCAATCACACTCTTCTTCGCCTTCAATAACACCATTGTGGTTACAAGAGAATGGAGTTTCTTCATTGCATGATTCATATCCTCCTGGATACGGAACGCTGCAATCGTTGAGATCAGCACAACAACTTGCATCAGTAACGCGAAATCCACCAATACACGGGTTGTTAAGGCAAGCTGAACAATCCCATTGGGGAACACACGCCGCATCTTGACAGTCAACAAAGAGAGAAACGCTTTGGTCAAACGTGGAAAGAATGACGGTTGCTTGATCTTCACATTCAGCTAACTCTGTTGCAACAAAATACGTTCCTTCGAGAAGATCAGGAAAAGAAAACGTGCCGTCAGTGCTTGAAGTAAGAGTTGTTGCAAGAACGTTTCCGTTCGCACCAATGAGTGCAACTTCTTGAGAAGGAACAACAACGTTGTTTTCACCGTACACCGTTCCAGAAATCACATAAGTCGCAGCACCAGCATGTGCGCAAAACGTTGCGCAAGAAGGTTCATCACCAGGATAGAAAAAATAAGAGAATGCGGAACAATACGCTTCAGAGACAAGATCGTTAGCGATTGCTTCAGAAGGAAAGGTGTCTGTTACACAGCAACAACCAGCAGTCGTACAGGCAGGAATAGTTTGACAAGCATCACCTGGATGCCACACCCCATTAAAGGTTGTCTGACATGTTTCGCCATCCATTGCGATGTCTCCGCCGCCAGGAATGCACCCAACCCCTGTTGTCACCCCAACACAGCAATCTTCAGCCAGAACAAGCGATGAAAAACTAAGTGAGAGTATAAAAATTAAGAATAGTATGTATTTTGCCATCACGACACCTCTGAATGAGTATTTGCACGAAGAACGTTTAAAAAAGTTTCGTCATACTTTAGACCGCTAACGAAATCAGATGAGGGGTTACGAACGCTTCAAGTAATGCTGCAGCAATGAGAAGACCAAATGCGAGCAAGAGTAAATCTGCAACATCAACAATGATCTTTTCAAGTCTTCCGGCAGCAAAATCTCTTCGGATCACCGCAACAGAAATGATGCCGCCCGCAAGTCCTGCAACCATATACGACAATATTTCTGGAACGCCATGCACAGCAAAATGTAAAATGGGACTAAAAAATGTTGAAAAATATCCTCCAAACACTGCAGAACCTTGCGTGATTGCTATTTTTGCAAGCGCGGTTTTGACCAAAATGCCTATGGCGACAGCAATAACTGATGCGTTCCACGCGAGAATAAACACGGCGCCCGCACCATACAGAAACGAAAACAGTATGCTAAACACAAGAACTTTTAAGTTGTTTGAAAGAATAGAAAAAAAACGAGAAATGTCTGCTGAAGCTGACTGAGTGGCGTTTCCTGTCACATTTCCATTAATAACTAAGTATTCTTCGATTTGGGATTGGAAAATATTATCTGCAATCGATTGTGGTAAAAAGGTAAAGAGAAAAACGAATCCGAGAACAAAACCAAGAAAAAGCGCAAAATACGCAAAGAGTGCCCTTGCATGATGACTCATGATTTCTGTTTCAGTGTTGCCTTCAACATCAGCCTTTTCTTCTAGTTTGATTAAATTAAACAACAAAGGAACTGACGCTAACGTGATAAGAAACACAACAACAAGAGAAGGATCATTAGGAAAAATCATTACTCCAAGGAGCGATCCGACAAGGACAAATAAAAAACCCATGAAGATTAATTCCCAAGGTTTTTTTTCCGCTTTGAAAGGCGAAATGAATGTTTCCAAAACCATAGATGTTTTGCTTCGTTTATGTATTTATAAAGTTGACGACCAGCAAGCATAAAAAGTCCTCGTCATTTCTTCTGTGAAGAATGGAAGTTTTTATTGAACGAAGTCATACAACGATGAACCTTGAGTTTGAAGGAAGTGTTCGAGAACTTGCTGAGAAAATCGGTGTTAACATTGTTGAAGTGTTGTCTGTGAAGAATGGAGAAATTGTGCCAGAAGACGAACCAGTTAACAACAACGATAAAATTTCTTTTTTAAGTGTGGTGTCTGGCGGATGAAATGTGAACAATGTGCGAAGAACAGTATTAGTTCACAACCTTCACTTTGCGCAGATCATTTTGACTCCTATATTGTTGATAAAGTACAAAACACCATCAGAACCTTTTCTCTTCTTAACAAAACTGATCGAGTTCTCGTTGCAGCATCTGGAGGAAAAGATTCGACAGCAGTAATGCACCTACTTGAACGATTAGGGTATTCTTTTGATATTGTGGCAATTGACGAAGGCATTAAAGGCTATCGAAAAGGAACTCTTGAAGATTTGCGCGTGAACGCAAAAAACAATTCTCTTAAAATTCTTTCGTTCAAAAAAGAGTTTGACATCAGTCTTGATGAACACATGAAAAAAGAAAAACAGCACGCGTGCAGAGTGTGTGGTGTCTTTCGCAGAAAACTCATTGCAAAAGCTGCAAACGGATACGATGTTGTTGTCACCGGACATAATCTAGATGATGAAGCGCAGGCAATAATGATGAATGTGCTCAAAAATAACGCCGCGCTCATGAATCGACTAGGTCCAAAGACTCGCGAACAAGAAGGCTTTACCGTGCGTATTAAACCACTGTATTTTGTTTCTGAAAAAGAAGTGCTCACGTATGTTGTTATGCATAAACTTCCTGTTCGATTTGTTGAATGCCCGTACCAACAAGATTCTTTTCGTGGAGAGGTTGGCCGATGGATTAACTCGCTTGAAAAAAGTAGTCCAGGAACTAAAGAAAAAATTGTTCGCAAATTTCTGCGCACAACACTTGCTGTTACAGAAGAACCAAAACAAACCTGCTCACGGTGTGGTGCTCCCAGCGCCAGAAGCGTCTGCAGATCCTGCACGTTGCAAGGAAGAGTCTGACGATTGCGCAAGAGTATTTTTTCTTTGTTCGGTGACTTCGACAAGGTGTCTTTTGCGTTCATACATGTCGTTTATTTGGGAAAGAATTGCTAAACTCACTTTACCTAATTTTCTCGTAGAACATAAGGGATTCGTGTACATACAAATATTTGCTCTGCAATAATCAACACGTTCGTTGCAACCAACAGTGAACTGATAATTGTCAGCTTTTATTTCTGGATGATATCCTGAAAGGTGTTTTCTCAACGCTTCAAGAGATGAACCAATCTGCCCATAATACTCCCGAGCAAAACCAAACATGAACATTTCACACGCGAGCGCTTCAGCAGGTCTTGCGCTAGAAAAGAACTTCATCAAGCCTTCTTGTGCAGCCGATGCGTCTCCATCAAGAACGAGTTCAAGGGCTTCTCGCGCTGCTTGTTCTCCAAAAGGTGTTTGTTTTTTTGAAATTTTGGTTTCCATCAGTAATCACCACGCAATTATATTTTACTCAAGGTGTCTGGTTTTGGGGAATATAAGTCGCCACTTCGTTTAAGTTTTTCAATCACTTCGCGAGCATCTTCAGCAGATACACCTTTTAACTCACATTCTCTAATAACATCATCAAGAGGAATCTGCTTAACACCAAGCGCTTCTTCAAGATTTGAAATGATTTCTTTTACTAAGTGAATACCTGAACGGGTTGATGCGGTGATGGTTGTGGTAATGCGATCAATATCGAATTTTCCTGTTTTTGGATCAACACCGATTTGTTGCAAACAATAATGGGTAAGATCGATGGCGATTTTTGCATCATCTTTTGTGACTGTTTTTGAAAGACGTGTTCTTGCCGAAGCTTCTGCGAGGCGAATTAATCCTTCAAGTTGACGAGCACTAATAGGAATGGATTTAATACTGTCAGTGCCATCCCCTCCATAATTTCTCATCTCGACAAAGTATCGTTTGATCTCTTCAAGAGCTGGCGTGGTAAGTGCTGGTTTAACATGTTGCTTTGCGTATGCCACATATTTACGAATAATGTCATCGCTAAGCGGTTGATAGGGTTTCTCGTTTTCATCTCCTTTGTGAATAGAAAGGATGAAGGTGGCGAGTTGTGTGTCTCGTTCTCTATCTGGAAGATCGCGAACGGGAAAAATAAGATCGAAACGATTAATCAAAGTCGAAGGAAGTTCGATTTGTTTTGCGATGAGTTCATACGGATCGAACCGTCCGAATTTAGGATTTGCTGCGGCAAGAATGGTTGTTTCGCTGCGAAGAGTGGCATGAATGTTTCCTTTAGAGACGGTGATGGTTTGTTGTTCCATGCCTTCGTGAAGAGCGGACGTGTCATCTTGAGACATCTTATCCATCTCATCAATAGCGATGATTCCTTTGTTTGCAAGCACAAGATCTCCTGCTTCAAGCGCCCAACCACGAAGAAATTCATCTTTAACGAGGGCAGCAGTCAGTCCTGTTCCTGAAGAACCTTTTCCACTAACAAATCTTCCTTTTGGAGCAATACTAATTACTCGTTTTAACAACTGGCTTTTTGCCGCTCCCGGATCACCAACAAGTAAGATGTGGATGTCACCTCTGCGTCGAACGCCTCCTTCTTTGAGGACTCCCCCAAAGAGTTGCAACGTAAGCGCCCGTTTTATTTGGTCATGACCATAAATGTGAGGTGCGAGAGAAGCAATGAGTTTTGGAAAAATTTCTGGATCTTTGCTCAAATTCTTAATTTCGCGTTCTTCTTCTTTAGAAATTATTAATTCAGAAAAATCTTGCTCAATGGGCATGACGTGGTTTGCTTCAAGCATTAAATCATATCGTGTGCTTCTTCCTCCTTGAGAAAGTAAAATAGGGATTTCTTTGAGAATGCCCGTCACCGCAATTTTTGAACCTGGGTTTGTCATTTTTTCAGCGAGGGGACTAACAAGATCTTTTCGCAAAATGAGATCAATTCGTTTTGGTTGATCGCTTCCTTCAAGTTCATCAGATGATTCTTCCAAAGAAATTTTTTGTACATCGATGAGTTCTTTCGAAAGCAAACGAAAGCCACCCTTTCTTCCACAACTACAAGTTACTGGTTCGCGAAACTTGGTATCAACTTGTAAGATATTATGTATAGCACCGCATGAAGGACATTCAAATTTTGCTGTTGTGACTTGGGGGCGAACAGGTGTTTTCTGTCGAATAACACCTCGCGCCAGAATAAATCGGTGCAAATGTTTTGAGCGAACATCTTTGATACGTACAATTGAATGGTCTGGTAAATCATGAAAGCGGACGGTGAAATCTTTCACGGGAAGGTTTGTTCCTAAATCAAGATTGCTGATACTCAGTTGGGCTGCTTTTAACGTGTTTTCTGGATCGTCAAGCAAATCATTTGCGAGATCTACGTTGAATTTTGAAAGATCTAAGAAAGGAACAGCGAGCACTTTATCTTCCCTATTTGCTGCAGAAAGGATTTCATCATAATAGTGCTGCTTAAAAAAATCCTCGAAGTGTTGGATTTGTTCTTGAGCTTCCATTAGAGAGCACCAGCTACGTCTTTTGCATGCGTTTGGGAAGAAGAGTTATGAATCACATAACTTCCTTGAGCTTTTCAATGAGTTTGTTAAGTGCAGTGTGCACTTCTTCTTCACTCTTTGTTCCCGTACAAACAACTTTTCCATTACTAAACAACAGGAAAGTTGCTCGAGCTTCCATTAATTTGAAAACAAGACCAGGAAATTGCTCAGGTTCGTATTCTGTGTTATCAAGCTTCATTGCGAGCGTGTTCAGATTCAAGTCGACTCCGATTTCACCCGACGCGACCATGTTTTGAATGTTGATCTTTGGCTTGATAGTGATCTTGATATTAATTACTGCAAGGGCTTCGATTATTTTCTGGATTGCTTCGTAAACCTTATCCATACTTCTTGCGCCAGTACAAACAATGTTTCCTGAGCTAAAAATCAAAGCGCTCGTCTTTGGTTCTTTAATTTTAATTACCAATCCTGGAAATTGTTCAGGATTGTATTCTGTATTTGGTAAAGTCGCTGCCATTTTCTCTAATGGCACATTATGTTCCAGTGACGTCGATATAACAATGTTAACTATCTTAACGTTCATTGGTTTTGCTTGATCGATGCTTCGCTTGGTCATGAGTCCTCCCTCATTACGCCCAAAAATAGCGAGCGAGTATTTAAAAGGAAAATATCCGTTATTTATAAAGATGATTAAAAATCAACACTTGTATTATAAACAGCAAACCCCCTACGTTTCGAGTGGAAGTGGTCAAAGAAGCCTCTATTTTGCGTTCTGAGTGTAGAATTCCGTATATTTAAAGCCACAACAGACCCCTTTGTTTCGAGTGGAGTTTGTTGTTATGAGATTACAAGCGAAAACTAGTGGTTGGAGTGGAAAACCAAATGGGGAAATTTAAGAAAAAGCGAAGATAAAAACTAAGAAAAAGAATTAACATACCACCACACATTACTTCATTACGCTTTTTGTCATTTGAGTTACGGCATTCACAAAAAATGGTGATTCGACTGAAATGGCAACATCGAATGATTCTGGTGTTTCTTCTCCCGTTACGAGGAAGAGAAGTTTGTTGTTATCAACTGCAAGAAATCTTGAGGGTAATTGTTTAACATCAACCAACGTCACATATGATTGTAAATCATCAACAAGTTTTTTTGGTAAATGAGAAAGTGGTGCGCCAATGGTGGTTTTAACGCCGCGCTTGTGAGCTTTTTTGATTTGAGAGAGCAAATGAGCATATTTTCTGATAAGACCTGCTTCGGTTGTGAGAAGGAGGACGTGCTCTTTTGCATCTTTTAAGAGAGAATTCATCTCAGAATAGATGTTGTTTCTTCCTTTAATATATGTTGATAATTGTGTTGAGTCAACAAAATCTATTCCTTGATTGTGAAGTTCTGTAAGATCGGTCATTAAGTCAGAATCCTTGATTTTTTCAATCATGTCAAGATGTTTTTCTGCATCTTTTGAAATTCTTTTTTTGACTCGTTCGATGACTTCAGAGGGAGATAAGGCAATATATTCGATAGGTTTGCCAATTTTCATGACAACAAATCCTTTTTTTTCAAGTGATTCAAGAACATCATAACTTCGTGAGCGAGGAACGTTTGCAATATCAGATAATTCTCCTGCTGAGGAAACTCCTTTTGACAAGAGCGCAATCCATATTTTTGCTTCGTATGAGTTTAATCCAAGGTCCTTTGCTTTTCGAAGGAGTTCTTCATTCATTAATATCACCTTAATTTGTTAGTGGGAAATAATGAAACATTAAGATATTTATAAAGTTTGTTATTGTTGAGTGGTAATATTATTTGTTTCTGAATGATTGTGTGTTGGTAAGACCCTCTGACACCACTATTTCCTTTGGAGATGCTTCTTTTGGAAATTGAGCTGTAACTTGTGTATTTGATCTAGAATACTCTGTTTGTTGATTCTGGCATTCTCGTTGTTGTTATCGTTTTGCTATATCATTTTATTATTGTTATTGTTTTACTATATCATTTTGTTGTTTTTATCGTTTTGCTATATTATTTTGTTGTTGTTATTATTTTTTTATTGTTATTTTTATTGTTATTATTTTTTTTATTATCATTATTATTATTATTTACTATATAGAAAATAAATAAATAATATGAGAAGAAAAAACATCCAGAAAAAAATATGGAAAAACAAACAAGAAGTAAAACAGAACGCACAAGACCTCAGTTCTCCTTATCAAAGAGTTCCACAAGAAATTATGGTGTGTGAGGTATGTAGTTTCCACAAGAAAAAACTTTATATACCCTATCTTTCTTCTGGAACGAACGATGAGCAAGAACTTGACTAATTTATTCGAAAAATTTCTTGAAAAACAAAGCCTCTTTACGAATAAGAAGGCACTTCAAAGCATTTTCATACCTGATGCAATCAAGCATCGAGACAAACAAATTGAACAAATAGCAGAAATTCTTGCGCCAGCACTTCGCGAAGAAAAACCATCAAACATTTTCATTTATGGGAAAACAGGAACGGGAAAAACATTAAGCGTTCGACACACCGTCGATGAAATGAAACGTATCGCTGAAGAAAAAGACATTCGACTCAAAATAATCTATGTTAATTGTAAATTAAAAAAAATTGCAGACACAGAATATCGAATGATCGCAGAACTTTCTCGAAGTTTCGGCAAAGCAGTGCCACCAACAGGACTTCCAACAGATGAAGTCTACAACATTTTTTATCATGCAGTTGAAGAACAAAATTCAATCATTATTCTTGTACTTGATGAAATCGACCAATTAATTAATAGAGCAGGTGATGAAATAATCTATAATCTTACCAGAATTAACAGCGATCTCAAAAAATCTCAACTCTCACTTGTTGGCATCTCAAACGATCTCATGTTTGCAAATAACATCGATCCTCGTGTCAAATCATCTCTTTCTGAAGAAGAATTGGTTTTTCCTCCATATAACGCTCCTCAAATTAGAGATATTCTCGAAGAAAGAAGCAAAATCGCTTTCAAAGAAGACGTTATTGAAGAAGGGGTTATTGCAAAATGCGCGGCATATGCTGCACGAGAACATGGGGATGCGAGACGCGCTCTTGAACTCTTACGTGTTGCAGGAGAAATAGCTGAGCGAAACGCGGAAGATCATGTTCAGATTAAACATATTGATTTTGCGGAAGATAAAATAGAAAAAGACAGAATCATCGACATTGTCCAAACCCAACCAAAACAATTTCAAAACGTTCTTTTTCCCATCCTTGTTCTTAAGCGAAACAACCCGAAGGAAAAAATATACACCGGAGACATTTACGAAATTTACAAATCTCTTTGTATAAAAACAAATATTCGGCCGCTTACGCAGCGAAGAATATCAGATATTATTTCCGAACTGGACATGCTTGGCATCATTAATGCAAAAATTATTTCAAAAGGAAGATTCGGACGAACAAAAGAAATTTCGCTCAGTCTTCCTTCACCTGTTGAAAAAACCGTGTTTACCCTCCTCACAACAGAATTGGGTGTTGATGCAACTCAACTCCTCTAGAACAAAACTCTAGCTCATGACTTCCACCTCTCAAGAAATTATTTCTTTGCTTAATGCAAACGGCGTGCTCTTAGATGAAACTATCAACCCAGAAGACATTGATTTTGAAAAATTAAAAGCGTATTTGATTGCCCATCCCGATTTATTCATGCTTGAAAATATTCTTCCCGTACAAAAAGATAAAAACACCGGCATTGAGATATTACAAAATTATACAAAACCAAGCAAGAAACGAGCAGTGGGGGATTTTGTTTCTGTTTTTAAGAATCGCTTTAAACTTGTTGAAAAAATTCTTCGCACAAGACAAGAAATGTCTGGTGTCACCACGATAAAACGTGCAAAGCAACACACAAAAGATGATGCTGTTACGGTGATCGGGATGATTGTTGAAAAACAACTCACCAAAAATAACAATTTTATTTTAACAGTAGAGGATATGACTGACAAGATAACCATTATCATCACTCAAAAAAATAATGATCTGTTCGAACTCACCAAAGATCTCGTTCTTGATGAAATTATTGGCATCCAAGGAGTTGTTGGTGATGGGAGTTTGTTTGTAAAGTCAATCATCTTTCCAGATGTTTCCTTATCAAAAGAACTCAAAAAAAGTCCTTACGATGAACACCTTGCTATCATTGGCGATTTGCACGCGGGAAGCCAGGTGTTTATGGAAAATGAGTTTAAAGCAGCAATTAAATGGTTGAATGGGGAGTTAGGATCTCCTGAACAACGCGCAATCGCGCAAAAAGTAAAATATGCTATATTTACGGGAGATTTAGTTGAAGGTGTTGGAGTGTATCCTGGACAAGAAAAGGATTTAATCATTCCCACCATCAAAAAGCAATATGATCATTTTACATCTTTAATTAAAGAAATTAGATCTTCAATCGAAATAATAATCATTCCTGGAAACCATGATGCGGGAAGATTAGCTGAACCCCAAGCTCCCCTGTACAAAGACTATGCGGGAAGTGTGTATTCACTTCCAAACGTCACGTGTCTTTCAAACCCTTCTTTAGTTACCATTGGAAAACACAAAGATTTTTCTGGCTTTAAAGTGCTTCTTTATCATGGTGGTTCACTTATTTATTATTCTGATAATGTTCCTTCTATTCGAGCTGCAGGAGGACAAAAACGTGTTGATATGATTATGGAGTTTTTGCTTAAACGAAGACATCTTGCTCCAACACACGGATCAACTCTGTATTTGCCAGATACCGAACTTGATCTTCTTGCAATTGATGATGTTCCTGATTTTTTTATCACCGGTCACATTCATCGTGCAAGTGTTTCTAACTATCGCAACGTCACCCTCATCAATGGTTCTTGTTGGACGGACACCACAGAAGATCAAATAAAACGAGGACTCGAACCCCAACCTTGTCAACTTCCTGTGGTAAATTTGAAAACAAGACAAGTGCAAGTGTTAAATTTCCTGAAGAAAAATGCAAAAAGCGTCTGAGCGAATACTTACCTATTTAGAAAAACTTGACAAAGACACTCTTTCTTTGTTCAAATTAGCGCAAGCAGCGCGCCGGCAAGGAAAAGATCCAACTCGTGATGTGGAGATCATGCTTGCAAAAAATTTAGCTGAGCGCGTTATCGGGCTTATTTCAGCTATTGTTCCTCAAATAAAAGATTCTGGTGTTGTTGAGCGCATCATCGAGCTCGAAAAACAATATGGTTCACAAGAATGGCAAGTTGCTCTTATTATTGCTTATGAGATTGCTCAAGAAAAATTTTGTTCTTTTTCTGATAAAAAAGAAGCGATGGAAATCGGTATTCGCGTAGGGTTTGCGTATGTAACGAGTGGAGTTGTTAGTGCTCCTATTGAAGGTTTTATCGGAATTGATATTCGTCCGCGCCGTGATGGCACAGGAGAATATTTTCGCTTAAACTACGCGGGCCCAATCAGAAATGCAGGAGGAACCGCTGCTGCAGTTTCAGTGCTCATCGCCGACTATGTTCGCAAAAAAATGGGGTATGCAACGTACGATCCAGACGAAAAAGAAATGGAACGAACCTTTGCAGAATTAGAAGATTACCATGAATACATAACCAACCTCCAATATTATCCTTTCAAAGAAGAAACCAGATTTCTTATGGAACGCATGCCGGTCGAAATAGGAGGTGATCCTTCAGAACGACGAGAACTTTCAAACGCCCTTCTCAAAGATCTTCCTCGCGTTGAAACTAATTTACTTCGTAGCGGTTTTTGCCTCATCCACTCTTCTTGTATTCCTCTTAAAGCACCAAAATTATGGAAACGTCTTTCAAATTTTATTGATGAGTTTGGTATGCATGACTGGCAATTTCTTGGCGAGTATATAAAATTACAAAAAGAACTGAAAGCACAAAAAACGGTGGAAGTCGCTGAAGACACGTCAGGCATCAAAGTGAAACCCGATTATGTGTTCGTAAGTGATATTGTTGCGGGAAGACCTGTTCTTTCTTATCCACTGCGATCGGGAGGATTTCGCTTGCGTTATGGTCGATCCCGCGCTTCAGGATATTCTGGTCAATCAATTAATCCGGCAACGATGGCTGTTTTAGATAATTATATTGCAACGGGAACTCAATTAAAAGTTGAGCGACCAGGAAAAGCAGCAGCATTCACTCCTTGTAATGTTATTGATGGACCGATCGTTAAATTAACTGATGGTTCTGTGCGAAAAATTTCTACACCTGAAGAAGCAAAAGGACTTGTGGTTGAAGAAATACTTTATCTTGGTGATGTGCTCATCAACTATGGAGATTTTTTTAATCGCGCTCACATGCTTGTTCCCCCAGGTTATGTGGAAGAATGGTGGCTTTTAGAGCTCAAAGAACAACTTCCTGAAGATCGAACAGAACTTTTAGCAACAATAAATCTTTCAGCAACAGAATTCGAACAACTCATCTCTTCCCCGTTCGGCCCACCCCCCTCATTTACTCTTTCCTGTGCGCTTGCAAAAGAACTCAACATACCTTTGCACCCGCGGTATCTCTATTATTATTCTCAAGTTTCCGCAAAAGATTTTGTTGCGCTCGCGCTCGCGTCAAAACGAGGCGAAGGCAAAAACAAAAATTTCGTGTTTCCCCATGATGAGACTTCAAAAAGAACACTTGAAGTATTAGGTGTTCCTCACATCGCTCCAGGAAAAGAGTTTATTGTTATTGCCCTATCAGATTTTGCTCCTCTTAAATTTATTTTTGATCAGCTCGATATTGATAATATAAACATTGAAGGATCAACTCTTGAAGAAATAAACAAACACTCCTCAATTAAAATCAAAGACAAAGCAGGTTTATTTATTGGTGGCCGAATGGGACGACCAGAAAAAGCAAAGATGAGAAAAATGACTGGTTCTCCAAACGGGTTGTTTCCTGTGGCAAATGAAGGTGGTCGCTTGCGAAGTTTTCAATCAGCGTTAGATACAGGACACATTACCACAAGCTTTGCTTCTGCATGGGTTGAGGAAGTAAAAACAACTCTTGGTCACGATGTGTTTACTCGCGAAAGAAAAATTCGTGTTGATGATGATGAGGACCATTATCGTGTTGGCTCTCTTGCCATTCGACGATACTTTGAAAAAACCCTTAAAGATTTACAACTACCTATTTATCCCGATCTTATCAAAGGTGTGCGAGGAACAACAAACAAACGTCACTATCCTGAACATTTAGCAAAAGCGATTCTTCGCGCATCACATGACATCGCTGTTAATAAAGATGGCACAACAAGATATGACGCATCTGAACTTGCTATGACTCATTTCAAACCTGAAGAGATCGGCACCTCACTTTCTCGTTTGCGCGAATTAGGTTATGAAAAAGATATTGATGGAAATGAATTAACCCACCCAAATCAAGTTGTCGAGTTATTACCTCAAGATGTTATCTTACCTGCCTGCCCAGAATCACCTGATGAGCCTGCTGACGACGTATTATTTCGCATAACAAAATTTATTGATGATTTGCTTGTCAAACTCTACAAACTTGAACCCTTCTACAACTTATCTTCTAAATCAGAACTTCCTGGTCACTACGTTATATGTCTTTCACCACACACCTCTGCAGGTATTCTTGGAAGAATTCTTGGGTTTTCAAAAACACAAGGCTTGCTCGCGCACCCATATATGCATGCTGCTATGCGTCGAGATTGTGATGGAGACGAAACATGTTTTTTCTTGCTTCTTGATGGTTTTTTAAATTTCAGCAGAGAATATTTACCTAATAGTCGAGGATCGACCATGGATGCACCGTTTGTTCTTGCAACAAATCTTATTCCTCAGGAAGTTGACGATATGGCGTTTGATGTTGATCGTGCTTGGGAATACCCTCTTGAGTTTTATCGCGCTGCCGAAGCTTACAAAATGCCTTGGGAAGTGAAGATTGACACTATTGGCAAAGTACTTGACACGCCCGCACAATTCGAAGGTATGGGGTTCACGCACGAAACAGGAAATATTAATGCTGGCGTCTTATGTTCTGCGTACAAATTACTTCCTTCCATGCAAGAAAAATTAGATGGTCAAATGGTGCTTGCAAAAAAACTTCGCGCAGTTGATGCAAAAGATGTAGCAACACTGGTCATCGAACGACATTTTATTCGTGATACGAAAGGTAATTTGCGTAAATTTAGTCAGCAGCAATTTCGTTGTGTTGGGTGTAATGAGAAATTTCGCAGACCCCCTCTTAAAGGGGTTTGTTCGGTTTGCGCAGGAAAAATTATTTTCACCATTTCTGAAGGCAGCATCATTAAATATTTAGAACCTTCTTTATATCTTGCACGACATTACGGTGTTAACGCCTATTTAATAGAATCTCTTGAACTTCTTGAACGACGAGTAGAAGGAGTGTTTGGAAAAGATCCGGAAAAACAAACCGGTCTTGGCGCATTTTTCTAAGAATTATATTTTTGCGTGAAACGTATATCTTGCACCACATGCCTTACAGCGAAACAAGTATATGCTTCCTTCCTTAGAAAGTTCCGTGTCAGGTTTATGACATTCTTTACACGTAACGAACTCTTTCACGTAGAGATTAATTTTTTCATTTAACCGAGCACTATTGACTTTTCTGCCAAGAATAACGCTTGTCTTACTAATTTCTCCAGGTGTTGCTAGCTCTTTAAGAACGAATTTGAGCACATGTTTTGGATCTCGTTGTAAATGTTGACAAATTGGTACAAAATTACTGACAACAGTCTTCGTTCCTTCAAAATGACCTTTAACTGAAGGCACTTCAAAGCGTGCTTCTTCTTCTGCACGTTCTGGAAGCTCTTTCTTTGCTTTTTCCAGAAGTTCTTCATAGTTTGCTGTCATAGAAACTAGTGAATGGAGCGGTCTTTAAAAACTTACTGCACCCAGGTGGGCAGTGCTGACTGTGTTTGTGGTTTTTCTTGTGGTTTACACCGAACCATCTCAGAACATTTATATATTTCCTTCCTGTGACGATGTGGTATGAAATCGAAAAAATTCATGTTGTTTGCTTTTATGTTGCTATTAGTTTCAAGCAGTCTTCTTTCAGGATGTACGCGCGCAGATCCTCCGAACTACGCAGATGATACTGGCGCAACGCTTGAAGGCGTGCAAACGCTTGTCACCGCAAACAACGAATTTGCCATTACGTTGTATAAAGAATTATCTGCAAACACAAACGAAAACGTTTTTTTCTCACCATACAGCATCTCAACTGCTTTTTCTCTAACGTATGAAGGAGCGCGTGGTGAGACTGCCAACCAATTATCCTCTGTTTTTGGCTTTCCGCAAGATCCGCTAGTTCGTTTACCGAACACCGCCAGGATTTACAACGAGATAAATAACAACCATAAATCATATGAGTTGTCAACAGCGAACGCGCTTTGGACGCAATCCCAATTCCCATTAAATACAACATTTGTTGCAACAGCTGAGCGCTATTATGCGGCAAACGCAACAGCACTTGACTTCGCAACCGACCCAGAAGCTTCTCGAAGAAAAATTAACGCTTGGGTTGAAGCACAAACAAATGGCAAAATTGTTGATTTACTTTCAGAAGGCGTGGTGACCAGAGACGTTATGCTCATCTTAACAAACGCAATCTACTTTAAAGCAACCTGGAAGGATGAATTTGACAAAAAACGCACTCATGATGCTCGTTTCTTTACTTCGCCAGAAGATGAGAAGATGGTATCAATGATGGTTTTACACAAAGATGCAAACGTGAACTATATGGAAAATGATTTGTTGCAAATGGTCGAACTCCCTTATGAAGATGAAGAATTTTCTATGCTTGTCTTATTGCCTCAAACCAGGCGACCGTTCGATATGCTTCCCTCTCACAATTTTACCTCCATGACCCTCACTGATGTGAAGGCTTCGCTTTCAGCAGAAAACCTCTCATTATGGATCTCGCAACTTTCATCTCAAGAAATCAGTGTGCGTTTGCCAAAATTCACGTTTGAAACAAAATATAGTCTTGTTAAAAATTTTCAAAACTTAGGCATGGTTGATCCTTTCAACTCTGACACGGCAGATTTCTCCTATTTGTCTCCTTATCAACTATACATTAGTGATGTCATTCATCAAGCAGTAATAGAAGTTGACGAGAAAGGAACTGAGGCTGCGGCTGCAACCGTAATTAGTACGAAGCTGGCCTCTGCAGGCAGAGATTTTCGCGCAGACCATCCGTTCATCTTTCTTATTAAAGAAAACACCACCGGAGCAATTGTTTTCATGGGTCAAGTCACTGATCCAACTTCGTGAAATCTCTTCACAAGTTTTATAAAACTCCTCTGGTTTGCTCTTACTAGGTGATTTGACGAAATGGCGCACATGCTTGATTTCCTTTTCAGACCTCTTCTTCAGCTAGGTATACCGTTCACACTCATTGTTCTCACCGCGTTATTAAGCATTATTAGCACACTTGCCACAAAGTATTTTACCGATCAAACAAAAATTAAAGAACACAGAAAAAAAATTAAAGCGCAGCAGAAAAAACTCAAAGAAGCGCGTGACGATCCTAAAAAAGCCATGAAGATCCAAAAGGAAATGATGGCACTCCAATCAGAGCTGATGAAAGGCTCGTTTCGCCCCGTGTTCATCACCATGATTCCTTTTCTTCTTATCTTTAGCTGGTTAAACGCATCAGTTGCATACGTTCCTCTCATGCCTGATCAAGAATTTCCTGTCGTTGTCGAATTCGTATCAGGTACAACTGGAAACGTCGGTATTTCTTCAACCCCTGCTCTTTTTTGTGATGCTTCTTCAAAAGAGATTGTTGCCCCAATCGAACATGATTATTTAGGGAAACTCAAAGATCACGTCATATTTACTTGCAAAGGAGAACTGGGCACGTACGATTTGAAGTTTTCTTATAATGAACTTTCTACCACTAAACAAATTAAGATTTCTGATGGACAAGAATACGCTCCACCGCTTGGAAAAGCAAGCAGTCCTTTCAAGCGAGTGCTTGTAGGAAACGAAAAAACAAGACCGTTTGCTTCTTGGGGACTTCCTTTGACTTGGTTTTGGTCGTACTTCATTCTCGTAATCGCATTTAGTTTGCTCTTCAAAAAAATCTTACGTGTTGTGTGATGGCTCACATCCATTTAGTTGGGACAAATCATGTTGCTGCCGCTTCTTCTGAGAAACTAAAGAAAGCGGTGGAAACGTATCATCCTTCTATTCTTGCCATTGAGCTTGATAAGCATCGGTTTGATGCACTTCTCAAAGGTATGCAACCAAGCAAACCTTCGTTTGCTTTGCTTCGGCTCGTTGGCATACGAGGGTTTTTCTTTGCGATGATTGCGTCCTACGCGCAGCGACGAATTGGCGCTATTGTTAATGTCACGCCAGGTTCAGAATTTTTAACGGCAGCAGCACTTGCGAAAGAAAAAAATATCTCACTTGCTCTTATTGACAGGAACATTTTTATAACATTACGTCGATTACATACATCATTTAAATTCCGTCATTTATTTCGTTTCCTTATTCGAGGAATGCGGGGTAAAATTAAACAACCTCGTTTTGCATTGGATTCGGTTCCCTCACCACAAATCGTTGCTGAGTTGCTTGAGGTCTTCAAAAAAGAATTGCCCGGGTTATACCTCCCTCTTGTTGATGAGAGAAACAAAGTCATGGCACGAAACTTGCAAGCAATTGCAAGAGAGCATCCAAATGCGACCATTGTTGCGGTGATGGGTGCCGCCCACGTCAAAGGCGTTCAGGAGTTACTTTCATGAAATATCGTTTAAAAAAATATTTGCATGTGACAAAAAAGGAGCATAAAGAGCTTCATCTGGTCGCGGTACTTATTGCTGCAGTGATGTCTGCAAATTTTTTCTTCACCGGAGAAGTTGGTCGTTCTTTTTTCTTACTGATCTTCTATTATGTGATTGCGTTTATTTTTCTTGTGGCCAAAACACTCATGCAAAAAATTAGAAGTTTGCAACTTGGTTATGAGGCAACGTACGAATCTAACATCACCTCTCTTATTGTAGGAATATTTTTTTCCGTGCTCTCGTATGGACTTATCTTACCGGTTTTTCCAGGCACTGTCCGTATTGAAGTGAATAAGAAGCTCTTGCTTGGGCGAAGCACCACTGCAACATTTGCGTATCGTGATTTATTTAGTGTTGGCATGAGTGGCGCTCTTACTTTATTAGGGTTTATTTTATTACTCCATCCTCTCGCATTCGGCGTCAACGCAACTCTCTTCATGCCTATTATTAATTTATTATTCTTACTCCTTATTTTCAGTCTGGTGCCCATTCCCATCTATAGCTTCATGTCACATAAATTTTCTTTAGCTCCTGTTGACGGCTTGCATCTCATTCGTTATTCGCGAACCTGGTACGTGTTCATACTCGCCTTCACCATTTTCTTGTATTTCTTTATTGCAACGCAAACATTTAGCGCGTGGCTGTTTGCCTTAATCGCGAGCGCAATCACCTACTTTATTTACAAGAAGTACTTCGATTTTCAACTCAGCAAAGGATAACGAATTTGCAGTTATAGAAAGAACGATTCTACACTTTTGACCAGTAAGTAAACGCAACTTATTGAGAGCATAACAACAAGAGGATATGCGAGACTGATAAGCATAATCGCTCCCACTCCTCCATCAAGCCAAGACAACGGATCTCTGCGAAACACGGCTGCTTTTCCAAGTAAATAAACTGCGAAGAGAACGGTAAATCTCCAAGGTATATCAACAAAGAAACTAAGAATGATGGTCAGCGCTGCAAGCGCATCCGCAAGAGCCAACAAATAGAGCATGTTACCACTAAGAAAAGAAAGAATCTTTATTAAGTTTACTTCTCAAACAGTTCATGAATAACAATATACTCGGGAAGCGCGAAGAATTTTTCTCGAGGACCGTTTACCATGAACTCGTGCGCACGACTTGTTTCATCTCCTACAAGATGATATGCGTCATCAAAATAATACTTCTTTCCATCAGAAAACCAATAGCCTTTGTAAAACTCCCAATTGATTTGACTAAAATGCAATGGTCCCATCCAATTCGCATTTACGTGCTTTGAGAATTCTTCAACCATATTGTCAGGCAACGTTCGTCCTTGCTCAAAAAAAGCATCATTGATAACTTTGCCAAAGAATAATCCTGAAGGAGTTACCTTGGTGCGCACAAACGTTGACGTCCCCACTTTAAAGAAACCAGGTAATTCGGGCAAGAAACCGAAATTAGTGACGCCAACATAACGGGTAATGACTCCGTACTCGTCCTGATACTCCACTTTCCACTGTTCATTACCTACTTCTGTTGCGCGAAAAAGAAGACCACTTGTCTTGCCCCACACGACTCCTTCACTATCGACATACGAATAGCTTGTCCAAGAATGAAGCTCATCTTTGATAGTAATTTTTTGTAAAGGTGATACTTGGATGAAGGCAAACCAGACTACAACAAATACTGCAAAGCCTATGAGAAACCACCACCTCTTATGCATAACCAGGTCTAAAGATGACGGTGTTTAAAAAAGTTTTTAAAAAAGAAGAAGGCTACTCTACCTGATGAACCTCTTAGTTTCTGCCGATGATCGCAAAGAACCCTTTGCTTCACTTCTTCAAACACTCGGCGCACCCTACGATCTTGCAAAACAAAAACAAACAGAACTCGTAACAGAAAAAGGCATTTATGTGGTGCTAAACACAGAAAATTTCTCCAAAAAAAACAGACTGTTTTACAACGCAGAACTTCTCTTCTCAAAAGATCACAACAAACAACGCAACAGCGGACTCAACGAAGCCATCGTAAAAAAATTTGCAGCAAACGAAGTAACATATTGTTTTAACTATGCGCTGCTCTTTGATCGGCGACGACAAGCACGAACCTTCGCACGCATGCTTCAAAACGCAACATTAATAAAGAAACATCGGGTAAAATGGAGTATTATCAACGTGGTGAGCGAGCCTTACAAGATACGAACTGCTGACGACTTCGCAGTTCTTGCAAGGATGCTAAAATTGCAATGAGTAAAATGAGGGGTGTTACTTGGCAACTTACAATTGTTACCTTTCTAGTCTTACTTAGTTTATTGGCGTCGTCCGTTAGCGCAGGTTATAGTTGTGGCGATGGAAATTGCAGAACCAAATCATTTGACGAATCGGGTAGTGGAAGTAATGCAGATAATTGGTGTAATGAAAAATATCGACAAATAAGAACGTTTGGCGAAGCACATGATGCGGGAGATGGATTTCATCGAGACTCTTGCGCGAGTTCATTCTCGATTAATGAAAAATATGTTGATTGTAGAGGGAGAGATTCTGTTTCAACTTGGCATTTGACTTGTCCAGAAGATTCTCCTTTTTGTGTTGAAGTTCCCTTTTACTTGGGAAAGAGCGCCAACCTAGTAGAAAACTCTTACCAAGGCGCTTATTGTGTGGGGTTCGGTCCTGAAGATGGTGTTTCTGCAGCTCCAACAACTTCTGCAACAACTATTTCAACAAATATTGAAAATAACGCTATGGAAGGGTTTTCTCGTGATGGTTGGTTGAACAACCCAAATCTTCCAGATAGGGCGATTTTAGAGTCTGCTTATGGAGTTAAGGCAGCTTGCGAAGGAATTGTTGGCATAGACGCCTCATGGGTGATTTCTTTTGAAGATCACTCTCTTTCTTCTGATCCTATGAATGGATATTGTTTGGGGGCTCATTTAGCTGATTTTCAACGATCTTGTCCAACATCATTTTCTGATTCTCATTGGATGTTTTTATTTTCTCCTGATTCTGGTGAACCAATTGGTGCGATAACTGAAGGCGATCCAATATCTCAATTGCCTCCTGCGGCTTTGTTCAGTCCTGGCGATCTTGCACTGGTGCAACAAACCGATGTGTTTGCCGCTCGTTCCCAAAACGCATTTCCAGATTTTTGCTATGATTTCTCTGATGATGAAAATTTTTTAGATTTTCAATGGCATAGATCTCCTCAAGGTGTTCCGGTAAGAACATTCGCATTCAAAGTTTTTGTTCATGCAAATAACAATTATATATTTGATTTTGCTACGTTAGATAAAACAGCAACCAGTTTTAGCATTTTTTTCTATGATGCGGCTGATAGCCGAGAGAGTGGTGTTCTTAGGTCTTCAGGAACATACTCAATGCAAGCAGGTCATAACTACATTATTGAAATGTATGGTTCGAATGATCCTTCAACAGCGTTTTCTCTCTCTTGGCCAAAATCTAACTCAATCACCTTACTGACTCCGTTTTCTAACGAATTCAATTGTAATGATGAAGTTGATAACGACCTTGATGGTCAAATTGATGCTGCAGATACTGACTGTTTCAACATTCCTTCCGACACTCCTTCAGGATATGCACCAACTTTTATGACAACTGAAAATCCTGTTGCGGGAGATTACTTAAATCCTTTTTTTGCTGATGGACATACTTCTTTTGCATCCGTTCCGCAGTTTGGAATATGGGATGATGTTGGTTTTTTACCAAGCGCGAACAGTGTTTCTGATTTTGTTTGCGGAGATGACTTGGTCGGGTATGATCTCTCTTCTTTTTATCCTCGTGAACTTACTGGTTGTCTTGGCAGTCTCTCTTCAAATGCATTTACAGGAGGTCTTTGTTCATTTCTTCAAAATACTGCAGAAACCGGTTCTGCTTTATGCGTAGAGTTTGGTTGCGCTCAATCTCTCGATTTTGACGCCACGCAGCAATCAACTCCTTACGCGTTTGTTGATGCACTTCCCTTTCGTTGTTTTGGAGCTTCTGGTGATGAAGAGTGGTTTTCAACATTCTGTCATACAAATGACGCATCTACGAATAGTTACTCAGGAACAATCCCAACGGCTAATTTGTTCAACAATGATGTGTCTGCATTTTACACGAACCAAAATTTTTGTAGTGATTTTTACATTTTTCTATTGACAAGACCTGATTCTGGGACTGACAACCAACACGTGATTATCTCATGTAACGCTCTTCCTCTTTGTGAGTACTCTTCTAATGGGATGACCGAGATTATTTACAATACGTCAGAGGAACAAGGTTTATGTGTTGGTGATGATGATCTTGGTAATCTTCGGCTAAAATGTAATGTTCAAGCACGAGAAGGATGTCATCTTGAAGAGCAATATCTTCCAACCCTTCTAGCGAATTCTGACCAATGCGCATTCGAAAGATGCATTCTTAATGAAACTTCAGAAGAAGATGGGCCTTACGAATGGTCTGTTTTTTTTGATTTAACTGAAAATGAAACACTACCTTCTTTTTTTGATGAGCCCTACATTGATCAAACTGATTTACCTCAAAATTTTAATTGTGAAGATCTTAACTCTCTTTACGATATGTATTGGGGTTATCAAGATGAAGTGAGAGCACTTGCTTATGAAATTGGTTGCGAAGTTGACTTTACACACACCCCTTTATCTCGAAATAGTTGTTTCACCGAATTCGACGAACAAATTCCTTTCAACACATTTATAGAAGCTGGTTGCTCTCCTCACAATTTTGCATGTTCCGATCCTGATTCTGCAATCCCTCCAATTTTCCAATGTGGTTTGCTTGGTGATGAACAAACATGTACTGATTTTGATGTGTTTTGTAATTATGTGTCAACGCCTGAACTTGTTGTTGAATATGGTGGTATTACTACGTATATTGGTCCTGACGGTGCTTCTGAGTCAAATCTTTGTTTGAACGATTTATTTCTTTCAGGTGTTGGTTCGTATAGTTTGTTTTCGTATGATGAGTATTATAACATGAGCATTACTCATTTGCCAACGTGGTGGCGAGCAGGAACCGGTCCTTTTATTATTCACACAAATTCTCGTGAAAGTTTCATTTCAAACACAGACAATTGGTTCGTGTGTGGTCCTGAAGCGAATAACGAGTTGTTCTATCCTCCGATCGCTCAAGGTGCTGATGAGCTCGATATTGGCCTGGAGTATGGCGCCTCATTTCCCAATGCGGGCGGCTCTGAATCTGTAACGTGTTACGATATTTTGCATTATTATTTACCTGAACATATCACCCATGTTTGTCAAGGTGGAAGCGATACGAACTGTTGTGATTCAGGAAGCGTTCCAAATGCTGGCGAATCGTTTGCTTCTTGTTCGCAGTTTTGCGAAATTGATGGTCTTGGCAATACTTATGATTTGTGCACAGAATTTCCCAATGATAATCTTCCTTTCTGTCAGGAGGTCGATATCATTAACCAGCCCGGTCCCGAGTATATGTTTTCTGAAGACTGTGACGATGCAGGTCTTGTTACTTGTTTAGATTCTTCTCTTCCAACAGATGTTTCTTGTGCTGCTCTTGCAGAAAACGCATATTTTGATGAAGCTGCGTACGTTGTGTGCGATGAAGATTATCCTCTTTGTCGAGGAGGGGATTTGTTTTCTTCTCAAGAATCTGATCAATCCACTCCAAGATATCAATGTTGCATTGGTGAGACTGCACGTTGTGAAGCAATTGTTGTAGAATCTGCTGATGAATGTGTTATTGCGGGTGGAACGCCTTTCGATGAAAGTGTTTCTCTTGAAAATCCTTTTATTTACTCCAGTGGTTGTCTTGGCATTTCTGTCGATATTGTCGGACAAGAACCGTTAGCGTGTTGCTTTGGCACGTACCAAAACTTTGGTTTTGGTGAAGATGAGTTTAAGTCAAGTACCGCATTTACTTGTTTTGAACAGGGTGAGACTGGTCGTTTTGGCGAATGTTGTGCGGGAAGAGCTTGTTTTAATCAAAACGAAGGGTATTACTTTGGTGCGGGAAGTTCTTATTTTTCTGCGATGAACTTTGATGTGTATGACGAAGGGTTCTTTCAAAGCAGAGTGTATCGAAAAGATCCTCTACTAGGAAACTACATTCCGTTGCCTCGGGCTGACATTATTGCACGAGATTGGTCTTCGTTTGCAACACTTACCTTTGACGCTGGTTTTAGTGATCCTTCAGCAATTGGTGATTTGATCATCTCAACGGTTTCTAATTACAACAACCTTGATGAAGATAATTCCTATCGCATTCCTCTCCTATCACACAGCACATCTGGTGCTTCTTCTTACCGATGGCATCACTTCGAAGTTCCTTTAGACGAAGTCCCTCAAGAAATTCTCTCTTCAGTTACCATGATCTTTGTAACAACGTCTTCTCCAAACGTGCAAGCCATTTTTGATAACTTCGTCTTAGAACCTGGTGTTGGTTCTTCCCTTCATTCTCAACCACAGTATTGCACAGGCTCGTGGTATTCTTGGGTGAGCAATCTTGATGGCGCAACAGATGTTGGTTTTAGAGATGCTGCATCATTTGATTACACTTCATTTTCTCCATACAAAACCGCTTGCGATTCAATCCTTAGTTACGGCTGGTCTGGTCGGATGTGTTGTGGAGATGACACCACGCTCACGACAAAAGAGTATTTCTCAGATACCTATGCGGGGTGCTTTGGCGGTGTTACCATTCCTCATGATCGCAGCGCAGCAGAAATGTATAATTTGATTGATGATCAGAATTTGCGAGCAATTCTTTACTATAACGATCCTTCAGATGAAGAAGATCTTGGAGACTTCTTGGTGTGTGATTCGAATAAACGCAATGATACGTGGTTTACCAATTTCTTTTCTTATTACGGCGAGAGCATACCTCCTGGCGAATCACCTATGCAACTTTTCACTGCTGAAAATGTGCTTCCTCCTTTTACGACAAGAGGAAGTTGGTATTGTGATCCTGAAAACGGCTGGACTCGCTCAATTGCTGAAACAAAAGTTGACTTTTTAGCAACCACTCTTCTTGGCGTGGTTGATAATGTAACATTTTCTTGCGGAGATGCTTGTTCTTACGATTTGTTTTGTGGCGATCCTGCCTTTGCCGCTAACTACGATGCAGTGCTTGATCTAGATGATCTTTCACTTATTGAGCATATTTGTGTCCTCAACGTCTTTGAGACTGCTGATGGGGGCATCCAAGATTCAAAACAAGTCTTTGTCGGTGTCAGTCTTGCAAAACCAAAAACAAAGACATTGAAGGATTTAGCTGAACACGTGTTTGACAAATTCTACCTTTCCTCTGATGGTGTTACTGAGTTATCGTTTGCTTCAACGTTTGAAGCAGGAGCACGATGCGATTTGGAAACGTTCAACAAGGACCGTTCTGATGAAGAAGCATTTTATGATTGCACTGAAGGTGTGTTCAACGGCATGCCACAATTATATGCTTCGCCAGGCCTTGAAATAGCAATTCTTACAAACGATGAAATCCCTGGCATTGAGCATCTCGCGTTACTTGAACGCTTCTGGGATTCCTTCCTTGGTTTCTTTAATAGTTTGTTTAGTGGAACCAGAGATGAAAATGGAGCAAACAACAACCTTCTCTTTGGCGATCTTGCTTCTCGCAGAGATCTCAAAGCAGATAATTTCTTTGTGCGACATATTTATCGTGATCAGGGTAATTCAATGACGCTCGTTGCCGCTATGAATGCGGGAAGACAAGAACACAATCCTGATAGCTTCGAATTCCGCTTCGTCTACGATGAACATTTCAATCCTGAAAAACTTCTTGCGTATTATGCTCTTGTTGAGGAGTATTACCTTCAAGAAAATCGTATTAGAGATTTCTCAATTGAGGAATTCCCTGATGAACGGGCTATTTTCATCACAGGCAACGCACAAGATGCTCTTCGAGAAAAAGAATTTTCTTGGAATCTTCTTACGAGCGCCCAGCGCATGATGCCAACAACTCCTTGATGAATTTTTTTCTTTTTCACTTCATAGCAAGATTAATAAATGCTTCCCGCCCCAATTTTTATTTATGGTGAGCTTGTCAAGACGCGCACAGGTAGCGCTCTTTTTCATTGTGGCATTGGTTCTTATTATTGTGTTTGCCTTCATGTTCTCTTTACAAGCAGATCTTGCAAAACAACGTGCACGTGAGACTCTCATGCAAACAGTCGGAGATAAGATTGTCGCCGCTCAACTTGATGAATACGTTGCAAGTTGTATTGGCAATATTTATGAGGATGCGATTCTCAAACTATCTCGGCAAGGAGGCATTATTTATGATTATCAAGGAGGATTTGATCCTCTGCCTCCCGATTATCTTGCGTTGCAGTATGAGGGAGATGACGTAAATGTGACGCCAATTATCTCAACGTCAAGTTCTTGTTCGCTTGTTCAACCAGATCCTCCAAATTATCCTGTTGCCAATCTTCCTCTCGCAGCGTTTGTTACGTATTATGCAACCACTGGTTGCTATTTCTCAGATAAGTCAAGTGGATTTCTTGGGGATAATACGTTAGCAAAACTTTGCGATCCGAACGGACCGAACAGTCCTCGCTTGCAAGGAGCAGATTTTCGTCAACTCTGTGATCCTGATGATTACGCGCTTCTTTCAAACCAATCCGTACAAAAACAACTCGCGCAATATATTGAAACCCATTTACTCTCTTGTGTTGACACGAGCGTGTTTACTCGCTTAGGCTACAACATTACTGCTGGAGAGCCTGCTGCTCGATTGCTTTGGTCGCCACAGGGTGCCCAAATTAATGTCACCTTACCACTTACCATTCTCGTTTCAGATTTGGGAAATGTTGCGGTCTTACAAGATTTTTATTACACCTCTAAAGTTCCTTTCCGATCACTGTATTCTCTTGTGAACGAATTCGCAGCCCGCGAACAGCAAGACCCTTTATTTTTTGCAGAAGATAATTTTACCACGTTGCGTTCCTACGAGTCGAACTATCGTTTAACTCGTTTTGGAAATCATTACATCATCACCGATATTGCACATACCCTTCTTGGCAAGAATTTTTCTTTCATCGTTGCTTCTCCTCCAAGAAGACCAGTGCTTGATTATCTTCATGAAACCCCTGGTGAACTCTACGATGTAGTTATTCAAGAAGGCGAAGAAATTGTTCTTGATCCCCTCGGCGTTGATCCTAGCGAACAGAACGTCTATTACCAATACAGTGGTTGGAGACAAGATTATTTCACTTCTTTTGATGAAACGTGTTGTCTTGACGGTCTTGCTGCCAATTCTTCATTTAACTGCGCGCTTCATTGCACTCTAGAAGTTGCAGGAGATGCTCCCTACAATTGGACCAATTCTGATCCGTGGCATCAAACGTTTCGAAAAGCCTCGTTTATGACCTCGCCTGCTGATCGGGGTCTTCATCTGACAACCATCCGCGTCACCGACCCTGACGGATTATATGATGAACAAGAAGTTCGCATTCTTGTTTTTGATTTACCGCAAGCAGTTCCTCGCGTATATGCTTATTCTCCTCTTTTTTCTCCTTCATTTGAAGATCCTCTGTTTTTTGATAGCTCGTTATCTTCAACGTCGCTTATTTATCCAGGTATTCTCACCAGTTTTATTTGGCAACAAGAAGGCGATGAAGAATTATCACTTATCACCACCCAAGACCTTCATTACTGGTTTGGTCAAGATGTTGTGCCAACCAGTCCAGGTTCTGCTTATTTCCTTCCTGAAGATGTAACGACGGGGTTGCTTGCTGCCAACCCTAACGATAGAACGTACAACCTCGTTGTTGTCCAAGATGACACTGTGTATAGTGAGCCTGCAGCACAAACCCTTCCAATTACTGCGTGCACGCCCTTAGTTATTGCAGGAAGCGTAACGCCCTTTCCTTACACACGCAACACCAACCCTTCCTCTCCTTTGTTATCTGCTCTTGAAACAACGCATCGTTGCTGTGCTCCTGCAAACACTCTGCGAGGAGTCGCTGAGGTGTGTTATAGTTTTCTTGAAGGCGCAGTTGTTCTTGGCATGGAGAGCAGACTGTTCGAACCCTATCTTGCAGAGCTTGCCAATCGAGGAACTGCAACTCCTTACTCTGTTCAGCTCACAAATAGTTTAGGCATTCCTCTAGGAGATGTTCTTATTGCAAGCGCAGCGCAAGAAGACGCGCTCCAAACAATAAGTGATGATCCTCTTTTGCGTACGTTTCGAAATGATATTTTTACTTTATCGTTTGCGCGCAATTGTGATGGTATCAGAGGAAACGCGTGCTACGGCGCGATCGATGCAACGCTTGAGCAAAGTGAAGATTGTTTCTACGATCCTGCACTGTCCGAACAATGCACAGGACCAAACGATGAGGGCTTGTTATGCGTTGCGTATACAGATGAAACTTTCGAAGAACGATTTGGTTGGCCGGAGGCAACTGGTGAATGTAAACCAACACCTTATTGTGATGGATCCTTACTTGTAACTTCCTCTGCTTGTGATGCGGGTCTCTGCACTCCTGAAACCTATGATGATTGTGCTCTTGGAACTACGCTCCTCGACAATGATTTGAATAATGCTATTAACGTATTTGGTACGTGCACAGCAACACCTCGTACCTGTATTCTTAGCGCCGGGGCTCCACTTTGTGCAATTGATCCTGCAGGTCCTGTAAACTATCCTGATTATTGTCCTGCCCCTGTTGATTGTCAAAGCGAAGTAGGTGTTAACAATTGTGTTGCGCAAGCTTCAAGAAATTTTGGGACGCACACTTGCGAATACACGTACACTGCCTGTCCTGGACCTTGCAATGCGGGTGTTTGCTAGTTATCTTGCTGATACATTACTTATTTATTGCTCATCTTTTTAAACAATCCTTTCTTATGGTTTGCTATGCAAATCGAACTTATTCCTAAAGATCCAGTGCTTCTCATAGGTGCCATCTTGTTCTTTTTCATGTTCATACAAATTCTTATTGGTTTTTTTTCCTTTCTCATATTTTTGTTCAAAAAAACAAAGCAGCCTCCAAAAATTCTTCCTCCACTCTCCGTTCTTATTCCTGCTTATAATGAAGAAGTGGTCATTGAGAAAACATTGAAGGCAGTGTTTGCCGCAACCTATCCTCGAGAGAAACTTCAGGTGATTTGTATCGATGACGCTTCAACTGACAACACGCTTTCCTTGATGAAAAAGTTTCCTGTGCACATCTTACAAACTACACATGCGGGAAAATCGGCGGCGTTAAACAAAGCACTTTCTCTTGCTAAGCACGATATTGTTATCACCCTTGATGCGGATGTGTTTGTCGATAAGAATTTCTTTAAAGAAATCATCGGCCCTTTTCAAGATAAGAAGGTGGGTGCGGTCAACGGCATGATTTTCATTGAGGATTCCACGCGTCCTCTTGGCACGTTTCAACGTGTTGAGTACTGGTTTCACAACATCATTCGCGCGTCTCTTTCTTCAGTGTTTGAAAATACGCTCTGGTTTTTTGGTGCGGCAGCTGCGTATCGCAAAGAGGCATTGCTTAAAGTCAAAGGATTTTCTGAAGAGGTCCTCACTGAAGACATGGATATTGCGTTAAAATTGGTGCAAAAAAGTTACAAGGTCGTAGCTGCACCTCGCGCGTATTATTATTCTGTTGCGATGGAATCGTTCAAAAGCATTTTTTCGCAGCGGATGCGCTGGTTTATAGGCGGCCCCCAATGCGCTCTAAAAAATTTAGGTGCGTTTCGCCTGTCTAATGTTCCGTTATTATTGTTTTTTTTCCAGCAAGTATACTGGGCCATATTTTCTTTTGCCATGATTCCTTTAGTTATTTACGAGGTCATGTATTGGCTTCCTGACGCGGGAATTGGCGCGTATTTGTTTCGCTGGTTTTCCTTTGCAGGACCTGTGTATGTCTTCTACAACATTCCCAATTGGGGTATATCGACAGCAAGTATTTTTGGCGTAACTGCCGGAATACTCACCCCTCTTCTTTGCCTTGGTGGCGCAGCATATTTCAAACAGAAAGTGACGCTCAGAGACATGATCAGTTTATTTTTTTACTTTCCCTACACACTCCTTTTGAACGTCATCACCATCGTTGGCGTTATCAAATATACCTTCTCCAAGAAAAGAACGTTTATACGGTGAATTCTTAGTGTTTAAATTTTATTCAGAAAGGTAATGTACCGCCAGTTATGCGGGCGTACAGATATACTGCCATGAAGATGAGTGTGCCGACAAATCCGCTTAAGCCAATAATTAAACCAGCAAGTGCGTAGCCAAATCCTCCAAATTGTTTTGGATGGTCTTGGATTCGTTTGATTGCTCGCGCGCCAATCCAGACTGCTGCAAGAGTTAATCCAATGTTAAAGAGCGGTATCCAAAATCCTAGGCTGAGAATAAAACTTACTTTTGCGTGAAAGGCATCTGTTGTCGTCATAAGCGCACCTCATTTCCTCGTTTTGCAAGCATGTACCAATGCATTGGTCTGTTAAAGATTGCTTTTGTCACGCCGCTTACAACGTAGTAGACTACGACAATCCCAACACTAAATGAGCCAATTAATGCTTTGAGTGAAAGTTTTTGTTGTTTTGCACTAAAGAGGAGGATGAAATTCATAAACAAGAATCCTGATGTTACAAGCATATTTTTACCAAATGCGAGAAAGAATTTTGACCAAATAATTGGTTCTGGTCTGTTGGTAATAATCGCTAAGAATCCTGTGAGTGCAAGCAAAAAGAATAGGCTAGTCACAATATATCCTGAGACAAGCAAGAACACATTTACTGTATTGCGAAGAGGAACATCTTTATTTTTCATTATTTTCCAGAAATGCTTCTTTGTTGCGGTAATAACGCCAAACGCCCAGCGCATTTGTTGTTTACTCAAATCTTTCATCTTGTATGGTGATTCGCACTCGCATCCGAGTTGCTCCAAGTACTCGATCTTTTTTCCTGCTGCCGTGAGGCGAAGTGAATAATCAATATCTTCTGTGAATGCTCCTGCAGTCCATCCACCAAGTTCGATTAAGTCTTTTTTTCTCACACACTCGCCAGATCCTGCGATGAAATTATTTGCTTTTATGGATTTTAGGAAAATAAGTCCAAGATGGTGTGAGATAAGGGGGATGATGCTGCCAATAAGTGATGTGATGTTTTGTGAAATGTTCTTCATGACCCAACGTGATTGTACTGCTGCAATGTTTTTATCAAGCAAGAAGGGCGTGATAATGCGTTTAAGGAAGTCTTGTTTTGGTAAAAAATCAGAGTCAAAGATAACAATGTAGTCTCCTTTTGTCAAAGGAAGCATATGATTAAGGTTTCCTGGTTTAAAGCCAATGTTTTCTCCTCTTCTTGTCACTGTAACTTGTGGATGTTTTGCTGCGAATGCATCGATTTGTGCCGATATGCTCTTATCGTTGCTGTCATCGCCGATCATAATGTCAAATCGTTCCTTTGGATAATCAAAAGAGAGGCATCGTCGAGCACAATTAAGCGCTGCAAGCTCGTTATACGTTGGAATTTGGATGGTGACGCGGGGCCATTCTTTGGGTTCGATGCGTTTTTCCTTTGGAAATTTCTTAAAATAGGTGTAAATCGCTATACCTGCAAAGAGCCACGTAATAAACACGGTGATCGAAAGAAGCGCATAAAAGGTGTTTTGAAAGAAAAAATGGAGCACGTCAAGAATAGGTCTGGAGTAGAGCAAGAAAAAATTGTAGATGGCATCTCCCATTTGTTGGTGGAATTGGAATAATTTTCTTGCAGCTTCACTGAAGATTCCTAAGCTAATACCGAGGACCATTTTTTATGTGTCGTACCGGCCCTTTTCACTAAGGACACTGGTCTCTAATGTTTGTATTTGAACTCAAAGCAAGTTTAAAAAGTTAACCCTTTGTTTTGCCACGCCAAACTCATCAAATTCTGTGTTTAAACGCTTTCTTCTCAAAGAATTCTTTAAAATCTCGATATTATTGCTTTTTTAAAATTTCTTGAGCGATGATAGAAAGCGCTTCTTGTGTTTGTTTTCACATAAGTTTGAGCCGACCTTGCTTGATTTCATAGATTTCTCCAATGTTAATGAGCTGATCAATGATTGGTTTGGCATCGGGGAGTTCTTTGATGACTTCGTCAATATCTGCCCCTCCTCCTTTGTCAAGGTCGTTGATAAGTTTGATGACCTGATCATAGTAATCAACAAGTTTTTCTTGCTTTTGGTCGTCTTTATCTGGTTGTGAGGCTTCTTTTTCGACTGGAGGTCGTGCTTCGTTTCGTTTTCGTACTGGCCCCAGTATTTTTTTTCGAAACGTTACCCAGGTTTGATCGGTCACTTTTCTGGCTATTTCATTTGCAAGAAAGATTTCTCGTTCGTAAACGCGTGGTTTACCAATGATCATGACCATGTCCCCCACTTCGAAGGTGTTGAATATCTTGCTTCCTGTGAAATCCCTAACTGTAAGCGTTCCCGTACCGTCATCTATTTTGATCATGCTCTCGTTTTCTTGAAGAACGGCAATGCCAAGGATGTTTACTTTGTAAAATTCTCCTCGCACTGTTCGTATGCTTGACATTTCCCACCCTGGCCGCTGAATGAACTCTCCTTCTAAGAGTTCTCTTACATAACAGAATTTTGCTGGATGACGTTTTATCTCGGCCATTTCCTTCAGAAATACGAACTTGTTTTTATTGCTTGTGCAAAAACCTTTTTAAGTTCCCTCTTCCTTTTCTTTTTTCATGGTCCACCTCTCCCCTCTCCTTCTTCGTCTCTACCAACTTGCAAAAGAGGCTGCAGAGCTCGTGTTTGCAGATGCTATCTCGCAAGATTTCACCGTGGCGATAAAGGATGATGGCACGCCTCAGACGAGCACAGATATCTGCGCTAGCAAGTATCTTCTCGATGAGTGCAAAAAACGCTTCGCAAAGGAAATTGCCGAACATGACCTAGTTGTCATTTCTGAAGAAGAAGAGGTTCCTTCAGGAACCTCGAACAATCTCTTGTTAATTGATCCGATTGACGGCACCCACCTCTTTGTCAACCATCATCAAGGCTTTGCGGTCATGCTCGCCCTCGCTTTTGAAGGTGAAGTGCGCTTTGCCGTCATCTACGATGTTATTGGAAAGAACGCTATTGTTGCAGAAAAAGGCCACGGAGCATTTTTTTATGAAACGGGCGTTCGTTTGCATGTTTCAGAAACAAGGAGTCTTGCAAACGCGGTTCGTTTGGTTTCAGGAAATAATTGTTTTGAAGAGTTCTTAGCTGCAGATGTCGTTCCTGTTTCAGGCATTCTTGAAAAAGCCATTCTGTTCGGGATGGGAAAGGCAGATTTTGCTATTTATCCTGATTGGAAAACTCTTCATGCGTGGGACATCGCCCCTCTTGATCTTATTGTCAGAGAAGCGGGAGGTCGTGTTACTGATTTTTCTGGAAATCCCTTAGTTTATTCTACAGAAAATCTCACGCCTGAGAACGGCATAGTAATATCTAATGCATTGTTGCATGATCAAATTGTTGCCGAACTTTACGCTCACCTGAAGAAAAAATGAAACTGTCCAACGAGTTCTTGTTCTTAGCTCTTCTCTTACTCTTCACCTCACTTGTTAGTTTTTATAACTTAGGGGCAGAACCCCTCTGGCTTGACGAAGCGATCAGTGTACGGCAAGCACAAGCGGGCTTTTCTGAAGGCATGACGCTCTTATCTGGTGATGTGCATCTGCCTCTTCACCATGTGTTGTTATGGACTCAAGTTCATTTGTTTGGTATTTCAGAGTTTAGTGTGCGATTCTTATCAGCTCTCTTTGGCGTTTTAGCTGTTGGTTCCCTTTATGTTCTTGGAAAGAAATTGTATTCTAAGCGAGTCGGGTTTCTCGCAGCAGCATTACTTGCGTTTTCCACTCTGGGCGTTTATTACGTTCAGGAAGCAAGGCTGTATTCGCTTTTTATGTTCTTATCTGTTGCGTCATTACTTGCTTTTTTTACTTATGTAGAAAAACCAACCAAACGTAACGCCGTTTATTATTTTGTTGCGACCGTTCTTCTCATGTATACACACATTTTCGCTTTTTTTATCATTGGCGCCCAATTTGTTTATTATCTTTTGGTGCATGTGAAGAACAGAAAAAAAACTCTCCGCTGGTTGTTGTTACATAGTCTTCTTTTTGTGGCATTCCTGCCTTGGCTTCCTATTTTGTATAGACAGATCTTTTCTGTAATTGGGCATTTTTGGATACCTCAACCCACTCTGGTATCTTTGCTTATTTCCTTTCACGAGTTTTCAGGTTCTTTACTGATTGTTTTAGCAATTTTTTGCATCATCCTTGCCTACTCGTATTTTGTGTATAGAAAAAAAATTGTCGAAACGAGAACGTCTTTTTTTCTTTTCTCTTGGTTAGTGATTCCTTTCTTTGTTGTCTTCATTTATTCTCAATTTTTCACCCCTCTCTATCAAACAAGATATTTCCTCTTCGCGTTGCCTATCTTTTATTTACTCCTTTCAGTAGGAATTGACCGGGTTTGTTCGTGCGTTAAGAATAACTGGCTTTTTCCAGTTATTTCGTTAGTGTTTGTGCTCCTCTTTGTTATTGCTTTGGCGCCTCAGCAAACAACTCTTTCTAAAGATGATTGGCGTTCTATTTCCGCTTTTTTAAAAGAACAGGTCGGCGAAGATGACTATATTTTTATTCATCCGTTTTACCATCAAGATCCTTTCACATATTATTTCGACCAAGATTGTTTTTCTCAAACGAACGTATATGTTTGTAATTTTGAAAAACACAACATTGTATCGCTTAACAATCAAACGTCTTGCTGTTCGGATGATTCTCTTTTAACAAGCACCCTTGAGCAAAACACGTTGTCTGATTTTCTTACTAACACTATTTGGCTTGTTTCCGTGAGAAGCACAGAGTATGTTGTCGATCCTGGATTATTTAACTATTTATCAGAACAAAAATCTTTAGAAAAACATTATGTGTTTACTGCAAACCATGACAACCGCACTGTCATATCTGATTGGGGGACGATCGATGTTTGGAAATTTTCGTAAGAAGTTATTCAATAATTTGTTTGCGCGCTTTGTTCTTGTTGGAGGGGTTGCCACTCTTGTTGATTGGACAACATTTTATTTATTAACGGTCCACGTCGGCTTGTATTATCAAGTAAGTTTATTCGTTGGTCTTTTTTTAGGATCGGTCACGGGTTATGCTTTGAACAAAACTTTCACGTTTAAGTCCAAAACAAAACAGATAACAAAACAATTCCTTATGCATTCATCCATTGTTGCATTCGCGTTTATTTGCAGCGGCATCATCATGTATGTTTTTGTCGATGCACTCCACTTACCTGCCTTCGTATCAAGAATTATGACAACAGGAATAATTTTCCTCTTAAATTTTATTTTGCATAAGTATATTACGTTTAATGAAACCTTCTATCTTTAGAGGGAGGGTGTTTGTTTTGAACGAATCATGCACTACGCGTTTATTCATATTTTCCGAGAAGTTTGTTTCTTGATATGCGAAAAAGATCACTGAGCATTCTTGATCCATCTTTGATCATGTTCAGTTTTGAATGTTTTTCATCAATCCATTTTACCGGCACTTCTTTTATTGAAAAGCCTTTTTTTCGAGCGATCGTTAAGAGTTCGACATCAAACGCCCATCGTTCAATTGTTTGTTGTTTGACTAGTTCTTGAGCAACTTTTGTTTTAAAGAGTTTTAACCCGCATTGCGTGTCGTGTATTCCTGTTACGCACAGTACGCTAACAAACAACGGAAAGAGTTTTCCAAGCAATTCTCTGCTTTTCTTCTGTTTGACTTGAATATCTGACTTTGCAAGTTTTCTTGAAGCAATGACGATGTCATATGCGGGAATATGTTTTTTTAATTTTTCAATTTCTTCAATAGGGGTAGCCAAATCGATATCGGTAAATGCACAAAAGGGATTGGTCGCTTTCAAAAATCCTTTTTTGACTGCGTAGCCTTTTCCTCGATTCTTGTTGTAGTGAAGAATTTTGACGTTCGAAAAATTGCAGGTTTTGAGGAGCTCTACTGTTTTATCCGTTGACCCGTCACTTACCACAATGAGTTCAAAGACATATTTTTTTTTTGAAAAATACTTATGGATGGCGGTGACGCCTTCGACTACTCTCCTTTCTTCATTGTAGACGGGCACAATGATTGATATGTTCATATATTCTTCATCACGTCTTTATCTTTTTTAAACTATCCGATGTTTCACTGGACAGAAGACCAGTGACTATATAAACGATGTTTTCTTCGCAAACTCTTATGCTTGAAGGATTTAAACCGCGTTTGTACCAGGAAACCATTTTTGCAAGTGCTGCGCTACATAATACGCTTTGCGTCTTACCGACAGGTATGGGGAAAACTTCAATCGCTTTAATGCTCGCGGCGCAACGGTTACACCAATATCCTCAGTCAAAGATATTGTTCTTAGCACCAACAAAACCTCTTGCCATGCAACATGAAAAAACTTTTGCAAACTATTTTCCTCCCGAAGACATTGTTCTCTTTACTGGCGCAAAATCTCCTGCAAAACGTCAAGAAGAATGGACAAAAGCCAAGTTTATTTTTTCTACACCTCAAGGACTCGAAAATGACCTTATTAGTGGACGCATTTCGTTGTCAGATGTTTCCTTGCTGGTAGTAGATGAAGCGCATCGTGCGGTAAAAGGCTATGCGTATGTCTTTGTGGCCAACGAATATGTCAAACAAGCAGTTAATGAGCGGGTTTTAGCGCTGACAGCATCACCTGGCGCTGATAAAGAAACTATCGAGCAAGTTCTAGCAAACTTACACATTGAACGCCTCGAAGTAAGAGATTATGATGATCCTGATCTTGCTCCTTATGTGCAAGATATTGATGTTTCCTGGGTTGAAGTCGCATTATCGCCTGAGTTTCTTGCAATCAAACGAAAACTCGAATTTGCTTTATCCAGTAAATTATCTGAAGCAAAGAATTTTGGCTATCTTACAACGACCAATTTGAACAAATCACAACTACTCAAAGCGTCACACGAATTATTTGCAAAATCAGCAAGCGGCGAAAAAGATTTTGAGCTGTTAAAAACCATTTCACTTATTGCAGAGGCGCTCAAAATTGAACACGCACTCGAATTGATCGAAACGCAAGGATTGCGTGCAGTAACATCATATCTTGCTAGTTTGCAAAGCCAAGCAGCAACGTCTGCAACAAAAGCAGTAAAAAATTTGGTTGCGACACCTGCTATAAAAGAAGCGCGATTTCTTGCCGAACAAGCGCTCGAAAAGAATCTTGAACATGCCAAACTCACCGAACTTAAGAAATTGGTCGCTGAACATCTCACTCCTGATGCAAAAATCATCATTTTCTCTCAGTTTCGTGATACATTAACAGAAATACGTGCAGCTCTTACAGCAAAAAATATTTCAACAGAAATTTTTGTAGGTCAAGCAAAAAAGAACGGTCTTGGCATGTCTCAAAAAAATCAAAAGGAAGTTATTGCTCGTTTTTCAAGCGGCGAATTTCCTGTACTTCTTTCTTCCTCTGTTGGTGAAGAAGGTCTTGACATTCCCGCTGTTGATTTAGTGATTTTTTTCGAGCCCATCCCTTCTGCTATTCGCACTATTCAGCGACGGGGAAGAACTGGTCGCTTAGAAAAAGGAAAAGTCATGGTGCTTGTCGCAAAAGAAACAAGAGATGTCGCGTATCGTTGGGTGGCGTTGCATAAAGAAAAGCGGATGTATCGTCACCTTAAGGAATTACAATCTCAATTTTCTGGACGTTCCGCTCCGCTTGCAACAAGCTCGCTTCGCACCCTTGCAGATTTTGAACCTTCATCTCCTTTACCAACAATTCACGTTGCTGCTGATTACCGAGAAAAACCAAGCACCGTCCTTAAAGCGCTTCGTGATTTTGGTGTTCAGATTTCTTTAGAAAAATTATCGGTGGGTGACTATGTTCTCTCAAAACATGTTGTTATTGAATATAAAACCGTCAAAGATTTTATTGATTCGTTAGTTGATCGTAGGATATTTGATCAGGCAAAAAACATGCTATCCTACGAAAAACCATTGATTATTGTTGAAGGAACTGAAGATATCTATGAGCAGCGCAACATTTCGCCAAATGCTATCAAGGGATTGCTTACCTCGCTCATGCTTGATTTTCGCATTCCTGTTTTGTTCACCAAAAATCCTCAAGAAACTGCTGAGTACTTATTTGGTCTTGCAAAGCGAGAACAAGAAGGAAAAGAAAAACACCTCTCTAGGCACAGTGCTAAACCATTAACGGAGAAAGAACAACAAATCTATTTGATCTCCTCGCTTCCTGGCGTTGGTGAGGCGCTCGCAAAAGAATTACTTGATCGGTTCAAAACACCTCTTGCAGTCTTCACTGCATCACTTGAGGCGCTGCAAACAGCAAACAATCTTGGAGAAAAAAAAGCACAAAAAATCAAGGATGTGCTAGAAAAGAGCACTTAGCTCTGTTTTTTATTGGGTTATTGCAATACGCGCGACTGGTTCTTGCTCGCTTGAGAGTAAATACGGGCAGTCAGTTCTTCCACCGTAAAATTCTCCTAGAAGAATGCTCGAACTATCTCTGTCTTGTTCAATTTTGTAAACTACTAGCTCGCTTACCTCATACGAGGAAGGTTCGATGTAGACTGATTGTGATGTTGTTGAACCGTTTAGTCGTTGATATTCTTTTGAACATTTTGGCGCTAGCGCTAAGTTTACTTGTAGTTGTTCTCCAGGCCCTATGTCCGCAGTTCTTCGCATCCTCACGTCTTCGTTCTGTTTTGCTGTTCCTTGCGCTACAAATTCAGTAGTAAAATATCCGTTCTTTATTTCTTGTACGGCGCATACAGCGTATCGATCAAGAGTTGTTTTTTTTGGCAAAAAAAATGAATTACTAATTGTTTGTTCCATAACGACCAAATAGTTTTCTTTGTTGCCAGTAAATGCATAACTACAATTATTAGAAGTTATTTTGTCCGGGAATACATCCGCATGGGCTAGCGAACTTAAGAAGGTTGTTTCTTCAGTAATTCCCACATTGATCATTTCTAAGAAGACAAAGATAAGAATTATGCCTAAGGGTATTGCAACGCCAAGAAGGTTACCTCGTTTCATTTTTTATTTTTTGCATAATACAGGCCAACACCTATCATTAAGGCCGCTGAAAATATGAGAAGGGACATAATGCCTCCTTTACGCAACTCAAATGTTTCAATACAATAGGTTACGAATATGACATAGGCGAATACTGACAAAATATAGAGCAAATGGTATAATTTTCTTTTTTTTGCATAGGTTACTCCCAACACTATGAGCATTGGAAAAAGAAGCCATCCGAAAATCATTAGTGCAATAAATCCCATTTTAGATATCTTTCTCCCTAAGTAGATTGCCTGCGAAAAAAAAGGCTACGGCAAGACATGCTAAGAGTACTGTCTTAATGCTGTCGGGAAATGAGATGATGTACTCCCACGTAAAATACACGATGGCTGCAATCGCAAAAAGACCGCCAAACCAATAGAATAAGGTTTCTGTACCCATACCTTCTTTTTCTTGACTAGAATCTTTATATATCTTCTCTTTTCTCGCAAAGTTTTTAAAAATGGGTGTGCGCTTTGCTTTGGGGGATGGTAGCACACGGATAAAATGTTTTCAGCTAAAGCTCTTCGGTACTATAAGCGAAAAGAGATTCGCGAGCTTCTTATTGCCCATGCCGGAGATAAAGAGATTGGTGTGCGTTTTGCTGACGGTTCATTTGGTAAGCGACCCGATGTTTTGTTGTATCCTGAGGAAGTTCTCGATCTTGCACAAAAACGAGTAACTTCCTTTCATGCGTCTGAAGAACTGTGGAGTAATCCTTTACTTCTTGAAACTGCTAAGTCAAAGCGCGAACTCGCCGAAATTCGTAAAGGATGGGATTTGATTATTGATATTGATGCAAAACATTTTCCTTATGCCAAAATTATTGCATTGATTGTGCTGCAAGCTCTTGAACATTTCCACGTTAAATCTGTCACGGCAAAGTTTTCAGGCAACAAAGGATTTCACCTTGCTATTCCTTTTGAAGCATTTCCTGATACGGTGGCAGGAACGAAAACTGGTGAGTTATTTCCTGAAGCTCCTCGACGCATCGCGTTTCATTTACTTGATTTGATTTCCGAACCCTTGGGTGCAAAAATATTATCTTTTGAAAAAGGCAATGTGGACGCAATTGCGAAAAAAACAGGTTTTTCTGTTGATGAATTGTATGAACACCGTGGTCGCAAAAAAATTATTTCTGGAAAGAAGATAGCACAAATTGATACCGTACTTATTTCTTCACGACATTTGTATCGTATGCCGTTTTCTCTTCATGAATCTTCAGGTCTTGTTTCAGTTCCTATTGATCCATCAAAAATTTGGAATTTCACAAAGGATGAAGCTGAACCTGACCGCGTTGATCTTTCCATTCCTTTCTTAGATCGCAACGTTCCCTTTGGTGACGCAACCACTCTTTTTGTGCAAAGTTTTGATGCGCAGCTTCCTGACACGATGCGTGAGCGAACCGAAACAAAACACACCATTGTTCTTTCTTCTGATCCGATTGAGTTTATTCCTGAAGAAAAATTTCCTCCCTGCATACAGAATATGCTTGGGCCGTTAAAAGATGGAAAAAAGCGAGCATTGTTTACGCTCTTGAATTTTCTTCGCGGCGCAGGTTGGGCCCTCGATGCGATCACCGAACGATTGTATGCGTGGAATGAGTTGCATGATGAGCCTTTGCGAGAAACCATTCTCAAAACCCATTTGCGCATCGGACTTGCAAAGAAAGAGATTATTCCTCCTCATTCATGCAAACGATATTATCAAGACTTAGGCGTGTGCAGGCCAAACGAATTTTGCGCAACAATTCGCAATCCCTTATCGTACGCGCGAAAAAAACACGCACAAACTTCTCAAAAAGCAGGTGTTCGACCCAAACTTACCGAAGAACAAAAAGCAATGCGCAAAAAATTTCGTGACGCTTCAAAAGAAAACAAAGCTCCTGAAAAAAAACGTTCTTCTGAAAAAAAGAAATCATAACTGTTCTTATCTTTTCATAAAGATGTCGAGTGTTGTCTGTAAACTTGCTTCGTAATCAATATTTCCTGCTTTGACGCCAACAAGTCTTACAAATCTTTTACGATCATAATGCACATAAAATAGTTTACATGCACTAGTTACGAGCGCATCTTGTGAGTTTGTCGCATAGCGTACTGTTTCTTCGCGAGTTATGGTGGTAAAATCACCGTATTTTATTTTGATTGCAATGGTGCGAAAAAATTTCTTGCCAAGTCGTGCACTCACTTCTTTAGCAAGATGCCGTATTTCTGCTAGAAGAACTGTTACTTCTTTTGTGTCGCTCAAAAACGTCTGTTCTTTGCTGACGCTCCGTGGTTTTTTTGTTCGAGGAATGTCTGTTTCTTTTTCTGCGCGAACAATTTGCCAAAAATAGAGCGCTCGCTCACCGAACCATTCTTTGATGCGAATCGGAGCGCAGCGCCCAAGATCTCCCAAGGACTGAATTCCTTTGCTTCTCATGTTCTTTGCAAGCTGTTTGCCGATCCCTGGCATCACACTTATGTCAAGAGGAGAAAGAAACTCTCGCTGTTTGGTAACTACCGTCACTCCTGCTGGTTTGTTACTTGCACAAGCAATTTTTGCTGTCAGCGCACAAGAAGCAATGCCAACCGAGCAAGAAATCTGAGAACTTGCCCGCACCACTTCTTTTACGTGGTTGCCAATTTCTTCAAGAGAATTGAATCGTGAAAATAAATGACTAATATCCACATAGGCTTCATCAATCGACGCCTGATAAAATCGTGGACTGAGAAGCGCAAGTTGTTGCATAATCTGCCGAGAAATAATGCTGTACTTGCGAAAATTGCCTTCAACAATAACTAATTCTTTACATTGTGTTTTCGCTTTGAAAACGGGCATTGCTGCGTGTATCCCATACGTTCGTGCAAGATAATTTGCTGAAGAAATAACCCCTCTCGTTCCTGCCTGTCCAATCGCGAAAGGTTTGTTTGCAAGTGTTTTATCGTCTCGTTCTTCACATGAGCAAAAGAAACAATCCATATCGACATGCGCAATAAGAGTCATGCGCTGCTACAGCAGTTCTCTTTCTTAAGGGTCACGCACCAAACTGACCAGTGCTTATGCTAGTGCGTTAATGATGGCGTTCGCCCATGCTGCTGATGCATCGGGTCCGTTTCCGGTAATAAGCAGTTCATCGATGACAACGTCTTTATCAACAAACGTCGCCCCTCCCTCTTCTAAGCGCTTTGCTTCTTGACCGTTCCCATTCCACACGGTTGCTTGTTTGCCAGAAAGGACTCCTGCTTTTGCAAGAATGGTTGGCCCTAAACAAATAGCTGCTAAGAGCTTTCCTTGTTTGTAAGCAGATTGGAGTAATTCGTGCATACAGGGATGTTCTCGGAGCATGACCGCGCCAGGGCCTCCTGTAATTGCTATGCAGTCATATGCTTCTATTGAAAGAGAAACAAGGTCTTTGTCCACGGCCAATTGCGCCCCTAACTTTCCTTGCGCTATGTGCACGCCAACGCTTCCCACATCAACGTGGAATCCTTGATCTTGAAACGCTTGTTTTGGCACAAGTGCCTCTTCATCGCGAAACCCTTCTGGAGCAACAATAAGCAAGATTTTCTTCATCATATCACCAATTCACGTTTTGCATCGCTATCTTTTTAAATTTTCTCGGGTTCTGGAAGCAGTATGACGATTCCTATTGATGATATGGCTGCTTTTTGCAAGAAAAAAGGCCTCGTGTATAACACGGCAGATATGTATGGTGGTCTTGCAGGCTTTTTTGACTATGGTCCGTTTGGTGTAGAAATAAAAAACAAACTCAAAGCAGCATGGTGGTCATATTGGGTGCAATCCAGAGAAGATATTGTTGGCATTGATGGCGCAATCATCACCAATCCTTCCGTATGGAAAGCATCAGGGCACACAGAAAACTTCTGTGATCAAATGCTGGTGTGTTCAAAATGCGCTGCAAAACAACGAGCAGATGCATTCATTGAAGAACAGACAGGAAAAAATCTTGAAGGCGCATCGGCAGAAGAACTCAACAGTCTCGTTGCCGAAAACAAACTTGTCTGTCCTGCATGCAAATCTTCATTTAAAGAAGTCAAAGACTTCAATCTTATGTTCTCCACAAGTATTGGTGCTGCAGGCGGTGATGATGCATATTTGCGACCAGAAACAGCGCAGCTCATTTTTGCAAACTTTAAACTCATTCAAGAACATGCGCGCCTCAAACCACCCTTTGGTGTTGCGCAAATTGGAAAAGCATTTCGTAACGAAATCAGTCCACGAAATTTTTTATTTCGCTGCAGAGAATTTGAACAAATGGAGATTGAATATTTTATCAATCCCACCATACAGACTTGTCCGTATTATGCAGAACTCGAAAACACACATTTTTACTTACTTGATGCGGCGGCTCAAGAAGAAGGAACAGAAAACATACTTGAGTTAACTGCTAAAGAAGCTGTTGAAAAAAAGATTATGCACGAATGGCATGCCTATTTCTTAGCAGCAAACATTTCTTGGTTTGCCTCGCTTGGCGTACGGCCAGAAAATTTTCGTATCAGAGAACATATGAAACAAGAACTTGCTCATTACTCCAGCGCATGCTTTGATCTTGAATACAAGTTTCCCTTCGGTTACAAAGAATTGCTTGGCGTTGCAGACAGAGGAACATATGATTTGGGACGACACCAAGAACATGCAAAAAAAGATTTAATGATTTACGATGACGACACGAAAGAAAAATATTTGCCTGTTGTCATAGCAGAACCTTCGCTGGGTGTTGATCGCTCATTCTTGGTCTTCTTATATGAAGCATACGATGATGACAAAGAACGAGGAAACATTGTATTGCACTTACATCCTCGCCTTGCACCAATCACCGTAAGTGTCTTTCCCTTAACCAATAAACTTGCTGGTAAAGCAAGAGAACTATACAAAGCGCTCAAACATTCTTTTGCAGTAAGCTACGATGCAAGCGGCAGTGTTGGACGGCGATACGCGCGAGCCGATGAACTGGGCACCCCCTTTTGTATTACTGTTGACTTTGAAGAAGATGGGTGTGTAACGGTGCGTGATCGCGACACAACAAAACAAGAACGTGTTAAGATCGAAGCATTGACTTCTTACCTTCGTAAAAAAATTGAAGGATAATTCTTTAGAAGAAAAACTTATAAGTTCGTCTTATGAAGACTGACTGCATGAATGATCGTCAAGAACCTCAACCAACTTCTGTTGTAATGAATGGCATGTATAGAGGTCTGTGGTTTGGCAAGCTGGTTGTGAAGATTCTCGAATATATTATTCCTCCTTTCAGAGATAAGGAAGAAAACTTGATTGGGTTTCAAAATTATTATTTGAACAAATTCAATCTTTCAAATAAAGAACGATTGAAGAGAGCAGTGAAAGAGTTAGTAAAAATTGTTTTTGGCATCACTTTTTGGACACATGGCATTCTTCTTTCTTTTCTTACGCTCTTCAAATTTTTCAATCCCTCAATGATGATACATCCGTACGCGATTAGTTCATCAATTTTTATGGTGCTGTTCCTCACATTTAGTATTTTTTTAGTTCTTTATATTTTCAAACAAGATAACTAGAATTATCCTATTTTAGAACAGAAATACTTATAAGTTACTTCTTAATAATGCTGACAGATGGCTCCTGATATTCGAAAACTCTTTGATTTTCCTTTGGCTCCACGATTAGGTCGAATTAATGCGATTTATGGACCTATGTTTTCTGGCAAGACAAACAAACTTCTTTTGGAGGCAAGACACTTAAGTATTGCTCAAAAAGACTATTTGGTTTTTAAACCAGTTCTTGATGATCGTGTCGAAGAAGCTTGCATTGATTCTCATGATGGTGATTCACACGAGGCCATTGTTGTACAAAGTTCTCACCAAATTGTTGATGAGTTATTACGCTATTTTCATCACTCGAAAGAACTTCCTGATGCGGTGCTGCTTAATGAAGTGCAATTCTTTGATGAAGGGGTGGTCGAAGTTGTTGCTGAACTTTCCATGTTGGGGGTTGAAGTATATTGGGCTGGTCTTGATACTGATTGGCGTGGTGTTCCCTTTCATTTTCAACCTGCTTTAGAAGGTGCTACTGCTGCAAAACATATTGGTGATCTTCTGTTGTTGCCTCGCACAGTTCATGATCGACAGTATGCGGTGTGCAAATTATGTGGAAGAAAAAATGCTACGATGACTTACCGAACAGGCGAGGGTGAAGGCCTTGTTCAAGTTGGCGGTCAAGACACGTATGAAGCAAGATGTTCTCGACATTTTTACCAAGGAATGATTGAACGAGGTCATTTTAAGCGAGAACAAGATAAGCTAACTTCGATTCTGGGCAGGTTAAGAGAAGAATTAGATTTGTAGCAACACACATTTAAGTTATTCTATATTATTTTCGTGATATGCAACCAATACTCTCTGCTGATGGCACAATAAAATTAATGTATTCCCAAGGGCATGCCGCTGTTATTTTGCCAGTAGGGAGTGATCGTTTCACGCTTTGTGTTTCAAGTCAGGTCGGTTGCGCAGTTGGTTGTGTGTTCTGCCAAACTGCGAAGCTTGGCTTTAAGGAGAACCTTACCAGTGAAGCTATTGTGCAACAATTTCTAGATGCAACAACTTATTTACAAGAAACTCTTCCAACACAAAAATCCGGCAAAGAACTTTTCACGTCAATCGTGTTTATGGGCATGGGCGAACCCTTACTAAATACAAAGGAAGTTCTTGCTGCGTGCACCACTCTTAACAAAGAGCATTTCTATGCGTATCACAACATCACCATTAGCACATCAGGGGTTCTTGGAGGAATGAACTGCGTTCTTGGCTTTCCCGGTTCACTTCATCTTGCACTTTCCTTGCATTCTCCTTTTGATGATGTGCGCACACAGTTGGTGCCTCATACACGAGCAACAGTCAAAGAATTAACGTCTTTTTGTCAAGCATATAATGCTAAGCGCAAATTTAAAATCATGATTGAGTACGTAATGATTGCAGGACTTACCGATCGAAAAGAAGACGTACACGAGCTTAAACGTTTACATTTTGGAGAGTATACTAATTTCAATTTAATTCCTTTGAATGGAGCTTTAGTTTTCGAAGGAAAAAAACAGGTTTCTTCATCTCTTGATCGCTGCGAAGAGGTCAAAGAAGAACTGCGACGCGCAGGATACAAATGTTTTATACGACGCCATAAAGGACAAGATATTGATGCGGCATGCGGTATGTTGCAATAAGGAAGTTTTTTAAACATCCCATCTCCTAATTTTCTTTGGTGTTGTTATGGGTCGTTTTGTTGTTTTTCCTTTGGTTGTTGGTTTGGTTGCTTTAGTTGGTGTTTTGTTGTTGTTTGTTGGTCGTTTTGATTTTGATGGTAGTGGTCGTGCTTTTAGTGTTGATGTTTTGTCTCCTTCTTCTGATGTTGATGTTTCTGATGAGTTGGTTGTTGGTAAGTCTCATGTTGATGCTTCTTCTGTTGGTGATGGTCCTTTGGATGGTTCTTTGTCTAAGGAAGTTGTCGATGATGTTGTTGTTAAGGAGGATGGCGTGGGTGTTGTTAAGAATGATGTTGTGAAGAAGGTTGTTGATTCTTTAGATTCTGATGACGGTGTTGTTGATGATAATTTTGGTTTTGATGACGTCGATGTTGGTGTTCGTAGTTTGAGTTTTCCTGTGGTTACTCGTTTTGTTCCTGGTGTTGGTGAGTTAAGAAATGGTAAATTGTCTTTTCGTCATAGTGATCGTTTGTCTAGTGTTCGTTTGAAGACTGCTGCGAATACTGCGCAGGTTACTGGTGAGTTTTTGTCTTTGCCTTTTGGTCAAGAGCTGGTTAGTACTAATTCTCGGTTAAGTTTTGCAACAGAGAAAGAATTGGATGAATCTGGACTCTATTTCTTCGGTGCAAGATACTACGATCCAAACATTGGAAGATTCACAGGAGTGGATCCGGTAAGAAGTAATCATGCTTATAGTTATGTTAATAATAATCCGATGAATTATGTTGATCCTGATGGGAAAGAACCAAACAAATTAGATCTTTCCAACTCTGAGAAATTGATTGGCTCTGGACGGTTCGGTATTGTTGCTGCAACTTCAACATTCCGAAATGGTCTGCCAAGTGGAGTGGGGGGAGCCTGGGTTCGAGATAATGGCGATGTAACTCGGTATCTTACTTCAGGGCTTTTCGAATTTCGAGATTTGGATTTCAAAAAAATATTTGGCGAAGACACGCCAGAGCTTCGCGCAGCTTGGAGTGGCTATGTGCAAGAAAAAACAATGAGTATTGGGCAGAATTCTTGCTCGGTTGAAACAAGCTGTGCTGGTTTTGGCTTTTACTTAATAGCTGATTTTGCTATACAACAAGGCTTTGAATCCGTATCTTTTTCTCTTGAAAAAGGAGGAGTTGACACGAAAGGCAGCGGTTCTAAAGTTTGGATAAAAATTTTTGAACGGAATAACGCGCTCTTATCTTATTCAGAAGATAAATCTCGTTTTGGAAATTATCATGTCATGTTGGATCCTTCTAAATTGAAAGAATCTTGGTTTTTGCAAGGCCCTCTTGCTAGTACGGTTTCTTTTGATCGGAACACGGTGCAACCTGATTGGGCTGCTGCTTCTGATTTATCTGTTCAAGAAATACTTGACCACGCAATTCCCGGGACGGTCTATTTTGAAGAACATCAAGGAACTTGGGGTCACGCGACTTTTGTTTTTAATCCTTCTAATGACGTTATGGGTCCTTGGCCGCCCTTAGATAATTGATCGTTTAACTTGTAGTAAGTTTTTTTTTCATTAGAATTTGGACATATTGTTCAAAGCTTAGGTCTGACGATAGAAAATGTTCTTCCAGGATAAATTGTGCTGATTGGTTCTTCTCTAGGTTCTTTAAACAACGTGTGTAGCACAGTATCATTTTCACTCAAATATCCGATTGGAGGATTATCTCTTGCTAGAATGCCAATATGGTTCTGCCAGTAGACAAAATCTCCTGGTTGAATATCTTCATCAAATTTGATTGGCCCTCCTTCTTGAAAGTAAACTCCGCGGATGTTTACCGACTTTATCTCTGCTAACATTTTTGAGCGGTTTTGAGATAGGTCAACACTTCCAGAATAATGTAGGTCTTCCTCTCCTGCAAGTCTGGCTGCTGCAACGCAAAGATCCGCACAATCACTTCCAACAAATCTTTCGGCTTGGTTATCTTTGTTTGAACCGGTCCAGCTAGCACTTCCCCATATGTATGGGTTGTTACATAATGAAAACCCTTGATCAACAATATCGTTTCCTGTGTTGCCTTTTCTGCTGATGCGATGAACTTCTTCAGAAACACTTCCTTTATGTCTTGATTCTTGCCCTGGTGAAGCTACTTTTTGTGTCGGCGTTGTTATCACAACTCTGTAGCGCATTGTGCCAACAGCTTGCCCGTCTAGAAGCACTGGTTCGAGAATTGTTGGCGAGACGTCTGCTGACACCGCCCAGGCAGTTTCTTCAAATGGAGTTGCTTTATAGCTAAGTTGATCCCAGTGCCATTCAGGGTCTGTGTTTGAAAAATAGATTCCTTTCGAATCAGATTCTATTTTTTCCCAACGAATGGTTATTCCTTCGAATTCTTGTGGGGATACAACTTCGCTTGGCTGTACATTCGTGTTGTTGAGTATGAATTGGTTTGCCTCGCTAATGTAGAATTCGTCTCCATTTTGTGTTGCTTTCACTACTGCGTATAGCATCGCTTCGCTGTCAAAATCAATCGTTTTACTCGCAGAAGTAGGTATTTGTCCTGGCACTCCTGAAACAATTGTTGCTTCTGAGATAACTACATTATCTAAACTGTTGTCAGCGTTAGACAAGTTACTTGCAAGTAATATTCCTGCAACGACTGATTTAATGTTGTTTTTCATTTTTCTTTGAGTTCTTCTATTTTCGTTTTGCACTTTTCAAGTAATTGTTTGTCTTCTGGTGTTCTACTTGTTGTTTGAAGAAGCTCCATTGCTCGTTGATAGTTCGTACGTGCTGCTTGCAAGTGTGTCGGTTGCCCATTTGTCATGTAGAGTTGTTCTTGGATACTCGCCATGGTTGAAGCTAAGTATGCTTCTTCATACTGAAACATTTTTTTTTGAAGGTGGCTATCTGGTGTGCTCGCTTCTAATTCTAGTTCTCTTTGTTGTTCTTGAAGAATTCTGAATCCTTCACTTGCAACTTCGAATGATCTTTCCGTTCTTCCTGCTTCGTATAACGAGTTTGCCCAGTTATTGAATAACAATGCTTCTGAAGGACCGTATGTGCACGCGATCGAATCTGCTTCCGTTGCGCGTTCTACTTGTCCTGTTTTGGTAAAGCAATATCCTAATTTTCCATGAAGAACTGCAATATCCAATGAATCGGAACTGGTGGCTTCTGCTTGTTCGATAGCTTTTTCAAAAAGAGGAATTGCTTCTTCATATTGGTTGTTCATGTAGTGATTATGTGCGAGGTCTTTTGCTAAACTGCTTGCCTTTTGAGGTTCAAAACTGGTCGCGGGAACTAGCGATCCTAGTGCGAGCTTAGCTAAAAGTAGGGTTGATAAGAGGGTTTTTTTCATTCTATTTATATTGTTTCGATTATTTATAAATATTTCGTTACTTTTAAGTAGTTAACACTTTCTTTCTATATGGAAATTAATTAGTGGTTTCCTTGTTGATTTCTCACAATTAAATTTATAAAGTTTCTCACATGAGAATTCTTCAAGATGGAATCAAAACAACTTCCTGCGGTTCTCGTAAGTGTGTTTGCACTTGTTGCTGTTGTCGCTTTGGCGCTGACATTTAAGGGTTTTTCTTCATCAGGACTTGCTGTCGAAACAACGGATTGTCCTTCTTCTCTGGAGAGTTATGTAATTAAGGGAGAAGATCCTTTTGCTTTAGTTGACGTATTAAAAGGTAAGCTTGAAGCGGATGAGATTGGTCAACAACACTTTGATGAAGTCACTGCATTGTTAGCAAAGATTGATTGGTCAAAAGATAAGCTTGTTCCAAAAGATTCGCTTGCATTTGAGAGCTTGATGCCTTCAGGTGCGTTTGGTTCTTGTGATGCTGTTTCTCTTTCGGGGTCGCACACAAAATCTGGCTGGACAGTAACTGTTTTTGTGCATGAGAAAAATTAGGTGATACAAATAGAAGATCTTCGTTTGAACAAGAACTTGGTTCTCCTTGCGTTATTTGGAGTTGGCGGGTTCTTAACATTGTATTTTTTTGTCAATATGTTGTTTGGTTCTCCTTCTGGTCTTGCAATTGGAACTCCTTCTTACTGTGATTCTACTAAAGAACTTGAATTTGTTATTCATTCCGAACAAGACTTTTTTCAGAAAATAAAGTTATTAGAATCAGCAGAAGCATTATCTTCCACTGATGTTGCCACGCTTAAAGAATATGCTCAGTATATTGATTGGGAGGCTTCCTTTAAAGCAGGCGAATTAATAATTAGCGAAGAATTTTCTGATTGGCCTCAGATTCCCCGATGTCGTTCTTGTTCTGGAACTGTTGGTTCCTGCAGCGGATTGTGTGTTGGGCTTAATTTGAAATTGAATGGTGATTTCTTATTTAAAATCAATTATCATTTTTGATTGTTATTGATCGATCATTATTTAAATGCTGTTTTTGCTGTTTTTCTTTGGTGTTGTTATGGGTCGTTTTGTTGTTTTTCCTTTGGTTGTTGGTTTGGTTGCTTTAGTTGGTGTTTTGTTGTTGTTTGTTGGTCGTTTTGATTTTGATGGTAGTGGTCGTGCTTTTAGTGTTGATGTTTTGTCTCCTTCTTCTGATGTTGATGTTTCTGATGAGTTGGTTGTTGGTAAGTCTCATGTTGATGCTTCTTCTGTTGGTGATGATCCTTTGGATGGTTCTTTTTCTAAGGAAGTTGTCGATGATGTTGTTGTTAAGGAGGATGGCGTGGGTGTTGTTAAGAATGATGTTGTGCAGAATGATGTTGTGAAGGATGTTGTTGATTCTTTAGATTCTGATGACGGTGTTGTTGATGATGGTTTTGGTTTTGATGATGTGGTTGTTGGTGATCGTGGTTTGAGTTTTCCTGTGGTTACTCGTTTTGTTCCTGGTGTTGGTGAGTTAAGAAATGGTAAATTGTCTTTTCGTCATAGTGATCGTTTGTCTAGTGTTCGTTTGAAGACTGCTGCGAATACTGCGCAGGTTACTGGTGAGTTCTTATCGCTTCCGTTTGGTCAGGAGTTGGTTAGTACTAATTCTCGGTTAAGTTTTGCCACCGAGAAAGAGCTTGATGAATCTGGTCTCTATTTCTTCGGTGCAAGATACTACGATCCAAACATTGGAAGATTCACAGGGGTGGATCCGGTAAGAAGTAATCATGCGTACTCTTACGTAGGAAACAACCCAATGAATAAGGTTGATCCTGATGGACGAGCTGATTTGCTTGCTCGTTCAACAATGTCATCATCTCATGATTATCAAGATCCTATAGATAATTATGTTCCTTTGTCTATTAGGGCTGCGACAGAAGATGAAACGATGTTAACTTTTGCGGGAGAATTAACGCCAGAAACTCAGCGCGTGGTTGATTTGACATTGGATTTTGCAGGAGTTTGTGGGTTGACTTCTTCTGTTTGTAAGGTTGGAAACTTTATTTATAAAGGGATTCCAGGTGACAGGGTTGAAAGTGTTTTCGAAGAAGGTGTTAGATCGATTAATTCGCGTTCTGGTAAGATATCTAACGATTATCTACGTTCACTTTCTAAAGAGGAATTAGCGGACTTAGGTGTTAAACACTCCTTCACTGTACACTTTGGCGATCTTTCTTCATGGACTTGGAATGAAGCTTATGCTCGGGAGTTGGCTGATATGTCAGATGGTGTTGTTTTAAGAGTGAGTTTAGATGATCTAAGGGCAAATAATATTCCTTTTGATGTGACTGATTATGATAACTTACTTAGTGAAGGAAGTGGTTTATCTCCCGTTATGAAAAGAAGTATAGCGGATCAAATAGATAAAGCAGAGATTGGAACTGGTGATGTGCCTTCTGCTATTTTTGATGTTTCTTATGTTCCCGAAAATAGACTTCGATCAAATATGATGATGGCTTCGCCAATTGAAGGAGGACGATTGATGCCTGGTTGGTTTTTCGAATAATTTTATTAATATGATTATTTTTGTGTGATGTGCTTCACTGAAATTCACCACTACTTTTTTAAACCTTCTAAGGAACAAGTTACTCGTTGTGTTATGAATAAGTTTGTTGTTTTTCCTTTGGTTGTTGGTTTGGTTGCTTTAGTTGGTGTTTTGTTGTTGTTTGTTGGTCGTTTTGATTTTGATGGTAGTGGTCGTGCTTTTAGTGTTGATGTTTTGTCTCCTTCTTCTGATGTTGATGTTTCTGATGAGTTGGTTTTTGGTAAGTCTCATGTTGATGCTTCTGATGAGTTGGTTGTTGCTAAGGAAGAGGTTGTTAAGGATGTTGTTGTTAAGAATGATGTTGTTAAGAATGATGTTGTTAAGAATGATGTTGTTAAGGAGGATGTTGTTAAGAATGATGTTGTGAAGGATGTTGTTGATTCTTTAGATTCTGATGACGGTGTTGTTGATGATGGTTTTGGTTTTGATGACGTCGATGTTGGTGATGCTGTTCGTGGTTTAAGTTTTCCTGTGGTGACTCGCTACGTTCCTGGTGTTGGTGAGTTAAGAAATGGTAAATTGTCTTTTCGTCATAGTGATCGTTTGTCTAGTGTTCGTTTGAAGACTGCTGCGAATACTGCGCAGGTTACTGGTGAGTTTTTGTCTTTGCCTTTTGGTCAGGAGTTGGTTAGTATTAATTCTCGGTTAAGTTTTGCTACGGAAAAAGAATTGGATGAATCTGGACTCTATTTCTTCGGTGCAAGATACTACGATCCAAACATTGGAAGATTCACAGGGGTAGATCCAGTAAGAAGTAACCACGCGTATTCTTACGTAGGAAACAACCCAATGAACAGTGTTGATCCGACAGGAATGGCCGGCATTAATTTGCTTGATCCTGCTGCTAGTTTTGGGAGAATGCCAACATCCACTCTTCGAGCTCAAAGTCAAGAATTTCAAGAATCTTATGGGTCTGCTGCTGCAGCTGGTAATGCGTTGTATGTTGGAGTAAGTTTGGCTGTGATGGGAGGGTATGCGCTTGGTGCAAGTGTTTATGCTGCTGGAGGGGTTTTGCCTTATGTTGCTACCAATTCGGAAACGTTAACTGAGATCACTGAAGAAATTGTTCTTGCCGCTTCTGGTTCTGATGCGCCAACAATTACTGGAGCAGGGCTACGCCTTGCTTCTGGCGTGGCGCGTAGTGTCGGTTCTGCTGCAGATTTTAATCGTTTGGCACAAGTATATGAATCTGCTGGCGTTCTTTCTGAAGCCGGCGATCGATTCTTTTTTAGAACAATGATGTTAACAGAAGAGCAAGCTGAACGATTTTTAAGAGAGGGTTTTAATGCAATTGGAGTTGAACGTTTTGGCTCGGTTGAAGCAGCAATAGAGGCAACGCTCAAAGCAGCAACTGATGAGTATGGTATGGAAGCAACAAGAAAGTATTTGCTTGATATCCATAGTGGGGGTTTAGCGACAAGACATGGGACTTCTCCTTTCATCGATTTCACCACTCATGTTGGCGAACTTGCAACATATCGTCATGACATGACAAATGTGTATTTGTATAATCGGTTGGCGACTCAGCAAGGAATGCAACATTACACAATTGTTGCACGATTAGATCCTTCTCGAGTTCTAGAGCACGATTTCGGTCATGTGGTTACTGGTTCGATTCGTCCTGAAGAAATAGTTTCTATTTATCGAACAGAATAAATTGTGTTATTTTTCTTTGATTTTAAAGCATTACGCACCACTTTTCACGCACTCTTATAAAAACTTTTATAAACATATATTTTTCATAAAACGCTCAAGGGTGTTTAAGGTATGGGATTGACAAAGTCACTATCAGTGGTATTGGTATTAACGATATTATTCTTCTCAATGGTTCCTGCGAATGTTGCATCGCCAGAACCCTATCAATTTGAGAATGCGATCAAGGAAAACTTGGTCAACGAATATACTGGGGATATGACGCTTTCCTTGCCATTGTTTACCGTTCCAGGAAGAAACGGGATGGACTATTCCATCGGGCTTGTTTATTCGGCAGGAATTAAAGTTGATCAACCCGCAAGCGAAGTTGGTCTTGGCTGGTCGATAAACACTCCATCCATCTCAAGGAATGTCAATGGAGTTCCTGATGATTACAATTCACCCTCTGGCGATTCAAACATCTACTTTTTCAAACATCTCCCCGCAACATATCCCGAACAAACTTTCCAGCAACAATGGGACGCTCATGATTCTGCAAAAAAAGCAGCAAAAAAACAAATGCTTATTAGCACTGCGACGCAAGCAGTTATGGCAATTGCGACAGCTGGCGCTTCAGGACTTGTATTTCCCGGAAAGACTCTTGAACCCTTTGGTGTTCGTGGGCCTTGGATGCGGCAAATGACAGGTGGTGAAGCTGCTGCAAGCAATATGGCAAACTCTGCTTTAAGCTCGGCAGCGTCATCAAGTATGGGTCTTGCGGTTGCTTCTTTCTCGTTAAACAAACAATTCAAAGATTCTGCAAATGAACTTCGTGGGCAACAAGAAGCAGTTAAGGCGTACATTGATGCCACAACAGATCAAGGAAACCGAGCAAAGTATTCTCCTGGCATGTTGTTTACTTCTCCTTACGTGTTTGCCGATGATAGAGGAATAACCCCTATAACTCAACAAGATCAGGCAACCCCTGACACGTTACTTGTTAGTTCGCCCTCTTTTGTTGGCACCTTAAGTTTAGAGCAGCTTCTAGGAGGCGATGATAAAAAAATATTTGTGCCTTCCAGTACGAATTCTGCTGTTATAGAGTCATCTGCTCATACAACTCCAACGACTGAAGTCGCACCAGAAGACAAACGACTTACTGGAGAATCACCAACCACTAACTCGTATGTGACTGTTGCAGATAACAACTTCATTCTTTTACGTTCTTCAGAAAGCTCGCCTCTTGCTGGTGTAAGAATAGTTGATCCGGAAGGCAACAGACAAACATTCACCGAGCCTTTAGAACAAGCAATTAAAGTGGTAAACGGAGGAACACCCGCGCCAGTGCAAGGATTTATACCAACAAGTCCGGAGATTCCTAATGCGAACTATCCTAACAGCTACAGTTCATTTTCCTGGACAGACTTTTTTCCAGGAGGAGAACTGGCAAACTATCCTGAAAGTTTAGCAGGCGATGAAACTGGCAGATATGGTACTGCACAAGTATTTACTAATCCAGATTACACAACAGTTTGGGGATTAACATCCATTAAGGAAGCAAACCTTGCAATCAACGGAAAAGGAAATCAGGTCCAATTCGAGTATGAAGACGTGCCATTAACGGACGGCGTCTTCACACATTCTAACACGATGCAATCACTCGTCGGATCATCGTACTTTAGTATTGATGAAAGTTATTCCGTAACACCTTATGGACAGAAGGTGATTTCTCGATCGTACACGAAGCCTCGTTTGATCAGTAAAGTTATCACCGCAACACATTATGCAACATTTGATTATGATTATGTAAACCGCTATGATGGTAAAGAAGCTTTTGCACATGGCGCGACAACAGGTAATTGGGACGAACTTGATGGTATGCCTCGGCTTGCAAGTGTAACGTTGTATCAAGATTATGGAGAACTAAACACCGGCGAAAGTGATGGTGAAAATGGTAAACAAATAGAACGCTATGTGTTCGAACATGATCATAGCCTTGCTTATGGCACACCAAACAATCTTAAGTATGCAATGGACCAAGCAAAAGGAACAAATTATTGCGAACAAGGAGATAACTGGGAAGATTGTGGCAAACTTACTTTGAAAAGCTTGAAATATGGTGTGTGTGATGCTTGGAACGACGCAAGTGATCCGGGAAGATGCACCCATTGGAACTGGTTGCCTTCTTTTACGTTTGACTATGGTCAAGATGATGGCAGATCATCTGACGAGATAACAGAAGACTTGTGTGAGGCAAACTTAATAACTAATGTACAAACAGTTACACAAACAGGTTATTGGGATGGTTCTGACTATCCAGAATATCCTAGTTCAGGATCCGAGCTTTGTGAAGATGAAGGTTATGCAGGATACTTTCCTGGAACTTGGTCACAATCACATTCTTATTCATCTGAAGAAGAAGCCGACATGTATCTTCTGCAAGCAACCTGTTATGCAGCTGAACAACGCCCTGTAAATGATGTGGTCAAATGTGCTCTTTCTGTAGACTATCCAGCAACGTATCTTGCAACGCTGAACACACCAAATCCTCGTTACATACTAAACAGTCAAGATAGGTGGGGATATTTCACTACAAAGCTTTCAGAAAATGATTTGCACAATAAACATTTAGCATTTGATTGGGGTGCTGCTGCGTGGTCCTTGCAAGAAGTCACTTTTCCTACAGGGGGTTCTACGCGATTTAGTTATGTGCCAAAAAAATTCTCCGCAATTAACGATATCGAACTTCAAGATTTCGGTATTGCCTTACTTTCAGGAGGTGATACCAGCGAAGGGCGTATAGGAGGCGGTGTTAGAGCAGGAGCAATCACGCACTGTGATGGATTAGACGATTGTTACAGCAAAGTGTACGAAACCGTTGAAAGTGTAAAGTATGATGTGACTACTTCATCAGGCGTTGTTGGTTCAATTCCACAATATCCAGAGCATACTGGTTTTTACACTTCAGCAGATAGAGTGTATCCTGAATCAGAAGATTTGTTATTCTATGAATCATTTGAAGGAAACAACCCTTCAGTAACTTATGCAGAATCATATGCAAAAATGGGATTTTCTAATCCTGTTGACACTGGTTATGTAAGAACAAGTTACTACACGTTAAAAGATAATCCTGCGGAAGGAAAGTACATCCCTGAAAAAATCTTTCCCCTCTACATGTGGGGTACGTCGGGGTCAGGCGAAGGTAATGCTGCAGGTAATCCGGATACTTCGGCAGGACAAGGATTTGTCGGGTTAAGCAATTTTGAGTTCAATCAAAAATATTCGAACGTCGAAGCTGCTTCAAGCGAGTATTATAATGGGCTATACTTTAAAGAAAACACTCCCTATTATGTAATGACCAGCGAACCTGGTTATTTGTTCTTTTTAAATTCAAATGGAGGTCTCGCTAATCCAGGTCATAATATTTTAGATGAAGATGAGTGTGATCTTAGAGTGAGAGAACAACACGATCTTGAACAAGCACCGCCATTAATTTATCAATCATGTCCTGGTTATGAAGAGGAAAATTTTGCTTGTGGAACCGTTATGTTCTCGAACACTGGTGTTTCAGGTCATTCTGATGGTGGACCTGATAAGTGTAACGATCCTGGCGGAATATTAGTATTTTGTCCAGCATCAACAGCTGAAGGAACGTTTGGTTTGATAGATGCAACAGGTTCTGAAAATGATTATAATCCTTATTATGATTTCAGCACCACCGGTGACTGGTCGGTTGCAACTTATTTAAGACATGACGGATCAGACCTCGGATCTCCAAGATGGGATTTTATGCCTTACTATCATAACTGTAGATTTGTCTTTGGTGGGCCAAACGGGGAAGGTCATTTCGAACAATTCTGGTCAAGTAATGAATATGTTGGTTTCACAGAGGATGGTTACGGCGGCTGCGCTGACATGAACAATAACAATATTTGTGATATTGAAGAAAATGATGGTTTCGTCGCAAAGGAAATCAAGTCAAGCATGTTAGGTTTGAAAAAATCGACAGCAGTTCTTGTAGAAAATGACGCGTGGGATGAGCTATCAGATCCTAATTATATTGATCAAGCAAGAACTGATTACACCTATCACGAAATCGATCTTGGTTCTTTTGGCGGTCAACACTTAGGAACAACCAGATTAACCATGACGCAAAGTATCTCTGATTGTAAAGACTCAAATGGTAACGGGCTGTGCAATTATGGCTTGACTACCAAAGAAACGTTTGGCACACAAGAAGATGGAACATACAATGCAGAAGACAGCGGCTTTGACAAATGGACTGGCACGCCAACCAGAACAGTAAAATATGGAAACGATGGGAAAAAACAGATCACTGAAGTGATATTAGCTCATCAACTCAGAACAGAGTATGGAACATTTTTTGAAGAAGCAGGAATTCAAGATAATCCCTTTGCAAAAAATCAACTTCACACACTAATAATTCCTGCTGATACGCGTATTAAAGACGAATTAGATACTGAAGACACCTTCATCTCTCGATCGTACAATACTTTTTCTCGAGTTTGGGGAAGCGTTTTTGAACCTACTAGTTCCCGAAGCGCTAACGGTGCTTGGCTTCCTAAATCAACATACGTTGTTGAGAAACTCGACGGTCCCGATCATCTCATCAAGGTATCTGAGGTTGGTGACTACGATAAATTTTTGCAACCAGTTTTGACAAAAGATGCTGCAAACAGACCTTCTCTAATTACGTATGCGGCTGATGGTTATTGTTGGGAAGGATTAACAGGTAATGTGTACGATAATTATGTTTTCGAAGAACCTGCAGCAACAGCAAGATACAATTACGCATTACCTTCTTGCGTGGAAAACCATGCAGGTCACCGAGTAAAAACATATTATGATGATCTTGGCAGAGTCAGTAAGACCGAAGATCCGAACGGTTTGATTACCAGATATTTCTACGACGAGTACAGTAGATTACAAGAAGTAACTGGTGTTGGTGCTGAGAACTTAATGCCTCACTCGAACATGGATGTTGATTATGATGGCAACGGTGTGCCTGATGGTTGGACTGCTTCCGCTCAAGGGTCTCACTCATTAGTTGCGGGCAAGTCTGGCAATGGCCTTTTGATCAGTAGACAAAATGTTGATGGAGGTACCAGTATGGTGCACGCATACTCAAAGAAGATGTCATTAGATGCAGGTCAACCTTACACTGCAAGTGTTTGGGCGAAAGCTCAGCCAGGCGATCAAATGAAGATCTTCTTTGGAGATACGTGTGGTGGTTCGCCATTTGTTTGGTCAGGAGAACAAACAGTTACTGCAACTGGTGAATGGCAGAGATTGTCAGTTACTAGAACGCCAGTTGCAAATAATCGTGCGGGTTGTAATGATTTAACAACTGGTTATGTATATTTATACGCGCCAACTAATGGTGATATAGTAACGTATGATCAAGTCCAGGTTGAGCCGGGAAGTGAGGCGTCGCCATACAATGGTCCGTTAACATATTATCATTATAACTTCGGCTTAGATACGTGTGATGCCTTATCCACTGATGATGTTTCTTGCATGAATTGGGTGCGAACAGATACAGTGATTGATGAAGGCGTGATTGGTTCGGCAATTGCGTATGCTGACGGTCTTGGCAGATCGCTGCAATCATCTGTTGTAAAAGATGCTAACACGGCGATTGCGTCAATTACAGAATACAACTCAAAAGGTTTAGTTGATGGAGTGTTTGAAGCTGTCGAAGTAACAGCTGACACGGTAGGTGCGACAGCCTCAGCATTTGATCCGCTCGGTTTTCACGGGCCAAGGCTCCTATACCCGCACAGCTTTGAGGAGGTGGCCAACTATGAATAAACGCCTATTATTGTTATTTGCCTTCACAATACTATTTTCTTTATCATTTGCTTTCGCACAAAACATGCCAAATGATGGTGAATGTTATTGTGTTGTTGGAGATTATAATTGTAACCCAGGGGTTTCATCATGTCAACTCGGTGCAAATGGCTGCCAACAAGTAGGTAGTTATAATGGTGAGTGTGTTGAGTATAACTGTCATGCTTGTGACCCCAATGATTCTTGTTGTTCACCAAATGAATGCCCTATAAATGATGGTGGAGTCTGCAATCAGGAATCAACTGCTGTTTGTGAATCGCCATCTGCCTCAGGTACTGCGGGTTGTGGCTATGATGATTTTGGTGTGCGAACAACTTCGCAGACAGAAACTTGCAGCGGCGGCGTCTGCGGCGAGTTAGATTCTGTTTTTACTAACAGTTTCCAAGCTTGTTCAAACACCAATTATTGCAGTGATGGTAGTTGCCATTCTACTTGGATGATTGTGGAAAGTTTTGACGATAATACTTGTAATGATAACATTGACAATAATTGTGATCAGACGTGCGATGTCGATGGTTGCACCTCGCCAAGCGGTATGGTGTTGCCACCTGATCCTGCCTGTGTGCAAGAAGCAGAAGAAGAAACGTTTCCAGCGAATCCTGATTCCATAAAATATCGCTATGAAAAATCTCCTTTGCTGCGAACAATGAAAACCTATCCTTTGGGCACTATTAACGGTGACACTGTTCCGGAATATAACAATAACAACGATTGCGGCGTAGGTATTATTTGTGCACAAACTTCGTACGAACAAATCCAAAACACAAATGATTATTCCTTTGTAACGGTGACTGATGGTAACGGTAATTCCTTAGTTTCAAAAATTGATAAACTTGGCAATGTTGTTGAAGTGCGAGGTCCTGAAGGGACTGTTGCGTCAAGCACGTACGATTCTCTTGGTCGGATTAAGACCGCTACTGATCCTAATAATCGGTTGGTGTTGAAAGATCAACTCTACAATAGTCTTGGCCAACTCGTGGGTTCTTGGTCGCTTGACACAGGATATGCAGAAGTTTCCTATGATGATTTAGGTCGCGTTAACTATTCTATTGACTCGAGGGGTTTGAAGGCGGAACCAGTGTATGACGTATTAGATCGTGTTGTATACACAGAGTTTAGTTGTGTGACGCAACTGACCACCAAGATTGGCCCGTACACTATTCCTTCTCCGCAGCAAACTATTTGCCAACAACTCTTGGCTAATACTGGCGCGACTATTGTTAACCATTATGACACTTATGTTGATGGCGGTTCTTGTCTTGAAGGATCGGATTCGAGCATTGGTCTTTTATGCGAACTTGAAGGTGATACGTCAATTAAGTATACGTATGATTTGAAAGGCAATGTTGTTCGTGTTGAAGAAATTGGTCTTGGTTCAAAGAATTTAGTTTTGAATGGTGATTTTGAACATGTGCGAGATGGTTTGCCAGTTAATTGGAAGGTAAATCAAGTCAGCGGCATGTCTTATGCTCTTGACGAAGGTCGCTTTGAAAGTACTGCGTTGCGTGTAACTAATGGTGGTGCTACGGGGTGGAGTTCCCGGGCTACTTCAGATGTTGTTTATTTGTCTGAAGGTGACAGGTATACTGCCAGTGTCTATGCTAAGGCTGAACCCGGAACTCTTATGAGGGTTTGGTTTGGTTCTTACTGCAATGATGTTCAAGAACCTTGGAATGAGTATACTGAGTTAGTTGCTGATGGTTCTTGGCAACGGTTGGTTGCAACAACAGGCCAAACAACCAAATGCAACGGCAGACTTCCTAAAGCTACTTTGAACGTGTATGCGCCAACTGCAGGAACTTCAGTTGTTTATGATCAAGCACAAGTAACGCTAGGAAGTTCTGTATCAGATTTTGATTCTGGCGCAACTTTTGTGACCACGTACGCCTATGATGATGCTGGCAATGTTAAGTCTGTAACGACAGAAAAAGACCAGACAACGATTTATTACAAGTATGATCGGATGGGTCGCCTTGTGCGCGTTTTGCTTCCAGGAAAATCACTCGTAACCAATCCTTCATTTGAAGATGGAGCTGATGAAAATGGTGTTCCTCTTGGTTGGCGAGATCGGTATGCTGATGATGCATCGCAAGCAACCCATATTCCTGATTGGGCGTGGCCTGCTGCTGATGGTGATGATATTATGAGAGTGGTCAATACAGGAAGCACTCATGAATATGATGGTGTTATTTCTGAGCCATTCTTTGTAGAGCCAAATAGCGTGTATACTGTTTCGGCAAAGATATGGGTTCCTGGCAATGCAGAACTAACAGGCACCTGGGAATTACACCGTCAGATTGACACTCCAGAAGGCACGGCATGTGAAGGCCACAATAACCATCATTGTTACTCGTGGATCTCAAATTATGAAGATGCTCGTTGGACTTCATCAATTCCACGAAATCAATGGGTGGAAAAATCTTTCACGATTAGAACTGGTGATCGCGCGTTTAGTGGTACTGTGTGGGTTGCGACTTCACCAATTGGAACAGGCACTGTTCTTGTTGATGACATTAAAGTTATTGGGTATGGCAAGCAAGCAGTTAAGTACGAGTACGGTGATGAGAATGGTAACGGGGAAAAAGTTGGGCTTGTCAAGAAAGTTGATTTCCCAAACAATGTTGATCAGCGATATAGCTACAACTCGCGCGGTTGGCTTGACACATTAAGTATTGGAAGTATGTTTTCAGAATCCTACATGTACGATAATGTTGGCACATTAACTAGCATGGATGGTAATGAAGGATCAGTCTCCTTCCTCTACGATGACTTATATCGTTTAACTGCTGTTAATGATCAAGGGTATTATGATACTGATGACTTTAGTTTGACTAGTCTTGGATATGTCTACGATGGTGTTGGTAATCGTTTGAGTAGAAGCGTTTCTGCAAGTGACGAAGACATAGTCTGGGATGAAACCTACCAATATGCGTCAAACACGAATCGCTTAGCAAGTGATAGCAAATGTTCTAGCTACACCTACGATGCTGTCGGTAACTTAATCAGAAAAGTGTGTGCTGGTGTCGAAACAACAATAACTTTTGATGCGTATGGTCGCATTGTTCGTTACGTTGAAGGTGACCTAGCACAACAATACACCTACGATCCGATTGGCAGAAGAATCCACAAACAGAGCGCCTTATCTGATGTAACGTACTCTTTTGGTTTTGGTAGTTCTCCTCTTATGACTGTTGAACGAAAAGCAGGATTACTTGTACAAGTAATTGATCCAGGGCAGGGCGGTGAAGAGCATGGTGAAATCACCGAAATCAAACCTGGCACGGGAAGCGATAACGAACTGTCCGGTGAACGTGAAATGATTTCTAGTGATCAAGAAGAGATTACCGAAGATAATACTCCGAACACTCTGACCATAAACATGGGTTAGTTGAACATGCCCAGAGAAAAGTTTTTTCCGGTGTTTTTTGGTTTGTTTGTTGTAGTTGTGTTGCTTTTTTTGTTTGGTAGTTTTGGTGTTTTTTCTGGTGCTGGTAAGGCTTTTAGTGTTAATGTGCAGTCTCCTTCTTCTGATGTTGATGTTTCTGATGAGTTGGTTGTTGGTAAGTCTCATGTTGATGCTTCTTCTGTTGGTGATGATCCTTTGGATGGTTCTTTGTCTAAGGAAGTTGTCGATGTTGTTGTTGTTAAGGAGGATGGCGTGGGTGTTGTGCAGAAAGATGTTGTTAAGAATGATGTTGTGAAGGAGGTTGTTGATTCTTTAGATTCTGATGACGGTGTTGTTGATGATGATTTTGGTTTTGATGACGTCGATGTTGGTGATGCTGTTCGTGGTTTAAGTTTTCCTGTGGTTACTCGCTTCGTTCCTGGTGTTGGCGAGTTAAGAAATGGTAAATTGTCTTTTCGTCATAGTGATCGTTTGTCTAGTGTTCGTTTGAAGACTGCTGCGAATACTGCGCAGGTTACTGGTGAGTTTTTGTCTTTGCCTTTTGGTCAGGAGCTGATCAAAGAAAATACTCGATTGGCGTTTGCCACCGAGAAAGAATTGGATGAATCTGGTCTCTATTTCTTCGGTGCAAGATACTACGATCCAAACATTGGAAGATTCACAGGAGTGGATCCGGTAAGAAGTAACCACGCGTACTCTTATGTTAATAATAACCCAATGAACGCAGTTGATCCGACAGGAATGGCTGGAACCTCTTTGGAAACATTACTTCGACCAAATGTTGCTGCTCCATCTTCTACAGGTGTTTATCAACCTTCCGCTGGTGATTTTGTTAGGGGAATTGCTGCTGAACAAGAAGCTCAGTGGGAGCAATTGCAAAGCAGTCCAACTGCAATCGCTTTAGGCATTCCAACAAATCATGTGGTTTTGCATGGTCGAGGGGAGGGAGGTCTTCAAAGCGCAGGTATTTTAGATCCTGTTGACTTATTTGTAGGTGGTGCTCTGTTTAAAGCAGCTACTGCTTCGAAAACTGTTGCCAGCATATCTGAGGTGTTAAATCCAACCGATTTAAAATTAATGAGGGGTGTTGTAAATAGTATTGGAAGATCAAATTTGAATGAAATGCCAAAAGTACTTAGAAGAAAAATTTACAAGCACATCATCTATTTAGATGGTCAATTTGAACAATTTTTCAGAAATAATCCAGGTATCTCTGATATAAATGTTGATGGTGTTGTTTCGACTTTGTGGAGGGGAACCGAATACTCTGATTCTATTTTAAAAAAAGGATTACGTATTTCTTCTGATGCCCATATGTCTGCATTGTGGGTTTCTCCAGGGAGGCATTATGCTCAAAGTTTTCCCATGTCTTCTGGAGACGCTTTATTAATTAAGTTTTCAAATCCAGGCGGGTTAACTATCCCTAGTTCGTTTGGCTCGCTCGAAAAAATGACTTTACGAACAGGTGTTCGCAGAGGAAATTTTATTGGTCATTTCACCACTAACAATTTTGGAGCGAGTTTTGCTGAAGCAGGACTTTGGAGGTCTCCCACGTCTGATTTTATACTTGCAAATTGATTTTTTTTCAGTTTTGAGTGTTTGCAAATTTTTCCGTTATTATTCTTTGATCTGATCGTTTTTCTCGCCCTCTTCCTCTCAACAATCAACTTTATAAATCAAAGTTTGTTTCCAGGCTGTACGCAATTTACTTTCACTGCCTGAAAACAAGGCCGTTTTCAGTACATCGAAAGAAGGAACGTGATTCTTCTCTCCTTGGCGCAGATGTCGGTAAACAAGGCGCATAACAGAAAATGAAAGCACGAAATCCACGTCATGGAAGCATGCAATTTTGGCCTCGAAAGAGAGCTAGTCGCATGACTCCTCGCGTACGTTCTTGGCCTGAGAGCAATAACGCTTCCTTTTTGGGGTTTCCTGCGTATAAGGCTGGCATGACTCATGTTTCTTATCTCGATTCGTACAAAAATTCCATTACCAAGGGCCGCGAGGTCTCCATTCCCGTTACCATTCTTGAAGCACCTTCTGTTCATCTTCTTGGCGTCCAATGTTTGAAACCATCTGGGTATGGTGAAGATATTGCGGTGCAACTCATGTTTAAGACCGATAAAGATATTGCACGAACGCTCACGCCTGCTAAGACGTACGCGACGGTTGCAGATCTTGACAAGCTTAACCCTGATGACTATTCTACTATTAACGTTCTTGTTTCTACGCAACCACGAAAGACTGGTTTTGCTAAAAAAAAGCCAGATGTTGTCGCTCTTGGTCTTGGCGGTTCAAACAAGGACAAACTTGCCTTTGTCAAGGAACATATTGGCAAAGAAATCGCAGTAAGTGACGTCTTTAAAGCAAATGATCTTGTTGATGTGCACGGCGTTACTAAGGGCAAAGGTTTCCAAGGCCCTGTCAAACGATTCGGTATTGCACTTCGCAGTCATAAGAGTGAGAAGGCGCGAAGAAATCCTGGTTCACTTGGTTCTTGGAAGGGTCAAGCCCATATGATGTACCGTATTGCTCATGCTGGTCAAATGGGTACTCATTTGCGCACGCAGTTCAATCAAAAAATTGTCAAAATTTCTGATAATCCTGAAGAAATCAAAATCGCTGGCGGTATCGTTCGCTATGGTCTTGTACGCACCACCTATATATTAGTAAAGGGAAGCATTCAAGGTCCAAAGAAACGCTTGGTGACGCTTGTCAAACCAACCCGTCCTAACAAGAACAAGGCTGCTCGTGACGAATCAAACGTGACGCATATCAGTCTTGCTTCACCTCAAGGTCGCTAAAATGGAACTGACTGTTGTAAGCATTGCAAATAAGGAACTCGCGAAGGAGAAACTACCTGAGCAGTTCTTAGAGCCTGTGCGCGTGGATCTTATCAAAAAGGTCGTCCTCGCACTCCAAGCAAATGCACGAAACCCGTACGGCGCTTACAAAGAAGCAGGTAAACGCCACAGCGCAAAAGTTTCCAAGAGACGACATAATTACCGTGGAACGTACGGTATTGGACAATCACGAACTCCTCGAAAGGTATTGAATCGACGAGGAACAAGATTTTACTTTGTTGGCGCATTTGCTCCGCAGACGGTCGGTGGACGAAGAGCTCATCCTCCAAAGGCTGAAAAGATTTGGGATCAAAAAATCAACAAGAAAGAAAATCGAAAAGCAATTCGCAGTGCACTTGCCGCGACAATTGATAAGACGTTTGTTGCTGCACGAGGTCATAAACTTCCAGCAGCGTATCCTTTCGTCCTTGAAAATAAAGCAGAGACACTTGAAAAAACAAAGGATGTGCTTCACACACTTTCCACCATTGGATTCGTGGAAGAACTTGCACGCACATCAAAGACGAGTATCCGTGCAGGCAAGGGAAAGATGAGAGGAAGAAAACACGTTACCAAGAAAGGCCCTCTCCTTGTTGTTGCAGATCATTGCACGCTTGAACTTGCAGCACGCAACATTCCTGGTGTTGAAGTCGCAACTGTTTCACAACTTAATGTGGAGCTCCTTGCACCTGGCGCAGAACCTGGACGACTTACTGTTTTTACCGATAAGGCAATCGCAAAGCTTCGTGATGAGAAGCTGTTCATATAAGACGTAAGAAAATGAGAGACATCATTAAATATCCGCTTTCAACGGAAAAAGGAATGAAGCTTATGGAAGCTGAAAATAAACTTGTTTTCGTTGTTGATAAAAAAGCAAGAAAAGCGGAAATTAAAGAAGAGCTTGAAAAACTTTTTTCAGTCACCGTCAAAAACGTCAACACCCTTGTTGATCGAAAGGGACGAAAAAAAGCATACGTCACGTTTGGCGGAGAAACAATCGCTATTGATTTAGCAACGCAACTTGGATTGATGTAAGATGGGAAAACCAATCACTCAACAACGACGTGGAAAAGGATCGCCTGCATTTAGAGGTCCTTCTTTTCGTTACAAAGGAAAAAACCAAATCCTTCCCGGTAAAGAACAATACCAAGTTATTGATTTCATTCATTGCCGCAGCCACTCAGCACCTTTAGCTTTAGTACAATATGAGGATGGCGCGTATTCACTTGTTATCGCACCAGAAAGTGTTAATGCTGGCGATGTCAAAACTATTGGCGGCTCAGGCATCGATCACGGCAACATCCTTTTGCTCAAAGACATTCCTGAGGGAATGACAATTTTCAACATTGAACGAGTTCCTGGAGATGGTGGAAAATTTTGTCGATCATCAGGTACCTTTGCAAAAGTTGTTGGCAAAAAGAAAGGTCAAGTTATTATTCAACTTCCAAGTAAAAAGAAAAAAATGTTTCACGAAAACTGCAAAGCCATGATTGGTCTTGCAGCGGGTGGCGGTAGAACAGAAAAACCTCTTCTTAAAGCAGGTGTTTCCTTCTTTAAGATGAAAACGACCAACAAATTTTGGCCAAAGGTTTCTGGATCTGCAATGAATGCTGTTGCCCATCCATTTGGTAACAAACGTTCCCTTCGTAAATCAAAAGCAAAACCTGCTCCAAAGAATGCCCCTCCAGGTAGAAAGGTCGGTATGATCCGTCCTCGCACCTCTGGACGTGGTCGCATTTCAAAGCGCGATCAGAAGATTGCAGCAAAGAAGAATCAATTATGAGGATAAAACATGGCACGAAAAGATTTTACGTATCGCGGAAAATCCGTTGAGGAATTGCAAGCTCTTGCACGTAAAGACATTGCCTTACTCTTCCCTGCACGCCAACGAAGAAAAATAATTCGTGGTTTTAGCGAAGAGGAAGAACAACTCATTGAGAAACTTACAAAGAAAAATAATGTGAAGACGCATCATCGTGACATGATCGTCTTTCCGGCCTTCGTTGGCAAAACTATTCGTATTCACAACGGCAAGGAATTCGTCCCTGTTGAAATCCTTCCCGAAATGATTTCCTCATACTTAGGCGAACTTGTCTTGACCAGAAGACGATTAACTCATGCAGGAGTTGGAGTCGGTGCGTCACGAAGTTCCGCAGGAGCAAAGAAGAAATGAGCCAGTACCGATATGCTGTGAGCCTTGAAGGCGAAGGATTTGCACGCGCTGTTGCAAAAGATGTGCAAGTGTCAACAAAGGCAGCTATTGAGACCTGCAATTTTATTCGTGGAAAAACCACGGCGAAAGCAAAACGCCTCCTTGAAGAAGTTGCGTTGTTTGAGCGCGCAGTTCCTTACAAACGCTTCACCAATGGCGCAGGTCACCGCAAAGGCGGCATGGGTCCTGGTAAGTATCCTCAAAATGCAGTGAAAGCAATTTTAACCTTACTCAATCAAGTTGAAAAAAATGCTGAAAACAAAGGATTATCAGCAGAACTTACCATTGCGTATTTAGTGCCAAAACAAGCGTCTCGGCCTATGCGTGGCGGTAGACAACGAGGAAGACAAGCGAAGAGAACACATATCGAAGTTGTTGTCAAAGAACAACCAGGAGCACAAAAAGAAGTTGCAAAGAAAGCTCCAGCAAAATCTCAAAAAGAACCTGCTCCAGCCGCTGAAAAAAAAGAAGCGACGCCAGCAGCAAAAGAAGTGAAAACCAAGGCTCCTGAATCCTCAGCGCCTCAATCCTCCTCAAAAAAAGAAGAAAAAGGGCAAGCTAAATGATTGAAAGAAAATTCATTTCACAAATTAACAAGGAACTTGCGGTTAAAGAATACATTCGAAGTACGCTTCGCAATGTTGGCTTATCCGACATTCGTATGATTCGCACTCCTATTGGAGAAAAAATTATTGTTAAAACATCACGTCCAGGAATTGTTGTTGGCAGAGGCGGTTCAAATATTGCAACGCTTTCAGCAAAACTCAAAGAAGATTTCAAACTTGAAAATCCTCAAATCGAAATTGAGGAAGTCAAAAATACTGCTCTTGATGCGCAAATTGTTGCAGAAACCATCACTTCATCTCTTGAGCGATTTGGTCCGCAACGATTTAAAGCCATTGGTCACAAGATGATGGCAGAAATTATGCATGCAGGTGCAATGGGAGTGGAGATTCTTATCTCAGGAAAAATCCCTAGTTCCCGCGCAAAAGTATGGCGCTTTTATCAAGGCTATATTAAGAAATGCGGAGACATCGCAGTCACCTACGTGCTAGAAGCAAAAGCGCAGGCACAACTAAAAACAGGAGTTGTTGGTGTGCAAGTGCGCATTATGCCGCCTGACATTAAACTTCCTGATGCAATCACTATCCTTGGCGCTGACGAACCTCTTGTCGAAGAAGTACCTTTGAAAAAAGAGAAGAAGAAGTCGCCAAGTAAAGAAACAAAGAAAGAAAAAGCAACTGAAAAAGCAGAAGTGACGCAAGAACCACCTACAGACGTTAGTGAAGAAAATGAAGCATAAGAAACTCGTAGCACTTGACGTGACCGGACGTGAAAAAACGCTTAAGGACGCAAAACAAGAACTTATGAGACTCCGTAGCCAAGTGGCTATGGGTGGACAAGTAAAAAATACTGCTCAGCTTCGTGAACTTCGCAAAACGATTGCACGGATAAAAACCTTAGAAAAACAAAATGGTTGATATATGTACAGTTTGTGGCTTACCACAAGACCTTTGCGTTTGTGAATCAATCGCAAAGGAAAAGCAAAAGATACGGGTGTCCATCATCAAGAAGAAATTCGGAAAGAAGTATACGGTGATTGAAGGACTGAACAAAAACGAGATTGACTTGAAAGAACTCGCCAAGAAACTCAAAAATGAGTTTGCGTGTGGCGGAACTGGAAAGGGAGATCATATCGAACTTCAGGGCGATCACCTCAACAACATCCCTTCGTTCCTTGAACGGGAAGGCTTCGCACGCGATGCCATTGATGTGGAACGTCCGAAATTTACCAATGCACGCTCACGCTGAAAAACAATCATTCATTGGCAAAACATTACGCGTTTTGTCAGCAACGAATGAAAGCCTCATCGGCAAAGAAGGAATCATTGTCGATGAAACGAAGAACACCTTTGTCCTCGAGACGGATGGCAAGCAATGGGTCTTGCCAAAAGATATCGGGGTATTTAATATAGCTGGTGAAAAAATTGACGGCAAAAGAATCAACAAAACCATCTGGGAACGCATCAAAGCATGATGCGCAAGAGATCGGCACACGGGGACGTGTGTTCTCTGGCGTAGTTACCAGTGCAAAGATGCATCGAACAGTGGTTGTTTCCTGGGATCGCAGAAAGTACGATAAAAAATATGAGCGTTATGAAAAACGAACGACTCGCGTTAAAGCTCACGTTCCTGAAGGAATGACTGTTGCCGTTGGCGCAACTGTTACCATTGCAGAAACGAGGCCTATTTCAAAAACAAAACATTTCATCGTAACTGAGGTGAAAGAGTAAATGAAACCAATCGCAGCACGCATTACCAAAGGAATCACTCACGGAACAAATCTTCCTACCTGTGATAACTCTGGAGCAAAGGTCTTGCGTGTCTTCGCAGTTAAAGGTCAGCGCACCGTTAAAGGTCGCTACCCTCAAGGCGGCGTCGGTGACATGGTCTTAGCTTCCGTTGTTAAAGGACGACCTGACATGAGAAAAAAAGTCGTGCCTGCAATTATTGTTCGTCAACGAAAAGAATATCGACGCGCTGACGGAACACGAATCAAATTCGAAGAAAATGCTGCTGTTGTCTTAAAAGATGACAAAGGCAATCCAAAAGGCACTATCTTCAAAGGCCCTATTGCAAAAGAAGCCTGTGACAGATGGCCTGCGGTGGCAAAACTTGCCAACATTATTGTGTGAAAATGAAAAAAGACTTTGTAAAAACCTGGAATCGAAGTGTGCAACCTCGCAAGCAACGTAAATATGTTGCGAACGCGCCAAAGCATCTTCAGTCAACACTTAATCACTCACACCTTTCAGGTGAGTTGAGAAATAAGTATGCACGACGATCTCTTCGTGTGCGAACAGGTGATAAGGTTAAAGTCATTCGAGGTTCGTTTAAGAACGTCACGGGCAAAGTCGAACGAGTCGATGTGGGTCGAAGAAAAATTTACATCGCAGGCGTCGAATTAACAAAAAAAGATGGTAGCAAAGCAAGGCGACCAATTCATCCAAGTAATCTAATTATCATGGAGCTTGATCTTTCAGATAAGCGCCGAAAAGAAAAACTCGAAGCAGGAGTCAAAAATGGTTAAGAATCATCTTAAAGCAAAAAACACCCCACGAACGTGGTCATTACCAAGAAAGGCAGAAGTGTTTGTCCTCAAACCGTTGCCAGGACCTCACACTAAAGAATTTGGTATGCCACTTGGTGTCGCATTCAAACAACTCCTCGCACTTACCTCGTCAAATCGAGAATCCCGATTTATTGTGCAAAAAAAAGGACTCTTAGTTAACGGAACTGCACGAAAAGATTTGAAATTTCCTGTTGGTTTCATGGACGTCCTTAGTTTTACTTCAGCAAAAGAGCATTATCGACTTATTATCACGCAAAAAAATAAGCTTGCTGCAGTTAAGGTTGATGAAAAAGAAGCAACGAGCATCCTTGCAAGAATCCAATCAAAGAAGCGACACGGCAAAGACCAATTCCAAATCGGACTTTTCGGTGGTCGAACACTCATCACCAAAGAAGCTTATGCAGTTGGTGACACCTTACAATTAGAAGTTCCTTCACAAAAAGTTATTGCACGTTTCCCTCTTGCACCTAAGCATGCAGCGCTTATCATGCGCGGACGACATGCAGGCACTGTTGTGCGTATCACCTCATTTGATGGAGATGATGCTGCTGTTCACAACATCCTTGATGAAAATGACGCATTTACCACGTTGAAGAGTTACTTGTATGTATTAGGAAATGATTTGCCTGCTGTCACAGTCACAGAAAAACCATTAAACGGAAAAAAACCTGTTGCAAAAAACACAGATAAACAAGAAACAGAAGTTAAGGCTCCTGCAAAAGAAAAAGAACCAGTAAAAAAACAGGCAAAAGAAAAACCTTCAGAGAAAAAATCTGTGGAAGATAAAAAATCAACAACAAAAGAAGAAGTGCACAAAGAACCTTCATCACAAGAGTCCTGATTAAAATGAACCCTATGACTGAAATAAAGGTAAGCAAGCTTACCCTAAACATTGGCGCTGGCCGCGATGAACAAGTCCTAAAGAAAGGGATGAAACTCATCAAGAATTTGACCGGCATAGAACCAGTGAAAACGATCACACAGAAGCGTATTGCTTCATGGGGTCTTCGTCCAGGTTTGCCAGTCGGTTGTAAGCTTACGCTTCGCGGTGAAGAAGCATTGAAAATGATTCCGCGGCTCTTAAGTGCAAAGTCACACGAGTTAAAAATTTCCTACTTTGATGACAACGGAAATATTAGCTTTGGTATTCCAGAGTATATTGATATTGCAGATGCAAAATATGATGTTGACATTGGTATTACCGGTCTTCAAGCTTCAATCACACTTGAGCGCCCAGGTTACCGCATTAAACGTAGAAAAGCACGAAAAGGAAAAATTGCTCAAACGCATCGCATCACGCGAGATCAAGCAATTGCCTTTATGAAACAAGCTTTTGAAGTAAAATTAGGTGAAACTGCATGACAACCGCACATCATTCAAAAATCCTTGTCCAAATAGGTCACAAGAAAGGGAAATTCAAAAAATACCAAAAACACAATACGCCTCGTACAAGAAAATTCGGTAGAAACACGAAGTGTTGCACCTCTTGTGGACGCACCGGTGCTCACATTTCAAAGTATGGTCTTCACTACTGCCGCCAATGCTTTCGCGATAAAGCCAAAGAGCTTGGTTTCAAGATGTATGATTGAGGGAAAAAAATGTCAATGAACGATCCAATTGCATCAGCGTTATCCAAGATAGATACTGCAGTAAAGCGTGGAAAAAATCAGGTGGTTATTTATGGTCACTCACAGCAACTTAAGACTATTTTTTCACTCTTGCAAGAACACCAATACCTCGGAAGTTTCGAAGAAATGATTGATCGAAAAGGAAATTATTTGATTGTTAACTTGCTTCATGGTTCACTGAACAAAGTTGGCGCAATTAAACCTCGCTATCCTGTTAAAGTTGTGGAACTTGAAAAGTTCGAAAAACGATACTTGCCATCAAAAGATTTTGGCTTTTTGATCGTTTCAACCTCAAAAGGAATGATGACGAATGCTCATGCGCGAAAAGCAGGCCTTGGCGGCGTGCTCGTCGCTTATTGTTACTAAGGAAAATGAATACGGAAAAACAATTTCATGAAGAAGTGGAGGTTCCACAAGGAGTGACCGTTTCCATCACAGAGGACAAGGTCATTACCTTAAAAGGCGCTAAAGGAGAACTCGTTAAGCGTTTATACCATCCGCAAATCACTCTTCAACTTAAAGATAATAAGATTATCATTGACACGACAGGAAAGAAATCAAGAAAATTACGCAACATTGTAACAACCTATTCTGCCCTGTTTGAAACTTTTTTTATCGGCGTCACAGAAGGCCACGAATACAAATTGAAAATTTGTTCAGGACATTTTCCTATGAATGTCACGCTTAAAAATAATGTTTTAGAAGTAAAAAATTTTATTGGCGAAGCAGTTCCTCGTCGCATGGCAATTAAGCCAGGTGTCGATGTCAAAATGGACGGGGAGTTTATCACTGTAACTGGTTTGGACAAAGAATTGTGCGGTAATGTGAGTGCAGAAATCGAACACCTCACGAAGCGAACAGGATTTGACTTTCGCCGATTCCAAGACGGTATTTATATCATAGAAAAAGCAGGAAGGTCATTATAATGGAACGACTCATTGCGTTAAAAAAACTCTTGAAGCGAAGAAAACCAAAATTTATTCGCCAGGATGCTCATAAAAAACCTCGCCTTGCGTCGCGATGGATTAGACCTCGCGGTATTGACAGTAAGATTCGCTTGAAGCTTCGAGGATATCGCAAACAACCAGAGATTGGTTACAAGATGCCTGTGGCAGTACGTGGTTTGAGCATGGACGGATTGGTCTTAGTGCATGTTCACTCGGAAAAAGAGCTCCTCGCTCTTAATAAAAAAACAGAAGCCGCGGTGCTTGCAAAAATGTCTCGCATGAAAAAGGCAGCACTTATCGCGGTCGCACAAAAAAATAATATTACTATCAAAAATTTATCAGTGAAAGCATATCTTGCCAAAATCACTGAGGTGCAAGAAGCAAAGAAAAAAGTTCATGAGAAAAAGCAAGCGAAAACATTACAGCAAAAAGTAGCTGCTGCTGCAAAGGAAAAAGAAGCAAAGGCATCTGCTGAAGCTGAATCAACAGTAACGGAAGAAAAGAAAAAAGAAGCTCCAAAAAAATCAACTGCAACTCCTGATCAAACAAAAAAAGCTGGTGTCGAAACACCTGCTGCAAAAGATTCAACGCAGCAAACCACTAAAAAATGAAACTTACCTTACAGAAAAGATTAGCGGGACAAGTCCTCAAGGCATCCCCGAAGCGAATCAAATTTTCGCAGCGATTGCTTAATGATATTAAGGAAGCAATTACTAAGCGAGATATCAAGCTCCTTATCGGACAGGACATTATCTCTGTCAACCAAAAAAAAGGAGTTTCCCGTGCAAGAGCAAAAAAAATTCAAATTCAAAAAACGAAAGGACTTCGTAAGGGTCCTGGAAGCAGAAAAGGAAAGAGCACGGCACGTGTCAAACCAAAAGAAGTATGGATGAATCGCATTCGTGTCCAACGAGCATTTTTGAAAGTCCTTAAAGAAAAAGACTATATTACCCTCGCCACGTATAGAAATTTATACCGAAAAGCAAAAGGTGGCTATTTCAGAAACAAACGTCACATCAAATTATACGTTGAAGAAAACAATTTAATTCAAACAAAGGGAGATACGCATGGCATCAACAAGTAAGTACACCGTTCCTTTCAGGCGAAAACGAGAAGGAAAGACTAACTATAAGAAGCGCTTAGAATTAGTCAAGTCAGGTTTGCCTCGTTTAGTTGTTAGAAAGACGAACACTAAAGTTATCGCCCAAATCATGCAATTTGATCCAAACGGAGATAAAGTCATTTCCTACTTAGTTTCAACAGAACTTAAAAAACATGGATGGAAACATTCCTGCGCAAGCATTCCTGCAGCATACTTAACCGGCCTTCTTCTTGGAAAGAAGACGGGAAAGCTCGCAGATGTTATTGTTGACTTAGGTTTGCAAACGCCGCATAAAAAAGGCCGTTTGTACGCGTTCATTAAAGGAGTCGTCGATGCAGGAATTCCTGTTCGAGCAAGTGAAGAAGTGTTCCCTGATGAAGACCGTCTTCTTGGTAAACACATTAACGAATCAGTCGCAACAGAAGTTGCAAAAATAAAACAAAAAATCCTAGGTTAAAATGGCTAGAAATACACGAAAACCGGCTCAACAAAAATCAGCTCAGGTCAGAGAAGCGGAAGCTCTCTCCTCCTGGACGCCAAAAACATTACTTGGGAGAAAAGTAAAAGTTGGCGAGATAAAAGATATAGATGAGATTCTAAATTATGGTTCTCCTATTCTCGAGCCAGAAATTGTTGACTCTTTGCTCGCATTAGAATCTGACTTGCTCCTTATTGGTCAAGCAAAAGGAAAGTTTGGTGGCGGTCAACGACGGGCGTTCAAGCAAACACAAAAAAAGACAAATGAAGGTAACAAACCTAAATTTGCTACGCTTGCCTTGGTTGGCAATCGCGATGGTTATGTAGGTCTTGGCTATGGAAAGAGCAAAGACACTGTGCCTGCAAGAGAGAAAGCGTTTCGTAAAGCAAAATTGAATATTTTCAAAATCAGACGAGGTGTTGGTTCTTGGGAAGATGCAAGTGACCAGCCCCACTCCATTCCTTTCGCTGTTGAAGGTAAATGTGGTAGCGTCAAAATTAAGCTCATGCCTGCGCCAAAAGGTAAAGGTCTTATTGCAGAAAAAGAAGTTGCAAAAATTCTTGCATTCGCAGGCATTAAAGATGTGTGGAGCAAGACGGTTGGTCAGACAAAGAACAAGATCAATCTTATTTCTGCAACAGTTGATGCTTTGAAAAAATTAAGTTCGATGCATGTTAAAGAATCACATTACACGTCACATTCCATTGCTGATGGAAAAGTGAAACGAGGAGAGGAACAAAATGCCTAAAGAAGAAGGAAAACTGCTACTCATCCTTGTGCGAGGATTAGTCGGACTCTCACGTCCAATTAAAGACACGTTGACTTTTTTCCGTCTTGGAAAAAAATTCACTGCGGTCTTAGTAGATGACACTCCTGTTACACGTGGAATGGCGCATAAAGTAAAAGATTATACGACTTATGGTGTTGTTTCTGATCCTACTATTTTAGCTGCGTTTAAAGATAAAAAAGTACTTCACTTACATCCTCCTCGCGGCGGATTTGAACGTAAGGGAACAAAGAAACCATTCACCGTTGGCGGTGTTCTTGGCGATCGCAAAGAAAAAATTGCTGACTTGTTTAAACGTATGCAAAATTCCTGAGGAAAGAAAAATGACACGATCAAAAAATTCACGAATGCGCGGTTCAAGTTCCCATGGTTGGGGCGCAAAGAAGAAACATCGAGGTGCAGGTCACCGAGGCGGACGTGGAAATGCAGGTAGCGGAAAAAGAGGCGATGCAAAAAAACCTTCTTATTGGCGAGATACAAAGCGAGTAGGAAAATCGGGTTTCACAAGCAAGTCAGCCTTAATTACCAAGACCATAACAGTGCAAGATCTTGATCGTTCAGCAGAGCGTTTACTTTTGCAAAAGAAAGCAACAAGGGAAGGCAAGGCAATTGTTATCGACCTCCTTGCTCTTGGGTACCATAAGCTTCTTGGAACAGGTACGACTTCGAAACAATTCTCACTTTCCATAGAACAAGCAACGCCGCGCGCAGTTGAAAAAATCAACGCGTGTGGAGGTTCGGTCACTCTTCTTACAGGTACTGCTGATGAAGCGTCCGTTGAAGATGTCAAAGAACCAACAAAGAAATAAGTAGAGAAAATGGGTTTCGTTGACACGATAGCAAATATTATCCCCGAAGTACGCGGGCCAACTGAAAAGCGACTATCTTTGAAAGTAAAACTTCAGTGGACTGGCATTATCCTTGCAGCATACTTCATTCTAGGGTTGGTCCCTCTTTACGGATTAAGTGAAGCTGCACTTTCTCAATTCGAATTTTTATCCATCATTCTTGGCGCATCCTTTGGTTCGCTTTTAACCTTGGGTATTGGTCCAATTGTCACGTCTTCGATCGTATTGCAATTATTAAAAGGATCTGGTTTGCTTAAACTTGATACGAATTCTCCAGAAGGAAGATCAAAGTTCCAACAAATACAGAAAGTGCTCACTCTTGGTTTCATTCTTGTTGAATCATTTATCTTTGTCTACATGGGCGGTCTTACTGCGCAAGTCGGCATAAGTCCTATGATCTTAGTAATTCAACTCATTATTGGCGGCATTCTTGTTTTATTCATGGATGAGACCGTTCAGAAATGGGGTATTGGAAGCGGTATCTCTCTGTTCATCGCAGCGGGAGTTTCGCGAACAATGGTCACGCAGCTTATCAACTGGCTTCCTGCTACGAACGCACTTGGCGATCAGTACGCGATCGGTGCCTTGCCTCGAATGGTACAATCCCTTGCCGCATCTGATTTGGCAACGTTTTACGCAGCTCTTGCAGGAATTTTAGCAACGGTTGTCGTCTTTGCTATTGTTGTGTTTGCGCAAGGCATGAAAATCGAAATTCCCCTTTCCTTTGGCATGGTGCGAGGTCATGGCATCAGATGGCCACTTAACTTTTTTTACACGTCGAACATTCCAGTCATTTTAACTGCTGCGCTCCTTGCGAACGTCCAACTCTTTGCAAGGCTTCTTGCAAACACAGGAGGATTTGGTTGGCTTGGCACGTTTGATGCGAACGGCGCAGCAACAGGAGGTCTGGTAACCTGGCTTACAGGACGAAACTTGCTTGAACACGTTATTCAAGGAGGGTTCCAACCAATCTTTTTATTACATGCACTCGTCTACATTCTTTTCCTTGCAGGTGGATCGTTGTTGTTCAGTCTCTTTTGGGTTCAAACAGCAGGTCTTGATGCAAGAAGTCAAGCAAAAAACATGATGGCCTCAGGGTTAACCATTCCTGGTTTTCGCAAAGATCCTCGTGTTCTTGAACTCATGCTCAAAAAATATATTTCGCCACTTACCGTCATGGGCGGTATTAGTGTAGGAATACTTGCAGCAGTTGCTGATCTTACCGGCGCATTCGGTACAGGAACAGGAATCTTGCTGACGGTCATGATCATCTATCGGTTCTACGAGGACCTTGCAAAGCAACACATGATGGATTTGAATCCTTCAATGCGTAAGTTCATTGCAAAATAGTTATAAATCGAAGAGGATTCCGAGGTACAATGGTTCCAGCAAAAACAAAATCAAACACGTTCGCACAGATCAAGAAAAAAGCACCTGGTGGACGACAAATCACTCACTTTAGAAAGCGAAGGCCACGACAAGCAGTATGTGCTGTGTGCGGAACTAAATTGCACGGTGTGCCACGATTGCACCCTGCAGAAGCAAGAAATACTCCAAAGACGATGAAGCGACCAGAGCGAGCCTATGGCGGCGTGCTTTGCGCATCTTGTTTGAAGGTTAAGATCTTGACTGAAAAAATTTTATTGTAAACACAAGCTCACGTGTGGTGGCAACACGCACGATTCTGATGAGCGGAGGAGAAAAAAATGTTGTTTAATATTGGGCGCGTATGCATAAAAATTGCTGGTCGTGATGCAGGTAAGCATTGCGTGGTTATTGATCATATTGATGAAAATACTGTTCTGATAGCAGGAGAAACAAGACGAAGAAACGTAAACATTCGTCATCTTGAACCGCTTGAGAAAACAGTGAAGATTTCTAAAGGCGCATCTGATGCGGTGCTTGGAAAAGCAATGGAAGAAGCAGGATTTGCACTCATGCAAACGAAGGCAAAAAAACCAGCTGCGCGTGCACGCAAAGCTCACGCCACAAAGGAAAAACCTGTGAAGGAGAAAAAATCAGGATCTGCAAAAAAGGCAACCCCTGAAAAAGTCTCTAAAGCAAAACCCTCAGCTGAAAAACCTGCTCCTCAAAAAGAAGAAGCAAAGCCAGCACCTGCAGAAAAAAAGTAATTATGTGAGCGCAACCAATAGGAGTGCGCCAATAATGAGTGCTATGAGCGAATACGCTGTTGTTAGCACGTAGAGCTTTGCAGGTCTTCCTTCCCATAAGAATGGATGCGCATTGCTTGTTGCCACGAATCCAAGCCAGACAAAGATGGCGAACGCGATTCCTGAAAAATACGTTGCAGGATACGTTGCAAGAAGCACGGCAAGCACCCAAAACATAACCAGTTGCGATAGTATGCTGGTAAGATAGGTTTTTATCATACCTTTCTTCTTAATCTTCTCAAGATCTTTATTTGATAATCCGACAAGGCGCATCCATTCTTTACCAAACAAACGCGGAGAATACCAGATCATGCCAAGCAGTGTCGCTGCAAGTGCTGCAAGTGCGACTCCCCAATAATTAACTGAAGTTGAAAGCATAGTTATCACCAATGATTTTTGTATCGTGCGTCGTTATAAATTTTTTCATGGTTGTTAGGTGAGTCCTCTTTTCACTTTCATTTTTCAACAATCTTTTTAAACCAAACCTGATTCTCCTGACTTATAATGGCAGACGAAGCATTACTGGTATCAAATGAAGATTACCTTAAATCAGGTATTCATATTGGCACGAAGTTTAAGACATCCTACATGTCAGAATTCATTTACAAGACAAGAAATGATGGCTTGAGCGTTCTTAATATTGCACAGATTGATAAGAGGATTCGCCTTGGTATCAACATGCTTTCTCAGTATGCTCCAGAAGAAATTATCGTTGTTGGACGACGAGAATCTGCTTGGAAACCAGTAAAATTATTTGGAAAAATTACTGGCGCAAAAGTGTTTGCAGGAAGATATCCTCCTGGCGTTTTAACTAATCTTGCTTTGAAAAGTTTTATTGAAGCAAAAGTTATGCTGGTGGTTGATTCTTGGCCTGATAAGAATGCAGTAAACGATGCGATTCGCATGGGCATTCCTGTTATTGCCGTGTGTGACACGAACAACCAAACAAACAATATTGACTTAGTCATTCCAGCAAATAACAAAGGTAAAAAATCATTAGGATTACTCTTCTATCTTATCACCAAAGAATATCTCAAACAACGAGGTCTTCTTGCAAAAGATGAAGATTTCTCACCTACTGTTGATGATTTTACCGAAGCTTAGTTGCTTTGCTTGGTAAAAAGAACATCATGACAAGCGGTATGATTTCTAAAATGACCGCGATGCCCGATCCTATAATAAGAACACTGGTGCTCTGCACTTCAAGAGAAAATACTTTTGTGATGATAACGTAATAGGGGATGCTTACCAGCATGATGCTAAGCACGCCGATACTATTTCGTATCCATTCTGCACCGCTCGTTTTTGTACTGTTTTGCCAATATTCTCTAAGGAGATTCTTTCGAGTTTTCATTCCTTGTTCTGGGATGATAAGAAGAGAAAATCCTGCCCAGAGAATAATGATGAGTATCCAGATGATGCCAAAAATGAGAAGGAACGCAATGTTTGGCGCGTTAAGATAGATGCCGTATGCAACAAAACCTAAGATAATAACGGAAAGAACAAGGTGGGCAAAAAAAAGCGATGCGCTTCGCACCAAGAAGAAGAGTTCTGTTCGCAGCGGATATGATTTTGTACCTCCTTCTTTTGCAATGAAAATAACTATTAGGAAAGCTAACGCTTCAAGTATGACGCTGCATGTTTCAAGATAGCGATTGCCTTTGAAAAAAACTGCAAGATAAAATCCTATGAGAAACACGACGCCAGGAATAACAAGCAATTGTTTTTTTCTCCACGCTAGTTGCGCAGCGATGATTGCCGAGTTCACTCCTTGTTTGAAAACCTCTCCCATAAAGGTTCTTTTCTCTTTGGCTTTTTTAAAGTTATGCATAGCGGGAGCAAATTGAACGTCATTTTTATAAATAATTCCTTGTGGCACTACACGTATGAAGGCAGTGTTGTGGGATTTGGACGGCGTTCTTGTTGATTCAATTGCCGCACATGTTCGTGCCTGGCATCTTGCTTTAGAAGAACAAGGTCTGCACACCTCAGAACTTTCTCTTAAACGCCTTGGCGCTCTTCCATTTAAAGAAACTGTAAAGCGGGTCATGGAAGAAAATGGCAAGGAAGATGCAGATTATGATACACTCTACAAACGAAGGAAGGAACTCATTTATTCGTTGTTTGCGTATATTAAACCATTTCCTGTGGTGAACGGTTTGCTCATGCTTAAAGAACGCGGCGTTCGCAATATTGTGGTAACAGGTTCTTCTCGCGAGTTTAGCGAACAAATAGTTGAGAAATTTTTCCCCGATCTTTTTGACGGATTAGTCACTGCAGACGATGTTGCAAATGGAAAGCCCCATCCCGACCCATATCTTCTTGGTCTTGCACGTGCAAACATTTCTCCTGAAGAGTGTGTTGTTGTTGAAGACGCACCTTTAGGTATTGCTAGTGGAAAAGCTGCAAAGATTACTGTTTTTGCTTTAACGACAACGTTGCCAAAAGAAGAATTACACAACGCCGATAAGATATTTGCTTCTCATGAAGACTTGTTTACTTACTTGATCGCACAAGTGCAGAAGTGATTTTTTCTCTGATTTGCTCTTCATTTTCTCGCGAAACCTTTATAAAGCAAAGGTCGTTTCCACAAGTATTCGCCCGAGTGAAAGCGTGGAGGGCCAAGAAAGCTATTTCTCCACTATTTCCGTTGCGCGTTGGCGAGAACAAAAAATGGCAGAATTCAAACATATTGTTCGTGTTGGTAACACAGATCTTAAAGGAGACAAAGCAATTCTTTTCTCTATGCGGAAAATTAAAGGAGTTGGTATTGCTCTTTCAAACGCTATTCTATCAACAACAGGAATTGATAAAACAAAAAAAGCCGGTGACTTATCCGATAAGGAAGTTTTAGAATTAACAAAGGCTCTTGAACAAGTTGCCTCATTGCCATCATGGCTTCTTAATCGCAGAAAAGATGTTGAAACAGGAGAGGATACACATCTCTTGCAAGCAGATCTTGACTTCACAAAAGATAATGATATTAAGCGCATGAAGAAATGCAAATCCTACAAAGGTTTGCGTCATCAATGGAGACTTCCTGTGCGCGGTCAAAAGACCAAGTCTAACTTCAGACGAAATAAAGGTAAGGGCGTTGCAAAGAAAAAGCAACCAGGTAGGAAGTAAAAATGGGCGATCCACGACGATTAAAAAGTAAATATGAAAACCCATCTCATCCTTGGCAAAAAAATCGATTAGATGAGGAAGCAATTCTCCGCAGAGAATATGGCATTCCTCGTAAAAACGAGATTTGGAAAGCTGGTGCGGTTCTTAAAAAATACAAACAGATCGCAAAGAAGCTTATTTCCCGAACTGATGCAAGAGCAGAACTTGAAAGCAAAGAACTTCAAAAAAAATTGCTTTCACTTGGCATGCTCACTCCTGATGACACATCAATGGATCGCATTCTCGGTCTTACTGTAAGAGATGTACTTAATAGACGATTGCAAACAGTACTTTTCAAGAAAGGTCTTGCAAACACACAAAAGCAAGCTCGACAGTTTATCACGCATGAGCACGTTACGGTGAACGGAACAAAGATTACTGTTCCTGGTTACTTAGTGCGAAAGGGCGAAGAATCAACAGTTGGTTTCGCTACGAGTTCACAACTTTATGATCAAGAACATCCAGAGCGACAAGTTGCCATTCTCAAAAAAGGAGATGGTGAAGCTAAATCCGCAATGAAATTTGCTGAAGAAACCATGCCTGTTGCTCATATTAAAGAAGAAGACGTCGCTCCAGCTGCTATGGATCCTGAAGCAAAAGAAGTAGCAGAAGCAGTTGACGAAATCGAAGCTGAAACAAAACAAGAGGAGATGATTGAAGGTGCCACCACCACAACAGAAAAGACCAAATAGGCGACCAGGAACTGGAGGAAGTTTTCTTCAGAAAGGAGATATTCGCTGGGCTCAGTGTCACATCTTTTCCTCATATAACAATACTATTTTGCACATTACTGATATGAGTGGTTGCGAAACACTTGCTGTTGCAAGCGGCGGTCAAATGACCAAGTCACATCGCATGGAATCATCTCCTACCACTGCTATGGCTGCAGCAAATAAACTTGCAGAAGCGGCTTTGGAAAAAGGTGTGCAAGGTATTCATATTAAAATTCGAGCTCCTGGTGGACACAATGGTCCAATGAATCCAGGTCCGGGTGCACAAGCAGCTGTTCGAACGCTTGCACGTCGAGGATTACGTATTGGTTTTATCGAAGACGTTACTCCAGTTCCTCATGGAGGATGCCGAAAGAAAGGAGGACGTCGCGGACGAAGAGTGTAAGAATGGAAGTCAGTCTCGTTACTAAACAAAAAGCAAGATCGATTTTGCATGTTTCCGGAGCAACAAAGGAGTACGTTAACTCCCTTCGACGCTATTTTATGGATCATACACCAATACTTGCCGTAGAAACAGTTAAATTTCAAAATAATACGTCGGTTCAGTACGACGAAATGATTGCTCATCGCATCGGTCTTATGCCTTTGACAACTGACCTTTCAACGTATGTGCTTAAACGACGCTGCAAATGTGGTGGAGTTGGTTGCGCGCAATGTACTGTGCAACTTTCATTACAGGTTAAAGGACCAAAAACCGTCTATGCAGAAGATTTCAAAACAACCGATCCGAAAGTAAAACCTGTGTACCCAAAAATGATCCTTGCTAAACTTTTTGATGGACAAGAAATATCTCTTGTCGCAACCGCATCAGTCGGTCAAGGTGTTGATCATGCAAAATGGTCTGCAGGTCACGCATGGTTCCGTCATACACCACACATCAAAATCAAAAATCATTCACAAGCCTGTGCAAAAGTTTGCCCAACAGGAGCAATTAAATTTTCGCAAGGAAAATTAACTGTTCCAAACAATGGCGTTGACTGTACGCTTTGTAATGCGTGCATCGATGTGGATGGCGGCGAAAGTGTTGAGATTACCACAAAAGAGAATGATTACTTGCTCTTTATCGAACCGTGGGGTCAGCTTGATATGCAAGATTATCTTAAAGCAACCATGGAAGAATTTGATCAAGATCTTGATGAATTAGGAAAGTTAGTGAAAGATGAAAAGAGTAAAAAATGAGCGGACAGAGAAATTAATCGCTCAACTTGAGCGGGCAGCGCATGAGCAGAAGTCTCCACTTTGGAAACGACTCGCTGTAGAACTTGCTAAGCCTACCAGGAATTTGCGAGAAGTAAATCTTTACAAACTTAATCAATATTCCAAACCTGATGAAATTTTACTTGTTCCAGGAAAAGTGCTTGCAGTAGGAGAATTGGATCATACCATCACCTTAGCAGCTTTTAAGGTTTCAGGACAAGCAAGAGAAAAAATCCTTGGTGCAAAAGGAAAACTCTTAACTGTAGAAGAACTTATGAAGAAAGCACCAAAAGGAACGAATGTGAGGATTATAGGATGATCATCGACGGCACAAACCAACTCTTGGGACGAATTGCAACGATTGCAGCAAAGGCCGCTCTTCACGGAGAAGACGTTATCATTCTTAACTCGCAAGACATTATTATCTCGGGAAAACGAAGTGAGGTAATTGCAAATTATAAAAAACGAGCAGCGCGAGGAACTCACTCAACTGGTCCGTTTATTCCTCGAATGCCAGACCGATTTGTTAAACGAGCAATCAGAGGCATGCTTCCTTACAAAAAACCACGGGGACGAGATGCTCTTAATAAAATTCGCTGCTTTGTTGGAGTTCCAACAGAATATGTTGATAAAGAGATGACCCAGTTTGAAGGTGCAAATCTCACTAAACTTCCTGAAGCAAAATATATTTCAGTTAAAGACATTACAAAAGTGTTAGGTGCAAAATGAAACAAGCAACGACGACGACAACCTCTGGAAAACGAAAGCAAGCCGTAGCTCGCGCGAAGCTTGTGAAAGGAACTGGCAGAGTTTTCATTAACAAAATGCCACTTAACGTTTACGGACAAGAAATGCAACGTATGCGCATTCTTGAACCAGTCATTCTCGCAGGCAAAACCATGGAACACTATGATGTTCACGTCAAATCAAATGGTGGCGGCGTTTCTGGACAAGCAGACGCTATTCGTTTGAGTGTCGCTCTCGCTCTTACGCAGGCAAAACCTGAACTCAAAGAAATCTATTTAGAATATGATCGTCAGCTTCTTGTTGCAGACGTGCGTAGAAAAGAAAAGCGAAAGCCAAACACGCATGGACAAGCAAGAGCAAAACGGCAAAAATCGTATCGTTAAACCGATTTTTGGACTGCACTTATTTTCTTTTGAATTCTCTTTATCTTCTTTCCATAACAGTTTTAAATTTGCTAGCGTCTGCAAGTAATTATGTTTTCCTGGATTATCGCATTACTCTCAGGCATTGTTGCCGCATTTACTCCTTGCGTGATCGTGCTCATCCCCTTGTTTCTCTATCGTTTCTTTCATAAACATGAACGGCAATACAAAGAATTCGCCTGGTTCCTTGTTGGGTTTCTTATCTTCTACGCGCTCTTTGCTATTTTCTTAGCGCAACTGCTCACTTCATCTGTCCAAAACGGTTTTCGACTCGGACTTGGTCTGTTGTTTTTTGTCCTTGGCATCCTCTCTTTTCTAGACAAACTCAACCCGCTTAATTTTCCCCTCATAAAAAATCCTTTATTGTTCGGGGCAAGCTTCGCACTTATTGTTTCATTTAACCCCTGTACACTTGGATTCTTAGGCACCATACTCACCTTACAACAAACCACGATGCTCATTTCAAACTTGCTTTTCTTTGGCATAGGACTGCTGCTTCCTTCTGTTGCTTTTGCGTTTCTCGGTCAATCGCTTTTACAATATGGGAGAAAATCAGCAAAATACACTCTTATTGTTGCTAAACTGATGAGTGCACTTCTCATTGGCGCAGGAATCTATCTTGCACTCACCATAACTTCTTTCGGTAGAAACGATTTATGGCTTGCTCTGCTCCTTCTCGCACTTTCTTTGGCAGTATTTTTGAAATCATTCTTGTCGGTTTACAAACCAACAGAATTACTCACCCTAACAAACATCCTCTTACTTATAGCACTCCTCCTTATTGTTTTTGCAGCAGCAGTGCACTGTAAAGCAGCCATTACGCCAACAGAACCACTCTTTGCCATCGATGAAACCGCAAGTTGCTCAGAACACAGCATTACTGACTGCAAAATCTGTCAAATATGCACCTCCATCTTTGGCATAGCCCTAGGCATAGGACTTATCGGCATCTTTGTTGCAAGCAAAAAGAAGAAGTGATGAGAGGTGTTTTGATGCATGAAAAAAATATTAAAACAATTTTGGCAATACTTATACGTGCACTTCAGAACAAACAGCTTGTTTGGTGTCTTGAAGGAAGTGCCAATCTTCTTCTTCAAGGTGTAGAGGTGTCTGTTCAGGATTTGGATATTACCACCAACAATGAAGGCATTGCTCAATTCAGAACAGCGTTAAAAAAATACCTTGTAAAAGATTTTTTCAGCGAAAAAATAAATGGCCATTCACTTATCTGCTCTATTGATGGTTGTGAGGTCGAAATTAATTCTTATGGTGATCGCAAACTGAACATGTTCGACAAAACAGAGATGATTACGTGGAACAACCTCTCGGTGCCTATTCTTCCTTTACGTTATGCAAAACAATTTTACGAATCAATCGGACGAGAAGAAAAAGTAGCTTTAATCTCAAGATATTTGTAGAATTGGATGCAAGAAAATAGATTAATTAGGAAACATTTATTAATTATTGATATGTTACTATATTGTCGGTTTCTTTTCCTTTTGAAGAATTATTTTTTTGGATGATTTTAGGAGCAATCGCCATCATATCTTATTATGAATTTTTTGACGATGATGAGAAATAAGTTGTCACTTCCATTTCTTCAGGTTTTTTTGTTGGCAGTGTTCTTTAATAGGGCACGAGGAACATCTTGGCACTGGTCCGCAGAGGTGTTGGCCGAAGGCTACGACTGTTTTGTTAATGTCAAGCCAGTGTTTCTTTGGTAATTTTTTTCGCAGTGCCATTTCAGTCTCGAATGGAGTTTCTGTTTTGACATATCCCCATCTGTTGGTTATTCTGTGTACATGTATGTCAACACAGATTGCTGGTATGGAAAAGGCTGTTGCTAACACCAAATTTGCAGTTTTTCTTCCTACGCCGGGGAGTGTTAACAATTCTTCCATGGTGTGCGGGACTTCGCCTTTATGTTGTTCTAGGAGTTCTTTTGCTAGCTTTTCAAGAAATGTTGCTTTGTTTTTGTAGAATCCTATGCGATATATTATTTTTTCAAGTTCTGTTCTTTTGAGGGTTGCCAACGTTTTTATGTTTGGCGCTCTTTTGAATAGATCGTGCACGACAAGTGCTGTGGTTTGATCTTTTGTTCTTGCAGACAAAATGGTCGCTACGAGTATCCGATAGGGATCGTTAGTTTGTACTTTAATAAGGTCGACGACTGGAGAAGGATAGTTTTTCACTTCTCGTTTTAGTGTTTTCATTACTTCGTCAATATCGAATGTTTTCATTTGTGTTTCACACGTATTCTTGTTATGGTTTATCGTCTTTAAATGTTCGTTTACTTCTTAGTAATCGTTGGTAGGTGATTGCGAATCGATGCGCTTCATCTCGCATTTTGATGAGTTCTTTCATAAACTCTTTTTTCTTGTCAAAACGTAAGGGTTCTTTTTTTCCTGGAAGATAGATTTCTTCGAATTTTTTTGCAAGTCCTATAATTGGTATGGTGACGCCTATTTTTTTGAGTGCATGCAAGGCAAAAGCAAGTTGTTGTTCGCCTCCATCAACAATAATAAGGTCTGGCATGGTTTTTCTTTCTTGAGAAAGTCGATGATATCTTCTATATACTATTTCTCGCATGCTACGAAAATCATCATTGTCTTCTACTGTGCGTATTTTGAATCTACGGTAATTGCTTTTTATTGGTTTTCCTCGCTCAAAATGCACCATGCTCCCAACAATATCTTCTCCGCTTAAGTGGGAGATGTCAAAACACTCAAATGTGAATGGTTTTTTTCGTAAAGAAAGAGCTTCTTTGAATTCTTCTGCAATTTTTTCAAAATTATCCACTTCTGCATCTATATTTGCTTGGATCATGAGTAGCAAGTCTTTTTTTGCTCCGCGAAGGGGCACCACGAGTTTCACTTTTTTTCCGGCTTTTTCTTCTAAGAAAGAATGTATTGCTTTATCATGCAATTCGTGCGGGATGACAATGGTTCCGGGTACATGATTATCCGCGTAATACCGTTTAACAAATTCGTCAAGGACTTCTTCTTCAGGGGCTAGTTTGTATGTGTCTTTATCGCGAAGTAATCCGTTGCGCACAGTAAACACTGTAATGACTACTTCGTTTTCTGTTCGTACATAATTTATCGCATCTTCAGAAATGTCTTGTTCTTGACTTACTATTTGGTGTTCGTTAAGCAGTTCAATTGCTGCAAGTTGTTCTTTACGTTCCTGTGCTTTTTCGAAACGATTCAGTTTAGCAAAGTGAAGCATCTCTTTCTGTACTTCTTTTTTGAGCGATTCATTATCTCCTTTAAGAAAGCGAAGGGTTCGGGTTATGTTTTCATCATAGTCTTTTTTTGTTTGCAATTCTTCGCAAGGTCCTTTGCATAATCCGATGTGGTAGCGCAAACAGACGCGTTTAGGTAATTGTTTGCAGGTGCGAATATAGAATGCTTTGCGTAGGGTTGTGGCAAGCACTTCTCGCAAATACCCATTGGTGAATGGACCAAAATATTTTCCTTTTGTTCCTTTTGTGCGAGCAGTAATAAGGCGAGGATAGGGCTCGTCTGTTATGAGCAGATACGCGTATCTCTTGGTTTCTTTGAGATCAATATTATATTTTGGTTTGTGTTTGTGAATAAGATTCTCTTCTAAGAGAAGTGCTTCCACTTCGTTTGCAGTAACAATAAAGTCCATGCCTGCAATAGAACTGACGAGTTGCTGTGTTTTTTTATCTTCGTGCTGCTTTTGAAAATAGCTACTTACGCGTTTACGAAGATTCTTTGCTTTTCCAACATAGATAATCTTTTCTTGCGTATCACGAAACAAGTAACAGCCAGGTTTGAGAGGTACTTTTTTGAGGTCAATCATCCTTGCAACGAAATGCCTTTTTCTTTATAATGCCGATGAATTTTAAGCATGGTTTTGGTGTTGAACGGGCCCATTTTTTCCTTCCAAAAGATGAGTGCTTGTTCAATGAAGGTTTTTTCTTCACTTGCATCTTTTGCTAGTCCTGCATGACTGTTCAAGCTTGTGAGTGAATATCCTTCGTTTATCATCCCAACCATTTCCTGCTTTTCTTGGTCTGAAAAAATTGCTGCTTCTGTCATTGCAGTAAGCGATCCAGGGTTTGGCATGAGTATGTTGTGGTAATACCCTATCCATCCATTGATCGTGTCTCTTATGCGAGCACAGAGTTGACGTGAATAGTGTTCGCTTACATATCCTTCGCTTGCAATTGAGTCTTGTAAGAAAAATATTTCTTCAAGTTCTTCAAATGTCGCTGAGAATCCCAAACGATTTTTTTCTTCTTCAAATTTTTCTCGTAATTCATGAATAAGTTCTTGTTTCATACTGTTTTACTCCAAATAATTTTTTAAAAACATTGCGGTGTGACTATGTTTGTAAGAAAGAAGTTCTTCTGGCGTTCCTGCTGCTACAACCATGCCCCCTCCATCTCCTCCTTCAGGACCTATGTCGATGATGTGGTCTGCATTCTTGATAATATCAAAATTGTGTTCAATAATAATCATCGTTGAGCCACTGTCGACAAGTCTGTTTAACACCTGCAGAAGATTATTAATGTCATGAAAATGAAGACCTGTAGTTGGTTCATCTAGTAAATATAATGTTCGATCGTTATTTTTCTTTGCCAGTTCTCTTGTTAATTTGATGCGTTGTGATTCGCCACCTGAAAGCGTCGTCGAACTCTGTCCTAATTTAATATAGCCGAGGCCAACTTCAAGTAAGGTATCTAGTTTTCTTTTGATGCTGGGAAAGTTTTCAAAAAAGAGCGCTGCTTCTTCAACACTCATAGCAAGCACGTCTGCAATGCTTTTATGCTTATATTTGACTTCAAGAGTTTCTCGATTATATCGTTTTCCTTTGCAGTCATCACATTCTACGTACACGTCTGGAAGAAAATTCATCTCAATTTTTATCAAGCCATCACCTTGACATTTCTCGCATCGTCCCCCTTTGACGTTGAACGAAAATCTTCCTGGTTGATACCCTCGAATTTTTGCTTCAGGTGTAGAAGAGAACACCAAGCGCACTTCGTCAAACACTTTTGTATACGTTGCAGGATTACTGCGAGGAGTTTTTCCAATCGGTGATTGATCAATAATAATGACTTTTTCAAATAATTCAGCTCCTGAAAGACTCTTATGTTTTCCAGGGACGACGCGTGATTGGTAAATTTTCTTCATCAGTGCTTTGTAGAGTACGTGATGAACTAAACTTGATTTTCCTGATCCTGAAACGCCCGTAACTACTGTCATAACGCCTGTTGGAAATTTAACGTCAATATTTTTGAGATTATTTTCTGCAGCTCCTTTGATTTCAATGTGTCCTGTTGCTTTTCTGCGTTCTTTGCGATAGGCAATGACTTTCTTTTTTGACAGGTATTGGCCGGTAAGCGATGCCTCGTTTGCAAGAATATCTTGCGGGGTGCCTGTTGCAACGATTTTTCCTCCGTGCACTCCTGCTCCAGGCCCAATATCTACCACATAATCTGCGTGTTCAATAGTTTCTTCATCATGTTCGACAACGATGAGGGTGTTGCCAAGATCACGAAGTTTATGTAACGTTCCTATCAATCGTTTATTGTCTCGTTGATGTAATCCAATACTTGGTTCGTCAAGGACATATAACACGCCGGTCAAATTGGCGCCTATTTGTGTTGCAAGGCGTATGCGCTGCGCTTCTCCTCCTGAAAGTGTTCCAGCGCTTCGAGAAAGCGATAAATAGTTTAAGCCAACATTTTTTAAAAATTCAAGTCGAGATACTATTTCTTTAAGAATGAGTTTTGCTATCGCTTCTTCTTTTTTTGTGAGTTTTAAATCATAAAAAAATCCAAGCGCGTTTTCGATTGAGAGGTCGGTAACATCAATAATTGATTTGTCATGAATTTTCACCGATAACACTTTTTCTTTCAAACGTTTTCCTTTACAGCCAGGGCAAGGCAGGATGCGCATAAATTTTTCAATTTCTCTTCTGCGATAATCTGATTCTGTTTGTTGATATAAGCGTTCAAGTTGGGGAACAATGCCTTCCCAATTACCATTGAAGTGAAATGAGGATCCTTTATTTTTTGAGGTGTAACGAAAACTAATCGTGCTATCCGTTCCGTAGAGCAAAATATGATATTGTGCTTTGCTAAATTTGTTAATGGGTAAGAGTGGATCAAAACCAAACGCTTTGCCAACGCTTGCTAATTGTTGCCCTCTCCAGCCATCGACTGCATTTCGATACGCTGCAATGGCTCCTTCTGCGATGCACAATTCTTGATCAGGAATGATAAGATCAGGATCTATTTCTTGTTTGTAGCCAAGACCGTGACAATCTTCACAAGCACCATACGGTGTGTTGAAAGAAAACATGCGTGGTTGCAACTCTTCAAAAACAAGGCCGCAAGCCGGACATGCCATGTGCTCGGAATACAGCTGGTCGTTAACCAGAACTAATCCATCAGCCATACTAAGTGCAGTCTCCACCGCTTCGAGAATGCGATCGCTTTCTTCTTGGGTGGCTTTTACTTCATCAATAAGTGGCTCGATCGTATGTTTTTTATATCGCTCAAGAGATATTTTTTCATCAGTGCCGTAGAGTTTGCCATTTACTCTCACTTTAACAATGCCTTCTTTGCGAAAGTCTTCAATAAGAGATTCGTAGGTTCCTTTTTTGTCTCTGATTACTGGTGCGTACACTGAAATCTTCTTTCCTTTTTGATCATGCACTATGCTATCTGCAATTTTTGCAGCTGTTTGTTGTTCTATTTTCGTATTATGCAAGGGACAGTAGGGCGTGCCAATTCTTGCAAATAATAAGCGTAAGTAATCATAGATTTCTGTAACGGTGCCAACAGTTGACCGGGGGTTTTTCGATGTTGTTTTTTGTTCAATAGAAATTGCAGGGGATAAGCCGTCAATACTATCGACATCTGGTTTATTCATAAGGTTAAGAAATTGTCGTGCATACGCAGAAAGGGATTCAACGTACCTGCGCTGACCTTCAGCATAAATGGTATCAAAGGCAAGAGTTGATTTTCCCGAACCTGACAGTCCTGTGATAACGATAAATGTATCTCGAGGAAGGGAAAGGTTAATATTTTTCAGATTATGCTCGCGAGCTCCTCTGATTACTATCTTGTCTTGCACGGGGTTTGGGAACCACGAGGGATTTTTATAAACTTTGTTTCGTCATGACCAGTGTTCGCCCCTCTTATTTTGCTATTTTAGGCGTTTTCGTAAGGTTTTTGCCGAAAGGTAGCACTATCTTTTTATACTCAAGACCCTAGAATGCTCTTATGCGCATTATTCCGGTGACGTTCCTCCTCCTGTATGATTTTTGTCCAAGGAGGCTCTTTTTAGAGCAAGTGCTCGGATCTCCTCCCGAACCAAGGCCAAAATTACTTCTTGGTAGAGTGCGCCATTTTGCTCACACTAAGCTACATTCTTGGGAATCTCAAGTTCTTCCAGGAGTCACGTTGCCTGTTAACCCGTACCGTATTACTGATTTGTATAAGCGGCATAATCATAAAGTCTTGCAGAATGCAATTATTGCTCATAAATCTCAATTAACCGCTCATAATTTCTCTCTTATTGAAACCTACAAGACCTTATGGCCTGGCGTGATTTATGAATCTCAAGATCGTGCAAACAAAGTAATAGCGTATTTGAGCAGGCAAGAGAAACTTTCTTCTGATTGGTTTGATGATTTTTCTCCAAAGTTATCCCATGAATTGATGCTTTCTTCTGTCACGCTTCGGTTATCTGGTGTAGTTGACCGCGTAAGTGCAAAAAGAGATGAACGAACACTTATCGAATTAAAAACCGGTAAGATGCCTGAGGAAGGCGCGTGGAGATCTCATCGGTTGCAGCTTGCTGCATACGCCCTTTTGTATCGCACCATACGCGGCGAACGACCCCGTGCTGCTGTTCGTTATCTTGATGCGCGACATGATAGAGATGTTGACGTATCTGACCAAACTGACGCGTGGGTTCTTACAGTAAAAACAGATGTTGAACAACTTCTTGCATCAACTGAACTTCCTCGATTTGTTGATAACAGAAAAAAATGTATGGTATGTCCTCATAAACTGGTTTGCTATGATGAAGAACAAGTCAGAGCATTACATAAGGAACGCTTTGCATGATTGTTTGTATGTTTAGAGTTCAAATTCTTCAATAAAACCCGAAATGAGTTTATATTTTTCTAGATACGCAAATCCTTTATCAGTGAGGGTCACGTATTTTTTACCTTTTCTGTCAACCACTTCTTTGATAAGATTTTTTTGCAAGAGCTCTTTTTGGTATTCAGAAAAACTCTTCGTTGATAAATTAGCATATCTGAGCAGCGGTGTTGGTTTAATCGAATTGTTCTTATCTCTAATGATGCTCAGGATATCATGAATAACTTCTAAGCGTTCGCGCTTTTTTACTACTTGGTCCATTTTAACACTTTAACAAGTAAATAGATGAAGAGTCCTGCGGATGCGGCAAGGAGGAAGAGATTAACTTCTAGTGGGAGAACATTTCTTGGTCCAAGAAAGAAAATGTTGAGCAACCAGAGAAGTCCAATAAACAAATAGGTGATGATGGCTTGATTTTTTTTATGCTTATGTTTTGATGCAACGTAGAGCAAGATAATGATAAGAAGAGGAATTTGTGCAAGTGCGATGATGATTGGGCTAATTAATAATAATGCGAGAATAGAAACTCCCAGTGCAATAACATTTGACCCTATGACAAATAGTTTGTACGGTATTTTTTTCCAGACAAGACTGTATGCGAGATAAAAAAATGCCATTGTGCTCACATAGCCAACGGGAACTAAGAACAACAAGAGAAGAATGATTCTTGGAAAAAAAACATCCAGATGCCACGCACTGATTTGGAATAAAATCATAACGAACCGGGCAAGGTATGCAAGGCCAAAGAATAAAAATCCTGTACGAAAATACTTAATGCCTTTGTGGTTTGAGAGCGCATACAATTCTTTTGTCTTGAAATAGATTACTGCACAAAGAACCATCACAATGGCAGTAAAGATAAGTTCTGCGCCAAAGTGAACCAAAAACTCACTTCCCGTTCGCAGTGGCCCAATGCCTTGTTGATGAAGAAGAGAAAGCGGCGGCATGGGAAAAAGGTGCCTGTTCTCCTATATAAAGAAAATGGATCTCAACTATACATTTCTTCTTCTTCTCGTTTATAAACAAGCCTTCGTTTATTCGTTTGTTCTCATGAACGGAGGTGGAACAAGATGAAAAAGAAACAATTCATCGGCATGTTTTCCTTGCTGGTTGTAGCACTTTTTGCAGGTGCCGTATTTGCGTTTCCAGCAATGAATGCAAAAACAAATAGTGGTGGAGCAATCCAAGAAGCGCTCGCAAGCGGTGATTACGAGGCGTACGTTGGAACATTTGATGAGGCAGACCAACCATTTATGCGACATAAAATGACTGAAGAACAATTTGCTTTGCGAACACAACACATGCAAGAGCGCATGGGATTCCATGATGATATGGAAGCAGCAATTGAGTCAGGAAATTATGATACGTGGCGTGCATATGTTGACGGCCTCGAGTTTGCCCCCCCAATGACTGACTTGATCACTGAAGATAACTTCGGAGTCTTTGTTGCGCATCATGAAGCAATGGAAGCAGGAGACGTTGCAACCGCTCAAGAATTAGCTCAAGAATTGGGTTTTGCACAGGGAATGCGTCATGGAAACATGCACTTCCAAAAAGGAGTTGGTTGCTCATTCCATGCTGAATAAATATAAACAAATTTCTTTTTTTATTTCTTTACTGTTCCAATCCAATAACACCCTACCTTGCACACCTTGAAAATTATTTTTTTTCTTTCTTTTTTCTTGGAGGATGCTTGTTTGCCCACGCTAAGAATTCTTCTTCGGTGCGAAACAAAAACTTTTCTGCTTGTTCATCACCATACCGTTCACAGTTATCTTGTGAATACTCTTTACATACTTGTGGTCTGCGCTCATATATGTTGCATGACCCGTCTGGTCTAAGTTGTTTACATTTCGTGTTAAATTGCACGTACCATTCATTATCATGATCAATAAAAACATACATATCTTTGTGCAAAAGATACCATCTAATTTCATCATAATCGCTTTCTGTTACGGGCTTATCTATCTCAATGGCCACGTATCTACAACAATTACTACATCCTTTACATAAATTAGCGTTTTTTTCGTTTTCTTGTTCGAACGGGATCTCCGGACTCTCCATAATGGCTTTCAAAAAATTTGGGAAACTTTAAAAACTTTCGCCCACAAAATAGCTGATTATGGTGAGGAGAGGTCTTCTCTTTATTTTCTGCTTAGTTGTAGTTTTCACGCTTTCTTCCTTTGCTTCTGCGAGTTGTTCCCCTCCCGCGACTGGAACGTGGACAATCGGTGTTGGCAATCATACGAATTGTACGGGCGTGCACACTAACCTCTCCGGTTCACTAATTGTTGCCGGTCAACTCACCATGGATAACTCCACTTTCTGGTTTCCAAATGCCTCTGCAGGACTAAACGTCTCAGGCATCCTTGATATGTATAACGAATCAGTAATTTTCAACACCACGCAAAATGTTTCTGTCACGGGCAGTTTAAACGTCTCAAATAGCACTTTTGGCACGACGAAGATTACTGTTTATGGCACTGCTAACTTTACAAATGCTGTATTTCTTCCCGCTTCATTAAATATTTCTTCATCAAATGTCGTCATAGACACCGCCATATTTGCGCTAGGAAGCCTTGTTAGCGTTTACCATCCCTTTCAAAACGATGTAGTTTCATTTTTCCTTAGCAACCTGGTCATCTACAATAGTACGACGATCACATTAAATCGAACAGTGTTCAGTCTTGCTGGATTCGCAGCAACAAACCAAAGCAACGTGACGCTCGTCCAGCCAGAATTTATTTCTCCGTACGCGATTGCTTTAGTGCATAGCAACGCGACTTTGCAAAATCCGATTCTTTCTTCAGCATTTGACCTCTCTCTGCTGTCTTGTCTGGCGTGCAATTTCACCATCTCAGAACTTGTCCAATTCAATGTAACAAACGCGTCCGGTGTTGCAAATGGTTCTTATGTGCACGTATGGGATAATGCGAGTACGCTTCGCTACAATGCTTCGATCAATGCAACGGGCGGCTTGAGCAATATCACCTCGATGATCACGCTTTTTTACAACGAGTCACAATCATATTCGCTTTATGGAGGAACTGCAAAAGCGTTTGACAATCACACACACACTTCATTAAACACCACCATAACTATTTACAATGATTCAATTGTCAGACCAATTATTATTCCGTTAACGATTCTTTATAATCCTGAAGGTGCACCAACCTATACGTTGTCAATTTCAGATTCGTACGTGAACTCTTCAGAGTACGTATTTATCAATGTCACCGCGAACGGAGAAACTAATACCACTATTTCTTCAGTGACCCTTAACGGCACTTCATTAACCTACAATGCCACGTGGAATTCATGGTGGAGTAATCAAACATATACAAACACAACTAATTTGACCTTAGCACTTACTGATCGAGACGGCAATGTTAACACGACAACCATTCCTCGCATTATTGTTGATGATGTGCAACCTCTTGTTGCAGCTATTTCTGTAAGATTTAGTAACTCTTCGACTTTACTATGTACTATGCCTGCCCAGAGCACTTGCTTGGCAGATGTTGATGAGGTAACTGCAGTAACCTTTACGTGGAACTTTACCGAACATAACCTGAGTGCTGCAACTGTTTTTTTCGGTTCTGCCGTGATAAGTTCTTCCTCTAACAGTAGCTCTGGCAGTCTTACGTTGCCTCCTGGCAGGTATCGTATTGGCGTCAATCTTCTTGATCAGGCAAACAATCTCTATTATACAAACCTTTCTCGGTTTACCTTATCCTATCCTCTTAATCTTACGAATATGACTACGAGAGTAGCAGGTAACGCAACAGGGATTTCGTTTTTGGTGGGAACGTCGAACCAATCATCAAATGCTTCAAGAGATCCGAACACAACGTTTAAGATTTCTGCACTTGCCTCTGCCGCATACGAATTTAACATGACGTTTTCAGGTCTTCGTGCTCGCTGGAATGATTTTTTGTTCAACGTTTCCATAAATGATTCTGCTTTGTCTTCAGCGCTTGCAGCTCAGGGCATTACAAATATTGAGAATGTTTTCGTACCAGGTCTTGACGCGTTTGTAGATACTGCTGATTACACTTCAGCATCCTTTCGGTTACTTCGAAATGAAACATACACGTCCGCATATTATTTTTTGAACGAAACATATTTCTTTCCTCTTCTTGCTTGTGGTGCAAATGCGACATGTTATGAGCAAAACGAGTCTTGGCAACAAGTCACACTTTCTCATTTTAGCGGCGTCGCATTTGGTAATGATACGCGAGCACCAAAAGTGGATATTGGTCTCGTTGGAGGTACAGAGATTGATGATAGTTTTTTCACGTTTCCTTTCAATTTTTCAGAAATCGAACCTGCCACAACGCCTTGCGTTTTAACAACAAACCAAACGTCTGTCAATCAATACACACTCCCAACAGCTAATTTTACGCAAGTCTCAATGACAACAAGAACTTTTTCAGGCGTTTACAATGATTTACGCGATGGAGACCTTCAAATTAATGTCACGTGCACCGACGCAAATGGGAACTCAAACAGATCAACTGTTCTGTTGCTCGTAAATGATACAACAGCACCAGATTTTGTTCAAGAACCAACAACCACTAAATCGACAACAACTGCTGAAACCACCTTCACCACAAACGAATACGTAAAAATTACGTTATATTATGGGTTAACCAACGCAACCACTCATTCTGCCGTTGACACCACCTATGAAGTCAATCATGAGATTGATTGGACTAATCTTAACACTTCAACAAAATACTACTACAAGATCAGACTCTATGATCGTAACGGAAACTCTTATCTTTCCGATTTATATCAATTTACAACAAGAGCTCCAAGCTCGAGTCCAACTCCTTCTGGTGGGGACGACCCCGGTCTTTTTCCCTCTGATGATGATGACGATCCCGACGAGGAAAATAATACAAATCAAACGGCTCCGCCAGTTCCAGACATTACTTCAATGCAAACAAAAAGATGGACGGTTGGCACAACTGCAGCGCCACTCTTTTGGCGCATTACCAACGCAACATTCCCCGTAACAAACATTAGCATTTATTTGCGCAGTAATCTTTCCTCTACTGCCAGACTCAACATCACGCATTTAAACAAAGCAACTATTCCAACCACTATTCTTGCAAGAATCTCCCCTTTTATTTCTATTCATTATTTATCCTTTGATTTGGAACATGCGAATATGTCTCGCGCTGATGTTCATGTTCGCGTTGCAAAAAGTAACTTCAATGCCACCCTTTTACCAACTGATTTTGTCGTGTATCATGTCATAACCAATGCGAGTGGAACCGCCGTTTCACTACTTCCTTCAGCACACATCGGTGAAGACGCCCTTTATCATTATTTTTGGGTGGGCGCTCCTTCATTTAGTGATTTGCTACTTGGCATTAAACGGCCCGCACCTCCTGCTTCTAATTCAGGATTTAGTGGTGGAAGTGATCCGGACACGTCAGGAAGTGGTTCTTCAGTAACTGGAGCTATCGACAGTTCACAAATAGTTGGCATCATCATTGTTGCCTGTGCTTTGGTCCTCTTAGGCGTGATGTATGGGCCGAAAGTTGCAAAAAAACTTTCAGAAAGCAAAGTCAAACAGGAAGTGGTGGCAACGGCTACAGAACCTGAGACGCAAACCTCTTCAGTCGAACTCTCAAACGAGCAGCTTGTCACGCTCAACCAATATATTCTTAAAGCTCTCGAAGCAGGCCATCAACCTGACGAAATTCGTCACGCGCTTCTCGGCGTGGGATGGGATGCGCCAACTGTAGACAAAGCGATTGAAACAATGAAGAAACTTAGCGAAAATGAAGAAACAGGCCATGTAGACACCTCAGAAGCCTGAAAAACAAAGATTTTTAAATCTTCTCTGTTTCATAAGACATAGCATAATTACTGTTTCATGTGTGGAGGAGAAGTACAATGGCTGAAGAAGAAAAAAAGTTTTCCAAAGAAATTATTGGCAAGATGGTCGTTTCAAAAACCGGTAAACGATTCGGTGAAGTAGGCGACGTCGTTTTCGAAACAAATTCAGGAGAACTCATTCATCTTGTATTACAAAATTCAACTCCGAACGCTAAAAAACTTGATCTTGAAAAGACAAAAGAGGGAGAAATGCTTGTTCCTTTCTCAGCTGTTATCGCGATCGAAGATTTCTTAGTTGTTTCTGAGGAAGATATAGTATAAGCATATCACATTTTTTTTCTGTTTCTTTCATTTTCTTGTTCGCTAGTCTTTTTTTGTTGTATGTTCTTGCAACATCTTTCCGATACTTTTATTAAGCATTTCTTCATTCGCAAAGTCGATGACGACAACAAAAGCGCATGAGCTTGCCAAAGGACAACGCGAAATATCCATTGCAGAATTCTTTGAGAAGAACCGTCACCTGCTCGGTTTTGATAATAAGAGAAAAGCATTGCTTACCACTGTAAAAGAGGCAGTTGACAATTCTCTTGATGCGTGTGAAGAGGCAAATATTTTGCCAGATTTACAAATTGAAATTGTTGATATGGGTAATGATCGCTTCCGTATTATTGTTGAAGATAATGGTCCGGGCATTGTTCGTGAACAAATTCCAAAAATATTTGCAAAGTTATTATATGGTTCAAAATTTTTTAAATATTCTCAGTCACGCGGTCAGCAAGGAATTGGTATTAGTGCAAGCGTCATGTACGGACAGCTTACAACTGGGCGGGCTGCAAAAATTCTTTCAAAAATCCATCCGACTGAGCCAGCACATTATTATGAATTAAAAATTGACACGAAGACAAATGCGCCTCAAATTGATCAGGAAAGCAAAAAGGACTGGAATAAAGATCATGGTACAAAAATCCAAATTGATCTTGAAGGATTTTACCAAAAAGGCCAGCAAAGTGTTGATGAGTACATCAAAGAAACTGCCATTGTTAATCCTCATGCAAACATAATTTATGTTAATCCTCGAGCTGAACAATATATTTTTCCTCGCGCTTCTGAAGAAAAAATTCCTGTTGCAAAAGAAATCAAACCGCATCCATATGGCGTCGAACTTGGTCGTTTGATGAAAATGTGTGATTATGCGGTTGAAAAAAATCTTAAGCAATTTCTCATGGGTTCTTTTTCTCGTGTTTCTGCTTCAGTTGCTGATGAATTATTGGAAAAATCGAAACTTCTTCCAACAAAAAAACCAAAATCATTGAATCGTGAAGATGCCGAACGATTGCTTGAAGCTATTAAGACAACAAAAATTATGATGCCCCCAACTGATTGCATCAGTCCTATTGGGGAAGACTTATTGCTTCGTGGTCTCAAAAAAGAAATCAACGCAGAATTTTATGCTGCAGTCTCTCGACCACCCGCAGTGTATCGAGGAAATCCTTTTGCTGTTGAAGTCGCCCTCGCGTATGGTGGTGCACTTCCAAAGGATGGCGCTATACGGCTTATGCGCTTTGCAAACAGAGTTCCTTTGCTCTTTCAACAAGGTGCGTGTGGCGTTACTGACTCAGTAACTAAAACCTCCTGGAAGTCGTATGGGCTTAACCAATCAGGATCCAATATGCCTGTTGGTCCTGCTGTTGTGATTGTGCATCTTGCTAGCGTCTGGGTGCCTTTCACGTCTGAGGCAAAAGAAGCAATCGCTCATTATCCTGAAATATTAAAAGAAGTCAAACTTGCACTTCAAGAACTTGGCAGAAAACTCTCTAAATATACAGCAAAAAAACGACGGGTTTCAGACGAACTCAAAAAAAGAGGCCATATTGAAAAATACATTCCTCATATTGCGGGTGCGCTTGAATCATTACTTGGTTTAACAACCGAACAAAAAGCAAAAACCGAAGTTGAACTTGCTGCTATTCTTGAGCATACACGTGGCAAGGTAGAAGATATGACTTTTGATCCAAAAAAGAATGAAGACTTTGACGAGGAGTTTGCTCGTATCGGCAAGGAGGATGAACATGAAGAAAGTTCTTAGTTCTGGTGAAGTCAAGGAGCGACTAATTACTCAGGCAAAACAAGTGTATACAGCAATTGACAAACACAAAGCACCAAGTATTTCCATGCCTTTGCGCAGTTTAACTAATGTTACGTACAATCCTGCCGATGGTTATTTTGAGCTCAAAGGAAGTGAAAAAAAGAGAACGCTCACGAGCAACACCGTAAAAACATTTGCCCAAACGCTTCTCTTGCTAAATGAGGCTAAACAAATTATTGACACGCAAGATCAAGTAAATAAAAGAGAAGCATATTATAATTCGAAAAATTGGGGAGATGCGAAGTTTGATGAAGAGTCAGAAGCATCCTCTATTCTTGAAGACATCGAATCAATGCTTGCGCTAAATAGAGAACAACTAGGTTTTGTTCCTGGAGAACGTGGCGGCAGTGTTGTCGGTCCAATGAAAATTATTGACGGCACTGACACCATTGATTTAACTAAGCAAGGCAGCGGCTCTTGGAGTATACCTTCAGGAGTTGAACATTTAGAGTTTGAAACAAAGGCAGAATTTGTTCTTGTTGTTGAAACCACTGCACTTTTTGACAGACTAAACAAACACGGGTACTGGAAGAAAGCAAAGTGTATTATTGTTGCCATGGCCGGCGTCCCAACAAGAAACACGAGACGTTTTGTGCGGCGACTTTCTGATGAGAAAAAACTTCCTGTCTACGTCTTTACAGATGGCGATCCCTACGGTTACTTCAACATTTATCGAACGTTTAAAGTTGGCAGTGGAAACGCTGCTCATATCAACGAATTTTTTTGTGTTCCTCAAGCAAAATTTCTTGGTGTGACGCCGCAAGATATCATTGATTATCATTTGCCAACTCATCCTCTCAAAGAAGTAGATATCAAGCGAGCAAAGGATGCGCTGAAGAACGATCCATTCGTTATACACCATAAACCTTGGCAGCGAGCCATCAGACAGATGATTGAGATGAAAAAGAGGGTGGAGCAGCAAGCGTTTGCAAAACATGGCTATAATTTTGTCCACGAAAAATATCTCCCTGAAAAACTCAAGAAAACAGACACGTGGCTTCCTTAGCGTTCTACCTGCCTTTCTATGACTTCTTTTTTTTACCAATTCTACTTTGATAAACTTTTTAAAACGAGTTAGTTCTTACTTTGAAAAGGGGGTGTGTTTCCTTGGAACAGAATGTATTGAATCTTCGTATTGCAGGACCTGCAGGAACAGGTGTAAAAGCAACTGGTATGATTTTTTCTCGCGCATGTATGCGAGGAGGGTTGCATGTTTTTTCGTTTACTGATTATCCTTCACTTATTCGTGGAGGCTGTAACACGTTTCAAATTCGTGTTGAAGAAAAACCCGTGCTTTCTTCTATCTATTCAATAGATGCGCTCATCGTTTTGACTCCTTCTGTCATTGATGAAACCATTGCGGAGCTACGGCCCGGTGGCGTTGTCATTTGCGACGAAAAAGATGTTCCCGCTATTAAGCGAACCGATGTGACTATTATCGGTGTGCCAACGGCAACATTGCTAAAAGAAGCAGGTCTCTCCCTTATTATGAAAAACCAAGTCTTCCTTGGATTGTTCATGGGCCTCACGACGTATCCCTTCGATTTACTCGAAGACACGATCCGTTATACGTTTGCAAAAAAAGAAGATGACGTGATTGTTGGCAACATCATGGCCGCTCAAAAAGGCTATGACTTCGTGAAGCAACATAATCTCTCCTTCGATCGTTCGTTATCTCCCATCGAAGGACCTGCAAAAATTCTTGTTTCTGGAAACGAAGCAGTTGCTCTTGGCGCTCTTTCAGCAGGAATCGGGTTATATGTTGCCTATCCTATGACTCCTTCGACCGCAATTCTTCATTTCCTTGCAAAAGCAGCAACGCAAAAGAACATTGTTGTCAAACAAGGAGAAGATGAAATTGGCGTTGCAAATCTGGCAATTGGGGCAGCTCATGCCGGTGCACGTGCTATGTGCGGTACCAGTGGCGGTGGATTCGCTCTTATGCAAGAAGCTGTCAGTTTAGCAGGGATTACAGAAACTCCAGTTGTGTTTGTCGAAGTCATGCGAGGAGCTCCTGCAACAGGTGTTCCAACGTGGACTGAGCAAGCAGATCTTCGCTTTGTCATGCATGCAGGACACGGCGACTTTCCCAAAGTTGTTCTTGCGCCAGGAGATGTTGATGAAGCATATGAGTTCATTCAGATCGCCTTTAATGCTGCAGACAAATATCAATGCCCTGCCGTTTTATTAAGTGATAAATATCTTGGCGAATCTTATTTTTCTGTGCAACCGTTTACTACGGGAAGTATTCCTATCGATCGTGGAAAGATTGAGACGAGTCCTGCTGAAGGTTTTGAGCGGTATGCCGTCGTTCCAGATGGTATTAGTCCTCGATCGCTTCCAGGAACAAAGAACGGTATTTTTGTTGCAAATTCTGACGAACACACTCCGAAAGGGTATTCTGAGGAGAGCATAGAAAACAGAAATGCGCAAGTAGAAAAACGGGGAAGAAAATTGGCTGGTGCACTTGACTATTTGCCAAAACCAGAACTCTTTGGAGAAGAAAATGCTGCAATTACCATCATAAGTTTTGGGAGTAATAAAGGAGCAATTTTGCAAGCTATTGCGTTTTTGAAAAAAGACGGCATCACGGCAAATTTCTTGCACGTAAAAACACTCGTTCCTTTCCATGCAGATCTTGTTAAAGAACGACTTATGAAGGCAAAGAAAACACTCGTTGTTGAACAAAACCATGATGGTCAGTTCCGCTCAGTGATTCGTGAAAATACGCTTCGCGATGTTGATGATGTGCTCTTAAAATATTCTGGAAGGCAGATTTATCCAGAAGAAATACTTGCAAAAGTCAAGGAGGTGCTCCAATGACAACAGTTCAAGATTTGAAAACCCCTGCCACAAACACGTGGTGCCCTGGATGTGGTAATTTTGGCATTCTTGTCGCACTCCAGCAAGCAATTGTTGAGATGGGTTGGGAACAGCATGAAGTGCTCATTGTGGCTGGTATTGGTTGCAGTGGTCACATTTGTAATTATGTGAATACGTATGTCTTTGAAGGTCTTCATGGCAGACCGGTTCCTGTTGCAATTGGAGCAAAACTTGCCAATCCGAACTTGCACGTTATTGTTATGGCGGGCGACGGAGATACGTATGGTGAAGGATTGAATCATTTCATCAACGGCATTCGCGGTAATCATGACGTGACGATGATCGTCCATAACAACGGCTTGTATGCGTTAACAACAGGACAGTCAAGTCCTGCAAGCGATAAGGGATTTAAGAGTCCTTCAACACCTGCAGGGTTAATCGAACCAGCACTTAATCCTCTCGCGTTGGCTTTGACACAAAACGGTTCGTTTGTTGCGCGCACAGCAGCGTTTGATATGAAACAACAAAAAGAAGTCTTCATGCAAGCATTTAAGCATAAAGGCTTTAGTTTTGTTGAAGTGATGCAACACTGTGTGACTTTCAATCACGTCAAATCGCTTGCATTCTTGCGTGAACACGTCAAACCAATAACAGGCCATGATGTTAAGAACAGAGCTGCCGCGTTGCAACTCGCACTCAGTCATGAATTGTACACGGGTGTGTTCTTAGATGATGAGCGACGTAAGTCCTATTCTGAAGAAATTGGTAGTCTTGTCGTTGCAGGTCCAACGTCCGAACCCATTCAGATTAGTGATTTGATGGACTCAATGAAGTGAAGAATTATTTTGCTTGAAATTTTTTTTCAAATGTTTTTTTGTCGTTATATTCTACGAAGCTTTTATGATGTTCTGGATTGTGAAATCCGTCTCGTTGTTCATGCTTGATTGCACACCAATATTTTTCTGTGTCGCCTGCGATGTTTGTTGCATAATTTAGAAATCCGTTGGCATATCCACAATACACGCAGTTGAATTTTTCGAGTGGGGTAAGATAACTTAGTTTATGTCGATCAATGCGAATATATTTTCCTCGGTTCACTAAAGGAATGCCGTAGAGGGGAAAGCAAAGCCTATGATAAAACTCCAAACAAAGGTCTGCAAATACGAGAGGCACGATCATTGCGTAAATGATTGGTGCGCTAAGAATGAATTGTCCTGTGCGTTCTGGATGTTTTCTAAATTCCATATACTTTGGTTTGTTGTTTGTTATATATATCTTTCCATCTTTTCTTTCCCTCTTTTTCTTTTCCTTGTCTTGGTCACATAGGTTCTTGTTATTACTTATAAAGACGGACAAAAGAAATTCATATAAACTCGACTATCTTTCCAATTGATACCATGGTTGCGGTGAATAAGAAAACATTTTTTGGTCGTAGAACTCCTGCACAAATTGTACAACTTGATCGTATTGAAGAGGTGCCGGGAGACTTGAGCGTTCTTGTCAGAAAAATCGAGCAAGGAGGTTCTTCTGACGGCTTGATCATCCAAGGAGAGATTCTTCCTTCTGATGCATTTCCGACGGTGGGTAAGTTCAAGCATCATGGAGGGTTAATTAGTCTTCCTCCGTTTTCTTCAGTTGCTCAAGCACGCGCAACCGATGTTGTTCCTGTTGAACAACGTGTAGAAAAGTTTTCCCGCATATCTGCTTGGCGACAACAATACTTTCGAGGCTATGCCTTTCGCTCTGCACATCCTGGCGACCAAATCCCTCGTGTTATTACCTTGGTTTCTTGCGTCAAAGGAGCAAAACTGTTCACGTATGGCGTTCTGCAACCCTTGGCTGGCTTGGAAGTGATTGCAGCGCTTGATGATGCAGCAATGGTTGAAGAGGAAGGTGCGGTTGTGAAAGTCATGGTGCCTTCGAGAAATGCTCATAGGGGTCGATACACTGTTCAATTAAATTCGGTTCCTGTTGTTGATTCATCGCATAAGCAAGTTGTCGCTTCTTCTCTTTCTGTTGATCATGATTGTGAAGAAAAAAAGAATCATATTCGCTTTGTCTATGCGCATTCAGGAAGACTTTCAAAAGAATTATTTCTTTGTCCTCATACTATTGCTGCGTATTATGCGACAATGGCCTTCTATGCTCATCCTGCGAAGAGAAGTGTGCGAGAGCAAACCTTAAGCGTTTTTGATCATGAAAATCATGTGCCGCTCCAAATGAATCCTTTTGTTATTCCAACACAATTTGCTGTTTCCTTTTATGAATTTCTTGATCATAACTGCGTCATTGAACATGAACAACCAGGTGGGTCGCATGTCTATCGTCATCTTAATGACGGGGAGAAAGAAGCAATACTTTGGACCCTTGTTAAGCGACATCCGCCAACCTTTACTGATATGTTAAGAAAAGGAAAACGAAGAATTGATGATGCGGTCGGGTTTGCCCATCAAAACATAACTCAGTATCGTTGGGGTGCTCCATAATTTTTTTATATGATTTAGTGAATAGAGGTAACGGGTGATATGAATATGGTTAAGAAAAACAAATTTCCTTCGTTTGCGGTGATTTTGCTCATCGTTGGTATTTTTTGGTTGCTTTCAGCTTTGGGGTTGCTCACCATCAATGTTCCTTGGCTGCCCATTATTGTTATTGTTGTCGCTGTTGGTATGATTGCGAACAGAATGGCTAACAAGTAAAGAAAAAAATAAGTTAAAAAGAATTAACTGTTGTCAAGGATTGTGTCGATTTTTCCTTTGATTACTTCTTTTGGTGCAAAACCAACGATGCGATCAACTTCTTTTTTTTCTTTGACGACAGAAAGTGTTGGAATGCCTCTAATTTGGAAGCTTCCTGCAAGTTCTGGTTCTTCATCCGCATTTACTTTAACGAATTTGACTTTTCCTACGTAATCTTTTGCAAGTTCTTCAAACACTGGTCCTATCATCTTGCATGGTCCGCACCACGGCGCCCAGAAGTCAATGATGACTGGTTCTTTTGATTCCAATACTTCTTGTTCCCAATTGTCTTTGGTTATGTTCAGTACTCCCATTTTTGTTCTACCTCATGTTATGATTTTGATGGTTCTTCCTTCAATAAGTGCTTTTGCAATTTTTTTTCTTGCTAGAGTATATTTTCTGTGAAAGGTTGGTTGTGATGTCTCCATGATGTCTGCTGCTTGTTTTTGTTCGCAGCCAAGATAGTCTTTTAATCGTATGGCTTCAAATTCTTCAATGGTGAGCTCTATTGGTTTGAGCAGTTTTTTTCTTGCAGCACTGGTTGGCAAGAAGGTCTTTGCTATGGGTTCGCAACCAATCTTTTTTTGTTTGCACGGTCTGGCCATGTTATGAATAAAAATTCATAACTATTTATATAGTTTGTGGAAGAATTTTACTTTTCAAATTCTAATGAATCAAGAATTTCGTGCACATGAGCATGCGCATCTTCTTTGGCAAGCGCGTTCCACGCAGCACCTTTTTTTGCAGCAACGTTCAGTCTTTCTTGAGCGCGACGAACATTGCTAATTCTTGCAAGCTGATCAACAGCGATAAGCGGATAGGGATACCCTATAAATGCAGGATCGCCACTCACACTTGCAAGTTCTTCCAGGTAAGAAACCATATCTTGTTCACCAAGATTACTTGCTGGAATGACTTTGAAAATAAAAGATGATGCTGGATGAAGCTTAACAAAATACGTATGTTGATCTTTACAAAGAAAGCGCTCTTTTTTTGCTAGGAGCAGTGAAAGTTCATTACTGTGTTGTTGCGTAGTTTTGCAGAGAGAAATTCCTTTCGGAGGATTAGATAGACCATCATAAACGACGCGTTCAAAGTCCTTGCCAGCAGTTTTTTCTTTTTCTTCGCGAAGTTTTCCCAATACTTCTTCAGGATTTGTTCCTTGAAGATCAACTTCTGATTCAACAATTGTTTGCTTTACTCTTTTTTTTCCCGCAAACAAAAGCGTTGCAATTCTGACAAGACCTTTACTTTCGTTTGTTGTTTGAAAGAGAAGTGCTGATCCTCCATCAACAAAACACGTTTCTTGAAGTGGCTTTTCCTCCAGAGGGAAAAACTGCATCAATTCATTCATAGAACGAAGGTAACTTCTTTGTCCTTATAACCCTTTTGCAGGCTCAGGGCGCTCGGTGATGTGAGGAGAATGTTTGAGTCGCATGAATTGGCGAAGTCGCTCGTGAAATCGATAGGTTTCATTCCAGAGTTCTTTTTTTGCCTGATCAATTGTTTTAGAATACCACACATCATGAAATTTTTTATGAAACATTTTCAAAAACCAATGATTGCGAAATTGTTTCCCAAGATCCTTAATTAAATATGATTTTACTGCCCAGATAATATCTCCGTCCTGTCCTTTGATTTTTTTTCCATCAACTACTTTTTCTGCATCGCGCAAGACGAGTGTTTTCAAGTCAACAATCATGTAAAACTTCATATACTTATATTTTGAATTTTTTGTAGCAGCAGGGTATTTGTCTAACCGCCACCAAATGAAATGAAATTTAGAACCTTTAGGATCAATTTGTTCAAAGTAATACGTTTCAAACTTGTCACCTTGCCCTTCAGGGTCACTCCACCCTCGCTCAGCCAAGTAATCATGCGCCATTTTGTAATACTCTTTCATCTTGAGCATGTCAATCATTTCAAGCTCAAATGACGCAACTTCTTCGGTGAACTCATCCTTTGGATCAAACGCAGGATCCATGTTCAAAGCCTCCGTTCTTTAGCAAGCTTGTTTGCTTTTATTACAAGCAAGAAGTACGTTGGCGTCACCAACACTAACGTTGCAATAATGGCGCCCATAAACAAAACATCTAATCCGTAGAGCTGCGCAACAATTGCGCCAATAAGAACAATGATTAATACAGGAATGAGCGAAAGATACCCTGCCATGCGAAAAAATTTCTTTTTCTGTGTCTCGGATAAGAGTTTTCTGGTGATAAGAGCTTGACCAAGGCCAACAATGCTTGAGCCAATGATGGCAAGCGCAAATGCGGCACTAATCGAACCAAGTTCTTTGTTATAGAGCAAGGTTAATGGCATGAAGGTCACCAAAATGGACCCGAACACCATCATAGGGGCAAGTCCAATAGCTTTGTTGACTTTCTTTGTAATCATTGGCCCAGCGAATGAAACGATGATGCCTACTGCAAAGACGGTGGCGACTGGAAGAAACAGTTTTCCAAACATATCAAAAATGTAAATCCCATAAAATGTGCTGGTTACAATTTGAATTGCAGAAACTAAGACGCTTCCAAACAAGAGTATGCTCATGTAAGGAATTGAACTCATTTCGTGCATGCTTTCTTTTAATTCGGCTGCTTTTTCTGACCAAAATGATTTCCATTTCTTTTTCAAGCCTGAATCGGTTTCTTTGAGTTTGCTTAAAAGATATCCTGAAAGAATGAAACAAATGGCGGTGATTTCAAAAATGAGCACGTATCCTGTAACAGAAAATAAAAGTTTTCCTGATCCAATCGTTCTTCCTTCAAAAGGAAAGTTATCAAGAATCCATGCGCCAAGATAGATTGTTAACGCGGTGAGAATGGTGCCGACACTTGCAATTTTTGCAAGAACAAAACCCATTCGTTGCTTTGAAATAGTTTGTTGAATGATGCGTTTGTACAAGTTACCGTAGGGAACTACTGCTATCGAACCCGCAAGCACTGCAAGTGAGAACAACCACAACCACTCTCTTGCTGTAGCGAGCGCAAGAAATACGAATGAAAAGCCGAAGATGATGCCTGCTGAAGAAATGAATTTTTTAGAGAAATCTTTTTTTTCTGCTACATCGCTAATAACCAAAGATGTTCCTGTTGAAAACAGATTGCGAAGACCGGTAATAATACCTATGAGTAAGAATGGTGCCCCGATAAGATAGAATATGATGTTAACAACTTGGTGATTGGAAAACCCAAAAGCAATCTTGTCAAGAATTTCTTTTGAAAGGATAATTCTTCTATTTCTTTTGTTCGATGAATCCTTTGTCGATTGGTATTTTTCTAAAGCATTTTCAAGTGCGTTATCGATCTCTTCGCTTGGCATCCCTTCTGAAAGATAGCTTTCAGTAATTTCTTCTGATGATTTACCTGCGCGTAAATCGGAAAGAATTCTCTTATCAAGCTCACCTGCCATACCAGTTCTATGGCAAGAATTTTATTTATAAAGTTTGCTATACGTTTGTTATACTCTTCTTTTGCCACAAATGAAAAGACAGAAAGAAAGATAGAGGGATGCTCTGACGCGTATTCCAGCGAACTAAATGTTTATAAAAAACACTTCCTTTCCTTGTAGTATGGAATTTGCTCAAGAGCTCGAAAACATTCGTCATGAACTAACATTTTCTGAACAAGATTTTCATACGCTTGTCGAAGCATACGATGTGCGTGACAAAGAACGTGAGGAACTTATTGTTGCTTCAAGATCAGTAATTAAACTTGCTAAACAATTAATTTATGCCTTACACAGATCTGACCTTGAGAAAGCAGAGCAACTTGTTGAAGAATTAAAATCTTCTTCGCTTGCAGTTCTTGCCTTGCCTGTTGGTGCGCGCAGCGCTGCAGTCCAAGAAGCTATTGAAGCGTTAGCTTTTTATTATTATAGAAAAAATTTTTCCTTAGTTACATATGCTTGCGCAAATGAATTTTTTTCTTGCACTGATGAAGACTATTTGCTTGGTCTTGCAGATTTTGGCGGCGAACTCGTTCGCGAAGCAACGAATGCGGCAATTGCAAGCAATGTTTCTGGTGTGATGCGCGCAAAAGTCTTTGTAGAAGAGCTTTACAAGAATTTTATTCGTTTTGATTTTAGAAATTCTGAATTGAGAAAAAAAACCGATGCTCTTCGTTGGCATACACAAAAAATAGATGAATTATTAGTTGCTATGAAACGCTAAACTCTTTTGTTTATCGAGTATTTCATTTGATGCGTCTTCTTTTTTTCCTTCTTTTTTCTTGATTTTGTTTGTCACTTGTCGCTTTGCAGGATACTTTTTTTTTATCACTCGAAAAAAGTAATAATTTTTGTTCTTTATTTTCGAAAGATTTAAATATGATAAACTGAAGATTACTCGTTATTTATGAGCTCCAGAATGAATAAACGAGCAATTATGGGTATTGGAACCCTCATCATCTTCATTGCAACTATTCTCGTGGCAGCCGTTGCAGCCGCGGTTATCATCTCAACATCGAACGTTTTGCAACAGCGAGCTCTTCTTGTTGGACAAGAATCTCGAAAGGCAATAACAAACGCAGTTGACATTATTTCAATTATGGCATCAAGTAATGCAACAACAGAAGAAATTAACAATTTTGAGATTTTGATGCGACTTGCTCCTGGTTCTGACGCATTGCAGATGAGAACGTTTGATTTGCAATTTATCTCTCCTGATTTTGATAATGCTGCCACACTGGCATTTTCGTTCAACAATGTCCAGACAGAAATGGGTAGAGTCAATGGCAGTCAGAGTGTTGTTCGTGATCTTGATGGAGACGGACTTGATGACTACGTGTATGTCCATTCTCGATCAGGCAATGAGCAGCTTTTCTTTAACTTAACGGATGGCGGCATAACAAACGCTATTGATCTTGGCGTTGATTTGGCAGGAGCAGGTGCAACTGCTGTTCTTATCGATCTTGAAGAAACCGCTATTCTTACAAATGACTCTTATTATGGCGTTGTCGAAATTTATGGAAGAACAAATGAGACGAACGCGATCAATGCGTCAGTTGGTTTCGCTGTTAAAGACTTTGGCACTACCTGTACATTCGCTTCGTTGCCTCCAGAAGACAAGTATTGTTTTGAAATCATTACAGGCGACACTGATTACGTTCTTAATGACAACGAGCGGTTCAAAATTAAATATCGCTTGTATCCAAGTAACGTCCTGAACACGAGTGAAGATATTCAGTTCATCTTCAACAATGACAAGGGACGATTAACAGAAGCTGGTGCGAGAACACCGGATGTAATTGTTTCCTCAAAGGTCAAATTGTGGCCTCTTGGATGACTACATATTTTTGTTTCGAGAATTTACATAACTAATAATTGTTTTTACGGGGTGGGGTAATGGCTTTTGGATCATTTCTCAATAAATCGAAGAGCGATACAGATGCATTAAAAGCGCGATTTGCTCAGATGCAGCAAGAAGTAGCAGCGCAAGGACAAACGTCTCAAGGACAGCCACCGCAGCAACAGTATCCTCAACAAACTCAACAACCCCTCCAACAACAACCTTCTTCACAGCAGCAATATGCGCAGCAAGGCCCTTATCAACAACCACCTCAAGCCCAACCACAGTATCAGCAGCAATATCCGCAACAGATGCCTCGCGCTACTCAACAGCCACAATTTGTGGAAGGTCAAAACTACACCAATCCTGCTCCTGGTCATCCAGTACTGCCAACAGCAGCTGACGCAGTGCATCAAGTTCCTCGCTCAGAATTCTCAGAGCAAAATATGCAAGGGTTGCATCCTGCTCCTCCTCCCGTACAACATGTTGACATTGTAGAAATGGAAGGGGGTAGACAAGTAGCTCGCACAAACATTAAAGTGCAAGCGGCAAACAAAGTCACTGAAACTCTGGCAGACCTCAAAGAAGATTATGATGATGCAAAACTTAATTCTCTGATCATTGACCAAGTCAAAGAACTCATCGAAATTGACTCAAGCCTTAACGAACGTATTGGTGACTTGCAAACAGAATTAAATAAAGAGATTGAGGATAGAAAAAAACTTATCAAAACTATAGAAAGCCACTACGAAGAGTTACAAGACATGAAAAAAAATGTTGAAAAATTTGTTGGGTTATATGAATTAGTCACAAACCAATTCAATCCTTTTGTCAAGCAAGGCGGTATGGGCGAACCAATCATGCCTTCTCCATCAAGCGCATCTGCTCCCCCTCCTAAGACGATGTCTGATGTTCTTTCTGCATCACCTCAAGCAATCGATCAACCAGCAGCAAAAGAGCAAGTAAGTTCTCAGCAGCAATCCCCTCCTGCACAACAACAACCAATGCAAGAACCTCAACAGCAGCAAGCTCCTACTCAGTCACCACCAATGCAGCAAGTCCAACAAGCCCCTCCTCAACAATTTTCGCAGCAACAAATGTATCAACAACCTGCACAGAATCAATTTGTGCAACAACAAATGAAGCAACAAACCCAACCTCGACAAACATCCCCTCTCGGATTACATTTTTACACCAAGACAGGTTCTGAAGTGCGCAGCCTCTGGGATTTACTCTCTGCAGTGCAAATAATGAACGACGAAGAGTTCTACCATCATGTTACCTATCAAAAGAATGACTTTGCTACATGGATTCATGACGTGCTTCACGACTTTGACTTCGCAGCACAAATAGGTACATTAAAAACCCGACAAGATATTCTTTTCGCCTTGCAGAATAAGTTGCAAGGAGGATGAATAAGAAGTTTCTTATTTTTCTAACTGCTTTTCCCTTTGTAGAGAACTTTCTTTTCAAAGGGTGCGTCTCCGAATGCATGACTTACTCCTTTTGTAAGGGGAGAATCAAAGTTGTTGAGAAGAATTTGGACTTCATTTAGCGGAATGCGTGTTTTTGCAGCTATTTCTTCTGCAGTGTAAAAGGTTTCTGGTTGCTGTTGCAAGAACTCTATGATCTGCTTTGTTTTCTTTGAATTCACCCAGAGTCCTTGGAAGAATCGTTGTATGGTTTTTTTGTATTTGGGATTGTTTGTGACTAGGAGTATGTGGGAGGTGAGTATTTTTCTTTTTTTTCCTTTGTAGATGATTTTGCTTTCGAGTAATCCTTTCCGTGTGAGTCGTTCAACGTTTTCGTGGATGGTGCTTGCAGAATGTCCTATTTCTGATGTTAAGGAACTTGCATCGACTTCTTCTTTGCCGTTGAGACTGAGAAGTATTTTTTGTTGAATGGGGGTGTTCCATGCTTCGAATAAATCTTTGCGAAGTTGTGGTTTGATGTTTTGCGGGAGAATATCGACGATGCCTGCGTCCTTTTCGTAGTGTACACACACGTCCATGGGTTTGTTGTTCGTTGCAAACTTTTTAAATTTATTCATTCGGAAAGCCCGAATGAATGAAAAAATATATAAAGAAAAAGGTCGTTAGCCAAGATAGCCTGTCTAACAAGCTATTTTCCAGCGTTATGGAGGAACTGGTGACCCCCTCATCAGTTCTTATTTTTTTTGAGGTGTGCGAATATGGGTTTTGGTAATGTAGTCTCAACAATGATTCTCTTCATTGCAGTCTTGACGCTCGCAACGTCAGCAGCAATTGTGTTCAAGAACATTTTCGATGAAACTTCAAGTGCGATGCAAATTCAATCAGATTCTTTAACAAACAAATTGAAAACAGATGTCACCATTTTGGACGCAACGTATAACAATGTGACTGATGTGCTTTCCCTTTCTATTCGCAACACAGGAAAAACAGTGGTAAAACCAGGATTCACCGACGTGTTTGTTGATGGCGGGTACGTGCCTCGAAATGACTCAAATAGAACCATCACTCTCGAGTCATCAACAGATGTAAGTGATGTTGGTTTGTGGAATCCAAACGAAGTCGTAACTATTGTTGTTGATAAGAATTTAGAGACAGGAACTCACACCGTCTCTGTTGCTGCGCAGTATGGTGCAACAGCCGAGACCACTTTTAGCGTGCAAAATGGCTGATAGAAGAGAACAAGAATCATTTAATGATGTTAAGCATCTTAATATAAAGTTGCAACGAGATGAACTAGCTATGAATCTTGGTGGTGGTTTGCCAAGAAATTCTCTTATTCTTATCGAAGGTAAGGACGGAAGCGGAAAATCCATATTTGTCCAGCGTCTTGCGTATGCTCTTCTTTTGCATGAGGCCACAGTAACATACATCTCGACGGAACTTAACACGATTTCTTTTATAGAGCAGATGGAGAGTGTTGATTACGACATTAAGAAGTATCTTCTCCACGACAAGTTGCTCTTCATTCCCATGTTTCCTTTGCTTGGCAAAACAGAATTTGATCAGAATTTCCTTGATCGCCTTCTTTTGAATCCTAAGCTTTTTGAAAATGATATAATAATCTTTGACACACTTTCTTTCTTGCTTGTTCAGAATAATATTCCGCAATCAAAAACCTTTGCAGTCATTAACTTTCTCAAAAAGGCAGTGACTCTTGGCAAGATAATCATCTTCAATGTTGATCCTGACCACTTAAATGAACAATTCTTAACTTTGCTTCGAAGTGTTTCAGATTCGTTTTTTACGATGCAAATTAAAGATTTTGCTGGAACAATGGTGCGTGTTATATCCGTTAACAGATTCAAGAGACCGATGGGTCCATTTCAGAATAAAATTCCTTTTCGAATTGAACCAGGAAAAGGTTTGGTTATTGAAATTGCTTCGTTTGATTAAACACCTGAGAGGTCGAGTGAGAAGTGGTAGAGCGAAAGAAGAATTCAAAGTTCCAACTCCAACTAGACACTGCGCTTTCCCACTACCCCCATTTGCGCACGTATGTTGATGAATTCTCAAGAAATAATCCGCAACCAAAATATTTAACTGAGCTGGGTTTTGAGTTAAAACGTGAAAAAAGTCCCAACGTTATTTATCCTGTTGGCGAACCATTGTTCATTCACGTTCTTAAAGATGAAAAAGGCATCTTGCACTACATTGTTATTGAGCCAACTATGGATGAAGAAACTTCGCGGCTTAATGACAAAATTCTTGATCGTATGATCGAGATCGCGCATGAACTACCTGTTCCTGAACGACTTGAAGATGTCGCGCCCATTCTTGTACAGCTCTTAAACAAAATCGTGGTAATTGGAGAAGGAAAAACCTCCAAAGTTTCCTTTAGTAATAAAATCGTTCTTTCGCAAGTGCAATATGATTTCATTAAATACTATTTACTGCGAAACAGAGTCGGATTTTCAAAATTGGAACCTATTTTTAACGACCCGTATCTTGAAGATATTCACTGTGTCGGTGTTGGTGAGCTCAAAGTAGTCCATAAGATTTTTGAGATGCTCAGAACAAATGTTGAATTTTCAACAGATCTTGAACTAAACAAATACATCCTTGAAACCTCTGAGCGAGTTGAACGACCCGTTTCCGACGCCCGACCTGTTGTTGACGCAGTCATGCCAGATGGTTCTCGCGTCAATTTTATTTATGGGCGAGAAATTTCCAGAGAAGGATCCTCGTTTACCATTCGTAAGTTTGCTGACGTTCCCGTATCAATCATTCAAGTCCTTAACTTCCAAACCATGACGAGCGAAGTTGCCGCGTATATTTGGCTTGCTCTTGAACACGGTATGAATGCATTTGTCTGCGGAGAAACTGCTTCGGGAAAAACAACAACACTAAACGCCGCATCCGTATTTATCAAACCCGATGCAAAAGTCTACACGGTTGAAAACACCGCAGAAGTAACCATGCCACAAGATACCTGGCAGCATCTGGTTACGCGTGAAGCAGGTAAAGATACTGATGTTGACATGTTCACGTTGCTTATCGCCGCTCTTCGTTCGCGTCCAAATTACATTATTGTTGGAGAAATTCGCGGTGTCGAAGGAAATGTTGCTTTTCAGGCAATGCAAACAGGCCATCCTGTTCTGTCAACATTTCACGCCGGTAGCGTCCATTCTATGATTCAACGTCTCACCGGACATCCCATTGATGTTCCAATCGCGTTTATTGATAACTTGAATATTGTACTCATTCAGCAAGCAGTTTCGGTAAACGGGCGGTTTGTACGTCGTATCACTAGCGTTACGGAAATCGAGCGGTACTATGACGCAGAACAAAAAGTAATTACGCGTCGCGTATTTACTTGGGATCCGATTAGTGATGAGCACCGTTTTAGTGGTTATTACAATAGTTTTTTGCTTGAAAAAAAGATCGCTCCCAAGATGGGCCTTGCCGATCCGAAAGAGGTGTACGATGAACTCGCGCGCCGTGCAAAAATTCTTGAAAAAATGCGCGAATTAAAAATTACCAATTATTTCAAAGTCTATGACGTTATTCGTAGTTTCTATCTCAATGGAATCGAGGGTTTGCCCTTTGAGATTTGAGGTGTGGTAAATGGATGATTTTTTTATGCGCATTGGTTACCGTAACGCCGTAGACTTTGTGATAAAATTTGTAGCGCCGATTTTGTTCATCTCACTCCTGTTCTTCTTTTTTGTCTTGTTCTTTTTTGAATTGCCCATATTTGTTCCTTACTTTATTCTCTTTATTGGTGTCGCATTCATTTTTATCTATCCTTTTATCACCATGGAACTTATCCGAACGAACATTCAAGAAAATATTCATCTCTTTATCACCTACGCAGGAACCATTTCAACTATTGACCTTGACAGAACAACTTTTTTTAGAAAAATCTCAACAAAACACCAATACGGTCATATTTCAAAGACAGCAGAAAAAATTCTTTATCTTGCAAAGAGTTGGAACCTTGGCTTTGCAAAAACCTGTAGAAAGATTGCTCGCGTGACTCCCTCACAAATTTATTCTGACTTTCTTGATCGACTTGCTGCAACGATGGATTTCGGAGGAGATCTTGAAACTTTTCTCTCTGAAGAACAGGATGCAGTATTAAATGACTACGAAACAGAATACAAAGGTTCGCTTAACAACATTGGTATGTTGCGAGAAGTCTTTATCGCTATTACTATTTCGGTAGCGTTCGGGATGTCTGTTGCTCTTCTCTTGCCGTTGCTTGAAGGCATTTCTATTCTGGTTGCTGTGCGATGGTCTCTCCTTGGCATGCTCTTTATTGATGTTCTGTTAGTTATTCTTATTAAGGCGTTTGTTCCCAGTGATCGGCTCTGTCATAATTTGCCAAAAAAAGATGATTTAACAAGAAAAATTTACAAGTGGTTTTACATTATTACACCAATCGTTCTTGTGATTGCCGGTGTCTTATTTTTATTTTTCAACTTAAGTTTTATTATTGTCGCCGCCATTGCAGTCACTCCTTATCTGTATGTGGGTCACTTAGCTTCAAAGGAAGAAAAAGAAGTCATCCGAAAGGATAAAGTGTTTCCTTCGTTTGTTCGAGCGCTAGGCACCACTATTTATGCTCGTCAAGGAGGTATCACTTCAAGTCTTGCTGCGCTGCGTGTTCATGATTTTGGTCCGCTTGATTCGGTCGTTACAAATTTGTATCGCCGTTTAAAACTGGGAAGTGATCGTGAAAAGAGCTGGTATTATTTCGCAGTTGAGTCAGGAAGCAACATGATTAATTACTTTGCACATATTTTTGCAGAATCGGTCTATCTTGGTGGTCACGCGCAGAAAATTGGGGAGTTAATCAGTAAGAATTTCTCGCGTCTGGTTAATTTGCGTTCACTTCGTCATCAACAAGCTGCAAGTCTTCGCGGGGCACTTTATGGGTCTCTTCTTGGCTTTATCGCAACAATTTACATTTCGGTTTCTATTACTAACATGCTTGCAACCATCTTTGTTGATTCCTTTGTCGAATCCGCGACTGAGGGAGCCATTGGTGGGTTAATCGGGTCTGTTGTTCCCACCATTCCTGAAGTTGATATGACGCTGGTAAATTTGTACATAGGAATTATGGTGTTCATTCACGCCTTTGTTTCCTCACTGATCATTAAGATGGTTGATGGCGGGCAGAAGTTTGCATTTTTCTTTGATTTTACGATGATGCTTTGGTTGGGTGCTATTTTAAGTTATTTTGTTCCACTCGTATCTTCTTCATTGTTTTCTCCCGTAACGTAAATTATTTTTGAGTAGAAAGATATTTCTTTGTTTTCCTGTGTTTTTGGGCGTATTTATCAAAACATTTATATATGAGTGTCAACGAAAACTATATAAATCAACTTACTTAGTTGATGTAGTGATCCCCACACTGGGGTGTTGTGTTATTAACTCACTGTTACTATGTGTGAGCGAGGTGTTTGTGATATGTTGGGCAGAAAAGCCGAGATGGGTATTGGTACGCTAATAATATTTATAGCTTTGTTGCTAGTTGCTGCTGTTGCTGCTGGTGTGTTGATTCAGACTGGTGGTAGTTTGCAGGAGAAAGCTTTGACGACAGGCGATCAGGCGAAGGGTCAGATTGCGACGAATGTTCGTGTTGTTGAGGTAAGTGCTACGGAAGGTAGTGATGGTGAGCTTGATTTCTTTGAGGAGATTATTAAGCTTAGTCCTGGTAGTAATGCTATTAAACTTTCTCAGACGCTTTTGACGATGAACACGTATGATCGAACGGCAACGCTTGATTATGCAGGAACAAGTGCAACACTCACTAACGATGCGAATGGTTATTACACTCTTCGCACGGAAAATCTATCTCGGGTTAATCCTTCAACCACAGTCAACTTGACTGCTGACTGGGACCAGGATGGCATAACAGATAATTATACGATGCCTGCTGGCGGATTCCTTACTTTTTACTTCTCAACTGATGGAACACAAACCATCACCGATTTTAATTGCTCGGACAATGCAACGCCTCAAGACGTTTCAGGAACGTATACACTTTCAGGAACTGTCGCTGAGCTTGTTGTTGTCGGCTCGTGCATGAATAATGACACGATAAACTTAACCATCAATGCAACTCCTGAAGATTTAGGTCAGGGTCAATTTGTTGTTGAGTATTTGCAGCGGGGTCCAAATCCTGTTGATGGTAACTTGCAGACGGGAGATGTTATTAAGGTGTACTACCAATCTCCTCGCGCAATTGGTGAAGATGAACCTGTGCGTATCAACTTTATTCCAAAGATTGGCACGCCAACATTAACTCAGTTCATCACGCCAGAAGTTGTCAGCAATGAACGGGTATATCTTTACCCATAAATTTTTTTTAACTTTCATATTTTAGGTGATAGAACGTGGCGAAAAGAGTCCAATCCCATATATTAGAAAAAACGATTGCGGTACTTATGATATTATTTGGCATCGCAGCAATAGTTATTTTTGTTGCGGCAATAAAGACAGGTTCGGCAATCAGTCCGGAACTCGCAAGCATTGAGATTTTGCTTATTGTGGTCCTGGCCTTACTTGCACAAACAGTCATCCTTATCCGTATCTATGATCAGAATATGGTATTATTAACGAAAAAATAAATTTATAAATAAATGGAGCTAAAAAACATTTAGTAAGTGAGGTGTAATCACATGTTTGGTAAAAAAGCCGAGATGGGTATTGGAACGCTAATTATCTTTATTGCGTTATTATTAGTTGCTGCTGTTGCTGCTGGTGTGTTGATTCAGACTGGTGGTAGTTTGCAGGAGAAAGCTTTGACGACAGGCGATCAGGCGAAGGGTCAGATTGCGACGAATGTTCGTGTTGTTGAGGTAAGTGCTACGGAAGGTAGTGATGGTGAGCTTGATTTCTTTGAGGAGATTATTAAGCTTAGTCCTGGTAGTAATGCTATTAAACTTTCTCAGACGCTTTTGACGATGAACACGTATGATCGAACGGCAACGCTTGATTATGCAGGAACAAGCGCACAACTTGAGAACGCATTCAATGGGTATTACACGCTTGGCACCGAGACGTTGAGCGAATCTGTTTCAAATGAAACTGCAGGAAACTTTTCAACTGACTGGGATCAAGATGGAACAGTTGATACCTATGACTTGAACAACAACGGTTATGTTGACATCGCATTAAGCGGTGGTGGAGTTCTTGTTATTAGCGACTTCAACTGTACGGGCGCTTCCCACGCAATCAGTTACGATGCAGATATTACAACAAACACGACGTATTTCGGTCATGTGACTGCATCAGGAACTTGTGCTGGTAACAGTTTATCTGGAGCAAGCATTAACTTAACTGCAAGTGACACGTACTTAGGTCAAGGTCAATTTGCTGTTGAGTATTTGCAGCGGGGTCCAAATCCTGTTGATGGTAACTTGCAGACGGGAGATGTTATTAAGGTGTACTACCAATCTCCTCGCGCAATTGGTGAAGATGAACCTGTGCGTATCAACTTTATTCCAAAGATTGGCACGCCAACATTAACTCAGTTCATCACGCCAGAAGTTGTCAGCAATGAACGGGTATATCTTTACCCATAAATTTGTTTTCTTATTCTTTTTTCTTTCCTTATTTCCTCTGATGTAGAAAAAAATGGTAACTGTCCGATCTCACGTGGCTGAATGGGTCTTTGGCGGCCTTGTCGCTCTTCTTGGTCTAATGAGTTTGGTGGTGTTTCTCTTCTCCTTCGCTTACTCGTACATCACGCTTGCTATTGCTCGTATTGAGCTAACTATCATTGTCATGATCATTATCTTGGTTCAAGCAAGCATTCTTGTTCGCATTTATGACCAAAATCTTCTGCTCTATGGTCGCACGAAGAGAAAGTAAAATAAAGACTTGCTCATTTCTCTTGTTCTATGAAGTTTGTTCATTGTGCTGATATTCATCTTGGATCATGGTCTGAACAGAAGATGCGGGAGGTGTCATCGACCTGTTTTTCGTATGTTGTTTCGTTTGCTCTTGATCAAGCAGTAGATTTCTTTCTTATTGCAGGAGATCTTTTTAACACCGCCATGCCTTCTATTGACAGTCTACGGTTTGTGGTCAAAGAACTGGTTCGCCTAAAAAAAGGCGATATTCCTGTCTATGTGGTTCCTGGTTCTCATGATTTCTCTCCAACGGGAAAATCCATGATTGATGTTCTTGAAGAGGCAGGGCTTTTAACGAACGTCTTTCGAGGACGAGTGAGTGAAGGCAAACTCCAGCTTCGTTTTACAGTTGATAAGAAAACTGGTGCGAAGCTCGTTGGTATTATTGGCAAGAAAGGGCAACTTGATCGGTCATATTATGAGCATCTTGAACGAGACTCTCTCGAATCAGAGCAAGGGTTCAAGATATTTCTCTTCCACACGGCCATAACTGAGCTCAAACCAACGTTCTTATCGGAGATGGCCTCTCATCCTCTTTCTCTTTTGCCTCGTCATTTCGACTACTATGCGGGCGGACACGTGCATGTGATAACTGATGTTGCTGGCGAACTCACTCGATTTGCCGATCAAGGCTATCCGAACATTGTGTTTCCAGGTCCTGTTTTTCCCGTTTCTTTTTCTGAGATTGAAAAATTAAAACAAGGAAGTTTTTTCTACTACAATAATGGCGCTGTTGAACAGAAAACTATTCCTTTTCATGATTCTGCCTCATTTGTAATTGATTGCGATGGGATTTCATCAGATGAAGTTCTTCCCCGCATGTTGGAAGTACTAGAGAAAGAAGATGTTGCAGAAAAAATTGTAACAGTCAGATTGTTTGGGACCATTTCTCACGGAAGACTTGCTGATATTGATTATTCTCGTTTGTTTTCCTCACTCTACAAGCGAGGAGCTTACTTTGTCATGAAAAACACAAGAAAATTACGCTCGCCAGAATTTGTTGAAGTGCACGTTGACGAAGCAAACGTTGAAGATATTGAAGATGCATTAATTGCTGAACATAAAGAGCAACTAACACTGCCTGGCATTGAGGATATTGGTCAAGTCATTAAAGACCTTATGCATGTTCTTGGCACAGAAAAACAAGAAGATGAAAAAGTCATGGACTATGACCAACAGGTACTGGTGCAAACAAACGATTATTTTAGCAAACGCCAGAAGAAAGAGTTTTAAAGATTCTTTTCATTCTTTATTCAATGTTATTAATTATCACTCGCCATGGAGAGACTGAGGAAAATAGAAATAATATTATTCAAGGTCACTTGCCAGGAACGCTCTCTGGTGAAGGCATTTCTCAAGCAAAAAAAGTTGCTCTACGTCTAAAAACTGAAAAAATTGATTACATCTATGCAAGTGATTTAGCAAGGGCAGTCGATACAGCAAAAGAAATAGCAAAATATCATCCATCCACTCCTTTGCAATTTGTTGAGGAGTTGCGAGAAAAAAATCTTGGCAAGTGGCAAGGAAAAGAAAGATCAGAACTTGAAGCTGCAAAAAAACAAGTTGGCGAAGGAGGTCTTGAAACGGTTGAAACACCCAAAGAAATATTTGCTCGCGCAGAAAAGTTTTTGCACGCGGTGCTTTCAAAACATCTACATGACACCGTCTTGTTTGTTGGTCATTATGGTATTAACAAAGCGTTAATCGCTGCCATTACTGGTAAAGGTCCGCAAGACATACAAGGCATTGAAAAACCTCGCAACACCAGTCTTTCTATATTTGAAATAGGTGAAGAAAAAGATCACACCATCCATCTCTTTAATTGTGTAAAACATTTAGAATAAAAAAATAAAAAAGAAATTTATTGTTGAATTGCTGAGCCGATCATTGCTGCTGCAGTAACAATGCCTGCGGTGAGCACGACCATATTTCCTTCAACATTCGCGTATCCTGCCCATGAAGCGCCAATTTTGATGATCCACACGGTCATCATAAAATAGACGATTCCTAACAAGATGAGCATTACAGACGTAATAACCGTTAATGCTAATCCACCAAGTTGTTTCATTGCTTTCATTGTATCACCCACTAGAATAGTGTGCTCTCTTGCTTATATAGCTATTGGATGCTGAGATTCCTCTAGGGCTTGTACCTAAGCATGGTTCTTGGAAAGGGAATGGCGTCCTTGATGTTGTCAAGTCCACAAATCCAAGAAATGACTCTTTCAACGCCCATACCGAATCCCCCATGTGGCACGGATCCGTATCTTCGCGTGTCAAGGTAGAACTCGTATTCGGTTTCGTCTTCGCCTTCTTCTTTGAGTCGCTCAACGATTTTTTGAATATCTGCTTCACGTTGACTGCCGCCAATGATTTCCCCATACCCTTCAGGCGCTATGAAGTCGCATCCTTCAACAACGTCTTCGTCAGCATTCTCAGGAATTTTCATGTAAAACGCTTTGACTTTCTTTGGGTAATGCGTGATGATGATGGGGGTGTCGTAGAGCTTCGAGAGTTTATCTTCTTCAATGGTGCGAAGATCTTTTCCCCATTCAATTTCCATATCGCATTTTTCTTTGAGAATCTTCAACGCTTGCGTATAGGTTATGCGAGGGAATTTCTTTTCAGCAGTCGCTTTAAGCGTGGTAAGATCTCGCTCTAAGAGTTCAAGTTCTTCGGTGTTTTGCGCAAGCACTTTTTTTGCAACATATTTAAGCAGTGCTTCGCCGTAGTCTTGAATCATGGAAAAATCGCTCCACGCAACTTCCATTTCTGCATGCCAATATTCAGTTAAGTGTCTTGACGTTTTTGATTTTTCTGCTCTAAACGATGGCGAGATCGTATAGATTTTTTCTAGAGCAAAAATTGCAGGTTCTGCATAGAGCTGCCAGGTTTGTGCAAGAAACACATCTTTTTTTCCAAAATAGTCAACGGAGAACAAACTCGATCCTCCTTCACACTGCACTGCTTGGAAGATTGGTGAGTGATATTCATAGAACCCTTCACCTTTGAAATATTCATCAATTGCTGCAAAGACACTTGAGCGAATTTTCAATATTGCCGTCATTTTTCTTGATCGCAGCCATAAATGTCGCTTGTCTGCGAGAAACTCTACTGATTGATCCTTGGTAATGGGAAACTCGTGTGATTCGCCTACGATTTCAAATGATGAAACATTTACTTCGTAGCCTGTTGGTGCTCGTTCATCTTTTTTGATTGTGCCCGTCAACATCATTGAAGTTTCAACTTGCACTTTGTCAATGAGATCAAATTGTTTGTCGCCAAGTTTTTCTCGTTCAAAGACGCATTGGATAATGCCAGAGACATCTCGAAGATTAATGAATTTAAGTTTTGCCGATCCCCTTTCGCGGTGGATCCATCCTCGAAGTTGTACTTCTCCTTCGCCTTTGGCAATAGCTTCTTTGATTTGCATCATAGTTTTCACCTACGCGTCATGAAACCATTTTCTCTTTTAATATCTTTCTTCTTTCATAGTTTTTTTCAGCAAAAATTTTATAAATGAACTTTTTTCTTGATTTTTTGTTGTTTTTTGGGTTGGAGTTGCTTTTATGCGAAAGAGGTTGTTACATACTAAAGCAGAGATGGGTATAGGCACCATGGTGGTGTTTCTTGCCTTGCTGTTAGTTGCCGCAATTGGCGCTGGTGTTCTTATTAAAGGTACTGCAGACTTTCAGGAAAAAGCTCTTTCAACAAGTGATCAAGCAGAAGGACAAATTGCAACGAACATTAAAGTGCTTGAAGTAAGTGCAACCGATGGTCGCAATGGCACGCTCGAATTCTATGAGTTGCTCATCAAACTTAGTCCTGGTAGTAACGCGATCAAATTATCTCAAGCATTGCTCACCGTTGACACGTATGACGAAACGATGACATTGGAGTATCGTGGTCCAAACGGTATTAACGAGCTTAATAATGATAACGGCTATATTAGCGGTTATAATATTATTAAAGTTCAAGGATTGCTTAATGCAACACAGAATATTACGCTTAACGGTGTTGATCTTGACAACAACGGCGAAGACGATCATTTAGTTATGGAAAACATTTCCAATTCTATTCTTTACGCATTTACCGATGATCCTTTGAACGTGTCAAATCAACGGTCACTTGGTCAATGTTCTGCAGCAGGCCCAATCACTGGCTCGCTAGGTGCGGATCTAGGCTATGTCGATTCAATCACACAAACGGGATCTCCGTGTACTGCAGAAGATGCTGCAACGTTTGATGTGCTGACGAACACGCTTACCATTTATGGTGTTGGTTATGATGTTAATAGTGGTTACTACACAGCAGAATATATGCAACGAGGAGTAAATCCTGTAGATGGAAATTTACAACAAGGTGATGTAATTAAGATTCACTTTCAAGCTCCTAAACAAGTAACTGAAGATGAAGAAATGCGTCTGGGTTTTGTACCCAGAATTGGAACAAAAACGCTGGTAACCTTTATCTTACCAGAAGTGATCACTGAAGAAAGAGTTTATTTGTATCCCACTGTGTAAGTTCGTGGTGGTATTGTTATTCTGATGAGTATCTTTGATAATTTTTATTCCATCATCTTTATTTTGTGTTTTCCCATAGTTGGTTGAAAACCATTTTTTGTGTTTCTGCAAAGTTTTTGTCTTTGTATAGCATCGCGTATGGCTTTTCATTTTCACTTAGTATGTAAACGTATTCTCCACAGACTGCAAATTCTGCAGGATATTCTTCATCAGTATATTTGATATCTGTTAATGGGAATTGTTCTCTTTCAGAACCGTGTTTTTTCATGCTTTTTGGGATTATCAGTTTTAGTTGTATTTTTTTTTCTGTTCTAATTGGGTGAAAGTATTCAAGTAGAAATGCGTTCCATCTATTGTATGCGATTGGCGCTGAGAATACGTGGACTGTTGTGTTTTGTTCCCAACTATTGATGAATTCAAGAAACATGGAACGTACTCCTTGAGTTCCTTCAAAGTATTTGAAATAGTCATTATTTGATTTTTTTAATTGGAGTTTGTGTAATTCTCTTATGAAGTTGTCAAGGTCTTGTTTTTCTTCCTGAAGCTTTTCTTCTTTCTCTTTAAACTTTGATAGTAATATTTCGGGGTTTGCAGGGTAGAATATTTTGGTGTTATTGACTAGTTTATAGCTGATAAGGCCTTTGTTTAGTAGTTTGTCTAGCAGATCATAGATATGTGATGAATGTAGGTTGAGCTGTTTGCAGATCTCTCTTGCCTTTGCTTGTTGAACTTCTAGCAAAAACAAGTAGATCCTTGCTTCAGTTAAGGTCAGGCCCGCAGATTGTAATTTTTCTATCATACTACAACAAGTATGTGGTAGCAAATATTTAAATAGTTAAGTTACTACATATTAGTTATAACAAATGAGTTATTGTGAAAATAAAAAAGAGGTATAAAAAAAATGTCAAAACAATCTATTGACGAAATTAAACGTATGGCTGAGCTCGAGGAATTTTCGTTTTATATGGATTATGCCGGGAGAGCATTTGATGCTGCCAAGACTCTAATTCAAGAAGGTGATTTAGAGGGTCTTGAACGCTATTGTGAAGATGTGGCAAAAGAAATGGAGCGTTTACCTGAAAGTTGTAATTTACTAAAGTATGAATATTCCGCTCTATTTTGGATATTGGCTGGTAAAGAAGATGAGGCAAAACGGGTGTTAGAACCTTGTTTTGAATATCGTTCTCCTCACACAATGTATCCTCACAGAGTTTCAATTGAACATAAGATGTGGAACATGTATGCAGACTTGGCCAAAAGGGGATTTCTAGAACCTCATGTGCCTTCCAGCTTTGTAGAACTCTATAAAAAGATAAATGAAACCCGTCAGAGTTGAATTTGATCCCTCTCTGTCTTGCAAGTAATAACTTGAAATTTCGAGATTTGTCTTTTTCGAGTAATTTACTGAAGACTATTCTTTTTTTATTTTCAATCTCCTTTGCTTGGTTTTATAGAAATAGTTGTCTTGTGGGATGCAATACTTCTTACTATTATCTTATTTTATCAAGTATCTTTGGTGGCTGCCATATTGTTGATTCCGTACGTGTTGTGGGTGTCATTTGCAGCCATAGCGAATCTAGCAACATATTTGCTTAATGCTAACTAGGAAGGAAAAAATCTCCGTATATTATGTCATGATAAAAGATAATTCAGCTGTTGTCTTGATTCCCGTTCTTATGCTTTTCCTGCACTGCCGTAAAGAATCATTTTTTTCATGATGAGTTTTTCTAATTCTTCACGTGCAGGCCCTAAGTAATCTCTTGGATCAAAACGCTCAGGATGTTTTTTGAATTCTTCTCTGATTGTTGCAGTAAAGAGAATGCGCAGATCAGTATCAGTATTTATTTTGTTAATGCCGAGTTTTACAGCTTTGCGGATCATGGCATCAGGAACGCCAATCGCTTTTTTCATTTTTCCACCGTACTCGTTGAGTTCTGCAAGCATTGATGGATACACGCTTGATGCGCCATGAAGCACGATTGGTTTTTTTGTTCTTTCTTTAATTTCTTTTAGTATGTGAAATTGAAGTTGCGGCGTGCTCACAAATTTGTTTGGTCCGTGACTTGTGCCGATGGCAATGGCAAGCGAATCAACTCCTGTTTCCTTAAAGAATGTCACAGCATCATCTGGGTTGGTGTAGAGAATTTTTTCTCCACGTATGCCATCTTCAACACCGCCGATGGTGCCAAGCTCTCCTTCAACACTAATACCTTTGGCGTGTGCCCAAGAAACCACTTTTTTTGTTGTTTTGATATTCTCTTTGTATGAGAGATTTGATCCGTCGAACATGATGGAGGTATATCCTACTTTGATGCATGTTTTGATAATAGTCATATCTCTTCCATGATCAAGGTGAAGGGCGATAGGCACTTTTGCTCTTCTTGCTAAGAGTTCAACCATTTCTCGCAAGAGTTCTGCTCCTGCATACTTGATAGCGCCCTGGGATGTTTGAATGATAAGAGGCGATTTTGCTTTTTCTGCTGCGCGAACTGCTGCTTGTATAACTTCCATGTCGTTGACGTTAACTGCTGGAACTGAGTAGTTTCCTTTGTTTGCTTTATCTAGTATTTTTTTTCCTGTAACAAGCATTTTTTTACCTCGTGACCACGTTGTAATGTTTAAGCCTCTGTTTTATTTGTGTTTTTGAAAGAAGAATGTTCGATGCACCGTAATGCGTGATAACGCTTTCTGCGTTTGCCATACCCATTTTCAGAGCAGTTTCAATAGGAAGTTCTTGAATGATGCCTCCAACAAATGCTGAACTAAACGAGTCTCCTGCTCCCGTTGTTTCAACAATTGGAATGTTTTTTCTTGGCACAATAGTGTAGGTCTTGTTTTTTGTGTACACAATTGCTCCCTTTGCGCCATCAGTAACAACGACAAGTTCTGGTCCGACTTCAAGTAAGTGTTCGCTTTCGAGTTTATTTGTTGCAAAACACACGCTTTGCGCTTCTTCTTTATTGACGAGGAGAATGTTTGTTTTTTTGAGTAGTTCCTTGATGCCTCTTGGTTCTTTTTCGATAAGGGTGACGCGAGGATTAAATGCAAGTTTTCCTGGGTGTTTCAGTACTGCTTGTTTTGTTGCATGAAAACTTTTTCCTTGCATGCTTGAAAGGTAGATCCATTTCGCTGCTGGCAGTTTCACATCGCTTGGAGAAAGATTGTTTGCTTCTCCTTTGTAACTGAGTATTGTTCTATCTTGTCCTTTTGCATCGAGAATGATGGACATGGATGTTTGCGTTGCGAGTTTGCCAACAAAAGTGATGTTTTCCTCTTTGATTTTTTGTTTAATGGTTTTTCCTGCGTCATCTTTTCCGATGACACTAAAGAGTGCTGTTTTCAATCCTAATCTTGAGAGTGAGGTGGCGACATTCATACCGGTGCCTCCAACAAAGAGGTCGACGTCACTTACGTCAACTTTGCCGCCAGTAATAAAACAGATCTCATGATGATAAATTTCGGTAGGAATGGTTTTTAGAAAATAGTCAATAACTGCGCTTCCAACACTCACCACATCGTACATACGATTTTACTCGTTTATTTTGTTTAAAAAGTTTGTTACAAGAAAAAAGAAAAAAAATTAAGAAAAATTTACTCGTCTTTTGCTAGTTCGAAAACACTCTTCAACGCGACGATGATGGTCGATGGAACGAACATAATCATGAGCGCTTCTAAGATGTTGCCAAACCAAGGCAAGCTTGCTTCAACGACACTTACGGACATCGATGCAATGATGATGAGTGACACATTTGCAAACAAGTATCGTTGGACTTCTTGTTCGGTAACGTTAAAGAGACCTACAAGAATACCTAGGACAACAAGTAGCGTTGCCATTCCTGGTTGCATGGTGCTTCCTTCACGAACAAGTCCTAATATGATTGCAAGTAAGACTCCGATAAGAAATGACCAGCTACCAAGCATTGTCATCGTGTTCATTTTCTTCTTTTTTACCACTTCTACACCCCTTAAAGTAATGTATATTGCTTCCTGTGACTTCGATTTATATATTTTTTTCTTTCTCATAAATTATATAAATCTTCGTTCTTGCTTCAGTTCTGCCTCTTTTTACAGAGTTCGCAAAGAAGGAAAACTTTATAAATAGTAAAAATTAACTACTTTAAGGTAAGAAAAATGGTATTTGATGACCAAGATTTTGACGACAAGGAAATGCGACCGCTCGCTGAATTGAAGCGAACGGGACAGAGCAAGAAGCTCAAACAGGCAATTCTCAACCAGAGAGATATCTCTGCAGACGATCTTGACGACTATTTTCTTACAGAAGACGATGAGTACGAAGATAACTAAGTCGCAACGATCGCATACTTGAGTGCGCCGACTTAGGTGTAGGAGTGTTCATCGAATAAAACAATTTTTATATTGTTCTCCGTTTCTACATTGGTATGTCAAACGACGCCTACAAACAAAAACAACTTCTTTCTCTTCCTGAAGATGTTTCCTCTTGGCAAGAAATTGGCAGAGGAGCAGAAGCAGTTGTTGTAAGAAAAGGCGACTTGGTCTGTAAGACGCGCATCCCAAAAACGTACCGCGCAAAGGAACTTGACAACGCTCTTCGCACAAAACGCACCCGAAAAGAAGCAAAGATCTTGTTTGAACTTACTGTGCCTTCTCCAGAGTTAGTGGCGTTCACAGAAGACGCTATACTCATGACATATGTTTCAGGAAAAAAACTTAGTGACGTCTTTTCTGCAAAGCACATTCCGATCGTCGCCAAACTCATCTTTGATCTTCATCAACGAGATGTTGTTCACGGTGATCTTACCACGGCAAACATGATTGAACAACCTACTGATGCCATTGCTTTGATTGATTTCGGTCTCGCACAGCATAATGCTCGCATCGAAGACAAAGCAGTTGACATTCATCTCTTCTTTCAATCAGTAAAAAGCAATCATCATTCTTTGTATGCTGTGCTTCGAGAACAATTTTTCACTTTCTATGTTGACTCTGCCGTTCAAGAACGTTTACGTGTTGTAGAAAGCAGAGGAAGGAACAAAGGAAAATAACTATTACTTGAGAATGGCTTCTAAGGCGTTGTATGCGATGATTGCAGCAGCGTAAACACTTGCAATTTGATATGCAAGATAGCCAAACTCGATTGCGTTGTCTCGTAAGGTAATCGGGTGCCCGCTGTCAGGTCGCTCTGCAATTCTTGCTTTCTTGAATACGTTTCCTATGGCTACAGGAATCCACTCCTTACCTCTAGGAGTTTCATAAGCTGATGCTTGTTCATTTGCAATAATTTGTTCTACCATGGTTGCGTTTGTGAGTCTTCGTGTTTAAATCATTTTTCTTTTCTTCTAAAGGGGATTTAAATTTGGAAGAACTTGTTCTAAAAGACAGGTAGTGAATAATCTTCTTGATTCCCACAACCTTTTAAAACAGAATGTGGTTTATTGCAATGATTCGGGCCTGTGGTTTAGTGGTATAACGTTGCTTTCACAGAGCAAAGGTCACCGGTTCAAATCCGGTCAGGCCCATTTGATTTCTTTTTACAGATTTAACCTGGATGGTTCTGAATGCTCATGAGGGTATTGGTTGGGTCCGATGTATTCTTCTTAAATCATCCACAATTATTATATAGTGGATACTAGTTCCAAGTACTTATGAATAAGAGATTTGTTGTTTTCGTTATTTTATCACTTTTCCTTCTTTCTTCTTCTTTAGCTCTTTTTCCACAGGATTCTATTACGTTGTTAACGGTAGCTCCTGATTCTGATTCGGGGGGGACTGCTACGCTTTCTTTGACGGTTCGTCCGGGTAATGGTGCAGTTTTCTTTGATTCAACGCCATTAACAGAGATTGATACGCAGATCGCAACGAGGTTTGCGCAGCAGTTTGCTTGTAGTTATTATGATTATGATTGTTCGAAATTAGATTTCTTCTACGTCATTAATGCTGATTCGAGTATTGTTGGCGGTCCAAGTGCTGGTGCTGCTACTGCTTTGTTGACGTTGGCGGTGCTTGCGGATCTTCCTCTTAAAGAGACTGCGGTGATTACTGGCACGATGACAAGTGGGGGTATTATTGGTCCTGTTGCGGGCATTAAAGAGAAGGTTCGCGCTGCTAAGGCCGCTGGTTTTTCTGAGGTGGTCATTCCTGGTCTTGCTAATATTTCTTCTTCTCTTGAATTCACTGATGATGGTTATGTGTTTGTGAATATGAGTGATGTGTTTCCTTCTTCGTTTCGTAATGAGTCAGAACATGTTTCTTCTGAGAGTTCTTCGTCGCTTCCTTCGATTTCACTTGTTCCTTCATCATTTATGGTTGAGGGAATGCTTGTTCATCGTATGTTAACCTTTGATGAAGTTGCAGAATTTTTTCTTTCAACGTCTTTTGTTTCTCCTATTGAATCATATGAGCTTCCTGAACGCTATGTTTCTTTGATGAAGAATATTTCTCAAGGAATGTGTTCTCGTGTTGATCAAATTGTTGCTCAGGTTGGCGAGGAAGTGTTTTCTTCAAGTACTGATCCGATGGTAAATGCGTCGCGTTCTTTTTATTTTGATGCGAAAAATCGTACTGATGATTATTATTCTATTGCTTCTCTTTGTTATTCGGCAAGTTTGAAGTTGCGTAGTTTTCAACTTCGAAATTTTTCGTATGATGGTCGCAATCGGTTAGCTCGAGAGGTTTCCGCAAGTATTGATGAGCTTGAAGAGAAGGTGTTGGCGCTTCCCATTACAACACTTTCTGATGTTGAGACGTATAATATTGTTTCTGAACGCATCCTTGAGTCAAGAGAATATGTTGCGTTATTTGAAGAAACGAACAATTCAGATTTCTTAGCATTGGGCATCGAGCGGTATAATAGTGGGTTGGTGTGGTCAAGGTTTTTTTTGTTTGATAATGGTCCTGCAGTTGATGCTTCAAAGTTACGTCTTGCGTGTGTTGAGAAGATTGCTGATGCTGATTTGCGTTTGAATTATTTGTACACTATTTCTCGCGGGTTGGTTCCGCCGGAGTCTTCTCAGTTAACTGCTGCCCGGGAGGAGTACAGTCTTGAACATTATCCGCTCTGCATTTTTCATGCGTCACAAGCAAAGGCCGATGCTGATGCCCTCTTGTATTCGATTATGCTTTCAGAGTCTGGTTTGCGAGAGTTTTTTGCTATTCGCACCGGCGTTATCGATCATCTCATTGCGGAGCAATCCGCGAAAGGGTATTTTCCTATCTTAGGGTATTCCTATCATGAGTATGCGCAGGTGCTTGAGACGTCTGACTTTGCTTCCGCGTTTTTGTTTGGTGAGTACGCTCTCGAATTATCTTTTCTTGAGGAGTATTTTCCTTTTCAGCGATCTCGTGAGCCTCCTCGATTCTTTTCTCTTGATACGCATTCTTTGCGCTATGTTTTTGTTTCGCTCTTCTTTTTAGGATTCATCGTCTCGCAAGGTCTTGTGTTTTTGTTGTTTAAACGACGTGTAAAGCAATCTTCCCCAAAGGGTCGGTCGAGATCGGAGAAATAGCGCACATACCTTTTTATAGGTGGACGAATTTACTGTTCTTTGTAGAAGTTCATCTTGATTATAAACCCGAGGAATTCCAAAGCATTTCAAGAAGTTTGGGATGCCTTGAATTTCCCCGGGAAAAAGAGGTGAGTTTCGAGCTTATCACTCGCAAATAGTATCAAGATATTTATAAAATTTTCGTTAGTGTATTATCTATAAAATGGTAACTATCGACGTCCTTTCCCGGAGAATTCGACGAGCTTTTCGCGGTAGATTCAAGAAGGGAGAGATTGTTGCGGTGCTTCGCGCTCCTGATTGTGAGACGACGCTGACTGTACTCGTGCTTCAGGAATGGTTTAAGGTCACAACCAAACTCACTTCCGCGCTTGGTCCGCAGGTGGTCTATGGCACGTATGCTGAAAAATATGCAGAACGGGTGCTCCGCTCATTTACTTGCAATGAAGATCTTGACAACAGAGGAATTGCGTTGTTGCAGCAAGTCTCTCGAGAAGAACTTCTTGCTTTGGCGCGACATTTTCACCTTTCTTGTTCTCCAGATGCGCCAACTCCTTTGCTTGATGCCTTTGTTGGTAGAGATAGAACAGAGCTTGCGCATGCAGTAGTCAATTTTTCAAAAGTGATCGTGGAAAAGAAGAATAAAAAAAATTAAAAAAAATTCTTGTTAGCAGTTTACTTTTTCTTTGCTACCTTTCGTTTTGCTGGTTTTTTCTTGGTAACTGGTTTCTTAGCTGCTTTCTTTTTGACAGCTTTTTTCTTTACTGCTTTCTTTTTAACTGCTTTTTTCTTTACTGCCTTTTTTTTGACAGCTTTTTTCTTTACTGCTTTCTTTTTAACTGCCTTTTTTTTGACAGCTTTTTTCTTTACTGCTTTCTTTTTAACTGCCTTTTTTTTGACAGCTGTTTTTTTCTTAGCAGCAGTTTTCTTTGTTGCAACCATTTTTTTACCCTCTTGTTTCGGTTCTGAGGTGATTTTCTTAGAAGATTTTTTCTTCCTGAACTTTCTCACCGCCACAACGGCTCCTGCAACTGCAGCGCCGACCGCAACCGCTTCAGCAATTTTTTTTACTTTGCCCATCTATCAAAACACCTCGATATGCATTCTTTCTTTTGATTATTTATAAAGATAACGATTTTTTTCTTCTCGCATCGCTTTTATTGAAGGGATTGGCATGCATTTTGCTCTTTTTTTTCACTTCATAACATTTTTAATCATCATTTTTTTCCTTGTTCTTAATGGCAAAAATCTTTTTACACACAAGCGGTTGTTCTTTTAATCATGCAGATTCCGAGACGATCACTGGCATTCTCTTGCGTGCACATCACCAGTTTGTTGCTTCTGAAGATGAAGCTGAATTGGTCATTTTGAATTCTTGCACAGTAAAGAGCAATCCCGAACAACGTCTGCATGCAACGATGCGTCGACTTTCTCGTGAACGAAAAAAATTTATTGTTGCTGGTTGCGTTCCTCAAGCAGATTCCGCAAACAAACTATTTTCTCACGTTCCGGTTCTTGGTGTTAATGCATTAGATAAAGTGGACGAACTGGTGAACCTTACTCTTGCAGAAAGCGAACAGGCATTTAACAAAGAACTTTTTCTCTCTTCCACGCAACAAGACATGCTTCGCTTTCCTTCATCTCGCCTTCATCCTTTTCGAGAAATCATTCCTCTTAACGCTGGTTGCCTTTCTTCTTGTTCCTATTGCAAAACAAAGGATGCGCGCGGCGATTTGTTTTCGTATGATCCTCGATTGATTCGTAATCGCTTTCGTCAAGCAATTAACGATGGCGCAAAAGAAATTTGGCTTACTTCTCAGGACACGGGCGCCTACGGTCTTGATCGTGAAACGAACATTGCACGTTTGCTTTCTCTTCTTTTAGAAAAAGAAGGGTCGTTTCGTGTTCGCCTTGGCATGACTAACCCAACTTACGTTCATCGTTTTCAAGATGAATTGATAAAAATATTTTCTCATCCTTCGTTGTTTAAATTTTTACATATTCCTGTGCAATCGGGAAGCAACTCCGTTCTTCGTCGGATGAAGCGAGGCTATCGTGTTGAACAATTTGTTAACATCGTTAAGGCATTTCGTAAGGCTGACCCTTTGATCACTATCGCAACTGATATTATTTGCGGGTTTCCAGGTGAAACAGAAAAAGATTTTGATGAAACTCTCAAATTAATTGACAAGCTTGAAATTCCCGTGGTCAACATTTCAAAGTTTTATCTGCGACCAGGCACACAGGCAGAACACTTTGAGCAGCACAATTCAATCCTTATTAAAAAGCGTTCAACTGCTTTAGCTGCTTTGCATAAAAAAATTGCATTGCGATCGCAACAACCATGGAAGCAGTGGCAAGGATCCGTTCTAGTGTGCGAGAAAGGAAAAAATAACACTCTTATTGCGCGCAATGATTGGTATAAACAAATTATTTTACAAGAAGGAATTCTTGGCACCTTTCAAGAAGTAAAAGTAAAAACTGTTTATCCGTTTGATTTACGAACGTTTTGATTTGCTACTGGTTCTTCACACAACAGACTTGTGATTTGATAATGCATCGCGCATCGCTAATTTCATATTGGCTGCCAAGAATTTGACAATCACTTCCTGCAGTACACGTACCCCCGTACCCTTCGCAGGTTGCTTTTGGCGGTTCTTTAAGATCTGCAAGTTTGTCGCCGATAACCATGCTTGTATACATAAGAAGTAACGCCGCAATAACGAGCAGAATACTCTTTATTGCGATCCCTCTTGGCGTCATGTTGTTGACACCTTCACTTGCAGAGTGATTTTTTCAGAAGAAGCGCTGCCTGAAAGAAAAATTTTTTCTTCGTATTCATCGTAAAGCTTTCTTTTGCTCGTAATGTCTGAAAAACTTAACGCGTTGATTTTCTCAACTGCTTGTTTGTAAACGTCATCAGGCAAGGTGGCTCTCTCGCTAGTAAGAAGCGCGATCAAGTCCGCTTTAACTTCACTAAACTCATTGCCTGAAGCTTCGAATGAGCGAAGAGTATCTGCAGAAGAGGCAGAAAACGCTTGTCCGCTCATATTTCCTTCTCTTGTGGTCACATTATTTAGTGCAACGAGCACTAAAACGCTCGCAACGAGCACAATGACGACTGATTCCATTTTCGAACTCATGAAGCAACCTGTTGTATTTTTTTAAGGAAGGCATCCACTGTTTTTTTATTTTTCCCTTCAATTGTTATACGAAGCAATTCTTCCGTGTTTGAAGCTCTGATATTAAACCAATACTCCTCAAAGAACAATGAGATGCCGTCAATGCGAAGAATTTGCTTTGCTTTCTTTGCAAATGCTGACTCGATGCGTTTGAGTGCTCGATCTTTATTTGCAACAACAATATTCGTTTCAGGAGCCATATATGATTCCTTTGCGAGAAGAAGATCCTCTGGTGTCACATTGGAAAGAAAGTGAATTGCGGCAAGTCCTGCTGCATCAGTAAACCCTAATTGTTTGAAATAGAAATGTCCTGAGCGTTCAGCACCAATATTTGCTTTTATTTTTTTCATAGATTCGTGCACTTTGCTTCTGCCTATGGCGCAGGTCACCAGAGTTCCTTTTTGCGGAAGATGATTCTCAAGCACAAGGCTCATGTTGCAAGTCGACACAATTCGAGGTTGCTTGAGGTGTTTTGCGAGAACAAGTGCGATGATGCCACTTTCAATTTGATTTCCTCGTTTGTCAATAACAACCATTCTATCTGCATCCCCATCAAAGATGATACCAAAGTCAGCCTTATTTTTCTTGACTTCGTTTTCGAGTTGTTTTCTGTTTTTTGGCGGCAGCGGATCAGGGTCGTGCGCAGGAAAGGTGCCTAAACAAGTTCCATTAATCACTTTGCATCGTTTTGCAAGTTTGCGAAGAACTCTTGCTTCTGCTTGTCCAGACCCATTGCTCACATCGATAACAAGTGAATAGGGGAGCTTTTCTTTTATCTGTGAAGATAAAAAGGATTCATAGCGAGAGGAAACTTTTGTTTTAGTGACTGCCACTCGTTTACCTCGTTTTTTTGATAGCGTTGGCGAATTATCTTTCTCTAATGCGGCGAGAACTTCTCCAAGCCCATTGCCACTATGCACATAAGATGAGTATTGATCAACGAATTTAAAGCCATTATACTCTCCTTGTAAGTGAGATGCAGTAATCATGACGCCGCCCGCATTAGTTTTTTTTGCTGCATATTTAACAAAGTAATAGAATTGAGGGGTTGAGACAATCCCTATGTCTTCAACATCCATGCCGCTGGCAAGAATTCCTTTCACAAAGTGTCGGTGTAGTCGTGGCGAGCTTAAGCGCCCATCTCGGCCAATGACTACGCTTTTCTTCTTGCTCGTTTTTTTGAAATAATCTCCACTTGCCTTTCCAAGCAGAAAAGAAAAATTATCGGTTAACACGTCGCTTTTTGCTCTAATATCGTACGCCTTGAAACTTGCTTTCTGTTCGCTGGTCAGCATCGGAATTATCTTTCTTTTCTAAGGTACTTAAATCTTTTGTTCTTACAAAAGAGGAGTTTTTTTAAATTTGCCACCATTGTCGGAGATTATGTTCTTTCCTTTCGACAAATTACGTCCCTATCAAGAAGAAATGATAGAAGTTATTGATGAGGCTATCCGTCTCGGTCAAGACGCCATTATTCATGCACCAACAGGACTGGGAAAGACTGCTGCTTCTCTTGCGCCTTGCATTACCTATGCGAAAGAACACAACAAAACAGTTTTCTTTCTCACGTCAAGACACACGCAGCACCGCATTGCGTTTGAAACGATTGAAGCACTCAAAAAGAAACACGATATAGATTTGATCACCACCACAATTGTGGGCAAAAAAAATCTTTGTTTGCAGGATGGCATTACCAATCTGCCCGCATCAGAATTTCTTCATTATTGCAAAACTCTTTGTGAACATAAACAATGTCCATATTTCGAACGCATGAAAGGATCGAACTCTCTTTCTACGGCTGCAAATGACGCTCTGGCAAAGCTGCGACTCCTGCCTCGCACAGATACGCAAGCGTTTTTGGATGTTGGTCGCGCCTTTCAACTTTGTCCCTACGAACTATCGATCGTGTATGCGAGAAAAGCTCATGTTATTATCGCAGACTATTATTATGTGTTTCATCCACGCATTCAAGAAAACTTCTTTGCTCGCATCAACAAAGAGTTAGAGGATGCCATCCTGATTATTGATGAAGGCCATAACTTGCCTGATCGTATTAAAGATCTTGCTTCTGTTCAGCTCACCTCACAAATGGTTTCGCGAGCAATTAAAGAAGCAAAAAAATATCGTTTTGATGAACTTGATCGTTATTTGCTTGCAATTGAAGGATTTTTTACAAAAAAAGCGCGACTTGTTGAAGAAGAATCGTTTGTTTCTCAAGAAGAGTTTTCTGCAGTTATTTCTCAGTTAGGTGATTATGAAGAATTTGTTTCTTTGCTTGATAAGCGAGCAGACATTGTTCGTGAAGAGCAGCGCATTTCCTATTTGGGTTCGCTTGCAAACTTTCTTGATGAATGGCTTGGTGAAGACGCAGGCTTTGCTCGCATCCTCTCAAAAGAATCTTCCGCTCAAGGTCCTACGTATGTACTTCGCTATGCATGTCTTGATCCTTCATTAATTGGAAAAAAAGTTATTGGACAAGTGAGAACAGCTATTTTGATGAGTGGTACGCTTGAACCAACAAAGATGTATGAGCGATTGCTTGGTTTTGAATCTCCTCTGCATCGTGTGTTTCCTTCGCCGTTTCTCGCGTCGCACCGATTATCGCTTGTTGTGCCAAAAACATCAACGAAGTTTACCTCAAGAAGTGATCAGCAATACAGTGATATAGCAAAAGAACTAACTAAACTTTGCGAAGTCATTCAAGGCAATGTGGCCATATTTTTTCCTTCCTATGCTCTTTTGAAACAAGTAGCATCGCATTTTTCTCATGCAACTTCAAAAACGGTCTTTGAAGAGCACCAACAATTAACTACTCCTGAAAAGAACGATCTTCTTGAACGATTTAAATCGTATAAAGATGTTGGCGCTGTGCTTCTTGGCGTTATTGGAGGAAACTTCTCTGAAGGAATTGATTTGCCAGGAAATTTTCTTAATGGGGTGATTATTGTCGGTCTTCCTCTTGGCAAACCAACGTTTGAAACAAAGGCATTAATAGAATATTATAATAAGCGATTCAAGAAAGGATGGGATTACGGCTATGTTTTACCGGCCTTTAACAAGGCAATGCAGTCGGCAGGTCGGTGTATTCGGTCAACAACAGATCGGGGCGTTATTATTTTTCTTGACGAACGGTATGAGTGGACAAGATATTATGAACTCTTCCCAAAAACCTGGAAAGTGCGTATTGCTCCTGACTACGAACAATTGATCCGTGATTTTTTTGCAAGCCATAAAGCATAAAAAGGCGAGCGTGTTAGAGAAGAAGATGGAGCAGCGCATCAAACATCTGCGGCCAAGTCTGCAGGAAAAACGAAGATATCTCGTTTATGAAGTGCTTAGTGATGCCCCTGTTCAAAATTATGGTGTGCTCATCGCAAAAGAAATTGAATCTTTTTTGGGCGTTTTTGGAAGTGCAAAAGCCCATCTTGTTTCTTTAAAGACGTATCCTCCAAACAAAGGGATGCTTCGCATGTCTCGTAAATCAGTAGATCCGGTGAAATTAGGCCTTGGTTTAATCGCCGTTCTCAATTCGACGCCAGTCTCCATTCGCACCATATTAGTGAGTGGCACAATAAAAAAAGCCCAACAAAAGGCAAGTCTTGAAAAAGGAAATATTCATAAATGACTGCCCTTTTACCACTAGAATAAGTTTTCGTGAAGATCTTGAGGTAGATATCTATGCAACCAGTGCAACACCAAATGATGGGATATGACCGGGCAATCACTATGTTTAGTCCGGATGGTCGTTTATTACAAGTCGAATATGCAAGAAAAACAGTTCGCTTAGGAAGTTCTGCTATTGGCATGGTCTGTAAGGATGGCGTCCTCTTGGTTACTGACAAGCGTGTTGTTGACAAGTTAGTTGTCGCTGACGAAGTCGAGAAAATCTGGGTGGTCGATGAACATATCATTGCGACAGCAGCAGGAATCCTTGCCGATGCCCGTGTGCTTATTGAGCGAGCGCAGATGCGTTCTCAACAGCATTTCATGACGTACAACTCCCAAGTTGATCTTATTACTATTGTTAAAGACATTTGTAATTTAAAGCAGTATTGCACCCAATCAGGCGGTCTTCGTCCTTTTGGCATTTCTCTTCTTCTTGCTGGAAAGGATCAAACCGGTCTAAAGCTCTTCGAAACTGATCCAACAGGTTCGTATACGCCGTATCTTGCTACAGCAATTGGCGAAGCAGAAACTGAGATTCAAGAAATTCTTTCAAAAGAATATTCTCAGAGTCTCTCTGTTGAAGATGGTTTGAAGCTTGCAGTGAAAAGTTTAAAGAAAGTCCTTGGAAGCGATTTTGCTCTTTCTCGCGTTGATGCAAGTTACATCACTGTCGATGGAACGGTAAAGAAGTTCTCAAACGCTGAATTAAACAAGATCGCAAAGTAACTCTTGTATCTTGCAGGGACAACTATATAAACAAGCTCCTCTTAATTAGGTATAGGTGATACCATGAAGCCCGCAAGAATATATTCTGAAGAAAAATTCCATGTAAACATGGCCAAATTGAGAAAAGGCGGTCGCAATTTTGAGATTGTTGTCGATCCCGATCTTGCCGTCCAATACAAAGAAGGTGAACTTATTGATTTAGCTGAAGTGGTTAAGGCGCAAGATATCTTTTTCGATGCTAAAGAAGGCGAACTTGCTTCAGAACAGGATCTTAAGAGCTTGTTTGGCACAACTGATCCGCTTGCCATTGCCAAAGTTATCATCTCCGAAGGAGAAATCCAACTGACTGCCGCCTATCGAGAGAAACTCCGTCAAGCAAAGCGTAATCGAATCATTGACATTATTCATAGAAATGCAATTGATCCAAAGAATGGCACTCCTCACCCTAAAACAAGAATCGAAGCAGCATTTGACGAAACCAAAGTGAAAGTTGATGAGTTTAGACGCGCCGAAGATCAAGTCAATCGCATTGTTGATCAACTCATGGTGGTGCTTCCTATCAAATTTGCAAAAAAGGTTTTTGATGTGCGTGTTCCTCCTGCGTACGCAAGTCGTATTCGGCATATTCTTGAGCGATATGCAACTATTAAGAAAGATATGTGGCTCTCTGATGGTTCTGCAACGTTTCTTTGTGAGCTACCTGCAGGACTCCAAGGTGAGTTTATTGACGCCGTCAATGCTGGCACGAAAGGAACAGCGGACTTTACTTTGCAGTGAGTATGGACTCGCACTATCTTTCCGCATTGGCTCACGTGTTTCGTGTTGCTATTAACAAGCTTCGTTTTGTTAATCCTTTGAATGCTGGCGAAGAAAAAAAACAATTCTTTTCAAGCACCACGTACAATCCTCAGTTTGTGTATCCTCCCTTAACGTATCATCGTGAACGCATCGACAAAGAGCTTGCATTGCTCGAATCCTATGAGGGGTTTGAGAAAGATATTCTTCAAGCATTTGTCAAGCGCGCACGCGTGCATCTTTCTTTAAAGGATGCTGTTGGCACTGAAAATTTTTCTCAGATTTCAAAAGACGTTTTTGGCGATGTCGATCCAAAAATTATTCCACTTGCGCAAGAGTTGGCTCGAAGGAGTGTTGTGTGTGAAGAAAAAACGCTCAAGGCATCTCATGTTCGTGTACTTTTTGATGCGCATCTTCCTGCTGATTGGAAAGCAACACTTTCTTTTCGCACTTCAGCAAAGATTGTGCTCAGTCAAGAACAGTGTCAGCTCATCATTGATCCTGAAGCGTTGTTTAGCGAACACGATGTTGAACGGTTGCTCGTTCATGAAGTTGGTGCGCATATTAGTAGAGGTCTCCGGCATGCAGATCTTTCTCCAAAATTTTTACAATATTTATTTCTTGATTATTCAGAAACAGAAGAAGGGCTTGCAGTTTATTTAGAAGAACTTGAAGGGGTGCAAGATCCGTGGCAGCAAAAAATTTATGCACTACGCTTTCTAGGCACTGTCTTTGCGGAAACCCATTCGTTTCGAGAAACCTACGACTATCTGCTTTCCTTTGGTATTGATGTTGACGAAGCTTATCGGTTGACGCAACGACTCAAACGAGGATTGATTGATACAGCAAAACCAGGCGCGTTTTATCGAGAAAAAATATATTTGCAGGGGAGTCTTGCTGTAAAAGCGTATGTTGCCTCAACTCCTGATCCTCACGCCACGGTAAAGTTTTTGCTTGCGGGAAAATTCGGTCTTGCCGATATTCCTTTGCTGGAGTCTTACGCAAAGAATAACAATTTTTATAAATGATCTTAGCTCAAGCAAACAGGTGAGTGTGGGAGAATGAGAGAGTTACGATTCTTGCTGGTGATGATATCTTTGTTGGTTGTCGTTAGTGGCGCGTTTGGTGCGCTCCTTTCGGTGTATAAAGAGGTCACCGTTGACGCATACAGTCCGTATGGTCCTCCTCAATACTATTCTTGTGAGAACACAACAAGTCTCGATCCTAATTTATACGATGCAAACGATCATGCATATGATGCTTGCGGCGCGTCCATTTTTCAAGGCGGCATTGGTGCGGGTCACGCAGCGGAAGTTTGTTCAAGTTGTTTTACTTGCGGGTACGATGATAACATTTGTCCTGAAGATTATTCTGAAGATGGTTCTGCATTCATTACTTGCGGCAAATGTCCTGACCCTGATTGCTTAACAACGTCTTTAACGGGAACGGTGTATAGTGATTTGAATGAGCCCTTACCTCATGCATATGTGTTCTTTCATCTTCCTCAAAAGGGATATGATAGTCATTTCGTTGTCGAAACTGATGAAAATGGTCACTGGACTTCTGCTGATGTGCAATCTGAAAGTCATTTTGGCTCAACAAGGTATGGTGTTCCTCGTGGTGAATATTTGATTAGTGCTGTTGCGATTGGATACGATGCAGAATTTGTTGAAGCAAACGTAACGGATTCGCCTCAGGTCATTGATTTTCATTTACACAACGCAACGTGCCATGCGGATTGTACTGCATTCAGATATCCTGGAAGGCCTGCACGATGTAGTGCTGCGTGTGATGGTTTTGTTGATCCAGAAGATAACACACTGACGTGCGACTTTAACACGGGCACGTTCGAAGGGCAAACCTATGATGCAAAGGATTATTGTGACCAAAAAGTGAACGCAACTGATGTTATTGTTGCTACGAGCACCACTCATTCTTACATTGTCAATTGTTGCGAAGGAACGTTTCGATCAGAATTACGACCTGAGCAAGAGATTACTCCTTCTTCCAATCCCTTTGGAATAAAGGACCTTGTCGTGCTTGAAGTGCCTTTGCGCATGAACAATCAACAGGTCTTCATGAAAATTCTTGTCTGGAAACCACAATAATTATAAATTTCTTTGCAGCAAATCATTTTCGTTATGAATAAAAGAGGTGCGTTCCTATACTTATTAGATGTATTTATCGCGGTAACGCTTATTCTCTTTAGCGTGACGTTGATCTTTTCATCATACCTTAACATTCCAGAAAAAACCTCTGCATTCTACGTTGCTAATTCGTATTTAACTTATTATTTAGAAACGCCAGTTTATGAGCTGAACAATCCGAGCGTTTCAACTATGATTGCGAAGAATCAAATTCATAACATTGATAATCGCTTGATTAATGAAGTTGCCTATCAACTCGCTCTTGGAAATGCGAGTATTGCAAGGGATTTAGTGCGGTTGACGTATGACAACATCGTCTCTGAACAATTTGAATTTATTTATCGCTTTAATGATACAGTGGTCTTTAACACGACTCCTCTTGATTACCAATATGCAAAGGTAGTTGTCAACAGAGGTTTTATGACATTTTTTGTAGATCACGGATCTGTTGTTGGACCTGTGCTTACTGAGGTGGTTGTATGGGTTTAGGGCGAAAAGGATTTTTGTTCACGCTCATCGCACTCTTACTGGCCAGTTTGTTCACGCTTTGGTTTTCAGCTAGTTTTGCCCAGCCAATTGATCACGAAGTTGAGATGAATAGGCTTCGCGTTGAATACCTCAATCAGTTCGTCTTATCATTTGAAGATCAACTGCAGGACGCCATTGGTCTTTCTGTCTACGAATCCCTTAAATACATGGGATATGATGGTCTTTTCAATGAAGGGGCCTATTACACTCCTCTTACGTTTAATGCGACGCTGCAGGGTTGTCTGCAGGTTTGGCAGTCGCTACCCACTCACCCTGATTGTGGACCGGTAGATTATAGTTATCCTACAATTGTTGGTATGCTTGAAAATTTTACCCGTAACGAATTGTACTTGGACGCGCAAGTTACGGTTCACAGTGTAAACGTCAGTTTTGATAACTTTGCGTGGGAAGTGACCGTAACGTATCGCTATTCGCTTGTCGTTGATGATGTTGTTGCAATTATTGACCGTTCAAATCAAACAAGGACGTTCTATGTCTCAATTGAAGGCCTTCCCGACCCTCTTCTCGCACGGGGCGTTCCCGCAACACCAATTTATCGTCCCATCAACAAATATTACACGACGTTGTGGAACTCTTCACAATTTGTTACCTATTTTCAGAATAGAGATTATATTCACACCGTGTACTCTCCAAGTTATTTCCAGCGATTCTTTGGAAACATTTCTGCAAGTCCTTGTTGTGGTATTGAAACAGTGCTCCACCAGGATGAGCTTAATCCGATAATGCCAATTGCCAATTATTCCCAAGTGGATTATTACTACATTAATGTTACCGAATTTAATTGTTCAAGATTGTATGATGTTGATTTTCTTCTCACTGGGGAAGCCTTACAGCTTGATGCAAACCGAACTGCCCGGTATTCACTTTTGAGCGCGAGCGATCCTCGTTGTTGACCCTCTTAGACGTATGTTACACGCGTTCTTTCCTTCTTTTTCCTCATTTGTTCTAATCAAAACCTTTAAAAACTCGTTTACGCTAAGATACTGATGTGGTGAGTTTGTTTGGCGGATAAAGTTCGTACGCAAGTAGATGATCTTGTAGATGCAGTTAAAGCAGCAGGAACTATTGGGTTTACTGAACTTTCAAAAAAACTTGGTGTTCCAGAAAAAACTGTGCAACAATGGACTGATTTTCTTGTAGATGAAAAAATTCTTGGCATCGAATATAAGTTTACAAAACCAGTTCTTTTCTTTATCGATCAGAAAAAAGAAGAAGAAGAGCCAGTTGTTGTTCGCCGCGAAATAATGAATCTTGCTGATTTTCGAAATGACTTCATAACGCATGCAAAAGAAAAGAACATGCCTCAAGAACAAATTCCTGCACTCTGGCAAGCACATTTGAAAAGTGCGCTTGAAAATCAAAAATCTTTTTTTATCTCGCAAGCAAGGAAGCGAGGATACGTCGAACCGGATGCGTTATGGACGACGTTTGTGAAGCGAATATTGGAGAAACAAGCTGATGGAGTTAGCTGAATACATCGAATCTGAAATTGTAAAATTTCTTGACTATGAAGTCTTCGAAAGAACGCATCAAGCGCAATCAGATGAGTATTCGTTCTATGTTTCTGCTCAAGAATATTTGAAGATGATCAAACGAAATCTTGAACGTGATGAACTTGAAGAAGCAAAAGCAAACTTTGCAAAATTGCGTTCCCGCTATAATGGCATGCCTGCTACTGATCCAAACAAACCACACCTGTATGAAACGCTCAAACAGTCATACGCAATTATCAAAGAGTATGTTTCGCAAGCAAAACAACAGGACAAATTTCTTGACACGTTTGAAGATGTTGAAAAACCAAATGGTTCTGCTCCCGTATTAAGCCAACCCATCATTCATATTCACACAGGTGAAGAAATTATTACCGCAGACAAAGATATGATTAATGCGTCGTCAAAAACGTTAAATCCTCCTTTTGCTCCTGGAGGTGGAAGTGTTTCTTCACTTCAATCGAGATCACTTCCTGCCGAACCCGCAACTGCAAGCCCTTCTTTACAAGAACCGGCAAATCTTGATGCGGTGGCAAAGCAAGTTGCTCAATTGCTTTCTCAAAAATCCGCAAATAATGAAAATGGTGCATTTAACGGAGATGAACAAAAAGATCGTCCGCTTGTTGAAAAAGCACTTAACGAACTCCTTGATCGCCTTGAAGCAGAACTAGCTGATAAGCATGTAGAGCAGGCAAGAACGCTTTACTCCAGTTCGCATAATCTGCTTAAACTCATCGAAGCAGATAATCCTCGACGGGCGTCTTATTTGCAGCATGTAAAAATGCTCCATGAAGAATTGCTTTCTCTTATTGCCTCAACTGAACCATCTGCTCCACAGAAAACTGAAATGAAAAAACCTACTGCACCTTCTGTTCAACCATTAACTGCTCCTTCTTCTCAAAGAATGTCATCAGCTTCATCGTCAATGTCATCTGCAGCTTCTTCTCTGGGATCAGAAGATAGAGATTTGTTGAAAAAAACTTACCGTGTTATTCAAGACGCACTCGCGTTAGTAAACAAAGGCGATTATCATCACGCAAGTAATGAACTCATCACCGCACGCTACTTGCTCTTGGACTTTTCAGGTCCTTTGCTTGCAAAGAAAGCATCATTTGACACGGCAATTCGAAAAATGACCGCGGCAATTCGCGCTAAGCAGGCGGGCGAAAAACAACAAAACATAGTAGATCAGCACGACGCATCAGCTCCTGCTCGTTCAGAACTTGAAAAACTGTATTTGCAAGGCTTACACGAACTTCGACAAGGAAGAGCGAAAGAAGCAAAAGAAATATTTGAAACGTTACTTGCTCAAAATCCAAATTTTGAGTTAGCGCAGCGTCAACTAAAGAACCTAGAGGTGTCTTAATGGAACAAAAACCATCTTCACAACCAAAACAAAACGTTCCTCATGAACCCTTGCCTTCATTCGAATCAAGTGGTTCAAGTACGGCTACGCAAGCGTCTCCGGTAGCGAGAGCTCCGCCAACAGCTTCTCCAACAGCTCAGCCCTCTTCTCGCCCTGCATCCGCCTCTTCTCCTTCGCAGCAAACGAATCCTGCTACACGTGCGCAACCTTCTTTTACTCAACCACAACAAGCTAGACCAGTTTCATCTCAGCAACCAATTCAAGCACAAGGTGCTCATCCTGCTGCATCGAGTACTGTTACTGCAAGCACCACGAAGACGCAGCGAGAGGAAAAGAAAACGCCTGGCGAAGTCTTATTGGATAAATACGCAATCGAAATCAACAAAGTTGTCGTTACTATTTCGATCAAATCAATCGATGCAGATTCTGTTCCTCATTACGATATCAGTATTGCCAATATTAGTGAAACGACAAAACTCATTTTGGAAAAAATTCGTCAAGAATTTATTTCGAAAGCATCAGTTGATCAAGTTATTCAAGGCGAAGAAAATCAAGATGTTGACAAGATTCGTGATTCGTTTAAGAAAGAAATTTCTCAGCTTATAACGACGTATTTCCCCACCACAACGCAATCGGTCAAAGACATGCTGATTAATTATTTGATGGAAGAAAACTTAGGTCTTGGAAAAATCGAAATCTTACTTAAAGATCCTCATTTAGAAGAAATTGTTATTAACAATCACGACGAGCCCGTTTGGTGTTATCATCGAAAGTTCGGATGGTTAAAAACAAATATTTCCTTGCCTTCTGAATCGCGTATCCGCCATTATGCGACCATTATTGGTCGTGATGTTGGAAAAGAAATTACCACACTTAATCCTCTTATGGATGCGCACCTTTCAACGGGTGATCGTGTCAATGCAACACTTGAACCTATTTCTACAAAAGGAAATACGATTACGATTAGAAAGTTTTCAGATGTGCCTTGGACAGTTACGCGATTTATCAAAGCAGGAACCCTTTCTTTGCAGGCTGCCGCGTTTATTTGGTTAGCTATGCAAAATGAACTCTCGATTTTGGTCGGTGGGGGAACTGGTTCGGGAAAGACTTCGATGCTTAATGCGATAGGTAACTTTTTTCCGCCAAACCAACGTATTATTAGCATTGAAGACACCCGCGAGCTAACGCTTCCCCGCAACTTGCATTGGGTGCCGCTCGAAACTCGGCTGCCAAACCCTGAAGGGAAGGGCGGCATCTCTATGCTTGATTTGCTTGTTAACTCATTGCGTATGCGTCCTGACCGTATCTTGGTAGGAGAAATCAGGCGAAAAAGAGAAGCAGAAGTACTGCTTGAAGCAATGCATACGGGACATTCGGTTTACGCGACGATTCACGCAAATAACGCAGACGAAGTAGTAATGCGTTTGACGAACCCTCCTATTGATATTCCAAAGCCGATGATTGCGTCGTTAGGACTTATTGTTATTCAGAACAGGAATCGTCGCACAGGAAAACGACGTACCATGCAAGTTGCGGAAGTTCTCGAAACAGGCGATGAGAATGTTTTGTTACAACTTAACGCACATGATGATCATATGGAGCGCGTTAACGATTCAAGGAGTGTTTTGGAAAAACTCGAACTCTACACGGGTCTTAATAAGCAAGAAATTGATGATGATTTGCGTAAGAAAATAAAAATCTTACATTGGATGCTGAAGAACGGCATTGAAGACGTTCACGATGTCGGTATGGTTATGGCAAAGTATTATTTGGGAAGACTTGTAATTCATTAGGGTTGTATGGCTGGAAGAATATATCACACGCTTGCGCATGCTGCGCCTGGTTTGAAAAAAAAGCTTCGCATGGCTCGATTAGAAAAGACGCCAGAAGATTATGTTAAAGAGAAATTCATTTTCGCTGTTATGGCCGCGGCAGCAATCGGCTTTCTTGCCTTTGTTTTCTTGTCGCAAAGAAATCCTGGCATGTTGTGGCTTGCTATTCCTATTACGCTCATAGGATGGTTCTTCGTCTATCAAGTGATGATGCGTCAAGTAGATGCGATTATTACCAAGCGGGCTAAAGAAGTTGATCGAGAAATTTTGTATGCGGGACGCTTCCTTCTTGTCAAATTAAATTCGGGAACGCCGCTTATTTCTGCTCTTATTGATGCGTCAAACAGTTTTGGTGTTGCTTCTAAATATTTTAAAGAAATTGTCCAAGATATTGAACTCGGGACGCCTATTGAACAAGCAATCTATTCTGCTGCTGAACTCACTGTTTCGCGAAGGTTTCGAAAAATTTTGTTTCAAATCGCAAATGCACTTCGTATTGGTATCGATGTCACTGCATTTTTATCTTCTATTCTTGATGAAATTGCTGATGAAGAACTTATCGAAATTCAACGATATGGAAAAAAACTTTCGAGTTTTACCATGTTTTACATGTTAGGGGCTGTTGTTGTGCCAAGTCTTGGCATGACAATGGGTGCTATCGTCCTTGGCCTCTTAAACAAACCTGTTGGCTGGCCTATTTTTGTTGCTGCTACTGTCCTTATTGTTTTTGTGCAAGTCGTCTTTATGGGCTTGTTTAAATCAATTAGACCGAATGTGAATATATGATGCAAGGAGAAAATAGTTTTTTGGTTTCGTTTGGAAAGGCGTTCGTACCTGAACGGTTTAGAGACACGCTTCGAGAATATCTTTCAAAAGCCGGCTATTCATTTATTCCTTATCACACCTTTGGTATTTTGTTCTTCGTTGATGTTTTCTTAACTATACTTGGGTATTTCTTCGGTCTCTACCCTTTCTTGGTTGAAACGAATGTTGTCGTTATTACCTTGGTCACCTTCTTTTATTTTGTGATTATGATGCTCTTTGTTGCGCTCGCCCTCATGGTGGGTATTTACTTCTTTTTGAATATCCGTATTTACAAACGAACGCAAATTATTGAAGATCACTTGCCAGAATACTTAACGCTTGTTTCAACAAATTTGAAAGGAGGATTATCATTTGAAGATTCTCTTTGGGCATCGATTAAACCAGAGTTTGGTTTGCTTTCAAAAGAAATGATGATTGTTTCAAAAAATGTGATGACTGGCTCAGAACTGACGTCGGTTCTTCGAGCATTTGGAAAAAAATATCCTTCTCCAATTTTAGAGCGAACACTCAATCTTTTAATCAGCGAGTTATCAAGCGGTGGTCGCATCGCAGAGATCCTTGACAAGTCCATTGAGAATTTGCGAAAAACGCGCATCTTAAAAGCTGAAATGAGTGCTGCCACGTTAAGTTACATGATTTTTATTGGCGCAATCGTTATGTTTGTTGCACCGTTGCTTTTCGCCCTTGCGTACCAATTATTGTTTGTTATTCAAGGATTTTCGCAAGATATTGGATCTGGTCTTTCAGCAAGTGGAGTGATTAGTCTTTCTTTTGATTTCATAGAAGGCAGTGGTATGGACACCGGAGACTTTCGCTTATTTAGTATTGCTGCGCTTTCCATTATTTCAATTGCCTCCTCCATGATTATTTCCATCATTGAACGAGGAGATGTCAGAGCAGGTCTCAAGTATATTCCGTTCTTCTTTGCCGTAGCAAACGTTATGTATTATGTATTCTTTCGCATCCTCGCATCCGTCTTTAGCGGTATGATCGGATAGTGAAAAGATAACTACTCATCTGACTATCTTTTTTACTCTTTAAGAAATGCATTTATGGTTTTTCCAAAGTGTTGTTCGAACGCTTTATAGATTGGTGTTGTGTCGTTCTGTATTTTTAGAAATGAAAACAATTTTTGTTTGCCATATGTTTCGATTATCTTCTTAATAAGATAAGGTCCGATTACGTAGTAACTTTTTTGATCTGGAAAAATTAGTGAAGTGGGAATTGTTGGAATTTTCTCTGGCAGGGTAACTTCTTCTTTTGAGTATTTTTTTGCAAGATAGGATGCAATTCCTTCGTCAAACAAGGCGATCTTTCTGAAACGTGCGTTGCCATAGAATAAATGACTTAACTCGTGAACAAGTAGGTAAGGATATCTTGAAGGATGATGGATGGTGAGTTGAGCGATGACGCTGGGTGAAAATATGGTTATGCTGTTATGAGGTCCTGCACATGCACACACCCATTCTTTGAATTGGTTGTTCGTGAAAAAAGTATATTCTTCAACAGAAGAGATAACATTAAGTTTTATCATCATTTTTTTTTCAAATTGATAAAACTGCTCTACAAATTTATATACTTCTACAAAGTTAATATTATCAAAAAATCCTTCATCTTCTTTTCGAAGTCGAATGATAAAATTATTTTTTTGAATGAACATGGTCTACGTCTCAACAAATAAATATTTGCGATCAACGAGCACGCCAAGAAGCGTCATTGCTTTATCTCTTTCTTCCCCAAGGTCCAATTCTCTTGGGGTGAATGTCCCTCTTGTTGCTAGATGATCGATTACTTGTTTGTATGCTTCGTTTACAAAGAGCACATGCGCAAAGTTTCCATTAAAGAAGGTATATAGGTTTTCCCTTTCTCTTCTTGAAACGGTGTTGGGATTTGCTCTTAATCGTTGATCTTCGCTAATGCGAGGTATTTCTCTTTGTATTGCTTTTCTCGTTAAGATTTTTGAAGTCATTCTTCTATCAGGAGTTTTTAGGCTATCTCCTTCTTGAAATCCATTAAACCTGCATCCTCCATAGCATCCAAAAAATTCTTGACAATCATCACATTCTTCAGGAACATACTGGTTATCCCGGTATGGTTGCAGTCGTTCCCAAAGTTGAGAAAATCCATCAGTGAAAATATTTCCTTCAGGTATTGGTGAGTGACTGCACGATCTGACGTTTCCATCATACCCTATACTTAAGGTTGACCGCCCTGCACTGCATGCTCTGTTAAATAATTGAAGAGAATTATTCCTTAATGATTCGGAAAGGGCACATCTTGGAATGGTTTCTAAGGTGTCTACTGAAATGCCTAAGTCTTCATGAAGTCGCAAGAGGTCTTCAAGAACTCTATTTATTTCTGTAGTGCTCAATGGTTTGACACTTGTCAATCTCATTGATGGTTCAAGCATAGGGGTTGCTGCAAAGTTTCTTATGCCGAATTCTTCAAATAAGAATCTTCCTTCGTCGTACACGGCCCCTTGGTTCATTGAATGAACGACCATATTCACCGTTACGGGAAGGTCTTCTCGACTCACTCTTCTCAAATTTCTGTAGAATTCCTCTAAGGTATCTCTTCCCGTAATTGCTTTAAACACTTCGGCCTCGTGATGTGGGAGAGAGGTAAGAATGCCAAACCTTCCATCACAAGCAGCTTCTTGTAATCCTGCTAATCTTTCTTCATTGAGCAGCACAAGATTGGTGTTAAGATTGTAAAAGGTTCCTCTTTTTTTCAATTCTCTGGCTAACGTGAGTGTTGCCGCCATGTTAAGTAATGGTTCTCCACCAGTTATGGTAACATGAAATGGATGAATGTCTTCTTCAATGATTTCTGCTAGTCTTTTTGCCTGATCTTCAGACATTTTTCCAGCATTTCTTTTTGTTCTCCAATGATTATAGCAGTATAAACACGCATGATTGCATGCTTCTGTTGTTTCTACTTGCATGTTCAACGGATAGGTTAAACTAAACATATGATCCCCCTTGAAAAATAGAAAAAAATGAAAAAATAATTTATTTATTGGTGTTATACACTGCAGTTCCTCCATAGCAAGGTCCTGCATCGCAACAATTTGATTGACAAACGCAGTCGCAACCGCCATCACATTGACAGGTATAACAATCACAATTCATATTGGGAACATCACCAAGAGATGAGAATTGTTCCGTTGTTGTATCAAAAAGTTGTGCTTTCCGAATAGCTGCACCGAGGTCTTGTTCACTTGGTGTCGCAATATCATTGATGGTCATGTTTCCACCCTCCAAAGCTTTTACTGTTGTTTCGCTAATGAAATTTATAAACTATTTCCTTAGTATTTTGGAATGTTTCTGGTTTCCTCTATTTTGTGTTTAGAATTATTCTTCATCGATTTCGAAGATGGTGCCTGTTGGTCCTGGGTTGACGATAATGCTTTCGCCGATCTTGTCTTGTTCAAAGAAGTTTTCGTGGATGTGGCCTGCAAGGACGAGCGCTGGTTGGTGTTGTTCTATCCAGCGGCGAAAGGTCATGTTTCCAACGGGGTAGCCAAGATCATCAAGTGCGGTGCCGTAGGGTGGTTGGTGGAGAACAAGTATGATTTTTTTTCCTTGCCATTTTTTTTTATTGTCGTTCATGAATATTTCAAACGAGCGATCTTCATGTGCAAATCCTCCTCCTCCATAGCCAATGAAGAGGTAACCTTCGTATTCGTAGAAGTTTCTTTCGAGGTAGAAGATGTTCTTGTTCGCTTTTACTGCAGGCGCCACGTTCGTGTGTTCTTCGTGATTTCCTGTTACGAGGAGAACTTGTTTTCCAAGGCTGTTAATTGTTTTGAGAATTTTTGTTATGTTGTGTGCAAAGACGGTGAAATCGCCACAGTCAACGATGATGTCTGCTTCTTTTGCTTTTTTTTTAAGTGTAGCAAATGCTGCGCTGTTTCCATGTATGTCGGTGTAGGCAAGAAGTTTCATTTTTGTCGAAGTACGGTTGAGAAGTAGGTTGCGTTTTGTTCTGCAAATTGTTTGAGTTTTGATTCTCCTCCAAGGTAATTGATGAGTTTTTTTATGGTGGTGGTTTTTGCTCGTAGTTCTTGGATGTTTCCTGTGTCTACAAGGAGATGCGCATTATCAATTGTTTGTTTGAGTACAAGACTTGAGTATAATTGGTGAAGGGCAACTTCTACTTCGCTTTTGTTGTGTTCATTCGCAAAGGTGGTCTGTTCGAGTTCTGCAAGTATTTCTTCGTAGAGGTAGAATGCTGCTGCAAAATTGAGGTTTTTTGCGTGATTTTGTCCTCTTGTGATCTTTTCTGCGAGATGTCTGTCTGTTGCCATACGTGATGCAGTCTTTTTCTTATTTAAAAAGTTTTCACGAGCAACACCCAATCAGTATACTAATTAGTATACAAAACGAAACATTTATATACTAGTTTAATGTTATTGCCCGGTATGGTTGTCCTCTACGATCAGTTTAACCTACCGGAAAACGTCCTGGAAATCATCTTTGCAACAAAGCAACAGGTGGTCGTGGCCAAAATGCTCATAGAACAGATGAAAGAGCATGGTGGGGAGATAGGGAAGACCGAAATGAGTATGTTTGCAACAGCACTCCATGAAGGAGCCAACGTGAACCTCACAAGGCCTGTTGTAGGGCCAGGAAAACCAATAAAGAAGGATTTACAAGTCTCCTACAACAAGCGTCAGTTTTACGATAGGATTCTGACGCCAATGAAAGCAATGGGCCTCATTGATTATGACATGTACAAGAAAACGTACAAGTTAAGTGAGAAATTCAACAAGAACATGATGAAAATAGGTCTCATGTGGCTTCAAGAACTCCGCAAACCTCCAATTGGTTTCAAACTTGCCTAAACTGCCCCCGAAGAGCTTTTCTAAACTCTTCAACCACACACGAATACCTTTCGGGGGCTTTATTTTTCTTTCTCACTCGACATCTTGACCAAAGATTTAAATAACGCTAGAAATTGCTCTACTTCTATGCCTTCTCGAATCCAGAGTCCTTCCTCAATTAACACGTTCAAGCAATGTCCTAGAAAGTATTTCTATCAATACATTGCAAAGCTTCCAACCTCCACAAATGTTCACCTCGTTCGCGGATCACTCGTCCACGAAGTACTCGAACAATTCTTTGATTTGGAACTGCCGCCAGAGCCAACCTTCGAACTTCTTGGTCAGCATTTGCATACGTTGTACTCCACAAAGTGGCGTCTTGCACGGCCCGATTTTGAACGAATCGGTATTGATGCTTCAAAACGGCAATTCTATCAAATAGAAACAGAACACATGATCACCAATTGGTTTAAACATTTTCAAAGCAAGATGACTCATGTGATGACGTCAAAAAATCTGACGTTCACAGAGGCATTTGCAAAACTCACTCCGATTCGAGAAAAAGAATACAAAGATCAAGAACTCTTCGTTCGAGGATTTATTGATGCGATCTTTGATGTTGATGGAAAAATAATTATTCTTGATTATAAAACAAGCAGCAAACAACATATCAGCGAAGAGTATCGCTTACAGTTAGGTATTTATGCACTGCTCTATCAACGACTTCATGGTAAACTTCCAGATTATGTGGGCATTGATTTTCTTAAAGGAGCAGAAGTAATTCTTCCTGCAACACAAGACTTAGTTACGTATGCACAGACAGAAATTCAGTTTATTCACGAACAAACGGAGAGTAAAGACAAAGCAGATTATTCAAAATCTCCCGGTCCTCTCTGTAAGTGGTCGACAGGACAATGTGATTTCTATGACACTTGCTTTGGTGTTGATAAAGATACGTGAAGAAACTATTTTTTTATTCTAGCAAGAAGGAATAGCTGCTTTAACAATCTTCTTTTCATTACACACTTCGAGTTCGCCATCATCGTTGATAATTTTTGGCACCACTTCAACTTTAGTCATCTCTGTGCTCACAGCGAAGTTTTCAACAAAACTATCTCCAATTGCAATACTTCCCGGAAACTCTTTTTTATCAAAGACTGAGCCTGAATGAACATTTACATTCATTCCTTGCAACGTGTATTGGCCATTGTTATCGACTGCAACATGCAAATTTCCTGAACCGAGCAAACAGATGCCAGTAGGGCCGTTCTCTGCAATTTGTACGCTCGTACAGTCCTTAAGTGCGCCAGAATCAGGTGTGATACGAATGTTAATGATCATTGCTCCAAGTGACACTGCAAATGCGATAAGAAGCACTGTGGCAACAAGTGGAGAGAGACCCTTTTTATTCATGTAACACCCCTTTTTAGGTTAAGCTTTTCCAACACCTACTACAAAAACCCTTTTTATAAATATTTCGGGTTCAAGAGATAAGTTGCGCAATAAAGAAGAGGAAGAGCAGTACAAAGAGCACTCCTTCGTATTTGCTGATGCTTTTTTCTTCTCCTGCAATAATTCTTCCAAATCCTATGGTGGCAAGAAACATGAAAGGGGCTGCAACGAAAAGAGTGGTTGTTGAAACGGTCAGTGCAGTTATGAGCGCAGGCACCCCAATGCCTATGGTGCTATTGAAAATATTTGAACCAATAATATTGCCGATGCTCATTACATGTTTTCCTTTAAGCAAGGCAACAACTGAGACAGTGAGTTCTGGAAGACTTGTCCCTATTGCAAGTGCACTTGCTGAAAGAACGTCCGTTCCCAGACTGGTCACCTCTGAGATGATGATGAGTCCTTTGATGACCAGATGAGAGCTGTATGCAATAAGGCCAATCGATCCAATGAGTAAAAATGGATCAAACCAATGAACGGGATCTTGCACATCTGCCTTTTCAAGTTTGTTTTTGAGCACAAAGACTGTGTAGATAACAAAGATAAGCACGCTTATCATTCCTTCAAAAAAGGTAATGACTTTGTCAATTGCGATGATGATAAGAAACAATGATGAGAGATAAAAAAAAGTGAAATGCACATCAGTTTCATGTTTCTTCGTTACAAGCGTTTGTTTGGTAATAAGCGCTCCGATGCCAATGATAAGGAGAATGTTTGCAATGTTTGAGCCCATTATGTTGGCTGCAACAATTTCAGTTTTTCCAGCGAGAGCTCCTGCAATACTTGATGCGAGCTCAGGGATGCTTGTGCCAACACCAAGAATGACTGCGCCAATGATAAATGGCGAAAGTCCAAAAAATAAGCCGATACGCTCCGCTGACTCGGTAAAAAATTTCGCTGAAATGATCAATACAGCGAGTGCAACCACAAAGAGAAGAATGGCAAACAACAATTCCATATGTTCATAAAGCAAAATAGCGCTATATAAACCTTTGCTCCAACGCGTGAGTAGTCGCAACAAGTTTTATATACTTTCGCGCGTTGCTTTACCTATAATGGATAAACGCGCACTCTTGGTTGGCATGCCTGCCTACAATGAAGGAAAAACAATTGCTCACGTAATCAACCATATCAAGAGTCAAGGGTACCCAAACGTTCTTGTTGTTAATGATGGTTCAAAGGACGATACTGCCCTCAAAGCAAGAGCTGCAGGCGCAATAGTTGTTTCTCATCCCATTAATCGAGGAGCGGGAGCGGCAACACTAACGGCGCTTATGTATGCGCGCACGCATACGACGTATTCCCACCTTATTCTCCTTGACTCGGACGGCCAACACGACCCAAAAGATATTGAGCGACTCATGGCATATGGTGCAAGTTATGATGTGGTGATTGGTTCGCGATTGCTCACGTCAAAACACATGCCCTTGCAACGACGCATTGCAAATATTTTTGGCAGTTTCATAACCTGGTTATTTTTTGGTTTGTACGTGTATGATTCCCAAAGCGGATTTAAAGTCTTTAATCGTCACGCGCTAAACAAAATCAACTTCATTGCTGACAAATTCGAGTTTTGTTCCGAAGTGATTGGCGAAATTGAGAAGCATAAACTCAAAGTCAAAGAAGTGCCTATTAAGGTTATTTACACGGGAGAATCGATCCGTAAGGGTCAGAACATTCTTAACGGATTTCGTATGATAAGAAGATTTTTGCTTAACTATTAATTAGAATTCTTCAAAATCAAATGAGGTGAGAATTTGTTTGATCTCATTGATTATTTTTCTTCATAAAACAAGGCGTTTTCAGAGGAATTCTCCAACCCTTCGAGAGCGCTTCTTTCCAGGGTTTTCGGCCATTTCAGAACCTCTCGAATCAAAAACCTTTTAAACTATCCATGGGTTCGTTTTTGTATGGTTGATGGGTCCGAAATTGCTGATCGAGAAGGCGAAAAAAACGTTCGCATTATCGATGGTGTTCTTGAAGAAGAGATGAAAAAATCCTTCCTTGATTATGCCATGAGTGTCATCATTTCTCGAGCACTTCCTGACGCCCGTGACGGTCTCAAACCTGTACACAGACGTATACTTTTTGCCATGCACGAAATGGGCATCAAGGCAACCGGACCTCATAAAAAATCTGCTCGTATCGTCGGAGAAGTCCTTGGTAAATTTCATCCACACGGTGATCAGGCAGTTTATGATTCTCTTGTTCGTATGGCACAAGACTTTTCTTTACGGTATCCTCTTATTGATGGTCAGGGAAACTGGGGTTCTGTTGATGGGGATCGTGCAGCAGCAATGCGTTATACGGAGGCTCGCCTTCGAAAAGTAGCAGAAGAATTGCTCGTTGACATCGAAAAAGAAACGGTGGCCATGGCAGACAACTTTGACGCAAGTCTTGTCGAGCCACTCGTCTTGCCTTCAAAATTACCTCATTTGTTAATCAATGGCGGCAACGGTATTGCTGTCGGTATGGCAACGTCCATTCCCCCACACAATCTTAAAGAAATTAATACGGCGGTCATTGCCTTGTTGCAGGACAAAGACATTTCTGATAGCGAATTATTCTCTCTGGTCACAGGACCTGATTTTCCAACAGGCGGCATTATCAAAGGCACTACTGGTATTTTGAGCGCATACAAGACAGGTCGCGGAAAAGCAATTGTTATTGCAAAACACCATATGGAAGAAATCCGTGGCAAAAAAGCAATTGTGTTTACTGAAATTCCTTATCAACTCAATAAAGCAACTTTGGTTGAAGCTATTGCTGACCAGGTTAAAGATAAGATAATTGAAGGTATTACTGATCTTCGTGACGAATCAAGTAGAAAAGGTATGCGCATCGTTATTGAACTGCGAAAAGATGCTCACGAAGAAACTGTTCTTAATCAACTCTTCAAACATACCCGTTTACGTGATACGTTTAGCATGATTTTACTTTCTATTATTAATGGTGTGCCGCAAGTTGCGAATTTGCGAACACTCTTACAAGTTTTTATCGATCATCGCATTGAAGTTATCACGAAGCGTACACAGTATGAATTGCGCAAAGCCCAGGAGCGAGCGCATATCTTGGAAGGATTGCTTATCGCGCTCAAAGATATTGACGGCGTTATCAAACTGATTAAAGCATCTGAAAGTGCTGCAACTGCAAAAATTGATCTTATTGAACGCTACCGTATCTCTGAAATTCAAGCAAAAGAAATTCTTGAGATGAAACTTCAAAAGCTTGCTAATCTTGAACAAGAAAAAATTCGCAGTGAACACAAGGAATTAATGGATCGCATTACCGAACTGCAAGGTATTCTTGACGATACTGAAAAAGTAAACTCCATCATTGTTGAGGAACTTACAGAACTTACCGAAAAATATGGTGATGAACGACGAACGCTTATCGAAGAAGATGAACTAACCGATATTGATATGGAAGATTTGATCGAACCAGAAGATATGGTTGTTACCATTACGCGCGATGGGTACATTAAACGCATTAGTCCTCTTGAATATCGAACGCAGCGCCGAGGTGGTAAAGGTGTGACTGCACAAGTAACAAAAGATGATGATAATGTTGTAGACCTCTTCTATGCGAACACGCACTCATTCATGCTGTTTTTCACCAGTAAGGGAAGGGTCTATTGGAAGAAGGTTTATGCACTTCCTGAAGGTTCACGCTATGCGAAAGGAAAACATCTGGTCAATTTACTATCTATTGCAAAGGATGAAAAAGTAACATCCGTTCTTGCTGTCAGAGAATTTAATCCTGATGAACACTTAGTCATGGTTACAAAGAACGGCACGTTCAAGAAAACTTCTCTTTCTGCTTATTCTCGACCTCGTCAAGGAGGTATCATTGCTATCACGCTTGACGACGGCGATGAAGTCGTTGACGTGCTTCGCACCTCAGGAACTGATACCGTGATGATTGCGACGAGAAGTGGCTTTGCAGTGAAGTTTGATGAAGCTGATGTGCGCTCAATTGGACGAACCTCCCGAGGAGTTCGGGGTATTAGTCTTCGCGCAAACGATTATGTTATTGGCATGAGAATAGTCAAAGAAACAGATACGCTCTTAACGATTACTGAGAATGGCTTTGGAAAGCGAAGTAAGGTTGCAGATTATCGCAAAACAAACAGAGGCAGCAAAGGAGTAATTAATATAGTCTGTTCTGAGCGAAATGGTCCTGTCGCCGCAGTAAACATTGTTGAAGATGCTGATGAACTCTTACTTATTTCTCGTCAAGGCATCATGATTCGTATTGGTATGCAAGACATTCCTCTTATTGGTCGAAATACGCAAGGAGTTCGTATTATGCGTCTTGGAACGGCTGATGCCGTGGTGAGCAGCACCAAGATCTGCGCATAAACTTTTTATAGGATAACTTCTCTTGAGGGAGTCTATGGATAACGAGGCATATTTGCGAAGTCAAGGATGGTCTGCAAAAGAGATTCATCACTATCAACAGGTTATTTCTCGTCATGAACGAAGGAAGCTTCCTCATCACCATCTTCTTGATCATTCAAACTATTATTTCTCCCTCCTTGTTTCTATAGTGGGGAATGTTGTCTTCACGGTAACGCTCTTGCCACTGATTTTGTTTCTTCACTCATCAATACTTTATGTGCTTGTTTTTGCCATCGCTGCAGTTGCAGGATTTTTGTTCTCCCATTTACTTTCACAAATTGCAAAAGTTTCAAAGTCTCAGTATTTGTTCTTTGTGGTGGTTAACGCAATTTTTATTTCCCTTTGCTTTGCCTATCTTTCAGCGCAAGCAGGAGTTCTTGGTGGTTCACCAGATCAATCTTCGTTAACCTTGCTCTACGTGCTTGGTTATTTTTCTCCGTTTTTCTTTAGTGCGAGGACCAAAAAATGAATTCGCTGCATTCCTGGACAGAACAATATGCCCGCTTCAAAATGATTCATGAACCTGGCGAACAGAGTTTGACAAACCGAGGAGAAACAATTGTGGTAAAGACCGGAAAAGGTGTTCGCGAATACGTCGTTATGGAAGAATTGCGTCTTCCGGAAAAGCTCACAGAAAAAACGGTTCTTGTGACAAAAAATTCTAAAGCAAACTTTGACTTTTTTCTTAAACACTTTGACGCATTTGCCGAACTCGCTGATGTGATCATGGTCTTTGTTCATGTCGCAACAAACACGTACTGGCTCATCAATCCGCGACTACACAAACGGTTCAGCGATCCTGCGATGCGTAAAGAAAGTTTAAAGAATATGTTTGTCGAGGTTGCTCATGAAAATTAGCACGGGAAGCGCGCTCTTTGATCAGTTGCTTGGAGGAGGATTTGATCCTGGTTGCATCACAACCATTTTTGGTCCCGCAGCAAGTGGCAAAACCAGTTTGGCACTTTGTGCCTGTGCGCACGTTCCCCCTCATAAAAAAATAGTGTATATTGATACTGAAGGAAGTTTCTCTTTGGAACGTTTCAAACAATTAGCAGGTCCTACCTACAAGGAAAAACTTGCACAGATTCTTATCTATAAGCCTTCTTCATTTAAGGAACAAAAAGATGCGTTCGCAAAACTTGAAAACGTCGTTGACAAAACAACACACCTTATCATTTTAGATTCTGTTGCGATGCTCTACCGTTTAGAAATAGGCCAAACAAAAAACGTCTACGAAGTAAATCGTGAACTTGGTATGCAACTCGCTCTCTTGATGCAAATCTCTCGCAAGCGCAACATTCCCGCACTTATCACCAACCAAGTCTATCAAGATTTTGAAGACAAAACAAAACTGAGCATGGTGGGTGGTGACATTATGCGCTATTCTTCAAAAACGTTAATAGAATTTCAAATTCTTGGCAAAGGAGTACGCAGAGCCATTCTTCGCAGACACCGATTCTTGCGTGATGGAAACAAAATTACGTTTCGAATCGTTGATCAGGGTTTTGAAGAAGCAGATTATTCATCGCCAAATGGTTCGTAAGCCTTTGGATGCATAACCATCACAACAGATCCTGTTCGTTGTGCAAGTTTGTTGTTCACCACCGGTATTTTTTCTATAACCCATTTTGCCCAGTGGCGTAATTTCTTGTTCTTGGTCGGGTACCAATACAACGGTTCTGTTTTATAGTGAAAGAGATGCTGTTCTGCAATGAAGCGGTATTCTGCAACGGTGAAGATGCGCTCGAGAACTCCTCGTGCGATGTGGCCTTTGAATTTTTTGAAGTTTTCAAACGCACCAGGCCTCAAATACCGTTCTCTAGTGCACAGAATCATACCTGTCGGTTTGAGAATTCTTCGCAATTCTTTAAACATAAGTTCGTAATTTGGAACGTGATGAAATGATGCTTCAAACAATACCACATCGAAATAATGATCGGGGCAAGGAATATGATAGAATGATCCCCAAACGCGAGTAATCTTCTCTTCTTTTGCCTTGATTTTTTTGAAAATAATTGGAGCGTACTCTTTCATTAATTTACTTGAACTATCAATACACCATGCTTCTTTGATGTTTTTAGATTTACTCATCATGCCGGTCATCCAAGAATGGCCCGCACCCATTTCAATAACCTTTCCTTGCGGATTAAACTTTTTAATGAGCTTTTCTGCTAAGTCCAAACGGCCATCAGAAAGAATACTTAAGTCAAGAACGTGATGATTATCATGCAAAAACACTTCTGTCTTGCCAGCACCTTGAATTTTTCCCGTAATGAATTTACTCTTTGTTTCAACACTCATTTTCTTGTAGGGCAGAAGCCACTGTTTAAATTGCTTGTCCTTGGAATGAGAAAAAAGAAAAGAGGACAGCTTCCAAGGGTTTCCGCACATAAATGCAGTACAACCTCGAACGCATGATTGCTTAACTTCTGTGTTCGAAATGGGAACAGGTGAACCAATCCGCTCTGGCCGTCCAACCTGAAGGAACACAGTTTTATTTATAAAGGTTGTTGTAGGCGATGGCTTTTTAAGGCGGGTAACGTTCTTTGTCAACATGCTCCCAGAATCCTTAGAGAAAGAGTATCAAGCCATTTTGGCAACGTTTGATCCCCTCCGTTCTGACTGGAACAAGTACGCTGACCAGATTATTCCTGAAGACCCCGTCTTTGCAAAACAGATCATCTCCTTTCTGATTTCTGTTGTTTCTTACGCTAAAGACCATTTTGAGAACATTGACGTTCCCGCTTATCAGAAGTTCTTAGCATTTTTCGACATGGACTTTTACTATGGTCCACGCGGAGATGATCGAAACTACTTAGACTTTGATGAGAGCGTTGATGGCACGCCATTTACCGAACTCACTTGGCCTTTACGAGATGAAGATGTTCTAATGACTAAGGAAGATTTAACAAATTTAAAGAAACAATATGAAGCAGTTTTAGAGCTCTTTTAACCAACTCTCGTTTTCTTTGTACCAGGTTGCGAACTGGCGAAGTCCTTCTTTAAGAGAAGTTGTTGGCTGGTAGTTCAGAAGTTTTTTTGCTTTAGAAATATCTGCGTAGGTGATTAAGACATCTCCTGGTTGCATGGGCAGCATTTCTTTGACTGCTTTTTTTCCTGCTTCTTCTTCTAAGATGTCAATGAATGTTCCTAATTCTTCAGGCGAGTTATTGCCAAGATTGATGATTTCGTAGGTAAGGTCTGCTTGCGTTGCTGCCAAGATGCCTTGCACAATATCTGCAATGAACGTGAAGTCTCGTTGCATCTTGCCATGGTTAAAGACTTTGATAGCTTTTCCTTCTTGGATATTTTTGAAAAACGAAAAGTATGCCATGTCAGGCCTCCCCCATGGCCCGTAGACGGTAAAGAATCGTAAGCCCACCATCTTGATGTTGTACAAGTGATGGTACGTATATGCCATAAGTTCGTTTGCTTTCTTTGTTGCTGCATAAAGCGAAATGGGATGGTCAACGAAGTCTTCTTCTGAAAAGGGTGTTTTCTTCGTGTTACCGTATACTGAAGATGATGATGCGAAAACAACTTTTGGAATGTGTTTATGTCGTGCAAGTTCAAAGATTGCTAACGTACCTTTAAGGTTTGCTTCTTCGTACACGTGTGGGTTGTCAATCGAGTATCTGACTCCTGCCTGCGCGCCTAGATGAATGATCAGATCGATGTCTTCGTCTTTTACCGCTTCGAATAATTTTTTGTAATCGCTAAAGTCTTGGCGAAGAAGTGAGAAGTTCTTATTTGTAAGAAGTGCAGCTCGTTTTTCTTTCAAGAGCGGATTGTAATAATCATTGAAATTATCAATACCAATAACTTGCTTGTTCTGTTTGAGAAGTTCTTTGCAAACATGAAATCCAACAAATCCTGCAGCTCCTGTGACTAAGATCTTGCCCATGTTCTTGGTTTAATGCAGAATATTTTAAAAGCCTGTTGGTTTTAAGCGAGAAAAACCTTTTTAAGTTGGGATACTCATTGTTAATGTATGGCTCCTCTTAACTCTGCTGACAATAAACTGCAACCTGCTGAGTTGTTTGGAAAAAAAGAACTTTCTAAACTTACGAAGAGGTTTGTTCTCGTTGTGTTGCTCAGTATGGTAAGCATCGTCATATTCGCAAGTTTCTTTATCTTCAATCTTCCAAGAAATAATAGTCCTTGGGCTTTTGTTCTTTTTTTGCTAGTGATTTCGATCATTTGGATCATTCGCTCAATTGTATTTGGCATTTTCATAAGAATGGTCAAGTTCATTCATGACCAGTTTTCTCCAAAATAATACGCAATTGTTAAAAACCAAGGCACTTTAGTTTGGCTATATGTGTGGAATAAACGGGTTTTCTAGCGAAGATCGCAGATTGATTTCTGTTATGAACAGAACGATCGCTCATCGAGGGCCTGATGACACGGGGGTTCTTGTCTCAAACGGCATCAGTCTCGGTCATACTCGATTAAGCATTATTGATTTGTCCATAAAAGGACATCAACCCATGTCTTATGCGCGTAAAGGAAAGATCTACGTGATCACTTTTAACGGCGAAATTTATAATTACAAACAACTTCGCAAAGAATTATCCTCCGCAGGGCATACGTTTCGTTCCAATTCTGACACAGAAATTATTATGGCAGCATACGACGCGTGGGGTTCATCATGCGTTTCTCGCTTTCGTGGCATCTGGGCGTTTTGCATTCATGACATTGTCAAAAAAGAATTATTCTTTTCTCGCGATCGTTTTGGACAAAAACCATTGTATTATGCAGAGGTTGGTGGTGTATTGTATTTTTCTTCAGAAATCAAATCACTCATGAAAGGACCCATCCCAAAAGAACTTGACAAGCTTGCCTTGCGAGAATATTTTTCGTATCGCGCACCGTTTTTTGATCGCACGCTCTTCTCTAGCGTAAAAACCTTGCTGCCAGGACATAACCTCGTATATGATCTCAAAAAGAAAAAGATAACGTCATACAAACAATACTACAAGTTAAAGTTGCGTGTTCCTCCTCAAACATTTTCGCAAGCAAAAGAACAAGCGTTTTCACTTATTGAAAATGCCGTTAAAGAGCGCATGGTTGCAGACGTGCCTGTTGCAACCTTCTTGTCCGGCGGTCTTGACAGTTCCATCGTTACTGCTTTTGCCAAGCGAGAAAACAAAAACTTACACACCTTCTCCGTGGGTTTTGACACCACAAATGAATTGTCCTATGCCTCTCGCGTTGCAAAATACTTAGAAACAGAACATCACGAATACACGCTTGACAAAGACTCCGCGCTCTCGTACCTTGATGAAATGATGTATCATATGGATGAACCCATCGGTGCAGACCCTGGATTCTTACCAATTTTTGTCTTATCAAAAAAAGTGCACGCATTTAACAAAGTCATCCTCAGTGGTGATAGTGCCGACGAAGTCTTCGGAGGCTACGACCGGTATAAGTTTGTGCACTACGGAAAACTGCTCAAACACGTGGCGTTGCACCCAACCACGCATGAACTTGTCAAACGATTACATGCTATGCGAGGTAAAACCACGTTCAATGCATTTATGGAAGCAAACCGTGTCTTTGAAACCAAAGAGCTAAACGACCTTGGCATAAGAGAAGCATTCGATCGGGATGTGTGGAATATGGCGCTGCAAAATGACTTCCAACGCATGCAGTATGTTGATGTAGTGCAGTTGTTGCCAAAAGACTTACTTATGAAAGCGGACAAAATGTCCTCTGCGTTCGGGTTAGAGCAAAGAGCGCCATTCATGGATTACCGAGTTGTTGAGTTCGGGTTGTCCTTGCCAACACGATGGAAACTAAACTTGTTAACAGAAAAATACATCTTAAAAAAAACCTTTGCAAACATCATACCCCGCGAAATAATTGAACGATCAAAACATGGCTTTAACGTTCCCATCGATTATTGGTTTACCCATGCATTAGGAGATAAACTGCGCGTCCTCGTTAAGAAAAGTACACACGGACTCTACAACAAAGAACTCATCTACAAACTCCTCGAACAAATCAAAACAGCGCCAGGAGGATTCAAAGCACGTAATATCATCGCGCAGAAGTTATGGACGGTGCTAGTCTTCGAAATGTGGTATGAGAAATATGTGAAGTAAAGTATGGCGCTATCGAAAATTAATCAAGGTATTAGTATATTAATAAAGGTCATTACTATAGCAAATATGAGAAGCAGATAACTGCCTGTTTTTAGGTTTGCTATTCTATGATTATCATTTCCTTGAAAATTGAAACCGGTTTCCTGTATATCGACTCTCAACTTAGGGTTTTTCTTATCAGGATTCGAGTAGGTGTTGGTAAATCGGTGGAATCCTAAATAGACAAAGTACAAGATGAATGAAAAAACATACATCAGCATCGTCTCTGAGTTGTTAGGCCACTTGATGATTACGATGCAAGCAATAATGGTGAAGCAAAAAATTGCCAACTTCTCTATTTGTGGGATGCTTGAGAATCCTTTGGAAATATCGGTGACAAAACTCATCATCATATTTCATTTCTTTCCTTTTTATTAAGATATCTGTGCTGGAGTTTGATAATGTGATCTTGGTGAGGTAACAGGAAATTTTTTCCAATTCTCTTTGACGTACGTGATAAGTTCTTTTTTGTAGAGCATGTTCTTGATTGACTTCCACTCTTTCTTTTAAGTATTTTATTCTTCTAGAAAGTTTTATTAATTAGGCTTGTTACTTTTGTTCTTATGCTTTATGTTGATATCCTGGGTTATCTCGCAGGCGCGCTTGTTGTGATTTCTTTGCTTCCTCAAACTATTAAGAGTTGGCGTTCGAAGTCTACGAAGGATTTGTCTTTGTGGCGGTATATTATTTATTGTTCTGGGTTGTTATTGTGGATTTTGTATGCGTTTCTTATTCAAAACGGTCCTGTTGCTTTTATGAATGGTTTGGGTTTACTTCTTGCACTTTCTATTTTGTTTCTTAAGATAAAACATGGGTGAGTTTTTCGATAATTATTTATAGTGGGGTTTTTCTTTTTTTAGGTCGTGGAACAATTGGATTTTCCTCAATTGAGGCAAACGTATGAGTGGGATTGCGGCGCAAAATCTCTCCAGGCGGTGTTAACGTATTACGGAATTGAAGTTCGTGAAGAGTTGGTTATTGAGTATGCTGGCACGAATGCAACGGATGGCACGTCGATTGTAGGTATGCTAAAGACGTTAAAAAAATTTAAGTTACAGTATGATGCGAAGTCAATGTCACTTAAGGAACTTCGTGAGTATATCGATAAAAAGATTCCCGTGATTGTTCTTTTGCAGGCATGGGGTCCTGAGAATGCGGATTACGCTAATGATTTTCATAACGGCCATTGGGTGGTCGTAGTTGGTTATGATGCAACCAATGTGTATTTTGAAGATCCGTATTCTTTTGAACGAACGTTTTTGAGCAATGATGATTTAGAAGAACGTTGGCATTCAAAAGAAGAGGATAAAGTGATGGAAAATTTTGGTATTGCGGTATTTGGTAAGGAAAAGGCGTATAATTCTCGTAAAATTATTCAAATGGGTTGATCAAAAGAAAATCTTTATATCTTTCAACAGGAGAACTTATTCTATGAACAAACTTGTTATCACCTTGCTTGCTTTGCTCGTAGTTCTTGGCGTATCATTGTTTCTTTCTCATCCTGTGAGAGAAGAAGCTTTTATTCGTGAAGAAATTAACAAAGCAAATTATTGTTCTGTTGATACGGATTGTGTTGATGTTGGCGGTAAATGTCCTTTTGGATGCTATGTGTATGTTAATGAGGCTGAAGTAGAGAGAATTTCAGAGTTGATTACTGCGTTTGATGAGAGCTGCGTGTATGGTTGCGTGTTTTGTCCTTCTGTGGTGTGTGAGAACAATGCGTGCAAACCTGTTTGTGAGTGAGTTGTTCTTGTAGAATTCTACAAGAATTCAATAAAAAGAAATGGTTTTAGTCTTCTTTTTTTTGTAAGGCTGCTGCGCCCATTCCAAGAAGTGAACAAAGTAAGACTGCTTCGCCTCCTGCTGCAATTGGCATGCTCACAGTTCTTGCGTTTTCATCGGTCGCTGCTCTGATGACTGCAGGTCCGTGTTCAAGAACGTAGTCGAGCGTCGAACCAATATCTTGTGATATGACGAGTGGTGCTGGATTTCCTCCGTTTCGTTCTGAAGCTGGCATAGTTCCTGCTTCTCCAACGTAACTTAATCCTGCTCCTGCTAGTCCCAGAAGAGTGTATGCTGTGAATACTTTTGTTTTATAGCTCATTTCATTTACCTCTTTGTGAGTAATTCGATGCCGCCAGCCCAATCTTTTCTACCTTCAACTAAGGTGTCTTTGTAAGGAACGGTGACTAAATGTCTAACCGCTTCGAATGCATCATCGTGGTGGTATGTTGATGTTACAATTACAATTGGTTTTCCTAGTTCTCTGGCTCTTTCTTGAGCAACGATTCCTAATGGCAGCTGAGTTCCCTGTCTAATTCCTCGTTCTATTTCAAGGAATCGTTCATATTGTTCGGGGTCTTTTACTCCTCGCACTGCTTCTCTTGCTGCTTTTAAGGTGCTTTGTGGTGTTTCCACTTTTGACATGAATTCTTCAACATATTGTGTTGGTGTCATGCCGAAAAGTTCTGCACACGCTTCTACTGCTCGAAGCACGATTTGCGCACCAGAATCGAGTGCAAATCGTCTTTCTTTATGTCGTTCGTAGAAGGGGAGAAACCTCTGGACATGCGCATCAACTGAGTCTTGGCCCGAGGGAAAAAATAAGTCGCTTAAGACCAAGTCCGCATCTGCCATGCGATCTAAACCTTCTGCAAGGTTTGTGGCGACAGCCCATAGTCGATATCCTGCTCGTGCAGCATCTGCTTGAGCGTAAATTGCTTCGGCAATATCATCTTCAATTATAAGTATTTTTTCGTCCATTTGTTTTCCTCTTTGTTATACATATTCTTAGGTTTCAAACTTTATAAAATTTTCTATTTTCATTACTTTCAAGGAGTAAAATATGATGATTTGGAGCTCTCTCGTGGTCATCTGAAGTGCTCGAATCTGGTCTTCTTAGCAGCTAAGAAAGGGTTTTGCGCTCGACGTTGGCTAAAATAGAGCGCATTTTTCTTATTTTACGCTCATTTTTCATATACCTTTATATAGTGTTACGTCATCATAACCCGTATAAATGAATTATGTGAGGTATCAATAATGGTAGAAGCGTATTGTGTGAAATGCAAGAAAAAAGGTCAAAAAATGAATGATCCTGTTGTTAATCAAACGGCAAAGGGTGGATTTATGGCAAAAGGTGTTTGCCCAGCATGTGGTACCACTATGTGTGCTATGATGTCGAAAGACAACGCCGACAAAGCAATTGCTGCTGGCGCAAAAAAGAATTTTTAATTTTTTTATTACTTTTTTTCAACAATTCTCTCTTCGAATGTTTTATGAATTCTTTAACAGGTGAAGAAGGTGTATGATTAAAGCAATTGTGTTTGACATTGGAATGGTTCTTCTTATAGAAGATCGCGACACGCAATATGCTGCTTTGGCAAAAGAATTTGGCTATTCTCTAGACTCATTTTATGCTATACGAGCAAAGTATGTTGATCGCTGCGCATCTGGTGAACTTAGCGGAGTTGATTATATTCGCACCATTGGCAAAACACTGGGCATAAGAGATCTTGATCGGTATTATGAACAATGGCTCTTTTATTGTAAGGCAAATACTCGCTTTGACCTCGATGTTAAACGTCTTATTGAACGCTTAAAAGAGAGGTATGTTTTGGCAACCTTAACAAACATCATTCCTCCTCATCAAATTATTCGAGAACAATTAAATGTCTATCAAGATTTTCAGTTAAAGTTATTTTCTTATCAAGAGGGATTAAAGAAACCAGATGTTCGCTTTTACCAGTTACTCATTCGCACCTTGCATTTTGCACCTGAAGAAATTCTTTTCATTGATGATTGCAAGGCGTATGTTGACGTTGCTTTACACTTAGGAATGAAAGCAATTCTTTTTGAAGATGCGGTTCAATTAGAAACTGATTTGCGTGCTGGAGGTATTAACTGGTAATTACGCTTAGAATTCGTACGGAATATCGTTTTCTGCTGCTGAGATATATGGTTCTTCGGTAGCGCCAAGAAGAAGGGTTCCTTCGGTCACTACTGCTTTGTGTGCGATGCCTGGCGGCACAAGAAGTCGTGTTTGCGGATCGAGAACAAATTCTCTGGTTTCTTTTGTTGCAGGATCGCAAAGGGTAAATGTTGCTTGTCCTTGCCAGACATAGAACAGTTCGCGGTAGTTGTGAAAATGTCCTCCGAGAACTGCGCCAGTATATATGTCTGCGATCTTTACTTGCTGCGCAACAAAATCTCCGACATCTGCATTGAATATGGTGTGGATGCCTCGGCGTGCGTCAACATGATCTGGTTCTCTTTTTTCGAAAAGGATGTGTTGTAAGATCATTAGTGGTACAAATCTCAAGCCATTTATAAATTTAACTACTAAGTGACAACAAAGAAGGGTAAAAAAACTTTTAAAAATACGGTTAATGAACACTAGCACAATGCTTCCTCGTGACAACCAACCAATACCAACCGAACAATACAAGTATATTGTAGAGCATATGCCTCTAGTCTGTATTGATCTTGCCATTATTAACGACGAAGGAAAGGTTCTTGTCGTAAAGCGAGGAAACGAACCAGCAAAAGATCACTGGTGGCCGGTGGGTGGGAGAATTCTCAAAAATGAACTTATCAAAGACGCCGCAATTCGAAAAGCAAAGGAAGAAGCAGGCGTAAATGTCACTTTCGACAAAGTCCTTGGTGTTGATGAAACTTTGTTTCCCGAAAGCAATCTTGGTATCTTGTCAGGCACCCACACAGTAAATGTTATCGCGCGGGTTAGAATGAACCCTGGAGAAAAAGTAAACCTTGATAAAGATCACAAGGATTACCAGTTTGTAAGCAAAGCAGATCCCTCGTGGCATCCTTATGCAAAGCGAGTGATACGTGAAGGTTTAGAACAATGAATGTACGCATGGCCGAACCGAATCTTGAAGGAAACGAACTAAAGTATGTCTCAGAATGTGTGACGACAAATTGGATTTCTTCAGCAGGAAAGTTTGTCAAGGAATTCGAAGAAAACTTTGCAACGTTCTGCGGAACAACTCATGCAACCTCTGTTTCAAATGGCACCACTGCGTTACATTTAGTGCTTGTCGCATTAGGCATTGGTCCGGGAGATGAAGTCTTAGTGCCGGCAAACACGTTTGGCGCAACAGCTGCAGTGGTCAAACACGCGCATGCAACACCAGTTCTTGTTGATATTGACAAAGACACGTGGAACATGTCTCCTGAAGATGCAGAAAAAAAGATTACAAAACATACAAAAGCAATTATTCCTGTTCATCTCTATGGGGTGCCTGCAGACATGGATGCAATTATGGCACTTGCAAAAAAACATAATCTGAACGTCATTGAAGACGCGGCAGAATCGCACGGCGCAACCTACAAAGGAAAACGAGTAGGAAGCATCGGTGATGCTGGTTGTTTCAGTTTTTACGGTAACAAAATCATCACCACAGGCGAAGGTGGCATGGTGGTAACAAACAACGCGGCGCTGCACAAAGCCATGACTGAAATAAAAAATCATGGCATGACGCCAGAAAAACGCTACTGGCATGACGTCGTCGGATATAACTATCGTTTAACAAATATTCAAGCAGCAGTTGGCGTTGCCCAACTTGAACGCATTGAATCGTTCTTAGAAAAAAGAGAACAGATTGCTGCGTGGTACGCTGAAGAACTCAAAGGCATCACAGGCCTTCGGTTTCAACAAACGCCAAAAGATGCAAAAAGCGTCATGTGGATGTACCCACTCTATCTCGAAAAAGACTTTGGCATGACGCGAGATGAACTTATCGAAAAACTAACTGCGGCAGGTATTGACAATCGCAAATCCTTTGCGTCATTACATACAATGCCGCCCTATAAATCTGAAGGAGACTTTTCTGTTTCGCAAAGCGTGGCGGATAATGCGTTGGTACTGCCGCTTCATGTTGGGATGACTAAAGAAGATGTCAAAGCAGTCTGTCAGGTGATTCGAGGCAAGTAAGATGCCCTCGACGTTTACCTCACGCGCTGTTCGCGCCATCGAATTGTGTGTTGGAGGATATTATCATCTCCACAAACAACAAGACGTTTCGTATGCGAGTTTTAAACGCATTGCACTGTTGTTAACTTCTCCGCTTGGAATCGGCGACCTTCTCATGGACACTCCTTTTCTTGCAACGTTGCGAAAAGAACTTCCGAACGCGACAATTGAACTGATTACTGATAAACAAATTTTTGAACAAATCGACGAAGTTGACGCTATACATAGTATCAAAGGAAACACTTTTGCTTTGCGCAAACAATGTAAGACGCTTGCAAAAAGAAATTATGATCTGGTTGTAGTTATGAACCGCGCCATTAACCAAACATTTTTGGCGCAAGCACTGGCGCCACGCCACTTGCTCGGTTATCTCGGCGGGTTTACGGTGCAGGCAACGTTCAAACTCAAAAAAGAACAGTTAGCCTTTACAAAACAAGAACCCTATCGCAATATGGCTCTGCATCTTGCCGAAGCGCTTGATTTGAAAACAACCACAACACTGATCAAACCAAAATTTTCGAGCAAGACTGTTTCGCGTGTTTCTGCTTTTTACAAAAAATTATCTCTTGATCGCAACAAAAAAACCTTGCTGGTTAACGCGTACACACTCTGGGAATCAAGAAACTGGGCAAAAGAATCGTATGTGCAATTACTTGCAAAACTCCACGCCAAGGTGAACATCGTTCTTTTTGGCGGTCCTGATGCAAAAGACACCAATGAATACATCAAGATAGCCCTTGCAAAAAAAGGAATAACCGCGTATGATGTTGCGGGCAAACTAACTCTTCCCGAAGCAATGTATTTTACTTCATTAGTTGATGTCCTGCTTACATCAGATTCAGGACCTATGCACTTTGCGCTTATGATGAGAACGCCAACCCTTGCGCTTTTTGGACCAACAAACCCGATGTGGTATTTGCCAGAGGGTTTTGAAAACGATCGCACTATTGATTATGTCTGGTATGCAGATTACAAACCCTGTAAGATGTACAATTACGAATCAAAACTTATCGACGCATCTTTAGCAGGTCTTCATGCCATACCTCTTCTTGCTGTGGAAAAGAAATTGAGAACATTTCTCAAAACAGGAGGGTTTTCTTAATGCAAGAAAAAAACTCTCCAAAGAAAAAAACCATCTACTTGGTTTGCTGGTATCTGCTTTCATTTCCTGGGGGAGCAGAAAAATCAATTGTGCAAGAACTTAAACGCTATCAGGCGCAAGGGTATGAAACCAAGGCTATCACCTTTGATGAGGGGGTTGCTAAAGGGCGAACAGTTCATGAAGGAATTGAAGTTCTCAACTATCCGTTGCCAAGAAAATTTGCTAATCTTTCACGCTATTGCATGCTTGCACTAAATCAATCATTTATCAAACAAAAACTTACTGATCATCTCCCTTCATTGCAAAAGGCAGAAGTTATTTTGACGCAATCTATCAACGCGCCACTGGTTGCAGCATTCTGTCGCTTTCATCACCTTCCTTACCATTATTATCTTCGCGATGAGAATAACTTAAACATTTTTGTCAATTATGAACAAGGATTCCGCAGAGTGCTCAAACAGGGAAAAGATTTGTTAGAACATCGATGCAAAACATTTTACATTGCTCATAATCGTGAAGCATTACGAGGCGCAAAAAAAATCATTGCAAACTCGCAGTTTATGAAACAACTCTTGCAAAAAAAGTTTCATCGCACAGCACTTGTTCGATATCCTGACATAAATTATCGCGCGCTTCTTCACGCTCGATCACCTGCTAAAAAGAAACAGTATATTACGTTCCTTGGCGCAGGCAATGCCATCAAAGGTGATGATATTGCGCATAAAATTGCGCAGCAACTCCCGCGTCAAAAGTTTTTGTTCGTGGGTAGAGTGCCTGCAAAAAAAATTGTTGGCAACATCACCTACATTCCTTGGGAAAAAAATATTGCTCGCGTTTATGCACAATCACGCATTATCATCATGCCTTCAAGATGGATGGAAGCTTTTGGTAGAGTCGTCTTAGAGGCAAACCATCTGGGAATACCAGTCATTACCAGTAATAAAGGTGGGCTTCCGGAAGCAAATAAACATAAAGATCTTATTGTTGAACAGGTGGAGGATGTTGCAGCATGGCTACAAAAACTCAAACAAGCAAACAAAAAACTCTCCTAAACAACAAAATCAACATTAGTGATTATTTTGCTAATCAAGAAGACATGGAATGGATTTTCTCTGTCTATGAGAAATTTGCTGAGCACGTTATTGTCAAAGGATTTTCGTACGGTCCGCTGCTCTATTATTATTTGCGTCATGAATTGGGAAAAGTAAAATATTATGTTGATCATTTGCACAACACGAACGGTTCTGCGGTCTTTGCAAATCCTGATCCTGTTCTTGACGACATTCGAACTATCTTGCGAGGTAAGAAACCGCAACAACGCATGTTTTCTGCAAAACAAAAATATGCGTTTGCTGCATACATGGTCGCAACGTATGGTGTTACGCGTCTTTCGAAACTTGTTTCAAGCAGACCAAAAAAAATAGACAATCTGTTTATCACATCAAAACGTTTCTATCATGATGGCGTCGATACGGAGTTTGGCAGCATTTCAAAAAATATTCCTGGCTCCTCACACCATCTCTTAACAAATGTTGATTTTTCTCTCCATGGCATTCTTGAGCATTACCGTCATTTGTTCCAATACAACAACGCTCTTTTTCTTGAAGAAGAATATTCTCTTTCTCTTATTAGAAGCGTTTTCAAAGACATGCAGCTTTTTCAAGCTCAGTGGAACACAGTAAAAAAGAAGTCTTCGTTTACCAAACTCTTCATTTACCGAAACGTAAATTATGCGCCGGTTATTATCGCACTTATTGATCGTTTACTTTCTTCGTCACTTATTCATCTTATTAGTTTGAAACAACTCATTGCCAAGTTTATTGAGCATCGATCTGTTTCAAACATTCTCCTTTCAAATGAAGAAAATGAGTTGAACAAAATTTTTCTCTTACAAAAAAAAGAACACCAACGCATTATTGCCTTTGCTCACGAACAAATTTATCCTGGTGGCGTGCAAACCTGTCCTCATAATAAGAAGTTGCAAGAACCAAATACTATTCGCCCTCTTCCAGATCTCAAACTGGTCTGGAACGAGTATGGGAAAAAAACGCTCGTTTCTCATTGCAATTTTCCCGAATCAATTATTCGTGTTGCTGGCAATCCTCGCTTTGATCGCATGACTTCTGTTCTTGCAGCTCATCAACAAAAGGAAAAAGCAACGGCGCAGCAGCATATCGTTTATGTTTCTGAAGATCGAGTTGAGTGTTTTCCTTTCTTGCTTGCTCTTGCAAAAAAACTACCCCAAGCGCTCATTCACTACAAATCTCGCTCGCCAGTCGATTATCGTTTTGCATGCAAGCAACTGAGTGCTGCGCCGAGCAATCTACGCGTGCTTCCTGCAGAAACAAATCTTCATGAGCTTCTCTTCACAGCAGATGTTGTTATTGCAACTGTTTCAACAGTAATAGTTGAAGCTATGTTTATGAACAAGAACATTGTGCTCTTTGATCCTGATATTCCTCTGCCAGCGATGCCCTTTATCGCAAAGGACCTGCTAACGAGAACTCGCACAGCTGCTGCGTGTGCAAAAGAATGTCTCAAATTACAAGATAGTGCGTACAAAAAAGAACAACGAGAGCGATATCGGCTATTTATTGAGCAGTATTATGCGGTTCATGGAGCTGAACAGCGTGCAGCGCAAGAAATTCGTTCGTACCTCTCTTCTTCTTAAAAAGAGCTCTCCTTTTCACTACTTCTTTCTTCGATAAACTGCCGTATTCTTGATCAAACAACAACTTTATAAATTCTTAGGCAACCTCGAAACCTATGAATTTTAATAGGCACACACGAGCAAGTCCGCTTGGCATAAAGGTTGGCTACGTTCTTTCCTATTTCGTTTTTACGACTATACTTTTTGGTATTCTTATGTTACTTAATGATCATGTACGAAGTTGGCGGTTGCCCTATTTGGGTGTAATGGGCATTACCATAGTTCTTGCACTCATCGGTGCAGGCCTCAAGAGGTTGTTAGAATGAAGAGTTTCTTACTTGGTTTCAAAAAAGGCTTCAAACTTTTTAGTGAAAACATAGCTCTCATCGTTAACGTTGTTTTGCTTACATTCGTATATGTCATTGGTATTGGTATCACCTCGCTTGTTGCTAAATTGTTTGGTAAACATTTTATGGCGATGCGACTTGACAAGAAGAAAAAAACGTATTGGGAAAAACTTGAATTAAAAAAAGAATCAATGGATTCTTACTATCGTCAATTTTGAGAACTGGAGAAAAAAATGTACGTCCTTGGCATAAGTTGTTATTATCATGATTCCTCGGCTGCTCTCCTTAAAGATGGCGTTATTGTTGCCGCTGCAGAAGAAGAACGTTTTACAAGAAAAAAACATGATTCTTCATTTCCTCTTAATGCAATAACCTACTGCCTCAAGAGTCAGGGCATTACCATCAAAGACGTAGCTCATGTCGGGTTCTATGAAAAACCATTTCTCAAATTTGAGCGCGTCCTCTCCCAACATCTTGAAATGTTTCCAAAGAGTTTCAAGACGTTCTTAAGTTCGACGCCTTCTTGGCTAAATGAAAAACTACGTGTACTGCGCACAATTAGAAAAAAACTCAAATATACGCGTGGCGTCATGTTCATCCAACATCACATGGCACATGCTGCAAGCACCTTTCTTCCAAGCCCGTATGAAAAAGCAGCTATTCTCACAATTGATGGCGTAGGTGAATGGACGACAACTGCGTGGGGCGTTGGCGAAGGAAACAACATTGTTCTTCATGAAGACATTCGCTTTCCACATTCGATTGGTCTCCTTTACTCGACTATAACTGCCTATCTTGGTTTTAGCGTTAACAATTCAGAATACAAAGTTATGGGACTTGCGCCGTACGGTGATATGAATAGAGAAACAAATCCGTTTTACAAAAAACTCCGAAAAGTAATAGACATAAAAGAAGACGGTTCATTTCGACTTGATTTGAGTTACTTCATCTTTCATTATGCTGACCGCATGCCCTCAAAAAAGATGTGCAAACTCCTCGGAGGTCCTATTGCAAAACGCGATACGACCATGACCAAGCGACATCAAGATATTGCAGCCGCATTACAACTCGTCACCGAAGAAGTCATCACAAAGCTCTTAATCAGTTTACATAAAAAAACGAAACTTGATTCAGTCGTTCTCGCTGGCGGCGTCGCACTTAACAGTGTCTATAATGGAAAAATATTGCGCTCCACTCCTTTTAAGAACATCTGGGTCCAACCAAACGCATCTGACGGCGGAACAAGTATTGGCGTTGCGCTCTACATCTATAATACGCTTCTTAACAAAAAACGAGTCTATCATTTACATGATGCCTATCTTGGACCTTCTTACACGACCGCACAAGTCAAACGTTTCCTTGACAAAAACAAAATAAATTATACAACGTTCGCTTCAGATAAGGAATTGGTTGAGACCACCGCAAAATTAGTTGCAACAAATCACGTTGTTGGTTGGTTCCAGAAAGGTATGGAGTGGGGACCTCGTGCTTTAGGTGCGCGAAGTATTCTAGCAAGTCCCTGTAATCCTGAAGCAAAAGAACTCCTTAATGAAAAAGTTAAACATCGAGAAAAATTCAGACCATTTGCTCCTGTCGTGTGTGAAGACGATGCACTTACCTATTTTGAGAGTGATAAACCTGTTCCTGAGCCAACTGACTTTATGCTCATGGTGTATCCTGTTGTCAAGAAATGGCGCACAGCAATTCCTTCAGTTACGCACGTTGATGGCAGTGGACGCTTACAAACCATTCGACGCGCACAAAATCCTCTGTATTATGACATTCTCAAAGCGTTCGGTAAACACACGGGCGTTCCTATTATGATCAATACCTCGTTTAACATTCGCGGAGAACCAATTGTTTGCTCACCTTATGATGCATACAAATGCATGATGGGAACCGGCATTGATTATTTGGTCATGGACAAATTTTTGATTAAACGAGATGATAACCCGCAAGATAAGTGGGATAGCGAACAATATGCGAAGGACTAAACGTGCACAACGAAATCGACTCATTGGTAATGTCGTTCTCTTATTTGTGACGCTTCTGATTTGTATGTTGCTTATTGAACTTGGTGTGCGTATGATTGGCTATTATTTACCGCAAAGCACGCCGTATATGAGTTATTATGATGCTGATGTTGGCGTTATTCGCATGACACCAAATTATGACGGCAAACAACACACACTTGAACATCCCTTTGCTGTTCACTCAAACAAATATGGATTTCGAGATGTTGACCGCAATCTCACTTCAACAAAAACAAGAATTATTCTCGTTGGGGATTCATTCGCTTTTGGTTACGTTGATTTCGAAGACACGATCTCGCAGCAGTTAGAGCGTATGTACGGTGGTGAAGTCGAAGTGCTCAACATGGGGTATTACGGCTATGAACCACGAGAGTATTATCGTCTCATAGAAAACGTCGCGGTGAATTTCAATCCAGATATTATTGTTAACACGTTCTTTTTAGGAAATGATATTCGCATGACCAACGATTCGATGCGCAACGAAATTCCAACATACTACAAAGGCTATTTGGTTGGTGATCAGAACACTGACTCTGCGTTGTTTAAACTAAAATTTTTCCTGCGTGTTCATGTTAAATCCACCTTCTTATACAAAAATATTATTGCGTCCATTCCTGGCATGCAGCCCGTGCTTGAAAAACTAGGCATCAGTGCCCCGCTCCAACGTGATGGGTATCTTGTGCCTGAAAAAAGTATTTATGCAAACAATCTTTCAACAGAAATCTCCAAACAGTACGACTATTCCCTCTCCTATTTTTCCCGCATCCAAGATATTGCCACCGAACAAGACATCGACTATGTGGTTGTCATGATTCCTTCAAAGTTCACCATCGATCCTGAACAATACATTATGCAATACTTGCCTGACAAAGATTTTAATGCAATGAACCTCTTTTTTGCATCACATCTTGATTTCAGAAAACCTCATAAGGTGAGTGCTGCTTACTTTAAAGAAAACAACATTCGTTACGTTGATACACTTCCAGAGCTTTCTCAGCGAGAAATCGAAGAAACTTATTGGGTTATTGATGGCCATCTCACTGCTGAAGGAAATAGAATTGTAGCCCAAAAAATATATAAATACCTTAGCGAAGAGGCGATAGTATGACGCGAAAGAACAAATCGTTTTTCGGAGAAGTGTGGTCCTTTCTTAAAGTGAGAAAGGCATGGTGGCTTCTTCCTATTATTATCTTGCTGCTCCTTGTTGCGCTCTTTATCGTGCTTGGACAAAGCAGTGCGCTCTCGCCGTTCATTTACGCGTTGTTCTAAAAGTGCGTTTGAAAAAATGAAAGTAACCCTTATTAACATGCCCATTCGATTGAAAGACGTGCCTCGTCAAGTACCGGTAGGTCTTGGTATTCTTGCAAATATATTGCGCAATGCAGGTCATGAGGTGCGTATGCTTGACCTTAACGCGCTGCGCTTAAGCAAGCCAGAGCTTGAAAAACGCTTAGCAGAACTTGGCGATTCTGCTTTTATTGGCATTTCTGGTATGATCTCAACTTACAAATTCCAAAAGGATTTAATTAATCGCATCAAAGAACTCTATCCGAAAACGCTTGTCATTTCTGGAGGTAGCGCAGCAACCTCCGTTCCAGAACTCTTACTTTCAAAAACAAAACTTGACGTTGCAGCAATCGGTGAAGGAGAAAAGACCATTCTTGAAATTGCAGAACACGTTGCAGGAAAGCGCGATCTCAAAGATGTCAAAGGCATCATGTACCGTAAAGGAAAAAAATTCGTAAAGAATCCTCCGCAAGAATGGGCGAAACTTGACGAGCTTCCCTGGCCTGCGTACGACCTGATGGAACTTGATATTTATTTCAAACACCACAATGTCATCAACGAAGGATTGCTCAAAAAGCGTGCACGCGCGTACAAATCAATGAATATTATTTCAACAAGAGGATGTCCTTTTAATTGCGGATTCTGTTATCATCTCTTTGGCAGAGGAAGAATTCGGTATCGAGATCCAAAAGATGTTGCTGCTGAAGTAAAATTCTTAAAAGACACGTACGGCGTTGACTTTATCGACATCATTGATGATAATACCACGGTGAATAAAAAATTCTTAGAAGAACTTTCAGGGCTGCTCAAGGAACTTGATGTGCACTGGGCATGCGCAAGCAGAGTAAGTTCGCTTGATGAAAAAACCGTTAAACTTCTTGTTGAATCAAACTGTAAACTGGTTGGTGTCGGCATTGAAAGTGGATCACCAAGAATTTTAAAAAATATGAACAAACAATCAACAACTGCTCTTGGTTACCGCGCCGTAAAGCTCTGTCGCAAATACGGGCTTTCGATCAGTCCAACGTTCATTTTCGGTTATTCGGGAGAAAATTTCTCAAGCATGCTCGAAACGGCAACGTTTATGGGTAAGGCAGGGATCATTAATCAATTTTTTACGATTACTGCTTATCCTGGCACACCTCTTTTTGAAGATCATCTAGCAGACATGCGCAATGATTTGGACAAGTATGATACTTATGTTGAACAACTTGATGATGCGCGTTATTTACTTCACAATTTTACTGAATGGGATGACAAAACATTTCATCGCATGAAGGACTTGCAGTTTAAGATGGTCCTTGCCGCAAACGTTCTGTTTAGCCCAATTCTCAGTGCAAAAGTGATCGGCAGAAAGATACTGCGGTCAATCTCTAGCTAACTTTTTCTTTGTAGGTAACGGAAAACATTTAAAGTTCATTCTCCTTTGGAAAGCAAGGACATTAGGTGAACTACCGATGTATAAAGAAAAGAAAATTCTTGCAATAATACCTGCAAGGGGTGGAAGCAAACGTGTTGTTGGGAAAAATGTGAAACGCTTAGCTGGCAAACCACTTATTCAATATACTATTGACGCGGCAAAGGCAGCAACGTTTGTTGATCGACTTGTTGTTTCTACAGATGACAACGACATCGCTTCGGTAAGTTCTTCGCTTGGTGTTGAAGTTATTTCTCGTCCAGAGGAATTAGCGCAAGATTCTAGTTCGAGCATGGATGCTTATGCGCACGCAGTGGAGTTTCTTCAAGAAAAAGAAAACTTCGTGCCTGATATTATTATTGCGCTTCAACCAACCTCCCCTTTTCGGGATGCGCAAGATATTGATGGGGCCATAAAGCAAATAATTGATTTTGCTGCAGATTCAAATGAATCATTTTCTCCTGCAAGCCCGCATCCTTCGTACGCGTTCATTATTGATGATGAAGAAAATGCAGTGCCGATTGACCCAGAAAATGTAGAGAAGCGAACACAAGAATTGCCGCCACGCTACATAGAAAACGGTGCCATTTTTGGTTTTACCAGGGCGCAAGTCCTTTTAAAAAAACAATATGGTAAGATACATAAAGGATTTATCATGTCTGCAGAGAAAGCAGTAGATATTGATGATGAACTTGATTTCGCTTTTGCAGAATTGTTAATGGCAAAAAAACGAGGTGACAACTAATGGTAAACACAACTCAGGTTTCTGACTGGCAACAAATGTATGGGGGACAAGGATATCGAGGAGTATATCCAAGCGAATACATGGTGCGCTTTATCTCCGGACATTTTGGAAAGTCAAACATGCCAATACAACAAAACGATTTTAGCACCTTTCACATTTTAGATCTTGGCTGCGGTAGTGGCAGGCACACTGTTTACTTAGCGCGAGAAGGATTTCTTGTCAGTGCAATTGAACAATCACAAGAAGGAGCAGAACTCACAAAGAACTGGCTTGAACTTGAGAAGCTCCAAGCTGATGTGCGTGTTGGTGACATGGCTGCGCTTCCCTACACGGATGGCTTGTTTGATGCCGTTATTGATTTTCAATCAACACAACACAATATGATGGAAAATGTAAAAAAAATCTTTGCAGAAGTACATCGCGTCCTAAAAAAAGGAGGATTATTCTTTCTTGTAGTGCGCTCGTCAGAAGATTATCTTGCAACAGTTGGCCAGCAAGTTGAAGCAGGAACCTTTGATAAGATCAATAAAGGTGATATGATGGGTGCGGGCGTCTGTCATTTTTTTTCGCGAGAAGAAATTGAATTACTTGCGAGCGCTTATACGGTTGTTTCCATTGAGCGCGCGCTTCGAACAGTAAACAATGGGGCTGATGTTATCGGCGAACTCTTGGTGACGTTGCGAAAATGATTGCACTTGAACGAGTAACGGTGTCTTTAGAAAAACTGCCAAGCGCGTTTGTGGGTTTCACCATAGCATTCTTGTCAGATTTTCATTTGCGAGGAAACGCAACACTGCTCCAAGAAGCGCGAGAACTTCTCAAACAAGAATCTTATGATCTTTGTTTGCTTGGTGGAGATTATGTGGAGCGCGCTCACCAACTTGCTGTTCTCAAAAATTTTCTTAAAACCATAGCGCTTCCAAACAAGACCTTTGCTGTTAAGGGAAACCATGAATATTATGGTGATATGCGGTTATTGCAACAAGTATTCAAAGAAACAGGCGTTCATCTTCTCGATAATCAAAGCGTGCGCATTTCAAAAAAAGGACAAAGTGTTGATTTGATCGGTGTTAGTCCTTACTTGTATGATGATCCGAAAGTAAGTGACGAAAGTGATTTGCCTAAAGCGTTAAAGGGTTCGTCAAGTGCGTGCAAGATTTTACTCTCTCATTCACCAGACATCATATTAAAAGAAGAAGCAAAACAATGTTCACTCGTGCTCTCAGGACACACTCATGGTGGACAAATATGTTTACCAGGTATTGGCGCACTCTACACCTCAACACGTATTGGGCGAGCATACGCTTCAGGATTGTTTTCGATTGACGGGCTCCAATTGTATGTAACTCGAGGACTTGGCACTTCAAAAGTCTTTTCTCTTCCTTCTCCTCGAATTCGCTGCATGCCAGAAATAACACTTATTCGGTTGGTGAAAGATGCTACCTAAATATGCTCATCATTTCACGCTCCAAGACTATGCGCATGCAAAGCTCGGCTTCTTTCGTGATTATGCCCCAAAAGTTTCTCGACTTCTTGAAGGACTTACAGGGTACTCCTTTGCGCATTTACTTCACAGCGGACGTTCTTGTTTATCGTTGACCTTCGCGTACTTGAATTTTCCACAAGGATCCTATGTCGCGCTTCCTGTTAACACGTGCGAAGTAGTTGTTGAAGTTATTCTTGCCCATAAGCTCATTCCGTTATTTGTTGATGTTAATGAAAACCTTACTCTTGATGTTGCTGATTTAGAAAAAAAATCACGAGGAAAACAGGTGCGCGCAGTTATTGCAGTTACTGCATTTGGTAACTCGTATGATAAAAATAAACTAAATTCTTTTGTACGAACGCACAACGCAATTCTTATTGAAGATAAAGCGCAGACGGTGAGCTTTCAAAAAAATCCACAAGCCTTCTGTTCTTTTTTTAGCTTGGACATGGCAAAATACGTTTCAACAATTAAGGGAGGTGTTTTGCTCACCAACGACAAAGCATTTGCTGCGTTCGTTGACAACAAAGCCGCAAAACATCCAAGAGGATTTTCAACGCTTGTTTCTCTTATTGCCTTTTCAACACTTACTGCGCCTGTCGTGTATTCTGTCCTTACCAAGAAAATTTCGGGATTGCTCAAGTCGCAGCTGTTTTATGCGCCAAAACATTCTCGCTTATCAGGAGTGGCAACCGGTCTTTTGCATTCACAATTTCGAAGAATTCGAACAGAGAAGCTTTCCCGTAAGAAATTTATCGAAGCGGTGCAAAAAAAATATCCTCAGCATCTTCTAAATAACAATCCCGAAGATAATTTGATGATTTTGCTCAAATTTCCTCATGAAGAAGATGTTGCGTTATTTGCTCACCGAAGCTTCGTTGATCTTCCCCAGCAACCTCCTTTACTTACTCATGTTGCAAAATACAAACCCTACTGGTCGCCTTGCCCAGTAGCTGAAGACCTTATTCCTCGTGTGGTGCTTATTCCCACGTATGCCCGTATGAGGAAACGATTGCAAAAGCTTTATGAATTGCTTGACATTTCTCTTCTTTAAAAATGCCTTTGCAGATTGTTCCCTTGACAATGGCTCAGGAAGCCGACTGGACCGCGTTTCTTAACTCGCATCCTGACGCTTCATTGTTTCACACCGTTTCTTGGAAGAATCTTATTTCTGCTTCGTATAAGTACAAAGCACTCCATTTTCTTGTCTATAAGGGAAATGCCGTTCAAGGTATTTGTCCAGTTTTTTTTGTCAACAGCTTCTTGTATGGAAAGAAGCTCACTACAGCTCCATTTAATTTTTATGGTGAACCGTTAAGTACTACTCCTAAAGTTTCTGAATTCATTTTTGCAGAACTCAAACGTCTTGGAAAAGCACACGGTGTTTCCTACGTCGAACTTAAATCGCGAGAACCTTTATCTGAACAAATCACGAAACAATTTCGTCTTTCATCGCAAGCTTTCTATGAACGAACTATGATTCCTATTGGTTCAGAAGACGAGATGCGCGGACGCTTGAAACGACTCGCGAAGCGCATGATCCTCAAAGCAGAAGAAGGAGGCATGACTTTTGAGCAAACAGATAAGATTGAAGATTTGCGTGCGTTCTATAACATCATGGTCAAGCTCTACTGTCGAAAACACTTAACCATATTTCAATCATTTACCCTCTTAGAAAATTACTTGACGTATTTGAAACCGCACGGACACATGCAACTTTGTGTAGGGAAATTGAACGGCAAAGTTGTTGGTGGCACCTTGCTTTTCTTTTACAAAGATCATTTATTTGATCAGTGGAGTCTTTCTGATGTTGATGTGCGTGAACTCTCACCGAACTATTTCATTATATGGAATGCACTCTTAGTAGGTCATGCTCGTGGCATGAAAGATTTTGATCTAGGCTATACGAGCCCACACGATGCAGGACTTAACCAATTCAAAACTCGTTGGGGTGGCGTGACAACAAAAATAAACTTTTACTTTATGAAAATTAATCCAAAAGCAAAACTTCCTCAACTTGATTATTACACCTCCTTTGGTTTAGTAAGAAAAGTGATTAAAATTTCACCACAATGGTCGGTCAAACTCTTATCAAAATTATTTGTAAAACATTTCGGGTGATACTATGAGTGCAAATCCGCATGCAAAGAAAAAAATTTCAGTGATTTTACCCACCTATAATGAGCGAGAGAATATCGTGCCGCTTATCTCTGCGCTTTTGAAGGTGCTCAAAAACGAAGAGCCGCAAATTATTGTTGTAGATGATAACAGTCCTGACGGCACAGCAAAAGCTGTAGAGAAAAAGTTTGCTTCGCACAAGCACGTCAAACTTTGTGTGCGAAAACGTGATCGAGGACTTGCGTCTGCAATCATGAAAGGCATCTCCCTTGCAAAAGGTGATTATCTTATTTTTATGGACACTGATTTTAATCATGATCCAAAGGATATTACAAAGATGCTTAAGAACTTACCCGGAAATGATGTCGTTATCGGATCTCGTTTTGTCAAAGGTGGTGGTATGGAAGGAGCAAAACTGCGTTGGTATTGCAGTTATGCCATGAATCAATTTATCAAAATCTCCCTGCGCTTACCAACGAAAGAAAACCTGAGCGGCTACATTTTAATCAGTAAATCTGCACTTTTTCGCTGCCCACTGGAAAAGATTTTTAAAGGATATGGCGATTACAATATTTCACTATTCAAGTGTTTGGCAGATCAGGGGGCGCACATCAAAGAAGTTCCCGTTTATTACAAGGAACGAACCTACGGGGAGAGTAAGACTCGCTTCGTCAAACATCTCATAGAATATTTGCGAACCGTTTGGCGCGTTCGAAAGGGCGTTTGAACAAGAATTGTTCGGTGATCGTATGAAAAAAGCATTAATAACTGGCATAACAGGACAAGATGGTTCCTATTTGGCAGAGTTATTGCTTGAAAAAGGATACGAAGTGCACGGCATTGTGCGCAGATCAAGTTCAATCAAACTTGAACGCATCGAGCACCTCCTTTCTGAACATCCAACGGCTAAAGATAAGCTCTTCATCCATTATGGTGACATGACCGACACCCTTAGTGTCAAAACCATTGTTACAAAAATCATGCCAGACGAAATTTACAACCTTGCAGCACAAAGTCATGTGCGCGTTTCATTTGATATTCCTGAGTATACGGGAAACTGTGATGGTCTAGGCGTGCTTAAACTTCTTGAAGTGATTAAATCGCTCGGTCTTGAGAAAAAAACGAAACTCTATCAAGCATCCACAAGCGAACTCTTTGGTAATGTTCAAGAATCGCCTCAAAAGGAAACCACTCCTTTTCATCCACGAAGTCCGTATGGTGTTGCAAAACTCTATGCGTACTGGACTGTTGAAAACTATCGAGAAGCGCACGGCATCTTTGCTGTGAACGGCATCTTATTCAATCATGAATCCGAACGACGAGGAGAAACATTTGTCTCTCGAAAAATCACTCTAGCTGCAGCGCGTATCGCCTGTGGCTTGCAAAAAGAAATTAAGTTAGGTAACTTATATGCGAAGCGAGACTGGGGCTACGCACCAGAATACGTTGAAGCAATGTGGATGATGCTCCAGCTTGACAAGCCAAAAAATTTTGTCATCGCAACCGGAGAGAATCACACCATTAAAGAATTTCTCGATCTTAGCTTTAAGGAAGTGGGTATTCCCTTAGAATGGAAAGGAACAGGTATTGACGAGGTCGGTGTTAACGCAAAAACTGGAGAAGTTATTGTGTCCATCGACCCCTATTATTTTCGTCCAACAGAAGTTGAAACGTTACTTGGCGACACCACCAAGGCGAAAAAAGAACTTGGCTGGCAAGCAAAAGTTTCCTTCACCGAGCTTGTCAAACGCATGGTGAGACACGACTTAGCACTTGCAAAAAAAGAGGCAGGCATTACCGAGTGAGGTTGATGCTGGTGACGTCTCATTCTAAACGGAGCGTATTGCTCTGTGTCAATTCAGATTTTGGCGTTCCAAATACCATTGGGTTTCGCACGACGCCCATTGCACAACTCTTAGAAGAAAAACAAGAACTTGCAAAAGTTATTTGCAGGGACTATGCTCCTGGTATTCTCGCGCCAGAACATGTCAAGCGACCAATACCTCTTGGTAACCTCGTGCCAAAACTGTTGTCAGCATGTGACATGATCTTTCCTGGAGCCATTCCTGGCGTTCGCTTGAAAAGAAATCTCTTCATGCATTTTGCAAAAAGTTATGTTGCGCGTCATGCAGAAAACGCTTCGCTTATTCATTTCTGGGATTATAGCAAAGAGCTCGCACAACAAGCTAAAGACGCAGGCCTTCTTGTCGTGCAAGATGTTGCTATAGGTATGCCGCGCGAAGCATGTCCGCATGAAAAAGAAGCGCTCATAGGTGCAGCTTCTGTTGCTGATGCCATTATTGTTCCTTCGCCTTATGTAAAACAAACACTACAAGATTTGGGTCTTGACACATCAAAAGTTCATATTGTGCCTTTCGGTGTTGACGCAACGCGTTTTACCCCTCAGCAAAAAAAAGCAAAAACATTCACGGTCGCTTTTGTAGGAAACATTAATCTTCGCAAAGGAATTGATTGTTTAGTGCAGGCATGGAAAGAACTTGCTCTTCCGCATGCAAAACTCATGCTCTATGGTCGCGTGTATCCTGAAGTGAATGAGTATTTGAAAGACGCCAAAAAACATAACATTGTTGTTTGTGGTTTTGTTGATCCTGCAAAAAAACTTCCTCTCGCAGATGTCTTTGCATTCCCTTCAACCAACGAAGGATCAGCAAAAGCAGTGTATGAAGCCCTCGCTTGCGGTCTTCCAGTGATAACCACGTTTAATGCAGGAAGTGTCATAACCGAAGGCAAAGAAGGATTTATTATTCCAACAAAGAACGTAGCAAAGCTCAAAGAGAAGTTATTGTTGCTCTATAGAGATGCAAAACTTCGCAAGAAGATGGGACTTCAAGCAAGAAAAACTGCAGAAACATATTCTTGGCAGCGCTATGCAACATCGGTGAGAGATGTGTATGCATCACTAGAAAAATGAAAAAACTCCTCTACGTACACAATGCAGATTATCGTGGTCTTGCAGCAAACAAAGTCCAAGTCTTGAACATGTGCGCCGCGTTTGCAAAAACAGGAGTAGAGGTGTCTCTTCTTTCTTTTTATTGCGATGCAACAGAACTCAAAAAAACGTTTGGCATCACTCCATCGTTCGCCCTTCACTCACTCACTTCAAACGCATCATACGGCATGAGAAGTATTCGACTATATCGCGAAATAAAGAAATCATTTCGAAATGTAGAGGTAGTGTATACGCGTGATTTACTCGTTGCGTTTCTTGCTTCAAAATTATTGTCTTGTCCGGTCATCTACGAACTTCACGAGTTGCCCGCTTCAAAAATTTGGTGGCGACTCTTCGCGGCAACTTACCATTCATTAAAAAATTGTGTGGTGATTAGTGAAGGACTTGCCGTTGCCTTAGAAGCAAAAGGGTTTGCACCAGAAAAATTAGTCGTGCTCCACGATGGGGTGTTCTTAGAAGATTTTGCAATCAAAGACTCCGTTGTCGCTGCTCGAAAAGCACTCGGCCTTCCAAAAACAAAAAAAATTGTTATGTATGTTGGCAGTCTTAAAGGATGGAAAGGACACGACACGTTTATTGAAGCCGCACAACATCTTTCCACAAAAGACGTGCTTTTTGTTAGTGTGGGTGGAAGACGCGATGAAGTGAGTGACTTGCGAAAAAAATATCCTCGCCTAACTTTTTTTTCTCGACAAGAACACACAAAAATCCCTCTTTTTTTGCGAGCAGCTGATGTTCTTATCATTCCAAACACAGCAAAAGAAAACATATCTGCTTTGTATACCTCTCCTTTGAAATTGTTTGAATACATGGCAGCACAAAAACCAATTGTCGTAAGCGACTTGCCAAGCATGCGAGCAATAGTTAGTGAAAAAGAAGTCGTATTTGCAAAACCTGATGATGCCCGTTCATTTGCGAAAGCAATTGATATGGTACTTGGTTCTGATGCAAAGCAAAAAACACTTGCAAAGAACGCGTTTGCTTTAGCCCATGAGTTTTCTTGGGAAAAACGAGCACAAGCAATAAGAGAATTATTTATTCAGTAGTTCAAAGTACTTTGAAGAAATTATATAAACTATTACTGTTTTTTTCATTAAGGGATTTTCCTAAATGGTGACTTTCAAATGAATTTCAATAAAGAATTTAAAATCGGAAATAAGATGGTTGGCGAGGGTCATCCTTGCTTTATCATTGCTGAATTGGGTGTGAACCATAACAAAGATGTGAAGATTGCAAAAGAAATGATCGATGCTGCTATTGAAACAGGTGCTGATGCGGTTAAGTTTCAGACGTGGATCACTGAAGAACTCATGGTGCCAAACATTGGTACGGCAGAATACCACAGAGATTTAACTGGCTTTGATAGTTTCTTTGAACTTGCAAAATCAATAGAACTTACGTATGATGATTTTCGTGAACTCAAAGCATACTGTGATGAAAAAGGAATTATTTTCATGTCAACACCTGATGAAGAAAAAAGCACTGATTTCCTTGATGAAATTGGGGCGCCAGCATTTAAGGTGAGCTCTCCTGAGTTTAACAATCCACGTATGGTTAAGCACATTCTTTCTAAAGGCAAACCGACGCTTATGTCGACAGGGATGAATACACTTGAGAATATTCAAGAAACAATGGAGGTTGTTGCCAAAACTGGCAATAAAAATGTTGGGTTGTTTCATTGTGTGAGTGAGTATCCTGCGCCGCTTGAGATCATTAATTTGAACCAGATGAAAACGTTAGCAGAAAAGTTTGGGTGTGTTGTTGGTTTTTCTGATCATACGGCAGGAACTGTTGCTGCGCCTTTAGCAATTGCAGCCGGAGCAAAAATCTACGAAGGTCATTTTACGTTAAGTAGAAAAATGAAAGGGCCTGATCACGCATCTTCATTAGAGCCACATGAGTTTAAAGAAGTGGTAGATAAAATTCGTGAAGCTGAAATGATTATGGGAAAATACGATCGTGGTATTACGAAGACGGAGAGAGAAAATTCTCAAGTCATGAAAAAAGTTATCGTTGCTGCAGATGATATTCCTCAAGGAACAACTCTTACCGAAGACACTATTCGTATGATGCGTGCTGATTACGGTATTGTGCCAAGGAGAGAGCCTGAAGTCTTAGGAAAAACCACAAAAGTTGCGTACAAGAAGTTTGATGTTGTCAAACTCGAAGACTTAGAGTGAGTGTTTTATTTATCGTATTCATTTTTTTTAACTTATTTTTTATTGCTTTTTTCTCTAGTAATTAGTAGTGCTTACGAACCCTTTTTATAAACTCTTGACAACCGTAATGCAACAATCTTTTTAAAGTGCTCAGCGTTCTTAGAAGCCAGCAGACAGTGAGTCTAAAACTGTCTTGGGGTGGCGTAATGGATAAGCTTGACGCGCTTGAAAGCCAATCAGTATATATCTTGCGAGAAGCGTATGCTAATTTTCACAATCTTTGTATGCTCTGGTCTATTGGTAAGGATAGCACCGTCATGCTTTGGCTTGCACGAAAAGCGTTTGGTGGTCACGTCCCGTTTCCTTTGGTGCATATTGACACCGCTTATAAAATTCCTGAAATGATCACGTTTCGAGATAAAATTGCAGTTAAGTTAGGTCTTGACATGGTGTATGGGCAGAATAAGAAAGCTCTTGCAAACAAAAACACCTTTCCCGATGGAAAAATTGATCGCATCGCTTGTTGCAAAACACTCAAAACGGAAGCATTGCGCAACACGCTTTCTGGAGAATGGCCTCGGTATCGATTAAATCATAAAACCGGAAAATACGATGTTGACGAAAACCGTGAACCGTACACTGGTGTTATTGTTGGCGCACGCGCTGACGAAGAGGGAAGCCGCTCCAAAGAACGTTATTTTTCTCCTCGTGATAAAACGAATAATTGGGATGTAGGTGATCAACCCCCTGAATTGTGGAATCAATTCAAAACTGATTTTGCACCAGGAACACACATCCGCATTCATCCGTTACTTGATTGGACCGAACTTGATATTTGGGAATACATTGAGCGCGAAAACATCCCTATCACCGATCTGTACTTTGATAAGGGAGATGGCAAACGCTATCGGTCATTAGGTTGTTATCCTTGCACGAATCCTGTCGAATCAACTGCGAGAACTCCTAAAGAAATTGTTGAAGAACTGCGCGCAGGAAAATTTTCTCGTATTGCAGAACGATCAGGAAGAGCACAAGATAAAGAAGACGGTGGAGGTTTAGAAACCCTTCGACGGGACGGGTACATGTGACGATGGGATTTGTCAAACATCATGAACATCCAAAACGAAGCATCGTAAAATCTCTTACGTGGCGAGTGAGCGCAACTATTGCAACGATGATTTTAGTTTTCGCATTCACCGGCAGTCTTGCCCTTTCCTTTTCAATTGGCTTTATCGAAGTCTTTGCAAAAATGCTCTTATATTATTTTCATGAACGCGTGTGGAGTGGCATCCGCTGGGGCGTGCGCGTAGAAGATGTGCGAGGCACAGATGATGAATGAACGTGAACAAATGAACATTGTCATCGTTGGTCATGTAGATCACGGAAAAAGCACGCTCATCGGTAGATTGCTCGCTGATACGGACGTTCTTCCCGATGGAAAACTTGAACAAATCAAAGAACATTGCAGAAAGAATTCAAGAGAATTCGAATACGCGTTCTTGCTTGATGCACTTAAAGATGAACAGAGCCAAGGTATTACTATTGACTCAGCAAGATGTTTTTTCAAGAGTGATAAACGAAGATATTTATTGATCGATGCGCCAGGTCACATCGAATTTCTCAAAAATATGATTTCTGGTGCGGCTCGAGCTGAAAGCGCACTTCTTTTAATTGATGCGCAAGAAGGCATTCAAGAAAATTCAAAGCGACACGGCTACATGCTTTCCATGCTTGGTATTAAGCAAGTTGCAGTTTGTGTAAACAAAATGGATCTTGTTAAGTATGATAAAAAAGTATTTTCTGCTATTGAAACAGAGTATACAAAATTCTTATCAGACATTGGCATCACGCCCCAAGCATTTATTCCCGTCTCCGCTCGAGAAGGAGATAATATTGCGTCATCATCAAAGAACCTTTCTTGGTTTACGGGCAAACACGTGCTTGAAGTGCTTGACTCTTTTGCAAAAGAACCTCTTCCAGAAGAAAAACCTCTGCGTATGCCCATCCAAGGTGTTTACAAATTTACAAAAAAAGGTGATGATCGCAGACTTATTGCAGGTCGCATTGAATCAGGCACGCTTAACGTTGGTGATGAAGTGGTCTTTCTTCCTTCAAATAAAAGAAGCATTATCAAATCCATTGAAGAATTTAATGCGCCCACCTCTTCTTTTGCAAAAGCAGGACAATCAGTATCGCTTACTCTGCAAGAGCAGATTTATGTCAATCGTGGAGAGCTTATGACAAGAAAAGAAGATGTCTTACCCCAAGTAAGTTCTCTTCTTCGCGCAAACATTTTTTGGATGGGTAAAACACCTCTTTCAACTGACAAACGATACAAACTCAAACTGGGCACTACTTCTGTTCCTGTCATGATTAAATCAATTGAGTCTGTTCTTGACGCATCAAACTTAGATGCTGCAAAGAAAGCACACGTAGAACGCCACGAAGTTGCTGAATGTATTTTGGAATGCCAGCAACCAATTGCCTTTGATTTATCTGCAGAACTTGCAAGTACGGGACGCTTCGTTCTTGTTGACGAATTTGATATCGCAGGCGGCGGTATTATTGCGCAAGCACTTGATGATAAACAAAAAAAAGCTCGCGCACAAGTATTTTTGCGAGAACAAAAATGGGAGAAAGGTCATGTTTCGATGAAGGATCGGGCAGAAAAGTATTCGCAACTTCCCACCCTTCTTTTACTTACGGGAAAGACAGGCGTTGATAAAAAATCCATTGCGAAACTTGTCGAGAAAAAATTATTTGATGCGGGAAGAAAATCGTACTTTCTCGGTATTGGAAATATTTTGCGCGGAATTGACGCTGATATTACCAAAACTGAGCGCGACGAACATGTACGGCGATTTGGCGAAGTTGCAAACTTACTTCTTGATGCAGGACTCCTTGTTGTTGGAACTGCAAGCGATCTTGATGTTGACGATCTTCGATTGTTGCAAACGATTAATAAACGAGGCGAGACATACATTGTTCATGTTGGTGATCCTGATGGGACGCACGACGTTGCTCATCTGTTATTAGATGCAGCTGATGATCATGAAGTAAATGCGCTTAAAGTTATTGAACAATTAAAACTCAAAAATTACATTTTTAATCTGTAAGAGGATGCATGATGGCCGAAGAAAAACAATTACCGCAACACGAAATATTCTGGCATGAAACGGGAGTAACGCGAAAAGACCGCGAGGCAGTTATTGGTCATCCTTCAGTGCTTATTTGGCTTACAGGACTTTCAGGTTCGGGAAAATCAACGATTGCGGTTGCTTTTCAAAAAAAACTGCTTGCAGAAAAACGTGTGTGTTATGTCCTTGACGGCGACAATGTGCGCCATGGATTAAATAAAGGTCTTGGGTTTTCAAAAGAAGATCGTGAAGAAAACATTCGAAGAATTGGCGAAGTTGGCAAACTCTTTGTTGATGCAGGCATTATTACTGTTGCTTCATTTATTTCTCCTTACCGAATTGATCGCGATGCGGTGCGTGCAGGACTTCCCGAAGGGGATTTTGTCGAAGTCTTTGTAAAAGCCTCCGTTGAAGAATGCACAAAGCGAGATACGAAAGGATTGTACAAAAAAGCACTTGCTGGCGAAATTAAGAATTTTACTGGCATCTCCGATCCCTATGAAGAACCTGCGCATCCAGAGCTTGTTCTTGATACGGAAACTCTTGATGTTGATGGTTGTGTTACTGCACTCTACACTTATTTGCAGGGCAGAGGGATTTTGTGATGGTCACCGCGCAAGACATTATTCCTATTGCGCGTGAAGCAGGTAAACGAATTCTCTCCTTTTATCGAAAAGAAAGTGCAGTACTAGAAGAAAAATCTGATGGGACTTTTGTCTCTCCCTTAACCGAAGCAGACCTTGCAGCAAACACCTATATTGTTGCCGCGCTAACTAAACTTGACCCGACTATTCCTATAATTTCAGAAGAAGTAGTTGCAACGCCCTTTGCAGAAAGAAAGCACTGGACAACGTTTTGGTGCGTTGATCCGCTTGATGGGACGAAAGAATTCATCAAAGGACGCGATGAGTTCACTGTTAACATCGGCCTTATTAAAGACGGTACGCCAATTCTGGGCGTTATTTACGCTCCCGCGCTTGATATTTTGTATTATGCGGATGCGCAGGGCGCATATAAGCAAGTTGGTAAAGATGCGCCAGTCTCTTTGCCTTTATCGCTTCCAGCAAAAGATCCTCGCATGCTGGTTGTCGTTACCACAAAATCGCATATGAATGATGCTACGCGAAACTTTTTAGGAAAATTAGAACGTGAAGGAAACACTATTCAAACAACTGCAATTGGCAGTTCCTTAAAATTCTGTTTAGTCGCTGAAGGCACAGCAGATCTGTATCCTCGCTACGGACCAGTTATGGAGTGGGACACTGCAGCTGCGCACGCGATTCTTCTTGCCACAGGAAAACAAGCGCGCTTGATTGCAACAGGCGAAGTGCTTTCATATAATAAAGAAGATTTGCATCAGCAACCATTTATGGTGAAGTGATATTTTTCAAGCAATCTCCCTTATCTTTGAGGTTGTACTTTGCTTTAACACTATTGAGCATTCTATTCGTGTTTTCTCCAATTTCAATCAATGCTTTGACCATGTACGTTTTACCTTATTTTAACTAAGTCGAACTTATTTGTAAATTTTTAGTAGTATATTTTGGAAGTATGTTCTCTAAGAAATAAAACTCTATTTGAAAATTTTCTGCAGTGCTGCTCGAACAAGTGTCGCTACCTTAAACACGTACGTATTTGTTATAGCCCGGTTTCCCGCATAGTTTTCAAACAAATCTAGAAAGTCTCGTGGCGATTTGTAACTAAATTTCTTACCGATTTTTCCTTTCCACTTCTTTGGCTGTTTTGAAGCAATAGCAAAAATATACGTTGATGCGTGCCGATCATGGTTAAAACTCAAATAAAGCAGCTCCATCTTGTTATCTTCAAACATCCGTTTTATTGCAAGAGGAGTGAATCGCCAGTAATCACCGTAATGGCTGTGCATGTGCTGCACAAAGGGCACAACGACAATAACGATGTCATTTGTCATGGCGCAAAGATTGGCGAATGCTTGCTGAACTTCATAAATATGTTCGAGTGTTGTGTGGTTGAAGATGACTTCGTATTTGCCAACATGTTTTTTTGGCAATTTCTTTGTCAAATCTAAGAAGAATTCGTTCTTGTATCCTTGAAATCCTCGTGCTTCTGCTTTATAATTTGAAATTAGGTAGGTATCTGCGTTTTTGAAATATTTAGCGTATGTGCTGCCTTCTTTATCAATATCAGTCCATCCTGAAACATTCACCACTGTTCCTTTGAAGAGGTGGGCGAATTTCTTTAGTTCCCGATTGGACCAAAGCCGCGCTATACGAAATTTGCGATCAACAAACATTCTTCAAGAGAGCGCCTCGGCCCTTATAAATATTTCCCCATTCGTCCGGAACGACAACTTTATATACCGAAGTGAGCTGCCATCAGGTATTCCTTTAGTTGTTTAAGATGTGATCTTCCATGTTGTTTAACTCACTCCACTTTTTGCTATTCTTCCCGATCGTCGTAGCTATTTATTTCTCGATCAAACAAAAATATCGCTGGATTCTCTTGCTCATTGCCAGTTATTATTTCTACATGAGCTGGAAAGCAGAATATATTATTCTTATCATGCTCTCTACGCTTGTTGATTACGTTGCTGGATGGCAAATTCATGCATCCAAATCGCTGCGAAGAAAGAAAGCATTCCTTTGGCTAAGCATTGTTACCAATTTAGGCCTCCTTTTCGCATTTAAGTATTTTAATTTCTTTTCTGATTCATTGCGTGCACTTCTTGCAACCTGGAGCATTCCTCTTTCACCAGTAACGCTCAAAGTGTTGCTTCCAGTTGGTATTTCCTTTTACACGTTTCAAACAATGAGTTATACCCTCGATATTTACTTTGGAAAAATTAAACCAGAAAAACATCTCGGTATTTTTGCTGTGTATGTCTCATTTTTTCCTCAACTCGTTGCAGGACCAATTGAACGAGCAAGAAACTTACTTCCTCAATTCTACGAAAAGCACAAATTCGAATATGTGCGGGTGACCAACGGTTTGAAACTCATGCTTTGGGGTTTTTTCAAAAAGATCGTCATCGCTGATCGCCTTGCTATTGTGGTAAACATGGTCTACAATAATCCAACTGAGTATCATGGCATTGCTTTACTTCTCGCAACCATCTTTTTTGCCTATCAAATTTACTGCGATTTCTCTGGCTACTCTGATATTGCGATTGGCGCAGCGCAAGTGATGGGATTCAATTTAATGGATAACTTCAAGCGCCCCTATTTTTCAGGATCCATTTCAGAATTTTGGAAACGCTGGCATATATCCTTATCTTCTTGGTTTCGCGACTACGTCTACATTCCTCTGGGGGGAAACCGCGTAAGTGTTCCCAGATGGTATTTTAACCTCTTCTTTGTCTTTTTGGTCAGTGGCTTGTGGCACGGCGCGAACTGGACGTTTGTCTTATGGGGTGCGCTGCACGGATTTTATCTTGTCTTTAGCATTATTACAGCAACACCTCGCAAAGCACTATGCAACTTTTTACGATTACCGAAAGTTCCTTGGCTCTTGAAAGGCTTGCAAATAGCATCCACGTTTGTTTTTGTAAACATCGGATGGATTTTTTTCAGAGCAAACAACATCAGTGAGGGGTGGTATGTGCTTAAGAACATTTTTGTTGGCTGGTCACTTGACTTTTCAGGAATCAATCTTGGTGGTATTGGGTGGGAAGGACTTATCTTTTCCTTTTTGATCATTCTCTTCATGGAGTTTGTGCATCTTCTCCAAGAACATATGCGTATGCGAGAGTTTTTATCAAGAAAACCAGTTGTGCTTCGCTGGAGTATCTACTTACTTATCTTAAGCATGATTTTTATCTTTGGCGTGTTTGAAAATGTGGAGTTTATTTACTTTCAATTTTAGAGGCTTATTGTTATGAAAAAAGAAAAACGAAGATTTATGCGAACAACGCTCATCTTTATTCTCTTCGTTATTGTTCTTCTCGCACTCTTCAATGCAGCATATTCTTGGTATGTCATTCCTCAAAAGAACATTTTCAAAAGTGAAGTGCAATTTGCTGCTACGAGTGAGCAAAATATCTCCATACTCTTTTTTGGTGATTCGCATGTTGCACGAAGTGTAAACCCTGAGTTCATTCCTGGTTCGTTTAACTATGCGGTTCCTTCTGAAATTTATGAACAAACATTTTTCAAAGTTCGCAATGTTTTAGAAGAAGGCACGACCGCTTCCATTTTTGTTTTTCCCATTGACTTACATGATTTTTCCATGTACCGATCCGCGCCGTATGTTGATGCGTGGTATTGGAAAACAAAGATGTCCTACGCAGAACTTGCCCGTGTTTCAAACAACTCCTTGCTTGGCGTTGCTGTTAAAGCAAACTTTCCTTTTTTTGGCAACGGACTTGAAGCATGGCAACTGCTTGCAAATCCTGAACGAACGCCTGTTCTACAAGGATGGCAAGCAAACGATGCTGACTTTTCGCAAAAATCTAATCGTGACGCCATCGGTCTTGCTCGAGCACAAAAACATTTTCCAGCATACCCTGAAATATTTAACGAGCGACTCGTCAAGGGGTTTATCAGCACACTCGAACTCGCAAAAGCACATAACAAGACCATTGTTTTTGTTGCGTATCCTGTTTCCGCAGAATATTTAGCGGGTGCACAAGAAGTTGGCATAACTCCTGAAGCATTTTATGCTACACTTAACACTCTTCTTGAACGCTTCGCGCCCGATGCGTACATTTTTGATTATTTAACTACCTACGCAAACCAAAGCGTGCTGTTTAGTGACTCGGACCATCTAAATGTGCGAGGGGCAAGCACGTTTTCTCTTGACTTGAATGAGGATTTAGAAACGGTGCGCTGATGCCCGTAACATTTAAGAATGCGACGCAGTTGCTTTGGAGTCATCTATGAAACAAACACACACCTCTCCTCTCACAATTGTTCACGTTCTTGGCTCAGGCCATTGTGGTAGCACTCTCTTGGATTTGATTCTCGGTGCGCACTCAAAGGTTGTCGGTGTTGGCGAAGTCGTGAATGTGTATCTGCACAATTTTGAAAATCCCACACATGACTATCGTTGTACGTGCGAACAAAACTGGTCTGCGTGTTCTTTTTGGAGTAACGTTTTTGCTCGCATGGGCGAAAAAACACGAAAAAGCATGGCGGGAAGACGAATTGCTCATTCTGTTTTTCGATTGCTGTTTATTCAAAAAAAGAAGCCTTTTGCAGGGGTAAAGCCAGGTCAACGCATCCAACTCAAAACATTTCTTGATAACCATCACGCCATGTATAACGCTATTGCGCAGGTTTCCAAGAAAAACATCATTGTTGATTCCTCAAAGGATTCCTTTCGTGCACTTCTGTTAAGTCAAGATAAACGGTTTAACCACGTGTTTGTTCACCTTATTCGTGATGGACGAGGCGTGTTCTGGTCATACAAACGAAAGTATGGGTGGGGTTGGCGAGCACTCTATCTTTGGGGTGGTGCAAATCTTAAGATTGAACTGGTCAAGCTCAAAAACAAACGTGCAAAAGTTGTTACGGTTCGTTATGAAGATTTTGTTAAAGAGCCTGAAAAAATTGTTAAACGTGTCTTGCGTCCAATTGGCATCACTTTTGAACCGGGTATGATGCGTTTTGCTGATTCGCAGCAGCATCAACTTGGCGGTAATCGCATGCGATTTACCAAATCAAATGATATTCGCATGGATGAAGCTTGGCGTCGAAACTTGACAAAGAAAGATCTTCGTTTGTTTACTCTTCTTGCAGGATGGCTAAACAAGATTTATAAATACTGATTCGTTGCATTTTTTTGCCATGCCAGCAGACAAACTTTCTCTTCGTGAGACGCTTCTCAAACGTTCTTCGAAAGCTCTTGGTATTGACACGTCTTACTTTTTTGGCAACTCATTTCTTCTTGTTCTTAACCAAGTTTTTGGCGCACTCAAAGCCTTTCTGGTAAGTTTACTTTTTGCCAATCTTGCTCCAAAAGAACTCTTTGGCGAGTATGTCTTCGTTTCTGCATTGCTAAGTATTGCTTACTTGTTTGCGTTTCCAGGAATGCAAGTAGCAATCGTACAAGCCATTGCAAAAAATAAAGATGGCACGTTCATGTTGGCACTTAAAGAGATCTACAAATGGAGTTGGCTGGGCAGTCTCTTTCTTGTTGGTTCTGCACTGTATAGCTATGTGCAGCACGATTCTTTCTCCATCGCTCTTATTTGTATAGTGCTTGCCGTGCTCTTTCCTCCTTTTAGTGTGTCAGGACTCTTTCGCGGGTATTATGTTGGGCGAAAACAATTCACCACGTACTTTTATATTTCATCACTGCTCATATTCCTCTCTCTTGTTATGATTGGAGCCGTTCTTCTCTGGTATCAAGACCTCTTTTTACTCATTGTTCCTTTTGTTGTTGCGCAAGCACTTATTGGTGCCTATTTGAATCATATCGCAATTCCTCGTGTTATACGCTCAAAAGCAAGCGTGCCAAAGAACATTTCCTTTGGAAAAAAAATTAGTATTGCAGAATTGATTTACAGTTTAATTTTGAAACTTGATCGACCAATCGTTGCTATTCTTGGATTCGAACAACTTGCTATTTATTCAATTATTACGTTGCTTCCCAATCAACCAAAAATAATGTTTAGCTCGCTTAAACCATTATACTTGCCAAAACTTGCCGAAGTCAAAATTCGACGAAAAGATTTTTTGCTCCACATATTCAAGTTCTTTATCATGGCAATAGGTATTATCGCGTTGTACTCAATTGTTGCTAGATTCTTGTTTATCACCTTTTATCCAGAATATGTTGACTACACTTGGTTGAGTGTTTTGTTTGCTATCAGTATTGTTAACATTCCCCGCCCCTTAATCATGGCGGTGTTCCAGCATCGATTATCGCATAGAAAAATTAATGCGCTCAATGGCAGTGCAGCAATTGTTTCAATTGTCTCTCTTCTTGCATTGGTGCAATTTGGTTTGCTCGGCGTTGTTATTGCAAGAATTATTGGGCGCTTTTACGAAGTGGGAAGCGCACTTGTCGTGTTTTTGTACGCCTCAAAGTAATTTCTAAGAAATTTATCTGAAAAGAATTTTTCTATATTTTTCAACAATATGCGCCCAATCAAATTGTTGCGAGAACATATCATGCGTTTTTGTATCAACGACAGGTTTTTTTTCAAGCGTTTTTGTTATAGCGGCCGCCAATGCTTCGGGTGTATTGTTAGGTAACACATACCCGTTTTTGCCATCGATAACCACTTCGTTTGCTCCTTCGTGCGGACTTGCTATCGCCCATTTTTTTAAGAACAATGCTTGCAAGAGTGAGTTGCTTAATCCTCCTCCTGGATGGGCGCTGTGCACGTAGTATGTTGCTGCTTTCATGATAGCAATTGTTTTTGAAAACTCTTTGCTTCCTAAAAAAAAGATTGTTTTGTTACGTTCTTTGCCTGCTTTTTTTTGCAAGCGCTTTGCATCTTCTCCATCACCGATAATGACAAACGCAATCTTTTCTTTCTGTGCGGCAGGGAGAAGGTGTATTGCTGCAATGGTCTGCGCCACACCTTTCCATTTAAAGAGCCGTCCGACGAACAAAAATGTTGTTTTGTGTTCGAATTGTTTTGCAAAACGTTTGTCTGGAGCTATAGCGTTGTAGAGTTCTTTGTCAATGCCGCGATGAATGCGCGTAAGATTTTTGCTCGTAAAATTCTTTTTTACAAATTGTTCGACCGCTTTTGATATAACGACGCGTTCATCTGCTCCTGCAAAAACCATGCGGCCAAGCGTTCGATCATACAACCACGCAACAAACGTCTTAAAAGAACTTTCAAGCGTAACAAAACTACTGCCGTGTTCAACATGAATGAATTTTTTTTGGTTCCTGCGAAGTTTCGCGTAGAGCAAACCAAAAAAACTAATGGGGAAAAACCTTGTTCTGGTCATGACCAGTTCATACTCCTTTACTTTGGCAAGTTGGGACCAAAATTTTCCCGTCCAAAACTTAGGGAGTGGTAAGTTGTTGATAACTTCAAATGCGGGGTAGCGCACAACGAGCACTTTGTTTGCATGCTTGCGTTCAATCCAAGGCGCATTTGCTCGTATTCGTGGCGCAAAGATTGCCACAGGCCCTGTTTTGACATAATGCTTGGCAAACTCATCAACATGCGTTTCGAGGCCGCCAAGGTTTGGCAGGTAGTTTCCTGGCATAATAAGGAGTTTTGCTTGCTTCACCCGGTCAGGAACTCTTCCAAAACTTATATAAATGTCGTTTTTTTTCTGAGGGTTAAGTTTTCAGGGGGTTAGGATGGCAAGACGTCATATACATAAAAAACAATCAGCATCTTCTCGTCATGAGGAGCACACTCATCACGCATCTGCACAGAAGAAGGTATCACAAACAAATTTCCTCTCATCGTTTTGGGAAGGCTTTTCCGCGTTTTTTTCTCGCAAAGAAGTGCTCGCTGTTATAGCAATTCTTCTCTTTCTTGCACCGCTTCTTCTTTCATTACACATTCGTTTGTATCCTGTTGACTTACCCGTAACCAAGACGTGGGCTGAAAACTCAATCAATGATCAAATTAAGAGCCAGCTTGCCGCAAGTGTTGTGCAACGTTTTGGCGCAACTCTTCCTCCTGATAGAGTAAACGAACTCGTTGAAGAAGAATTTCAAAAAGTGCTCAGTGGCGACCCAACGTACGCAGGTGTTCTCGGTGGTCAAGATTACGACACCTTTGTTCAGGCGCGCGCAGAAGGTTTTAAGAGTCGTTTACAAAATGATAATGGCGAAACGTACCTTGTCGCTATCGATCCCTATTTTTACATGCGAAGAGTCGACAACATTATCGAATCGGGAACGGTCTGTGATGAAATTGTTGATGGGCAATGCCGCGACAATCACATGTTCGCACCAATAGGTATTCCGACATCAGCGCAGTTTCATGAACAGCTTGGCGCGGCCTGGTATCGTTTTTTACATGCATTTAACGGCAACATCACACCCTTCTTTGCTTTCTTTTTGCTGCCTGCGTTCCTGTCAAGTTTAGTTGTAGTTCCAGGATATTTTCTTATGAAAAAGAAGTATGGTGTTCTTGCCGCATTCTTTTCTGCGCTCTTCCTTGCAACCAATGTCGCCTTTCTTGGAAGAACCTCAGCAGGATTTTCAGATACGGATTCATACACGCTTTTGTTTCCTCTCTTTATTCTCTGGGCGCTCGTGCCCGTGTTTGATAGGGAGACGACGTGGCAGAAGCGCGTTTTGTTTAGCGGTATTGCAGGATTTCTCTTCGGTTGGTTCTCGCTTGCGTGGACAGGTTGGACGTATTTTTTCATCATTGTTACTGCTGCACTCTTGGTGAAGATCGCGTATTACTTTGCAAAGCATCTTGTTTCCCTTTACCCCGAAATTTTCCATGTTGACACCTATTTATACTGGGGTGCAGGCATGCTCTTGCTTGTAGAACTCTTGATCGGGATGCGCCTAGGGTATTCTTTATTCTCCATGGTTGTTGGAGTTGTGCTTTCGTTTATCTTGTACTTTTTGCTGCGCGTCAGTATTGCAGTTGTGCGCAAGAAAAAATGGAACGCACTTAAAACGTTCTTTACTTCAAAGACCTTTTCTCACTATGGATTAACGTTTGTGTTGTTCACCATTTTTTCAGGCATATTTGTTTCGCTCTTCACTACTGTTGGTGTCTTTCTCAACGTGTATCGTCTGCCTTTTATTTTCTCTATTTTGAAAACAGCAACGCAAGGCTTTACTATCATGCCAAACGTACTCACGACTGTTGCGGAGCTTAATCCTGCAAGCCTTGGTGATCTTATTCACACCAACGGCGGAACGCTTATCTTCTTTCTTGCAACGATCGGACTCTTGTTGAGCTTTTTTAGGAAAGTCACGCACACGAAAATTGAGTCGTGGTTTATTGTTGGATCAATAATTTTTTACTTAATCGTGTTGTACAGCAGGTCAAGTTTCTCACTTGATTTACTAAGCTTCCTTGCCTTGTTTAGCATTCCATTTATCATCATCTTGGTCTATGGGTTGCTTAAAGATTCGGATATTGACTTATCGTATTCGCTTCTTTTATTCATTTGGCTTATCGCTATTATGTATGCATCATCAAAAGGAATTCGCTTCGTTATGCTAAGCGCACCTGTAGTTGCTCTCGGCATTGGGATTTTGGTGAGTAAAGTCTACGGCTACATCGAATATCTTATTTCCAAATGGGATAAAGTAACGACTGTCTTTTCAGCTCGATTCATCACCTTAGTTATTGTGCTTGTTTTCGCAACGTATCACTTAGCGTTCATTCCTGTAGTTGCTGCAAATAACGCCGCAATGAACGAAGTTCCTTCAATGAATGATGCGTGGTGGTCGTCACTTGAAAAAATCAAGAATGAAGCGGCCCCTGATGCTATTGTAACCTCTTGGTGGGATTTTGGTCACTGGTTTAAGTACGTTGCAGATCGCGGAGTTACCTTTGATGGCGCCTCGCAAGGTTCTAATGCGCATTCTGTTGGAAACATTCTAGCGCAAACAGACGAAGAAGTTGCTCTTCGTACGTTACGCTTGATTTCTTGTGGGCAAAACGAAGCGCGAGACGCAATCATTGCCCATTTCGACGGAAAAGAATATCGCGGCATGATCTTCCTTAAAGAATTACTCACGCTTGACACGAATGAACATGTTCGTACGCACTTAGAAGAAGCAGAATTTAGTGAAGATGAAATTTCATATATTATGGAGATGGGTTTCTGTCAACCTCCTGAAAACTACTTTATCACCAGTGAAGACATGGTTTCAAAAGCTGGTGTCTGGGGTCATTTCGGATTCTGGGATTTTAAGCGAGCACTCGCGTATAGCACCATGTATGGTAAGACCAAGGAAAAAGGAACCGCTGCGTTTTTAGATCGCGCGTTTGACGCTACCGAAGAAGAAGCAACGCGATTGTATTTCGAAGTCAATCAACTTGCTAATGATGTGCAGGCAAATTCTTGGATTTCGCCTTGGCCTGGCTTTTACAATAATCGCGCAGCAGGTTGCACTGAAACAGTTGATGAAGATCTTGGCAGGCGTATGCTTTCCTGTAATGTAGGTATTGGTCTTGGCAGAGATTCGCAAGGGTTAACGGTTGCGATCAACGGCATCGAAGTGAACTTCGCCAAAGTAGATGGTAAAACGGTGCCTAAAGCCACGTTCCTGGTAAATTCGTACGCTGCTAACAATGTGCGTGTCAATCAAGTCCCTGCTCGCATTCCTGCGGGAACCTTTTCGTTCTATGAAGATGGAACGTTACTCTCCTATCGCAATGCAACGGGGGAAAACTTGCTTTTAAGCATCTATGAATTACCAAATGGTCAATTTGGAGCAGTAGTGAGCGATCCGCTTTTCGAAAATTCACTCTTTCTTCGTCTCATGTTTTTTGAAGGAGTGAACACAAAATACTTTGAAAAGTTCAGCGATCAAACCTCGCTACTTGGTCAACGCATCATTATTTGGAAAGTGGCTTGGCCGGAGTTTTCCTAAGCGGTGATTGCGACAATGCATGACGTCCTTTCAGAGTTTAAGCAGGTGAACGTTCTTGTTATAGGGGATGTGATGCTTGATAAGTACTTCTACGCGGACGTTTCACGCATTTCTCCAGAGGCTCCCGTTCCTGTTGCTCGTTTTGAGCGAGAAACCATGATGCTTGGTGGCGCAGCAAATGTCGCTTTTAACTTATCGCGACTTGGCGCAAAGGTCACGCTTATTGGTAAGGTTGGTGATGATGCGCACGCGCTGCAATTAAAAGAATTGTTCCAAGAAAACTTCATTCGCTTCTTGCCGGTGCACGTTCAAGGAAATACGACGACAAAGACAAGGATTATTTCTCGAGGAAACCATTTGCTGCGACTGGACTTTGAAGGAAACGGCTCATTAACTACGGGGCTTGAATCTGAAGCTATTGCGCTTATTAAGCAGGCTCAAGACGCAGCCGATCTTCTTATTGTTTCAGATTATCGCAAGGGAATGATTACCAACGCTCTTTTTTCGTACGTGCAAAAAATCAATAAGTTTTCTTCGATTGACACCAAACCCGGTGTCTTCCATAACTTTTCTGGTTTTAATGTGCTTAAGCCAAACTTTTCAGAAGCGTTAGGATTTGCCCAGAGTGTTGGTAGCTCCGCAATTTTTACAAACACTGACGAAGACATGGCTTCAGTTGGTACATTGCTTCGAGAAAAACTCAAAACTGATGTGCTCATCACGCGAGGAGATAAGGGGGCAACGTATGTTGGTGATCGCATTATTCACCATCCGACATCTGCGTCGCAAGTGTTTGATGTCACCGGTGCTGGCGACACGTGTCTTGCCATCTTTTCTTTGCTGCGCTACCTTGGTGAGGATATTTCTGATGCGCTTTCTGTAATGAGTGTGGCTGCAAAAATTTCTGTCTCTCACTTAGGAAATTATGCTCCAACCGCTGAAGACATTCTTAGCGAGCTTGCAAGGCCTTCGCGCAAGAAATAAAAGTGCTTATAAAGCACGCCCCATTATACTTGTTCTATGCAATTAACCGGAGTCGACCTCTCTTTTCTTTCAAGAGAGTTTCAAGAACTTGTTGGCGCGAAGCTTGAAAAGATTTATCAGTCTGATGAGGTTTTTTTGTTTCGTTTCTATGTACCTGCAGGAGGGAAGCGGGAATTAAAAATATCGCTTCCGGGAAGCATATATTATACGTCCTATGCTGTTGTGTTTCCTCGTGAGCCCCCGAAGTTCTGTCAGTTTCTTCGCAAATACTTACAAGGTGGAAAAATTACTCGCGTATATCAAAAACCGTTTGAACGAATTATAGAACTTTCCTTTTCTCGAAAAGATGGTAATTTCCATCTTATTATTGAACTCTTTCATGATGGCAATATTGTCTTATGTCATGAAGATTACAAAATTAAAGGTCTCTATAAGAGTCAACGCTTTTCTTCACGGAGTGTTCGGGGTGGTGTTACGTATGAATATCCTCCTTTAAAGTTTGATTTTACTTTGCTTGAACAAACACCTTTTCCAAAGGATGACTTGGAACGATTCCTTGCAGGAACGCTTGGTCTTGGAAAAGTCTGGGCAAAGGAGTTGGCACATGGTGGTTCTGAGAAAGAAATTAAAGAGAAAATTGAAAGCTTCTCTTCTTGTCGCATTGAAGCAAACGCAAGCAACGGCATACCTTTACCTCTTAACTTTGAAACGCTCCCTTGTGAAAAAACGTTTGCAACATTCAATGAGGCCGTAGATGATTTGTTTTCAACGAAGGAAGTGAAGATCAAGCAAGAAGCGCAAGAAGGATCGGTTCATTCTCGAGAAGACAAAATCGAACGCACTCTTTCTTCTCAAGTTGACGCTCTTGAAAAAAACGAAGAAGATGCGGTACTGAACAATAAAAAAGGCGAACTTATTTTCACACATCAACCCGAACTGGAGCAACTCTTTGCTGCGTTTCATGAATTGAGAAAATCTCTTGCGGGAAAAAATCTGGAGGCTGAACTAAAGAAACGATTCGCATTCGTTTCTAGTTTTGATCAAAAAAATGGAACGATCACCGTCGAATTCGAAGCTTGAATTTATGAGGCGCTACAAAGAAATGGATTCTTCATTTCACTTAGTTGTTGATTTACCAACGTATGTTCGTTTTAATCCTTTGAAGGCAGATTCTCCTTCACGATATTTTGCTTCGCTACGAACGAAGGGTTTTTCTTTTCGTCGTGTTTCGTTTTTATCTTCTGGTTTTATTTGTGAAGGAAAGCGTGCTATTGGTGCGACGACCCCTTACTTGCAAGGAATTTTTCACGTGCAAGAAGCTGCTTCCCAAGTACCTGCTGAAGTATTGTTTTCTCTTCTCAAAAACCGTCGTTCTCTTCTCTTAGATATGTGCGCAGCTCCTGGCGGTAAAACGTCTCAGCTTGCTGCGTTGTTTCAAGATTCCTCTATTCTTGCCCTTGATTCGTCTTCTGATCGTATGGTCGCGTTGCATCATAATCTTGATCGACTTGGTGCGGCGCAAGTAGTAACGAAGCTTCTCGATGCGCGCGAAACTCCTTCGTTGAAATTATCGTTTGATGGTATTTTGCTTGATGCGCCTTGTTCGGGAAATTACGCTATTGAGAAACATTATTTTGCAAAGCGTACAATTGCTGGGGTAAAGAAGAATTCGTTGTTGCAGAAAGAGTTAATTCAGGCAGCGTTTAGTTCGCTAAAGAGCGGAGGAGTGTTAGTATATGCTACGTGTTCGCTCGAACCTGAAGAAAACGAAGAAGTCGTTGATTGGTTTTTGAAAAAAACTGCTGGCGAGATGCGTCTCGAACGTATTCCGTTCCGAGAGGGAAGTCCTGGTCTTACTTCATTTCAAGGAAAATCTTATGATTCTTCTCTTGCTTTGGCAAAACGGTTCTGGCCTCATCGTCACAAAACGCAAGGTTTTTTTGTTGCTGCCATGCGCCGGTTATAAGTCTTTGCTGTAATACTTCTTTTTTCTGTTTTCTCTTGTACTTTTTTCGTTTTTTTTGGCGTTAGTTTTCTTAAGCGGTCTCCTTTCTTGGTGTATGGTGATGCCCATGTTGTCAGAAAAACGAGAAGAACAACTTCAGAAGATGCCCTTGATTGAAACAAGAGTGACAAAAAGCCAAGATAATACGTTTGTCATTCATAAGACGATCATTACCGATATTAAACCAGTGAAATATTGGGAAAAGGTCATTGCTGAAGAAGCTACCGAGTAAGCAGGTGTTCTGCCTGCTATTTTTTTCTTTTGTTTATTTCTATATGGAAACTAATTAGGGGTCTCAAGATGGTCTGAGACTGGTCCCAGCTACAACTTTTAGACACCCCTTCATTTCCTGTGGAAACTGCATAATTCAAGGGTTTGAGGGGTTCTTCGCGAGTCTCAGTAGGGGGTGAAAAATAACGTTTCCAGTCCCAAAATCTTTATAAACCTCCAGTTTTAGAATAGTAAAACAATGGGGGGTATGGGTGTGACAACATCGCAAGATATGGTCGGATCTACGGCTAGCTCGCTTTCTGAGCGCGATTTCTACTATGAACTTGCAAAACGCGATGCGGAAATAGATTTTTTGAAAACAGAACTGCTCAAACTCGGAGAAAAATTAGCAGATGTGCATTCAAACGTCTTCTCTTCTTTCAAAGAAGATCTCCTCAAACGATTCGAACAGAATAAAAAAGACATAATTAAACAATCAATTCTTGAACACGCTGCAGGACGCGAAATGACGAAGCTCGATTTGAAAAGATACTTTGTCGATAGTAAACGAGCCTGCGCAAAAAGCTCCTTCTATCGTTATTTATATGAGTTAGAACTGGAACAAAAATACGAACTCGTAAAAATTAATAGAAAAGAAATCGTTGTGCCTGTATCTCGCGTTTTAGCGTGATGATTCTCTATTCAAATCTCCTTCTATTCAGCTTCAATTGTCTTTTTTAAATGGTAACAAAGGAAACATTTATATAGCGCTCCCGAGCCACTTATCTTCTGTTTACGTCAGTTTGGAGTTAAAGAAGAAAAATGGTACATATATTAAATTTTTGTGGAAGCTTGTGTTTGCCAAAAGATTTATCAGAAGAAGGATTCTCTGCACGAGGAATTAGAACCATACGAGAATTCGAGGAAGGGTTCATTCTTCCAATGGGAGGAATTGCAACGCCACTTCATATTCTGTACGGCTCAAAACCAATTGATATTGATCTTACTTTGTCCATGCCAACTGCAGTACGTGTTCCCCATCGCGCAATGCTAACTGGAGCTGATGTTCAAGCTCTTCTTTCTCAACAAGGTCATCTTGTTGTTGCGCCAGATTGCGCACTTGATTCCCATCCGTATGCGCAAGCAGCATTTGATGGTCGCATGAAGAATCTTCACGCAGTCGTCGATCGCACATTAAGGCAACCAGGCGTTCGCGGCGTGATGGTGTGGGCAAATAATGGCATTGGTCCAAATGTGTGGGGACACGGTGCTGCTGATGGTGTTCTTCGCGCATCTGAAAACGGAGTCGCTTATGCAACTCGTATCAGCGGCAAAGTTGTTGAAGGTCACCAACGAGAACTCTCCGATTGCCTACCTCTTAGTGTGTATCAAAACGTAGCGCACGATCACATACATATCGCGCCAATTCTTGAAGACCGAACTCCAGAAATGGATCTCGCTCTGAGAGCAAAACTAGATGCGGTGCACCGAGGGTATTCTACTGTCACGCTAGATGAGCACCTTGCACATACAAGATCAGAGATGGAACTTGACCCAAGCATCCTCTTTTGTGTAGTTACAAGAAAAACAGTTGATGGGGACTGGCAGTTTGCACGATACGCAAAATCATACTTTCGTCCAGAATTTGTTGTAGAACAAGAAGCAATTGCGCGCGGAACACATGATGGAAAGCCAACCAAGATGGCAGGCCTTGCACGAAACGCGGTGCTTAAGTATAGTGCCTCTCGTGGACTCGATCTAAGTGGTCGAACACCTGAAAGTAAAGATCTAGCAAAGCAACTCTTAACAGAAACTGCTCAGTTCTACGACAGAATCTTGTAATTATTTTTTATATTTTTTTCTTGTCTTTCTTCTGGAGATTTTTTCTTAATTGTTCTGCTGTATTTTTCTAAATTTTATTATATTTGATTTCCTAATTCGTAGTGGTTACCACTAATGGTAACCTTTATAAAGAATGGTTGCTCTCAGAAGGGTATGGATGCCATCGAACAACAACTTCTTGATCTGATCGAGTCAGAACCTCATCCGTTCACGTCACAGTTAGCTAAGAAATTGAAACTGGAACGCCACACCGTTGCAAAATATTTAGATCGCTTAGAAGCTAAAGGTTTAGTTTCTTGCAAACCGCTTGGCAATGCCAAAGTCTGGCAAAAGTCTGTTCCATTGGTTAGTGACTTGCAATCACAAACGAATATGTCGTCCTTACTTTCATCGCTTGGATCAAACGCTGCTCTTATCGATCTAGAAAAAAATCTTCTCTGGGCTAAGCATGATGTTGGTAATCAAAAATGTTATCATCATTTTGGCAAGTCAAGCCCTTGTGAAAATTGCGTTGCGCAAATCGCGCTGGAGACAAACCAATCGCAGCAACTCGTGCTTGATGGAAAGCGCCATCTCATTATTCCTCTGCCAGAAAATAAGAATGCGTTTTTGGAGGTGGAACTTTCATGACGCAAGACTATGAATTACGAATAGCATCTGTCTTTGAAAAGAATAAGGAAGAACTCAGGATTAAACTAGATGGTACGGTAACCGAAGAAATAGTGAGAAAAATTTCACAAAGAAAAAACGAACCACAATGGATGCTTGACTTACGTCTCAAAGCCTTGCACATATTTCACTCCTTACCCCTTCCTTCATGGGGTCCAAGCTTAGCTAACCTTGACTTAAGCAAAATCACGTACTATGCTGAACCCAACGCAGAAAATGCAACGACATGGGAAGAAGTTCCGCAAGACATTAAGGACACGTTTGAAAAATTGGGCATTCCTGAGTCTGAGCGTACCAGTCTTGCAGGTGTTGGCGCGCAATACGAATCATCAACAGTGTATCATCAATTAAAAAAAGAATGGTCTGACAAAGGCATTGTTTTTTTAGATCTTGATGAAGCAATGAAACTCCACCCTGAGATTGTCAAAAAACATTTCATGACCAAATGCATTCCTATTACTGATCATAAATTCATCGCATTACATGCTGCAGTTTGGAGTGGGGGCACGTTTCTCTACGTTCCTAAAGGGGTGAAACTCACTATGCCTGTGGAAGCATACTTTCGTATGAACTCTGAAGCAATGGGACAATTTGAACACACGCTCATCATCGCTGAAGAAGGAAGTGAGGTCGCGTACGTTGAAGGATGTAGTTCGCCAAGGTACACGAAAGCAAGCTTGCACGCGGGTTGTGTTGAAATCTTCGCCTACAAAGGAGCAAAAGTAAAGTATTCTTCAGTTGAGAACTGGTCAAAGAACACATACAATCTTAATACCAAGCGCGCACTCATTCATGAAGATGCGCATATCGAATGGATTGGTGCAAACAACGGTTCAAGCGTGACCATGCTCTATCCCACTTCAATTCTTCTTGGCGATCGCGCCTCAGCAAAACATATTGGTATTGCGTACGCAGGAAAAGACCAAGTCCAGGACACGGGCGCTAAAGTTGTGCACATCGGCAAACACACCAGCAGTTTCATTCAAACAAAATCCATTTCAAAAGATGGTGGGGTAAACAATTATCGAGGCGTGGTTAAAATTTCGCCGCAAGCAGCACATGCCTTGACAACAGTGGTTTGTGACGCTCTATTGTTCGGTGAAGAATCTCAAGCAAATACGTATCCAGCAATTAACGCAGGAAACGATTCTTCAGAGTGCACGCATGAAGCAACAACTGGTCGCATCGACCAAGCAGTTCTCTTTTACCTCATGTCCCGAGGTCTTTCCGAACAGGAAGCAACTGCACTTGTCGTACAAGGATTCATCAATCCTGTTGTTAATGGTTTGCCAACAGAATATGCGGTCGAATTAAAACGCTTAATCGAACTAGAATTGGAGGGGGCTGTTGGATGAAAACACAAACACTTCGCTACTCGCTGTTCACTGCAGTTGATTTGCGTCATTTTCAAGAATTGTTTGCGTTAGGTGCTCCAAGAAAAACGAATGATACATCACTTGAACTATTTACTCTCCTTACCCATCCATTAGTTGGTGAACATCTTGCAAAGGAAGGAATCGTGCAAACACACGAACTGTCACACAAGGAATCACTTCATCTTACCGATGACAACAACCAAAACACTGCGCACATCATCACCGTCAAACAAGGAGCGCATGCAACTATCACGTATCATGTTTCAAAAACAAAAGAGTTCCTTTCAACACTCATCTATCTGCACATAGAACAAGATGCCAACGTCACTTTTTGCGAACTCCAAGAACTTCCTCTTTCAGCAACCTACCATGCAGCAACTCTTGTTAGCCTCAAAGAAAACGCAAAATTATTTCTCACCGAAGCAGCAATCGGCGCTGGCAACGCAATTACACAAACCGTTGTTAATTTAGAAGAACGCGGTGCATCAGTTCATCTTTCACATTTTGCTTCCTTAAAAGAAAACCAGCTACTTGCTGTTGATCAACAAGCAAACCATCTTGCACCAGAAACAACCTCGCATCTTATTGAAAAAAATGCACTGACAAACGAAGCAACACTTACGATGCGCACGTTAATTGATATTAAAAAAAATGCAACGAACTCGCAAGGAAGACAACGAGCAGACACCATCTTGCTCTCACCAAGAGCACAAGCAAATACGGTGCCCGAACTTGAGATTGCAACACCCGAAGTTTCCTGTTCGCATGCCGCAACCACAAAACGACTTTCTGCTGACGAACTTTACTATTTGATGACGCGAGGACTAACAAAAGCGGAAGCAAAAAATTTGTTGTTAGCGTGGTTTTTTTCCGCATCAGCAAAAAATTGTGAGGATGAACAATTTGCTAAAACGCTTCATGAAGCGCTCCTTGCAACGGTATCACAAAAAGACTTATAAACGTTTACTGATGCCTATATATTGAGGTACCTCTTATGAATCCACGACAAGATTTTCCATTTTTTTCTAAACGACCAGAACTTGTTTTTCTTGATAGCGCAGCCAGTACGCAACGAGCAAAACCCGTACTTGATGCCATGCAAGATTTTGAAGAATCCCATTACTCAAATGTCCATCGAGGTTCGAGCACCTTATCTGAAGAAGCAACAGAAAGCTACGAACAATCACGAGAAATTGTCGCCACATTTATTGGCGCGCAACCAGAACAACTTGTTTTTACCAGAGGAACAACAGAAGGATTAAATTTTGTTGCGCAAGCAAGAACCTACGCCTCGGTTCTCTACACGGAGCTTGAGCATAATTCAAATGTCTTGCCTTGGAAAATGCGTGCAAGACAAACCTTCCTCATGAAACCAACTGACTTGACTATAACTCCTGACGAACTTAATGAGGCTCTTCAAGAACATAAACCGAAACTGGTAACTTTCACGCACACCTCAAACGTCACAGGCATAACAAACGATGTTAAAGAACTTTGTAAAGTGGCATCGGACAACAACGTGCAAAGCGTCATCGATTTTGCACAGGGCGCAGCAAGTTCACCCATTGACATTAAAAAAGTTCCTTGCACCTTTCTTGCATTTTCAAGTCATAAAATGTATGGTCCGACAGGCATTGGCGCGTTGTATGGTGCGGACTTAGAGGCTGAAAAACCTTTCCAATTCGGTGGAGGCATGGTTGATGCGATTAGTGAGAATAACATAACCTTTTCACCATCGCCACAAAAACACGAAGCTGGAACGCCACCTATTGTGCAAGCTGTTGGATTTGCCGCTGCAACAACGTACGTTAAAGAACACCAACGATACATTAAAGACAATGTCAAAGGAAAATTAGCAAAGGCATTAACCGAAGCATTACATAGCGTTCCTGGCGTTTCCCTTGTTGCCGAAAACACGTTCATCGGATCATTTACAACATCGCATCATTCCCATGATGTTGCGTATTTGCTTGGCGCACATAACATTGTCGCGCGATCAGGTCATCATTGCGCGCAGCTTCTTGCAAAGAGAATTAATCCAACAGGAACTGTGCGAGCATCACTTGGCATATATAACACCCAAGAAGATATACAACAACTAAAAGAAGCACTCGAACAAACAATGAAAAAGTTGGCGTAACATGGAAGACATTTATTCTGCGCGTGTCCTTGAGGAATACAAACATCCAAAAAATTTTGGTACGCTGTCCTCTCCCACCCATCAATCAAAAGAAGCAAACTCGTGTGGAGACACCATCCATATGTTTTGCACAGTAAACAACTCAGTTATTACTGAAATCAAATTTAGTGGTAAAGGATGCGCGATCAGTCTTGCAGCAGCGTCATTACTCACCGAATTTGTCAAAGGAAAAACAATTGCTGACGTAAACAAACTTACTGAAAACGACATGCATCAATTACTGGGAATCACTGTTCCCCTTTCAAGAAAACATTGTGCGCGTCTTGCACTCACGTCGCTCAAAGAAGCTTTAGAAAAATGAAACCAACACTAGAAGTAAAAAATCTGCACGTGACCATCAATGACAAAACAGTAATTGAACGGCTCACCATGACTCTTTGGCAAGGAAAACTCCATCTCCTTCTTGGACCAAATGGCTCAGGTAAATCAACGCTCGCACATGCTATTATGGCAAACCCGCACTATGGTGTCACCGGCTCAATTTTCTTAAACGGAGAAGACATCACCGAACTTGACGTTTCCGAACGAGCAAAAAAAGGAATATTCTTATCCTTCCAACATCCAACTGAAGTTGAAGGCGTCTCTGTCTTTCAATTCCTTCGTGCAGCGGCAACGGCACTGCGAGGAAAAGAACAACGCCTCCTTGATTTCAAAAAAGAAGTTATTCGAGCAGCAGACTTACTCGGTTACGATCACACTTTTTTGCAACGACCCTTAAACAAAGGAATGAGTGGTGGTGAAAAAAAGAAAACAGAACTTCTGCAAATGATCATTCTCAAACCATCCCTTGCCATCCTTGACGAGATTGATAGTGGACTTGACGTGGATTCTATTAAACTCATTGCGCGAAGCATCGAAGTGCTCCGAGAAGAAAACCCGCAGAGTTGCATCTTACTGATTACGCATTATGAAAACCTTCTTAAATATGTCAGAGCTGACCACACGCATGTTCTCAAAAATGGTCTGCTGGTCAAAGAAGGAGATCATACGTTAGCGGAACAGATTCAAAAAGAAGGGTTTGATGAAAAAAAGCCTGATATTTCCTTGGGGTGATTTTAGATGAACACATACGAAACAACAATTATCAAACATGACATGGTTGATGAATCAACCTTATTCTTGCACATCGCTAAACCAGAAGGGTTTTCTTATGAAGCAGGACAATTTATTATGCTTGAGCATGAAGGCGTGAAGCGAGCATACTCCTTATATTCTTCTCCAGAAGAAGATCATTTGCAGTTACTTATTCGCATTGTCACCGACGGAAAACTTACTGGTCATCTCAAAGAAGTGCGAGACGAAACACCTGTTCATTTCACTGGTCCTTTTGGAAGATTTACCTTAAAAGACTCTCCAAGAAAAAAGATTTTTGTAGCGCTTGGCACTGGCCTTGCCCCCTTGCGTCCCATGATCGTTCACTTACAACAAACAGGATTTGCAGATGAAATGCAATTGTTTTACTCGGTGCGAGTCGCCTCGCAACTTGCAGGAAACGATGAGTTTGTCGCATTAGCAGAAACGAACGCCAACTTCCACTACTATCCCTGTGTCACAAGAGACGACACCTGGCAAGGATATCAAGGACGCGTGCAAGGCATACTGTTTGAAAAACTCTCAGACCCTGCAGGGCATGACTATTACTTGTGCGGGCTCACTGTTGCCGTAAAAGATATTACGCAGCAACTTCTCGAAAAAGGTGTGCCAAAAGAACAAATATTTTCAGAATCATATTAACAACGTGAGGACTAAACATGATATCGATCAAATTAATCGGAAAGGAAGAAAAAAAAGTAGATGCATTTGTCGCCTTCGTCTTTGAAAACGAAGTTGAACAAAACGTAAAAGATCTCGCTCATTTGCCTGATGCACTTCTCAAAGAAGTAAGTCGTCTTGTAAAACAAAAACAGTTGCAAGGAAAAGAAAAAGAGGTTATGCCTCTCTCGACAATAGGTCTGCTTAAAGCACCATTCATTTTCTTTGTCGGATTAGGTAAGCGAGAAGATTTTTATGAACATACCTTGCGAAAAGCAAGTGCGCACGCAATAAAAACGTTGCAAGCACATAAATGTGTGCACGTTGTTTCAACGCTTCCAAACCTTCACGGCGAACTTGGATTAGATGAACTTCTCCAAGCAGCAGCAGAAGGATATGTGCTTGGTGAATACGCATATGACTTGTACAAAAAAGAGTTGCGAGAAAAACGGACAATAAAAACAATTTCTTTTTTAACACAGCAAACGCTTGCAACAGCAAACGCCCTAAAACGAGCAAGAATAGGAACAGAAGCAGTTTGTTACGTTCGTGATTTAGTTAATATGCCTGCAGAATTTGCAACGCCAGCTTACCTTGAAAAAGAAGCGCGAGCACTTGCAAAAAAACATAAACTAAAAATTCGTGTGTATGGTAAAAAAGAATTAGTGAAAAACAAGATGAACGGTATCTTGGCAGTCGGCCAAGGATCTCGTCACGAACCACGACTTGTTGTTCTTGAATACACTCCTTTAAAGAAAAAAGAAAGTTTAGCGCTTGTCGGCAAAGGGATTACATTTGATGCGGGCGGCTTAGGCATTAAACCTGCTGAGTACATGGAAGACATGAAAGGCGACATGGCGGGCGCGGCAACAGTGCTTGCAACACTCAAAGCAGCCATCGAACTTGGCATTAAGAAAAACATCAAAGTCTACCTCGGACTTGCAGAGAACATGCTTGGTGCAGCTGCATACAAACCAGGAGATATCATCACCATGTCAAATGGGACGACCGTAGAAGTGCTTCATACGGATGCCGAAGGAAGAGTCGTGCTTGGCGATGCGCTAGCACTTGCAGCAAAAGAAAACACTGCAATCTTTGACTTTGCAACGCTCACAGGTGCAGCAATTGTAGCACTAGGACATGACATGACTGCAGTTATGGGAAATGATGCAGATCTTGTCGAAGACGTTCTCGTTGCAAGCAGACGCGTTGGCGAAGAAGCATGGGAGTTACCTATGCGCGATCATCATCGAGAACAGGTAAAAAGTGATGTTGCAGACATTCGTAACATTGGAAAACCACGCATGGGGCCTGGCACAATTACCGCAGGCTGCTTTTTAGAACATTTTGTTGACAAACAACCCTGGGTGCATTTTGACATTGCAGGAACGGGACTTGCAAACGCAAAAACAGATCTTTCGCCACGAGGCGGCACAGGAGCAATCGTGCGTACCGTACTAGAATATTTGTTGATGTGATTTTATTTCTTTGCTATTTGCCACAATGATGCAAAGTATTGCTTGAACGAGTCTGCGGTTTCGTTGTTTCTTATTCGAATAACTGTTGGTTCTGTGTGATGTATAGTGATAAATGTGGTGTTTTTGATGACGGTAATTTCAGTTGGCGTATCTTCAAATAAGAATCGCTTATCATATTTTTTTCCAATATTTTCTTCGATTTTTGCAACATATGCTTTATCGTGAATGTTGAAGAGAATTTTGATATGAAGTCCTTTTTCTGCTGCTAACCTTCCATATTTTGAGAAGAAGAGTTCCATTTTTTTTTGATCTTTTCCTCTGCTTGCCCCAATGATAAAAACTTCGGTTTTTTTTTGTACTGCTGCTAATTCTTCTAAGAAAACGGTGCTTAATCCTTCCCACCCAAAAAATGTGTTGATATCTGGTTGGAGGTACTTTGTTTCTTTAATCTTTGTAAGTTGAGGTAAGAGGTCATTTACTTCTTCTTCGACTCGTTGTATTGACTCTTTTTTTCTGTGTAAATAGTCAATTATTTTGCTTGGTGCTGCCGCATCAAATTGTTTTACATTGTTTTTGCTTGTGCTACTGATTAATCCTTTCGTTGTTAACTTTTCAATTACTTCATATACCTTTGATCCTGAGATCTTAGATTCATTAACTAATGGTGTTTTTGTTAAAGGGCCTTTTTGTAGGAGTGCAAGATATATTTTTATTTCTGCATTTGTTAATCCTATTTCTTTAAGCACACTTTCAAACATAGTAACCCCTTAAAGGTACCCCCATATTTAAATACTTTATTATTGTACTTACTTCTATGGGAGTACGTTTGCTACAAACTAAATTTGATATAGATCTTCGCCCTTGTGAACCTGCACACATAGGCTTTATTTATGAGCTCATGCAGCAAAATCTTCGAGCCTATTTTGATGCAACGCCTGAGCGTTGGTCACGGCAAAAATTCAAAGAAGGATTTGTTCCAGATCGCATCACGCTTTTAGAACATCTTGCCATGCCCATTGGTTATTATGATGTTGAACCTTTGAATGGATTGTATGTTCACAACATACAATTATCGCACGACTATAAAGGATTTGATGTCGGTCCTGCTGTAGTGACTCATTTAAAATCTGTAGCGCAGAACACCGGGCAGAGTTCTGTGTGGGGAAAAGTTTTTTATCATAATAAGGCAGCTCTACGTTTTTTCAAAAGTCAAGGATTTGCTGTTGTCAAGGATTTGCCCGAACAAAAATCGGTCATTCTTAGTGTTGAGGTATGAATGATATTGTTTATCTTTTTTGTTGTGGGTACGTTATCTTTATTGAGTGCTTGTATATTTTTTACGAAACATCAAGGACCTCTTTTCGCTGTAGGTATTTTTGCAAGTTTGTATGTTATTGCAAACATTTTAGCGACAAAACTCATACAAATTGGTCCATTCACTGTCACTGCAGGAATTCTCACCTATTCACTAACCTTCTTTTTGACGGACTATTTATCTGAATTTTACGGTAAGAAAATTGCAAAAAAAGCAATATGGGCTGGCTTTCTTTCTCAGATTATTCTAGTGTTTTCGATATTTGTTTCACTTCATATAGATTCATCGCCCTTTTGGCCACACGACGATGCTTTTAGAATAATATTTGCAAACGCGCCAAGAATAGTGGTCGCATCTTTTGTCACTTACTTGCTGACACAATATCATGATGTGTGGGCTTTTGATTACTGGAAAAAAAAGACCGGAGGGAGGCATCTTTGGATTAGAAACAATGCATCGACCATCGTCTCGCAAGCAATAGATTCTTTCTTATTTGCATTTTTAGCATTTTATGGATCTTTTCCAATTAATTCTTTGCTTGAATTAATCGTTGGAATGTTTATTCTCAAAACCATTATTGCTTTATTGGATACTCCATTTCTCTATCTGGTTAGGTATTATAATAAAAAGTCGTCTTTCTAAATGGCAATGAGACGCAACTGTTTTTGTAATGTTGATTTGCAAAACTTTTTTGAAGTTGTAGTCATTTCTAATTTCCATGACCTTCAAATTGATTTGTTTTGACATGGATGGGGTGTTGTTCGATCAAAGAAACTTTTGGATGGAAGTCCATAAGGTCTTTGGTACGCTTGAAGAGGGGAAAGTTCTTACTGAAACATATTTGCACGCCGATTATGAAAAACTCATTGAAGAAGTGATTGGCAGGTTGTGGCTTGGCAGGGATGCAACACCGTATTATGAACTGGTCAATTCATTGCAGTATATTCCTGGTATTGCAGAACTTTTCGCTCATATCAAAAAAGAAGGTTATATGACTGCAATTATTTCTGGCGCGTCACTTGCTGTTGCAAGAAGAGTGCAAAAAGATTTTGGCGTAGATTTTCTTTTAGCAAATGATGTACGAATTGAAAACAACAAGTTCACTAAAGATTTCTTCTGGCCTGTTGGTAATGGTCATGATAATAAAGCAGAATTGGTCAAACAACTCAGCAAGTTGCTTTCCATACCTTTGGAACAGATTACGTTCATCGGCGACTCACAGAATGATGCTGCAGCATTTAAGATTGTTGGCACGTCTATTGCGTTTAATACAGATGATGATGACGTACTTGCCAAAGCGACCCATCAGGTCAAAGCGAAAGATTTACGGCAGCTCATTCCTCTTCTTTGAATATATATTCTGCATCTTCCTCCACAAGTTTTAAATATCTCCGTCTTATTCCTGAATGCCATGGAAAACGTCATTATCTTGGGAAGTGGAGTTGCAGGAAATACTGCGGCAGTGTATGCGGCGCGCGCCCATCTAAATCCCTTAGTTATTACGGGAAAAGAGGATGGGGGGCAAATTGCTACTACAACGGCTGTTGAGAACTTTCCAGGGTTTCCTGAGGGGGTGCAAGGTCCAGAACTCGTTGCTAATATAAAGGCGCAAGCCGAAAAATTCGGTGCTCGCTTTGTATTTGGGTATTGTGAAGGGATTTCACAGCAGGGTTCGACTATTTCTGTTAAACTTGCAGATAAAACTCTTGAGACGAAGTCACTGATTATTGCTACGGGCGCGTCAGCAAGATACTTAGGAATAGAATCAGAAAAAAAATACATTGGCAAGGGTGTCTCAACGTGCGCGACATGTGATGGCTATTTTACAAAAGGAAAACAAGTAGCAGTCATTGGTGGCGGCGATTCTGCAATGGAAGAAGCAAATTTTATTTCCAAGTTTGCAGAAAAAGTTTACATAATCCATCGAAGAGATGAGTTTCGTGCGTCTGAGATTATGCAAAAAAAGACGTTTGACAATCCAAAAATTGAAGTCATATGGGATACAGGTGTCGAAGAAGTTCTTGGAGACCAGTTTGTTACTGGACTTAAACTTAAGAATCTTAAGACTGGTGAAGAGCGAACACTCGCTGTTGATTTCATGTTCTTAGCTATTGGACATATACCTAATACTGCGGTGTTCAAAGGTACTCTTGATCTTGATGAAAAAGGTTTTTTGAAAGTAACTGAGCGATCGCACACCAATCTTCCTGGCGTCTTTGGCGCAGGAGATGTTAAGGATCATTTATATCGACAAGCAATTACTGCAGCAGGAAGTGGCTGCCAAGCAGCACTTGAAGCGCAACGCTATCTTGAATCGTTGGAGCACAGTTGACACCATGATCGTATACATTTGCGAAAGCTGCGGAGCAGAACATAAGGCGGACAAACCAGAGGTGTGTCTCCTTTGTAAACGATCTCATGACTTCTATGAGGATGAGCGTAATGAACCTTCTGCTGAAGACAAAGCGTATTCAAAACTCTTTGAAGATGCGGTGCACGAGCTTGAAACGTACGATGAAGGTGTTGACTTGGAGGAGTTCGAAGGTCGCTACGAAGAGTAAGCGACGTGCTTCGAAAAATCTTCTGGTCATGTAAGAGCAAAGCTTATAAAATAGTGAACCATAATGAACTAGGATTCGGGGGGGAATGATTGTGCAAACAGTTGAACACGTACAACAGAACATTAAAAGGATAAGTGCTATTTTAAAAGAGCTCATTGTTCTCTCAAAAGCACTCGATCTACTTGATGATATGGATTTTTCTTCAGATAGTGAGGAAGAAGAAGTAAAAGCACTCATTACTGTTTCAAAGAATGAAGCAAAACTTCGTTTACAGTTCTATACGGAAATGGAAAAACTCTTCAAACTGGGAGGTATTGTTCGAGATCTTGACTCTGGCATCCTTGAGTTTAAAGTTCGTCATAAGCAGCGAGAAGTTATTGTTTGCTATCAATATGGAGAAAGCGATCTTTCTGGCTGGTACGAAGAAGGAGAACGCTTTGTCGATAAACGCCCCCTTCGCGAGCTTGATCACCAGTTTGAGAAAAAAGACTAACTGTTCTCAGGGGGAACTTTTTTAAATAAATAAAGAAATTGTTCTCTGTGATGGTGGAGCGAAAACTATTCTATGCTGGCGTAGCCTTAGTAATTCTTCTCTCCCTCTTTGTCGGTCACTCACTTGATCCGGGGGATTCATCACATACTGTTCTTATAACGAACAATGTAGACTCTTATATACTTCCAGAATTGTATATTCCTGGAACCGTCGAATTTGATAGTATTGAAGGCGCGTCAAGTATTACGCTTAATGGTGTGACAAAAACAAACTGGGAAATGGATGTTAATGTAGATGCCTGCGACACACACATTCTTGAAGCGAATAATGATCAAAGTCATTACAATTGCACTCCTGAAAAGCCTTGCATGCCAGGATCTGCTCCCTTGGATGTGTTCGTTGAGAAGGAACTAATTGTTGATGTTGCGGATACTGCTTGCGCGGATGGCGTGTGTAGTTTCTTTTTTCTCTGTGATCAGCATCAAGTACATGAAGAAACTGGTTGGAGCGATCCCTATTCTCCAACGGTGCGCACAAATGCTTCGATGGGCTATTTGTTCTTACATCAAAAAGATTGGTTCATTAACGACGCGCCAGAAAAACGTGTATGGATGTTTGAAAGTAAAGGCTTTGATGGTTGGGGTGTTGGAAACAGAGTCCACTTTATTTCATCAGGAGAACTCTTAACTGGCTTGTATTTCAATGTGAGTTGGTATGATAGTGCTCAACACTCTTACGCAGACGATTTTTGCAAACTCGAAATAAGTTCGGATGGAAAATTTGTTATGACAACTCTTGCACCTCCTATTGTGTATGTGTTTGACGAAGTGAATAATTCCGTGGGAGATAATCATACGATGGTCTCCAAACTTACTCTTTGTGATTAACGATGAATAAAAAATTGACAAAAAAATCAGCGATCTTTTTGCTAGTTGGCTTACTCTTCCTTTCAGTTGGCGCCCTCGCCCTCTATCCTGGGAGTGGTCCGTTTCATGAGGTTCTCTACGTCAATCAACTTCGCGCATTAGGATCAGCAATTACGTTCTCCGTTCCGGTTATTGGTGAAGAAGTGCTGGTAACAGACAGCATCACCCTTGGTGGCGAAACCCGCTCTGAATGGCCTGATGCATCAGGATATGGGGGAGACTCTTGCGTTGTCTTAACAGTCGTAGGAGATGATCCGTCCGAATATCCTAATGCCCAAGACGAAGTATTACTTGATGATCTTCCTTGCAATCAAGAACTCTTCACTCAATTTGGCTCATATCATCCTTCTCTTGCAATTCATTATCCGAATATGAGTTCAAATTTCACCGAAAAATCCTGTACGTTTACATATGAGTATTCAATTTTTACCGGTCCAGAATATTTTTCCTCAAGAGGCATTCCTGAAGATGGGTCGTATAATCATACCCAAGGGGGTCGAGGTGTTGTCTTTTTTAGAAATGTGGTTTACTATCCTGGCGCATCTCCTGTTGAAGGTTATCCGCCCTACCACAATAGCATCGACATTTCATTTTTTTCAGGAGCTTTTCTGCAGAAAGATTATTATTATACCAACCTCTATGCAGGTCCCGTTTGGGACTATGCGACGGGCATGGAGTATGAATCCTCTTGGCTGTACACCGAACGATCATACAATAATGAGACGCAAAAATATAATGAAGGATCATCACAGGAGTGGCATTTGCTAGATTCTTATGAAGTAAATAATATAGGCTCAGATTCTTACACTGGTTATGGATATAATGATCCTGGAGACTGCGTCCTATACACCGAACTTGACGGTTATGGGGTGGTTCATCTTCGTTTAGAAGCAGAACCTGCACAGATGTATATTGCAAATAATAATCAAGCAGATTATCCCGTCCAATGCAAAATAAGATTTTGTGGTTAACAGATAAAAAAATGAAAACAAACATTCAACAAAAGGAAGTCCTGATTGTCTTTTTCATACTTTTCGCACTCGCCCTAGGGGTCGTCTTTTCTCAAGCTGATCTGCCTCCTCCTGGCGTTGATTATGCAGTGCATGAGATTGTATACACTGACATTATCGACTCTGCAACCGCAGGCCAGGTTACGGTGTCAAATCCTGCAGTTATTGCTGATCTATCTGCAACAGCTATCACGTTAGGCGGTACACGTAATACGCAGTGGCCCGTAGGCACTGAAGGTTGTTTACAACTGTCGCTAACTGCAAATGAGGACACGCCAGTAGTTGAACAAATTTTTGATCCTCCTGCTTCGTGCGCAGATAACACGTGCACCTTTCGCGCAGTATTTACCCACCGTCAGGGAGCAGTAGTGTATAATCAGAAGAACTATTGGGGAACGCTCTATCCCATGCCCGTTCTTGAAGGTGAAGAACAAGCAAGCGACGATCGTGTTGCCGTTGTTTATTCTCTCTATGGTCAGACGAATCCTCCGCAGTACGCTAACTACTCTTTGCGTGTAGGACCTTCTGGATCAAACACTATCTTTGTAGCAAATCATATTATGGGTTCTTGCGAAATGAAGCTGGAAGATACTGGCGAGTGGAAGTTAATAACTGCCGAATATGATACGTTCTTTGATGCAAAGTGCACGGTAAAACTTTGTTCGTGATGCTCAAACGAATGCGTTCCTTCTGAAGAGCAGTACTTATTTTTCCCGAAAACTTCTTAAAGAATACAAGCAAAAATACCTTTGCTTATGAAGCGTCAATTGCTCATTGGGGGTCTGTTTCTCGTTTTTTTGCTTGGCATACTCATTGTGCGATCCATTGAAGCGGATGACGCGTTCCATGAAAAAATTCTTGTAGCAACAATTTCTCCTTTTAATGAATCAACAATCATTGCTCCAGGACTAGTTGAAGTAAAGACGCTTGCCGCAACAGGCGGCATTACTCTTGATGGTGTTCGAAAGACTTCTTGGGATGTTGCGTCTGTCGGATCTTCTTGTGATACGCACATAGTGCGCGCAATAAATGATCTTTCTTGGTATAATTGCTCAATTGATGCAGGGTGTACTGCGCCAACCCCTCCCTTTTCCTCATATCCTGAAGAAGATCTCTTTGTTTCTGCAGCACAAACTGCTTGCAGCGACGGCGTTTGCTCTTTCTTTTTCTCCTGTGATCAGCACGCAACATATCCAGAATCGGGATGGTCGCTTGATCCTCCTCCTTATATTATTCAAAACATAAGTCACGGAATTTTTTTCTTTAACAATCAAGATTGGTTTGTTACTAACGCTCCCGAAAGGAGAGTGTGGGTCTATAAAGAGCATGGCGAACTTGGTGGATTCCATAATGTGCAAGAAGAAGCAAAACTTGTATCTTCATCAGAGTTCTTACTCGAGCTGCCTCTTGACATTACGTATTCGGACGAGCTAAATGGGGACGTCGCTTATCATGATATGTTTTGCACACTGACTGTTACGCCAAGCGGACAATTTCACATCGAAGCGAAGTCACCTCCTCTTATTTATCAATGGGATGAAGGTGTTTTGGAAGTTGGCGACAACAGCACTGTCGTTGCAAAATTAACTTTATGTGATTGAAATGAAAACAATAACGAAGCGAGAACTGGCATTTGGCCTTATCGGATTAGTTCTCATTTCGCTTGTTGTTGCGCTCTACCCTGGTGTTGGGCCATTCCATCAAGTTCTGTATGCTGATGAAATCAATGGGCGAAATGGGGATGTAGTGATGCTTGCGCCTTTTGCCACTGAAGAATTGCTCATTCGAAATGCCGCCACCCTTGGTGGCGAAACAAGATCGACGTGGCCTGAAGGAGAGGCGACCTTCGCATCCTGTGTTGAAGTCATCGCGTATGCTGATGAATTGTATGTTCCTTTCGAAACCTCAATCTTTATTGATGACTTGCCCTGTCGCGTTGAACAAACTGATGCGTTTGGCAAAGGGCATATTGCAGTTGATCATATTTGGCCAGAACTTCACTCCAATCTGACTGAGCGATTATGCAAATTTTCATATGACTTTACCGTATTTACTGGTCAAGACTATTTTGATCAAGAAGGAATGGTCGCTGACAACTCTTTTAATTACACGCAATTAGGAACGGGCACACTCTTTATTCGAGAAATGGATCAATACCTTGGCAACGATCAGCATGGTTATGCCTTGACCAATTTATTTAGAACTCGCGCAGAGGCGGTTTTTATTGTAAACAGCAATTATACGAATATCTATCAAGGTGCTGCTTGGTCATTTCCTCAAGAGCCGACCTATGGAACTGGTTTTTTGTATCAACAACAAGCATTTTTAGATGGTGATCCTGACCTGCCCCTACCAAGCACGTATGAGGAATGGAACGGGTTCTACAGATCGTATTTATCCTATCCTGCAGGAAACCCCTATGGGAATAATTGGGGAATTGATTCGGGTGAATGCAACATCAAACTCTTTTCAGATGAAGATCATCAACGAGGAATTACGTTGGAAGCAACAACCGCACGATACAAAATTGAAGGAAATGTTTTAGTTCCTTATCCTGTGCAGTGCAAACTACGATTTTGTGGTTAACTAAAAAATGGCAAAGAAAAGAATTGAATATCCTATCAACGAAACATTTGTTATTATTGCAGTAGGTGCGATTTTACTTCTGGCTGCAGTGTTCACTTTTGCTGCACAAGTAAATCCCCCTCAAGTTATTTTTCGCGTTTCTCATGAAGAACTTTTCACAGATCGCATCGAACCGTATGCGGATCCCGGAACGATCATTAACGCTGATCTTTCTCTTGAAGAAATTTCTGCCGACGCCATCACGCTTGGCGGCGAACGCAGAACAACATGGCCTCAAGCAGATGAAGGATGTTCTATCACTTCTCTTACTTCTTCGCTTGCCGTTGGTGCGCAGCAATCATTGCTTTCATTTCCAACGGCTTGTTCACAAGGAGCCTGTTCATTTCGAGCAGTGCTTACAAGAAATCAAGGAGTTGTTTCCTTTGCACAAAAAAATGTTTGGGGAACAATACATCCGTTCCCTGTGCGAGAAGGTGAGCTGCAAACAACTTCAAAGAGAGTGGTAAGTTTGTATGTGATGTATGGGTCGGCAAATCCTGTGCAGTTGCAAAAAAATTCATTTATTATCGATCTACCTTCGCAGCCAGGAACAAACACAGTGTTTTCTGTTGCACAGACTCAAGGTTCTTGTTCGTTAACGTATGAAGAATCGGGGGAGTGGCGTTTTACTGCAATAGAGAATGCGAATTTTTTTCAAACAACCTGTAAACTCTATATTTGTACGTGAACTGTATGACCTACATCGTTATTCTCAGAGGACCCGCGGGGGTTGGCAAATCAACCATTGGTTTGCGTTTAGCAAAACAAGTTGCTGGTAAGCATCTGGCTATTGATGAAGTTCTTACGTCTAATAAATTGGATGTGATCGAAGGAGACTGCATTCCTGAAAAAAATTTTTTGCGAGCGAACGTTATCTCTCTTCCCTTCATTAAAGAAACCGTAAAAGAAAATAGTCCTCTTATTATTGATGGAAACTTCTACTTTGCAGCACCTCTTGATTATTTTTCAAGATTTGGTGTTCCCGTCTATGTATTTACCCTCAACGCATCACTCACCACCTGTCTTGCAAGAGATGCGAAAAGGACAAAGCCGATCGGGGCACGTTCCATAAAGGCAGTCTATGTGCTCTCAAAGCGTATTTCACGTGGAAGACTTATAGACACCGAGCACAAGACCGTTTCTGCCATTTGCGAAGAAATATTGTTCTATGTACGTTTTGAAGAAGAAAAACGTGCTAAGAAGCCTTCTTCTCATTGAATTCTTCATTTTATTGCTTGCACGTCTTCAAGCTCATCTCACAACAACAATATTTAAAAAGGGAGTTGCGTTTCTTGGAAGTACCTTATGACGTGTTCATTGGTCCTGTACGAGCACGGAGCGAAAACTCGCTCTTGCGATGAATAACAGCCACCCGAACGCGTCCCAGCCCGTCACAGAGATTTACCTGAGGGAGTGAGGCTTTTGCCGAACGTGATGAACTTGGGGGTTAGTGCGCGGGCATCATACTCATTTTGGATTGAGAATCCTTGACAATCATCATCGTTTCCTTTATTGCATTGGCAAAACGAACCGTTGACAAACGTACAGTAATAGCGGCATAAGAAGTAATTTCTGCCCGATGGACGAGGAGTTCTCTTTCTGAATATGACTATGAAGCAGTATTTCGAGGTGAAAACAATATGGCAAAAATCGCCCAAGTATCGGCAAAATATATTATTCATTCAAGTATCAACATCGACGGCATTGTTGACCGGCCAGACGTTATTGGCGCAATCTTCGGTCAAACAGAAGGACTTCTCGGAGCAGACCTCGAGTTAAGAGAGCTGCAAAAATCCGGACGAATTGGTCGCATCGAAGTTGACGTGGACACCAAAGGCGGCAAGACACAAGGAAACATTATCATTCCTTCTTCTCTTGATAAAGCAGAAACAGCAATTGTTGGCGCAGCGCTTGAAATCATTCAACGCATCGGCCCTTGCAACGCAAAAATTCATGTAGAAAACATTGAAGACATTCGCGTTTCGAAACGACAATTTGTTATTGACCGAGCAAAAGATTTGCTTCGCAATCTTATGGATAGTTCTATACCTGATTCGCAAGAACTTGCGGACGAAGTCGCGTACTCGGTTCGGGTTATGGAAATTCAAGAATACGGCAAAGGAAAACTTCCTTGTGGTCCTATGATTGATGAAGCTGATGAGATCTTAGTAGTTGAAGGACGAGCAGATGTCATTAATTTGCTTAAACACGGTTTTAAGAACTCGATCGCAATTGGTGGGACGGGAGTTCCTCAAACATTGATTGATCTTTCGAAGGAAAAAACGGTGACTGCATTTGTTGATGGAGATCGCGGTGGAGATTTGATCATTCAAGAACTCTTAGAAGTTGCAGAAATAGATTTTGTTACGAAAGCACCTGATGGAAAAGAAGTAGAAGAAATAACGAAGAAAGAAATCCATAAAGCACTTCGCACAAGAATATCTGCAGAACAAGCAAAAATGGAATTGCAATCAGCAAAAAGTGATACGCTACGCAAACCAATGATGCATAGTTCGAATGGTGCACGAAGACCTCAGCAACAAGATCGATCTTCAGATCGTCAACCAAATGGTAACGGCAATAAACGTCCGCAACCAACCGGTGGAGTGCGACAGGAAGAAGTGAAGATTTCAAAAGAAGTCAAAGACCAACTCAAGAATCAACTTGAAGAACTCTTTGGTACGCGAGCAGCAATGCTTCTTGACAACAACATGTCTGTTCTTGGAAAAGTACCGTCAACAGAACTTGTTTCAACTGTGAAGAGTTTGTCGGGCAACGTGTTCGCTATTATTCTTGATGGCACGATCAGCAAAGATGTTGTAAAGATTGCAGAAGTAGCACAAGTAAAAATTATTGCCGGCATGGATAAAAAAGCAGAAAGCAAAGATGTCGCCTTATTTGTCTATGATGCATTATAATTACCATTTATTTTAGAATTTTTTTTATTTACTTTTTCTCCTTTTCTTGAAAAAAATTGGTTTCACTTTAAAGGACTAACTTTATGAATTGTTTGTGTTTTCTTTTCCTCATGGATCGTTGGTTTGGAACTGAAGGTCGTGATTGCTGCGCTATTTGCTCTCTTGCAAATCTTATTTTGATTAAGTATAACGATATGCTTGGAGCAAGCAGGATGTATTTTCGGGGTTTGATTCATCCACTGACGACTCCTACAGGGAATGTTTTTCTTTCAACAATTCCTGAGTTAGTTTCCTTTGCAACAAATGGTGCATATGTTGCTCGTCTCTACACTAGTGAAACTCTTGTGACTTTTCCAAATGAATTTGCGATGGAGGTGTATTCTTCTGAACAATACGCTCAAATGCAATCATTAGCTGATAGATTGGTTAAGGAAGGTGCCATCGAAATAGGGGATGAATTTGATGTTGATTCTCCTTGCCTTATTCTCGTTCCGCATCCTCGTAGCGAACTAGGCCATGCACTGGTTGTCGTCGCACCTAACCTGTATCTTGATAATGGCATGTTAAGCACGATTGATACAGATTTTCATTCAGAAGGGGTGTCCGGAGTGGTTTCTCTTGAACGTGCTTTACGATAAACTTTTTTCTCGCACCCAGTCTTTGGTTTCTTCATCGAGGTGAAGTTCCTCAAGTAATGCTGGTTTTGTTTTGAGAATGGTGAGCAGATAAGGGAATTCAAATCCTGCTAGTTTTCTTGTACTGGTGTGCATGACAGGACTGAGTGCTTGAAGAATTGTTTTTTTCTTGCCCAGTTTTCTTTGTGCAAACCATATTTGTAATCCTCTCGTCGGTTCTTTGATGTCGCTTGTTGTTTTGTATTTTTCTTCTTTGGCAAGTGCAATGCCTGCACTAAGGAGCGCGTAGCAGTAAACATAGAAGCGATAGTATTGCCAGCGCATGATGCGTTGTTTAAACACATCTGCTTTTGTGATAACGTTGTACGCGCGAGCAAGATCTTCTGGTTTAGTGTATTCTTTTGCTATGTTTTCATCTACCCATGCAAAGACTTCGTCAATATTTTCTCCAACATTGTCAATTGCTTCTCGCGCCACACTTGCTTGCTTTGTTTTAAAGACGCGGAAAAGCGCTGACTTCATTTTTTCTGTTTGATTATGTGTTTCTATTTCAGCAATATTTTCTTTTGTTATAGGTTGGCTTGAAACAAGTTGCAAATCATTTATTGCTGCGCGAAGATCGCCATTTGCGTTTTGCGCGAGTAATTTTATGCCTTCTTCGTCAAAGGAGAGTTGTTCTTTTATGCAAATATATTTTAGTCGTTCGCAGATTTCTTCGGTTGCTACTTTATCGAACGAGATAAGTTGACAAACTTTTTTGAGTGACTTCACTTTTTTTGTATATGGGTCATGACCTGTGATGATGAAGGGAAATGTTGTTTCTTGTGCAAGTTTTGCAACAGCGTCAACTCCTCCTCTGTCTTTTACGCCGCTTGCGCTATCTATTTCATCGATGAGAATAATTTTTCCTTTACTAAAAAGTGAGCGTTGATAGAGTGCTGGACCAATGGTTTCTTTGAGGTCTTTTGCACTTCTCGCATCTGACGCATTCACTTCAATTATTTCAAGACCAAGTTCTCTTGCGGTGGCGTGCACAGCACTGGTCTTTCCTGTGCCAACAGGTCCCCAGAGAAAAAGTGGTTTTTTTCCTTTCTGAAAGGTCTCTATGTACGTAAGAATCTTATCTTTGTCTGCTTGACCGCACACGTCAGAAAGTGTTTTTGGCTTGTACTTTTCACTCCAAATGGGTATTTGCATGGTTATGTTTCAAGAATGCGTATTGGTTTAAATGAATTGTTGTGGGTTAGAAGAATTCTGTTTTCGTAAGAAAAAAGGGAGAAAAAAAGAATAGAAAAAGAAATATGTTTTTTCAGCTCTATGCTGCAGTAACTGCTGCGTAGACGTAGTAGACTCTGTTTGTTCCTGAGTTAACAGGCACAATAACTTGATAGTCTACTGGGTCGCCTTTGTAGTCTTCATTGTTGTTGTTGATATCGCCAACGTAGGCAACATCCGCATTTCCATCAACAATCAAATATTCGCCCCAATCAGTTCCGCCAAGGCTGTTCGTTGTAATGTTGATTGTCGAATCTGCGCCAACGGTTGATGAATCAAGGACGATCGCTGGGTTTCCTGCTGCTGATGAGAACGTGCTCGAGACATTGTCTGGCGTGACGCCAAGGCTCAAGTAGTTATCTTCACCAACTGCGGTTCCTGCATTCGTTGCAAAGGCTGCTGTTGCGAAGTCAAACGAGGAACTGTTTGAAAAGATGATCCAACCGTTTGGTGCTACGCTTCCAGACCAATTGTAGATCGATGTTCCTGAAGTTCCTTCTAAGACTAGGCTTTGTGTAATGTTTCCAACAAATGCGTTCCAGTTATTGGAGTTGGTCACTTGTGACACATTCATTGGAGTAACTTCGCCGCCGTAAGCGGTCATGGTTGTTGGGCTTGACCCTGTACTTGTGACGTTTCCCACAAAGTTGACGTTCGTTCCGTCAGTACTAATTGCGCGAACACCACTCATTGCAAGCAAAGCGCCGACCAAGACTGCTGCAACCAATGCTATATTTTGTACTTTCATTTTGTTTTGTTCACCTCTTTCACAACAATTTTGGAACTTAATCCAATACCCTTTTTCGTATATTGATATATAAATGTTTCGATTATAGCTACTAATTGAGTTATTTGAGAATTAGAGTGTTTATTTCCATTTTTAAGGGGTAATGTTTATAAATGGATCTTGTCATTAGCATACTTGGGGAGGATTGAAGGGGTGCTCTTGCATCCTTTCGGTTCTCATAGGTGAGGTTTAGGTGAGGTATCGTCGGTATACTTCTTGTACTTGTACAAGGAGTAGCATTGGTGAGGTAGATCGTAGGAGATATGAGGGGCTACTGAGTCTGCTTGTTATCTTTATTCTTCTAGCGTCAGCTGTATCCGCACTTGAACGTCAACCTGAACTTCTACTTACCCCGCACAACGCCTTCTTAGGGGAAAATGTTACCGTAGACGCAAGACTTCTCTTAGATGGAATAGCCATTCTCTCTTACCAATTAGATGCTCAAATTCTTTCCCCCTCACAAACCCCTCTTTCTGGAATTGTTATTGACAAAGAAGATGGAACCCGTTCGATTACTTTTTTTCCAGAAACAAAAGGAACCTACTCGCTCATTGTTTCAACAACGATCATGGGCGAAGTTGTTTCAAAAGAACTGCTCGTCTCCGTCGTGCCACCTATTCCTGTTCTCGAAAACCTCGCCATTAGTTTTGGAGAACATGCAACAACACTTACTGGTCTGCTTGGGATGCCACAAACAATTTCTGAGCAAGACGTAACTCTTTTTCTTAGCGAAACCTACGAACAATTGTATGGCGCGCAACTTCGTGAAGCATCTTCCTGCACAACATCTTGTGTCCAAACAAATGCTTCTCCAACTCTTTCATATTGTCTGTTGACCGCAACCTGTCCAGCACTTCCAGAAAAAAGTTACGTAGTCAACGTATACGCGCAAGGTGAGCTGCTCTTTGGACGAGTAGTGCAACCTCCCGTGCAAGGTTCACCTGATCAACTTATTGCAGGAACCACCTATCTTCTTGCTGATTTACTCTTAGAAAAAAAAGTTCATGAAGAATTTGATGTCTTTGTTCCTGCAGATGAGGCATTTCAAAACGATCAAAACCAATCGAATTCTTCGCCAATTGCCTTACCACCAAGCCCAACTGTTCAAGAAACAACATTTCTTCCCTCAACGTACGACTATCTTGAACTTCTCGAAACAACAACAAACACCCAACTTGCACTTATCGACCTTTCTCTTGTGCGAGAAGGAAAAAATATTCTTGAAACACTATATCTGCAACCTAAAAAAGGATCGTATCTCTTTCGTTTTTTTACTACGAATTCTTCTCAAGAAGCGCACACAAGAGAATTCATTGTTTCTGACGATGCAACGCATGCAAATCTTACTGTCACTTCTTCCTATGCCTACGTGACTTCAGAAATGCCGTTCTTTGTTGATCTTGAAAAACAAATGTCTCATCTATATGCTTTGCACGACACTTCATTATCGCCAAGACAATTCTCTTACTTGCAAGAACAGGAACTTTTTTTCAAAGAAGAACAAACAATAACAAACAGCGCACTCATCGTTCCTCAAGGTAAAGAAACATTTTTCTTTTTCACTTCACCTCTCGAAACACTTCTTGCAAACACTTCACTTCTTCTTCCAACTAAAGAAGAAGACGACCTACGAACATATGTTCTTCCCGAGACCTCAGGCTTTCACACAATTAATGCCACCACAACTTGCTTTGTCTCAGTGTCCTCTGAGCATGACCTTTCCTCCCCATTTTTTATCACGCAAGTTGGCGATCAAGAACTTGACGCACCACTTCTTCTCTTTGCAGAAGGTATGTTGTTTGCAAAACAATCACCCTATTCTTGTGTGCCTCTTTCGGGAAAACTTGCTGTGGTAAGAAACACGACGTTACCACTTGCACAACTACTTGCATCGTATGATCTTCTTGGTATCACCGAGGTGTTTCTTGCAGCCCAAACTCTTACGCTTTACGATCAAGAGTTGCACAAACTTTCATCCTATGTTGATGCACGAACACTTACGCTTCCTCACGATTTGACAGAAGGAACCTATGTGCTTACCCTTTCAAATTCATCACTCGTTCTTCCCTTTTCTTACCTAACAAATGAACGACTAGTTCTCTCAGGTCCAGAAACCATCCACCATGAAGATTTCTTGCTCTCCATTCAAAATAGATATATGACGCCAACCATTATTTCTCTTTCTCTTTTTCGTAACGATACGCAAGAACAAGTGCGCCTACCTTTCCAACTCAAAAAATCTACGAACACCCTTTCTCAAGTTGTTGATAATAATAACGACGGTGTTCTTGACACCGGAATTATTAATCCAGATGAGAAACTCTCACTTGTTCTTTCTTGGGAAACTCTTAAAACGCTTACACGCAATGCAAATGAATCTTCAATTTTGCTTTCTTTAGACTTAACAACTCATGAAGGGGAGGTGTACTCCCATTTAGTGCACATTACGGGGTTTGATGCAACGCAAGAATTCATCAATCCGTTCTTTGATGATGTTGCCCTTTCTGAATTAGTCATTCAAGACAATAAGTATTTTGTTTCCCTCAAGAACAACTACCCTGAACAAAAAACCATTTCACTTACTGTCCAAACGGTAGATGAACTAGGTACGGGTCCAGGAAGTCAAACAGTCACTCAGGAAATTATTTTAGCTCCTGGAGAAAGAAAACTGGTGCCTACAGGACTTCTCGTCACGCCAAGACAGCGATGCACCGCAACATTGAGTGAACCTGATGCGAACATGGCTAATAATGTGTTGAAGCGGTATCATGATGACTCCTGGATGATGCCTCATTTGTATCGAACACTTATTCCCGTTCTTGAACGACAAGGAATTGATCACGACCAATTTTATGTGAAAGTTCCCCTTTCGTTAGAACGAGGTATTCTTGCAGATTCGCTCAAAGTCGTTGCTGCAAGAGAAACACCACTCAATCTTTCGTATACCTATGAGAACAAAGTTCTTACGTTTGCGCTGCCTAACGTGCAGGCTCATGAAACTGTTGAAGTGTATGTGTATGTGGATGCGACGCTTCCACAAGATTTTGTTTCTGACAAAAAAAATAAACTTTCAAACGAACTCGTCATTGATAATAAAGATGCATTATTGCAACGTGTTGGACGATGGATTGAAAGTTTTGCCGTTCCAGGATTTTTTGGTACTGATTACCTTATTGATTTGGGTCAAAAGGCAACAGAGAAGCAAGTTATAGTTCCGCAAGTGCCTGCCGGATATCATGAAATCTACGTGCATAGCCCTGTTGATTCCTCTTTTGCTCATAACATGGGCGTTTCCATTCAACAACAGGAAGAGGTTTTGTATAAAACCACGCTTGATCTTGCGCGTCCAAGAGCGTTTTGGGAATATCTTGGTTATTTTCCTTTTACACAAGGAACTGAAATAATATTTTCAAATAAGAACACAGATGGACTTGCAGTTGTTGATGCATTGCGGGTCGTGCAAATCGACGCGTATGCTGACGCTTCTTCTTTTATTTCTCGCGCTACTTTTTTTAATCTTTCCCTCACTCTTACTTTACCTCCCACCGTATTCGTTTCAACGACAAATGAAACTTGTCTTGCTCTGAGCGAACTGATCACTCCTTATCGATCACAAGAGGAGTACGATTTCTTTCTTTCCGCAACAAAAGTTTCTGTCTCCCGTCAAGACGATAAACTTTGTTTTGCTGCAGATGAGGTGCTAAGGCAAACGCAAGAAGCAGCAGTTCTTCGAGTCAAATGGCAGAACAAAACGTTTGTAAGTGACGAACTCTTGTTCTTTATGTTTGTTGGTCAAATTCCTGATTCCCTTCGTGACTCGTCAACTACGCTTGAACTTGCAAAACCAATTGTTGCAGGAGAACCGGTCATGTGGAAGAAGGTCGTTCTTATCACGCAAGATAATGAAACTTTCGAAGCACCCGTTGGATCAGAAACATTTTCGGTGCATAATGCGTTGACGGGAGATGCGCTTGCAACAAATTATTCGTTAAACGAACTCGAACTTACTGATGAAGACCTTTCAGACCTTGCCTCTTTTGAGCAAGCAAAAAAAGAGTTAAAGGAAGTAAAAAAACCAGGAATTGTCGGTGCGCTTGTAAAAAGTTCAAAAGAGCGGGCTCTTGAAGATGATGTTCGGGCTCTTGAAGATGACTTAGTATCTCGTATTGTTGCGCGGGAACAGGCAAAAGGCAAGTTAGCCACGCAATCAAAAATTTCTCGAGTGTTACAAGATATCTCTTCAGAGGATAATGTGTCGGTTGCGCTTCCAAAAGGCATTTACAACCTCACGTTTGAAACCCCTGCCCCAAAACGAGAAGATTATCTTCTTGTCGACACTAAGGATGTCCGTGCAGAAAAAATTTCTATTTCCTCAGAGTTTCCTTTACCTTATACAAACATTCTTGTCACGCAAGATATTCCTGAATTGTTCCCTTCGCAAATTACATTGTTTCATGAAACTCCTGAAGGAAACGTGCGCATAACAAATGTTACCTATATTGATCGTAATGAAAATGGTCGTGTTGATCGCGTGCAGTGGATCGTACCACATCTTTCCGAGCAAAATTATACGCTTGAATTAGATTTGAATATTCTTAACGTCCAAAGTTATCCGACACTGTATGGTTATTGGACGGTCAAGTTTGAGACAACCGGAACCGATGACTTACTTATTGAGCCAGTAAATACCACCTTCATTGAAGAACCTGATAATGAAGAAACTGAAGATGATCTCATATTCGCTTCATTAACGTGCGGCGAAACTATTATCACGCCAACTTTTGTGCGGGATGCACAAGATCGCATTCTTCAAATCATCGTTCCAGACTGGAGTTGTAATGAAACTGCTTATCTTCGCGATACTATTATTACAACAGGCGTTCACAAATTGAAATTCACGTTTGGCAATCTTACTGCGATGGCAAACAATTATGGTTTCCTTTACTTTAATGATTTCGAAGACGAACCTGACGCTTCAAATGTTACAGGATTTGTTGATTACGATGATTTAGACACGGCCGGTGCAACTATTGTTGACACCTTCTTAACGTATGATAATGGAACAAACGTTTCGTATCTTGGCAACTCAAGCATTGGTGGTGGGCGACCGGGAGAAGGACATTACTTCTCAGTCTACAATGTTTCTAATCTTACCGATTGGAAGAACTATGAAGTGCGTGGACGCATGCGGTATATTCAAGACAATGGAGTTTTTGAATATGGTATTATTGTTTACGCAAGACCTGCTGATGGGGATTTCTGGGAAATATCTTATCGTGAAGGTGCACCAAACGGGTATCAGTGGGAAGGACATGGCGCAGGTCCTGATGGGTGGGTTGGACATCCTCTTTTCTGTTCTTACAAACCAAAGCTGAACGTATGGGATAATTTTCGCATCAAAATAACGACACAAACAACGAATGTTACTATGGAAGCTCGTTTTTGGAATGATACGCAATCAGAACCTGCTTCTCCGCAATGTTATGCGGTTGACCGCACAGTGGGTTTTTACAAAAACGGCACGTTCGGTTTCCACGTCACTAATGTGAGCGTCGAGTTCGATAACCTTGTCGTCGAAAACACGAATAAAGTTATGTCGATAAGTATTTTAAGTCCTAATCCACAACCCGCATTCTATTCTAGTTTTGTTTGGTTTAATATCACGATTGATGAACAGGCAGATTTGTGTAATTTCACCTTAGATAATGCGACAAATAATGCCTCGATGAAAAAAATTAATTTGAGCCATTACACGGCAAATCATACTTTTGTTGGCGCAACCGCTGAAGGGTTGCATAATATTACGTTCTATTGTCAAGATATTGATGGAAATAGTTATTCCAGTGTGAAACGTACTTTCCGTGTTGGTATTCCCCCTATTCAGATTCATGAACCACTGAATGGTTCAACACAAACGACTTCCCGTCCCGAGTTGAACGCAACGTTCAATCAATCAGTTGAGCAAGCATGGTTCCGTCTAGAAAGTTGGGCTAACTCTTCGATCTACACGAACGATGACAATCTTTCTGCAACACTGTCTGGCCTTCCTTACGGTTCGGGAACCTTCCTGAACCAATCGACGTATACGGTGACGGTGTATACCAATAAATCTGGTACAATCGAGCTTGAGGCCTCAACGTTTAGTGTTGATGTTCCTCACCCAGCAGATCTTGATTTTAGAATATATGATTTGCAGGGAAGCACGGTCTTTACTGACAATGAGACTGTTGACTTATATTCTGATGGTGACAATATTGTGCAAATGCGTTTTTCTTGTAACGATACTGATTATTCTCCTTGGCTTCCACATGAATTAATCTATCGAAACTTTTCATTAAAGAATGCAACAGTTGGTTGTAATCAATCTGACGGCATCAAATATGTCTGGGCTGAATATCAAAACGAATTTAATGAAACAAACAAAACAGTAGCAAACATCACGTTGGATTCGACGCCTCCTGTTATTAGCTTAAATAGTCCTGCTAATGAGTCGCTCTTGCAAGTCGCGTATCAAAACTTTTCTTTCAATGTAACAGACACCTATTCGAGTATATCTATTTGCCGCTTGTATGTTGATGCAGGAATCAAGGATTTTATATTCACTCCTTCAGAAACAACGCCGATTGGCCTTGATTACACCTTTGTATCTTCAGGTAATCACTCGTGGTACGTCTATTGTTATGACACGGTCAATCATGGGAACAAGAGCGAAACTCGTCAGATAACTGTTGATATCACCGCACCTCTTATTGGCAACCTCACTATTACTCCATCAAGTACAGGGTTCAATCAAACTATTTATTTCAATGTAACCGCGTTCGATGTTATTTCTCCAATTGATGCAGTATGGATGAATGTTTCCATGCCTGATGGAGATTCAGTTATTGTTACGTACACAAACATATCTTCGCGAAATTATTCTGCGAATTTTTCCGATACGTGGACTGGCGGTCAGTACAATGTAACGGTGTACGCAAATGATACGGGCGGGTATACAAAGAGCACGACAGGAAACTTCTTAATCACCGTCAATGCTTCTGTGTCAGTCAAAACAGAACTTGACATTTATGCACCAAATATGATTGTTAATCTCACTCAAACACCAACTGATTGGTTTGATAAGAGTTGGGATTATCGAAAACAAATTAACATTACTGAAGGCAGTCTTGCTGATGTTGCAAATCTTTCAGTCAAAGTCACTCTTGACACGCAAGCATTAGTGACTGCTGGAAAAATGAACGCTGATTGTTCAGATGCGCGGTTTGCTGACGCGGATGGAAACGCCTTATCATTTTGGTATGAGCAAGGGTGTAATGAAACAACGACCATTTACTGGGTGTTTTTACCTGAACTTAATGCGTCGCAAACTCAAAGCACGTTCTTTTACTATGGAAATACGCTGGCTGCGAACGCAAGTAATGGAACGAATACGTTTCTGTTCTTTGATGATTTTGAGGGGGGATCATTTGATGCATCGATTTGGTCAGCAACTTCTCCTGCGTCTGTGAGTGTCGCTAATTCGAAAGTAAGAATTGATGCAGGCGCATTGTACACGGATGCGGTCATTGGCACTTCTTCAGTAGAGCGTGCTTATGAAGCAAAAGTTGATTATGTAAATCTTGCAGATAATTATGCGGGTTTCATGGTTTCTGATAGTCAAAGTACTGCTGGGGGAAATGGCGGTTCTGATGCGCTCGCCTATTTAATGACGCCAAACGGTGGCGCCACCACGTTTTTGATGTATGGCGCAGACGGAACTGCGGCTTCATACAATATTGTCTCAGGAACGACTTTGTATTCGAGTGTTACGACGAGTTATGATTATTTGATGGGTTTTGTTTTTGATAGTGGAAATGAAATAAACTATTTCTTACAAGAAACTGATTACACGTCAATTGCAGAATCTAGTCAAACAGGTTCATGGGATGCGCCTCCGTACGTATGGTTTGGTTACTTTACAGGAAGCGCTGCTGCGGCAACAAACGGAGATGATCTCCAAGTTGATTGGGTGCGTATGAGAACGCAGCCAAGTGTTTCCCCGACTGTTTCAGTTGGCACTGAAGTAGGTCAATTAGATGCGGCATCTTCAGTTTCTGGCGCAACAAATTTCTCTGGATTCTACACGATGGAAGTCTATAACTGGACTGGTGCAGCTTGGGTGCTTGATGCAACAATAGTAAACAATGTTTCAAACACGACAACTCCTTCGCTCTTGCTTAATCCTATGTGGGCTACTGGAGGATCATGGAACACGACAAATTATAACGATGGCTGGTATCGTGTGCTCGTCAAAATTACTGATCCTGAAGGCAACGTCTTGCGTAATTCTCTTGGCACTTATTTGAATGCGACATATAATTTTACTATCGATCGTTATCCAGATATTTCAAATGTTGTGGTTTCTCCTTCGCTTGTTGGTTATGGCAATGCAATTACGATTTCTGCTGATGTTACCTATCCGCTTCCAATTGATACGGTGTATGCCAATATAACTTGGAATAATGGCACAACTGAGATTCAAACAATGCCGTACACCTCTGGTGATTCTTATCAGACATCACTTACTGATATTTGGCTTCAAGGAGTACATGCTATTGCAGTGTATGCAAATAATTCTGCTGGCTATGCCTCAAATTCTTCAGGTTACTCGTTTGTTGTTGGCATGAATGCGACGATGTCAGTTGGCACTGAAAAAGATATTTATTATCCAAACAAAAATGTCACTCTTTCAAGCGCTTTTGAATGGTGGAATTCGTCATGGCGCTATAGAAGTATTCTTACTCTTGGAAGTAAGTCTTATGCGCGAAATGATGTGTTGCTTGCTGAAGATATTAATATTACTGCCATTCTTGCTAGCGCAGGAGTCTCAGGAACTCTTGACGTTAATTCGTTTCGCCTTATCGAGTATATGTCAAACGGTTCTGCTGTTGTATACAACGAGTCTGCATCAGCTCAGGCAAAATACTTTGTACCTTTTGAAATAGATACACTTTATGGATACGATGCATTAACAAATGCGCGTGTTCATGTGGAATGGCTTGCTAATGGGAGTATCGCCGCAGATTCTGAGCGTCGCTGGGGTTTATACTTTGATATTGATGAGAGCAATAATCCTGTCTCGTACACGTTAAGCCGTCCAACAGAATTTGTTGCCTGGTCTGATCGCCAAAGCAGTCATTATCATGCGGTCTCTAATGGTGATGGAACGTTTGCAACAAGTGTGATGTTTGCAGATCTTGGAAATGATAATGTCAACTATGGTTCTCCAGCGATCGCTGACTTTGATAATGATGGTGATTATGATGCAGTAGTTGGCTATAGTGAAAATACGGGGCCTATTAGAGAGTACCATTACTATGAACAAGTCCTTGGCGACCCTCTGACGTTCAACACCCATGGCGCAATTTTTGACGGATTAAACGATGCGTATTTTACCAACTCGATTGCGGGTGATTGGAACAACGACGGATATATGGACGTCATTGTCGCAACTAGGTATTACAATCTCTATGTCCTTATTAATAATAAGAATGATACGTTTACTCATTTCAAAACAATCGCTTCAGAACCTAATGCGCGAGGTAAAGGCGTTGGCGACATTAACGAAGATGGTTTGCAGGATTTTGTCTATGTTGATAATAGTGGCTTGATTGACAAATACATCAGTAAGGGCGATGGCACCTTTACAGTAATCCGCGATCCGTTCGACTCAAATCAGAATGCGTGGAGTCAATGTATGGCTGTTGCTGACTTTGATAATGACGGGCATGATGATTTAATTACTGGAGATAATGACTTTATCTATTGGCTTAAAGGAAATGGTACGGGAAATTTCACCAATCAAGGTCGTGTATTAAATTTAGGTTCAATTGACTATGTTGGTTGTGATAATTATGATTATGATCATGACGGCATTCAAGATCTGGTCTTTAGTTATTGGACAGATTCTGAACAAGTCTATTACCGAGGTGTTGGAAACGGCTCGTTCACTTACGCTGCATCGTATGGTGATGATGTCGAAATGGCTATTGCTACGCCACAAGATTTGCCGTACGAAATTTCTCAGCTAAGCACAGCTGAAGTGTATTCTTCAGCAACCACGCTTTCCAGTGTTCTAGACGTAGGCTCCACAAATTTTGATGGTTATGTTACGTTACGCGTTGATTATTTCAACACCACTTCTGGAAGCTGGCAAATCGAATCGGTTGTTGTCAATGATACGCTTGCAGGAATCCCTCATTCGGTGACCAGCGGTTCTTTAATCAATCTTAAAGATCTCTTCATATCTGGTGGTGGTTGGAATACGGGAACGAGTGAACTAGGATGGTATCGTATTGTTGCAGAATTATTTCATAGGAACGGATCGCTTCTCACAACAGATCATACTGGTCTTGCAATGAACGCAACATATAACTTCACCGTCAATGAAGATGTATATGGGCCAACAATTCTTTCGTACACCTTATCCCCTACAACGACTGGGTATGGCGAACCTATTGATGTGCGTGCAACCCTTGAGGATGAAGGAAATGGCGTTGCTACTGCTTGGCTTAACGTTACTTTTCCAAATAATCAATCGATGCTTCAAACACTCACCCAACTCTCGACAAGTATTTGGAATACAACGTTTAACACAACGTGGCAATGGGGTAACTACACACTCACACTTCACACCAATGATACGGGAGGCTACAATAGTTCTCAAAATGCTTCTTTACGCATTAGCACGAAAGCAGAAATAAATATTTCTACAGAAGAAGAAACGTATTATCCAAACCAAACAGTAAAAATTACCAGTCCCTTTGATTGGATTGATACGTCCTGGCATTATCGCTTCCCAGTCAAGCTTGACTCTACATCATACAATCGACACCGTCCTCTCGTTGGCGGCACGTATAATTTTACAGCAAAACTTGCAGAATTAAATTGCACGGGAGGTCCTTGTACGGGAACGCTGGATAATAATAGTATTCGTGTTGTCGAATTTGCAGTGAACGGATCCCCTATTGTTTATGATTCTTCAAAACCAGGATATAAAAAATATTATGTGCCTTATTATCATGAAGAACAAGCTAATTACAACGCGATCTCTAATGCAGTGGTCGACATTTTTTGGAATGCGTGGGATACGGACGCAGACACGGAACGATATTTTGCGGTGTTTTTTGATATTTCTGACTTTGGATCAAAGCCTTCGCCAACAACAGTCACGTCATATATGCCAAGCGACGGATCATCATTTTCCTACATTGCGGTCTACGATAGCGATGAACATCTTTATGTGATAGAAAATAATCAAGATGGAACGTGGGGCACTATTACTGATATTGGCGAACCTGCAGGCACGAACAATCATCGCGCAGTTGTTCAAGGCGATTTTGATAATGACGGCGATGAAGATATGTTAGCTGGAGTTCCTCAAAGCGGCTTTGCTATTTATTATTATAACCAAACAGCGCCTGGAACATTTACGAATGAAGGCATCGTTGCAAATCTTACTGATGGATCAAGTGCATATGCGATGGGCGGCGCAACTGGTGACTTCAATGGCGATGGCAACCTTGACTTTTCGATGTCATCAAACGACTTCTATATTGATATTTTCTTTGGTGATGGTGCAGGCGGATTCACGCTTGATGACACGTTGACTATTTGCAATGGTGCAAATGATGCGCGTGGTCAAGACGCGGCAGATATTGATAATGATGGTGATATAGATATTATTGCTGCTTGTACGGGAAACCCCGACATTTACAAATTAGTTAATGATGGAACGGGCAGTTTTACCGCAACTGAATTCGGAACGGGCGTCCTTGCTGATCCGTATGGTGTCACCGTCGCAGACTTTGATAATGATACGTATGTTGATGTTATTGCAAATTATGGCGATTCAAACCAACTCTATTATTATAGTGGAAACGGAGATGGCACGTTTGATGCTCCTGTGTCACTCACTATCACGACGTTTGATTCTATTCATCCAGCGCTTGATAGTTTCGATTTTAACCATGACGGCAAGATAGACTTAGTTGCTTCTGGACGTGTTCCGCACAACATCTACTTTTTTACTGGGGATGGTGACGGCACCTTCACGTTTAATTCGATTATTGCAACGGCAGGAGATGATCCGTTTTCGATTTCTGCACCAATGGGCAATATTCCTTTTGCAACCACGGTGAGAGTCACTGAAGAAGTCGTACTTAACAAAACAAAATCTCGTGTTCTCAATACAGGAAACTATTCGTTTAATTTGTTCTTGTATGCAACTGTTGATGTCTATGATAACATTTCTGGAAAATGGAATGTCTCGCAAGTTATTATTGATGATGTTGCCACCCAAACAAAAACAAGAATGGTCCCGGGATCATTACTTAATGTAAAGGATCGCGTCCATGCTGCAGGAAATTGGTACACGGACAGTCATCCCTTTGGATGGTACCGGTACAATATTTCGCTTCGCGATGTATATAACCAAACGTTGCGTGCTGATGACGGTTCACTTCTTGCTTCAGCAGCAGATATTTCGCTTAATGCAAGCGCAAATTTCTCTTTGCAAAAAGATACAGATGGTCCTACCATTTCTAATTTTGCAACCGATGAAAGCGTGGTTGGTTATGGTACCTCCGTTTTGGTAAGCGTTACACTTGAAGATGATAGTGGAGTGCAGAGCGCGTCTGCTCATATCGATTATCCAAATGGAACGAATACTACGCTTGTCATGACAAACATTTCCAGTTATAATTGGCAGGTGTCATTTAATGACACGTGGGTGAATGGACAATATAATATTACGATTAATGCAACAGATGAAGGAGGCTATTCTTCGAATGCAACTATTTCGTTCAATGTCAGTGCTGATATGACTATTGAAGTTGCTACCTTGCAAGATGTTTATTTACCAAATAATCTTGTAAAACTTACCAGTCCGTTTACGTGGTGGAACTCGACGTGGGCGTACCGCAAACAATATACTGCAACAAGCGCAAACAAAGTTCGCTACCGCGCATATTTTAAGGAAACAATTAATATTACTGAAGAACTTGCCGACCTTGGGTTAACAGGTAGTTTTGAAAATAACAGTATTCGTGTTATTGAATATGATGCGCTGTCTGGAGACCCCGTTCTTAATGATGGTTCGTACGCAATTCCTTATCGCATCACGTATCCTGACAGCTCAACGTATAATTCCGTAACTAATGCAGTGGTGCAGATCGAATGGAATTCTCCTTCAACCATCACTCGTAATGAAGAAAAGACGTATTTCATATATTATGATATTCAAGAACATCTTGCAAAGCCAACACCAACCTTTTCAACGTTTTTATACAACAGCCCCTGTAATGAAACGTATATTGCAACAGGAGATATTCCGGGCAACATTTACTACATTCGCTCATATGACAATGGCTCGTACGGTGAACACGGATTAATTGGTGATGATGACAATAACAATTGGGGTATTGGTCTTGGTGATTTCGACAATGATGGTGACTGTGATTTGGTTACTGGCGGTGATACTGGTTTCATTGATTATTATGAAAAAACAGGCACGGGTCTTGATTTCACGTTAACAAATAACATTAATTCATTTAGTGATAATGGATACGGCATGGATATAGCGGTTGAAGATTATAATCATGATGGTCAGCAGGATTTTGTCATTTCAGGAAATAATAATGTGTTTACTACCTTCTTAGGAAACGGAGATGGTACTTTCAATGCTTCTGTCTTTGCCTCAACTGCAGACCAAGGACGGGGTAAAGATGCTGTCGATTTCAATGGAGATGGAAATATTGATTTCGTTGCAGGTTTTGATGATGCAGGAACTGAAGATGGCTATCTTTACATTTATTACGGAAATGGCGACGGTACGTTTAATGAAACGTCGATAAACTGGGATGTGGGTGATACGGCGTACGGCGTTACTACTGCTGACTTTGACGAAGACGGCGACTACGATATTTGCGCTGCTGCTTCGAATGCTATTATTTATTGCCGTTTTAATAATGGGCAGGGCGTTTTCGGAAACCAAGTAGATACGAGTATGGATCCTGGCGATTATGCGCCGATGGATTCGTATGATTTTGATGGCGACGGACATTATGATTTGGTTGCTAATTATTATAATGGCGAAGAAGTGTATGTGTACTATGGTTTAGGAAACGGTTCTTTCACACCAGATGCTGCAAACCCTGTTGGTCCGGCGTATGGTGATCGGCGCATGGGTATTGCAACGCAGCAAATTAAGGAAGCTGAATCAACGACGACGTACACGTCTGAAATAAACGCAGAAAGTGTCTTGAAGTCAAGAGTGGTAAATGTTGGATCGACTTCTTCTATCACGTACACCTATTTAGCAATTGAATATTGGAATACATCACTTGCATCGTGGGTTGTTATTGATGCAGTTGTTAATGATCTCGGTAACTCCTCGCCAAACTCAGCTATTGGATCCAATGGCTTGATCAACTTACAAGCAGAGTTTGCGGCAAACGGAAATTGGAACACTTCTTCGTTTATTAATGGCTCTTACCGAATTCATGCTGCGTTGAGAAACATTTACAATCAAACCTTGCTCAATGATAATGGTTCTGCAATAAATGCCACGTACAACTTTACATTAAAGTATGATACTGATGCGCCAACAGTCACTTCCTATTCTATTTTGCCAAATGTGACTGGTTATGGAAGAAATGTGGTGTTTACGTTTGATTTAGATGATGATACTGATGTGGAGAATGTTTCTGTTAATATTACTCAGCCAAACTTGTCTAACGCCACGACGTATTTTACGCAAGCAACAACAAGCAGATGGCAAGCAACGGTGAATGATAACTGGCAACTGGGAACGTACAACGCAACGGTCATCTACAATGATTCGCTGGGCTATGAAGGTTCAACGCCAACAACGTATATTATTAACACTTCCGTTTCCATTGGTATTGCAACGGAGAAGAACGTTTATTTTGCGAATGAAACAGTTGATTTAACCAGTCCGTTTGTATGGTGGAATACTTCGTGGAATTATCGCACAACCTTTACTCTTCCTGCAAAAGACTATCCAACGTATGATGTCTACGCGTTTGAAATGGTTAACTTCACCAGTTTGCTTACGTCCCTTGGTGCAAACGGCATTTTTGATGTAAACTCACTTCGTGTTGTTGAGTACAACACTGATGGTTCTCTTGTCATCTATAATAGTTCCAGAACGGGCGATTCAAAATATATTATTCCCTATAAATTTACTCCCGCATCAGGATTTGATACACAAACAAACGCGTACGGAAAGTTCGAGATTATGTTTAATGGAACGATTCCTGCAAACACGCCAAGAAATTTTGCCTTATATTTTGACAAAGAAGAAAATGGCATCAAACCAGTAAAATATCTTTCTGATAATCAGCCAGAAGAATTCTTCGTTTACTCCAATGATGTGGGTGATGCCTATCGCCAAATGTCAAATGGGGATGGCACGTTTGACGATCCAGAACCTATTATTGATTTACCAGGAGCAGACAATAGTGCTCGAGGCATCGGTCTAGCAGATTTTGATAATGATGGTGATTATGATGTTATTTACGGTGGTGATAACGGGGGAAGTTATGCCCAGCTTTACTTGTATCGCAACAATGGCGACGGATCATTTTCAAGTGTCTGGACATCAAGCGCAATATTTGTCAGTGATTATGTTATGGATGTTGCCGTAGGCGATTTTGATGGAGACTCCTACATGGATTTCATTATTGGCGGCAATGATGCAAACATGTACGTTTACTTTAATGATGGGGATTCTACCTTCACCCGATCAAAATTTGATACGTCCTTAGTAGATGCAAATACGAGGGCGAAAACTTCTGGTGATATTGACGGCGATGGTGATATTGACTTTTTGTATGTTGAAAACGGACGAAACGTCTACGCATACATAAATGACGGTACAGGAACATTTTCTCGCACCTTTATTGATCTTTTTGCAGCAAATGATCCTTACTGCCTTGCACTTGGTGACATTAACAACGACGATTTAATGGACGCAATTATTTCCGGAAGCAATGGCGATGTCTATTGGTATAAAGGAAATCTTGCTGGTGCGAGAGTGTACTTCGATGCTGAAGTCGCAACCGGACTTGATGCAAATAATTATTTGGGTTGTGAACTCTATGATTATAATGATGATGGCAATCTCGATTTGGTGGGAACGAGATGGAATTCTGACCAAACACTCTTCTATGCAGGCGATGGGGATGGCACGTTCCAAGCAGGTGTTGTTGAAGGAAGCAATCCTGATGTAAATGATGCGATGGGGCTTGACGTGCCAACACGTCATCTGAACACGTTGAGTTTTGGTTCGCCTACAACAAAGTTTGCTTCGACTATTCCTTCAAAAATCCAAGATGAGATCGGTACAACCTCTAATTTCTATTTGCAAATAGATGTTGAGAAATATAATGCAACAACGTTCTTATGGGAACAAGTTGCGGGCATTCTTAACACGAGCTTGCAATCAGTGTTTGCAAACAACTTACTTGATTTGAGTTCTCTTTTCTCAACAGCAGGAAGTTGGAACACTTCAAACCATACGGAAGGAACTTATCGTGTGCGTGTCCAGGCTCGAGATAATGAAACAAAGCAACTCCTTAACTACAATGGTTCTGCAATAAATGCCACCTATCCTTTTACTATTACTTCGGACAATGTTGGTCCTGCGTACACCAACTTTTTTATCATTCCAAATCCTGCAGGATATAACAATAGCGTCATATTCCGTGTTGATGCGCAAGATGAGTCAGGTATTGACACACTCTATGCAAACATTACGATGCCTAACGGTTCGGTGCAAACGGTGAATATGTCTGCTGTTACTGCAGCGCGTTTTAGAAGTTCTTTTAATACGACGTGGCAAACGGGTCAGTACAATATTACTATTTATGGTAATGATACGCTCGGATTTGTAAGTAACACATCGCAAAACTTTACCGTCGCTCTTAATGTTTCAACAAATATGACTCTTGGTTCAATTATTTATTATTCTAATCAAACAGTTAGTTTAACAGGATACTTGGCAAATGCTGATTACACGAACTTTACAGGATTTCTTCAGATGGGAGTTGATTTCTATAATACTTCATCGGGTAAATGGCAAGTATGGAATACAACGATCAGTGAAACTACCGCAAGATCATTTAGTGTTTCTGGTTCACTCAATCTTGGCACGATTTGGGCAACAAATCCGTGGAATGCAACAACCAGTCCTGGCGGCGACTATCGTGTCTTTGTTCGCCTTCATGACAATGGGCTCTATAATGGGACGCTCAACACCTTAGAATACGCAAACGGCTCAACTGCTCGATTGTATCGCTATTTCGAACTTAAGAACTCAACTGATTTCCCTGCAATTAATTCACACTCCTTATCGCCGTCAACGTTTGGTTTCGGTCAGAACATCACTATTACTGCAAACATCACTGACACGACAGGCATTGACACTGCCTATCTGAATATCACCTTGCCAAATTCAACGCCTGAACAAATTGTGTTAACAAACGTTTCAGATATTTACACTGGCTATTTTAACAATACGTGGGTTGCGGGAACATACGCGTACACGTTATTTGCAAACGACACTGATGGCAATTATGATACGACGTCCGGAACCATAACGCTCTCTGCCACAATCAAAATCAATCTTTCAACGGTTGAAAACACGTACTATCCAAATGATATTGTTTCACTTACACCAATGGATTGGTTTAACGCATCTTGGCATTATCGTGTTCCTTTGCTTTTAAACACAGGACACACGGCACGTTCTGAAAAACTTGCGGTGAAAAAATTGGTGAACTTTTCATCAGCAATGTTGCAAGCAAACATCACCGGTCTTTTTGATAGCAACTCGATTAGAGTTGTTCGAGAAGATAATGTTGAAGTTGCCTACGAAGTGCTTCGGTGGGTAACCAATGATACGGCTATGATTCGCTTCAAATTAGGAACTGGCAGCACCATGCTTCCACGAATGACGAATTATATGTACTATGTTTATTTCGACACTGTCAATCACGGCTATAAGGTCAACGATGAATCCATTAATATTACTAAAGAGTTTGTTGTTTGTCCGGGAACAGACACCAACGATTATCACTTGGCATACACCAGATATAATGGTACGTTCGAATCGTTTAATGATGTTGCAACGGGCGGTAACACTCGTCGTGCTCGCGTGTTTGACTTTGATAATGATGGTGATTATGATATTGTGCTTTCAAGATCAAGCGGCACGGTTTCCTTGGTTGCATATCGACAGAGTGGTGTAAATTCTGGCACGTTTTTGAATTCTCAAACGTTTGCGACGAATTGGGGAGATGATGCGTGGGGAGGATTATGCACGGGTGACTTTGATGAAGATGGGTATATTGATCTTGCCGTTATTAATGATCCTGATGCTGCAGCAAACGATGATGAAATTCAAATAATATTTAGTGATGGTGATGGAACGTTCACGGCAGGTCCTCGCGTTTCTTTAGCGAACACGAACTGGGATGGTCGTCAACCAGCTTGCGCCGACTTTAATGGCGATGGTCATATTGATGTCATAACAGGAATTGAATCAACCATTGTTGATTATTTGCAACTGTACACGGGAGATGGTACGGGTGCCTTAACGCTTGACAGCACCGTTGGTGACAGTGACGATCCTGCTATTGATGATTGGGATGTGCATGGTTCCTGGCCGGTCGATTTTGATTTTGATGGAGATGTTGATCTCTTTGTACATCGAACAGCAACTGAAGTGCGTTACTTCCAAAACAATGGAGGCGGCGTCTTTGGTTCGGGTTCTGCTGAAAACACCGCATTTGATGGCAATGGAAACACGTGGGGTGGCGGTTCTGTTTCTGATGTTAACAGTGATGGGTATCCTGATATTGTTCGCGGACAATGGGGAACAAACGATGGAAGTTTGCGAGTAATTTATTATGATCCTGCAACCAGCAACTACACTTCTCAAACAAGTGTACAAGTCATCGAAGCAGGAAATGATCAGCACATGGAATGTCAGATGCCTGACCAATTATGGATTCCTATTGCTAATTTGACAACGCAGCGCGCATTTGTTGGTGCGAACACGCGAGATAGCGTCGCAAACAATACAAACACGCATATGCATAAGGCCCGTCTTGTTTTAGAGGTGCAAAATTATACTGGCGGTATGTGGCAACCAGTTGCAACCATTGTCAATGATACAACACCTCGTGTGTTAAACATTTCTTCTTCCGCGTTCAATCCTCTTGACTTTTCTTTTGACTGGTTTGATGCAGGTGGTTGGAATACAGGAGCTCATCTTGGTGCAAGCACGTATCGAGTTGTTGCAAGTTTGCAAGGGTATCAAAATAATGTTTTGCTCACTTCTGCTGGAAAGAATCTTACCGCAGGATATAATTTTAGTATTATTTCAGACGTCCTTGCACCGAGTATTACTGCCTCTTCACTCTCTCCTTCCGTAAATGGATATGGGACGACGTTCACGTTTAATATCACCACTTCAGATCAGACGCAACTCTACGGAGCCTATCTGAACGTGACGCATCCAAACGGAACAATGCGCCAATATCAAATGTCTGTCGAATCTATTCTCGAATCGTTGAACAGCAACGCAACAACGTATGTCTACTCTCTCAATGAAACGTTCCGTAATGGCACGTACTCCTATGTGTATGTGGTCAATGATACGAACGGCTATAAAACAAATTCGAGTTTGCAGTCCTTTACGGTTTATGGTAGTGCACATTTCCAACTAGAAACAACCCAAGAAAGCTATCCTGAGAATACAAAGGTTGAACTTTCTGGAGCGTATCTTAACAATACGGGCGCAACAAACATTTCTGGTTATCTCTTCATGCAAGTGTTAAATGCGACAAGGGGTGTTGTTGCAACTATTACAAATGATACAAACGGCTCAACGCTGCGTTCGATTGCAACGGGATCAGCACTAGATCTTGACTCAATTTGGAATGCGACAAGCGGCGGAGATGGATGGAACACGGGTTCGTATCCTGCAGGCCAGTATTATATCTATGCCGCACTTCATGCAAAGAATGAAAGTGTTATTACGCTAAGAAATGGTTCTTCGCTAAACGCCACTATAAATTTCTCTATTAGCATCGACACGCAAGCGCCGGTTATTGGAAGTTTAAGTTTCTCGCCTGTTCCTCCTCTTGGTTATGGATTTAATACGTCCATTCATGTCAATATTACTGATAATGGTGCTCTTGACACAGTTGAGATTAATGTGACGACACCGCAAGGCGCAGTGCAACAAATCACGTATTCGAACTCTTCAGACTTATACAATTGGACGTATAGTGATGCTTGGTGGGGTGGTATGTATTTCGTGACTATCTTTGCAAATGATTCGAACGGGAACAATGCTACGCGCACGCAGAATTTCTCTATATACACTAACGCAAGCGTTACGGTTTCTACGTTTGAGAATGTCTACGAATCGAACGAGATCGTTCAATTAGCAAGTCCGTATGCGTGGTGGAATACGACCTGGTCATATAGGGTCCCTGTTAAAGTAAATGCGACATCGTTTAGTCGTGTAGGTTTCTGGGTTGAGAAGGAGGTAAACTTGACTGCACAATTAGCTGCACTTTCTTGCGGTGTGAGTGCATGTTCAGGAAACATCGATGTTGATAGTATTCGTGTTATTGAACATTATCAAAATGGTTCATTAAAAATTCAAAATGATTCATACAGTGATTATCGCAAATATGAAGTTTCGTTTGATAAGAGTCAACTTGCAAATTTTGATCAATTAACTAATGCGAATTATCGTTTGCAGTGGAAGATAAATCGTACTATTGCAGCAAATGAACAACCCGTGTTCATTATGTATTTTGATGTTGAAAAAGGAACGAATAAACCATCACGATCGTATGCGCTCAACGAACCAACTCCTTTTGTTCTTCTTACTCGTGAAGATAACGCAAATGAATATGCAGAAATAAACCTTGATGGAACGCTTGGCACGGTTAACTCTCTTGGCGTTGATGATGGCGCACAATCTCGCGGATCAGCAGTTGCCGACTTTGATAATGATGGAGATTATGATTATGTGAATGCGCCAGACGGTAATATTATTTATGTCGAACAGACGGGCGCCTTAACATTCACCAGTCAAGGAGTTATTGATGGCGTCGATATTGGTATGCTTGGCACGTACGGTATGGACTTAGCAACAGGCGACTTTAACTTTGATGGCAACCAGGATTTCATCATTGGAGGCAATAATGATCGTCACTATGCATTTTTAGGATTTGGGAACGGATCGTTTATTTTCAAGAACATTACCGATGCAGAAGGTTCAGGAAATAGCCGAGGAAAAGACGCAGCTGATTTCAACAACGATCAAATACTTGATTATGCCTCGGTTAATAATGCTGGAAGAGTTTACCTATTCTCTAATGATGGCGAAGGAAATTTCAGTTTAGAACAAAGTTTTGACTTTAGCGGACAGAGTTATTGTTTGGCAGCTGGTGATTTTGATGAAGATGGATATAACGATATCATCATCAATGATGAGGGAGAAGCAAACATGGTGCTCTATCCGGGTAACGGAGATTTTACTTTTGGAGCAGAAATTGATTTGTTTGCGGTTGCCGCGCAAGAACATGGGTGTGATGCGTATGATATTGATAATGATGGTCATTTAGATATGCTTTACATTAATGAAGAAACTGGCCAACTCTACTCTCGTTTAGGTTATGGTAATGGCTCGTTTGATACGGAAACGGAGCATGAAGATTTAGCGTACAACAATTATTTTGGTCTTGACACGCCAGATCCTCATATGAATGCTTTTGATTTTGTCTTAGCTATTGAGACAAGATCCTCGAACACGATTACTTCCCGCGCATTAACTACTGGTTCCCTTCCGTATTATCCTCGTGCGCTTATTCAAGTTCAGAATTGGACGGGTTCTGCTTGGAACGTTGTTGATACAGTGGTTAATCAGACTCGCCCATTAATTTATCAAGGACAAATTATTGATTTTAGGAATTTATTCTATTTGGCAGGAAATTGGAACACCTCAACTTATCCGTATGGTCAATATAGAATTTATGCTGCAATCATTAATCCGTATGGTGATGTCTTGCAAAATCAAGATGCAACCTACATGAATGCGAGTTATCAATTCAATATTAGTGCTGATGTTATTCCTCCAAATTTGACTGCTGTTGATGCAAGTCCAACTGAAACTGGCTTTGGAGAAAACATTACCATCAACGTGTATATTGATACGGATTCAACTGATTCGCACAGCGCTGTTGCAAGTATTTATGAGCCAAACGGCTCAATCTATAATGTGTCCATGACGTCGGTTGGTTCATTCCAATTTACTGGCGTCTTTGGAGACACGTGGCAACTTGGCACGTACAATGTCAGTGTTCGGGTTAATGACACCTCGAATAACAATCAGACGATTAACACGTCATTTAATATATCCGCAGATATTTCTCTTTCGCTTGCCACTGTTGAAGACGAGTATCGACGCAATCAAACTGTGCAAATTACTAGTCCTTTTTCTTGGTTTAACACCACTTGGACGTATCGCGTTCCAGTTGTTCTTGAAGCAACTTCGTATGATCGATTCTATCAGCGAGTTGATTCAGTCATTAATTTTACAGAAAAACTTGCTGAGCTTACCTGTGTCGGCCAAGCTTGTTCGGGAACGCTTGACCTGAATTCCTTACGCGTTATTGAGTATTTGGCAAATGGTTCATCAATAATCTATAACTCTTCAATCAGTAACCAAAGCAAATATTTTGTTCCAATGGTTTATAATTACACGGCAAGTGTGTATGATGGAACAGACAACGCGGTTGTACAAATTAGTTTCAACGCACCTGATTTGACTGCTGCAAACGCGCAACGATATTTTATTGTGTACTTTGATGTAAATGATACGACGACAAAAGTTGCAAAAGAATACGATGCTTCTTTGATCCATACGAGCACCTGTGATGAAGATTACATTATCACAACAGACATTAATGGCGAAGTAAACTATATTATGAGCTTAAATGATGGCACGTTTAATGCATCGGTTGAAGTGGAAAATATTGATCCGCTTCAATCAAATCTTGACTCGTGGGGCGTTGCAATAGCTGACTTTGATGGTGATGGCGATTGTGACTTTGTCGCAGGCGATGATCAATATAATTTCTACTTGTATACAAAGAATGGTCCCGGCATGGACTTTACTCGAACCACTGCCTTAACAACGCTTATTGCTGATGGAAATTACATGATGGATATGGCACCAGCAGACTATGATGGTGATGGCGATATTGACGTTGTCTTTGGTGATAACACGCAAGGTGGTGGCGACATGTTTATCGCGGTTAATGATGGTAGTGCAGGTTTCACCCTTAACACGCTTTCATCCAACGCGCCAGGAGCTGCGACTCGTGGAAAAGATTACGGTGATTTTGATGAGGATGGTTGCCTTGACTTTGTCGCAACAGATTCGGGCAGTGACTTGTATTTCTGGAAAGGAAAGTGTGATGGCACATTTGAAACAGGAGTTGATGTGGGAAACACGCCAAATACGAACACCTACGGTGTTGCCGCGGGAGATTTTGATGGGGACGATCTTCTTGACTTAATCATTGACGATCGAAATAATGCAGGCCTTAACTTTTTCAAAGGTGATGGAACAGGAAATTTCACCAATCAAGGAGATGTTGGCTTATCGTACGCTGCGGGAAATTATTTTGTTATTGACGCATTTGATTATGATCGAGATGGAATTTTAGATTTGGCTTTGGGCGTTTATACGGTGGCTGAAGTGTATTTTGCTAAGGGTGATGGTGATGGCACCTTTACTGATCAAGGTCGCATTGCAGATCATTCTCCTCCAGGTGTTAACATGATGGGTATCTCTTCACCATTTGAACAAACGCCTACGAATGTAACATTGCAATCAACAGAAGTTGTTGCCACTTCTTCGATTATGAGCGGTGGCATTAATAATGGTTCGACCTTATTTAATACGTATATTGCAATCATTGTAGAGTTTTGGAATGATACATCACTTTCCTGGGAATATGTTGCTTCTCCTGTGAACGATTCGAACTCTTCGAATGTACGCTCAAAAGCAGTTGATGGTTTGTTTAACTTTAGAAGTATTTTAGACTCGCAAGGAAATTTCCACACAGCAAATTTAACTTACGGCACCTATCGTGTTCACGTTAAACTGCTTGACGCGTGGGGAAACATACTCGCTAAGTCCTCTGGCGGCACTATGAATATTACATATAATTTCACGATCGCGCCAGATACGACGCCGCCGAATATTACCTCGTTAACGACGCTTCCTGCAACAACAGGATTTGGTCGAAACGTAACTATTGAAGCGCTCGTTGATGATGAGTCGCCTATCTCTCAAGTGATTGCAACTGTTGCAAAGCCTGATGGTTCGCAAGAAAATTATACTATGTCTTTTATCAGCCAGTCTCAAACGACAGGAAAATATCGAGTGAAGTTTAATGAGACTTGGTTTGACGGCCAATACAACGTCACAATTTATTCTCGTGATAGCGAAGGAAATAATGAAACGAGCGCCCTCATGCGAAATTTCACTATTGCTTCAAACGCTTCTGGTCGTGTTGTAACGGTCAAAGACACGTACTATCCAAACGAAGAAGTTCGCTTGACGCATGCTGAGCCGTGGTGGAACGAATCCTATCATTATAGAACAAAACTTACGGTCGCAACAGGATATACGAAACGTTCAGAGAACACGGTTTTGAAATCAACAATTAATTTCACGCATGCAATGAATGATCTTGGCATTGCAGGAACTATTGATACAACGTCCCTTGTTGTCGTAGATAGTACTGGTGATGTGATGGACACCGAGTATGTTATTGCTCCTAACAGTGATGAGATCACCATCCAATTCCGTCTTGGTGATGGTGGTGCTGCGGCAATGCTTGCAAAAGAAACATCCTTTGAATATTACTTATACTTTGATTTGGTTGGAGCAGGCACCTTTACTGATCAAACAGGAACCTTCCCTCGCGAATTCCTTGTGTGTGCAGGAGCAAATAGTCAAGATTATCATTATGCTTTTGCAAATCCTAACGGCACGTTCTCCTCATTTACTGATGTTCCTGCAAGTGGTTATCAACGGAGAGTCACCTTATTTGACTTTGAGAATGATGGAGATTATGATTTAGTCTTCCATAATGATTCTGGTAATGATAACGATATCTATCTTAACGATGATGATTCTGGTACGAACTGGGATTTCTCCTTCCACTCTGCTTGGGGCGATCCAAGCGACTGGGGTGCTGGTTGCGTTGCTGATGTCAATGAAGACGGATACCAAGATCTCTTGATTACTAACGTGGGCGGTCAAGTATATTATTATCGCAACGTTGGCGGTATCACGTTTGCTGAAACTGATCTTTCTATTGATGCAGGAAGTGGCAATGCGCGTCAGATTACTTGCTTTGATATTAATGGGGATAACAACATTGACTTTATTGCAGGTTCATCAGGAACAAATCCTGTTATATATTATGGTAATGGGGCGGGTGCGTTCACGTATCAAGGAGTGCTTTCTTCAACGCTGACTGATTTCCATGGCGCGTGGCCTGTTGATTATGATAATGATGGAGATGTAGATTTGATCATGCAAGGTCTTGCAGCAGATCCTACGGTGTTTACCAATGATGGAACAGGTGGCTTTTCAGAAACAAACATTCCTGGATCGAATCTTGATCTTAATGTGTGGTCTGATGGAACGGTGTGGGATTGGAACAATGATGGGGTTCTTGATTTGTCTCGTGGCGACTGGGCGACCTCAAGCGATGTGTATATTAACTTTGGAAATCGCAGTCAAACGTGGGGCTTTAACTCTCCAACCGATTTAGCAAACCTTGACGATTACCATATGGATTGTTCAGGTCCGTCATACTTGGAAGATCTAACTGTTTCAGTAGGAACTGCAGACTTTTATGATTCCATTAGTGGGACGCTTAACACAGAAACTTCGAAGTTTGCTAATGTAGGTAGTACAGCAATGAGTCCTTATATTTTCGCTTCGATTTACTTTAACAATGGTAGCGGGTGGCAATTTAATGAAACTATTTTCAACACCCAAACACGCATGTTGTCCCAAGCAACTGCAAATCTTCGGGTGTTGTGGAACAGCGCTGGCGCATGGAATACCTTGCTTCGCCAAGAAGGCCAATATCGGGTTAATATTAGTTTAGTGGATAATGAAAGCGGCGTCTTACTTAACTCATCTAATGGCGCTCCTCTTGTCATAACATATGATTTCAACATTACGCGAGATACTACCGCGCCAAAACTTACCAATAATTATTCGACGCCAGCACTTAAAGTTTATCGCGGAAATAATGTTTCTGTCTATACGTTTTGGACTGAAGAATATAAATTTGGTAATGCGACCCTCGCGACAAATCTTTCAGGCACTTTAACAAATAAAACGCCAGTTGTCAACATGACCGGATCAGCTGATAGTGCAAACTACACATTCTTTGTCCCTTCAAATTTTACGCCAGGAGAACTGACTTGGCGAGTGTATGCGCAGGATTTCTACGGCAACAGTAACATGACGCCTCTGAATCACGTTGATGTATGGTCGTGGGTTACTATCCAAAAAGCAGTGGTCAATCCAAACGAAACATTCACCTATCAAGATATTATGTTCCGCTGTCGCGTACTTGATTACAATTATTCGACGCCTATTGCTGGAAAGAATGTGACGTTCACAGGTGATCTTGGCCCTATTGGTTCCGCATTAACTAACAGCACAGGTTGGGCGAGAATTGTTTTCCAAGATACGAATGCGATTCCTCCAGATGAAAACATTACGTGTGAGATTGCTAACGAACCGTATTTCAATGTTACAGGAAACACCTCACTTTACAAAACAATCACGACGACAGAAGCATTCATCAATTTAACCTTGTATGATGCTGGTGATGCTGCTTATGTGTATGAGAATCAATTGTATAGGTTCTATGCAAATTTCACCGATCAATACGATTTGGGAGTTGGCGATGGAAATTGTAACATCACTATTTACGGAGAATCAACAAAGAATATGTCAATTCTTTCAGGAACGAATAACGTCACGTGGTACTATAATAAAACATTTACCTGGCCACGCGAAAGTAACTTCACAGTACGTTGCCAGTCTCCTCTTGGCATGTCCATTCAAGGAACTGAAGATTTCAATGTAAGTGACGGCATTGCGCCAAATGTGACGTTGATAACTCCTCCTGAAGCTGCAGAATACCAGCCAAACAACATTACCTTCATCTTTAATGTGAGTGATTATTCGACACTGAACAATTGTTCTTTACTTATTAACGGATCAATTGTTATGACTAATTCTTCAATTGCGGTTGGTCAAAACAACTTCACCTATGAAGCGGTAACGCTTGGCAATCATAATTGGAGTGTTGTCTGTGTGGATAACTCTTCTGCACGTTTTAACACAGGTTATGCAAATGAAACACGAAACTTTACGGTGTGGAAACCGTTGTTTAATTTTTCTTGGATTGTCTATGCTGATCCGTTCTATCGATTGGATGCCAATAAACATCTCGTTGTCAACATTTCAAATTATGGAAATCAAAACGCCACCAATGTCTATGTGAATTTAACTCTTCCTTTTAATTGGTCTTTTGTTTCGGGCAATGTTTCAAACAATTCGATCGCATTCCTCGCAATTGATAATTGGACGACGTTTGACTGGTATGTGAATGTTGGTAATAATGCATCGCTTGGTTTAGTGAATTTGACGTTGTATGCGAATGCTTCAGAGAATGTGAGCAAAACAGAAAATTTCACGGTGCGCGTCGATGCACTTAATGTTGGCATGGTTACAATGTATAATTATACAAACGGTTCTTGTTATTATACGAACTATTACAACTTTTCTGCAACAATGAAAAATTATGGTCCGAACATTACCAACTTTTCAGTTATCTTCGAAGTCAACGGCTCACTGATTACTCATTTCCCTATCACAAACATGAGTCAAGATGAAGAGCGAAACTTTTCGGTCTTATGGAAAATACCTTTCCGTGGTTGGCACAATATTTCATTTAAAACAAATATGTCGACGGATACTGATCAGTCTGATGATCGCGTTTCTATTTTGATCAACAAACTGTATCAGAATGTCACACTTAACTCGACGTGGTTTAATACGGATGTTGGGGATTACAATATCACGTTGTCCATTACAGACAACGCGGGTTGTAACGTATCTAATTTATCCGCGTATGTGTTTGTTCCCGAAACGTTCAATGTCTCTTCAGTGAACACGCCAAATGTGCAAAACGTCTCTGTTGGCACGGGCGGTCTTGTTATGGCATGGAATGACACGCTTCCTGCTTATAGCACACTCACCTTTATTGTTTCGCTCACAAATAGTTCGCCGCAGCATTACATCGAAGAGTACTTTGCTGGTGTCCAAGCTGCTTTCACGAAATGACGCTGACCTCACCAAAATGAACCCGGGTGAAGATCCCCTGATCAGGGATGTTTGCCCGGTTCTTTTTTTTTCTTTAGTTTTGGTTTGTTTTTTGTTTGCCATTCTTTGTTGCTTATTAGTTTCCATATTGAAATAAAATAACCTTTTGAACGTAAAATATATAAATAAGTATATGCATATGTATACTCATATACAATTCATTGTATGAAGAGGTGTTGTTAATGCACAAAACAGAACACGAGGAAATGATGCTGCTCATGACAGGCATTGTCGCATTCATAGCAGTCGTTGGCATGATCCTTACCTTCGCCTTGTAAAGGCAAAAAAAAATTTGAGGTTGAACCCCATGGAAAATTCTGGACAAGAACACATGATGATGTTATTAGTTGGCGTTGTAGCATTTATAGCAATTATTGGTATGCTCTTAACTTTTTCCGCACCCTTGCAAGGAGATATTGCAGGACAAGCACTTAAAGTCAATGCGAAAACAGGAGTTGCACTTTCAGCAGCGAACAATCCTGATTATCTTGGAGATCATCCAATAAAAAAAGAAGAAATAGCAACAGACCCGTACCACGGAAGCATCAACCCAGTTGAGCTACCAGAAGAAGTTGAAGATTTTGCAAAAGTTGATTTCGAAAAACTCGATGTAATGCGACAAGAACTTACAGGTGCAAGTGGACGATCAACCATCACCCAAGAAATTGTCGATTACGGATCTATATTGCTTTCCTCAGGAAATCATGTCTTAGGTGAAAACATCAACCTAACAGATGAAACTCATATTTTTTTAGAAGGAAATGCAGTTCTTAATTGTCAAAACTACACCCTATCTGGAAGTGGACTTATTAATGATGCTCCTTTCGAACAAAACTGGGTGGATCCTGAAGACATCACTTTTGGTATTGCGTTATCAGATAATGCACGAATCATTAATTGTGATGTTGCACATTTCCAGATAAATGTCATCTCTGAAGATAACGCCGCCATAATTAATGGACGATTTGATCACTTTAGAAACTACGGCGTGTATGTTACTGGTTCTATCTTAATGCAAGGTTCTATCTCTGCAAGTTATAACGCCTATGATAGATTCCCTGGTGAGAACCCGCAAGTTGGCTTTGTTTTGTACCAAGTGACGGACTCTGCATTTGAAGCAACACTCACTGCAACTAGAAACAACGATTACGGCATCTTCATGAAGAACACTGCAAACAACAATTTTGAAGATCCAATTGATGTGAGTTATAACGGATTTCATGGTTTGGTACTTTGGGATGAATCTGAAGATAACACGTTTTATTCAGTTACGGCCAATGCAAACAATGGAAACGGCATGTTACTTGGTTACGGTTCTGATGATAACGCTTTTACAGGCACAGTCACTGCAAATGAAAATGGTCTGAATGGTGTTGAACTGTTCCTTTTGGACAGGATCACTTTTGAAGATGAAGTAACTGCAAATGGAAATGAAAATAACGGTGTTCTTGCTCGCGCAGCTCATGTTGTTGAGTTTGCCGATCAACTTACCTCTAATAGTAACAATGAACATGGCGTGTATTTTCTCTCGAGCAGTTCATCTGAATTTTTAGGACAGGTAACTGCTGTTGGTAATGATGGCGATGGTATACGCCTTGATAGCGCAAGTGGAGCTGACTTTATTGGTCGACTAAGCATTGGCGCAAATGAAGGAAGTGGATTAGTTGTAAGAAATACCTATCTTGCCAATTTTGGCACGGTGTACATTGGAAATAACGATCAACATGGCATTGAGTTGTATAATGTTGGCCAAGGGCTATACTACGATGTTTATTTTGGAAATGTCACGTCACTTGGCAATTTCTTCGACGGACTTCACATGACCAATTCAAGAAATGTCTGGTTTGATCATGTGGATGTATATAACAACAACGATGCTGGCATATTTATAGATCAAGGAAACGAGATTCACTTTACAAATATCTCTGCAACCATGAACGATGATTATGGTGTCTACATCAAAGATGTTTCAGATATTAGTTTGATGGCAAACGATGAGCTCACGATGCATGTCAGTAACTCTCAAACGGGATTCTACATGGAGAATGTGAGTAACTTTGCATCAAATGGCAGCATTGCATTGTACAGCAATGATCTTGGCTTACACTTAATCGACACGCCATATAATTTCAATGTTTGGTACTGGAACAATATTCAAGACTATATCATTGATGGAACTGATCTTATTGGTGTCACCTTAACAGGTGATGGAACAGGAACTGGAGTAGATGTGGATGCGGGTGTTCTCGGTGCACTTCCTGACTTACCACTTCGCGTCTCAAACTTTGCGTACGGCGCAATTGTTTCTGGTGATGCAGAAGTTGGTTATTTGATTGCGACTGGAAACACTGTGCAAGGAGTTCGCTTAGAACCGGGAGCGACTGTTACGGGCGCAATTTACAGTTGTAACTCTGAAGAAGATGGAAGCGGTGGCTTTGACTTGATCATTGGTCAAAATGTTACTATTAGTCCAAGCGCGACTTTCACCTTCGATAGTTGTGCGCCAGCAAGCATTTGCGCTACTTTGAATCCAGACCCTTGCCCTGTTTCTGGTGGAGGTCATGGAAATGGTAGCAACGAAACGGGTCCACGACCAGATTTCCAGCCAGCAGATATTCATCCAACGCTATTTCATGCGTATAATATGTCGAATGCAACCACTTTTGTTGCAGTAAGAAATTTGGGCGAAATAAACAGCGAAGCACCTGTGCGCTTGTCGATTATTAATGCGACAACAAATGTAGTTGTTTGGACAAATACTCAGAACCGGTTATTTGTTGTTGGAAACTACTCGCTTGTCTATTTCACCTTACCTCAATTACTAGGTGGAGTTTATACTGTGCAAGCAGTTGTAGATCCAAATGGGGTTGTGGATGAGCTAGACGAGACAAACAATGTTCGCACTGAGACATTTATTATCGACTAAATTCTTTTTCTATTCCTTTTTTCTTCTCTTTTTTCTTCCCAAAAGCTTTTTATACCACTGATTCTTCCTACTGGTTATGTTAGACCGCAAATATATTCGGGAACACGCACAAGAAATCAAGGAAAACACAAAGAAGTTTTTTTTGCCTGAAAGTTTAGTAGATGACTTTTTGGCTCTTGATGAGTCTTCTCGTAAGGCAAAGCTTGATCTTGATAATTTGCGCAAAGAACGAAACACGGTTTCAGAGGCCATTAATACGGCAAAAAAGGAAGGAAAAGATGCTGCTGAGTTTTTAGCAAAGGCAAAAGAACTTCCTGGCCAAATTAAGGCAGCTGAAGAAGCATATGTTGCTGTTGAAGGAAAAGCAAGAGCGCTCTTGCTTAAAATTCCTAACATTATTGATCAGGAGACGCCTATTGGTAAGGATGATTCGCATAACATTGTCAAAGAAGTGATTGGTAGTCCTGAAGAGCGTTCTTTTGAGTTAAAAAATCATGTGCAACTTACTGAGGAACTTGGTGTTGCTGATTTTGCAACGGCGGCAACAACGTCGGGGAATGGTTTTTTCTATTTGAAAGGTCAACTTGCCGAACTTAATCAAGCATTGATTCGTTTTGCTCTTGATAAGATGATTGAGAAGGGGTATGAGTTTGTTGAGCCGCCGCTCATGATTCGAAAAAACATCCTTGATGGTTTGGTGAACACGGAAGAATTCGAACAATCTATTTACACGATTGAAGGCGAGGATTTGCATTTGATTGCAACGTCTGAGCATCCCTTGATTGGTCTTTTCACGAATAAAACCTTGAGAAAGGCCGATTTGCCTATCAAACTTGTTGGGTACAGTGCTTGTTTTAGAAAAGAAATTGGCAGTCATGGTATTGATGAGAAGGGTTTGTTTCGCACGCATCAATTCTATAAGGTTGAGCAGATTATTATTTGCGAGCCAAAGGATTCTCGTTATTTCTTTAAGGAGATTCAGGCTAATCAAATTGAGTTGTTCAAAGAACTTCGTTTACCGCTTCGCATCGTTGATATTTGTACGGGTGACATGGGTGTGATGAAATCGCGCATGTCTGATCTTGAAGCGTTTGCTCCCCGTCAAGGTTATGTTGAGGTGGGCAGCTGCTCGAATTTGACTGCTGCGCAAGCTCGCCGGTTAAATATTCGCTATGAGGGTGATGGCAAGATTGATTTTGTGCACACACTTAACAATACGGCAATTGCTACGTCTCGAGCAATGGTTGCAATCTTAGAGTATTATCAGAACGAAGATGGCTCGGTAAGCATTCCTTCCGTCTTAAGACCGTACATGCGAAACAAGGAACGTATTGAGAAGAAATAATTTTATTTTGTTTAATAATACAACTTTCCTGTGCTTTTTTGTTCTTTGTCTTTTCGAGAATCGAGTTTGTTCATGCGTGGTCGTTTGCTTTCTTCGTCTCGTCGCATGGAAAGATTGAGTTCTGTTAAGAATTTATTCATGCCTTCTTCCATGATAAACGGTCCGGTGATATGTCCTTTGACTGCAGGTTCGCCGGAGATGACCATGAGTTTTGTTGAAACGTAGTCAACGAACATGAGATCGTGGTCGACGATGAACGCTGCTTTTCCTCGTTTTTGCATGAATTCGTGGATGAGTTTTGCTACGACGATGCGTTGTTCGACATCAAGATAGGCTGAGGGTTCGTCGAGTAAGTAAAGGTCTGCTTCTTCTGCTAAGCATTTGGCGACGTAGACGCGTTGGAGTTCTCCGCCTGAGAGTTCATTTACATTTTTTTCAAGGAGTTGTTTGAGGTCGAGTGGTTCAATGAGTTCTCGCTCGTGATTTGCGAGCGCGAGATGTAAGAATGATGCGACTGATTCATCTACTTTTTCTAAGTATTGTGATTTGTAGGAGATCTTGAGTTTGCTCTTGGTGATGTTGGTGTTTTTGTTTCCTGCAATGATTTCAACAAAGGTTGTTTTTCCTATGCCGTTTTCTCCAAGAATGCCAACAACATCGTGTTTGTTTATGCTTCCTTCTTCTCCCTGTAATGAAAAGTCCCCTGCTGAGAAGCTAAACGCGTTCCAGGAGAGTAATTCTTCTGTGTCGAGTTGTTCTTCTCGTTCAACGATGGCGAAGCGAAGTGGTTTGTCTCTGAAGCGAAGATTTTCTTCTCGAAGGAATCCTTCTAAGTATTCATTGATTCCAACGCGGGCTGTTTTTGCAAGTGAAGAGACGCCGTACGCTGCTGGTTTTCCATACATCACGTGAAGCAAGTCAGTCATCGCATCGAGTATGAGCAAATCATGTTCGATGACCATGAATGCTTTGTCTTCACTTATTTTTTTCTGCAAGAGCTGCGACATCTTCATGCGTTGTTTGATATCAAGAAATGATGTTGGCTCGTCAAAGAGGTAGAGGTTTGCTCGTTTGAGAAGTGCTGCTGCAATTGCGACACGTTGGAGTTCTCCGCCACTGATTTGTTTAATGTTGCGGTCAAGCACTTTGCTAATGCCTAGTTCTTTTGCAAGTTCGAGAAGTTCTTGTTCTTCTTGACATACTTTGCCAAGGAGTTCTCTAATGGTGCAGGAATATTCGTGGGCGATGGCATCAACGTGTTGAAGTTTGTAGGATGGAACGATTTCTTTGTTTTTTATTTTATCAAAGAATATTTGCGCTTCTGTTCCTTTGAAATGATCGTATACGTCTTTTTCTGTTGCATCAACACGTCCAAGGTTGGGTTTTTCGATGCCTGAAATAATTTTCATGGCCGTACTTTTTCCTATGCCGTTTCGTCCGACGATGCCAACAATTCTTCCAAAGAGCGGAATGGGTAGTTTGTAGAGGGCAAAACCGTTTTCACTGTAGCGAAAAATGCATTCGCCATCTAGTTCTTGTGGTAAGTTTATGATGTGGATGGCGTGAAAGGGGCATTTGTGGACGCAGATGTTGCAGCCCACACAGGTTTCTTCTATGACGCGAGCCTTTGAACTAACAGGGTCTTTAACGATGCAGTCGGATCCTGTGCGGTTAACAGGGCAGACGGCGATGCAAAGGTAGTTGCCACATTTTTCTGGGTGGCATTTCTCTTTTTCTACAACAGCTATGCGAACCATACTTCTTAGAACCTTTTGTTATTTTTTAAAGTATGTGTTTGGACCTGTCTGTTTCATTACCAAAATCTTTATAAATGATAATATTAAAAAAGACTTTGTTTTGAATGTTTGAAAATGCATTTAAAAAAATGTTTAATAAGTCATCAAAAATAATATTAATTGAAAGGTGCCTGCAGTGCCAAAAATACAATTGCTCCCAAATGGGCAATACACAATAACTGTTCCGAAACGAATCATTGAGTTTAAAGGCTGGAAAAAAGGAACGAACATCACATTTATTGAACATGAAAAAGAATCACTTATACTGAAAAAATCATGACAAGTGGGGGTTTTGGAATGGAAAGTCGGGATAAGAACGAAGCGAATATCGACGCATTGTACGAATATTTTTTTGGAAAACGATAAGGTGAGTGCAAGGAAAAATGTCTTTACTAAGTAGATTCCGGCGCGAGCCACATGAGCATCCGCTCCTGAAAACAAGGCAGAAAACTGTAGCCGAAAAGGCGAGTGATAGATTAACACTGATGGTGGGTAGTTGGTCGTTTATTTTTTCACTCCTTTTTTTCCTTGGTGTGTGGATGCTCATTAATTCTTTTGGGTCTCGCTCGTGGGACCCGTACCCCTATATTCTACTCAATTTCTTTCTTTCGACCATAGCAGCATTACAAGCACCGGTTATTATGATGAGTCAAAACAGGCAAGCAGAACGAGATCGACTAACCGCAAAATATGACTATGAGGTAAATCGCAGAGTAGAGCGAGAAGTACTGCGCGTCGATCAAAAACTTGACAAACTCAAGCATCAACTTGATCGTCATCGAAGTTTAATTGTCGGCATATTTCCTGGAGCGAATAATGGGAATGGAACGACGAAGAAAGCTCCTGCGAATATACAAGCAGTAGCTCAAAAAACAGCAACGAAGAAAGCGACCGCAAGAAAGAAAGCTGTCGCAAGAAAAACGGTGAAAACGAAAGCAGTAGCTCAAAAAACAGCGAAGAAGAAATCAATCTCTCGTAAGTCATCTCCAAAAAAGAAGCATTATTAAAAGAATCCTTCTTTCTACATTCCTATGATTGTTGGGCAGATTGTTGGGGGAAAATTCTCGGAACTCTTGCTTCGCGTCAAGAGCTCTTTTGATCTTGAACTTGGCGAATTACTCATTGCCGAAGTGTCACCCTCTCAACACATTCTCTTTGAAGTAACAGATCTTTTTTATGGCTCGCAGCTTTCGGCGCAGCATCTCGAATTGATTTCAGGATTTTCTCTTGAAAATGATCAGCACACAGATTTTCTTGAACCAGAGCTTCGCAATTACACGTTAGCAAAAATCAAGAATGTCTTAACGATCACTCAAGGAGTTCCTTCTGCTCCAAAACAAGTACCTCCTTTTTTTGGCATGGTACGAAAACTCAAAGAATCTGATGTTCCTTTTCTTTCAAAGCATTCCATGACGTTTGGCTTGCTTCGCAGTGGAAGTGAAGAATTCTCTGTGCCAGTAACGCTTGATGCGACAAAAGTGTTCACACATCATCTTCTTATTACAGGCACGACTGGAAAAGGAAAGTCGGTGCTCATGAAAAATGTATTATGGCATGCTGCAACCCAATCTTCTCTTTCCTTGCTCGTTTTTGATCCTCATAACGAATACTATCCGTCACCAGGTCTTATTGATTATCCTGATCATTCAAAAGTTTCCTGCTACTCAACAAATGATGCGCTTCCTGGTATAAACACCCTTCGCTTTCACACGTCAGTTCTTCGCCCAGAGCATTTTGATATTGTTGGGTTTTCTTCCCCTCAACAACAACTCTTGTTCACATATTATAAGCGATATGGGGCTGACTGGATTGTCAAATTATTTACTGAAGAAACAAAAGATTTTCATGAAGCAAGTCTTGCGGTGGTACGAAGACGCATGCGACTCTTGCTTGATGTGGATAACAAACTCAATTTCGATGGTATTTTTGTAACTTCGGGTGGGGAAAACACTCTTGCTTCTTTGCGTCAAGATGTGCTTGCAGGAAAAATTATTATTATTGATACGAGTTCATTTTCCGGAAAAGAAGAACTCTTACTTGCAACATTGATCACTTCTTCACTCTATACGTATTATAGGAAAAACAAAGCAACTCCCAAACCAACACTTAACATTGTGCTTGAAGAAGCGCCAAGAGTTCTTGGTAAAGATGTTTTAGATCAAGGAGGTAATGTGTTTTCAACTATTGCTCGTGAAGGAAGAAAATTCAGCATGAGTTTAACCGCGATTACACAGCTTCCTTCATTAATTCCAAAAGACATTCTTGCAAATATGAATACAAAAATTATTCTTGGCATGGAAATGGCAGCAGAAAGAAATGTTATTGTTGAAGCAGCACCGTTTGATCTTCGGGATGCTACTAAAGCCATTGCAAGCCTTGACAAGGGCGAAGCGATCCTTTGTTCAAATTTTGCAAAGTTTGCAATACCTTTGCACGTGCCCTTTTTTGATAAGGAACTTCCCACATTAAAGAAAGCTGTGCGAACTTCTTCTCTTTCGTTTCATGAGTTAAAAGAGTAATTCTTTTTCAACGAGTTAGGTAAAACACAATTAAATAATCTTACACAAAGTTTATATAGAGGATTTGTTACTATCTCTCTTGATGAAAACTTCTTTAGCGTACGGTGTTGCGTTAGCAGTATTTTTTGTGTTAGGATCGGTCATGGTCTTTTCCGCGTATGTGCCGGGAAGTGGCGACCCATTTCACCGGACACTTTACACTAACGACATTGAAGCATATGATGCGGGTGTTGTTACTGTTGGAGATGATTTGATTCTTTCTGCTGCTGGCGGAAACAAACTTGGCATCGGCGTGCTTGCTCCGCTTGTTCCTCTTCACATTGCTACGTATGCGAACTGGCAAGGAATTAGAGTGCAAGGCGGTTCCGGTGTGGGTGATAGTGGGGTAAATGCTCTTGAAATATTTAATAATAACAATCAGCGACAAATTAATATTGGCTTAACCGATTCAACAAACACGTATCCGAACACGTTCTTTATTTATGATGCAACAGCTGGTGCATATCGACTCGTCGTAAACGACATGGGTTTTGTTGGTGTTGGTACAGGCGCTCCTCTTGCAACGTTAGATGTGCACGGAGATATTGTTTTTGATGATATTGCTCCTCGCGGTCAAAATTGTGTTGGAGGAGATGTGCTTAAGAACACTGCTGGCAGTTGGGTGTGTGCGCAAGACCTTGTTGGCATCAATCCTTCTGGCTGCGCTGCTGGTCAAGTTGCAAAACGCCAAGGAGCATCCTGGGTGTGCGCAAACGATTTGGTTGGCGGTGCTGATACGGACTGGACAGAATCTGGAAACAACGTGTACAAAACGACGGGCAATGTTGGTATTGGCACTAACAATCCGACTGTCGCACTCGATGTCGAGCAAGGCGTTATTTCCATAAAAAAAACGGGGTTGTCAGGAGATTATGATTCGGATGGGTCTTCAGCATTCCAAGAACGAGAAATAATCATTGATCCTGCAGAAGAATCGGGCATGCGCATTATTGAAACGTGCACTACAGGCAATTGCGATTGTGATGATCATAACGCATTTGTCCATCCAGGTCAAACGGCATGGACGAACAATCCGGCAAATAATAACGGCGGTGACGTGAATTGCAACAATCAAGTTGATCTTCGATGGTCAAACCAAGCAGGAGATTGCCATCAATACCATAATGCTAACGATTGTGACGCGCTTGCCGGCTGGTTTGGTGGACCTCCTGCATGTGGACAGACAAGCCAGTGGAAGACAGAATTATGTGAATGGGATGGCTCAACGTGTAATGGACAAGGAGCGGTCTTAACAATAAAGATTCAAGAATGTCGATAAACGTAACCGTTCTTCTCTTTTCATAACAAGTTATCGTAATTGTTTTAAACAAGCTTTAGTTCTTAAGTGCCATGTATCGAACACATACCTGTGGAGAACTTCGCAGAGCGGACGTAGGCAAGACTGTGCAGCTTGCAGGCTGGGTCCATAAGGTGAGAACCCATGGCAGCCTGACCTTTCTTGACGTTCGTGATCGCTACGGGTTAACGCAAGTAACGCTGGCTGCAGATCTTGGAGAAAAAGCATCTTCACTTCGCAAAGAATCAGTTGTTTCTATTGAAGGAACTGTTACTGCAAAACCAGAAGCAAACAAAGCACTTGCAACTGGTGAGATCGAAGTCGCCGCAACAAACTTTTCGGTGCTTAACGAGTCCGATGTTATCCCTATCAGCCTCGATGATGATGCAAATACGTCTGATGAAATGCGTTTAAAATATCGTTATCTTGATTTAAGAAAATCAACCATGAAGGATAATTTAGTGTTTCGCCATGAACTGGCGCAAGCATTTCGTGAAGCACTTAACAGAGAACACTTTCTTGAAATTGAAACGCCACTTCTAATTAGGTCAACACCTGAAGGAGCAAGAGATTTCTTGGTGCCAAGCAGATTGAACAAAGGCCATTTTTACAGCTTACCTCAATCGCCCCAATTGTACAAACAGCTTCTCATGGTTAGCGGTATGGATCGCTATTATCAACTCGCAAAATGTTTGCGCGATGAAGACTTACGTGCAGATCGGCAACCAGAATTCACACAAATAGATCTCGAAATGAGCTTTGTGCAAGCAGATGATGTCATGTCCTTGCTTGAGCGAGTAATGACGCATGTCTTGAAAACCACCAAGCAGATTGATCTCGCAACACCTCTTAGACGAATATCCTATGCGGAATCGATGGAGAAATACGGTATTGACCGACCTGATTTACGATTTGGACTTGAACTTGTCGACGTAACAGAACTCTTGAAAAAAACCGATATGAACGTTTTCAAAGAAGCGCCAATGATTAAAGCGCTTGTCGCACCAAAAGTTTTTTCCCGAAAAGAAATCGACGCATTAACAGACGTGGTGAAAGTATACGGTGCGAAAGGTCTTGCCTATGCAACGTTTCAAGAAGGAACATTTACTGGAGGGGTTAGCAAGTTCTTAGAACCGATAGTCTCCGATCTTCAAAGGGCAACTGCAGTAGAAAACGGTCAGACAATCTTCTTTGTTGCTGACACGTGGAAAACAACCAACGATGCCTTAGCTCATTTACGACTTCACCTTGGAAAAGAATTAGGACTTATTGATCCTCGCCAACTCTCCTTTTGTTGGGTGGTCGATTTTCCTCTTTTTGAATGGGACGAGGAAGAAAAGCGTTTTTCTCCGATGCATCACATTTTTAGTATGCCTCAGGAAAAAACGATGCAGTACATCGAAACAGAACCTGCACGAGTGCTTGGAGATTTGTATGATCTTGTTCTTAACGGCACAGAACTCGGTGGTGGCGGCATAAGAATTCATCGTCAAGATATTCAAGAACGAGTCCTTGCAGTAATTGGCATGGATTCATCTGCTGCTCAAAACAAGTTTGGTTTTTTACTTGAATCATTCAAGTATGGCGCTCCTCCCCACGGAGGTTTCGCCTTTGGTTTTGACCGTGTTGCCGCGCTTCTTAGCGGACAAGAAGATATCAGAGATTTCATTGCATTTCCAAAGAACAAACAAATGCAATCGCCTCTTGATGATTCGCCAAACGCGGTTGAGAAAGATCAGCTTGATGAGTTACATATTAACGTACAGAAATAAGCAGATGTTTTTTACTTCTTTTTTGTTTCTTCTTCTTGGGATTCCTGTCCTTTCTTCTTATTTGAAAGATATGTTTTTACTCTACTCGCAAGCGCTTTAAGGGGAATGAAGACTTCATTTTTTGCTTGTTTTCGAACAAATTCTGCATACTCATTAAAGTAGAGCTCAGGATGTTTGAATGGCATACCAAATCTGTTAAAGTACAAGAGTTCGTGCAATCGTTTCTTTTCGACTCGCGGTTCTTGCAATTTATCAGGATACCCTACAGTAAGAAGTGCTTGCGGTCTGTAACCTGGAGGGATGCCAAACTTATCTGCAATAAATTGTTCTTCAAATGCACCAATCCAACACGAGCCAAGGCCTAAGGCATGGGCTGCAAGCATCATGTTTTGAGTTGCTGCAGCTGTTGATTGGGTGACGTACAATCGTTTTCCTCGAAGACCATACCGTTGTTCTGCAAGATCTGTTGCGGCAATTGCTACAATAACAACAGGCGCGCTTGCAATCCAAATTTGCTCCATACAATGATAGGCAAGTTCTTCAATTACTGTTTTGTTGGTAACAATGATGAAGCGAAAGTCTTGCGTATTTCCCGCGCTTGGCGCTCTTGTTCCTGCATGAACAATTTCTACGAGCATATCAAAGTCTACAGGCTTAGTAGAATACTTGCGAACTGAATATCTCGTGTTAAGACAGGCAAGAGTGTCCATAGCTATTCTAGTCGAGGACGGGATTTATATATGTTACTGCTTATCAAGCATCCAAAGACTCGCCCACATGAGCAGAATGCTCAAACTGATGAGGGTGATGCCAAGAATGCTGGCCCGTGGAAGATACTCTCCTATGAGAAGCCCCAGTCCTAAGGAAATGAGGCTAATACTGATCGAAAGGAGATAAAATCCTGCCTTCTTCTTCATAGCTGCTTCATCTCTACGAGAGTGTTGAGAGGTCGACAAGATATTCAATCTCCGCATTCTTTGTCACTTCTAAGAGCCAGGTTGCGTAGAGCTGCCTTGCCTTATCAGTTTTGAGTTGCTCAACAATATCTGCTTTAGCCTCTTCAAAAGGAATAGTTCGTGACTCGCTTGCTGAAAGCTTTTCCATGATGTGGTAGCCAAAGTCTGTTTTGACAATGCGCAATTCACCGACACTCATTTCAAATCCTGCTGTTTTGAATTGTTCAACAAATGGTGTGTCTTGAGTCATTTCGTACGTGCCACAGGTCGCAAGTGATCCTGGATCTTCAGAGTATTGTGTTACTAACTCACAAAAGTTTTCTGAGGATACTTCTTGCATGACTTGTTGGGCAAGTGCTGCTGCTTCTTGATCGGTTCGTTCAGTGTTGCCAATTAAGATGTGGCGCACTTCAACAGCTTCTCCCATAGCAAAGAGATCACTATTTTCATTGTAAAATGCTTCTGCTTCGTTGTCTCCGATAGCAATCTTACTAAACACAGTTTCATTTACTGTCTTTAAGATAAGTAATCGTCGCTTTTCTGCTGATAAATAGGTCTCATATGAAATGTCTTGTTCTTCAAGGAGATCTTTAAATCCTTCAAGGTCAACACCGTTTATGGTCAAAAAGATGCTCAAACTTTGCAAGACTTCTTCATCGGTAACCGTTAGGCCTAGTTTTCTGCCTTCTTGTTCAACAAGTCGCTCTTGAATAAGTTCGTTAACAACAATTTCGTTGATACTTTGATTTTGTGCAAGGAGGAATTCTGGTGGAAATTGACCAACAAAGATTTCTTTTGTTTGCTCAAACTCAAGATGGGTGATTGGTTCTCCGTTGACAAGCAAGATTGCATTTTCATTTTCTTGGTTTTCCATACCAACATAAATGCCGATGCCGCCAATGACAACGAGAACAATGATGAGTCCAAGAACGAATGGCCATGCACTACGCTTTTTTTTCGGCTTTGCTTTCTTTGTTTCTGCTTGTTTATCGGTTGTTTTTTTTGCTGTTACTTTTTTCTTCGTTGCTGTTTTTTTCTTTGCCGTTGTTTTTTTTGCTGTTTGTTTCTGTTCTTTTTTTGGTTCTTGATTGTGTGTTACTTCTTGCTTTTTTTCAACAGTCTGCGTTTCGTGCGCATGTTCTTTTGTTTCACTTCGTGCTGCTTCGTGATCTGCATGATGATGTTCATGATGTTCGTCGTTCTTTTTTTGTTGATGCTCTTCCATATGACCCCTCCTTTGAATTGGATTATATGTGTGGTGAAAACTCGTGTTTTCTTAAAAAACTTATCATTTCAAGACATAGAAAAACTGGTTATTTATAAATCGTCTTCACTTAAGAGGGTTGACTCTACGCAAGCTTTTTATAGTACGGTGCATTGCTTTCCAAAACAATGAGATGGTCTCCTAATTTCAAATACTCTCCTCCTCAATTGGATGACGTTATACAAAAAGTGAATGAAAACCATCGCCTTGAGCGGCACGTGGTTGCTGTTGAACTGTTTTTGGACCCTGCTTCTCGTTTACAAGGGGTGCTTGCACATCTTCGAGGTCACTTAATAGGAGGTGATGGGGGAGGTAATCGATTTTATTTTGCCAGCCCAGTGGATTTGTATACGCGACCTCAAGAGGGATCATTACCTCCTGAGGATCTTGTTTGTTCTGGCACAACAGAATTTCTCATGGCGTATTTATCAACGCAGGGTATAGGTGGTCCAATAGAAGTTCTTAGTTGTGTTGATGGTCGCTATGAATTGGTGTTAAGCATTGATTACAAAACCGCACAGGCTTCCATGAGTTTACAAGAACTGGCCATTCCTGCACTTTTTGCGTCACTTCGCCAATCAAAACTTCTTGTCGATCCGCCGACTATTAGGTCATTGAAGCGGCGGACGCGTCAACTTCGTCAACCAATCAAACAAGATCGTATTGTCGAAATTATCGAAGAATTCTTTTTCAATATCAATAAGGACTAAATCATTTATGATATGTTTTTCCTTGGAGAATGGTGTGTGCCCGATATAGTTGTTCAACAAGCATAACTTTGGCAAGATCGTGAGGAAATGTCATGGGTGAAAGTGAGAGCGCCCATTGTTTTTGTTTACTTTCTTCAATCTCTTGAGGAAATCCTTTATCGTCTCCGACAACAAAAATAATTTCATTTGCATCAACGTGATTAAGTTTGTGCGCAAGTTCTTCGCTGCTCAGCAACGTTCCTTTTTCTGTAACTAACACAAATTCTTTTGTGCCAAGCCACGCAAGAAGTTTCGACCACGAAGAAAAGGCATGCGTTTGCACCGCAAATCTTTTTTCATACTCTGCGTAGAGTTGTTCAAAATGAGATTTTATTTTTCCAACAAATATGAGGTGCACGTGTCGCATGTCTGTTTGCAAGAGCAAAGAATTTTTAAAGGTTTACTTCTCAAAATCCAGTTAGGGAGGTATGGGGTACCATGAAAGTTATTATTCCGCTTGCGGGTATGGGTTCACGATTAAAACCGTTTACGTTAACGAAAGCTAAAGCAATGGTTGCTGTTGCAGGAAAACCAGTCCTTGAACATATTCTTGATCAGCTTGTCCAATCAAAACTTTCTATTTCCGAAGTTGTTTTTGTAACAGGCTATTTAGGCGAACAAATAGAAGCGTATATTTCGAAAAAAAAGTATCCGTTCACCACGACGTTTGTCCGTCAAACAGAGCTTGCTGGCCAAGCGCACGCTATTCATCTTGCTCGAGAATATATAACTGAGCCGGTCATTATATGGTTTGTTGACACTATTGCTGATCCTGACCTTTCTGTTTTGGAAGAGTTACGCGAAGGCATGATTTATGTCAAAGAAGTTGCTGATCCTTTGCGGTTTGGGCAAGTACAGGAGGAAAACGGCAAAGTCACCAAGCTTGAAGAAAAAGCCGATCCTCCTATTTCTTTTCTTGTCAATATCGGGTTGTATTATGTCTATGATTACAAGCTCTTGCTTTCATGCACAGAAAAGCTCATTACTGAAGGTGAAAAACGTAAGGGCGAGTTTTATTTAATGGATGTGTTTTCTATGATGCTTGAACAAGGCGTGACATTTCGGGTTGCAACCGTTTCTATATGGGAAGATTGTGGTATTCCTGAAGCGTTTTTGCAAACAAACAAGTATTTGCTTTCTCAAAAAGAACACCACGTTCCTTCACTTCCTGGAGTTACGCTTGTGCCTCCTGTTGTCATCCATGAAACGGCAAAAATTACCAATGCGACCATTGGGCCTTATGTTGCTGTTGGTGAAGGGGCGGTGATTGATAATGCAACCATCAAGAATTCAATCGTACTTGAACACGCGCACATCGCGAATGCGAAGCTCAATGAAAGTATGATTGGAGATTATGCGATTGTAAAAAATCATAACGGCGCATTAATTGTTGGCCCGCATTCCATTCTCGAATAAAGAGCCAAAACTATTATAAACGAGCTGGTCTACCACAACGGCATGGAAGACTATGCAGCACTCGGCTTTAAGGCTGGCATCGAAATTCATCAACAACTTGACGGAGAAAAGCTCTTTTGTTCTTGCCCTTCTCTGATTAGAAAGGACGATCCTCAATTTGTTGTGCGAAGAAAACTCCGTCTTTCTTCAAGTGAAGAAGGTGGCGTTGATAACGCTGCAGCGTATGAAAAACAAAAGAATAAGGACTTTGTTTACCAAGGCTATGAAGGAACGACCTGTCTTGTCGAACTCGATGAAGAGCCCCCTCATCCTATAAACGCTGAAGCGCTTCTTGCCGTAACGACCGTTGCAAAACTTCTTCACTGCACACTCGTCGATCAAGTGCAGTTTATGAGAAAAATGGTTATTGACGGTTCTAACGTTTCAGGTTTTCAACGAACTGCACTTATTGGTTATAATGGCTATTTTGAATTACATGGAAAACGCATTGCTATAGAAACCATTTGCTTAGAAGAAGAAGCTTCGCAAGCAGTTTCCCGATCAGAAAAGCAAGACATCTATAATCTTTCTCGTCAAGGCATTGCACTTATAGAAATTGCTACGGGACCTGATTTTTCTTCAGCTGATGAAGTGCGAGATGGCGCAGCGTATCTGGGCATGGTTCTGCGCAGCACTCCTACTTGTAAGCGAGGAATTGGATCGATTAGACAAGATGTCAATATCTCAATCAAAGGCCATCCTCGCGTCGAAATCAAAGGATTCCAAGATATTAAATCAATGAAAAAAATTATTGATTACGAAGTTGATCGTCAACGTAAAGAAAAAAAAGGAACGTCACATGTGCGAAAGGCCACTGCTGAATTAACCACAGAATATTTACGCCCCATGCCTGGTGCGGATCGTATGTATCCCGAGACGGATGTTCCAATTCTATCGCTTCCTCACGTAGAACAATTACCTGTGCTCCTTACAGAAAAAATTGCTATGTTTGAGAAAACCTATGGCTTAAGCAAGGACTTTGCTGAAATGGCAGTTGATCTAGAAACAAAAGAAACTATTGATGTTGGGCGTTTGTTCAAGAAATATGCGCGAGTTGATCCAAAAACCATTCTTTCCCTGTATGTCGTGTTGCCAAAAGAAATTTCAAGAAAACTTCAACAAGAGGTATCGGTTACTTCGTACGCTCAAGAATTACTTGATTTACTTCAAGCAAATAAGTTGGCAACTTCCTCGCTTGCACAAATTATTGAAGCAAAAGCAAAAGGAGAAGACGTTGATTTCTCTGCCTTTCGCCCAGTCTCCGAAGCTGATGTAAAAAAAATAATTGCACAAGTTGTTGCAAAAAACAAAGGAGCTCCGTTTGGTGCGCTCATGGGACTTTGCATGAAAGAGCTTGGCGGCAAAGTTGATGGAAAACTCTTATCATCACTTCTCAAAAAAGAAGTAGCGTAATTATTTCTTCATTGGGGTATTTTTTACAAGATCTGAGCTGCTTTGTATTTTTTCTCCACCCACATTAAAGACCATCGAAATACCGAGTTCTTCACAAAGAGCGTATTCGGGAATGTTGTCTTCCTTGCGATCGCCACCATTAGCAAAAATAGTGGGGTGAATTTCTCGCAATTCTCTGCACACGCTTGTATCAGAATCGTTTTCTGCGTGTGCAGTAATGACTACGCGCGAAACGAAGTCGTACGCTTCAAGAATTTCTTTGCGCTCCTCTTGTGGCATAAACGCAAATCCTTTTTTTGTTTTGAGCCAATTATCATTATTTAAAATAACGATGAGTTTGTCTGCAAGTTTGCTTGCTTCTTGCATAAGACGAATATGTCCGATGTGAGCAGGATCAAACCCTCCGGAAACTGCAACAGTTGTTGTCATAATTGCTTTAAGAATCTAAAAAGAATATAAATGTTTTGTACGAATAAAAGGAATGAGAAAAGAAATGATTTATGGTTGTTGCTTAACGCCGTAGGCTTCTCCAAGACCTACTTTCTGTGCAACGGTAACATAGACTTCTACTAAATCAACATCTGCACTTTCAAGTATTGGTTCAAGAGAAAATGCTCTTGCCTGTTCGCTGTGGCCTAGCGCTTCAAGGAGTCGCAAACTTCCTGCCATGACTTCAAGGCCTTCTGTTTGTCGTGCATAGGCAACTCTTTCTTCGTCAAGTGCGATTGTTCTTCCTGTTTCGGCGAGTGAGATGAGTGCCGCAATTCCTTGTTGATCTGCGACCACATGAGATATTACTTGGTTGTGAGCAAGTCTTGCTAACAAATAGACTTGTTCTGGTGAGATCTCTGCACTTGCAGGACGTTGAGATCCTTTTCGAAGCATGCGAGTTCTTTGTCGCTCAAGTATTAACGTATGAGATGTTGCATCATAATGGCTGAGTTGTTGTTCTCTGTCAACACCGAACTCGAGATGGGGTCTTTTTTTATAATCTGGTGTTCTGTCATGTTGTCCTGACATATTTGCACTGCGAAGCGCTTCGCTTGTTAATCCTTTATCACTCATGGTACGTAACCTCGCTTTATTGATCAAATAAATTATATCTCATTTTTAACATTGGTCTATGTCGCAATTCTTCTTCAACTTGTTTTCGAAGTATTGCAGGACGATCGCCAATCATTTCATAAACGTTTCGAAATTGTGTTGCTTCTGTTTCAAGAAGTGAGAGCCCTGCCATAGCTTTTTCAAACGATCGTAACTCATCATGGGTTGGTGCCTCTTTTCGAGGTCCTGAAAACGCCATGCTTACGCTTCGGTATGTGCTTGCAAGAAGTTTTGCTGCACTTTCTGGTGTGAAGGGAAATAGGTCAACTCCGTTTTCACGAGATTTTTCATAAATTCGTTCAATATCTCTGCTTGTTGCGTACGTTACTGCTCTGTCTGCTATGCCAACTGCTCGAAATACGGGCATGCCGTCTCCTGAAAGTAGGTTGGTGTCACTGTCAATTGTGGGGATGCTCATTCCTAAGAGTGCGGCATCTGCTGCGTCTTGCGCCCACCCGTGTTGGTAGTTGTTCGAAGAGCTTGCCGTATAGGTTCCTTCAAATGTGTCATTGAATGCCTTTCTTGTAAGGTCTTCTTTTCTTGCCGCTGCAATTTCTTCTCGAGATGCAACTGGCACTTGTAAAGAAGCTTTTTTGGTTCCGGTTTGTGCTTGCAAAGTCATAGACTGGAGAAGTGTTTGCGGTTTTATAAACTTTTTCATTTATTCTTCACTGAGAAGTAGAGAAAAACGAGCCCACGGGGATTCGAACCCCGGCTCACACCTTAGGAGGGTGTTGTACTATTTGCCCTACGGGCAAATCCACACATCTCATGGATTTGATGTATCCAGGCTATACTATGGGCTCACTTGGCAGATTGGGGTGTCTGCCACTTTATAATGTTTTTTAGAATACGCTATCAAGTGGACCCAAAGAGCAAGAATAAAACTTATAAACGTCTCTTTTGTTCTTTTGCCTGTATGCTGAAGGTCGCATACACGCCAACACGTATTGTCGGTCGCGACCTCTACAGATACTGTTTTTGTGCTGAGGTCGCATAGCCTGGTATTGCGCGGGACTGCTAATCCCGTTCCTTCGGGAGTCGTGAGTTCGAATCTCACCCTCAGCGCTCTTTTCTTTCTGACGAAACAATTAAATAGTTCTTGCTCACTCCTTTTGCTCATGGAAAACAAATCGCTTCCTCTTGAAGAGCGCACCCTCTTTCTGCGTGTCGTTGGCAGATCAGAAGAAATAACGAGTTCTTCACTTCAATTTAATCTTTTGTTAGCTGCCCTTGACGCTTCGCAAGAACGTATTCTTGGGGTAACTGCCATGCCCGTATCTGTTGATGAATATGCGCAGTATGTCGATGGAACGCTCCTCTCAGTTCCTGTGTATTCGGGAAACGGAGAAATGTGGTATTTTACTCGAGAAGAAGCGCAAATTAACAGGCAGTAACGTGCCTGTTCGCATTCTCTCCCTTTTGTTTCCAGGAAACCTTTTTAACTTGCACAATCCCTTTTATTGATGCCCAATGGAAAAAACAAAGAACGGGGAAACTCGTCAGACTTCTAAAAAAAAAGAATCGGCTAGTCTACAACCGACAAAAACAAAAAAACAAAAAAATCGCCTAAACAATAAAAAATCTTCTCTGAAAAAAAAAATTGACAAAAAAAATGCAGAACCTCATGAATCTGTTCATTTACCACCCACTTCTTCTTTAAAGAACGCTTCTCGATTTCATTCTTATTTTACTCAAGAACGAAAAAAGCTACTCAAAAAAATTGTTCTCTATACAACAATAGCACTTGTTTCTTTATTCGCGCTTCTTTTTATTTTCAACACAACCATACAACTAAACTTTCTCTTAAAAGGAGATGTGAGTATTGCGACAACCCCATCGCAGATAACTCTTCTCACTGAAAAAAGAACCTCGGAGCCAATCTCCATCAATATCACTGCGAAAAATCAAATATTTTGCAAAGCAAGTTGCAGCTATGAATTCAGAGATCTATCACATAATGAACTTCTTTCTCAACATAATTTTTCTGCAACAGGCATCACTGCAATCTCTTTTGAAGAAGTCATCACCCCTCCTGCAAAAGGAACAGGCCAACTCGCGTTTGAATTAGTAGCTACTTGTCAAAACAAAAAAACGCTTCTATGCAAAACTGATGGCGAAAAAAAATTATCATCTACTTTTATCAGTCTTGGCTATGAACTCTCGCAAGAAGAACGTTTATTTGTTTCATCGCTTGAAGAAAATCTCACCTCTTTTTTGAATAATTTGTCAATGATTGATGAAGATTTGCAGTATCTTGAAGAAGAACTACGCATTCTTCGCCCTTACTTGCATGAAAACAATCTTGACTTTCCTTTGCGAAGAACAGTGCAACGAGATTTGCTCCTCATTAACAGTTCGCAAACGGTAAGACAATTATGGGATGAAGAAGAGTATGATCTTCTAAGCGAAAACTTATCGCTTGCATTCTTACAACTTCAAGAGGTAACAAACGAAACCCTTGCTCTCCAGCAGTTGCTTGAGGAAAACAAACACGCATATAATGAAACAGTTACTCGTATTAACACCCTCTATACCGAACTTCCTGTTATACACAATATTTCTCACCTGCGCGCAGTACTTCATGAATCTACTTACAAACAAAAAGAACGAGCATATATTTCTTCGTATCTTTTAGTACTTGACCAATACGATGATCTTAGTGCAAGCTATGCATCCATACAAAGTAATGCTGATGCCTTGTCAAGAACGTTAACGAACGATGCGCAATCACTACGAGTTAATGTTATCGATCTTATCAATATGGGAATAGGATTGTTGCGTGCAGAACAAAATCTTACTCTTTCTTCACTAAACGTGTCAGCAAATGTTAATGATTCCTCTTTTATTTTTCCTCTTCTTTTGTATAATCAAAGCGGTAACGTCTTCACTTTGTTTGCAGAGGTCTGTTTGTCATTACAACAATTCACAAACGTTTCTTCATCAACCGCAGCATACCTCTCTTCATTCTGTTCCTATACGCCACCAAAACCAACCAATCTCTCTGGTCTGGAGCCAAACCTTCCTGACTTGCCAACAACTGATTTGTTCACTCCGTTGTTCAGAGTAACAACCACGATCGCACATCATCAGCCTATTTGTTGCATCTTTGGTGAATGCACGGTATGCTGCGAAGCAGAAGCCTGCTATGATGATCCTGCAACCTATCCTATTATACTTGTTCATGGACACGCATTTTCAAGAAGTTCAGATATAGAGTACTCTCTTGAAGGGTTTAGCAAAATACGAAGAAAACTTCTCAGCGAAGGATTTCTTGACGGCGGCACAGTATTTCCAACAGAACACGTCTCGCAAGAAAATAGAGGTTCGCTTGGACGATTTGGAAAACCAGTGATCTTTGGCACAACCTTCTATGTTGATGCCTATAATGAGAATGGAAGCGTCGTGCGATTTCCCTCAAAAAATGAAAGTATAGAAACGTACGCTGCGCGATTACAACAAACCATAGACATCGTAAAAGCAAAAACGAACAGTAACAAAGTAAACATTATTGCTTTTTCCATGGGGGGACTTGTTGCAAGAGAATATCTTCGCGAATACGGAGAAGACGATGTGCACAGACTTATATTACTTGGAACACCAAATAAAGGAGTCAGTGGCGCAATAGAAGGTTTTTGTCCGGTCACGGGTTCTCGAACAGAATGTGTGCAAATGTCAGCAAACAGCGAATTTATTGCACGCTTAAACAATATCAATAACCGCCCAACAACTGTTCGGCCCTATGTCATCTACGGAACGGGCTGTGACATGCAAGGAGAAGACGGAGATGGTATTGTAGTTGCAGCAAGCGCTCAATTGCCTTATACCTTAAACTTTCAAATAAGCGGAACATGCGGCGTGAAAAAACTTCATGAAGAGCTTAGAAACATCGACAAATATCCGCAAGTCTACACCACCATAAAAAACATCTTGAATGGATGAACGCCATTCTAACTCAAGTTCTTCTCCAATTTGTTTTTTTACCTTAGAAAATCATTTAAACAACGCAGTGCATGGTACTTGCATGACTGATAAACTCTTTATTGATGCAAATCATTTTCTTATCGATTCGTTCACGCTTGCAAAGCAAGTGCTCGTATCTGATTTTAAACCTAATTTCATTGTTGCCATTTGGCGAGGCGGCACGCCTGTTGGTATTGCTGTGCAAGAATTTTTAGCTCATCATGGCATCGAATCAGATCATATTGCGATTAGAACATCTGCCTACGAAGGAATCGATAAGCAAAAAAAAGAAGTGAATGTGCACGGTCTTAGTTATATAACGACAAGGGTTTGCGCACAAGATAGATTATTGCTTGTTGATGATGTCTTTGACACGGGATTAAGTATCAAAGCAGTAATTGATCAATTGCGAAAACGAACAAAGGCCAACATGCCTCATATAAAATCTGCAGTTGTCTACTACAAACCAACCAGAACAAAGGTTGATTTTGCACCCGATTTCTTTGTAAGAAAAACAGACAAATGGCTTATTTTTCCTCATGAACTTATTGGCCTCACCGAAGCAGAACTTGAACAAAAACATGCAGACGTCGCAAAGCTTCTTAAAGGGTAGTTTTCAGTCGAAATCTTTAAATAGGGCTTCATATTCTCCACTATTGCCGAAATTACGTTGTTCTCAGAGATTATGCTTAGAAGGAGCTATTGAGGTGGAAAAAGATGAATGTACAACCACTTGGAACAAAATTATTGATTAAGCCCGTTCAACGGGAAGAAAAGACTGCTGGAGGAATCTATTTGCCGCCAGGAGATAAGGAAGAATCAAATCAAGGAATTGTTGTTGCTATTGGTGACAAAGTCGAACTTAAGGTTGGCGACAAAGTCATTTATGGCGGGTATTCCAATACAGAAATTGATATTGATGGAAAAACACATTTAATTATTGACCAGAAAGAAGTGGTCGCAAAAATTTTGTAGGTGATGCGCTATGGCTAAAGAACTCTTACATGGAGATGAGGCTCGAAAAAAATTATTTGTTGGTGTTAACAAACTCGCAAATACTGTAAAGATTACCTTAGGTCCAAAAGGAAGAAATGTTATTTTGGATCAGGGGTATGGCTCGCCAACAATTACGAACGATGGCGTGACCATTGCAAAGGAGATTGAACTTGAAGATAAGTTTGAAAATCTTGGCGCGCAATTAGTCAAAGAGGTTGCGACGCGAACCCAAGACAACGCGGGTGATGGTACGACAACAGGAACACTTCTTGCACAAGCAATTCTCACCGAAGGGCTCAAGAACGTTGCAGCAGGAGCAAATCCTATTGAACTAAAGCGCGGTATCGAAAAAGCAGTCAAAGCGGTTGTCGCGTATGTCAAAAAGAATGCCACTGCGGTTTCAACAAATGACGAAATTAAGCAGATTGCGACTATCTCAGCAAATAATGATCCTGAAATAGGAGAAATAATTGCGCGAGCGATGGAGAAAGTTGGTAAGAATGGTGTGATCACTGTTGAAGAAGCGAAAGGTCTTGAAACAACACTGGATGTTGTTGAAGGAATGCAATTTGATCGAGGCTACCAATCTCCTTACATGGTAACCAACACGGAAAAGATGATTGCTGAACTCGATAACCCGTACATTTTGTTGTATGATAAAAAAATCTCCGCAATTAAAGACATCGTAAATCTGCTTGAACAGATAGCGCAAGAAGGAAAGCCCTTAGTCATTATTTCGGAAGAAGTTGATGGCGAAGCGCTTACTGCTCTTGTCATTAATTTAATTCGCGGCGCACTTAAAGTTGTTGCAATAAAAGCTCCTGGCTTTGGTGAAGATCAAAAAGCAATGATGCAAGACATTGCGACGGTGACGGGCGGTACGTTTATCACCGAAGAAACCGGTCTTAAATTATCTGATGTCGAATTGGCTCATTTAGGAACTGCACGAAAAGTCAAAGTGGATAAAGAAAAAACGATTATTATTGATGGAAACGGAAACAAAACCACTATTGATAAACGTGTTGCACAAATCAAAGCGCAACTCAAAGAAGCACCGGACTTTGAAAAAGACGATTTAAACAAACGCATTGGCAAACTCTCTGGTGGTGTTGCAGTCATAAATGTCGGGGCTGCAACCGAGACAGAAATGAAAGAGAAAAAAATGCGAGTTGATGATGCGCTTCACGCAACAAGGGCTGCAGTTGAAGAAGGCATTGTTGTTGGTGGTGGCGTTGCATTACTTCGCGCTGAACAAGCACTCGATGACTTGTCATTTGACGAAAAAGAACATGCCGTTGGCGCATCCATTATTCGCAAAGTTTTATCTGCTCCTTTACGACAAATTGCAGAAAATGCAGGAAAAGAAGGAAGCGTTGTGGTTGAAAAAGTCAAAGGACAAAAAGGCTCGTACGGGTATAATGCGCGAACTGATGTCTTTGAAGACTTAGTGAAAGCGGGCGTTATTGATCCGGTAAAGGTTGTGCGTAATGCGTTGCAGAATGCTGCGTCGATTACAGCATTGGTCTTAACAACTGAGAGTTTAGTTGTTGATTTGCCTGATAAGAAGGATCATGATGGTCCATCAGGTATGCCTCCTATGGGTGGCATGCCCATGATGTAGAATATATTTTTATTTACTTTTTTTACTTCTTTATTTTTTATGGATTGTTTTGTTGGCCATAGTTGTTCTATTTTCTCTGATCATATATTTTAACTACTTCTCTGCGAGTAATTGTAGAGATTGCATTTTCAAAAGAACTTTGTTAGGAATGGACTATGATGGGTGGGGTAAGTTTTCAGATACGTGCGAAAATTATGTGTTTACTGAAGCGTCATCTCGAGAATGTTTCAACTCAACATTCTATTCTTTCTTGGACGAGCAAAACATCATTCGCTCTAAGATTAAAGTGCCTTCACTTGTGATTATTAATACGGTGCTGACTTCAAAATATGTTGATGCATTTGTTGTTGAAGGCACTGAAGCGTGCGTTCCTTCTTTGGCAATAACTGCTGATGGAAGTAGGTATGCTACAGGAGCATGTTTGGGGTAATAAATACACCACCATTTAGTGATAAAAATAGAAAACTTTATAAATATCTTTCTCTTAATGTTCGATATGACTGTAATCAGGGGCACACTTATTGATCTTGAACGAAAAGGACCTGACTTTGTTTCGCTAGCAAGGCTCAGAGTAGTTCATGATGAAGGTGAACAAGAGGTTGCTCTACCATTATTTGCAAAAGCAGGACGAGATTATGTTGGGCGCTTTGTTGAAGTTGGAAATTCTTTAGGTCAAGTTCCTGGTATGTTCGGACAAACAATTATATCCATGAATGGCGAAGGTTCAGCTGCAATTTCCATGCCAGAAGAAAGGTATCGTGCACTTCTTCGAGAATATTTCTAAGTAGCTAATATGAAGTCGATAACGTCCTTTGCCGAATAACTAGTTCTTCCTTGTAAGAATGCTCCAAGCCGCAGTACCTCATCACCTGCAGTTTGCAATGCACCTTCAACACCGTCCTTTCTTACTTGACCTTGACCAACGCAAGACATGAGTGCGTTGCATAAACATTTTCTTCCCACTGTTTCTTCTTCAATTCCGCCTTTTCGCAAAAATGCAGCAACTGGTTCTGATGGGCAACGATAATCGAGCTTGCCGTTTTCTTTTCTGTAAAGATGTCGTAAGTATCCTAAATCACAAACGCGTGATCGCAAAGCATACGTTGTTTCTTCAGATAACGTGCCTTTAAGTTGCACGACTTTGAATGGAAAACCTGTTGGTGAAGCGCGCGGATCAGTAACAATATCGATAGTACCTGCAAGAACTCCTCTGATAACTTCCTGCTTTATATCATCTGTTAATCCAGATTCGTTGCAAAAAGCAAATGCAGTTCCCACTTGCACGCCGCTTGCACCATACGAAAGCGCAGTATCTAATTTGGCAAGGTAGGATCCTGCAAGCCAAAAAGGCAAACCGAGGTCCTTGATTGTTTCAAGATCTGCCTCATCAAGACCTCCATATATTGGTTCGCCGCGTTCATTGAACAATCCTTTTTTTCTTGGCGGCGCATTATGTCCTCCTGCTGTTGGTCCTTCAATGACAAAACCGTTTGTTTCTCCTTCTGGTCTTCGAAGAAGCATTTTCGCAAGAACGTCAGATGCAATAATTGCAAAAAACTTTGGACGTTTTAGTTCTGCATCTGGCTGTGTAAGAACGGTTCTTGGATTAAAGTGCGAGTAGAATTTTTCATCTGGCAGCGCATCTTCAACGTTTAACAACATCGAAGCTGGCTCGTGCAGTGCAAATCGATCAAGGATTGCAGGGATATATTTGGGAATGCCTGCGCCCATGAGAACCGCATCAACGCCAGCTAACATGGCACCGTAAAGTGAGGCTAAGTTTGGCAGCTGCACTTTTTCAAGAAGGTTTATGCCAACTGGTCCTTTCGTACCTTCTTTTGCTAAGAACACATTTGCAAAATTTGCCGCAACTGTCAGTTCTAAGAGTGCTTGCGAAGGCACTTGTCTGAACATCTCCCCCAGTTGATATGGTTTGTCAGGGTCTTTTCCCCCTTCAATGAAGTATTTGTCAAGAATTCTTGCAACAACATCTTGATCGGGAAAATGTTGCAATGCGCGGCGCATGTTCCCGTCAGCATCGCCGTCTTGTAAAATTCTTATGAACAAAGAATCAAACGCAGTTCCAGAAACAACGCCCATTTCTCCCAGTCTTGCAACTCTGTTTACTAAATGCCAGCAAGAAACATTGATGCCCATTCCGCCTTGTATTATGAGTGGCAACCTTTCATCTAATGAGTTTATAGCTGGGGGAAATTCAAAAGACATACTCTTTCTGTATGCCTCTCTTATAAGAACTTTTCTGTTTTATGCAAGATGGTTAGACAAAACCACTGTATACCTTGTCTATTTTTTCTCTCGCTACTAATCGTAAGCAATAGTCTTCATCTTCGTAGAGTTGAAGTTGTAATGCTTCTTGCAACGTGAATAAGTTGACATCGGTATGTTCTTCTGATAAGGTAATCTGAGGAAGGGGATTTTCAACAAAGACATAGGTGAACAAATCATACTTAACGACTTTGCTTCCGTATTGGTGAAAGAGTGTTGTCAGCAATGTTGGTTTTATATGCAGTCCGATCTCTTCAAAGATTTCTCGCTCAATTGCTTCTTGAGATGATTCTTTTTCTTTATGTCTGGTGACTGAGTTCCAGACGTTATCTTTAGAACGAAAAACAAGCAAGAATTTTCCATCGTACAACAGAACACACCCTGCCGCTTCCCTATCAAAAGTTGTTTGCTGTGTTAAAAGAGTCATGAGTGTTAGTACGCTTTTCCAAAGTAGGCATATTCTTTGGCGGGTTTTCCACAGTGCACACAAACGCCGTCGCTTGGTTCTTGTTCTGGTATGTTTAGTGGTTTTGCGCCAACGGTGTCTGCTTTGATAATTTCTTCACAGTCGCTTGTTTTGTCATTACAGTACCTTGCTTTGACAAGTTTCTTATCTGCTATTGCTTTTTTGAACTCATCATAGTTGTCAACTGAAACAATGTTTTCTTCTAAGAATGTTTTTGCTTTCTCAAATAAGCGATGATGCATCGCGGTCAGTTCTTCTTCAATTGTTGATGCGAGTTTGTCAAGAGCAACAGTCGTTTTTTCTCCCGTATCTCGTCTGACAAGAACAACGCTGTTTGCAGCCAAATCCTTTGGACCTATTTCGATGCGAAGTGGCACGCCTTGTAATTCCATTTCGTTGAATTTATATCCTGGCGAATATTCTTCGCGCTCATCAAGTTGCACTTTGTACGCGCTTCTTAACGATTCTTCTATTTCTTTAGCTTTTGCAAGAACGTCGTCACCCTTGCCTAAAATAGGAACAATTCCTATTTGTGTTGGCGCAACAAATGGGGGAAGCACGAGTCCTTTGTTGTCTCCATGCATCATGATCATGATGCCGATAACACGCGTCGTGATGGCAAACGTATTTTGCCAAGCGTATTCGTCGTTTCCGTTTTGATCTTTGAATTTAATATCGAATGCTTTAGCAAAGTTTTGTCCGTCATGGTGGAAGTCAGGTCCTTGAATTGCTTTACCGCTTGGAAGAAAAAATTCAAGGGAAATTGTGTATTCTGCTCCAGCAAACTTTTCTTTTTCGCTCTTTCTCCCAATAACACTTGGAAGGGCAAGAAGATTTTCACAAATTTCGTTGTAGATGCTAATGATTTCCGGACCTTCATCTTCTGCTTGTTTTTTTGTTGCAAAAGCAGTATGTCCTTCATTCCACAAGAACTCTCGTGTGCGTAAAAATGGAACGGGATGTTTGAATTCCCAGCGTACCACGTTACACCACTGGTTGAGTCGTAGTGGTAAGTCTCTCCAGCTTCGAATCCATTTACTGTAAGATTCGTACATGATCGTTTCTGATGTTGGTCTAACGGCTAGTCGCTCGTTGAGTTTTGTGTCTCCCGCGTGGGTGACCCAAGCCACTTCGGGTGAGAATCCTTCGACGTGTGCTGCTTCTTTTTGAAATAATGATTCTGGTATGAAGAGAGGAAAATAGGCGTTTTGTATGCCTGCCTGTTTGAATCGCAGATCTGTTTGCGCAACAATTGTTTCCCAGATGGCATACGAGCGCGGTTTAAAGACTAAACATCCTGAAACGGAGGTATAATCTGCAAGATCTGCTTTTTGCATTACTTGCGTGTACCATTCGCTAATGTTGTCTTCTTTTTTGGTCTCAATACCAATCGTGGTTTTGCGCTCTGCCATGATTCACTAAGGTTCAAATGTCTTTTATAAAGTTTTAGCCAAAGAAACCTCCCAATTTATTTTCTATATTGAAATTAATTTATGTCTCTCCAAAACAACAAGGATTAAATAGTTCCTCTTATTTTGTTTTCCTATGAAACAAAACGCCGTCCAAAAACAACGATCATTCTCTTGGTTTGCCTGGGTCATCATCGCTCTGATTCTCTTCTCTTCGCTCGCAACACTCCTCTCTTCATTTTGGTGGTTTGACGCATTAGGGTACAAAACCATATTTATGGTCTCACTCCAATCTCGCATTGCACTCTTTGTGATTACCGCGCTTATCATGTTTTTGTTTCTCGCTGTAAACACGTTCATCGCTAAACTGATCATCAAAGAAAAGAAAAAATTCTTTCTCTCAAAAATGCTCCTTACGGAAGTTGCTCTTTCAATAGTTGTTGGCATCTTTGCCTCGCGTGGATGGTTTACCGTCCAACAATATTTCAAGCAAGTCCTCTTTGGCGTAACCGATCCCATATTTGGAAAAGATGTTTCATTCTACGTCTTCACACTTCCCTTCTATAACTACCTATGGAGTTTTTTCATGGTCTGTATGCTCGCAGCAATTATAGCAACTGTTTATATCTACCTTCAATCACTCATTGCTCCCAAACAAACAGTCTTTGTTGATCCCTTAACACAACAAGAGAAAAACATCAAATCGTTTGGCTTTCAGAAATTAAAATCAAAATTTGCAAAAGGAACGTTAGCACATGTCAGTGTTCTGGGTGCACTTCTCTTCATACTCTTTGCAGTTCGTCACGCACTAGGTCGCTACTCTGTTATGTACTCAAGCCAAGGTATTGTTGTAGGAGCTGGCTACTCAGATATTGTCGCGTACCTCTTTATGGTGAAAGTGCTTATCGTTGTTGCGCTCATCTTTGCAGCAATCTTTATGTATAGCGCAATTTCAAAGAAGGTGCGCAAACATCCTTTCAAAGTATTTGGACAATTGTTCGTCTTATACTTCGTTCTTGTTATTGTTGGCACAGCGCTCATTCCTTGGTTTGTCCAAACATTTATCGTTGCGCCAAATGAGATCGCACTCGAAAAACCCTACATTGCGCATAACATCAACTTCACACGACTCGCGTACGGTATTGATAGTATTCAAGAACAAAATTTTGCATTCTCAGCAAATACCTCAAGATCACTTGATCGTCCATCTCAGGAAGCGATAGACAATGTGCGCATCCTTGATTGGCGACCGCTGACGCAAACATATAAACAAACACAAGAAATACGACTCTACTATGATTTATCTGGCATTGATCTTGACCGCTACCACTTCGGTTCAAGCTACGAACAAGTTATGTTGGCACCAAGAGAACTTGATCAAAAACAAATTACTTCAAATGCGCAAACGTGGGTTAACCTTCACCTGGTCTACACACACGGTTACGGCGTAGTCATGAGTCCCGTAAACAAAGTAACCTCGCAAGGACTGCCCGAATATTACTTGAAAGATATTCCTCCAATTGTTACAAAAAAAGGAGCTGAAGAGATACTTGCCATTACGCATCCACAAATATATTACGGAGAAAAACGAACTGACTTTGTAATTGTTAACACGAACACGCCAGAATTTGATTATCCGAAAGGAAACACCAACGAATACTTGCATTACGATGGGACAGGTGGCGTTACCTTAAACACGTTTTGGAAAAAACTGGTTATGGCCGTTCGATTTAAGGATATCAAAATTCTCCTTTCAACAGATATTTCTGCCGAAAGTAAAATACAATTTACGCGTCACATTCAAGATCGTATTAAAACTATCACTCCGTTTTTGCTCCTTGATGCAGATCCGTATCTGGTAATTGCAAATGGAAAACTCTACTGGATACAAGACGCGTACACGGTAACAAATTACTATCCGTACGCAGAAAAATATGGAAAATTTAACTACTTGCGCAATTCAGTGAAAGTGGTTATTGATGCCTACGATGGCTCAGTCTCGTATTATATTGCTGACCCCTCAGATCCTCTTATTATTACTGCAGCAAAAATATTTCCAAAACAGTTCAGACTCTTAGAAAGCATGCCTGAAGGATTAAAAGCGCACCTACGCTATCCTGAAGACTTGTTTAAAGTGCAAGCAGCACTCTTAAACACATATCATATGGAAGACCCAACCGTGTTTTACAACAAAGAAGACGCCTGGCAAATTCCAAACGAAGTTTACGGTGTCGGAGAACAAATACCAGTCGAACCCTATTATATGATTATGAACCTTCCTGGAGAAGTAGGAGAAGAATTTGTACTAATGACTTCATTTACGCCGATTCGCAAAGACAACATGATTGGATGGCTTGCGGCAAGAATGGATGGTGAACACTACGGCAAGCTCATGCTCTACAAATTTCCAAAAGACAAACTCATCTACGGTCCACTCCAAATCGAAGCGCGCATCGATCAGGATTCAGAAATTTCACAACAACTCACGCTATGGAGTCAACAGGGCTCACGAGTTACGCGAGGAAATTTGCTTGTCATTCCGCTCAAAGAAAGCGTCCTCTATGTTGAACCGCTGTACATACAAGCAGAACAAGGACAACTTCCTGAACTCAAACGCATCATCATTTCTGATGGAGAATATGTTGTTATGGAGACCAGTCTTGCAGAAGCACTCCAAGTGCTCTTCGGACATCAAACAAGCGAAGAACAGCGTATTCGTCAAGAAAACGCAACCATTGATGATCGCTTCATTCAAGCACAAGAAATCTACAACGACTTACTTGCTGCACTTGAGGAGCAAAACTGGGCGGACTTTGGAACTTACCTTGACGAACTAGGTACTGTTTTAGAAGAATAGACTATTGTTTTTCTTGCACGTCATTCGCTTCCATGATTTGTCTTATGACTTCTGTTGCGTATGCTGCTTTTGGTAAGTGAAAAGAAAACCATCCTTCTTGCGTTATTGTAAGTTCTTTTACGTCAAGGAGTGTTTTGCGTTGTGTTCCTTCGCAGGTTAAGAAAGGTAATTCCCTGAAGATGAAACTTCTTGTCGTCAACCCATCTTCTGCAAGCGCTGCTTTACTTATAGGTACGTACTCAAGATCTGTGTCAAATCCGACAAGAGGAATTTTTTCTGGAAGAGTTTTTCCTTCTGTTACTTGCTGTTTGACTTCTTCATTCCAGAGATATGATTGGTAGGCATGAATGTAGATGAGTAAGGTTTTTTTTGGAATGGACCTGAGTTCTTGAATGGGGTTTGTTTCGCTTACGCCTATGAGGTTTGCAGCTTTCGCAAACTTTCTTTGCAGGAGGGCTCTACCGACGGCAACATTGTTTGTTGAGAACCGTTGCACGCCAAAATAATTGAAAAACTGTTGTGGTTGTCGTATATGAGAAAAATCGTACATGAGTTCTTCATTCTGTTCATCGAAGAGATGGACTTTTATACGAAACGTATTGCCTTCAAGATTTCCCAAATATATTGGTTCTTTGCTTGTTCCTTGATAGCGCAAAGAAATCCCTTTAAGGAAGAATTTTTCAACCCGCTCATGATCTCTAGTTTTTACCGAGATGAGTTGCGAGGTCGTAGCAAATTTATCCTTGTTTCCTGCAGCGCTCACGAGTGATCGTTTCATACCCATAAACTTTGCAAGTCGAGAAAGCACATCTTCAGTGTTCCAATTTGTTTTTTCAAGCACGAACACACTATAGTTGCCTTCAGGATTCAAGGAGAGCGTCTGAATTTCTTCAACAACAAATTCTTCTGGTACTGTTTTAATAGCGTAACGCATCCCTTATTGAAGTTTCTTTCGCATTAAAAAACTGTCTATTTTACCCAAAACCTTTATAAGGTATTCCTCTTCAAAACACTCTATGCGTCAAGAGGTGGTTTTCGCTGTTCTTCTACTGCTCAGCATAGCTTCAAGTGTTGCTTCTCCCTTATATCATGACGAACTTACGTTGTCGCAAGATATTGTTGCAACGTATGAAGTGCGTTCTGGTGCGGGCGAAGTTAGAGATTTAGAATCGACCATTAGTTGGTTTCCTCAAAATGATGATCGGCAAACAGTGAGAAACCTTTCGATTACGCCCCAGACAAATGCTGATGTTGCAGGTCTTATTGCGGGAACAGTTGAAGGCGTGACTTTTTTTGAAACACGTCCAGAATCTGGCGAACATGAAATTCGTATTAGTTATACGATTGAAACCAAACAACTCACGCCACAAGTTACTGAAGTGATTCCCTATCCTTATCCGAGTTTGTCACCTGGGTTACAAGCGTATTTGGCACCAACAGATATTATCGATCTTACGCCAGAAATCAGGCAACTCGCTTCACAAATACTTTATGATGTGGATGATTACTACGAAGCAATTTATCTTATTGGTCTCTGGGTAGAAGAACATATTGATTATAGTCTTTCAACAACCACTATTGATGCTTCAAAACAATCATCGTGGGTGCTTGAAAATCGTCAAGGTGTGTGTGATGAGATTACGAACCTCTTTATTTCTCTTCTGAGAAGTTCAGGAATTCCTGCTCGTTTCATTTCAGGAATTGCCTATACGAACTCAGATCAATTTGCTGAATCGTGGGGTGGGCATGGTTGGGCAGAAGTATATGTTCCCAACAAAGGCTGGGTTCCTTTTGATATAACGTACAAACAATACGGCTATGTTGATGCAACGCACGTCAAATTAGAACAAGGCCAAGATAGTAATAAATTCACGACGGAATATGCTTGGTCGGCGCGTGGCGGTGCTACCGTAAAAAGTAAGGGGATTGCAACAGAAACTCGTGTTGTTTCTCAGCGAAATGTCACTTCAGAACAACCTTTTTCAGTAACGTTTACTCCGTACCAAACACTCATCGGCTTTGGTTCATACAATCTTCTTGAAGCAGTAGTAGAAAATGACGCGTCGTACTATCAAGTTATTCATTTGCAACTTGGACAGACAACAGACATGACCATTCTTGATGAGTTGGATAAAGTTATTCTTCTCAAGCCTGGAGAAAAAAAAGTTGTCAACTGGCGTCTTAAAGTAAGTGATGATTTACTTTCAAATGCAAGATATACTTTTCCAAGCATTGTAGTTGCAAATAATGAACCGTACACGACACAGTTTGAAGTTCTCGAAACTGCTCCTGTGCTTTCTTCGTATGAAGTCGAACTCTTGCAAGAAGATGTAGGAACTGAATCATCTCCTCCAGAAGGAGAATCGCCTCTTTGCACGGCAACAGAAACACAAGTGCTTACTAATTCGTCCATTCAATTATCTTGCAGTACGCCCTATGCGCAAACAACCGTATGTTCTCAGTCGCAATGCTACACGTTTGATGATTCGTTCACGTTCACCATTCCCATAAGTGGAGTTGGCGTCTTAAGCATTCCCCTTTCGTTTACTTATACGCTTGATGAAGTGGTCAAAACAACGCAAATCATTGTTATCTCAGCCCACGATTATCCTGATTTGCACATAGCAAATATTTCTGTTCCTATCACGCTCGCATACAACGACGAAGGTGAACTCTCTTTTAAAGTTGCAAAACGATCTGCAACGTATCCGCCGTTGCTTACCGTTGAAGTTATTAGTGGTTTACAATCACAAAAATGGGAAATAGATGATATGGACCGAGACATTTTATTTACTGTTCCTTTGTTACCAAATGCTTTTTCTTCATCGATGCAAGAATTTGTGATCGTTGTGGTTTATGAAGATGTGTCTGGAAAGACATATCGATTAGAAGAAACTGTTGACGTAACCTTAACTGATGTTCCCCTTACTGGACGAACCATGATTCTTCTTAACAAAGTTGCGTCATTTTTCTTTACATTGTTTTAGAACAGAAGAAAAAAAAGAAAAAAATCGAAGCAGACATTATGCTGCAACGAAATTTGTTTGTCCTACTTGCATGTTGTTAAGCAAAGTAGTCTTTAAGCGATAATTGTTGTACTTATTGTTCACCGTTCGAGAAAATATGTTGTTGGTTTCTATTCTCATACACACCACCTTAGAATACTATTTGGGAAAAGATAACATCTATATAAACCTTTCGTATATTTAGCACCAAATTGTAAGAAAAACAAGGATATTTATTTGAAACAAAAGAAAAAAGAAATTTTTTTGCTATTCGTTTCGATGAGGAAAAAGCCAAGGATGTGTTTTTGCAAATTGTTCTCCTTCTATGTGCTTTAGTGAATTTTTTTATAAATTGGCGAGCTTGATTCTCGTTATGCTGGTTGGTTTCATAATTTTCATAAACCTTTATAAACCAACTTTTCTCATAAATGGGATATGTACGACATTATTATCGGTCGAGATGAAGCCGACAAAGAAAAACTCGGCCTTAAAGGCACGGTGTTTCTTGGCAAACATTATGTTAAAATGGGCCAAACTACTTCTCTTTCAAACAGTGTCTATTTTGACATGCTCCGAAGTCATGTTATGCTCGTTGTTGGTAAGCGTGGAAGTGGAAAATCGTACTTACTCTCTGTTATTGCCGAAGGAATGGCAGATTTGGAAAAAGCTATCAAACAAAATATTTCAATTATTCTTCTTGACACTATGGGTGTCTTTTGGAGCATGAAATACCCCAACAAACATGATGCGACGCTTCTCAAAGAATGGAAACTTGATCCGAAAGGGTTTGACACCACGATCTATACGCCTGCTGACTTTCACAAAGAATACCAAGAACGAGGCGTGCCAACAGACAAACCCTTCTCTATTAAACCTTCAGAACTCACCGCAACAGATTGGATTGCGCTATTTTCTATTTCTCCAGATTCTGATGTTGCTGTACTTCTTGAAAAAAAAGTTGACGAACTCGATGGACAAGATTATGATCTAGATCAGCTTATCAAAGCAGTCATGGCAGATAAGGATTTTGAACAACGAACCAAACAGAAAGCAAAGAATTTGCTGAATACGACAAAATCGTACGGTCTTTTTAGTAAAGAAGGAACGCCCTTGAAAGAACTTGCAAAAGGAGGCCAAGTTTCTGTGCTTGATCTAAGCTGTTATGCGACGCTTCCAGACGGGTGGACGATTAAGAATTTAGTCGTTGGCATCATTGCAAAACGCTTATTTCTTGAACGTATGAAAGAACGTAAACAAGAAGAATACGAAGAGCTCGAAAAAACGATGAACCCGTACACGTTCGAAGGCAAAGAAAAACAAGACTATCCTTTGGTATGGTTAGTCCTTGATGAAGCGCACGAATTCTTGCCGGTCACTGGAAAAACGCTTGCAACAGACCCCTTAGTTACTATCTTGCGCGAAGGACGACAACCGGGCATTTCACTTATTTTAGCTTCGCAGCAACCAGGAAAAATTCATACTGACGTCATGACGCAATCGGACACGGTCGTATCGCTTCGCATAACTGCCAAACTTGACACTGATGCACTTGGCATGCTCATGCAATCCTATATGAGAAAAGGGTTAGTTGAAGAACTGGATCACTTGCCACGATCAAAAGGATCAGCAATCGTCTTTGATGATACAAACGAGAAGATGTACCCTATCAAAATCAGACCAAAATTCTCCTGGCATGGCGGTGGTTCGCCCTCTGCACTTCGAGAACAAAACAAATAAGATTTATAAATAAACCTTGATTCTTACACAGTATCTAATGGATAAGACGGTCCAAGAAGGGCTTTCTTATGCTGGAGGAAACAATATGTCAAGACTTTATTCACGAAAGAAAGGCAAAGCAGGCAGAACACGCCCACCAAAGGCTGACGTGCCATCCTGGCTTACGGTAAAACCAAAAGAAGTCGAACTTCTCGTTCTCAAAAATGCGAAAGCGGGGTTATCAGCCTCCCAAATTGGCATTCTCTTACGAGACTCCTACGGCGTTCCTGAAGTACGAAACGTCACAGGAAAAAAGATTACCCAAATTCTCGTAGAAAAAGAAGTGGCGCCACCACTTCCAGAAGACTTGTTCTCACTTATTAAAAAAGCAGTGCAAAGCAGAAAACACCTTGAATCAAACCATAAAGATATGACCGCAAAGCGCGGCTTACAATTAACTGAGTCAAAAATACGACGACTGGCAAAGTATTACAAACGAACAGAAAAACTTGCTAGCGATTGGAAATACGACCCAGAAAAAGTCAAGTTATTAGTTAGTTGATTTTATTAAAAGATTTTTTTTCGTTTCTTTTTTTTGGATCCTTCTTTCTCGCTCTCTTTGCATTATCGAATTACTTTTTTCTACAAATAAAAAAGGTGGGCAAATCTTTACTCGGACGACTATATGACCTTTGCATACTTCCATTTACTTCAAGAATTTCAAATCCTGATTTTTGAATACTTCGCATTACTTCTTTTTTTGCGGGAATATGAATATATTGTTTTGAAGCAGCGGCTTCTTTTGGATCTGCTGCTGGTCTTTCGAACAACCGATCTCCAAATTCAATTTCTTCAATGGGAAATCCTAGTGGTTTTAGGAGATAAAATCTCATCCATTGTTTTAGATAAAAGAAAAAGTATTTACTTGTCCACTTACGTATATGAGCAGTAAAAATGTACATTCCCTGGGGTTTGAGAATGCGACACACTTCTGTGAGTGCACTTAATCGGTTCTTTTTTCCAGGTATTTGAGTCCAGCCTTGGTTTGAAAATAATGCATAATCAAACGACTCGTTCTCGAACGCTAACCTTGTTGCATCTCCTACGCGATAATCAATGCGAAGTTTGTTCTTTTTCGCAATGTTTTTTGCGTTTGAGATCATTGCCGGAGTGATATCGATACCAACGACAGTAAATCCTTTTTTCACTAAAGGGATTGTTGTTCTTCCCGTACCACATCCAATATCTAAGATGCTGGCTTTTTTCTTAGTAAAGTACTGTTTGAAGAAATAAGATTCAGAATCCCAAAGACCTTCTTTTGCCTTCTTAATATAAAGAAGCTGAGCATTCTTTCCAGAAAATTCATTGACAACAAGCTCCTTAAAATCGACTTCCATAACTGTACTCGTTAAACATATTTTATTATGTTGTTGGTTTGTTTTACAAAACAATTGAGACAACGTCACGATCGATTAATTCTATGCATTCGTGCATGCAGAGTTGTGCTTGTTCATCAGTGCTTGCGTGCATGATTTGTCGCATGACGTCGATCATGCGTCTCATTAATCGTATGATGTCGCCTTCTGCGAGGTTGGAAACTTCAAGAAGATCTTTGAACGAACAACCAGTTGCCCATTGTTGGACTAAAGGTATCATGCGTTTGAGTGACATAAAGTTGATTTGTTTTTGCAAGAAGGGTGTTGCAAGTTGTTTGCGAAGTTTTTCATAGATTTGTTTTCCTCCTCGCACAATGAATTTGTCGCTGGGACTTGGTTCGTAGACGAGCGCTGCTAGGGTGCAGAGTATTTCTATGTTCGAAAGTTTTTTGTATATGCCACCAGTGATAAGTTCTGATATTTCAAGTTCGTACGCGTAGATGTGTCTGGTGAAGTTTCCTTTTTTGGTTAACTCCTGGTTTTTGTCGACATAGCCATATTTTTGCAACACTCGTTTCTTATTGTTAAACGAGGCCATGATGCGTACTTGTTTTTCGCTTTGTTTGCGCAAATAGTAATCAAAGTTGCTGCGTAGAATGGTTTCTATTTCTGCAGCGTTGTGATTACCTAGTAAATTTAACACTGTATTGTATGCTAGTCTAAATTGGGATTGCAAGGGAATGTCATCACGAACAGATATTTCTGCAAGGTGCTCAAGTTCTGCTTTGTTGCGTCGAACGGTCACGTAGACGAATCCTTCCGTGTCTATGCCTCGACGTCCTGCTCGTCCTGCGAGTTGGAAGTATTCTTTTGCATTAACTGGCCTCATGGAGACGCCGTCGTATTTAACAAGTGATGCGAAGCAAACACTTTTTGCTGGCATGTTGATGCCAACGGAGAATGTTTCTGTTGCATAGAGTACTTTTATTAATCCTTTGGCAAACATTTCTTCTACTGCTTTTTTGAGTGGTGGTAGAATGCCTGCGTGATGGAATGCGATGCCGTGGCTTAAGACGTTACGTAATTTTGCTGTTGTTTGAAGTGTGCGAATGCTGTCTGTTATGTAACGGTTTACTATTGTTGTCACTTCTACTTTTTGATCGTTGGTAAGAAAGTGTTTTTTTCGTGCGAGCTCTTCTGCTTTTTCTTCGCAGTGTTTTCGTGAAAAAACAAAGAAGATGGCCGGCAATTTATCTTGGATATCTTCAATGAGCATGGTGTGATGTCCTTCGCGTGGTCGATCAGTACTTTTTCGTCCTCCGCGATGATAGCGAAATGATCGTTCGCTTTGCATGATGCCTAATAATTTTTGTGTGGTCGTTATGCCAAGTTCTGCATCGAAAACAAAGTGACGTAGTGGCACGGCTCGTTTTTCGTAGCGAACTACTTTTACTTCATGATTTTTTATTGAGGCAATCCACGCTGCAAATTCTTCCGCGTTTGGAATGGTTGCTGATAGGCAGAGAAATCGTATGTGTTCTGGAGAGAAAATTATTGATTCCTCCCAGACAGTTCCTCGTTCTCGGTCGTTGATGTAATGAATTTCGTCAAAGATAACATACGAGAGTTCGTCAATAAAAGGATCATTTTGTAAGAGCATGTTGCGATAAATCTCTGTGGTCATAATAAGCAATGGTGCAGTTGGATTGATGACGACGTCTCCGGTCATAATACCTACTGCATCTTCACCGTAGGTTTTTGAAAAATCGTAGAATTTCTGATTGGATAGTGCTTTTATGGGTGCTGTGTAAACAATTTTATGCCCTTTTTTGATGTGGTGGGAGACCACATAGTCTGCAATGAGTGTTTTTCCTGTTCCCGTCGCTGCTGAGACGACAACTGAGAAATTCTTATCAACATACCCAATTGCTTCTTCTTGGAATGGATCAAGTGTGAATCCCTGAAACTTCATAAGGAAAAGAACGCGAATCAAACCTTATAAAACTTTACTTTTTTTCAACAATAACGCCGTAGCCAATGAGGCGAAATCGGTTGCCTACGCGTCGAGAAAGTGATACTTTATCACCGATTGATGCGCAGATAGGGATTTTGAGTTTGCAGGAAATGATACCTTTTCTTGTGTCTCGAACAACTCCTGCAGTTTTTGCAGCGTTGCATGTCATGAGAAGAACTTCTCCCGAAGCGATGGTTCCTACTTTTACTTCTTCTGAACTTCCCACTACTTGTTCAAACAATTCTGCTTTCAACGCAAGTTCCGTCCATACGGGCGGCAATTTTCCTGGGTGGCCAACGAGATTGCCAACAAGAGAATCTGCGTTTGTTAATGAAGGATCAAGTTCTGTCATGAGTGAAATAGTGCCGCCTGGAAATGCTTGTTTTGTTTCAAATGATCCTGTAATTACTTTGGTTATGGTGGTGATGATAGGTTCTGCTACGAGTTGATTATTCTTTTCTTTAACAATGCCCGGACTGATCTCAATTTTATCTCCTTTTGAAAGACTTCCTTGAATGAGTGCACCACCAAGCACGCCTCCTTGTAATGCTTCAATGGTTGTTCCTGGTTTGTTAACATCAAAACTTCGTGCAATGATCATAAGCGGTGCTGCGGTGTCATCTCGCTTTGGTGTTGGAATTTCTTCCTCAATTGCTTGCAAGAGCACATCAACATTTACGCCGTGCAATGCAGAGAGTGGAATAATGGGAACATCTTTATACGAGGATGTTGATAAGAATTTTTTTATTTGGTTATAATTTTCAACGGCTTTTTCTTTGGTGATAATATCAATTTTGTTTTGGACAACAACAACGTTCTTGATTCCTGAAATTTCAAGTGCTGCTAAGTGTTCTCTGGTTTGTGGCTGGGGACAGGTTTCGTTTGCAGCAACAAGGAGGATTGCCCCATCCATTATTTTTGCTCCGCTCATCATAGTGGCCATGAGCGATTCATGTCCTGGAACGTCAACAAAAGATACTTTGCGAACAAAGGTTCCTTCTTCGCCCGTTGCTGGATCCTTTCGTTTTGTTGCAAAATGTCCGTCTTTAAACTTGAATATGGTTGCATCAGAGTAGCCGAGTTTTATTGTAATACCTCTTTTTTGCTCCTCAGAATGTGTGTCGGTCCATTTGCCGGATAACCTCTCATTAAGGGTTGTTTTTCCGTGGTCGACGTGCCCCACAAGACCAATACTGATCTCTGGAATGTCTTCGCTTCCCTTTTTCACCATATGTATAAGGAGAATCTAAGCCGTTTTATAAAGGTACTGATCAATACCCAAAGAGTTCGAGGCGAACTTCGCGTACTAATCGGCCAATTTCTTCAGGACTTTGAACGAAGCCTTCGACTTCAAGTTCATCGAGAAGTCTTTGCCAGTCGTCTTGTTCCCAGAATCCATTTTGAGAAATGACGAATTTTTTTAATTTGTCAATGAGTTCTTCATCAGTTCTGTTTTCTCCAAGAACGTGACTTTCTTGTTTGAGAACTTCTCGCTCCGTGTACATTCTTGTTTCAGGTAGAAGTGATTTGATGCGTTCCTGTCGTTCTTCTTGTTTGCGTTTCTTTTCGCTCTTAGGTTTTTCTTTGATGATTTTCTTTTTTGGTTCTGCTTTTTTCTTTACTGCCTTTTTTTTGACTGCGGTTTTCTTCTTCGCTTTCACCGTTTTTTTTGGCGTTGCTTTTTTCTTTACTGCGGTTTTTTTTGCTGTTGTTTTTTTCTTTGTTACTTTTTTTGTTTCTGTTTTCTTTTTTGCAACGGTTTTTTTTGCTGTTGTTTTTTTCTTTGTTACTTTTTTTGTTTCTGTTTTCTTTTTTGCTACTGCTTTTTTCTTAGTCTGAGAAGAAGAACTACTTGTTTTCTTTTTTGTCGTTGATTTTTTGAAAAATGATATTTTATTGAAGAGCATGGATGACCTCTTGTACGATTCCTGCAACGTCAAGTCCGAATTTTTTGAGCAGTTCGGATGCGGTTCCTGACGTTCCGAAGCGATTTGTAACACCCACTATTTTTAAAGGTATTGGTATGGTGAGGTGTTCAGCAATGGCGCTGCCAAGACCTCCAGCGGTTTGGTGTTCTTCAAAACTGATTATTTTTCCTGTTTTTTTCCCACTTTTTGTCACTGTGGTGCTGTCAAAAGGCTTGATTGTTGAATAGTTGATGACTTCACAGGATATTCCTTGCTTTGCGAGTAACTCTGCTGCTTCAAGGACGTGCGCAAGGAGGGGACCAGTTACACAAAGAGTAATGTGTTTCCCTTTGCGAATAATTGCAGCTTTGCCAAGAACGGGTTTTTCTTTCACGCAGTCGGCAAATCCTTGCCTTGATAGACGAAGATAACAGGGCGCATTTTTTTTAATGGCAAGTTTTGTTAATTCTCTTGCTTCTTGAAAATCTGCTGGACTAAGTACGGTCATGCCTGGCAAACTTCTCATCAGTGCAAGGTCTTCAAGTGCTTGATGTGTTGCGCCATCTTCACCAACGGTAAGTCCTGCATGACTGCCAACAATAATGACAGGGAGTTTGTTTAGTGCGACGCTCACTCTGATTTGATCAAATGATCGTCCAGGAGAAAATGCTGCAAATGAAGTTGCAACAACAGTTTTCCCCGTACTTGCAAGACCTGCGGCAATGCCAATCATATTTTGCTCAGCTACGCCAACGTCAATAAATCTCTTGGGATATTTTTTTGCAAACGCATTCGCTCTTGTTGACTCGCCAAGATTTGCGGTCACCACCCATACGTTCTTGTTCTTTCCTGCTTCAAGCAAGCCCTCACCAAATCCATCACGTGTAGATTTCATAAGAGCACCCCTGGATAGTTCTCCTTCATTTTTTGTGCGCTGAGTTCGCCAAGTGCACATTGTAGTTCTTTATCGCTAAGTGATTTTCCATGCCACAGCGGATTGTTCTCCATAAATGAAACGCCTTTTCCAGCAAGCGTGTGACAGATGAGCACACGTGGTTTTTTGCTTTGAGAAGTGATCAGCTTTTGAAGTTTTTTTTGCACCAGAAGTGGTTTGTTTCCCTCTACGGATTGGACTTCCCAGTGAAACGCGGCATACTTTTCTGCAAGACTTTCGACATTCATGATGTTGGTAACGTGTCCATCAATTTGCATATTGTTGTGCAGCACAAGAAATACGAGATTGCTGCATCCAAATTGAGCAGCGCTCATTATCGCTTCCCACGTTTGTCCTTCTTGGTGTTCGCCATCGCTTGTAATGACCAGAACTGTTTTTTTTGTTCCAAGAGCTCTGCCAACGCCAAAACTTGCTCCTTGACCGAGCGGTCCTGAGGTGTTCAAAATACTTGGCAGAGTTCCTCGCTCAGGATGGCCTTGCAATTTTGAACCAAGTTTTCGAAGTGAACGCATTTGGTGACGTGTTACTTCACCAGTTAAATACAAACTCGCGTACCATGCAGGAGCAAGATGGCCTGCAGAAAGAACCACTTCTATTTTTTCTTTTGAACGAGCATAATAGATTGCTGCAAACACCTCTGCCGCATCAAGACTGCCGCCTGGATGACCTGATCCTGCGAGATGAATACTTTGAAGTGAGAGAATACGCACGAGCTTTGCAAAATCTTGAATGGATTGGATGTGTTTCATCGTTTCGTGTTCGTGCGCAAAAAAGAAATGTAAAAAAAATTAAATGGTGATGTTCAAATCATCATCTGACTCGCTGTCTGCAAGCAAGGAGTTTGTGTCATCAAGGTCGCTTAAGATAGCATCAATATCTTCTACAGAGAGATCTTGATTTTCTCCACCTGACGCATTTGATGTAGTATTGCCTGAGTTGGTTGAGTCATTTGGTTGCTCTTGTGCGCAGCTTGCTACAAGAAATAAACTAATCACCAACAAGATGGGAAGTATCGCTTTGTTCATTTTCTTAACCTCCTGCTTTGGTGCATACCTTTGCTACACAGGTGCATGATCCTTGTGGGATTGCCGCACAATCAATTTCTGGTTGATCGTTGACGTGATAACACCCGCTGCAAAGATTGATGCACTCATTGTCTGTTTCGCATCCGGTGATTTGATTTTCTGTGTTTCCTAGATTAGGTGGTGTTCGCGTGCCTTCGTTGAGTTGATTAAGAGTAACGACGAGTTCTCGAAGAGATCGATATGCGTTTCTTACTTCATTGTTGACACGAACAACTTTTCCGTGTATCTCAGTTAATGCATTGTTATCAGAAAGATCTGTATTTTCAAGCATGCTATCGAGCTCCCGTACTGTTTCAGAAATGACACTGAGTTGTTGTCTGAGTGCGTCCGTGTCAAGTGAACTCACATCAACTCCTTCTCCTTCAAGGATAAGTTTTTGTGTTTCAATACGTGCAAGTGCAGTTGTTGCTTTTTCAACGTACATCTTTGCTTTGGTAAGGGCAACAACCACGCCGTATTGTTTAGTGACGCGCGCAACCTGCGCAACTTCTGATCTGACTTCGCCAAGAACGCGCCGCGCATCTTCAACTGTTGCAAGTGTGGAAACGCCAGTTTGGAGTTCCTCGATTTTTACTAATCGTTCATCAAGATACTCTTGTGCTTGTACGTTATCATCACTTATTTGTTCTTTAACATATCTGACTCGTTCATTTTCTGCTTCAACTTTCTTTGCAAGATATGTTTGCAAATCAGTTAGTGCTTCTTGCGTATTTCCTTCTTGAATTTTTGCTTGCAGCTGTTCTTTTTCTTGATTCCAATTCTCTTTTGCTGCTGCAACTTGTTCTTTTGCTTGAACGTACCGGGCTTTTGCTTCTCGATAATCTTCTTTTGCCTGCACATCCATGGTATGAATTGTTGGGGATCTTGCCGCAACACTGATTCTTTCTTGTCCCATCGTAACTGAGACTGCATTCGTACTTTGCACTGCAGTTACTACGCCACTAAGAGCGAGAAGAACGCAAAGTAACACTATGATTTTTTTCATCACACTACCTCCGAGCAAATATGGATTTTTTCTACAAATCAATGTTTAAAAAAGTTGTGCTTAAAAATACTTATAAATAAGTAATCGGTGAAGAAATGCATGCAACGAAAGACGCTATCCAAATCTGAAATAAAAGAATTTTTCTCAACAGTCAACATTTCTCTACCACTGACAAAAAAGGATGTGGTGGTGCGCTATGATGATCGCATCACGATAAATGAAAAATCTGCATTTTTTCAAGCTGAAAACTTGTGGTATCCAACATTGTGGTTAGTTTCTTCATACGCGCTTTCTTTGCCAAGAGTCATTGTTGACAAAGGCGCTATTCGGTTTGTCGTTAACGGTGCAGATGTGATGCGACCAGGCATTGTCGCTGCTGATGAGTTTATGCAAGAAGAAACGGTGTGCATAGTTGATCAAGATCATGGCAAAAAACTAGGTATTGGCAAAGCACTTTTCTCATCAAAAGATCTCTTAGCTTTAGAGAAAGGAAAAGTGGTGCGCACTTTGCATGTTGTTGGCGACCAGTTTTGGAATACGTAAAGAATACAAGGTTAAACAAGAAAAAATAATTACTTTCTTTCCATGTAACCGCACTTACCACAGGTAAGACGATCTTTATGATCTGCTAAGAAAACGCCTGAACCACATTTGGCACAAGTCTTTTTTTTACGTTTGAAAGAATCGCCTGAAACATCGTAGAGGGTGTGGAGTTTTTGCGACGGTTTTTTCTTCTTACCGGTGGTCTTCGCTGGACCTTTTGCTGCTCCTCCGCCTTTCTTTTTCGCTGCCATGTTTATTCCTCTTCTTTCTTCTCTTCTGCGATGAGATTATGTTTTTTGAGAACATATTTTGGCTCAATGACTTTCATGTCTTCCGCATTGTCATAGACGAACGCAGTTACTTCTGCTGATCCTTCGCCAAAATGATTATAGATTGATTTAATGATGAGGAGTTCTTTTGCAGCTTTGAGAAGTTTAGCAAGTTCTTCCCTTACTTCTTCTCGCTTTGGTGTTGCTCCATCGAAGAAAATTTTAACTTCGACTTCTTTTCTTGAGAGAAGCGGTCTTGCATATTCTTTTTGCACGTCAACTTTCATCTTACTTTACCTTGATGGCATACTCACCTTTGACAGTGATGCCCATTTCTTGCGCGACAAGAGATTCTTTCGCGTCATGAATATAAACGAAACCTTGCCAGTTGGTAGCAAGTGACTGCTTTTTGCAAAGCGGGCACACATCGCCTTCAACAAGCGCTTTATCGTTTCGACATGCTTTCTTCTTCATAATGACCTGGAATGAAAGTTCATTTAAAAAACTTATTTTTTCTTGGAGAGATCTTCTGAAACCCATTCAAGCTTTCCAAGGCCTGGTTGGCGCATGGTTAACCCAAAGCGTGGATTGAGTTGATCCTTAAATGAAACTGCGATAACTTTTGCAAGGCATTTATCACCAATTTTAAGTGTTCGCTTTGTTTCTTTTCCAAGTAAGGCTTTATCTTTTGAGAAGGAAACATAATCATTCATTGCTTGAGAAATATGGATCATGCCATCGACGGGACCCATGCTAAAGAAAACGCCGAAATCAGCAATGTCTTTAACTCTACCAATCATGATCTCTTTTAATTCTGGTTGGAAAACGATGAGAGTGAATTCAGTATCATAATACACGCCACCATCTCCCATGATGATTACGCCTTCACCAATTTTTTCAACAGAAGAAACTTCGACAACAACGCCAAGATCTTTAGAAATAAAACCGTTGAATTTCGCCTTGACTTCGTTGATGATTCCAGCTGAAACATCTTCGCCGAGTCGTTCTGGTGAAACCCGAACGTGATCCTTGACTTTTACGCGATAATACATTATATACCCAGAATTCGCTTTTGCTTTATAAACATTACTCTTATGCCCCGTTCCGCACATGCTTTTTTGAGCAATTTATCGCTTGTAATCACCACCTCTTGCGTGGTAAGCTCTAAAAAGGCGTCATCGGCAGTCTGGAACGAGTTTTTTCCACGCAGGGGAACTTGTTCCTTTGCAATTATTTGTTGTGCCACGCGGGCATATTGGCCTCTTTTCGAGTCTTCTTTCGCAAGGCGCGCCAATTCTTTTTCGACAGCAGCGTGTAACGCAATAACGCATGGCTCAAGCACGACCCGTTTTATCTCTTCAAAGAGTGAGAACGTGCCACTACCAACGGCTAGCCATACATTTGTATCAGGATAAATCGTGGTCATGAGAGTAAGGTGCTTAAGCGTTTTTTTAGGAGAGGAAACTCTTCAGCAATGATTGAGCCGCCGCATGCATGCGTATGGCCTCCCCCACTTCCTTGGAGGCCTTCAAGAGCAATTTTTAACGCGCTGGCAAGGTCCTTTGTGGTGTTTCTTGCAGAAAATGCAATTTGATCTCCTTTTTGTCTGCCAATAAGGACTGTTTTTTCAGGATACCTAATGAGTAATTCGTTTGAAAGATCTCCTGTAAATGATAATCCTTCATCTTGATACACGTGAGACACGAGTGGGCTTCTGGTCGCTTTAATTTGTCTTCTGATTTTATCGTACTGCACTTGAATTTTTTCTGCGTATCGGTACAAAAATTTACCTTGCGACGTTGTTTGTTCAAGAATTTCACTCGCTTCTTTAATGCGCGTCATAATTTTGATGTTTTTTTTCACATCCTTTGTTGGTCCTTTCAAAATGAAATTGATCATGCGCACAAACGATCCCCAAATCGTGTCAAGATAGATGTCTTCCTGCTTGGTGACTGAAGGAGGGATTACTCCAGGATATGCTTTTTTGAACTCTGCAAGGTGATGTGTTTGCCAATCGCCAATGATGCCGGTCATCGCAATCCACAAGGGTCCGCCAGCTAATTCATACGCCCAGTACGCAGTGCACGAATTATCTTCATCATTAAACATACGTGGGTTAAAATAGGTGCACCCGGTGACTTGTTGCACCGGGTGATGATCTAAGTAGAAGACAGGTGCTTTGCACGCATCAATGAACTCTTGCTCCACAACAGGTTTGTCAAGAATGAAAATGACATCCGGATGGTAACTGTTTATTTTGTCAATAAATGGTTCATTGTAGGTAACATGAAGTTTTTGCATGATGCCTTTACCTTCTTTTACAAAGTGATACAAGAGAAGAAAACTTGAAAGACCGTCTGTATCCCCATCAAAAATGTATACTGGCCTCTGAGCGTTTTGTAATGCTTCTTTAAATTTTTTAATCAGCGCTTCTTTTTTCTCCATGGATTCTCCTGGTCTGGACAAATATTTATAAGGATTTGCCTTAGCTGAGGATGAGGTTAAATGGTGCGGTGACAAGAACAACATACGCTCCGACAAACAGCACGCTTAGGGTTACAGGGATCCATCGTTTTTTGATAAACGAGCTGCAAAGAGCGCTGAGTAATGCTCCAAGAAGCGCCCAGCTACTTGAAAAGAACAGTTTACCCTTATAGTCTTGTTTTATGTTCTCAGGAAATGAAGAGGTGACTGTTTCTTCTTTGTTGTTGAGCACCATTTGTGTTTTGAGCTCATAGGTGCCAAAAGGAACTGCTCTTACGTTACACGTGGTGTGCAGGGTGACGCGATCACCTGGTTCTAGACTTTCTTCGCCAAACGATTTGTCACAAAAGGTGCCTGCTACTTGTGCTGATGGTCGCAAGATAAGTTCTGCATCACCTTGTGCGCTGCGTAAAATGAAACTATCACAAAACGTCGTATTCGCAGATATGGTGCAGGCATAACTACTTGCGATCATGGCAAAGAAAAGCACGCCTGCAAGGAAGTATTTCATCATGCATACGGTATGCTGCTTGAAAGCTCTCCAAGACGAATGTCATCGTAGAGTTCCCTGATTGCATCGTAAATCATCATCCGTTCTTCTTTGTTAAACGGTGTCGATTCAAAAGATTCTTTGATAGCCATGTAATCTTTTTTTGCTTCATCAAAATTCTTTTCTTCTATTTTCTTTTTACAGGCATCAATAAGGGTAAAGAACTTGCTATGCTTAAACTCCATTTGCTTGGTGAATTTATCTTGTTTTCCAAATGGGTTGACTTCATCAATTTCGTCAAGTTTTTTCTCAATGTATTTATGGAACCCAACTGTTTCGATATTCTTGCGCATATCGTCCATCTTCTTTTCTGCTTCTTTGATATAATCAAGAATTTCTTGTTCCTTTGCAAGACTGAGACGAACTTGTTCTTCACGTTTACGCATGGATGCGTCGTGTTCTTGTTTATGTTTTTCAAACAAATCAGTTTTCTTTTCAAGCTCTCCAAGTTTTTGCGTGTATGCGGCTTGAAGTGAACGCAAGCGATCAGATTCTTTTTTAATTTCAAGTTCTTGCGCTGCTTTGAGTCGTTTTAGTGAAAGTGTTCCTTGTGAAAGAATGCCTTCTTGTTTTTTGATGTGTGCTGCTAATGCTGCTTTTTCTTTTTGATATGCGCGTTCATCATTTTGTAGTTTTGCAAGTCTGACTTCATATGCCGTTTTTGTTTCTTGCGCTTCTTTAACTTTTGCTAGCATTGCAAGTCTTTCTTGTTCAAGTCGTTTTTCTTTTGTTTGTATAAGTTTTTCTTGCGTTTCAAGTGTCGCCATTTTTGACCGCACTTCTTTTTCTTTTGCTTCAAGGTCTGCTAGTTGCCTTTGCTTAAGCGCTCTAAACTCTTTTTCTTGGCGATGGGTTAATTCTCTCGCATGTTCTTCTTGATGAATAGTCTTATGGAGTTGCGCAAGTTCTTTCTTGTACAGATCATCTCCTTTTTTCGCAAGTAGCGTCAAGTACGCGTCAAGCTCAGCTTTGAACTTCTTTACCGCTTGCTTTTCGTCTGTGTGTTTAATGCGAGACAGAAGGAATGCTTCTAATTCTTTTTTGCTGGTAAGTGCTCGTGCAAACGTTGGCGCACTCGTTTTTTCTAAAATTTTTAATGCGTCTTGTAATGATTTCGCTATGGTGCCATCTTGTTTGGTGAAAAGATTCCTTATCTTTGTTTCAGGAGTTATTGTTTTGAGCGCTGCAATTGATTTTTTGTTTTTTGCTTGCAACTCTTTAAATGGATTTGGCGGTGCTTTTAGTGTTGTATGTTTTTTCACTATTTTTTTCTTAGCTCCTTTTTTAACGGCAACTTTTTTCTTCGCCACCTTTTTTTTGAGTTGCGTTTTCTTAATCGCTTTTTTCACGGCAACTTTCTTTTTCGCAACTTTTTTCTTAAGAGGAACTTTCTTTACTGCTTTCTTCTGAGGAGCACTCACAATCTTCTTTTTTGCAATGTTTACTTTGAGTGGTTTTTTCATAACCACTTTCTTGTTTGCTTTTGTCGCCTTTTTTATTGCAGGTGACGTTTTCTTTTTTGCATCAATCGGTTTTGCTTTTGCCGCTTCACGTAATTTATCTAGTTTTCCAGTCTTTATTGTTTTTCGTAACTTCGCAATTTCATTTGGTTCAGAAGATGCCTTTTCAAATGAGCGAGAAATACTTACTGGTTTTTTTTCAGGAAGTTCAAGGGCTTCGCGGAGTTCATCAATGCTGACATCCGCGTTTTTTCCTTTAAAGAGTTTGTTGAAGAGGCCTGCTTTTTTTTCAGGAGTTTTTGTAGCGGGTTCAGGAGCACCTTTCCAAAACGAAGAACTATCTGCTTTTGTGCTGCTTTTTTCTTTAGTTGCAGTCTTTTTTGGTGGCTCGGGGACACCAATTGTTTTCGGCCTACTTGGTGGTCTAATTATGTTTTCCTCAACCATGAAACTCCCTCAGTTTAAAAGCAGCGTACCGAGTATAAAAACTTTGCGCTACTCCTTTCAAGAAATAACAATACCTTTAAATGTCTCTTTTCTTTGCAGATTTGAATGGAAGAGCAACTTGATGCGTTCGCCGACCAAGTATCCAGTATGGAGAAACGTTTGCTTGCGCTCGAAAAAACGATGATCACGCTTGATGAGCTCACGTTGTTTCGGGAGAGGTTTTCCATCCAAGAAGGAGCAAAACTTTCCTCGTCTCTTTCTTTGCTTCGAGACCATTCAACATCGCTGGGTATGAGTATTTCTCTTCTCTCATCAGAGTTTGACCAGATGAAATTGCTTTTGAAAAACTGCGTGGTGCGAGAGCAATTTGACGTGCTTAAGAAAAAAGTAGAAGCAATTCCTTTTGAACAATTCGTTGTTCGCTCACTTTTATAATTTTTGAGGTTTACTGTATGGATACTGACCAGGAAAAAAAAATAGATCGCATCACTGAAGAAAAGCTCGCCAAGTATTTTGCAATTACTCGAGAAGCAATAGCCATGATTGAAGAAAAAGGGTTTGCCTCAGGAAAAGAAGATGACGCTCGCGAAGTGCTTTCTATGGCACAAAATTACCTTTCGGACGCCACTACCCATTTTTATCCAAAACAAGACTTTGTCAACGCGTTTGCCGCCATAAATTACGCGCATGGTTGGCTTGACGCTGGAGCACGTTTAGGGCTCTTTTTAGTCCACGATTCTCGCCTATTTACTGTTGATGATTGACTCATGCTCTGTTGACTTGTCTGATCTTACAATTCGAGAACAAATAATTATATAAATACCTGCAATAAAAATCCTTCCATGCCTGAGAAAGATGAAAACGAAGAAGCATTCGATGAACTTGATTCTGAAGAAGTTCAAGAAGCACTTGTCGAAGACGATGAAATAGATGGTGCTGAAGAAGGGGTTATCCGCGGTTATTACGAAGAGAAGAAAAAGAAAAAGGATGACAAACCCTCAAAAGGCGACCAAATGTACGAAGAATCGTTCGGTTGATAAGAAATTATTTTTTCACTTCTTTTCTTTGCTTATGTTACAAAGGAGCTAAGTCTCCTGCTGGAAGATTCTGCACGTATTCTCTTGGTTTGTTCTGTGGTTGCCTGTGAGGTGGTATGTCTTTTGATAGTCCATCTCGCGCCATTCTATATTTTATGAGGTGGTGCGAGAGTTCCAATGGTCTTGCACTTCTAAGTGTATTTATGATGTATCCTTCTCCTTTCTTTTGAAGCACGCTAGGTCCTGAATGATAGAGTGCGATAAGTGCCTCGTCAAACGGAAGTCCTTCCACTCGCGAGAGTTTTTTCCCATAGATGTTCATGAGATCTCGTATGTGAAGAAGTCCAACATAGCTACCAACGTCCGCATCTTTCCAAATGGCACTGCTCTGACTTCTTACAAGGTTTCTTCCAGGAAAACGTGCTGCTAGTTCTCTTTTGTGTTTTGCAACGGTGTTGTTCCAGGTTCTTGGAATCATTTGACTGATACTTTTCGCATTAGATTTTGGTGATGCTGCCGTGCTTGAGTACCCTGATTCGATGCCGATCATTCCAAGATAGCTTTCGAGAGTAAATAATTGCTGTTGTTCTGGTGTTAACACTTCTTGATAATTGTGGGCGAGTATGTCGCGGTGTTTGACAAAGTTTCTGTGAATGTGGGCTACTTTTATCTTTGTTGCTAAGCTGTACATGCTACTGAAGGCAAACACGTCGACAAATGCGGGTTGTACATTGCGCGTAATGAGGTTGAGTTGTTCATCGAGTGTGAGTGCTTTCGTGAGTTCTTCAGGCGGGGTGGTAGGAGTTGCTTGTTCTGGAACGGGGTCATTTTTTTCTTGACTCCATTGTTTAAACTTATCTGCTATGTCGCTTCCTTTTTCTCGTAATCGTTCAAGAAAGCTTCTTTCTTCTTTGGTGAGTTGATTTGCGGGGGAAATTGTTTGGGCTGCGACATTGTGTTGTTGGAGAAATTGTTTCTCTACTTTCTCTGACCAAGAGCCTTCTCTTTGCGGATACACCGTAATAGAATAGAGTAGTGCTGCAGTGGTAACTGTGGCTAGACTATAGGTTGCAACTGCCGATCTTCGTATTCGCTCAACAATATCCATAACTACTCCATAGTGATTAATGATTTTTAAACATTTCGCTTTCAAAATCGAAATCTTTATATTGGTATACTCTTCAGTATATTGGTATGGATATCGAAATTGATTGTGATCATCATCTTAACGGCTTTTGTTTAGATCCAGAAATCAGCATACCAGGGATCATAGCACAAGAATGCAACCATTGCAGAAAAGCACGATCCTGTAAACGACACAGATAAGAATTCTTTACAACGCCTTTCTCATTTCACTCATCAAAGAAGCAATTTTCTTACCTTTCTCTGTGAGCTTAAGCACCTTTAATCGTCCCGTCTTCTCAAAAGAGATAAGACCAAACGTTTCCATTTCCTTGAGAACTTTAACAACATGTGAATACGTGCAATCGACATTTTTAGCAAGAGAAGATGCATAGGTTTCATTTGGTGAACTGAACAGCTCAATCAAAATCATTGCTGGCTTTTCACGGAAAAAAGTTGTGAATATCTTCTTATTGTCTTTCAAAATATCTCCCCCCAAGGAAAACAAACGAGTAAAAATTAAAAAATTATTTCTCTTTATAATAGTTTCGACTTACGCACCGAAGAGGCCCATATACGTCAATACAGCTCCGCCAACAGCGAACAAGTACGTGACGATGCTATTCACAAAATTAGGCAAGGAAAAGCCAATGATGCCCATAGTATGCAGTAAAGGAATGCCCCCAGCGATAACGAATACGAACCCAAGACCGAACGAAAGAATGGCTTCGGTACCGTGGAACTTTCCATTCTTTAAACCATCCCACACGAAGAGAAGAGCAGCAACAACAAGCAAGATGTACGTGACCAAACCAGGCAAACTAGGTATTTTTACGGCGATCTTACCAAGGCCATCAGTGCCACTGCCAAGGATAGCAAGCACACTGTACACTAACAAAATCAAACCCAAAATAACACTGATCCACTCATGTGGTGTATCAGCAAGACCTCTCTTATTTAACATAGTACTTCACCCCTCGAATAAAAATGAATTAGTCGAACTTGCCGTTGCGAAAGCGCATTGACCGAGCACGCTCAATAACATCCATTGGGTTGCCGCGAAGCTTTTTCTGCAACGCAGGACCAATGTTTGACATGCCAATATGATCAGCACCTTGATAGCCATTAAGCATTTTTGTAATGACCGTAAACAAATATTTTGCAAGATTGTTAAAGTTTTGAATCGTTCCACCGTTTGCAACATTTTGCAATCCCTTCCTGATGGCCTCGTACAATCCGTACGCGTTGCCAAGATTTCTAAATAATGGTTGTCCTTTAGGAGACTTAGTTTGCAAGAATGCATCAACAAGAATAGCCCATTCAACAAGACTTGCTTTCGAAGTATCATCGAAAACAAACGATGCCTTTTGCATCTCGCGAAGCTTAGGTAAGATATCGTTTGCAAACGAAACAAATTCTTTTGGACCAACAAGAACTTCCGCAACGCCTTCTTCAGGAGGCTGAACTAGTTGTTCAAGAGGACTTGGAGGATGTTTTTCATCATCAGATGAAACCTCCTTACCCTCTCCAAGCTGCTTTACTTCTTGATGTTCCAGACGATGAACTTCCATGGCATACAACAAAATGATGCTTATTTGAATCGTTTCAATCCAGAGCAATGTCACAGGTAATGATTCTACTATGTCAAGCAAAATAACAATTCTTTGTTGAGGATCTTGTTCATTTTGAAGACGTGCAAGACTTCTTTTTGAGGCAGAAAACATCTGCTGAGCCTCTTCTCGCGCTTCCTCGCCATACAAAGGTGATGTTGCGATAAGTTCAAGAACCCGCTGCAATTGGGTTTCCATATGGATTATACCATGAATAGTATTTTCAGCAAGCAAGCCTCCTTGTATTTGTGAGACAATCTGTTCCAAAGCAGTTCTTGTGTTTGCAATAAGTTGAGGTGAAAAGACTCTTTCGACTTCCTCTTTTCGCGTTACTAATGCGTTTTTGTCCAAACGTGCTTCAGGAAGTAGAAGAATTTGTCGTTCAAGCATGCCAAGTTGCAATCCAACACTTGTCGCAACATCTATAAATGCTCTGAGTTGCTTCGCTTTTCTCTTAGAAACCCACGTACGAACTGCTTCTTCTGTGTTTGCTGGTTTAAGCAAATTATTACTCTGCTTGATGATTTCCTTTGTTTTACCAGGAGGAAGAAGAAGTATGTCACTTGGACCTTCAGGAAGCAATAAACTTCCTTGAGATCTTAGCAAGAAGATTTGTTTAATGATACGAGGTAATGTTTTGAAGAATTCTGTGTTTTTTATTACTGTTTCAAGAGGGTCTTCCAGCACAACAAGAGCAGTACTCCTTAACTCTTCCGTAAGTTTTTCTTCTTGCTTGTTTTTTTCTTCAAGAAATTTTTCATACTCTTCAAGCCACTCTAAGATTTTATCAGCAAGCTCAAGAGCCTTTGTCTCAATTTCTTCAACTAAGGCACTCCACGTTAAGGTGGTTAAGAACTCGTGTTGTTCTCTTAGAGTCTTCTTTGCCGCATCATCCAGTTTAGAAAATTCAAAGACGAGTTGCAATCGTTCCTTTAATGAATTGCTACCTTCTTGAAGGAACTGTTTAAACAATGCAGCAGAACTATCTCTGTCCGCGTAGAAGCTCGATCTTTCTCGTTCATCAACGCTACCTTCTCGCACATCAAACCGAGAAATTTCTTTTCCGTACCGATCAACTAACACTTGTGCTTGCTTAAAAATTGCAAAACAGGTATAGAGCGCATCTTGGTTTAACCAACCAACAGTAGAATCCGCACCTTCAGTTTCTTTTGCTTTTTCAGAGAATTTCTTAACTAATTTCCTCCATAACTCAACGCGTTTAATGATTTGCGAAAGTGATTTTCCTTCAAGTTTATTTACTTCTTGAGACGAGCGAACAAATTCTTTGAACTTTCTTTTGTCAATCTTTACTTTCTTAGGATCTTCTTTCTTTTTCTCGTTAAGCGCTTTTTTGATATGGTAACTAAGTGCTGTTATAGCTCTTCGTATCATAACAAGTCCTTCTTGGTGATCGATTATCTCGCCATAATGTGTTCTTGCCTGAATGATGAGTTCCTCTGCACTATCAATATCTTGCGCTTCAAGGAATGATGTTATTTTTGGAAGAAGATCTTGTTCGATGATGTTTCTTTGAGTCAATTGAACGTGTTCATATGTTTCAAGAACTGGTCCTATTTGTTGTTCTAATTCTTCAAGTTCTTCTTTCCAGGATTGGTATCTGCCATCCATTCGTGAGGGGTTGTCTTCAGGAATTTTTTCAAGCTGCTTTTGAACTGCATTTAATTTCTCTGGAAGCGTACGCCAGTATTTTCCAAGTTCTCCAATCTTGTGAAGAATTATATTAATTTTATTAAGTAAATCTTCCTCTTTATTTATAGTATCGGGATCATCTGATGGGTTAGGTTCAGGAGGGGGTATAGGATCAGGATCTTGTTTTATTTTGTCAAGGATTTCTCTGAGTTGTGTTCGAATTTTTTCAAGCTCCTCATCCATCTTTGTTTTATGAGCTTCGTATTCATTTTTTAATTGTTTAACCTTATCATCAAGTGCTCGAACTGCTGCTTGTTGTTCTTCGCTTTTTTGTTCTAGAAGTTTTTTTATGCGTTCTTCCTGGGCGTCAACATATGCTTTTCCTTTTCGAGTAAGCTCTCCAATCGCATCATAAAGAGCTTTTTTGTATACTGCTTGTAATTTGCGCAATGCATTTTTTTGCTTTTGGAGTTCTTCTTGCAAAGAAGTATTACTTTGTGCAATTGCATCTCGTAATTTTTCTTCAAGCGAAGCAAGTGCTTCCTGCATTTCTTGTTGCATGCGTTCTCGTTCACTTTGCATATCTTGTGTGAGTTCAAAGATTTTGTAATATAATTCTCTTCGGGTTAACTCTAACTCTGCTTTGAGTTCTTCAATCAGTTTTCTTAATTCTTCATTTTCTTCAGGAGTGCCACCGCCTTCTTGGAGTTTCTTGATAAGATCTTCTAATTCCTTTATTTTTCTTTCATACACTTGAAGTTTATCAGCTAAGTCTTTATTTTGCTTTTCGAGACGATCGATAATATCTTGCCATTTCTTATCGTCTTCTGAGGAAGGAATTTTACCGCCGCCAGATCTCCAAGACTTGAATCCGCTGAAAATCGCCCAAATGATAAGGATGAAGAAAGATGTTTCTAAGAATGAGAGAACGCCTTGAAAGATATTGATAAAAGTGATGCCGAATGTTGCCATTTCTTTAAACTCCTCCTAGGAACCCTTCAATGAGAGTAGTTGCAAACATGTCAAGGAAGTAGATAAAAATTAATCCTGCTATAACAACGAGAAGGCGCATGAACATAAGATAAAACGGATTTTGATTTTCAGTGGGAAGTTCCCTGAAGAAATAATGAAACACCCCCCATGCGACGCCAAAAACTCCTGCCATAAGTATGATTAAGAACGGTAACAAACCTGCAAGAAAAACCGTTTGTACGGGCATAAGAACTGCTGTCATGAGCGCAAGAACAGCAGCAATGCCTCTTGCTTGTTTTTCTTTGCCTTGACCGAACAATTTAGTTGCGCCTAGTTCAAAGAGAAAGTACGTGAGAACGAACAAGATAAGTCTAATGATGCCTTCTTTTGCTCGAGGATTTTGGAGCAATTCTCGAAGACTAAACACTTCACCAATACGAACAAACATTTTATCGGCAACACCAATGCCGCCACTATAATAACCGTAGTCGTTTTTTTGATAGTAGAAAAAGTTCGACGGATAGAAAACGACCGAGCTGGTTCCTTGCTCGTTGACGTTCATCGTATCAGCATGAATATTAATTGTTGTTTCTTCATCTCCTAAGCCAACGACTCCTTGAAGCGAGAATACGAAGAAAAAGATCAATAGTGCGCTAACCGCTAATAACACCACACGGTTTCCTTTCATCAAGCAAGAATGCATCGTAAAAGTTTATAAATCTTTTGATTTCACCCGTTTAAAGACTTGCAGAGCTCATCTAACAAGTTTTTACAGCCCCATAGTGTAGCGGCCAATCATAGCGGACTCTGGCAACTGGTTACGCCCGTTGATGACAAGGAGCGACATTCCGCTTCGCTCCAGTCCCTCGGTTTTTCGTTGGAGACATCCGTTGACCCCGGTTCGAATCCGGGTGGGGCTATTACTGTTTAGCAGTATTGGTTACGTGTAAGATGAAGCGAAAGATAATTCTTAATTTGGCTATGAGTTTGGATGGCTTTATTGCTGATTCGAATGGTGGCTTTGATTGGATTACGGGTGATGGCAAGAATTCTCTTGATACGAAGGACCAATTTGATTTTCCTGCATTCCTTGATGCTGTTGATGTTATTGTTATGGGTAAACGGTCATTTTTAGATTGTCCTAAAGAAACATTGGATTCTTTTAAAGATAAGATGGTGTTCGTTGCTTCTAACGAGCCTTTCGAAACAGAACGTTCTTATGTGGTGCGTATTCAAGGCGATCTTGTCAAGCAAATCACTGCGCTTCAACAGCAAAAAGGAAAACATATTTGGCTCTTTGGCGGGGCTGGTTTAACTGACGCTTTCATTAAGGCGAATGTTATCGATGAATACATCTTGGGTTTTATCCCTATACTTCTGGGGAATGGACGTCCTTTGTTTTTAGAGAATAATCCAACAGTACTGTTGCATCTAGAAGAAATAACTTCTCAAGAAGGTATTGTTGTTTTGAGATATGTAAGAAGATGATTGTTTTGATAGTGTGGTTGTGGTGCGTATTTATCCGATTAAATGTTTTAGTTGGTTTTTATTAGTGTGTTTCTAATGATGTCCTCGGAGAACAATGGTTAAAATATAGGTGTTCTGTCGCCACAATGTATTTAAAGAATGGCGAAAGTAGCACTACTTGGAACGCTACATGTGTTCTTTTTTTCATTAAATATCCACATATAGTGTTTTAATTCACTATATGTGGGGGTGTGTGTATGAGGTGTCCGTTTTGCGAAAGCGATGATATTAAGGTTCTGGAGACGCGTGAGAGCGAAGATAATAAAACGCGAAGACGCAGAGAATGTTTGCGCTGCGCAAAACGATTTACCACCGAAGAACAAGTTATCAATGCGACCATGTTTGTGCAAAAAAAAGATGGTCGCCGAGAAGAATTTTCTCGCGAAAAACTTCTCAAAGGGGTTCTGATTGCTACAGGAAAACGCCCCATTCCTCATGAAAAAATCATTCATCTTATTGAAGACACCGAAGCTCGTCTTCGCGAACTTAAAATTTCTGAAGTACCGAGTAAGCGTATTGGTCAAGAAGTGATTAAACGTCTCAAAAAACTTGACAAAATTGCGTATATTCGTTTTGCATCCGTCTATAAAGAATTAGACGTTGATGATCTTGAGAAAGAATTGGATAAACTACGAGGAAAAGAACAATGAGCGGCATGACAGTTAAACGCATGTTTACCGAGAGCGGGAAAGACCCGCTTGGCACACTAACATTTGTAAAGGCAACAAGCGCCATTCGTGACCAGACAGGCAAAGAAATCTTCAAGAAAGAAAATGTCGAAGTACCTGACACGTGGTCGCAAGTCGCCATTGATATTCTCGCACAAAAGTATTTTCGCAAACAAGGCGTTCCCCAACGAGACGAACAGGGAAAGCCCCTGCTCAAAGATGGCAAGCCCATTCTTGGCAGTGAATCCAGCATGAAACAAGTTGCGCATCGTATGGCTTATACGTGGCGATATTGGGGGGAAAAACATGGATACTTTGCCTCTCCCGAAGATGCGCAAACTTTTTATGATGAAATGCTCTATGTGCTTTCAAACCAAATTGCCGTTCCTAATTCTCCGCAATGGTTTAATACAGGATTAAATGCAGTTTATGGTATAACTCGTCCACCGCAAGGACATTACTATGTTGAACCAGAATCAGGCGAAGTAAAACTTTCGGAAGATGCGTACACGCATCCACAACCTCATGCATGTTTTATTCAATCAGTAAAGGACGATTTAGTCAATGAAGGAGGAATTTTTGATCTCTTAACGCGAGAAGCACGTGTCTTCAAATATGGTAGTGGTTCCGGAACAAACTTTTCTTCTCTTCGTGGAGAAACAGAACCGCTTTCTGGCGGAGGAAAATCAAGCGGCTTAATGTCCTTTTTGAAAGTCTTTGACGCAAGTGCTGGTGCCATCAAAAGCGGAGGCACAACACGGCGCGCTGCAAAAATGGTCACGCTTGATATTGATCATCCAGAAATTGAAAACTTTATCGAATGGAAAGCGCGAGAAGAAAAGAAGGTTGCCATGCTCGTTGCAGGAAGTCACGCGGTCAAGAACCTACTTGATGATGTCATGCGAATTGCTTACGAAACAAAATCAACCTCACTCAAAGAAAACGAACGTTTGAAACGAGCAGTCTTACAAGCGCTTAAAGCAAACGTTTCCCCAAACTATGTGCAGCGCGCACTCTATCTTGTCGAACAAGGCTATAAGTCGATGGACTTGTTTTATCTCACCTCAGAATTTGAAAGCGAAGCCTATCAGACGGTTTCAGGTCAGAATTCAAACAATTCTGTCATGGTCACGAATGATTTTCTGAAGGCAGTTGAACAGGACGAATCTTGGAAACTTATTCGAAGAACTGATGGCTCGGTGTGCAAAGTTATTCCTGCAAGAGACTTGTGGCAAAAAATCGCACTTGCTGCTTGGCACTCAGCTGATCCAGGCATCCAATTTCGTGACACCCTTAACGAATGGCATACTTGTCCAAATGATGGACCGATCAATGGATCAAATCCTTGCAGCGAGTATGTATTCTTAGATGACACTGCGTGCAATTTGGCATCAATAAATTTGATGAAATTTTACGACGGCAAACAATTCAATGTTGATGCATTTCGTCACACCGTCAGACTCATGACTGTTGTGCTCGAAATATCTGTGCTGATGGCACAATTTGCAAGTAAGGAACTCGCAAGGAAGAGTTTTGATTTTCGCACGCTCGGACTTGGCTTTGCAAACCTTGGCACTCTCCTGATGGTTCAAGGAATTCCGTATGATTCCACAAAAGGCCGATCATTTGCAGGAGCAATAGCGGCAATTATGACGGGAACAGCGTACGCGACAAGCGCAGCCCTAGCAGCACATCTCGGGCCCTTCCCTCGCTATTCGCAAAACAAGGATTCTATGCTTCGTGTTATTCGCAACCACCGACGTGCAGCATACGATGATCCTGATGAATCCTATGAAGAGCTTACTATTACTCCCCAAGGTTTGCACCATGAAGAACTTGATAAGGCTCTTTCTGTTGCGGCAAAAAAATCTTGGGATGAAGCGCTCCAACTTGGAGAAAAATATGGTTATCGAAATGCACAGACCACGCTTATTGCACCAACGGGCACTATTGGTCTTGTGATGGATTGTGACACGACAGGTGTTGAGCCAGACTTTGCCTTGGTGAAATTTAAGAAGCTTGCTGGCGGCGGCTATTTCAAAATTATTAATCAGAGCGTTCCTCGAGCACTTCAACACCTTGGCTATTCGTCTGAACAAATTCAAGACATTGAAAAGTATGCAACTGGTCATGGGACGATGAAGGGTTGTCCGCATATTAATGAAACCACGTTAAGTGAGAAGGGCGTTCCAAAACCGGTTATCAAAAATATTGAAGCACAACTGAAAAACACGTTCGATATAAATTTTGTTTTTAACAAATTCACCCTTGGTGAAGAGGTGTGTATTGATCTTGGTTTTACTAAAGATCAACTTGCTGACCCTTCATTAAAGATGCTTGAAGCGCTTGGCTTTTCTCGAAAAGAAGTAGCGCAAGCAAATGAATACATTTGTGGCTCGATGACCATCGAAGGGGCGCCTCATCTCAAGGAAGAACATTACGCTGTTTTTGACACGGCAAATAAATGCGGCAAGAAAGGAACGCGCTTTATCAGTTATCTTGGTCATATCAAGATGATGGGTGCGGTGCAACCATTTTTGAGCGGCTCAATTAGCAAGACCATCAACATGGAAAAAGAAGCTTCTATTTCTGATGTAAAAGAAGCGTACTTGACCAGTTGGAAACAAATGATTAAGGCAATTGCGTTGTATCGCGATGGTTCAAAATTAAGTCAACCACTGAATACGTCAAGTGAAGATGATGAAGAATTACTCTATCTTTTGGATGCTGCAAAGCAAATGCCCGACATTCCCGAACCCGAAGAAAAAATGGTATTTGCCTCAAAGCAGAAAATGCCAAAGCGACGAGGTGGTTTTGTTCAGGAAGCGGTTGTTGGTGGTCAGAAAATATTTTTGCGAACAGGAGAATATCCTGATGGTCGCTTGGGAGAAATTTTCATTGACACCTATAAAGAAGGCGCATCTTACGGCGCGCTCCTTAATTGCTTTGCGATAGCAATTTCGAAAGCATTGCAACATGGCGTTCCGTTAGAAGAATTTGTTGATGCCTTTACGTTTACTCGCTTTGAACCTGCAGGTGCGGTGCTTGGCCATGACGCGATTAAACAGGCCACTTCGATTCTCGACTATGTCTTTCGTGTGCTTGGTTATGAGTATTTAGGACGCAAAGACTTCGTTCATGTGAAGTCAATGGAAACTGCTGATAAGAAGGAAAAACTTGCCGAGGAAAAACGTGAACTTCCTTCTGAAAAACAGATTCGCATTACTGACACAAAGGTTTTTGAAGCAAGAGCTAAAGGGTATACGGGAGAACAATGCACGCAGTGCGGTAGTATGCGCGTCAAACAAAACGGCTCGTGTAGTTTATGTGAAGATTGCGGTACGACAACAGGTTGCAGTTAAACCCATGAGAATCACAACAAAGACCGGAGATAAAGGAGTAACGTCCACTGTTGGTGGCGAGCGCATTGAAAAAAGCCATCTCTATATCGAAGTTGCAGGTGTTATTGACGAAGTGGTAACGGTAATAGGGTTTGCACGATCGCTGCAACGGGACGAGGCAGTCAAAGATCGTTTGGAAAACATTCAGCGCGTTTGTTTTTCTTTGCTTCCTGCTCTTGATCAAGACCACGCTGCTACTTTTCCTTCGAAGGCGCTTGAAGAACTTGAACAAGAAATGGAACTTCTTGAGAAAAGGCGATTGGTAAACGATTGGTTGATAACGGGCGCTACGCCCGACGCTGCAGCATTGGGCCTCGCACGCACAGCAACTCGTCGCCTCGAACGAGAACTCTCGCGGTTCGACAAGCACGTCTATGCGGTTGATGCGACCGTTAAAGCCTTCGTGAATCGCCTCTCCGACTACTTTTGGCTTTTAGAATCCCATCACTTTCCTTCGCAACAAAAATGATTTTGTATGTTCAGGCTTGCTCATCCCATTCGTTGAAAAGCATATAGTCAATAAATGCTCTTTCCGTTTCTTGTAAAAAATCCTCTCTTTCAAGAATGTTGCTCGTTATATATCCTCTCATAATTTCTCCCCCTTTCAGATAAGTTGAATTTCTTCAAAGTACGCTTTCATTAGTTCATGTCTGTTTAATCCTAAGTCGCGCTCGATAGTGAGTAAAACGTCCTCGAATGGCATTTCATCACCTGCAACGAGCAAACCCAGTTCGTTTATGTACATTGACGATCACCCCCCAATTTGATCTATTTCAGTTGTGATATTCGCTGATAAATACTTTCTCAATATAGAAATAAAACAAATTATGTGGTATATTCTAAATATTTATAAGTATGAAAGCATATACTTTTTGTATGGAATATCGAAAGCTCATCAAATTCGGGAAAAACAGTTTTGTTATCTCTCTTCCTAAATCTTGGATTGAAAAAAACCATTTGAAAAAATCAGACCTTCTCTACCTAGCAGTTGAAAGTGACCAACTGGTTATTACGCCAGAACCAAAGACTGGAATGAATGAAGAACGAGAATTATCTGTTGATGTCGATCGAGTAGTTCCAGGATCGTTGCGTCGTCGATTAAAAAGTTCTTATATTGATAATTATCATGTCATTACTTTTTTTGGAAAAACAATTCCTCAACAAGCAGATCATATTCGAGAAGAAGTTAATGATCTAATGGCACTTGAAATTGTTGAACAAACACCAACGAAAATTGTTGCAAAGAATTATTTGAACATGAATGAGATTTCGTTATCTGAAACCTTGCGAAAAGTTGACAATATCTTGCGATATGAATTTGTAATTCTTAAAAATATTCTAACTAAAAAAATTGAGGGAACAAAGGAAGATGTTATCAAAGAAGCCTATCGCATGGATGGAGATATTAATCGCCTCATGTTTCTCTTACTTCGCACGGTAAAGTTTTTAAGCAACACGGCAGAAATTAGCAGAGGAAAAAATGTCATCAACAATGAAGACTTGTTACGTATTTGGATGCTGATTAGTGTACTTGAAAAAATTGGTGACGAACTAAAGCGACTCATAAAAAAACTCATTTCTGCTAAACAACTCGTAAAGGAAAAAGACCTATTGTTTATTGTAGATCAGATTGAAGATGCGTTCAAGCAAGCAATGAAGAGCTTTTATTTGAAAGATGTCGAACTCGCCTTTAAAGTTTCAGAAGATAATAAAGTGCGATTGAAAAAACTCATTCTTGATTTTTTAGAAAAAAACACTTCAAATGTTTTTGTTGCTTCAATGAGGGAAAATTTTGTCAATCTCTATTATAATATTGTCGAAATTCCTCGTCTACAATATTAGGCGTTCTTTTATAGCGAACTCTTTTGTTTCTTTTAAACGAAGCTGCACGTTTTTTGGTGCGTGAAGTTTATCGCTCACGTCAGGTGATTTTCCAAGAACGGTAAATGGAAGTTCTATTTGTTTATCATGGGCGAGGACAGCAAGCTCATGCAGGTCAGCGAGCAATTTTTCCTCATAAGAACTTGCTTCGTAACTTTTTTCATCAATGCACATTATGAGGCGAAGTGCTTTTTCTGAGTTAATGGTGCTGCTAGAAAGTACTTCTCGAGCAATTTCTTTTGCTGTGCTTGTTCGATGTTTGGGATCGAATGAGTGTAAGATGCCCAGATCATGAAAAAAGAGAGCTGCGAGACCTTCTGCTGATATGCTTTTCTCAAACTTTCCTTTTTTGATAACGCCAAAGAGACTGGCGAGATGAGCAAGGAGTGACTGAGCAACTTCTGAAGGTAATTGGGTGATTTTTTCAAAGAAGAAATTCTCAACAAGCATCACCTCCTTTGCTTGTGGCGTGTTTTGATAGGTGTGGGTGAACATGAATAAAAAAAAGAAAAAAGAAATTATAAGAGTTACTCGTTAGTTTTCGGAAATCTTACGCATCTACTCCGAAGCACTAATAAATTTAGTCTTACTCACTTTCCAAGGAAATAACCCAAGGAATTTTGCTTCTTCGCTGTACCTGACTTCGTACGTTGCAATGCCGTCTCGCATGTCAAGGGTTACTGACTCGATGTTTTCTGCGTAGTCTTTAATTTCGTGTGGTGCGACGGTAAGTTCTTTTGCTTCTGTGCCGTCGTAGACAACGAGCTTCTCATCAGTTTTTTCAATGTCAAGATTTTTTGCGCCAACGACGGTGATTCCATCGCTTTCAATTTCTTTATGATCTCCTACGTCTGAGATGCGGACAGTTGCAAGTTTATGGTTTTGGGCAACAATAATTTGACTATTGTCAGCTTGCTGTGTCGCTGCAAGAAGTTCCTGTTTCATTTTCTCATATTCTTCTTGAGTCATGGTGTTGCTCAAAGAATTTGGATCTTCTTCTTTGAACTCTTTTTTGATAATTGTTTCCTTTGCATCAATCGTGTAGGTGGTTTTTGGATCAACCGTTAAGACCACTTTGGTACTTTCGTGTGTGCCGTCCGCATCAATCCATAATTCTGAAGCAACATAGGTGAATTGTACTTTGATTGTTGCGTCGTTGAAAGGAAGTTCAATTTCATCAAATAATCCAATTTCATATTTTGCTGGATCATAAACCGCGGTTGCAGCGCAATCATCACGTTCATAGCAAAGATTTGTCTGAATAACTAGTGTTGCTTGTTGTGTTGTTGGCTCATACGCTGCTAATTCGAATGTAAATGCTTTGTATGACTCCAGGTCACTTTGACCATCTCTATTCACCAACACGACTCGTCCTGTCCAAGAATTGTCTTCACGGTAGTCCTCATGGTCTGACGTATCGTCATCTGCTTCGTTTGAGTCCTCTCGTGCATCATCGGAACTTCTTCCTTCTGATAATTTTAGTGTTCCAAACGTAAATGATGCCATTGCTTGAGCAGCTGTTGTTGCATCACCTTGCGTGATTGCATCAAGTCGAACGTAAAAATCATCTGCAAATTTTTTCACTTCGCCAATCTCAAGTTTTTCATCATTGTCGTTTGCAATAACAACAGCAGTTTCAGGGGTGATTTGGGCAACCATTACTTTGTTTCCCAAAATAGTAATTATTTCTCCTTGAGCGAGTTGTCTGGGCATTGCGATGCCTTGATTGCCTTGTTCTTGTTCGTTTGCACCAGTTGATTCTGATGCATAGACTCCACTTACCATGCTAATGCTTAGAATGGCAAGAATAAACATGCTAATTAGGTAATTGATTGTTGTTTTTCGTTTCATTTTGTCGTGCTTTCCTCCATTTTTTGTGTTATGCCTTGGTGGCATGATTTGTTTTATCGTGACGCTTTCTTTTAAGGCTTATGTGGAATAACGTGGAATGACTGGGTGAAAACGTGGAATTTTTTATGTTTCTTTTTTTGCAGGGTTTGGTTTTCCTTGGTAGAGAATGCGCTTGTTCATGCCAACGCGTGCGGTGATGATGAGTTGTTTTGCTTCCAGTTTTTTGAGTGTCCGTGAGAGGGTGCTTTTTGGAAGGAGTGTTTCTTCGAGGAGTTTTTTCTGTGTGGTGTTCTTGTTCTGTTTCATTATTCGAAGAATCGTGTACTCATTTTCGGTGAGTAAGTGCTTCATTTCTTCAAGTTCATCTTTTTCTTCTTTTTTTGGCTGTTTTTTTTCTATGTCTTTGTTTTTCTCGTCCTTCGCATCATTTCTTTTTACAACGATGAAGAGGAAGAGTGCTCCAAGGATGATAATGATTGCTGTAATTGCGATTGTTGGCGGGGTGTTGTTTGTTGGCGAGATTGCCCAGCGAACGTCAATTGCTTCTTGGGTGTTTGCACTGGTGAGGATGAGTTTGCCGCTAAAACTGTGCACGCTCGCGTTTTGCGGTATCGTTTCAATAATTGCGTTTTCGGGAAAGGTAATAACTAGATTTGTGCTTTCTTCGCTCCACCACGATTCGGGAATGGTAATGTGCCAGATGTCTCCAGATTTGCTTGTTATTGTTGACGTGGTAAATGATAGTTCTATTCCAGCTGCTCTTGTGAAAATGACTTCATTTCCTCTCAGGTCTGTTCCTTGTGCAAGTTCTAAATCGTGATAGGTTTCAGGAAGTTGAAACTGTACTTGAGGTGTTGTTTGCGAGTAGTAGATGGTTATGTGCACTTCTCCAGTCTCCTCAATGGTTGCGTCAATTTCTTGAAATGCGTGCGCGCTTGCAATAAGAAGAAGGAGTATTCCAAGCAAGAGCATACTTTCTCTTCGGTTCATGGGGTTATCTTTGATTTCTTTCTTTAAAACTCTTATCGTTCTTTTCGGAAGTTTCCGGGTTGAAGGGGTTTTTGGCTTTATCGCATCCGCTCTTTATAAATTAACTATTATATAGTGGTGAAAATGGAAAACTATATAAATAAGAGGTGTGTAAGAACAAATACGAAACCCACAAGGTGATATGATGGCTATGACTATGCAAGAACTTTTGGCGGATAAACAATTCGAAAAAGCATTAATCAGAGCAGGCGAGCAAGATCCTACCCTCTTCGTCCTTGGTGATTCAGGCCGGCAGGAGGTTACTGATGTCTTATTTGATTTGTTAGGGCAAGAAGTTACGTTTCCTCAATTTCCCATTTGTTTTGGTCCTTTTGAGCGTGATGCCTATGCCATGGCGCTTAAGTATATGTCCCATGCTTCGGGAGCACGAGCATTTATTGAAGCGACCATCAGTTTGCCAAATGGAAACGTATCAGTTCTTGGTGTAGATGTTCCAAATATGTACCGATTTGAATTAGAAGTTGCTCGGCATGGAAAGACGCCTATTTTAGAAAAGCGACGGTTTACTGGTCCGTATGAAAATCCTTTGGCCCATCTTGCCGACCTTCCTCTTGTTGGAGATTCAGTTCGCAGTATTTTGCCAAAAGGATTACAACACCGATTGATGCTTGAAGAAAGCTTTCACAGAAACGTACGAGGGTATGTTGCACGTAACCTCTTTCTTGCTCAGCAACTTGCTCAGCAACTTGCACAGAACGGAGTATAAATGGAACGAACATTCTCTTTCTTTGGTCTTGAAGACAGAACACAAGAAATACTTTCTTATGAAGATCGAGCCCCTTCACAACAATCACTTGATGCGGCATTGCTTGTTCAACGAGATCGTTTTCTTCGTGAAGTAGATAGGCATCTAGCTGATCTTCCAGGGTTTCACCGAGCTACGTTTCAAGAAAATTATGGAACTCTTCTTGGTATTTTCAGGCAATTAGAAGAAAACAACATATCACTTTTTGATGATCAGGCAGCAGATTATTTGGCGCATGAACTGAGTGCAAATCTTTCACCTATGAGAAAACGACTTCTTCTTCCTACTTCTCCAGATAAACAACTAATTCTTAACACCATGGGTGCTTCTCTTCAAAGAAATTTAACCAATCCTCTTGACAGGGCACTATTTGCAATTGTAAGTTACTCGCTTGCTTTTGAAACGTCTTCATATCAAGCAACTATTATGGCAGAACTTGTTGCAAACGCTGTTTTGTCTGCACATTGCCTTCCACTGATCGCTCTTGATTTTGAAAATAGAAGCGAGGCATTTCAACACGGACAGGCAGTAGATGCAGCGAAGCCTTTTTTGAAAGCAAGAACGTTTCAAATGCGAGATTATGCGAATGAAGAAGCTGTAGCTGCCTATGCAGATTATATTGCTGGAAAAGTTGTTCTTGCAACGTATTCTTTGCAGTTTGTTCCCACACCTCAAGATCATGTTATTGCATACAAGGGTGATAAAGGAGTTGCTATTGCAGTTGCAAGTCAACTAGACGCGCGCCTAAAGCATAATCCTGCATATCAGGGAATGGGTGTTTCTGCAAAGGTAACTGGTAATTTTATCCATGTTCTTGGCCCTGAAGAGGGGACGGTCTATGAATCTCAAGCAAGAGATATTCTCTCGGGAATGCGAGGCAGAAAACGATTTCACTTCTTAAAATCTGAGAATAAAAAAGAATAAGCCCTTGGAGGGATTTGAACCCTCGACCTGCGCTTTACGAGAGCACCGCACCACCACTATGCTACAAGGGCATTAGAGTTTTTCACGTAATTCTTTGATCGGATGTTGTTGTTGACAGGTTGCACACACGACATGTTTCTTTCCTTTTTCATCGCGAAGGTACGTTCCGTTGATTTTTTCAAGGAAGAGTATTTCAATTTTTTGTCCGCAAACTGCACATTTCATGCTTTGTGAGCAACCAGGAGTGCTTTAAGAAGTTTGCGCCTTTCGATTTCTCACTTTCAAATAGAAAACTTTATATATTACTGTCATTTAGCAACACTTTATAAAACCAAGGGGTTTGGTGAGCATGAAATACGCATTTATGGTTGTACTATTAAGTTTATTTGTTCTGGCGTCATGTACGACACAGCAAATTGGGAACACTGACAGTGCCATTACGGGCAACATCGTTCTTGATGAGAATAATAACTTTGTTCTTATTGTAGATAATGGAACAGACACGGGCAACCAGTCCGATGTCCCAAGCGGAGTTGATGATCAAGATCAATCCGATACCTCGCAAAATACTGGTCAAGATGATGGCGCGTCATTTGATCCTGACAACTCTCCTTCAAAGCAATATTACTCAGAGATTATTGTAACGGAAGGAGATCTTGTTGAGTTTTCTCCAGAAGTTATCGATCCCGACGGTGACGACATTTCGATAACGTTTTCTGCTCCTCTCTCCGAGGATGGTGTTTGGCAAACCAACATTGGCGATGCAGGAACGTATGAAGTTGAGATGACTGCATCAGACGGTCTTCTTGTTTCAAAAGAACTTGTGCTCTTAGTTGTTGAACGAATGAATCGTGCGCCAACCATTGAATGTGACACGGTGCAATACGCGAAAGAAGGTGAAGCCCATTCTCTTGGTTGTAAGATTTACGACGTTGAGGGAGATGAGTTTACTGTTTCGTATGAAGGATTTCGCAGTGAAGCATTCTTCACGCCAACATTTACTGAGGCGGGTGAACAGCTCATTGTTGTTCGCGCAACCGACAGCTTCAACCAAGAAAATGAAGTTGCCATTACCTTGTTTGTCGAAGATGTGAATCGTGAACCTCTTGTCTACTTTGAAAGTCCAGAACTTACTGTTTTGGAAGGTGATCTTGTGACCATTCCCGTAACGGTTGCTGATCCTGATGGTGAAGATGTATCAGTATCGTACTCAACTCCTTTTAGTCAGGATGGAACGTGGCAAACAGGAGAAGGCGATGCAGGAACGTATGTAGTTACCGTTTCAGCATTTGACGGTGTGATGACCTCAGAACGTGAGATCTCGGTTATTGTTTCAGCTCGAAACGAACCTCCTGCCTTGCTTATTGGTGACACCGAAATCATCGTTGAGGAAGGAGATCTTATCACTCTAGATGTCAGCGCTTTTGATCCTGAAGATGAAGAAGTGACGTTGACGGTGAGTGGATGGATGAACGAACTTTCTTACCAGACAACTTTCACTGATGCTGGCGAGTACGAAGTATATGTTACCGCATCTGATGGTGAGAAAGAGACAACGGCAACTGTTTTGGTAACCGTACTCAACGTGAATCGACCACCGGTCTTTGTCCAAGGCTAATTTTTTTTATTCCTTTTATTTTCCTTCTTTTCTCAGTTTGCATCTTGTCGCAAAGTTTATAAATAATCAAACCTCGATACAGAATAGACCACAACGTGAGGTGAGAGTGTTCATGGTTGCAAAGTCTAAACGAATAACGAAGAAAACTCCAGTAAAAAAGAAAGCTAGTGTGAAAAAGGTTGCAAAGAAAGCACCTGCAAAGAAAAAAGCAGTTGTGAAAAAGAAAGCAGTTGTAAAGGCAAAAGCAGTAAAGAAGACTCCTGCAAAAAAGAAGGCTCCAGTGAAAAAGAATGCAGTGATTGTTGCATCAGCTCCTGCAAAAAAAGAAACTGCCGCACCAATGGCAACTGCATCAGTGCAAACAAAGCCAAAAACGGTTGAATGCGCTGCCTCTTCTTACCATTTGGCGCTTATTAGCATCATTGCCATAGTGATAATCGTTCTTATCATCGTTTATCTGTTTGGTAAGCTCTAGAAAACTTTAAATAGATGCAAAGATTCCTTTTTTTTCTCATTTATTGTTCATTGGTGCTCTTATGCGGTATAAGAAACAAAAGTTAGTAAAGCAAATTGCTGAAAAGGAAGAGTTGCTTCGAGACAAAACAGTAACCATCGTCGGACTTGGTGGCGTTGGCAGTGTTCTTGCAGATATGTTTGTCCGATCAGGCATTAACGTGCGCATTGTTGATCGAGGCCGAGTAGAATCTGAGGATTTGCAAAAGCTCGCTCTCTTTTCTGAAGATGATGTTTCTAAGTTTAAGGTCAAACAAGCAAAGAAAATTCTTGAAAAAATCAATCCGAAACTTAAAATTAAAGCATTTCATGAAGATCTTTCAAGTGATAACATGTTTTTGATCGATGCGGACATTGTTATTGATGCAACGAACGAACTTTCTCTTTCTCTTCAAATTGACAAGTATTGTGCCAAAAAGAAAATCCCGTTGATTTTCACCCACGTTGCAGGAAGCAGGGGTGGCGTGTACTTAACACAGAAAACAAAAACTCTCTCAGATATTAGCGATTATTTGAAGGAACATTTCAGTCAGCAAGAAGGGATCTTGAGTCAGACCGTGCATGGCACAGCAGCCATTGCCGCTTCAAAAACATTCAAAGTGCTTCTTGGCGAGAAAGTTGCAAAGAGCGTTCTCTTCTTTGACATTTGGGATTACTCAATTGACACAGAAATTGCAAAGAAAAATAAAAAATAATTTTCTTCTCACTGTAAGAGTAATGGTGATTGTGGTATAAGAGAAATACGCACGTCACCTGAGAGAATATCAAATAAACTCTTTTCAGTTTCAAAGCGAACAAACACTGCTTCTTCTCCAAGAACTTGAGCAAGATGTTCTTGTACTTGCACTTGTCCTCCAAGTTCATCTACGAGGCCAAGGTTATATGCTTCGACTCCAAGAAAGAACGATCCAGAGGTGATAAGTTCGTATGACTCATCATCTTTAGAAAGATGTCTGTTCTCGTAGACTTCTTGAATAAAGTAATCATGAATCATATCAAGTTTTTCTTGAAAGATATCTCGCTCTTCGTTTGTAACTTTCCTAAATGGCGTGCCAAGATCTTTGTATTCTCCTGAAACAAACCGTTCATAACTAACATTGTACCGTTCGATAAATCCGCTAAAATCAAGAAAGCTTGCAATAACTCCGATGCTTCCTGTCATGCTCATGCGATTTGCAACAATATAATCGGTTGTTGAAGCAATCCAGTATCCTCCCGATGCTCCCACTTCTCTAATGTGTGCTACGGTTGGCAGATCAATTGCTTTTATTGCCTGACCAACTTCGTCGCTTGCTACTGCAGAGCCTCCAGGAGAATTGATTTCAAAAACAATTGCTTTGATGCGAGGGTCACGTGTTGCTTTATCAATAAGTTCAAGAACTTCATCAGATGAAACAACAGAATCTTGAAAAACGCCACTCTCGCCCGTTGCTACAATCGTTCCTTGAACAGGAATAACTGCCACGTTGCCATTCTTTATGTCGTCTTGCGCTCCCAAACTAAAAAGTTGAGCGAGAATAAATAATCCAATAATAATCGCTGATGCCATAATCCATTTTTGTTTCATGCAACCACCCGTTCATATGTTGAGTCGGTCCATCGTTCAAGGAGTCGTTTCTTCCATCCAAGAAGTGCGATGGGTTCAATAAGTATGAGAAGATTAAGCGGAAAGAAAGGAATAAGATAACAATTTCGAAGAAAAGCGGAAGAAAGCGTGTTCTGTCCTGAAATTGAAATTTTTGTAATGGCCATCCCAATTGTTGCGCCAACAAAACGTTCAAAGAGCACAAAGTAAAAAAAAGTAAGTAAAGCAAGAAGAGCGGTTGTTGTCGTTGCATGAAAATTTTCTGCGAGCGAATCGGATAATCGTTTGGCCAGAGGCCACCCAATAATATTTACCGCAATAAAGAGATCAATAACGAAACTGAGCAACCGAAACCAAACTGAAGCTGGTTGCACTTGTTTTTTCTTTTTTGCACTCTCTTTTTTTTGCATAATTGCACTGACTTCTCCCGTATTAAAAAGCTTACGAAAAGCGTGTATTTACTTCCTTAAAAAGGCAACGCTTATAAAGAACGACCCCTTTTCTCATTGCTATATGAGACCTCAAAACAACGCACAAGATGAGGAGTTTATTCGTGTGAAGGTTCCTCGAAAAACTGAGGTACTTGGCATTCTCGACTCTCGACTTGGTGGAGGTCGCTGTCGCGTTCGTTGTTTTGATGGAAAAGTTCGTGTCTGCAGAATTCCTGGGCGATTAAAACGTCGATTATGGGTGCGAGAAAATGATATTGTTCTTGTTGAACCTTGGGAGCTGAGCGGAGACGAAAAGGGCGATATTATTTACAAATATCGACCAAATCAAGTTAAATGGTTAAAAGATCGCGGCTATTACAAAGAAGTCGAAGAGTTTGACCAATTCTAAGTTATATCTTTGGTTGCTTACCAAGTCAGACGTATTCTCTTTACTTTCTCAGAAAAAATTATTGCTTGTAAGAAGACTTGTTTTTAACAAAGAAAACTCAAATGTCTTTACGGTTCTGCAGCTAAGTAGAACACCGCAAGAAATGCAATAATAAACAAAATAATAAATCCAAGAACTTTGGGATGCGTAAGCGTGTTTGCAATGTTTGTAGCAACGCTTGTTGTTGCAGTTAATTCTGCTTTTCGATCAGGATCAAAGTGCGTGCTTGAACCACTGCTAGACGAACCACTTTCTCCGCCAACAGTGGTGGCACCAGTTGTTTGCCCATCAGTAATCGCAGTTGATGCAAGCAAATCATTACCAAATGAAATAACCATGCCGATAACAACGAGTGTGATAAAAATACCAATAAGCCATCCTCTGATCGTCGCATCCTTTGTAACTGCGTTGACCATGCTCTCATCCTTAAGACCGAACATCTTGAGCACGAAGAGAATGAAAAAGATGGCAATCGTAATGATCATAAACCAAGGAACAAGCAAGCCAACAATGATAGTGAACGTCTTTGAAAGAATAGCGATAAACGCGATGAGCACAGCAATAATTGCTGCAAGTCCCGTTGAACTGTCCTTATCTCCAAAGATCCCAAAAAATCCTGTTTTTTTTGAAAACCCATAGACAACTACGAAGACGAATAAGAACGTGATCATAGGAAGCAAACGTTCCATGATTGTTGCGCTAAATAATGCAGTTGCCATTGTTAGTTTTTGTCAAGAGCGTCGTATAATTTTGCAAGTCTTTTTGCCTCAAGTTCTTTTATTTTATTTTTTCTCGCTTCTCCTTCAAGTCCTTTGAGCGAATCATCCTCGTTGCTACCCACAATGAACTTGTAAATGAGGCCAAAGACTAAGACCATGATTAAAAGCGACTGCGTGTTTCGATCTCGAAGGAAACTCAGCCAACCGGGAAGAATGACAACGTTTGCTGCAGTTAAGAAAATGTAGACGACTGCTATGAGTGCTACCCACGGAATAAAAGTTTTTGAAATAAATGCAAACTTTCCTGTGCCAAGCACATTGAGCATGATCAGAAGCATGATAACTGCAACAATAACAACAGAAACATTTGGAAGCGCCTTGTTCATAATGTCAACGACATCCATCCCGTTTGGATAGCCGCCTGTGACGTGCGGGATGATGACGCCAAGTGCGAGCGCAAACGAGATCATTGCGTTAAAGCCACGAACCCGTTTTGCTTTGTTTTGATCACTGTTCTTTGGATCGCCAAGAATTTTTGTTTTTTGCAAGATAGCAAAAACTATAGTAAATACGAGTACGAACGGTAAGAGTACGTCCGAGAGGCCAATGTCGTCCAAGGCGCGTACGCCATCTTCAAGTAAAGTCATTTTCTTGTTTAGTAGGATGTTAGGTTGTTACATACTCATCCTTCAGTTTTTTCTTCGACAGGAGTAGAGCCTGTTTTTTTGCCAATTCCGTGCCAATCAAAATACTCTTTTTCTTTTTTCTCACCACCACCAACAATAAATCGGTAGATGAGGCCAAAGACTAAGATCATAATAATAAGTGATTGCGTGTTTTTGTCACGCAAAAAATAGAGCCAGTTTGGAATGTTTGTAATATTTGCCGCGCTTGTAAAAATATACACAACAATCACTAAGGCAATCCAAGGAACCCATGTTGCGACAAGTCCACCAAAGGTTCCTTCGCCAAAGATGTTTAGCATGATAAGCACCATAACAAGCGCAATTACTACGAGTGAAATGTTTGGCAAGGCGGTATTGAGAATAACAACAATGTCTGCGTTATGCGGATACAGGCCTTTGACATGCGGGATGATGACGCCAATTGCCATGGCAAGCGCAATCATCGCATTGAATCCCTTTGCTTTATCATCAGTTCCAAGAATGTTTGATTTTTCTAAAACAGCAAAGACGATAGTAAAGATAATGATAAAGGGGAGGAGCACATCGCTTAATCCTAAATCCTCAAGGGCGCGTACGCCGTCTTCAAGTAAGCTCATTTTCTTTTGTCTACCTCACGAATGTGTAATGATTTTCCTTGTTGTGATATAAAAACTTTGTTGTTTTGCATTAATCTCCTTGTTTGTCTCCGCTGCTGCTCTTAGTTGATCCGCCCATGACCAGCCACATGATGCCGCCAAGAAGCACGAGAAGCACAACCGCCCCTCCTGATTCATTACTCCAGATGCTTTTGATGAATCGACTGATGTAGTCCATCCATCCAACGGCATCAAGGAATATGACCAGGACTGCGATAAGTGCAAAGATTAGAAAGAATGTTTTTGTCCAACCTTCTAACGCAAACGATTTATCAGACCCATCGTGGGTGAGTGCCCCGTAGAGCAACATAAAGGCAAAGACGATGACAAGCACCAGGACTGTGCGAGAGAGCATGATGCTAATGTATTCAACAAGTTGCAAAGATGCAACAACAAAGAGCGCAATTGAAAACGCAATCATTGCGTTTAAGTTCTTTCTTGTGGTTGTCTCTGTTTTATCCGTATTTCTGTTCGTGAATGTTTCTTTCCCAAAGAACTGCGTCTTTTCAAGAAACGCATATACGAGAGTAAATATGACTAAGAAGGGGAGTACGACGTCGTACACACCAATGTCACTCATAAATTCTACGCCGCTTCGAAGCAAGCTCACCGATCATTCACCCTGCTTTTTAAAGAGTAGCGCCATATATAAATCTTTTTGTTTTGACAAGGGATTTTACTTCGATCAAAGAAAGCGATGTGCAAAGAAGCTCTTAAACGGCTTTTTTTGTTCGCGTGAGAAAAAACTTTTTAAATGTGAGTTTTCTAAATGATTTTTGTAAGTGGTGAGAGCTTTCATGGCAAAAAGAAAGAGAGGGGAGTTGGTAAAGGTTTGGGAGTATGATGCGAAAGCTCCTCTCTTGTCTGCACCAACACCTGCTGTTCTCAATGATACGCGTGGCGTGATTATTGCAACTGCTGATGGTCATGTTCAGTTTGTTGACAAAGATGGAAAGCTCGTCTGGTCTTTTGCGGCTGTTGCGAAGGTTTCTGCGCAGGAAAGCATGTTTCTTGAGCAAGAAAAAGTGAATGCGATTATTGGCCCTCCTATTGTTGTTGATGTTAACGCTGATGGCAGTCCTGAAATAATTTTTGGCACTGAGCACGGCATGTTATACACGCTTGATTCTGATGGAAAAAAACTTTGGGAGTTTGCAGCAAAAGGACCGATCAGATCGTCGCCTCTTGCTACTGATCTTACTGGTGATGAAGGATTAGAAATTGTGTTCGGTTCTTCAGATAAGCATTTATACATATTAACAAATGAAGGAAAGCTCATCTCTCGCTACGCATATGATGTGGGAATTGAATCAACGCCTGCACGCATCGGAAGACAAATCATATTTGGAGATAATGATGGCGTCGTTCATTCTCTTGGACCGAAAGGAGAAGATAATTGGACGTTTGAAACCGGAGCGCGCATCGTAACCGAACCTCTTATTGTGCGTTTGCTCGATGACGAGTTCTACGTTCTTGTCGCTTCAACAAACGGCATTCTTTTCGCACTACATCTTTCCGGCGATTTGCTTTGGAAATTTGAAACGGGTGGTGCTATTATTGGACAACCAGTAGTTCACGATCTTGATGGTGATGGCAAACCAGAAATTGTTGTGGGCTCGTGTGATAATTTTGTCTACGCAATTAGAAATAATGGCGATTTGTATTGGTCGTACGAAACCAATTTTTGGATAGCGTCCTCTCCCATTGTTAAAGATCTTGATGGTGATGGCACGCCGGAAGTTATCGCGGGAAGTTACGATCATCATATTTATGTGCTTGCAACCGAAGGAAATTATAATTTAGATTATGTTCCCGGTATTGCAGGGGTAGTCAATCAAGCATCCTATTATTCGGAAGTCATGACTGACGAACCTGGCACGATGGTTGCAAAGCTTATTTGGAAGTATAAAACCGAAGGCATGTTGGTTGGTGGCGTGTTTCTGCCCTATAACCATAATTTGGTAATGGCTTCAAAAAACGGTATAGTTACGGTGCTTGCGCATCGTGAATGATGAGGTGAAGAGTTTATGGTAGAACAAATTGTTTCGAGTCCAGATGAAATTCGTAGAGTGAGAACCTACATTGAAGGGTTTGATGAGCATTTGCAAGGAGGAATTCCTCACGGGCATATTTCGCTTATCGCAGGAAGTGCGGGTACGATGAAGTCGTCCGTTTGCTTTAACATTTTGTATGGTGAAGCAGTAAATGGTCGCATCGGTTTGTATCTTTCTTTAGAACAGAGCCATCAATCTATCCTAAACCACATCATTAACATGGGATATAATCTTAACCTGGTTAATATTGTGGTCATAAAGGATCTTGCTGATTTCCAACAAGATGTTGCAAAGGTGAAGAACTCCCATGATAAAGGAACAATCATCATTGTAGATATTGGCGTTATTCGAAAAGAAGTAAAGGATGTAAAGATTGATGAGAATCGAAGTTGGCTTAATGTCATAAAGAATGTGGTTAAGACAGTAAAAGACACTGTCGGACTTGATGTGTTCACTCTTGATTCGATGAGCGCACTCTATGTCCTTAGCAGATTCAAGAATCCTCGCATCGAACTCTTTTACATTTTCGAGTTCTTACGTGATGCAGACGTAACATCGCTGCTCATCTCAGAAGCACCTTCTGACGGATCCCGCTATGGAGAGTTTGATGAAGATTTCTTAAGCGACGGCATTATTCATTTGCGTCTTGCCGCGTTTCGTCGACGAATTGTTAGAGAAATATCTGTGGTAAAAATGCGTACGACGAAGACAAATAATGATTTGTTCAGTCTCGAATTTGAAGGTGGACGTTTTAAAGCAATGTACGGCGGACAGAATCCTCTGCTTTAGAGACCAAACCTTTTTAAATCTGTATTGACAGGGAATATTTCATGGTAGATAGTGTGCTCGATCAATTAGAACGTCCTGATGAAGCAGCAAAGCTTCTTGTCAAGCACGGTTTCATCAAGAGCAGCCATATGAGCAAATACAAAAAGGATGATGCAAAAGGCTTCATGCTTACAAAAGAAGCAATAGAAAAATATTATCCTGGAAAATCTATCCTAGTCGATCCCGCACATGCTGATGAAGAAATTGATGAAGAAATTACAGTGCGCATGGCCGGTCAGTTCATGAAAACAGGGTATCCCAAACCCTACAAACGATGGCGACTATCTTTTGAAAGTATGAATGAAACACCTGAAGAAATGTATTACTGGGTGCTTGACCATTTGCGACTTGACGGAGGATTTCCAAACTATATTAAGATAACTGATGTGATGAGTGCCTCTGAACAATCGACCTTGTTTGGTAATCACCAGCAAAAACTTGCCGCGCAGCAAGACCGCGCAGCAAATTATTTGCGAGGAATCAGTGAACTTATCAGAACACTCTTTACTATTGTCAGAGAAATTCGTGTCATCAAAGAACGTTTAATGATTTATGAAAAAGCACCAAAAGACAAGAACTACGATGTTACGCTGAAAGGAATTTATGTTGATTTTGCAGAAGGCGGCGCGCAAAATCCTTCAAGTGTGTTCGGTCTTGCAAACAAGGTGGGGTTCACGCTCCTTCCCGATGTGTTCTTTAACACCATGGTCTATGACGATAATCAATTGTCAAAAGCAATTGATGGAACAAAAAAAGACAACGGCATGGAATTTAACGAACAATTCAAAAATACGGTGCGCAGAAAATTATCTTCCTACATTAATTGGAAGTTGCACACTGAAAAAGAACTTCATTCTCGTCAAAAATATCAACTCGCGTATTTGCGCCAACACTGGAATGTGATCAAGCTCTACGCGGATTGGCTTAAACCATACTTAAAAGTTTCACGTCGCATGCAACAAAATCCTCGCCATCAAGACAGTGTTGATTTGATAGGTGCATTTCAAGGTGCGATGACTGATATCGAATTCTTAGCATACAAACCAGGAAAAGTTATGCCTGTCGTGCTTGCAACCTTTCATTATCGATCACGGCCAACCATGTCTTACCAGCAAGAATATCAGCGAGCAGCTGCATTCACAGGACGAGTCGATATGGATCTTCGTGCTTATGGATGGACTGCTGATGATATCAAGAGTTATGTTCGTATGCGCCAAGAAGAAGATCTTGAGATACTGTCCTGGGCAGACAAAAACATTGAAGCGGCCATGGAGAGTTTTGGAGATGAACTACGCAATTACTTAGACGAAGCAGAAAATTTAGGAAAGAAAAAAGACGATGGGGATGCGTCAAAGAAAAAATCATCTAGTACAACAATTAATGTCCTTGAACCATTCATATCGCTCTTTGGCGGATTTGGAGAAATGGGAAAAATGGTTGGCAGCGTTTTTGCACCTTTCAAGCCAACAAAGAAAGCAAAAAGTTCAGGTTCTCCGGATCGTATCAAACCAGCAAAGATGGCATCAGGAGCAGCGTTTAATATGATCAAGTTCTACAAAAAAAGTCACGGCATGATGACGTGGTAACCATGGAAGATCTTGAAGGCTTATCAACAAAAGAAAAACTTGAACTCTTGCGTAAACGACGTCAACGCGTAGAAAAAGAAGCAGAAGAGCGCATACAAAAAGAAAAAGAAGACGAAGAAAAGCAACTTAAAGCAATAGAAGAATTGCTTGCACGAACGGAAAAGGAAGCGCGAGAAGAACTCGAAGAACGACTTCGCGAAAGCGCATCTGAAGCGCCACTTGACGCACTTGAAGAAGAACTCATGCAGCAAACGCATGAAGACTATGAACAAAAAAAACCCGAAGAACCACCCGTTGTCGCCTATAACGAAGAAGGTTTTGGTACGCAAGATAAGTATGCGCCGCTCACGTCAGGCGGATCAGTTGGAGATTTTTTATCATTGCGAAAAGAAAGTCAATATCGCTCCTTAAGTGTCGAGGAACAAAGCTTCGTCTCACTCATGAGCTATCATGTCAATGTCTCAAACGCAGAGTTTTTAGGATCGCAAAAACAAGGCGGCATCGAAGAATTAGCATCGTATGCCACGCCCACTCTTAACGTTGAAGTGCTGCGCATGGTCGACGCGCCAAAACAAAACGACGTGTACAAAACAGAAGACAAATGATACATCAAGATGATTTGCCCGATAATATTTTTCGCGAACACCGCATAGAACAACCCATATTCTTAGAAGAAGACTTTACCAAAGGAGAAACAACTTTTGGACCAAAACAAATAGGAACAACCACCAACCCCATGGCAAGTCCTCTTGAATCATTCAAAGCAAAATTGCGCGAAGGAGTAGGAAAAATAGAATTTGGCTTTCTTGGTTCAGGAAAAACAAGCAGCCAACAACCTTCGCCAGAAGCAGTCAGCGCAGAAGAACGCTTAGCGCTTAGAAATTTAGTGCGTATCAACAAAGTGCGCACCTCAACACACGCCGCTGTCCACATGGGTGGACTCGGCGGATTCAACCCAGAATCAGGAAGCTTCTCAGACGCTGCACGTGGACGAACCCTTCGAGAAATCGAACGAGCAGTAGACTTCGCTGCTGACGCAACAGACGGCGGCGCCATCGTCTTTCACGTAGGAGAATTTACGCGGCCAGTAAGTGAAATCAAAGAAAAAACTGGTGACAAACTTTTCGAAACCTACGAAGACGAAGGGAAAACAGGACAAGAACTCATCGTTGACACCACGACAGGAAAAGTCACGGGTCTACCAAAAGATCAACCAATCATTATTCCGAAGTGGACTTTGGCAAAAGATAAGGGGTTGAAGGTAGGTCAAAAATACGAATCGGTAAATGGAGATCAAGTCGTTCTTCGAGAAGGAGACTACATTGATCAAATTGGAAGAATCATTCCAAGATATGATCTAAACAATTATGATAAACGTATTCCTGAAGGAGAGCTTAGCAAAGATAAGTACGAAACTGAAGAACTCAATTGGGAAAAACTAGGTAAGCGTGCCGAACAAGAAAATAAGTACATTGCCCAATGGAATAAAGAACATCCTGATAAGCAAGTTGCAGAAGTAACTGCAGCGGTGCTTTTTGCTCGATTACAAAAAGAACAACAACTCCTTCAAGCAGAAGGACAAATTAATTATTATCAGCAAGGGTATGAAGGATACATAAGGCGATTGGAAGAAGAAAAGAAAATTCCTGAATATGAAAAAGAAATTGAAACATTATCAAAAATTGTTCGTGACGAAAAGGTGCCTCAGAAAGATAGAGAAAACTATTATCAACGGTTGATTCAACTTCAGAATAGAGTGGATTCAATTCCAGAAGAAGTAAGGGATGCGCGACGTCACTTTAGTCACGCTCACGCATCAGTCACTGCTGCTACTGCTCAGCGTGAGCAGGCGAAAAAGGAGTGGAATGCATTACAAGATCCTGAGACGTATGCAGTAAAGCGTGCTGCGGAAACCATTGCCAAAGTTGGTATGGAAACGTATTACAAAACAAAACAGATCAAACCAAAGGAAGCGTTTTTTGCAGCTCCTGAACATTGGGCGATTGAAAGTTTTGGTTCGCATCCTGAGGAACTCAAAAAATTGGTGCTTTCTTCTCGTGAACAAATGGTTAAGCAACTTGTCAAAACAGGTGTGAACGAAGAAGAAGCTAAGAAGCTTGCAAAAACACATATTAAGGCAACGATTGACACGGGTCATTTGAATATGTGGCGCAGTAGGTTTAAGCGCAATCCTGGCGAGTCCGCTGAAGATCGTGATAAGCGGTATCATAAATGGTATTTGGAACATATGGAAAAGCTTGCGAAGGAAGGCATTGTTGGTCATGCGCACTTGGCTGATAATTTTGGGTGGGATGATGAACACTTAACTCCTGGTCAAGGTAATGCTCCTATTAAGGAGACGATGAAAATCTTTGAACGGTTTGGCATGAATGATACGGTTGTTGAACCGGGTAGTTTTAATCCGCTCACTGCCATGCCCGAAACGTGGCGTATGCTTGGCAGCCCTATTTATGCTGTTTCTCAACCGGGGAGATCTTCGTGGCGCAGTATTTATCAGGCAGATTCAGGTTTTGGACGTGCTCCATCGCAATATATGCAAGGAGAGTATGTGCCCAGTAAAGAAAACTGGCAGTTATGGAGTCAGACTCCTTTGGAATAATTTTATAAAGTTCATGTGCATTATTTTTTGTTACGAGGTGGGTTTGTGAAGCGATCTATGCATACAACGGCGCATAAACATGATAAGGAAGCTATTACGCTTGCGTATGAATTTGCAAAACACTTACATCGTGAAGTGCATGATTTTGTAAAGGCCATTGTGCTTTTTGGTTCTCAAGCAAAATCAAACAAGCCCGGTCATGACATTGACCTTCTCATTGTTGTTGATGATGTTGCGGTGCATATTGATGATGAAACTGCAGAAGCCTATCGCATTATTGTTGAAAAAATTATGCTCAAAGTTAGTAAACGTTTGCATGTGACTACTTTGCGTTTTACTTCCTTCTGGGAATATGTGCGAAGCGGTGATCCTGTTGCTATGAACATGCTGCGCGATGGGTTACCCTTAATTGACACGGGTTTTTTTGAACCTTTGCAACTCTTACTCAAACAGGGAAGAATATTTCCAAGTGAAGAAACAATGTGGTTGTACTTGCAACGCGCAAAAAACAGTTTGCAAAATTCTCAAAAACGTATTGGCGGCGCACTTGTTGATTTGTATTGGGGGGTTGTTGATGCAGCCCACGCAGCGCTTATGCGACTCAATGTTTCTCCCCCTTCACCTCTGCACATTCCTGCATTGCTTGAAAAAGAAATGGTGGCAAAAAGTTACTTAACAAAGGCAGATGTTGAGCTTTACAAAACGTTGTATGCTATTTCAAAACGTGTTGAACAAGGAAGAAATGATTTTCGCTCATCAGATTTTGAAGAATTATCACATAAAGCAAAACTCTTTGTTGAAAAAATTGATCACTTTCTTAGCGGAAGACCTTGAATAACAAAACCAGATTCTTTCACTCTCTTTCTCTGTAGCGATATACTGCTTTGCGGATGGCAAGATCTCCAGCGTTTGTGCGAAATCGTCGATTGAATTCTTCGGTGATGCGCAGTATGTCTCTGCGGTTGTTACCTATAGCATACTCAGGATCTTCTGCTCGTTCTCGAACAAACGCGATGCGAGTTGGTGTCCAGTTGAGATATCCTCTTGCTTGATGTCCTTTTTTTCCAAATTCAGACATTTTTTCTGGATGTCGCTTTTTATAGTCTGCAAGATGACGAGAAACTTTTTTGCCGGTTGCCTGCGCAACACGTTCATTTGCCAGTGCTCGTTCTTCGTCGGTGAGAAGGCCTTTGTACGGAGTTCTTCTTCCTTTGCGAAAACTCCCATCGTATCCTCGTAAAGCAAATTTCACGGCGGAACACGCAAGAGGAAAATTAACTTGATATGTATCGGTGAGTCCAAGAATGTTTACTATTTCTCCACTTGAAAACCCTGCAACTTTCATATCGCCAACAAGAGGAAACGTGTCTGCAATTCTTTTTCCGATTCCGATCGCTTTGTTAATGGCAAATATTTGTTCAAGTTCCATATTGCATAGAAAAAACTCTTCTAGCCATAGTAACTGGGGAGCTGGTCCTTCATTTCTTTGGCTTTTGCTTTGGTAAACTGCGTTTTGAGTTCTTCATACATTTTTTCAATTTCTGGCGTTACTGACGATGTTACTTTTTTGAGCGCCTCATCGAAGTCTTCTTGGGTAACATTTCCTGTTTTCATATCGCGGCGTAATGCCATAATTGCTGCTTCTCGACAGAGTGATTCAATGTCTGCGCCAACGTAGCCTTTTGTTGCAGCCACCATTTTTTTCAGATCAATTTCATCGGTAGGGATGTTTTTGAGGTGGACTTTGAAAATTTCTTCTCTTGCTTTTTCATCAGGTGCCGTGACAAGGACAATTCTGTCAAACCGTCCCGGTCGCAGAAGTGCAGGATCTAAAATGTCTGGTCTGTTTGTTGCCCCAATCACGATAACATCATTTAAGTCTTGCAAGCCACCCATTTCGGTTAAGAGTTGATTAATAATGGAGTCATAATATTGCGCGCTGTTGTTTTGCAATCCTCTGCGCGTTGCGATGGCGTCGATTTCATCAAAGAAAATTATTGAAGGTGATGTTTGTCGTGCTTTTTTGAAAATGTTACGAATACCTTTTTCGGTTTCGCCAATGTACATGTTCATTAATTCTGGACCTTTAATGGAGATAAAGTTTGCTTCACTCTCATTAGCAACAGCTTTTGCAAGCATAGTTTTTCCCGTGCCTGGTGGTCCATAAAGCAGAATGCCTCGTGGCGGTTTAATACCGAGTCGTAAGAAACCTTCTTTGTTGTTTAGTGGCCATTCAACTGCTTCTTTAAGTTCTTGTTTGACTGTTTCTAATCCGCCAACATCATCCCATTTCACATTTGGTACTTCAACGAGCACTTCGCGAAGTGCAGATGGACGGACTACTTTGAGTGCTTCAAGAAAGTCATTCATCGTAATACGCATCTTTTCAAGTGACTCTCGAGGAATACTTTCTGTCTCGTCAAGTTTTAAGTCAGGTAAGATTCTTCGAAGAACGATCATTGCTGCTTCTTTAGCGAGGCTGTATAAGTCTGCGCCAACAAAACCATGGGTGATCTCTGAAATTTTTTCTAAGGAAACATTTTTGTGCAAGGGCATGTTTCTGGTGTGGATCTTGAGAATGTTTAATCGTCCTTCTTTTCCTGGCACGCCAATTTCGATTTCTCGATCGAATCGTCCGGGTCTGCGAAGTGCGGGATCAATTTGATTTGGGATGTTGGTTGCTGCAATAACGACAACTTTTCCTCTGCTCTTCAATCCATCCATCGTGGTGAGCATTTGCGCGACGACTCGTCGTTCAACTTCTCCTTTGGATTCTTCACGTTTTGGCGCGATCGCGTCGATTTCGTCAATGAAGATGATTGATGGCGCATTTTTTTCTGCTTCTTCAAATTTCTTTCTTATGTTTTGTTCACTTTCGCCGTAGAATTTACTCATAACTTCTGGTCCGTTGATCAGAATAAAGTTACTGTTTGTTTCATTTGCGATTGCTTTTGCAAGCAACGTTTTTCCTGTGCCTGGTGGGCCATGGAGTAAGACGCCTTTTGGTGCGTCAATGCCGAGTGCTTCGAAAACTTCAGGATGTTTTAATGGTAATTCTACCATTTCGCGAATTTTTGAGAGTTCTTCGTCAAGGCCACCAATATCTTCATATGAAATATCTGGCACGACCGTGTCTTCTTTGAGTTCTACTGCTTGCGGGTTGTATTCAATTTCTGTATGTTCAGTAATTAAGACTGCGCCTTTTGGTTGTGTGTCAACGACGATGAATTTGAGGTCGCCCAATCCAAAATTAAGAAGATCTTTATCTAGTCTGCTAAAAATTTCATCAAAGTAAGGCGTGCCGGTCATCGTGGTGCGTCGGCGTTTTGCTCCGCCTAAACTAACAATATCTCCTTTGATGACTGCTCTGCCAAGAAGTCCTTGTTTGAAAATGACTGGTGAGGCGCGCACGAGAATGCCTTCGCGGGCGGGTGCGATAAAGACTTTTTTTGCATCTTTTACTTCTGCTGGTTTGACTTTGACCATTTCACCAATGGAGGTTTTTGCGTTTCGTCGAACAACACCATCCATGCGAATGATGGGGAACCCAATGTCTCCTGGGAGGCTTCGGTCAACAATGCCAACGGTGCTGCGTTCGCCAATGATTTCGACGATATTGCCTGGTCTGATGTCGAGTTCTCGCATGAAGGAGGAATCAACTCTGACAATGCCTTTGTTGACATCATCTTGGATACTTTCGACTACTTTTAATTCAACATGTTCAGGCTTTTTTTCCGTCATAGTAAACCACCAGTGTTATTTCTAGCTGGAATCGATCTGGGTTTAAAAAGGTTAAGAAAAAAATTTATTTCTTTGCTTCTTTAAAGCTCACGCCACTTAAGCGAATAGGGCTTGGCAATCCAATATCTTTTGCAAGGCCAATTCCTTGTACGTTACAGTGGTAGAGAACGTAATCAAGCACTTCTTTGACTACTTCTTTTGGAAGCGGAGCTTTGCTGTCTGCTTTTTTAAGTAAATCTTCTGCTTTTTTTGTTTCAGCAAAATACAAGAGGTCTCCGATAAGTACGATTTCAGCAACGTCTGGTTCGTATTCAGCTTTCCACGTAAACTCAATTCTAATAGGTATATTATTTTCTGGTACGCGAGCTGTCGTTTTGGCTATTTTTCCAAGCTCAACACCTGTCTTGATGTTTTTAAGTGCTCGTGGGTCACTTTTTTTCTTTGTTCCGCTAATTTTTGCAAAGCTTAGTCCTGCGATGGGCATGGTATCACCTTTGTAGTTTAACAGCTGTTCCGTAGGCAAGCACTTCTGCCGCACCTGGCATAACTTCTGCAGTGACCAGTCGCATGCAAATGATTGCATCAGCGTTAAGTTCTTTTGCTTGTGCAATCATGCGATCAAGTGCTTCTTCTCGCGCTTCGTTAATCATCGACGTGTAGCTTTTTATTTCTCCACCAATGAGGGTTTTAAATCCTGCCATGATGTCTCTACCTATGTGCTTGGCTCTAATAGTGCTGCCTCGCACAACGCCGAGGATTTTCGTTGCCTTTTTTCCCGGAATAGTTTCTGTTGTTGTAATAATCATTACGTTCTTGGAACCTGTTCTTCAATAAAAAGCTTTCGTAAATAGTCCAGAATACAAAAGTTTAAAAAAAGGTTACTACTCAAGAAGAAGTATGGGGGTTGCGATCGAACGATTTGTAGATGGGGGTTCTGTTTCTCAAAAAGGTTTGGAAGATAGAGTGAAAGCTTTTGTTCTTGACACGAATGAACTCATTAACGATCCTACAGTTATCGAATCTCTTGGAAAGGATAATGTTATTGTTCTTCCAAAAATGGTTCTTGAAGAACTCGACAAATTAAAAATATCTACTGGTCCCGCTCGTTCTGCAGCAATCGAATTTTGGCAATATTACGATCGATTAACACAAGGTCTTGAGACAAGATCTGAGCTTGTTGGTCATAATAAAATTAATTCTATTATGACGTTACCAACCGGTTTGCGCATAGTAACTTTTGATTATGCTTCTCGACGATCAGAACTTGCAGTTAACACGCCGCCTGATGACGCCATCATTAAATCTGCTGAGTTGTTAAACGAGGCTTTGAAATCTCTCTATGCTTCAGAAGAAGGTGAAGAGAAGAAGGAAATCTCTCCTGAAGAAGAAGAAAGAGAAAAAGAAATTGCTTCTGCTCGTGAGGTTATGAACGCGCTTGGAAACATTTCTGCTGTTGAAGTTATTTCAGAAGATAGGGGTTTACGTTCACTTGCACGAGGAAGGGGTCTTCGAGCAGAACCTTTACTTCAAGAGCAGCGATACTATGAGCCTCGGTCTGAACGGGAACATAATCTAGTATATTTGCTTGCAGGAACTGATGCTGGATTTACCAAAAGACATCCTGATGCAGTTGTTATAGAAGATCCTGAGCTTCATGCTCGTTTTTTTCATGACTTGAAACCAAAGCGAGATTCTTTTTATGCTGATAAGGTCTCCAAAGATCATACAAAACAACCTTCTTTTGTCGTGCTTACTGACCCTGCTGGTGTAAAAAGATATTTTCGCCTCGTGAAAGGAGTTGTTGATTCAGAAAATATGTACGTTGATATGCCTATCAATATCGTGCCTACTCGCTCAGGGCATCGTATTTTTCAAAAGATTGCGGGAGGAAAACTTCCACATAGTTCTCTCTTTAGTGAAGGCATGATTAATATTGTTTCTTCAAGAACTGATCCGAACAGCACTTCAGCATTTTTTGTAGTTGTGGAAAAAGCAGGAAGGCAGAAAAAAATTATTACTGTTTCTCCCGAAGCATTACCAAAAAGAAAAAACAATGCAATAATGGGTTCTATAAAGCGAGAACTTACTCAAAGAAATCTTCTTGCTAAACGATATCCAATAGATGTTGATCCAAACGGTTTTTTAGTCTTGCTTAGAAATGGTGGCAGAGAAGAAGTTATATTGATGAAAACTGACGGACATTATGAAGTTGTGCGTGACCCTTACAATCGACCTCTTGGTGCAACGCCTCCTTCTCAAGATCATGAAGGATTTCCCGGTATAACTCCTCGAAACAGAGAACAGGCAATTCTCCTCGCAGCTCTTACGAACAATTATAATCTCACCAATTTTCCAAATAAGATATTTGCAATTGAAGGTCCCGCTGGTTGCGGAAAGACGCTTCTTGCATTTGCAGCAGCGTTATATCGTCAAGCAATGTCTCTAAAAATTTCTTCTAAAGCTGCTCTTGGAAAAAAATTAAATGATCTTGAAGATAAACTAGATGATGCGCGTTCAGATGCTGAGAAAGCACACGCACATTTCTATCATCGTCATGAACCAAAGAAAACCTTGACCAATAAAGCCGATAAAGAGTTCATTGCAAAATTAAAGGATTCCTTAGGTGTTCGGTGGGATGAGTATTATACAAATTTTAGACTTATTGTGGAACGTGCTCACGAAGTTGAACAAAGTTCGCAAGGCCCTTCCCATAAGAGAAAGAAACGCACGAGTTATTATGTGAAAAGAAGACATGCTCCAAGTGGAAAAATGGTTTCCTGTCTTGACTTTGAAAAGTTTTTTGAGCAGCAGGGTTTGAGCGGTGGGCGTTTATCAAGAGTGGATGTTTCTGACATAAATGAATATGTACGACTAGAACAACTGCTAATTGATGATGCCTATGAACGAGGAATCTATCGAAAAGAAAAAAAAGTTGCCGAACTTTCAGAAGAAATTGAACGAGTTAAGTTACAGCTCAAAGATGCTCCTGAAGAATCGCAGCCATTGAAAGTTTACTTGGTCAAACCATCTATTCATGCTGAAGGAGAAGATCATGGGTTCCTTCCTGGTGATAAGGCGAAAAAAACTGCTCCGTGGCAAGGAAATTATCGAGATTTGTTTGAAAAAATTGTTGGCTGGTTTGGCTCTGTCGATAAAGGCGGGTTGTTGCCGTTTGGTACCTATGATGCTTATGTGAACAGTGGTTTGCTTGAATTTTCTATTCTCACCGAATTGATGAGTAAGTCGCTTGACAATTCAATAGTTCTTGTTGATGAAGCGCAGGACATTCGACGAAAGCAACTGAAAGATGCAGTTTTAACAAGACTGGGTTATAATTCGTCTGCCATTCTCACCGGCGATCATCTGCAAGTGCATCATCAAGGATTGTCTCGAGGAAAAGGAACTGAAATAGGATTAAAGCATGTAGTTAATACGTTTTTGGATGATCCTGATTTGCGTGACGATCGCAAATACTTTGCTCACGTTAATTTGTGGCGAATTGAGCGAAGCGAATTGGCAAAACTCGCCGTCAAATTTTAAGTTTCTTAACTGGTCACGTCGATTCGTAAGGTTTATAATATCTGTTTGTTTTATTGGATGTATGGTTTGGCGTGGTGTGTTTTCCGTAGTCTTTGTTTTGCTCGTCGTAGCGGGCATTGGCATTGGTGTTGATGCCGCGCTTTCAGTCCAGGATCATCATTGTTTTACCGTTGCAGATAAACTTGTTCTTGATCAAGAAACAAATCCTCTTCTTTCGGTTGCTATTTATGATGAGACCGTTCTTTCATCTTGTCTGTCCGATGTGCGTTCGCAAACGGAGACGGTTATTTCTGCAAATGGTCATCTTTCGCTTTTTTCTGTGCTTGACAAAGACGGATCCTTTCTTGTTCGCGAATCGTTAGAACAAGATGGTGTTGCTTATCTTGTTAAGATAAAGACTGGCGAGTATGATGTGCGTAATCCAGAGGTGCAAAGGAAATTGCTCTCTTTGCTTGCAGACTATGGTGGTTCATTCGATCGAGTCATTGGTTACTCGAAACAATGGGTTCGGGTGAAGCTTCCTGTTAGCGCTGCAAACAATTTTTTCTCTGAGCATGATTGGCTTATTGAGGAACAATATGAAGAACGATTGCTTTCTCCACAACTTGATCAGAGCGTGCCTCGCATTGGTGCGAATCTTCTTCGAGACGATCTTGGGCTAACAGGAGAAGAAGTAACAATTGGCGTTATCGATTCTGGTTTTTCACCAAGTACGGGTTCACACATGACCGCTCCTGCTTCGCAAGGTATGTTCGGTGGGCATGCGATTGATGGAACAACGTTTGCTTATGTGCATCAACAAAATGATAACGCTATTCGCAGTTACGCAACAGTGCCATTGGATGAAGCATTTGTCTACGTGACAAAGCATTGGTTTGCCGGTGGAAGTTTGTTTGTTCGTGCATATGCCAATGGTCCTCAGTCAACTATTTCTTTCTCTGCGCCTCGTGAAGGAGGACAAACATTTTCTTTTTCTGATCGCACCCAAGATCCCTTTGGTTCGTTCTTTGCAGAAATTGAACAACCAGCTTTTATTGGGCGAGTTAAGATTGATGATGATTTGTTAAACGAAGCATATTTTCGTTGGGAGGAAGATCAAGTTGGGGGATTTACTGTCACTGATGTTAATCCGTATTATCATGGTCTTGTAGTGAGCAACTATCCTTATTTCCTGCTTCTTGACCTTTCCGAACTCGAAGTGCAACCCTACGATCCTTCGACGGGTCTTGACGAACCACTTGATGGGGTGCAACGTGTTGGCAGTTTTTCTGTGCGAGGCGAAACATATAATTTTATTTTGTATGATCGAGAAGAAACACTTGTCGAAGAAATCAATCCTTCGCTTTTTCGCGCAACATATGAGGGTGTTGACACAATCGCTTTCGATCTTGACCATGACAGCGCTGGCATCTACGAATATCAACTCACTCGTGGTAGTGATGGTACGCACGAATATTGTTTTGATCAATCTCGCTTAACCGGTCTTGGAAATTATGATCCTTGCTTTGATCCGTTCAGCACCTATTATTTTAAAGTTGATGAAGAAGGAAATGACGTGCCCATTCTTGGCTATCCTCAGTTGAATGATCGCTATGTGTTGTTGTTTGCACCAGAGCAAGAGTTTGTTTCATATGCGCGCACATCAGAAGATTATCTTGCGCATGAATCAACGCTTGCATCCGTCTTGTTTTCACGCGATTCGGTATATACAGGAATTGTTCCTGACGCAACGTACTTTTCAGAAAAAACACATGGCTTATCGTATGGCATAGATCCGAGCGAAGGTACCTTATCGCTACGTAATGCAATTATGGATGTAACCGATCCAGTTAGTGTGTATGTAACGACGCGTTCATCAGTTCCAGAATCTTATTTTATAGAAAGTATTCATGACTTGGCGTCGCAAGGTGCGCACATTGTCTTGCTTTCTTCAAACACCGATCCTGCAGGTGCAGAGTATCCTGAATTATATTGTGATGAGTTTCCCTTGGCTGAAACCATGCATTCCTATGCTTTGCACGCAAACATGCTCTTTGTTGTTCCAGCAGGAAACATTCCTTTTTTTATGATGAACCCAGAGCTTGACGCAATTTTATATCCTGGTTGCGCCTCCTCTGCCCTCACGGTTGGTGGTGCGTCCCGAGGAAGCACTGTTTTAGAACTGTCTGGTCACGCTCCTAATTTTAATCCGCTTAAACCAGAGATTGTTGCGCCAGGTGGTGATGTGCCGCTCTCTTCAGTTGTTGATGAAATCTATTATGATAATGGCAACGCATTGTCACTTTTCTTTCCTATGACTGCTTCATCGTATTTAGGACTTGTTGATCCTGTCCAACTTGGCTCTGCGCGTCGAAGCACGGGAACAAGTTTGGCAGCAGCACATGCAGCAGGCGTTGCTGCGCAGCTGATGCAAGCAAATCCTAATTTATGCTGGTATGAATATCGTGCCATTTTGCAAGAGACCGCAACTGATCTTGGCGCGCCAACGTATCGTCAAGGCAGTGGGTTGCTTAATGCGTCTGCAGCGTATGCTCGCTTGGTTGATCCGAACGCTTACTTTGATTATTGTTTTGATGAAGAATTGTTTTGTGATGATGGCACAACGCTTAATTCTTGTTCGGTAGATAATGATCCATATTTCTGTGCGTTCACACCAGAGGACGGTGTTGCGCTTGTTGCTTCGTGCCAACGCTGTGGTTGTCCGCAAGGGTATGCGTGCGTTGAAGAAAACGAACTCGTTGGCTATTGCGAATGCGTTGGTTCACACTGCGAGCAAGAATTTATTTGGTGATTTCCTTTTCTGTTATACTTTTAATCTCTCTGTTGCCTTGATAACTCTACACTTACCTTGCAAGCCTTGGTTTTCTTTTACTTCTCTGACTACGCGTTCATATTTCTCAAATATTGATCTGAATGTAGTTCCTATATACGGTAGCGAATCAATAACTGTTATCTTTTCCACTTTCATAGGGATGTTATCCAACTCTTAATGATCTCACTAACTTCTTCAAGATTTGTGAATTCGTGTCCTTGTTCACTTTCTACAAGAGTTATGTTCGAGCAAGAATTTGCTATTTTCTGGGAGTTGACGAATGGAATTTTTTTGTCTTTTCTATCGTGAATAATGAGAATTGGTTTTTTGTGTTTCTTGATGAACTCCTTGGTCACCACATTATCAAAAAACGAAGATAGATGCTTTAGTTGTGTATTTTCATGGAACTTATCTTCTTCTCCAAATTGAACTGCTGGCGCAAGCAACACTAGACGCTTTACAGATTCATGTGGTGATACTAGTGCGACTCCACCTCCAAGACTTCTTGCTATGACAACCCATTCATTTCCAGAATCTTCGATTTCTTTGAAAAACGACTGTTGAATCTCACTTAATGTCAGATTCGCCAATTCATTAATTGATGACCATTTTTCGAAATCAGTAATTCTCTTATCTAACTGCTCAGAGAGGATGCTGCTGATTCTCCCTTTTTCTTCATGAACTCCTTGTATGTACATCCATTTCAACATTTTATGTGGTTATTGGTCTTGCTTGAAGATAATAAATCTTTCCTTCTTTAACACAGAACTCAATATCTGCTGGTTTTTGCAGCGCTTCTTCAACAATTTTGTAATCTAAAAACCCTCTTTAAAGCTTTGTGGAATCTTTTCGTAATTTTTACGGGTGTGTTCGGAAAAAAAACGAGTGGTTTTCAAAATACGTAATTATTTTCCATATAGAAATTAATTAATCTTTAACAAATTATTTAAACTTCAGAATCACTATATAGTGGTATGAACTGGGGGATGCGAAAAGTAGCGCCGTTGGTGGCAGCCATTCCTTTAGCGTTAGCAGTGCCACAAGCAGATGCAGCAAATATTCATGTTGTCGACGGCACCACCATGCAACCTGTCTCAAATTTTCCTCTTGCTGTGACGTACGATGGGCAAACTGAAACACAGTATTCTGATCTTGAAGGAATTATTACCGTAGATCCGACAACTGCGGTTGCAGATCCCCAAACACCTTCGCGTAGCACACATCTTGATTTTTTTCGCACCATGCATGACTATGGCGTTCCTAACGCTAGGGCTGAGGTGTACAATATTCAAGGTCGGCGTGAAGGATCAATTTCTGCAATGAACGAACTTACTGATTTCGCACTTGCGCCGGGAACTTATTTTTTGCGTGATCAAAAAACGGGTGCGTTAGAAAAAATAACCTTGCTTGAACGAGGCGCTATGCCTGCTCTTCATTCTTGGCATCACTTACCCTCTCCCTATCATGCCGGCCAGCGATTGCAAACGGCAAGTTCTCGCGATGGAGAAAGTTTTGAAGTTGCCATGGCCATACCTGATAATGAAGAACATGCAGTAAATGTAAATGGCGCAGATTATCTTTCAGATGTTGGCGCACTCTGGCACATTCCAGGTGGCTATACTGAAGCGAACCGTAGTGAACTGTTAGCAACAAGTATGGATGATGATTACTTGCACGGTCTTATCGGTATTGATCGAGATGGAACGATCACCCAATCAATAAATGCCTCGCTTGAACCAGACGAAGATTATTTCTTATCCGTCATTCCTTATGATCGAGTGACGTTGCCAAATGGTGGCGAGAGCAGCAAACGAAGTTTTTTAGAATCAGTGTACAGCGCATATCCTGGAGGAGATTTATTTCGACACCTTAACGATTCTTTAAATGTCTTCGTATACATGGGCGTCTCGCAACCAATTGAATTTTTTAACAATGACACGCTCACCACTGCAATAGATAAATTTATTGATCTTCATGCAGTGGATGGATATAATTTTTTTGACCATATTGAGGGAACGCCAACGTACGCAGAACCTATGTCTGATGACACTCCCCGTCATGTGTTCTTTGGCTATGATCGTGTTGGCAATGATTTTTGGTCACTCTTAGAACCCTACGATCCTACGATCATTTGGGCAACGCACAGTTATGAACATCTTGCAGGTCGCAATGTGAACGCAATCACCAGTGATGATTTTGTGCGGGGACTTAACAAAGCATTTTTGCTCACCTCATTACTCGATGTGCAAGAAGGGCCTGGTTATGATCCAGAAGCAGCACGTCCCTTCATCTATGCATTGCACGCCTTAGGTTTTCACGTCAAACCATACGGATCAGCAAATTTGTTTGGACTAGCTGGCAGTCCTGAAGAGCAAACACCCGAAGTCTTAGAAAGCAAACTTCTAAACAGATCATACGACTCGCAAGCAACAAGTGCGCAACAATACAAAGGACTTGTGAATGATCAACCCGCACCCTACACTGGCGAGTGATTCATAAACCAAAGTAAAAAACCTTTATTCACTATCATCGCAATCTTTATAAATAACTTTGCGTGAAGTAATTTCTGTGTTAGCGAGAGTGTGTTTCGGAGTTTTGATCTTATTCTTACTTCCCACAGTAATTGGATTAGCAGGTCCGCCACCTGAAACAATGCCAGAAGAACTTCCTGTACTCAATCCGGTGTACGCATTTCAAGAAAACTATGATTGTTACTTTGACTTTAACACCGTTCCCGGAAGTGTTGAAGCAGGCGTCATATATGCTAACTACTCTGACTTTGACGTAGACCTTGGTATCACCGGCGATGTTGATAACGCACACTTCGAACAAGGTTTGAAGACGTTGTTTTGTCCAGATTGGGCATCATCACCAGGGCACACCCTTGGTCATCCACAAACCGTTGACACCATCATCGGCTACGAGCTTGACGGTCACTTCAACATAACTGACTCGCAAGGCATAATGAACCCTATCGAACTCCCACTCTATGAACGATCAGGATTTGACACCGTTGAATATAAAAACGCATGGACTGAAGATTGCTCCAAAGGCTACGCCTGTTTATTTTATGCATCTGATGTTGGCAACGCACACGTCGCATCCTGTGATGGAGACAACCCCTACAACTTCTCCGTACTCGTCTGTGCACGAACCGCACCGCTTGAGAATTGTTACAACAGCATCGATGACAATTACGACGGATTCATCGACTGTGTAGATTCAGACTGTCATGCTGCTGCAATCGAACAAGCAGTAGATGCGTTTTACTGTGATAATTCTGCATTGCCAGCTGGAAGTATGTTAACAACAGACTTTTGCGTGAACAATCCAACGCTGTGTAATAATACTGAAGAAGCAATCGAAGGAACTGATCCTGTTGAGTATGGAGTGTCTTACTATTGCTCGTATGTTGAAGAGGATGATCCTGTGTTAAGCAATCGAGAAGCATATTGTTGCCCGCAAGGATATTACCCTCAACGAGTGTCTCCTTGGGAATATAAATGTCTAGAAACTGCTACTTGTTATGATGAGAGTCAGCCAGAGTTTTGCAATTCCATGTTTCATCTCTTTGCAGAATTCCCTGCGTGGTCAACGGAAAACAACCCTTTAGATCTTGACTGTAACCAATACAACGAACCAACGGGAAGCGAAGCTTGTTGCCTGGTGAGTCGTTGGGGTGGAGTAGATTATTTTGACACGGCAAATGTCAGAGTGTACTAAGACCACTTCTTTCTCGTAAACTTTTCGGAACTCATCGAACAACCAATAGTAATTTTAGAGGTAATGCTCCTTATTGTAAAACTTTTTTTTTGGGGTTCTATTTTTTTTAAAGAAAGAAAAGTGAATATAACATCCGGAATTACTTGTTGTTGTATGCGTTTATAACTTGACTAACTGGTTGTTGTGCTGCTTCTGGATGTGTTGCAACGTACGCTTTGAGTTCGCTTACCTTGATTGTTTTTCCTTGCTCGGTAAGTTCTTCAATGCTTGGTCCCGTACTTGAGAATCTACTTTCTCTCGTTTCTGTTGCTTGTAGACCTGGCATTTGTGCTTGTCCCAGGTCGCTTTGTCGTAACTGTCTTCCTGCAAGGTTGCGGTATGCCATCATTGAGCGTAGTACCCAACCAGGTCCTCCTGTTCCGTCTGTTACATAGATGTCTCCCACTGTTGAATAGCCGAAGTCATCGTCCATTTGGTCAATGTCTGCTCCTCCAAGGAGTCCTGCGCTTTCTGCGAATTCTTGTGCTCTTACGGGTGATGGTTCTCCAATGTTAAATGATTGTTCACTTCTTACTAAGTAATCTGCCCAAATATCATCTGGGTTTGCACTGTTTGCGTTGCCATTTGGCGCTCCTGAGTCAAACCACATCCAGTTTTTGTAACGAGATCCAACCTCGTTTGGTAATTCTGTTGTTGCGGTAAGCTCACTTGCGTATTGTCGAAGAGTGTCTTGTCCGATAGCAAAGAATCCTGGCACGACTTGTTCATGAAAGTTATAATATGTGAGGAGTTGTTCCGCAGTGAGTTCTTGTCCGTTGTCCCAGTTAATCGGATACATCCACCGTTGCCAGTCAGGACCTATCATGAAGATAGCTCTGAGATGGCTTCCCCAGGCGTTGTAGTTGTTGTGGTCTTCTGCGCTACCGCGGAGTCCTTCTGTTCGTTTGACGAAGATGGTTGCAAATCGGTCGTCTGGATGGTCGTCATTGATGAATCTGAATGGTTGGCCGAAGTACTCGTTAAGTGACCAGCTGCCATTTCCTTGTGGATAATTTGCAACGATAGTACTTGTTGTGTCGTTGCTTGTGATGTGGTCACTGACGTCTGTGCCGTTGTTTGCCCACCACATGCCAATATCTGGTCTGGTGAGTACTGCGTTAATGTTTGGAAATACGCTTTGATCGGGTGTGTCGACGTTCATGCGAAAGTAATCGTTGATGTTGATTGCTTCTCCTGTTCGTTCATCTCGTGTTTCTCCGTCTTGTTCAATCGTGCTTTGTGCGTTTGCGGGCACTAATCTTGTTCCTAACGTTCTTGCTTGTTTTGCTGCTTTGTTCCAGTTTTTATAGCCTTCAAGTACTTGTCCGTGTGCGACGGTGATGCCTTCTGCGAATGGGGAATCTGTTCCTTGAATGAAGTATTTTCCTGAGGATAGTCCGAGTGTGTTGATTTCGTCCATTGATTTGATGTTTGCTACGCGTCGTCCTAGGACATCGTAGATTGTTGCTTGGGTTAGCCCTGTTGCAGAGAAATAATCAAAGTCAAGGTGGGTGTTGTTTCGTTGTTGTGGCACGCCAGTGTCTTCATCTAGGGGGATGCGTAAAAACCCATCTGCGTCTGAGGTGTAATGCGTGGTGTCTCCTGTTGCACTGTTAATTAAATCTACGGAAAAATCTGGTACGGGTATAAATCCTTGTGAGGGGTTTGTTAACAATTCTTGATTGGGAATGCTAAGCATATTAATAAGCAGTGTGTCGGGGTCTGTTCGTGCACTGACTCTGTACCATCCTTGTCCGTTGCCAACTGCGCCAACATCTGTTAAGAAGGTGTCTGCTGTTGTTGCAAGTGGTAAGAAGTTGTTTGGGTTGTGTGGATCGTGACTTGCTTTGTCAACGTGATAGTCTCGTGCACGATCAACTCGTGTCCAGTTAAGAAGGACGTCGCCTCCTTGTGCTCTGATCGAAAGATCTGGTGTGGTGCCTACGCCTTGTGCGAATGCTGGCTGTCCTAGTGTTGCGCCGAGCAAGAGTATTTTTGCTGCTGTGTTAATCCTTGTAAGGAGTGAGTCTTTCTTGACCATGACTAAATAGATGCATTCTAGATTTATAAACTTTTCTCTTATTTACTTTTAAGTAGTGAATTTATTTATAAATTGCATATTGCCTTCGCAACCAGAAAACACTTCAAAGAAATAGACGGGATTACGATTATTTCGTATTAATAGCAAGAGCACTCCAAAGCTTCTCAAGAATGCCTAGTGCTAGCTCATTTTCTGCATACGCTCCCTTATACTTCGCATACAATTTTTCCATACGTTGATTGATCTTAGCAAATGACAATCCTTCTTTTCCTTCAGCAAAATAACGAAATCTGACCACTTCAGGAATAAATAAAGACAGTCCATCAGCACACCGGAACAGTTTTCCCTCTTTCGTTTTTGGATTACCGCCAGAACCATGTTCTGCAATACACTCTCTTGCAACAGCGTCAAGTAAAAAATCTTGCTCGAGCATAAGTAATCCTTGACGAGCATGATCTTCCTCGCCTCGCACCTTACCTACATCATGCACCCACGCAACAGCGATCAACTCATCACGAGAACATGATAAGAGTTCAAGCGCAGCAATAATGCCCCTAGAATGTATTGTATTCCACTCTTGCATGAGAGGATCAAGTTCAGAGAACTTCTCCTTCGCATACTCCTTTGCAGCAGTAAGTGTTAGTTTATTCATGGTTTTATTGTTGTTATTGGTCTAGTTTGAAAGCAGTAAAACCTGTCCTTAACAACTCCAAATTCTATGTCTTGCGGATAGTTAATAATTTTTCTATTATGTTTTTTTTGCTACAGATACTATGATATCGGAATTTTTTTTAGATCTTTCACGAATATTTATAATATGAAAGTAATGTTTTCAAAATATTAATTTATTTTTTAAGGAGGTTGAAAATTGAAGTTAGATATTATTTTTTTGAATAGTGTCAACAACTATGGCGAAAAGGATTTGTCGTTGAAACTGTTGACGTTGCAAGTTAGGTTGATCAGTTAACGAGAATTCTATCGAACAAATAATTTTTTTATCTGTCTTACTGTTTCATTTCGTATTCTTTCTTCACCTTTATCACTACGGGTGAACAGGCTTTCTTAATTTCTGAAACGGTAATTTCTAATAAGGTGTGCATATCACCACCGCCAACAAACACGCTCAGATCATCGGGTAAACTTTCATCAACAATGAATGTTGCGTCAAACCCAAAAGGTGGCACGCCTCCTGCGGGAAATCCACACACCTTCACAACTTTTTCAAAAGGAACCAGTCGAAGCTTTGAGCAAGAAAACTGTTCGCGGATTTTGTTTTTATCAACGAGATCTTTACCAAAAAGTATGACGGCAAACAACCGTTCTTCTTTGTCTTCGAGCAACACTGTTTTTACTATTTTTTCAAGAGGAATGCCTGACGCACGTGCTGAATGAACAGAACTATGCACGGATGCGGAAAATTCGTGTAGGGTAAACATATAGTGTTTGCGCAGTTCACAAATTTTTTCTCTAGGTGTCATCTTCAAGAAACTCTATTTCGTGTTCAAACAAAATACCTTTTTTGAGCGGAACGGGCCGATAGGTGTCAAGCACCACTTCTGCTTCTAGCCATGAGCCAAGCTCTTGCGGGTTGCCAATTGTTGCGGACAATCCAATAAGTTGCACCGAAGGAAATCTTGTTTTCATTATGGTAAGAACAATTTCAAGAGCAGGACCTCTCCCTGGATCGGTAAGTAAATGAATTTCATCAGCAACAACGCATCCAATACTGCCAATCCACAGCGGTCGATGGCGTAAGAGTGAATCAAACTTTTCAACCGTTGCAATAATAATATCATATGATGCTAAATAATCGTCACTCGTGTCAAGATCGCCTGAGCTAATACCGATGCGACACGCGGCGCCATATTTTTTCTTAAAATCCTGATACTTCTCACTTGCAAGCGCTTTGAGCGGCACGAGATAAATTGCTTTACGACCTTTTTCTAACACGGCATTGAGCATGGCAAGTTCTGCAACTAATGTCTTTCCAGAACCCGTTGGTGAACAGACCAGAATATTTTTTGAAGAAAATAGACCTTTGTCAATGCTCATGCGTTGACAAGCGCGAAGCTCTCGCTGTTTCGTTTTTTCGCTTAGTATTGCAAACACTTTTGTTGGAATTACTGCTCTTGCTTTTTCCATGTGGTAAATCTCCTCACTAACACAGCGAGTTTTTTATGGGTTGTTGATAGTTTTTCATTTGCAATAGCAACCGCGCGAACAACATACGTGTCATCGACAAGTTTGTCTTTGCCAACTTTCACCGGCGCATCCATGCGTTCATTAAAAAACATCTCAACCATGATCCGTCCTGTTTTTGAAAATGACACGATGCCTGAATGTTTTAATCCTTCTTCTCTACAGAGTTCTAAAAGTTTTTTTGCTGCGTCAAGATCTTTGCACGCAACGTGTAAGATTGCCGATTCTTGCCGCAAATACAACGTCGAGCCTTCATCAATGGACAATTCAACGTTTAGAAGATCCTGCGCATCCACAACTGCATGACTAACAAAGAGCCAGCGTGCTTCGTGCTTCTTTTTTGAAGCGGGTTCTTCAAGAAGGACGATGCGTCCTGAACAAGATGACGTGGTGTACAATACATCAATTGCATTTATTGCGGTAAGTAATGGAATAATTTCTTTATCAACATCTCCTTTTTTTGATTTGTCAGGTGAGAACAATTTGGCAAGGACGCGTTTTTTATCTTCAGCAAATGGCATACGTGAGAAGAAAACCTTTCTTGTTTAAATAAGTGTTTATGGATGCTTCTTTTTTCTTTGTAAAGAAAATTCGTAGAGGATGATAAGCACGATACTAACTGAAAGCAGCGCATCAGCAACGTTAAAGACGGGAAAGAAACCTAGATCAATGAAATCAGTAACGAATCCAAAAAAAATCCGATCAAGAATGTTACCAACACCGCCTGCAAAAAAAAGGCTTTCGCCAAGCCAGCTTCGCCGATCAAATTGAGAAAATGCAAGCCAACACATGCCAAGAATGATGATGCTAAGCCCAAGAAACAAGAGATTTTTTCCAGGAAATAAGCCCCACGAAACACCGGTGTTTGCAACAAAATGCAAGTGAAGAACACCAAAGGAAACATCCAACCCGTTGCGAAACAAAAACTTGGTACTTTGATCAACAAGCACTGCAAGAAGAAATGCAAGAACTACTTTACCAGGAAATTTCATCCCTTTTTGTTTGCTTTGACGTGCCATCAACGATCTTCTCTATTTTTTGTAAACGCAAATTTACTCCGTCAAGTTCGCTCTTGATCATATCAAGTTTTGCAAGTATTAACTCAATTTCTCGCGAAGAATTTTGCGACAGGCCTGGTTCTTGCCGGGCACCACTCATCATAGGATCTCGATACTCTCGCTCTTTTATCGGTTCGCCAATTTGTCCCCCTGGTTGTCGTGGCGTGCCAAGAATAGGGTCATTCGCGAAGGGATCGTTTGCTTGTTGAGATGATCCTGAATCTCCGAATAAATTATCGTCAAGGCCGGGATCAAATGCCTGTTCTTCTTTTCGTTTAAACAAATTTTTAATTCCCATCGTCATCGCCACGCAACCGCTCGCCAAGTGATTGGCCGATTGCAAAGGTCTTGTCTCCGGCCATTTTCAAATAAGAAAACACGATCTTCGTCGGTTTGACTGTAATCGAATCCTCTCTGATGCCATCAAGAAAAAACATGCCGCCTTGTTCTTCAAGCGCGTTTTTAACAAGTCCTGCGAACACCACCGATTTAAGATCTTGACCTGTGCCATACAACTCTTCGATTGCTGTTCTTGCTGCTACTTTTTCTTCATCAGATAAGGAGTCATAGCCTGGCGTTCTTGTTTGGGTAACATACCCAATTGGATCTTCTTGTGAAAGAACCTCAAGTAAGAATTCATTTGATAAGTCTTTACCAAAGGGGCCTTTTGTTTGCACTGTTACATTGTCAATTGCTTCTTTGCTGATGATGAACGTTAAGTAATACTCTTTTGGAGGTTCTTGCAAAGGAAAAGAGGCAAGTTCTTCTGCTGAAAAAATTGTTTCTTCATCCTCAAAAGCACCTATGTGGAATCCTGCAAGTACCTGTTCGTCTTCAACATACAAAAACGCCTTTTCCTTACTGGGGAAGTCTTCTTTGAACGATTTGACTTCTTGGTAGACGTTGATGCCGAAAATCGCACTCAGTAAAATGACAACGACAACAACAACGAGCACTGCTTTGAGCACGCTCTTGATAAGTTTAAAGGAGAGAAATATGACAATTGCAAGGATGACGCCAAGGATCAAAGGATTCGCGAATAATTCAGTTAACATCTCACCACCTCCAGACAGATAGATCGGGACTGCTTCTTTAAAAAACTTCTTGTTGCGTTCTCACCCATTAACTTTAAATAAGCACTCAGTTTAGCATCTCTTATGCTCCTTGGAACGCTCTTTGGAAAGATAACCACGAACAAATTTTCATTTGCCGCAACTACGACGGTAAAAAAGTTTGATTATGTGCAGGTGATGCATGACGAGTACGGGTTTGTTCTTAGTCAAATTGTTGAAGTGACGCGCGATAAAGGAAAAACCCTTGCAACCTGTCAAATTATTGGGTTTCTTGACAATGGCAAACTTACGCGTCTTCGCACTCCTTTTGCAGAAAACTCCGAGGTTCTCTTAGCTGAGGATGATGTGGTCAAAGAAATTGTCATGGCGGCAATTCCCCAGCACGGCTTTTTTCTTGGCAGACTTGATGGTCGCTACGTTGATGTTCTTCTCGATCCGGATATTGTCTTAACAAAGCATCTTGCTATTCTTGCAAAATCGGGAGCAGGAAAATCGTATGCGGCGGGCGTCCTTCTTGAAGAGATGCTTGAAAAGAATGTTCCTGTTCTCATTTTTGATCCCCATGGAGAATACGCAACCCTTAGCGAAAAAGCTGAACCGAGCGAAGCGTTAGCAAGTTTCGGCCTTGATCCAAAGCGCTATAAAGTAAAAACGTGGGGTGATCCAACGGTTGTTGCGAATGCAACGCCCATTTCCCTTCCACCACCCGCAACTGCACATGATCTTTTTGATTTGCTTCCAGGAAAGCTTTCCCCTTCCCAGCAAGCTCTCTTGCACACCGCATTGAAAGGGCTATCACAGTTCACGTTTGACGATCTCCTTGCCATTCTTGATCTTGAAGAGTCCACATCAAAGTTTCAACTCATGGGAATGATCACCTACCTTAAAGAACTAAAACTCTTCTCCCAAGCAAGGCCTGCACACAACGAATTCGTTAAACCGGGCAGGGCGAACATTATCAATTTCAAAGGGTTCTCTCCTGACGTACAAGAAATTATCGCTTCTAAATTATTAACTGATTTGTTTAAGCTTCGAAAAGAAAACAAGATTCCTCCTTTCTTTTTGGTGCTCGAAGAAGCGCATAATTTTTGTCCTGAAAGAAGTTTTGGAGAGAAAAAATCTTCGAAAATTATTCGCACATTAGCTTCTGAAGGAAGAAAATTCGGTCTTGGACTGTGCGTTATTAGTCAGCGTCCTGCACGTATTGATAAATCGGTATTAAGTCAGTGTTCAACAAACATTATTTTGAAAGTGACAAACCCGCAAGATGTCAGAGCAGTCATGGCAAGCGTTGAAGGTGTAACTGATGCTTCGGAGACTGAAATTCAGCAGCTTCCTATTGGCAGCGCAATGATTTGCGGCGTTACAGATGTTCCTCTCTTCATTTCTGTTCGTCCGAGAAGAACAAAACACGGCGGCGAAACAGTACGTATTCTGCAACAAGAAGAATCATTTACCAACCAACAACAATCATTTCAGGAGGCAGAAGTGTTGCCCTTGATCAAACCAGAAATGTCGTTGCAAGATGCACGCATTGTTCTTGACAAGCAAGATGCGGGCGTTGAGTTAGTGCCTGCAATTCAAGTTGTCTGTTCTGAAAATAATGAAACCTTTCATGTTCTTGTTGAACTCATCGAAGGAGGAATTGTTGCAAACAGAGACACGTTCGAAAAAAAATTCATCCCCTCATTTCAAGGACTCTTACCTCTTGCTGTTCAAATATTGCGCTATGCAAACAAAGCAGAACGCTTCTTACCAAGCGCATTGTATTCTCTTGGGGCTGCGCGAGAACGATCAAAAGCACTTGCTCAATTACTTGAAAAAGGATATGTGATACGAGATGGCGAGCACATTGCCCTTTCACCACAGTTCTTATTCAAGAAGCTTTCAAGCGTGAAAGATTTTGGCAAACTCCAATATGAAAGCATCGCTTACAAAGAAAAACTAGCTCCCCTTCTCCAAGCAAAAGAGGTGCAAGAACAATTTGCAAAATTTGTTTCAGTCATTGAAACAAATGAGTGTTTCTTGGTGCGTTACATATAACTCGAAATGCTTGGCGTGATAACGTCAAGATTGAGAAAGAGCACGAGAACAATGCCTGCCATAAACACGAGCATGGAAATAACATAACTTTGCAGTGCAACTTGAAAGGATGTTTCTTTGTCAACTTTTGCGATAAGGTTACACAGCTTATATGCGCAAATCGAAAATAAAGCAAGACCAATGCTGACACTTGCAAACTCACTCATAATCAACGTACAAGCAGTTGTAGCAACTAAAAACACAAGAGAACTAACACTGACAATAAATAGGATGTCTGCTCGCTGTTGTTTTTTGAGAAAGAGGCGAAATAAGAGGAGCTCGAGAGGAATCAAGAGTAGCGTAACAATGCCAATAAGAAACACTTGAGCACTAAACTGGGCAAGCATGAAGGGTAACGGCAGGTGAGGATTTATATAGGCATCGTTTTCGGGCAACTTCTCCATGGTAAAAAGAGCCGATTTTGTCAAGGACTTTCGGGAAAAATTTTTAAATGGAGAAGATGTTATTTTCTCGTAGAGTACATGAGGGGAATGAGCATGAAATATACATTATTTGCATCTTTGCTATTGGTCTTGGTGTCGTCGTTTGTTCTTGCAGACGCGTTTCATTATGAAGCAGGAGCCGTACGATCGGTTGTTTTACCTGGATCGCCAGTCGTGTTCAACCTTTCGATCACTAATTTGCAAAGTAGCACTGATGTTGTTTCCTTTTCTCCTGTAGAAAGTACGAACTGGATAACGACTCCAAGTTCGGTCTCCGTGCTTCCCCAAGAAACAAAAGTAGTCACCCTCACTATCACTCCTGCACAGGTCTTTGTTGGCTCGTTTACCGTTGACATTGATGCGCACTCAAGAAACACCAGAGAAATCTCTCGTATTTCTCTTTTTACGCGATTTACGACATCAAGCCCTGCGCAATCATATGTCAAAAACGTTGGGGTTGTGGTAGCAACTGATGAAGTGTATGATCCTCGTGAGCAAGTGAAAGTTCGCTTTTCTCTTACTAACAGAAACCCAATTCTTATCGATCCGGTGCGCATTGTCGTACTCTCAGACGGACTCTTTGAAGATGAATTTACCATCTCCCTTGATCCTCTTGAACAAGAAGATATTAATCGCTACTACGTCATCGACCCACTTCAAGCGCCAGGAGAGCATGAACTTATTGTCAATGTCTTCCTTGATAATGAATCCGTTGCGTACAAGAGTGTACAGAAACTATTCTCGGTTGAAGAATACGGTGACATCTCTTTTACGCTCACCACAGAAAAAGATGGATTGTTATCACGACGCTTAGTTGAAGTGTTCACCAACACAGGAAATATTCCTCTTGAAAAAACATTCATGATTCCTGTTGGTGGATTTCGCAAATACTTTTCTTCAACAGACCCATCGTACAAGGTCGTAAAAGATTTGAATGGAAACAATTATTATGAAGTCGGCGTTTCCTTAGCACCTAACACATCAACAGAAGTTGTCTTTACAGAAAATTTCTGGCCTCTTGTCTCTACCATCCTTGTTATTATCGTCAGCATTGTTGCATACTTTGTTTTCAGACCGCAAGTTGTTATTCGAAAATCATATTCGACACTCGGAGACAATGAGAAAGATGGCACGCAAGTACTTCGCGTACGACTCATTGTTCGAAACCGTTCAAGAACGCCAGTTTCAAACTTATCAGTCTTTGACAAGGCACCGCACATCGTTGACATCAGTGTTGATGACAAGCCAGGCGTGCTTATGCCAACAAAAATTACAAAGAATGACAAACGAGGAGCGATCGTTAAATGGGATATTGACTTGTTTGATGGCTTTGAAGAACGCATCCTCGTCTACAAACTCAAAACAAAACTCAACGTCATAGGAGATATGACCTTGCCACGGGCAAAAGCAAAATTTGTGAGCAAATTCGGTGCGCAAACAACGGTGCAAAGTAAGCGTGTTTTCTAAAGAGAGGTGAGGAAAAACGGTTCTTGAAAGCATCCTCCCTTCGGGTTGGCTCGAGCGGAGGCTACGTTACGTATTCTTTCTTGGTAGTGTGTATTCCGTCATAGGCATTCTCATTGCACGATTGTTGTTTCCAAATAATCCTTCGCTGGTGTCAGTTGCATTCACTTCCTTGCTTCTCCTGCCTTCATTAAGTAAAATCTTTTCTCTTGAAACAAGACAACAAGCAAGAGAAAAGCGGTTTAGTTTTCGCAAACTCATCTATGACGAGTACGATTTTGTTGGCGTCTACCTCATGCTCATGCTTGGCGTCTTTGTCACGTATTTACTGGCAGCTGTTGTGCTCCCCAATTTCGAAGTTAACAGCTTGTTTGCAGCCCAACTAACAACAGGGGATATTGCGGGCTTTGCAACCTTTAATTCAGGGCTCTTTTCTCTCATACTGCTCAATAACTTCTTTGTCTTACTTGCGTGCTTCTTGCTTTCGTTGTTGACTGGTGATGGAGGTTCATTCCTTCTTATCTGGAATGCATCGCTTTGGGGATCTGTTTTTGGCATCACTGCAAAAAATGCGGCGTTCTACTTAGGACAAAATCCTTTCTTTGTTATCTTCATGATTTTACTTGTTGTCTTTCCTCATGCCCTTCTAGAAATGTTCTCTTATATTTTGGGAGCTATTAGCGGAGGAATTATTTCAAAAAGCTTTCAGCACGGTATTGTTCAGAAAAAAAACGAGCTCTTCATGTATAACTTTTGGACTTTCTTTATTGCGTTTGCAGTTCTTATCATTGCAGCGCTTGTTGAAACATTCGTATTGCAAAACGCATCGACGTACGCGTCAATTGCGCATCTTGCGAGGTTCGGGCCGTGAAACTGACGAGCTATCTTTTTTCTTTTGAGCGGTTTGCCATTCACTTGCTCATACTCATCCTTCTTGGAGGCGTGCAGCTCCTGCAACAACTTCTTTCTTTAGATAAAATCTTGTTTTGGTATGATTATGTGTTGATGTTCTTGTTCTTGCCCTCGCTTTACCTTCCAGGGTTTTTTGGCATTTTTCTCACGTATGTCTACTTTCACGTGCTTGCCTGCGTTGCAACTGTTGCGTATTTGTTCGCTCGTGAAAACATGAAGAAATAAAAACTGGTTGATCAGAACCGTTGTAAGTTCAGATATGACCTAACTTCAAGAAGGAGCCGGTCAACATCTTCTCCAACCATCTTATCATAATGTGACGAATAGACTTTGTAGATGAATTTATCAAAAATAGTTTTCATAAAGAGCATGACCGCGTTGTTATCCCATTTGTTCTCAAGATCGGTAACAACATATGCGTCAGTTGTAATGGTAACTTCTCCTTTCCAGAGTTTTTTCTTTCGCACACCATCTTCAACTTCTGCTTCTTGAAGTTTGCGAAAATTGATGACCAGATGTATTTCAAGCTTTGCTTCCGGATTGAGCAGACGGTAGGGGAGCAGTTCGAGAATTATTTGTTTGCCGCTTTCAAAAATTTCTTCTTCGTTTCGCAATTCTTTTTTTGAATAGCCGTTTTGTCGAAGCCAATCCTCAATAACGCGAAAAACACCAGGGACATTAATTAATCCCTTGTAATCAACAACCCGTTGGTAGACAACCGTATTTCTTTCTGACATGTTTATGAGGAGCTAATATTATACGCCGTATAGCTCGTTTCCATATGAAGCGCTTCTTTTATTTTTGTTTGCAAATTGTACAGCGATTCTTTGAGTCCATCAAAGTGTGCGCTGTCAAGTTCAGTAAATCTGATCTTAAAAAACCAATCTTTAAGTTTTTTCTGAAAGTTCTTATTAAGCCCGGAATCTTTTTCAAATGCTCCTTGATAATCAAGGATGACGGTGCCCGTAAGCACTATTTCTATTCGTCCCTTATTAATTTTTTGCGTTTTTCCATCAACAATCACGTCTGATTCTTTCACATCCCAGATGTGGATAGCAATAGATATGGAATATTTTGCTAAGGAGGTTACTTTCTTGTCCGCATCGATCTCAATTTCTGTTTCAATGCCCGAACCGCCCACCTTTGTCTTATTTTTTTTTTCTGTATATTTCGTGTAATAATTTTGCACAAGCCAAGACTTAATTAGGTCGTGGATAACATCCCAGCTCCACTCCCCACTGTAACGTACATAGAGGGGATCGGTGACTGGCCAGTTTTCAGACATAAGAAAAACTCGAGAAAAACAGCTTTATAAAATTACTCTTTTATGGTTTGCGAACAAAATGGGGAATGTACTCACCAGAAAGAACTTTTTGTGCATACGCAGCAAACGTTTCCCTCACTTGCATGGCAACTGCTTCAATGCTTTGTGACGCGTCAATCACTTTCACTCGTTCAGGTTCGCTTGCAGCAATGTCTAAGTATGCGTCGCGAACACGGTTGTGGAAGTCAACTGCTAATTGATCAAACCGTCCTTCAGTTTCACCAATACCTGTTTCAACGTTTCGCCTGCCGGCCCGTGCAAGTCCTACTTCAACAGGAAGATCAAAGAGAAGTGTAAGATCGGGATGGAGATTAACTAAGTTTCTATAAATCACCTCAACTGCCTCATTGATTGTGCTATTTCCACCAAAGCGCGCACATAATTGATAGGCAACTGTTGAATCATGATACCTATCGCTAATGACGGTTGCACCTTCGCCCTTGCGAGAACTTCGGTGCGTTCCCTGGAGAACTGGTTTGGTTACGTTGGCGGCAAGTTGGGCTCTTGCGGCAAGAAATAATAACACTTCAGTTTCTGCAGTCATGTTTTGACTTTGTGGATCAAGAAGAATCACTCTAATGCGCTCACTGATAGGTTCTCCTCCTGGTTCTCGCAGTGAAAAGACGGGTGATCCGTATGCAGACTCAATAACCTGTTTTAATCCTTGAACTTGAGTTGATTTGCCAGAACCTTCTCCGCCTTCAAAGGTGATAAAGCCGAACGATGTCATTACTCCTGAAAAGAAAGAACGTTTTATATAAATATTTGGATGCGTAAATCTCGCTATTTTTGTTTGCTCAAAACTTATTGTCTGTATTAAGAAAACAACACTGCTTTGATAATTGGAATAACGACCAATACAATGATGACAATAAACAAGATAAGTGCAGTTTTTGACCAGATCTTGCCTGCAAGTTTTTTCTTGAAGAATTTCTGCAGAGCAACTTCAAACATGCGACCACCATCTACTGGGCCAAGTGGTAAGAGATTTGCGCTGCCGATACCGATGGAAAGAATAAAGATCCATCCAAGAAGGCCGTACATCCACAGTAAGACGATGCCAAGCCAGCCAGGTAAACTTTCTTTGAGGGTGACTTGATGTGGAATGACGCCAAGGTAGCCAAGATCGGGATTTTGTGGATGCGTTCCTAGTTCAACGCTGACGGTGTTTCGTTCATTGCTAAACGTAATGACTTGGCCAGGAGTAGTATTTTGCATGTACTCAAAGAACGTTTGGTACGTGACCATGGTTACGCCGTCAACTTCTTTGTACACCACATCGGTTTCTAGACTAGAGTTTGCTGCAGGTGTTCCTGCAAGTAAAGAAGAAAAGGCAACGCCTTCAGTCGTTGCATTTCCAATTAAAGGATTGACTATCACTAACAATAAGAGAAAGATGAACATTGCAAGAAGTGCATTAAACCAAGGACCTGCAGCAAACACTGCCAGTTTTACGCTTGGTGTTGCTTTTTCAAGTTGTTTTTCATCAGGTTCAACAAACGCTCCAGGAATCGGGCCGAACATGACAAACCCAGAACTTTTCACCTTGATCTTATTTGCAACGCTGATAACGCCATGGCCGAACTCGTGAACGACGATGGTAATAAACAGAGCAATCATACCGCTCCAGAACGGAACGCTGATAGGAGAGCCTGGAATGCTTACGCCAGGAAGAACGGGTGAGACGACTGGTGCCGCATCAGGCACGAAGATGAGTTGGTACACACCAAAAAGTATAATGCCCGTCATAAAAACCATGCCGATGTAGCCAACGAAAATGCCAACGAACCCGAGGACGCGAAAAAATTTTGCGTGTTTGTCCCCTAGGTAATGCATGAGTTTAAGACCGATCTTCGTGTGCAGCATCATCACGATCTTACTTTGAAACTGAAACTTTTTTCGATGCCTGTAAATAATAAGAAACAACACCAGATAGGCAGCAAGAACTATTTGCCAGCTGCTCATCCAATTGGAGAAAAGCAAAAACGCTTCATTAAAATCCATATACATACTTGGCTTGGATACTCATTTAAAAATGTTTTGCAGAATGCTCGTTTGCAGCACTAGATGAGCATAATGCCAATACAGAGCGTGAGAAGCACATCAAAGACGAGTTCGCGATAACTTACGGCAAGAGAAAACTTGAAAATACTCGCAGAAAACTTCTTTGATGTACTCGAAGGAAATGGCATATAATCAAGAAGCATATGCGAAAGGTACGCGACAAGAACAATGATGCTTAACTGCGAAGAAATAAAGAAGAGAAGTACGCAAAGCACGAGTACGAGAACACCTCCCAGCGAATTATGAATGAATGTGCGCTCGCCTTTTTCATGAAATACAACAGCAGCATTCCACGCGTTGCGAACACTTGCTGACTTATGCTTGAAAGCGAAATACAAGAAATGATCAACATCGATAAGAACAGCAAGAACGCTGAGAAGAATGACGCCCGTACTTGAAAGTATTCCTGCTTGCAATAAAACGATGCCCAAAAACAAACCAAACAAGAAATGTGAATGCGGATACATAGTGCTTCAAACAAAAAAACTGATGATCACAAGAATACATCCAAGAACTATTGCGCCCCAACTTAATTGCTCACCAAGAGAAAGCTTAGAAAAATACGCTTGTACATCATTCAATGATCGTTGTATATCCATACTATGTGTTCACCCCTTAAGCCAGTTTTAAGCACGATTGTTTATATAGTTGCTGATTCTAGGATTCTCACTGAATGCTGAATTATGTATTATTATTATTATTATTTTGTGAATTAATTGCTCCTATGATGAGCTTATCTGGCCAGATGTCTACGTTTTCTTTTTTTATTTCTTTCCACTGCAACTGTTCTGCCTCTAAAACTTCAATTTCTCCAATCCATTCGGTGATGATAAAGTAGTTAACTAAAAAGTCAACTTCAGAGCAAGGATAAACTAAATTACCAATGTACGTTGCTTTTACATCATTGATGCCAAATTCTTCTTTAGCTTCTCTGCATACTGCTTCTTGAGGAGTCTCTCCTGTTTCTATACCTCCACTAGGGATACAAACCTTTCCCGGATCGACTCTCTTAGTTATTTTCCTTTTTTCCACAAGCATTTTGTTTTCCTTAACAAGAAGAAATGCCACGCAGTTTATTATTTTCTTTTTTTTACTCTCAATGTTAACAGCCACGATAGTTATTTAGTTAAGTGATTTATAAATTCTTTTGCAGAACTCTTCTAGCTTCAAATCAAATATTGCCGAAATGGCACGAATTTTTCTTTCTTGTCATACTGTGAGCTTTCCAAACTTTTATAAAATCAGCCTTCTTGGAAAATTGCGATGGGAAAACCTCGAGTTGCCTGCTATGTGCGTGTCTCAACACAAGAACAAGCAATAGAAGGAATTTCGCTTGGTGCGCAAAAAGAGAAACTCAATGCGTATTGTACGCTTCGGGATTGGGAGGTGTACAATATTTATGAGGATGCGGGCTTTTCTGCGGGAAACACGAAGCGCCCAGCATTTGAGCAGCTGATGAAGGATGTTGAATCCTATGATATTTTGCTTGTGTATAAGATTGATCGGTTTTCTAGAAATCTTAAGGATTTGATTTTAACACTTGACGAACTCAAAAAACATAAGGTGAATTTTACTTCAGTCACTGAACAAATTGATACGACTACTGCGATGGGTGAAGCGTTCTTTCAAATTATTGGGGTGTTTGCTCAACTTGAGCGAGGCATGGTCAAAGAGCGAGTCGAACTCGCATTTGATAAGAAGATTGCCGCAGGAGAGGTGCTTAATCGCGCACCGTTCGGGTATAAGTTTGATGAGGGGACGCTTATTGTTGATGAGGATCAAGCAAAAATTGTCAAGGATGTGTTCACCCTTCGTGCTCAAGGAGTTAATTATCGTACCATTTGTGAAAAGTTTAAGTTTGCAACTTCCACATTTTATGAAATAATTAAGAACCCGACGTACGCAGGCTATTTGCGCTTCCGGGGAAAGCTTATCAAAGCAAATCACGAACCAATTATTTCTGTTGACCAGTTTAATGTGGTTAACAAGATGCAGATTATGGAATGATTCTTCGTGACAATGAAGTACACAAGCATTTTTTTAAATGTTTGCGCGTTCTCTTTTTCTTATGTTCGTGTACGTCCTCATTATAGTCGAGCAGGCAAATGTCCAAGATCTCTTTGAAGAGCTTATTAATCATGAGCGAGTAGCTGACGGTCATGTGCTCTTTGGCGAATGGGACATTATTCTTAAGATCAAAGCAGAAAGTCCTGAAGATGCTTCTTCATTTGTTCTTGAAGAATTGCGTACACGAAGAGAAGTAAAATTAACTAGTTCTCTTATTGTCGCAAGATGAGTTAGAAATCAAATAATCCTTTCTGCACTGAACCTTTGCGGATGTCGCTAAAGTCTTTTCCAATGCTTGCAAGCAGTGATTCTGCAATAGGTTCGAGTTGTTTTTCAACGTAATGATCATAATCAATGCGCGCTTTTCGTTGTTGCAAGGGTTCTGGTCCGTCAGTTGTCATGACATATTCGACAACGCCCGTTCCGGTCATGCCCATTTTTCTTGCAGCTTTCACATGTGGTGGTGTGGTTTTTGTGTATTCTTCTGTTGTTTTGCGAAGATTTTTTCGGTAAATGAGTTTGTCATCAAGCAAACCTTTTTGCAAATCTGAGAGAACACTTTGAATGTATGTTGTCGGATCGCTTCCCTGAAAGAGGAGATGAAGCAATTTTTCTTGAAATTCTCCTGCAAGTTCTGTCCAATCTCCACGAACAGCTTCAAGGCCGGTAATTTCAAGCGTTTCGTTATTTGGCGTCCAGTTTACTCCTGCGTAGCGTTTCTTTGCGCCTTCCGTTCCTCCTCTTGCTCGTACCAAGAGCAGTTTCGCATAGAGTTTTTCGAATTCGAGTTCGGTATGGTTTTCTCTGCCAAATTCGTTTTTAATGTGTGCGGTGAGTTTTGCATTGAGTTCTTCTCCAAACGTCTTGCCTTTTTCAAGAGCTTCACTGCTCTCTTGAATCGTGGTTGCAACAAAAACAGAGTCCGTATCGCCATAGATGACTTTGTAGCCTTCTTGTTCGGCAAATTTTGCAGCTGTTGCGATAAGGTGATGCCCAAAACTTGTGATGGCGTTTGCAAGAGCAGGATCATAAAATCGACAATTCTGACTTGCTAACACACCATAGAGGGAATTCATCAAAATCTTAAACGCATAACTACCACTTGCATCTTTTCTTGCTTTTGCTTTATCGCGCTGCGACCAGACGTGCTTGATGATGGCTGGGAGAATTCCTTCTTTTTTTGAAAAGCGAACACCGTTAGGTGCGCGTATCTCTCCGTTGCTTGCAAGCGCAAGAGGATCTATGTTAAACGTGATCATTATTGATGGATAGAGGCTCTTAAAGTCAAAAACAAAGACGTTCTGGTACAAACCCGGTTTCGGATTCATGACGAATCCTCCAACTGTCTTTTCTTCTTTGTTTTGAAAGCGCACACTTGGGGCTACTTTTCCTCGTTTTCGAAGCTCTCGTAAATAGAGTGAGTCAAATGAGGCTATGGATGCTTTCACGCGCGACGGCTGCATTCCGGTGATAAGTGAGCGACGCAAGGTAAGTGCGAGCACTCCTGAGTTTGCAAGCACATCAAGAACGAGTTTTGCATCAAGTTCATTATATGCGATGAGTTTGCTTGGCTCTTTCTGGTAGAGTCGGGTGATTTCGAGATATTTTTCTTTTCCTTCTGTTTCTATTAGTTTTTTTTCATCTGTGAATTCTTTTGCTGCAGTGTTTAACTTATAGTTATCTAGTTTAATAAATGAGGATTTGAGTAAGTGAATGCCGTCAAGAATTTCTCTTCCAGGAATGCTTGCTTTCGAATCTCGAAAGAAGGACCGCTCTTGTGTGAGTTTTAGTTTGCCAGGCATCCTGCCAAATGAAAAATCAACGCGCTCTCGTTTTGCTGCTTCGTTGAGCACAGCAAAATCAAAATCTATAAGGTTCCACCCTGTGATAAGATCAGGATCTTCTTTTTGTACAAGAGCGATGAATTCCTGCACCGCATCTTTTTGCGACGTAACAATGATGAGATCTTCTCCTCGAGGAAGCTGTTTGTGTCCCTCGTGAACAAAAATGGTCTTTTTCCAAAGGCGTTCTCCTTCTTGAAATGCAAGAGCAATGCTGTACATGTTGTTTGAGGTCTTATCAGTTTCGATGTCAAATGAGAGTATGCGCAACGTAGGTAACTCGTCAGGACCTTTGGCAAGTTCAGGTTCTTCAAAAACGACGTCAACGAAAAATTCTTCTGTATGTGTTTCTTTTCCTGTTATAAGCACAGTTGAGAGGAGATCAAGATCAATGGTGAATCGTTGGGCAAGAGGAATATCTGCTTCAAAGGTTTGCATGCCATTTTTTTCCAGTTCGTCGCGAATCCGCGCAACATCTTTTGTTTCGGAGAATGAAATTTTGCACACTGTTTTTTCATCAAAACTTGTCAGTGTTGTCGTTTCTGTGCCCGTAAATGTTGTGGTTGATGATAGAATTTCTTTTGCTGCTTTCTCATCTTCTTGTTTGATAAAAAAGTACGGTGCATACGCGTTTCTTGTCACAAATGATCTGCCATCACTGAGTCTTCCAAATAATAAGATGATTGTTTTTCCGTTTTCGACGCGATACGTCTTATCTACGATAAATCCTATGTGCTTGCTCATAAGGACACCCACTTAGAGAAGTTTAACATACCCTGTATCGGAGTATTCGATGATGTGATCGTTTTCAAGTTCTTCTATTGCTGCATTAACCGTATCTTCAGAAAGTCCGCGGATCATTGCTTCAGTGATAATTGCTTCAATTTGAATTTTTTTATTCTTTGGGGATACGAGTTCGCTAATTATCTCAATTACGATGATTTTGTTATCAACTCGTGATTCTTCCATAATTTTGGATGCCATCATGCGTTGAATTTTCATTAATTCGTCAAAGTCTGCCAATTACTCCCCCTGATGTCCAAAAGAGTGCTATTTTTATAAAGATTTCGCGACGAATAGCGGTTTTTGTATAGTGGCAGAATGTATTTTTACTGTTCTTTTCTTGTTGATTCGAGAAACTCGCTTAAACAATCATTGCCGCAAAAGTTTGCTTTCTTTCGAAAATAACCTTGGCCAAAAATGAGCGTGTAGCATTTCTCTTCAAGAACGTTTCCTCCACAGGAGGGGCAGATTTTCTGCCTTGTCGTCTCAAGGAGTTCTCGCCTCGCACTCACCATCGAGGTGATGTTGCCCAGTTGCAAGTGTTGCTCTAAATGAAGGAGTTCTTCGTATGAAAGCGTTTCGATGACCGCTTTCATTGTTTTTGCCAATGCTGGTTCTTCCATATCACACACCCAATATTTCAAGTAATTCGTTATCTTGTGATTCATTAATGAGAGGGACGAGTTCTTCTTTTAAGGAAAGGTAGTACGCTTCATTTCGAAGGAATCCGTTCTTGATTTCCTCAGGGCTGTGAGACCATAAGTTGATGATCACTTGGCTTCCTTTGAGGTGGATGACTTGTTTTGCTTGTTCCCCTCGTAATTTATGCAGTGATTCTTTTTTTGTGATAATGAGAAGATTAAGGTCGCTTGTTTTGTCTTTTTTGAGCAATCCGAGAAAGTGAATGTTTTCAAAAAGATCTTCTTGTTGAAAAAATAGTTTGGCGATGGCGTGAGCATTTTCTTGCGTGAGAAGCATCCATAAACTAATAAGAAGTTTTTTCTCAAACGTGAGGTTGAATTGTTTTTGTTCTACAAATTTTTGTGCGATAATTTGGATGGTGGTTGATTCTTTTTTGAGGGAGATCATGGTTGCTGGTTTGCCTGGTTTTTGTGTTTTTTTTGCTGTCTTTTTGATGAGGTCTTGCGCTTCAAGAAGTTTCGTTTGCTGTGAGATATTTGCAAGTGAGGTCTTCATTTTTTTTGCAAGTTCACCGGCTGTTTGCGTGTTGCTTGCGATTTGTTTGAGAAGCTCAAATGTTGTCTTTGAAAATTGTTGATGCATGGGGTGATTGTAGAGGTTCTTATATATAAAGTTTTTCATTTATTAAAGAAATTTTATTATTATAGTAAGTTAATTAAATAATTTATTAACTAGGAGCTCTTAAATCATTTTAAAACCACAAATTTGGTTATTTGAGACGTTTTTACATAAGATACTAGTGATGATTTGCTTTCTTATTTTTCAACTTACTTACAAATAGAATTATCGTAAATATTCATTTGTTTCTCCACAGTAAAAAAGAATACTTTTATATACTCGAAGATGCAGCACAAATAACAGAATTAGCCAAACTAGTGGGTGAAGGATGGAGAAAGACGAGGTGTTTACGCGTAAATGAAGGTTCTTATGATTGGCTGGGAACTCCCTCCGCTTTTCGCGGGAGGACTTGGGCAAGTATGTGATGCGTTACTTCATTCTTTTTCAAAAACCGAACATGAAGTCACGTACATTATGCCGTACGGCCCAGCTGATTTTCACACCAAATATGGTAACCGAGTTCTTATCGCCCAACATAAAATTCCTGCACATAAACTCAAAAATATTCATCTCAAAACGGTGGGAACAGGATTTCATGCGTACATGGATGAACGACAATATGACGAAGTCCATAAACGCATAGCAAGAGAAAAACAATTCGCTTCTGATGGGAAAGTTGTAAAGAACCTCTATGGTGACAACCTTTTCGAAGAAATGGAACGATTCGCGCAGCGAGTCAGACTCATCGCAGAAGATGAAGATTTTGATGTTATTCACATCCACGAATTTCACACGTATCCTGCAGGTCATCAAGCAAGAGAAGTGAGTGGCAAACCACTTGTCATGCATGTTCATAACACCATCTTTGATCGCGCGCTTGGCAGAGCTTCAGAAGAAGAACGCTCAAGAGAATATTACGCACTTGCACATTCCGATCATATCGTTGCAATCAGTGATTATGTAAAAAACATGGTTGTAAACAATTACGGCATAGATCCAAACAAAATAACTGTTGTGCATAACGAACCAACTCTTTACGAGGAACCCGAAGTGAAAGTTGACATTATGCCCGATGAAAAGGTTGTGCTCTTTTTAGGAAGAATCAGCGTACAAAAAGGACCAGAATATTTTGTTGAAGCAGCAAAACGAGTTCTTGATCATCATGAAAAAGTAAAATTTGTCGTTGTCGGCTCCGGAGACAAACTCAACAGCATGATCGAGCACGCAGCAAGTCTTGGCATAGGACAAAATTTCTTGTTTACCGGTTGGCTTAATAAACAAGAATCTGCACGCATGTTTGACCGAGCGGATGCATTTGTCATGCCTTCAGTTTCAGAACCATTCGGCCTTGTTCCTTATGAATCACTTCAGCACCGAACGCCACCAATCATCAGCAAAACAAGCGGCATTAGTGAAGTGCTACAAAATTGTATTAAAGTTGATTTCTGGGACACAGAGAAACTTGCTGATCGCATTATTTCATTACTCTCTTATCCGAGCATGCATCAAACAATGACCGAAAATGGCTATCATGAGGTCATGAACAGAAGTTGGGATACGGCAGTTACAAAATTAGTACGTTTGTATAAGGACGTTATTCGAAAAGCGTCATAGCTACATCAAATCACCATCATTATTTTGGGGGAGGTACATAAATGGTAAGCGTATGTTTTTACTTTCAAGTGCACCAACCATTTCGGTTGCGTGAATACAGAGTTTTTGATATTGGACGCGCACATGACTATTTCGATGAGAAGAAAAATCGAGAAGTTGCGCAAAAAGTTGCAAACAAAAGTTATTTGCCAACGAACAAAGTCCTCTTAGATCTTATCCAAATGCATAAAGGCGCATTTAAAGTCTCCTTTTCCATCAGTGGCGTTGCGTTAGAGCAATTTGAAGCATATGCTCCTGAAGTTCTTGAAAGTTTTAAGAAACTTGCAGAAACTGGTTGCGTTGAGTTTTTAAGCGAAACGTATTATCATTCACTATCATTCATTTACTCACGAGACGAATTTGTTAAACAGATCAACAAGCACGCAGCACTTATCAAGAAACATTTTAATCAAACCCCAACTGTTTTTCGCAATACTGAATTAATCTTTAACAATGAACTGGCAAACTTTGTCAAGGGACTTGGCTTCAAAGGGATTATTGCAGAAGGAGCAGATCATGTATTAGGTTGGCGAAGTCCTAACTTTATTTATGAAGCAGTTACCGCTCACGACTTCAAAGTTCTCTTAAAAAACTACAAGCTCTCCGATGACATTGCATTTCGCTTCAGCAACAAAGGATGGGAAGAACATCCATTAACGGCAGAAAAATTTGTTCACTGGCTTAACCAAATTAATGGCAACGGTGATCTAGTCAATCTCTTTATGGACTACGAAACCTTTGGAGAACACCAATGGGAAGACACTGGCATTTTTGACTTTTTGCGAGCCATGCCAGGAATGGTTCTTAGTCATCCAGACAATGAGTTCGTCACTGTTTCACAAGCTCTCAAATATCCAATTCGAGGAGAAATTGATGTGCACTCCTTTATGAGTTGGGCGGATATGGAGCGGGATCTTACCGCATGGACAGGAAATGCTATGCAACAAACTGCGCTGCGAGAACTCTTCTTGATTGAAAAAGCAGTAAAAGAAACAGGCGATGAACAACTCATTGAAGACTGGCGAAGACTTTCAACATCAGATCATTTCTACTATATGTGCACAAAATGGTTTAGTGATGGCGACGTTCATAAATATTTTAGCCCCTACGAAAGTCCGTATGATGCCTACATGTTTTTCATGAATACGCTCAATGATGTCTTGGAAAGGATAAAACTTTTAAATGAGAAGTATTCAAATCAAGTTCAAAAGGGGGTGGAAAGGCGAGGTGTTACAGAACATCTTGCGCGTTCACTGTAATTAATTAAACCGTGGAAGGAGAGGTGAGTTGAGATGAGTACAAGTTCTACGGCTGCAAAAAAACCAAAGAAGAAGGTTGCGGCAAAAAAACCAGCAAAGAAAAAAGTAGTTTCAAAAAAACCAGCAAATAAAACTGTGGCTGCGCTAAAACCAGTTGTTAAAGCAACTGAAGTGAAAGCGGTGCCTAAAAAGAAAGCGTCTGCAAAAAAGAAAAAAGTTGCTAGTAAAAAAAAGCCAACAAAAGATCTTAACAAGGCAGTTATTGATGCGGTGCACAAACTAACCATAAAGAGAAAACCAAAAGATCATGAATATTTTTACTTGGTCTCCGGTGATCAAATTAGGGATGTGCGAGAGCTCGTAAATTTACTTGACACGTTAGCTGACGAAGTGTTCAACTATCATGTCAACGATGAGCGAAACGATTTTGCAAGCTGGATTGAGGCAGTATTTCAAGATAAGAACTTAGCGGAACGAATCAGATCTCTTCGCAACAAGCAAGAGATGAATCTGGTCATCTGCAAATACCTTATTGACGAGATGTGGTAAGGCAGTTTCATGGGAACCGAACTTTTTCGGCCACCATCACGGCCTGGAACCTCTGAAGAGTCGCCTGTGCAACGCGTTGTGCAGGAGAATGCCCCAGAGGTCGATGCGAATTTTTGGCGACAATCTGCAGCAGGTGAAGAACGATCTGCGCGAAAAGGTTTTTTCGCCAAATTATTTTCGCGATCAAAAGAAGCAACGATGCAACGATCATCACTTGCGCTTCACCCAACAGTCCATGAACCTTTTTTTGCAAAAGAAGAGGCTCATGTCGAGACGGACGGTTCACAGAAAAGCGAGTCTCGACCTGTTGCTGTGCAGCATGCTATGCCTGCACATTTGAAACCGCGTCCAGAACAACTAACTCCTAAAACACCTAACCAACACGATGTTGATTTAGCAAAGGAACCACTTCCAAGACCTGAAGGTGTTGCGTTTTTTTCAGAAAAACCTGCTGAAGTGTCAACATCACTTAAGAAAACAGAAAAAAGTTTTTTTGCAGAAAATGAAGATAACGCAAAATCCGAAGAAAAAATAGAATTGAAGCATTCATCGTCTTTGCCGGAGCATAGTGCCGAGCAAGTCGAAAAGCAACCCTTGCTTGTTGAAGAAGACAAGCACGAATTGCTTCCAGAACACCTCGCGCATGCACCACCTGAAAAGAAAGTAATGGCTCGTTCGCAACCAGCACTTTCTCCCAGGGTCAAAAACGTGCAACAACCGTTCGCTCCACCAAGCAAACAAGACGTATCAAGTGATCGATGGTTTTACTTATGCTCTGGAGGTCATATCAAAGATATTAAAGAGCTTGTCAACGTGCTTGATGCGCTCTCGGATGACATATTTTATCATCACGTCACCCATGATCGAAATGATTTTTCCACGTGGATCAATGACGTGTTTCACAAACGTCGGCTGGCAAGTCTTATCAGACATGTGCATGACAAGCGCGAAATGACTTTATTCATTTGCAAGTTCCTCCTTAACGAAGTTTGGGAAAAAGAGGTGAGTACGCATGATTGAGAATGTCCCAGATGAACATAAATTCCACTTTACTGATGGAAAAAAAGCACATAACATCTTAGATCTCGCACGATCGATCAGAGATATGGATCCTGATGTTTTTGCACATCACGTTACAAATAATAATAATGATTTTGCAAACTGGATAGCTGATTGTCTTCATGATTCACTTCTTGCAAGCAAGGTCATGATGGCTCACGCTCAAAAAGAAATAGTGCAGGTTCTTGATGAGGAAATTGCTGAGAAATCTGCTCATGGTGAAGAACTCACTTCGTTTTCTGACCAAGGAGTGCCTGTAACCAATTCGCCTGCAAAGGAGTCATCTCCTCAACCCAGCGGAAACTTTTTCAAACAATCAGCGCAGTCCCAACCAATCACTAAAGAAACTGAAACACCCGTTTCGCAGCCAACAACAGTATCTTCTCCGCCTCCCGCTGTTTTTTCAGAGCGCTCGCAACAAAAAGAAAAAAAGTCTTTCTTTTCACTAAGGAAAAAACCTGCTTTGGAACCTGTTTCTCAGGAACAGAACAGGCAACTTGCGCAAGAAGAAAAATCTCAAGAAACAAAACTTCCCGAGCAAAAGGAAGCGCCCGTGCAAGATGATGCGCCCCAAGAAGCTAAACTTCCTACGGAACAACTCGCTTTTCAATTTCAAGAATCAATGCAACAACCAACGCAGCAATCGTCATCAGAACAATCATCTGACAAAACCACTGCTGCTGTGCAAGAAACTCCTGTGCGAGATAAACAGTTTTTTTGGAAAGAATTTTTTTACGGATTTGCTATTGGCGCTATTCTTGCCGTTATTATTGTGTTGCTCTTGTATCAATATTCAATTATTTTTCCATAAAAGAACGTAAGTGAGATGCTACTATGAAACCAAATTGGGAATTATTCGAAGTAAGTTATGAAGTCTGTAACAAAGTTGGAGGTATCTACGCAGTTATAACCTCTAAGGCAAAGCTTGTCAAAGAAGCATATGGCGACGGATATACTTGTATTGGTCCCTATTATGAAGACAAGGCGCGCATCGAACTCGAACCCTTAACTCCTCCGCCAGATCTTGCACAGGTATTTTCAGAACTTGAGCGAGAAGGCGTCATTTGTCATTATGGAAAATGGCTTATTGAGGGAGAACCAATCGCTATTCTTGTCCAACCAACCGATCGATTCGCTCATCGTCTCGACGAGTTCAAGACATTGTATTGGGAAGCTGCACAAGTAGAATCTATGTTCGCAGGTCAGGACTTTAACGAACCTCTTCTTTGGAGTACTGCTGTTGGCATTCTTCTAGAAAAAATCAGAGCAATACGAGGACATCGCTTTGTTGGCCATTTCCATGAATGGCTAAGTGGATTCGGACTTCTTTATTTGAAAGCAAAACAAATAGATGTTGGAACTGTTTTCACAACGCACGCTACGATTCTTGGAAGAACCATTGCTGCCTGTGGAGAAGATTTATACGAACGACTTCCCCACATTAACCCTTACGAGGAAGCAAAGCAAAAAGGCATTCTTGATAAGTATACTGCAGAAAAAGCTTGTGCAAAACGTGCAGATAGTTTTACCACTGTTTCAGATATTACAGGCATCGAAGCAGAGAAGCTTCTTGAACGAAAACCAGATGTGCTTGTCTACAACGGTCTTGACAAAACAAGTTTTCCTACTTTTGAAGAATCTTCAATTGAGCATAAAGAGTTTCGGGATGAAATCAGAAAATTTGTTTCCTATTACTTTTTTCCCCACTATCATTTCGATCTAGATCAGACGTTGCTCTTTTTTCTACTTGGAAGATTTGAACTTCGCAACAAAGGTATTGACTTGACCATTCAAGCTTTAGGACGACTGAATAAAGAACTCAAAGCGGCAAACAGCGAAAAAACCATTATTATGTTTGTCTGGGTTCCAGCGATGACCTATGGCATAAAAGAAGAACTCATCAAGCGAAAAATGCTCTTTGTTGAAATGGAAGATACCATTCGCGAAGCATTACCACAATTGAGCGCCACCATGCTTGACAACACCCTTTCTCTTTCAGAGGAAGAGGTCTACAACGAAGAAAAAATGAAAGGGCTTATTCACAAGAACACGCTCGATCATGATTTCATGCTGGCAATGAAAAAACTCGAGCTTAATTTTAAGAGCAAACAACCAAAAGCATTGCTAACAACACATAACTTAGAAAATGAAGGCGCAAACGAAATTCTGCGCATGTGCATTGCAAATGGTCTTGATAACTCTGCGGAAGCTCGTGTAAAAATAGTCTATTATCCTGTTTACTTAAACGGAGTTGACGGATTGCTTGACTTGCCGCTCTATGATTGTATTCAAGGCTGTCATTTAGGATTGTTCCCTTCCTATTATGAGCCGTGGGGATATACACCAATGGAGGCAGCACTTCTTGGTGTGCCCGCAGTAACAAGCGATCTTTCCGGATGTGGCTTGTATTTGAACAAAGCTTCTCCAAGCAAGGATGGTGTCTGGGTGGTTCCTCGGCGCAACAAACCTTGGTCTGAACAATTAGATGCAATGACCAAAGTGCTTTCGGACTTCACTCATTTGCATCGAGCAGATCGCGTTGCACAGAAGATAAAGGCGAAACAAAAAGGAGACTTAGTTGATTGGAGTATTTTTGTTCCTCATTATATTGAGGCGCAAGAACTCGCATTTCGCAAACAGAGGTAAGAACGATGGGAGAACTTCGAAAAGATTACGTTGAGGATCAATTTGTTGTAATAAACACAACGCGGTCAAAGAGGCCTGAACAATTTCTTAAGAAGTCGTCTGTTCCTGAAAAACAAGGAACTTGTTTTTTTTGTCCTGGAAATGAGTCAATGACTCCACCTACCATTACGAGTTTTGATAAGGATGGCCGTTGGCAACTTCGCGTTTTTGAAAACAAGTTTCCCATAGTATCTAGAGATCAAGATAAGATAATTCAAACACATAATGAGTTTTACACGTTTGGGGGAAGCTATGGTGTGCATGAGATTATTGTTGAAACTCCCGATCATGAAAAGCAATGGTGGGATTTTTCTCCTGAACATCTCGGTCTTATCATGGAGATGTATAAGAAGCGCATTCAAGCGCTCTCCGAGGTAGATAATATTAAGTTTGTTGCCGCGTTCAAGAATCATAAAGCGGAGGCAGGTGCTTCTCTACCTCATTCGCACTCGCAGATTGTCGCTTTTGATCGCATTCCCTTTCGTATTGAACACATTATAGAGAAAGTGTCTCAGCGGGGAGCTTGTCCGTACTGCGATATTATTGCACGTGAGCGTAACTCTCACCGTAGACTCTTTGAGACGATGAATTTCATCGCATTTGCTCCTTACGCGTCACGGTTTGCTTTTGAAGTATGGATTCTGCCAAAGTCTCATAAGGTTTCCTTTGTTGAAGAGGCGAACACGCACGAGCTTGGATTATTGCTTTCTCGCGTTACGAGAAAGCTCAAAGAGATCAATGCACCGTTTAACATGGTCCTCGTTCATTCGCTAGATACTTCAGATGAGTTGCATTATCGCCTTGAAATCTTGCCTCGTTTGAACACCTGGGCTGGCTTTGAATATACGGGAACAATTGTCAATCCTATGCCTCCTGAGGATGCAGCTGCGTGGTACCGGGGGCAATAAGTTTTAAAACCCCTTCGTATTCCTTTATGCTATGCCACAAAAACGGAAAGAACGTGTCGAGTTTCAGATTGGCAAGCAAGGATTAACCAAATCAGTTCTGGATGAAGCCTTACTTCTTTTCAAACGCCACAAGAAACTAAAGATAAAACTCAATCAGAATCTGGTTTTGACAATTGGCAGATCTGGAAAGCAAGAACTTTTTGATGAATTAGTTCTTCACTTGCAACCAAAGAAAAAGAGCACAATCGGTTCTGTTCTTTACGTTGAAAAATAAGTATCTCTACTGCTTTTTGTTTGGTTTACGTGATTTCTTTTTATCTTCATCACGCAAATACAGCCCAAGGTCGAGAAGATTCTTTAATTTGTACTCGCCATTGATATCTTGCATGGAGCCAAGGCCTAAGTTTTCCCCTCTTACATTATTGACAAGAAACACTTCTTCTCGTGCATGACTATCAAGAATACGTTGTTTTGGAAGATTTCTTCCTTGCAAGAATTTTTCTTCAGCGAGTTCTTCAATGATAACAAAATTTGTTTCATTCTTTGCAAGAATGGAAAGAAGAGCAAGGGATGGTTTGAATTCGTCTTTTTTTACTTCGCCAAGAAAAAGACCTTCGCGGGACGCTTCTTTAATTGCAATAACTGCTGTCTTTAAGTAGATCTTACCAAGTTTTCGAAAAATTTTTTTCTTATCTTGCGCTGCAAGTCCGCCAAACCGAGCACAAAACACTTCAAATGCGTCCATATTTCTTTAAGAAACCCATTACCTTTTTATAGTTATCTTGTTTTCAGAGGTATATGGCTGGAAAGGATCGCCGAAAGAAGAATGTGCTTGATGCGAAAAAGCATGTAGATGATCTGTACAACGAGATCGAAAAACGTCCTGCATTTGCAAACAGATACCTTTTTATAATGCGCAAACTTGCAATGAAAATGCGTTTTCCTTTGCCAAAACGTTACAAACAGCTTATGTGTCCTTATTGTTATGCGTATTGGCCAACCAATCCGCATGTACGCGTCAAACAAGGACGACCGCGTATTCGCTGCCCTCAGTGTGGTAAGCATTTCACGAAATAAAATGGGATGGTTTTCAAGAGTAAAAAAGACGCTGGTCAAAGAAAAAATGCCTTTTAGAGGGTTCTCTGAAGTAATGCCTGTTCATGGTTCGCTTGAAAACTTTGAGAAAAAACTTCTTCACAAGAGCCTCATACTTCTCATTCTTGGCAAACGAGGATCTGGTAAAACGGCAACTGGCATGCGTCTTCTTGAACACATTCATGAAAACACTAAGAAAAAAACGTTTGTGCTTGGATATGAGGAAACCAAATTACCATTCTGGGTTAAGAAAGCAAAGGATGTGGAGTCATTACCAAATAACACCGCGCTTCTTATTGATGAAGGAGCAGTCACCTTCTCTTCTCGAGATGCAATGAAGCAAAGCAACAAGTATCTTGGCAAACTTATGGCAGTAGCACGACATAAAAATTTAACGTTGATCTTGGTTACGCAAAATTCTGCAATGATCGATCTGAATGTCTTGCGTCTTGCAGATTCGATCATTTTCAAAGAGCCTTCCTTGCTCCAATCAAAATTTGAACGAAAAGCAATTAAGGATCTTTATGATAAAGTGATGCCTCATTTTAAACCGTTGAAAGCAACCCATGATTCCCTTGCACCGTTCTGGGTGATCATGGATGATGAATATGAAGGAGTGCTTACTTCGCCCTTACCGTCGTTCTGGTCGGATAAAGTGAGCACATCGTACAAAAACGTCTAACATGTTATACTTAATTGGTCTTGGGCTTGGCGCAAAAGAGGATATCACGCTGAGAGGATTTGCTGCGGTCAAGCAATCAGCAACGGTGTACCTTGAACATTATACGTCTATTCAGCCTCAGTTCATTCTAGAGGACTGGAATGCTTTTTTTGGCAAATCCATACTTCTCGCTTCTCGAGAACTCGTCGAGTCAGGTTCAGAAATTATTGATCGAGCACGACAGGAAGATGTTGCTTTTCTTGTAATTGGCGATGTTTTTGGCGCAACAACACACACTGATCTTTATTTGCGTGCAGTAAAAGCAGGTGTTCGCGTTGAAGTGATCAACAACGCTTCTATTTTAAACGCAGTTGGCAATACAGGTCTTGAACTCTATCGGTTTGGAAAAACAACGTCGCTTCCGTTTTGGACATCTTCTTTTAAACCAATGACCACGTATGACGTTGTTAAAGAGAATATGCAGCGAGGATTACACACCCTAATTCTTCTTGATATAAAAGTTAGTGAGCCAAGCGAAGAAAATCTTCGAAAAGGAGTTTCCATTCCTGAGCCGCCAAGGTTTATGAACGTTCCTGAAGCAATTGATCTCTTATTTGAAATGGAAGCGAGCAGAAAAGAAGCAGTACTTGCTCCTGAAACGCGAGGCGTTGCGCTTTCACGCATTGGCTCTCCTGATCAACTCATAACATCAGGCACACTTGCACAGCTACGAACAGTTCAACTTGGCGAGCCCTTACATTCGCTTGTTATTCCTGGCAATTTGCACCACATAGAAGAAGAAATGCTTTCTTTATGGAAACTCTGATAAGAGATTTCATGCATAATTCTTTTAAATCAACAGACAATTTTTCGTATGATGGTTCGCGTAAAAGCAATTCTTATGGATATGGGTGGTGTTGTGCTTCAGGGAAGCGCAGCTGATTTCATCGTTCAAGCAAAAAAAATTCTGGGTACTGATCTTTCTCATTTTTCAGTAAGTGATGTGACATTTGATGAAAACCTCAATAGAGGTATGATTGATGCACGAGACTGCTTTGCAACGTGCTTTGGTATTACTCCGACTTCAGAACAATTGGATGAGTTAGTGTTATCTTGGTCTACCAATTGGGTTGCAAGGCCTGAGATGCTTGCATTAATTTTGCAGCTTAAAAAAAACGGGTTTGTTGTTGCGGCTTTTTCAAACTCAGATGAGATAAATTCTGCGGTGTATGAGGCTAAAGGCTGGTATGCTGATTTTGATCATGTCTTTCTTTCTCACGAAATGGGCGTGATTAAGCCTGAGATGGAAATGTACGAGCTTGCAATGGAAACGCTTGGCGTTCATGACAAAGAATGTTTGCTCATTGATGACCAGCAAGCAAATCTTGAACCTGCAAAGGAACTGGGTATGGAAACAATCTTGTTTACGGACTATGCCACCTTAGTTCTTGAGCTAAAAAAAAGAAAACTCCTTTCGAAATCGTGAACTTTCGAAAACGTTTTCTTTCTGCAATCAATAATTTTTTAAACATCGCTTCTTAGAACGTATAGGGGGTTTTGCATGATAACAAACGTTAGTCATATCACTGTGTTGGTTGAAGATCAAGAAGAAGCGCTTGCGTACTACACGCAAACACTTGGCTTTGAAAAAAAACAAGATCAGCAGATGGAAACGTTTCGCTGGTTAGTGGTTGGTCCAAAAGAAAAACCTCTTGGACTCATTCTCATGCTTGCAGAAACTGAACGTGAAAAAGCACTTGTTGGCAGACAAACAGGAGGAAGATATTCTTTATTTGTTATGGCAACGAATGATTGTCACGAATCCTACGCTTCGCTCAAAGAAAAAGGCGTTGTTTTTATTGGAGAACCCATGCAAAATCCTTGGGGTATTGCGGTACAATTCAAAGATTTGTATGGAAACAAAATTGATTTAGTGGAGAGAAGTTAGTGATAATTACTTTCAGATACTTTTTTCACATATTTTTATGGTCATGGTTCAAGACGTTAATGCAATCGGAAAGGATTTTTTCATGAGTACGTGGGGTGATCCTGCTCTTGCTCTTCATTGCAGGTGTGTTATTGAAGCCTGTTTAGGAATGGCAAAAGAAACAGATTTGAATCAGGACGTGTTTATTTTGGCAGGTTGGATTCATGATGTTGGAAGAAAAGATGATGTTGCCAACCATGAGCAAGTCAGTTGTGATTATTTAGAAAATTTTCTTAATATTAATTCACAATTCAGACCTCTTGAACGAGAGATTAAAGATTGTATTCTTCATCATCGTTCATCTGGGAAACCAGAAACCCTTTTTGGTCAGATTTTCAAAGCTGCGGATAAAGTTGCCTTGAGAAATAGCAAGTGGTTAGCCTACAAAAATTCATTTTCTACATAAATTTTCTTGCATGTTTGACAAGTAAGAGAAGAATTTTCAGAAAAAGAAAAAAAGTTGAAAAACAATAGATGCTAAACGGTCGAATAGTGTTATTTATTCGTCGTCATCATCAGACATCATGTCATCGTCATCTGCAGGGGCACTTTTACCGCCTGTAGCTTTTTTGACATGGTCTGCTTTTGGACCACGATCGCCGTCAACAACGTCAAATGTGACAACATCGTTCTCGTTTAAGCTAACGCCAGGTTCGAGACCTGTTTGGTGTACAAAATACTCTTTACCATCGTCTGAGACGATGAAACCAAAGCCTTTAGTTTGGTCAAAAAATTTTACTTTACCTTTCATTTTTTACTCCGTTTGTTGGTTTTCTTTTCGATGACGCGCTTCGCATTCATCGCAAAAATGTTTTTTTGATTGATCTTTGTCAACCACGTAACGTTTTTTGCATGATCTGCAAAACTTTACCAATCGATAATTCGCCATCTTTTATTTTGAAAACCTATGTTTTACTTTTTATTGAAAAACTCCTCCTTTGACGTTTTCCAAAGGTCGCCCCTTGTTTCCGCCAGAAGAATCATCTTTCAACCCTTTAGAGAATGGAGGATTCCTTTATAAAACGTTGCTTTTTTTGATTCATAAATTTTTAGGAATGTTTTTCCAACGTTGCAGTTGTATTCTTCAAAGGTAACGATGTTTTCTGCAAGTGTTTTTTTAGTTCATGCGCGAATCTTTTTTCTTATTCAGTTTTTTTTTTTTTTTTTTTTTTTTTTTACTCTTCACTGCAGCAGTTGGGACGATCATGATTATAGAAACTATTAGTATTGTCGCGCACTACAAATCACCTTATCCAACTATTCGATGGTGTTTTGATGCAAAACTGAACTGAAAAACTTATAAATTCCTGAGATGAAATCTTCTTCGTGAAACATCTTCTTTTTAACAAAGCTCTGCGCATTCTCTTAATAACAAATGGTCTCATCCTTCTTTCAGGAGCAATGTTCGGGCCCATTTATGCACTCTTTGTAGAAGAAATTGGCGGCGATCTTCTCTCAGCCGGTCTTACAGGAGGAATTTTTGCACTGGCTGCTGGACTCACCACGCTTGTTGCAGGAAGGTATGCTGATAAATTTAAGCGCGATGAATATATTGTTGCAGGAGGCTATGCGCTCCTTGGCACAGGATTTTTATTATACACCGCAGTTCATTCTCTTCTCTTTCTTTTTGCTGTGCAAATACTTATTGGATTTGCAGAAGCTATGTATTCGCCAGCGTTTGACGCATTATATTCTCGTCATATTACCAAGAAGAAAGCTGGGCGAGAATGGGGTGCGTGGGAATCCATGAATTACTTCTCTGCTGCCTTAGGCGCCGCCTTAGGAGGTGTTGTTGCTAGTTTTCTTGGGTTCTCAGCATTGTTTGTGATGATGGCGTCTCTTTGTTTTATCAGCGTCTTTATTATTCTGCGTGTTCCAAAACGAGTTTTTTAATTATTGCTTTTCGTTTGGTTTGATGTTTTCGTTCATTGCAATTGCGGTCACGCCAGGATGTTCTTGTCCGCCTAAAATTCTTAAAGCAGCGCCTCCTCCACTTGAGACGTGAAAGAATTTTTCCGTCACACCTAATTTTTGAAGAACTTTTACTGTGTCTCCTCCCCCAATAATGGTTCGTGCAGGAAGTTTAACCAGAATGTTTGCTAAGTTAATCGTTTGTTTTGCAAATCGTTCGTCTTCAACAAATCCGAGCGGTCCATTCCAGACAACAGTGCGAGCCTGCTTTAGTTCTTTGTACCATGCATCAAGGGTGCCGAATCCGACATCGAGTCCTTTAGCAGTTTTCGGAATGCGACTTACCGAAACGGTTTTGACTTCTTTGCCATCAAGAACGACCGTGTCTGTTGGTAACACCAGTTTATCATTGTTAATAAGAATGCTTGCGAGCTCTTTTCCTTCTTCATCAATGATGCTCTTGCCTGTTTCATACCCTTTGACTGCAAGAAACGTATACATCATTGCGCCGCCCACATATATTTTTTCAACATATTTGAGGAGGTTTTTGAAAAGAGGCATTTTGTCATGAACTTTTGCGCCACCAATGATTGCGACAATAGGTTCCTGTGCATGATCAAGATGCAAGCTTTCAAGTTCTGTGAGAAACCTTGGTCCAATTGCTGATGGTAAAAATTGTGGTATGGTTAAAATGCTTGCTCCTTTGTTATGGCTTGCAAATGCATCGTTAATAAAGATCTCTGCATATGATGCGAGCTCATGTGCGAACCCTTCATTGTTTTCATCTTCTTCAACATGGAACCGTAGATTTTCGAGCATGACAATTTTTTCGTTAGGAATGTCAACTGACCTGCAGTCCGGAACAAACGCAATGGTTCTGCCAACAAGTTTCATCAATTCGATGCATACTTTTTCTAAAGAATCTTTTTTTGATCGATGTCCTTCAGGTCTTCCTCGGTGACCAATGATAACAATTTGCTTTGGCTCGAGTTTTATTAATGTTTTAATCGTTTTTGCTGCAATCTCTAAGCGATACGTATCTTTTACTTTGCCTTCCTCGTCTCCAGGCGCATCAAGATCTGCGCGAAGTAGAATGCTTCTATTTCTTAAATCAAAGTCTTTATACGTTCTTACCATTTTGTTCACTCCTTTTTTGTAAAATATTCCTGCACTTCTTTTATCATGAGCGGTTTTGCTCGTGGACCGAGTTTGTAATACGTTTTAGTAACGCTCTCACCCCAGGAATACTCCCCTTTCTCGGGTGCGCGCTTCTCAACAACAAATTCTTCTAACGCTACTCCTTTTTGTAAATGATAATAGATAAGCCTTAGGCTGATTCTTGGAAAGAGTACTTTATAATGTTTATAGATCTCATATCCATGCGCTTGTTTGAGGTGGAAAATTATTTCTATAATGTTTTGTCGCACAACACTTCCCACAGGCCTTCCCTTTCCTACCATATTGAAAATAAATGAGTGGAGGAATATATAAATGTTTTGGGAACGATTCTTTTGAAACTACTTCTCACATTTCTTGCAATCGTTTGATGCGATCTTCGATTGGGGGGTGCGTTGCAAAGAGTCGTGACATGCCACCTTTTTTCTTGCGAAATGGTGTAGAAATAAACAAGTGTGCGGTTGCTTTGTTTGCTTTATCAACTAAAGGATCAGGATCTTGAGAAATCTTTTTGAGTGCATTTGCAAGTCCTGGCGGGTACCGTGTTAATGCTACTGCTCCTGCGTCAGCCATATACTCTCGTTTTCTGCTAATGGCAAGCTTGATCATTTGTCCAATTATGGGGCTGAGAATTGCAAGGACGAGTCCGATTGCAATAAAGATGAGTGTTGTGCTTCCTCCTCCTTCTGATCGATTATTTCGTCGTCCATGTCCGCCCCATAGAAAAGATCGAAGTAAGAAATCGCTTAGGAGCGTGACAATACCTACGAGCACTGCGGTGAGCATCATGAATCGTATGTCATAGTTTTTGACGTGTGACATTTCATGCGCAAGAACGCCTTCAAGTTCTTCGCGGTTCATGACTTTGAGCAATCCTGTTGTTACAGTAATTGATGCGTGCTCGGGATCTCTTCCTGTTGCGAATGCATTCATAGCAGAGTCTTCGATCACGTATGCTTTTGGCGTGGGAATCCCTGCAGCAACGGCAAGGCCTTCAACGGCGTGATACAAATGAGGGTATTCTTGTTTTGTTACGGGTTTCGCTCCTGACATGGCAAGGACCATTTTGTTGCCAGAGTAGAATCCTATAATAGAGTAGATCATGCCAAAGAGTAGTGCAAGAATGAGCCCGAAAAGAATGCTCCCGTATATGAGTCCTGCTACTGCGCCAAGCAGACCAATAAGAATAATAAAAAAGAAGGCAAGAAACCAAGATCGAATCTTGTTGTTTCTTACCTCATCAAATGAAATGCGCATAGTTCATCACTTCAAAACGCAACTTTAACGTTCTTTTTTTCTTCTGCTGTCGCTTCAAATAGGGATTCTTGCGTGAAATGAAGAATGCCTGCAAAGACGTTATTTGGGAATTTTTCTATCTTCGTATTGAAGAGCATCACCATATCGTTATAATGTTGACGCGCATAGGCAATTTTGTTTTCTGTTCCGGTGATTTCCTCTTGCAGTTGCATGAAGTTTTGGTTTGCTTTCAAGTCAGGATAATTTTCTGAAACGGCAAACAATGATTTCAGCGTATTTGCAAGCATATTGCTTGCGTGCGCTTTTTCTTCGATTGAGCCTGCTTGCATCATGCCTGCTCGTGCTTTTGTTACGTTTTCGAGCACTTGCTTTTCATGTTTCATATAGCCCTTGACTGTTTCAACAAGGTTAGGAATAAGATCGCTTCTTCTTTTGAGTTGCACATCGATTTGTGCCCAAGAATTCTTCACTTGATTTTTTAGTCGCACTAAGCTGTTGTAGAGAATGATGATGCCAAGTACAACGACCGCAGCAATGATGCCAATTATTAGTCCCCAGTTCATTTTTTTCCTCCAATAAATATTACTTTTCGTTCTTAAATTTGTTAAGTATAAAAAGTTTGTTATCGTAAGATTTAAGTAGTTTGTGCATTTCGCGTGCATTCATGACGCAGGCACCTCTAAAAATTCATGAACAATTGTATGTTTCGCACTTTTCTCCTTCACTTGATGCTCTTGTTGGAAAAACGGTGAAAGTGACTGTTGCGCAAGTCAATGCTGGTGTGCACTCGCTACGATTTCGTGTTACGGGTGTTGCAGAGGATCAAAGCGGTAACGTGACTATTCTGTATGCTGGTGAGGGAGGTCAAAAGAGACTTCTTCTTGCTGATGCTCATCTAGGGGTTACCAGAATTGCGCTTGAAGAACCAGAGTTTCAAGTCGTGTATGAGAATAATCGTGCTATGATCGATTATTTGGGCAGAGATCTTTCTGCGTGGCAGCGAGACCAAGTGCTGAAATCTGGCAAATGGTATTTTTTTTAACGTTTAAGAAAACTCATTCTCTTAGTTTCTTCAAAACGTTCGATTGCGTAGCGAAGTGTTGTGCGCGGTAAGACGTTGATGTGTTGTTCTAAGAAGGTTGTCAATGCTTTTTCATCTTGTTTGCCTACTTCGCGAAGCATCCACCCTACTGCTTTATGCATAAGGTCGTGTGTATCGCTTAGATGGATTTTTGCAAGAGAAAAAATATCTTCGAATTGTTTATGTTTGATAAACTGGTGAGTTGCCACAATAGATATGCGTCGCTCCCACAAATTTGCTGATTTTGCAAGGGTGTAGAGGATTGTTCGCTCTTTATCAAGCAACCATTTTCCGAGTATTCCTGCGCTGCAATCGACCAAATCCCAATTATTTGCTCTTGTGGCATTAGCTAGATAGAAGTGTACGATGTCTTCTTGTTCTTTTGTTGTTGCACTTGCAAATTGATAGGTAAGGATGAGGAGCGCAGTAAGTCGGTGTTCGTGGATTTTGCTCGCAAGAAGTTTTTTCACCTCTGAAAACGTTGCTGATTTGAATTGCTTTGCAACGATGCGCTGATCAGGAACACTCACTCCGATAAATTGATCGCCTTCACCGTATTCTCCTTTGCCCGTTTTAAAAAAGCTTGAAAGGATGTTAACTTTCTCAGGCCTCGCATACCTTTCGAGTTCTCTAATAATTTGCTGATACATATATGCTCCTCTGCTTTGCACCAATATAAATCTTTGGAAAAGTCCTTTTTTTTGAATTTTTTTTGAGAAAGAATATAAATTCGGCACTGCATTTGGCACACCATGACAGAAAAATCCTCTCAATTAGAACAACTCGAAGCTGCTCTTAAACCGCTTAGCGAACTTGCAACGGTAGTTGTTGATGCTTCGCAGTTTCATGGCACCATCACCCTTGGTGGTTCTGCTGATGGTGCTGTTGCTCTTCTCCTTCCCTTTGTTAACCGCATCCTTGACAACGTCTATGGCGGCATGGATCTTGTTTCTACTTACGGAGTTCGAGATGGTTGTTTGCAAATTGAATATGTTGCAGGGGATATCTCTCGATTTATTTGAGTAACGATCTTTTTGGTGGGTTGATCGCTAGGGCGGTTCATTACCTTTATTTGGGCAAAATTTATAAATTCGTATTATTTCACCATTATAAAATGGCAACTAAAATTGAACAATTAGAACTTGTGTTACAACCACTGACTGCATTCCATAGTGTTGAGGTGAAAGGAGACCAAGCAGGTGGCAGGGTTTCAGTCGATCGCGTTTCTGCTGAAGATCAACAAGGAGTAACTCTTTCAGTTGTAAATGCAGTCAATGGCGTGTATACTCGCCCAGAATTTACCGAATTCGCATTTGTTGAAGGCGTAGTACGTGTTGCCTATCGAACAGGAAAGGGCAGAAAAACAGGAACGACTGGTTGCAGCGCACCTTCTTCGTATGCGGGTTTTCCTGGAGAGAAACACTGGTAAATTATTTTCCTTTTTTTGCATTGCAAACAATTTCTTTTTTTGTTTATGACTGAGGCGCATAAGAGAAATGAATCTTCTTGATACTTTTCCAGAAAAACAACGAGTCGCATTTGAAGCAACCCTTGCCTCCTATGAAGGAGTTACTCGTGAAGGTCGGCTTCGCGCACATATTGAACACATGGTTGCGCTTGAAAAAAAAAGTTCGCAAGCGACCGGTTCTATTGATGATCGACTTACCACGCATCGTTATTTTTATTTTCCGGGAGAGCACGATTTAGAAAATATTCCCAATTGCTTTGAAAGCGCTCTTGAAATCTATTTTGCAATGCTCATACTTGCACCAGAAAAAAGACCACAATTGCTTGCCGTAAATCATGGGGTGCGAGGAGTGCATATGCTGCCTGTTTTTCAGGAAGGCGGCCACCTTCATGTTCTTGATTCACGATATGATCTTGTTGGACCAATCACGTTCAATGGAAAAAAATTACACGGAAAGAATTCGCAAGGTGAATCTACCTCGTATTCTTTTTCAGAAATTCATTTTGTTAATCCGGACGAATTAGCTGACCTTATCAACGTTTTGCGTTCTCCAAAAGGCATTATTGATTTTTTTTCTTATTCTGGACAGATAATTGAACGCAGACCCCAAGATCCTTACCCTGCTGAAGTGTTTGGCTACGTTACAGATGGTACTTTTGTTGGAGAAACAAGAATAGCCACTACAAGTGTTCCTTTTGCAAAACGAGAAACGTTATCTTCTCAAGGAACGCAAAGCGCATCTTGGGTGATGTATGTGCTGGATAATTGGAGAGAATTGGTTGGCGAGCGAACCATTTGTTCATGGAACCCTGAAGAAAAACATCCTGTATTGTCAATTGCTCGCGCGAAATCGTTACCACGAGACATGCAAATTGGTCTCGCCGCACACCACCTGTATATAGGATCCTTGCTTGCAAAAAGAACAAAAACACATTCATCGTGGAGAAACACATTCATGTTCGGTGAGCGAATAACAAGCAAATTTGTTGAAGAGCATTATGAAACGTTCAAAGAATTATTTTCAATGGCTGCAGAGAAATCAAGCCACTATCTTATTCGCATGGTTGATTATGTGATCTATCGACAAGGACTTCAACCCCTTATTGTTGAGTCTGGTGCAAAGACGCCAAGGGGTTTTCGTCAAAAAAGAGGATATACATTGTCAGATTCTATAAAAACAAATGCGGGATATTACCGCACCGTTTGCCCTGTGTTTAAAGAAGGAATCATGAAGCGAGTTCAAGCAGAAGTGGCAAAACACTTCGTTGCGACGTAATCAAAATCTTTATAGGTTTCCTTCCCTTTCTTTATTGTTATGTTCATCTACGAACTCAATCAAAAGTATCTCCTTCTTGCTCTGAGAGAAAGCGGTCTCAAAAAAGAAGAAGAACACGAGGGCGTTGTCATGTCAGTGACTCCTCCGCTTCATGATCATTTTGCTCTTGTCAAAGCGGTCTACGAGGTTGTTGATCCAAAATCGATAACACAAACCTACAAACTCTTTCATCATAAACAATATTGGGACGTGCTCTTTGATCAAATTCCTGGAACGCCCGTCGTTTCTCATCCGGAAATTGAAGTGCATTTGTTTAAACGAAAAAAACAACTCTTTGTGACAAAAAAGATTTGGGAAACAACTGATGACCTCAACGCGCGAAAAAATCAGGCAAGACCCTGGCCGCATCCTACAACACTTGATCCTGTTCTTGCAAAAGCATTGCTAAACATTGCTTCTCCAAAAAAAACATTTCTTGACCCGATGTGTGGTGCAGGAGGAATACTCCTTGAAGCCTGTTTGCTTGGGCTGCAAACCACTGGCATTGATTTGTACGCTCCCATGATTGGTCGAGCAAAAGAAAATCTTGCCCATTACAACTGCAACGCCACCTTACTTATCAAAGATTTTCGAGAACACCAAGGATGTTACGATGCTGTTGTTACTGATCTTCCCTATGGTCGCAGTTCAAAAACGAGCGGTGAAAATTTGTTCGCAGAACTTCTTGCAAAAAAGTTTGCAAATAAACAAATCATCATAACAAACAAACCCTTTCGTAATCTAACAAAAGATATTATAGAAATACCTATGCATAAGTCATTAACAAGATACGTGCATTTCTTTGTATAGAATACAAGAAAAAAATAAATGAAAAAGAAATTTGATTTTACCTTATTGGTCCAGTAATTCCTGGAACAGGATTATAGCTACCAATTATTTTTTCTGTCGAAGGAGTACCTGTTTTCACTGTCCGCAGTCGTTCTCCATTTCCACCTTTAGTATACGCTGCAGGTCCTGGAGTTGGTTGCGCTTGTTTTCCAAGTGGTTTCTTGCCACGTTCATGGTGCGTTTCATGTGCGCCGTTTCTTGGTTCGTGGTCTGCAACAAACTGGTCCACATATGCTCGTGCTGCAGCAACGCCCTGTGTTTCTTTGATATCTGCTAGTTGTGCTACTGTCGCATGCAATCCTCGAAGAGGGGTTGCATAGGCAGCAGGTTGTGCAGTCCCAGAGGCGATCGCGTACAAATATGTGTGTGCAAGCGGAGAATCTGCAGGAAGAGCTGGTTCGATCGGCTTAGTTTGTGAAGGTGCAGATTGTGCTGTTGCTTCAAGTGCAGGTGATTGATCGCTTCCTGTTGATTGCGCAACAATTTCAAACAAGGTGCTCATCCTATCTACGGGATGTCCATTGTTTTCTGCCTCTTCTAAGAATGTTCGTCTTCCATGTTCTTCATTTGCAATTCTTTCTCTTTCTCGCCGTTCAATAGCGCGTTGCGTTTCTTCTTCCGGTGTTAATATCTTTTTCATAGTTTCAACCCACATGTTTTGGAGATGAGAAGAACTTTGGCGTACTATTTAATTGTTTCGCTAGAGAATTCTTCGCAGGAAACATAAGAATGCAGTATGCGCAATGTCTGGTGCGATTGGTTTGCACGTTTGATTTTTCAAACTCCACGGACGCTCGTTTACTTCAACTGTTTTTTCGTGATGGAGCGCTTCTGGAAGTTGCGCAATAACTTCCTTTAATTGTGTCAAATTTGGTGAGTAGATGCAGGCAAGATTACCGATTTTGAGTTTTTGTGTAATCATGGAAAGTGCTTGTTGTGGCTCAGGCACATCAAGAAAAATGGCATCAAACTGTTCTTCACTCACATCAGTATAGACTGATCCTTCTTTGAAGATGATGTTTTCGCTTTGGAATCGCGCAGCATTTTTTTTTGCAACAGAAATGTTTTCTTCGCTCACATCATAACTTACGACTTCTTTGACGAATTGAGAAAAGAAACACGCACTTGCTCCACTTCCGGAACCTGCATCAAGCATGACACTCTTTGAAGAAACGCCTAACTGACCAAGTACGAATGCTGCATCTTTAAGGGTGATGCTCTGCGCTCCTTTTTTCAAATTGTTAAACACGTCTGCTTTGTTTGCAGGAAAACAAACAAATTCTTGGCCTTTGATGGAAGTTTTTCCTCCTGTTTCAAGAAATGCTTGAGGCACGATACAGAACGCTGCATGAAAATCTTTTGACGTGTCAGAAATAGTAAAACGCTCTTCTTTAGAGATGACTCTCTTTTTGCCATCAACTTCTTCTACTCTTCCTAACTTTAAAAGAATCTTGTGCATAAAGCGACCGCCCGGAATCGAACCGGGGATCAGAGGGTTGCAGCCTCCCGCCTTACCGCTTGGCCACGGTCGCATATGACCCTGGAGGGACTTTCGTCGCATGTTCTGCGTTTCGAACCCCCGACCTACGGCTTAGAAGGCCGTCGCGCTATGTGTCCTGTGCGAATCAAAGATTCGTCGCATCCAGACTGCGCTACAGGGTCATGTTTTCTCGCTAATAGAATCTGCTTTTTAAAGTTTCCTGCTTCTGGCATTTCGTAACCCGCACAGCAACATTTATATATGCTCAACGGTCAAAGAACCCTTGTGGGCTAGATTGTAGTCCTAGGGGAAGAGGTAGAGTACGATCGCAACAGAAAAAGAGGGAGAGGGAAAAGGTTCTCTTACACCTAAAGAAGAACTGTCCTACACGTTTGTCGTAGAGGGAAATGAGAAGATCATTCAGTTCAATTACGAACACGTCCCTCGAGTTCCAAGCATTGAAGATGACGACGTCGTGATGACACAAGCAGTGATGGCGCTCATTGAAAATCCTGGCGCTACAAAAATCGTGTTTAATCAAAAACACACGTTCGAATACGATTATTCGCAAGTCAAACTCCTTGCAGAAGTCGCATCAGTCTATAAGCGTCTTGTCGCAGAAAAACGCTTACTCGGGTATGAACACCTCATTGGAAGTTTGCAAACAAAGGGAGGTGCTTCTCGCTATCAGGAGTTACGCACGACGCTTCTTGAGCTTCTCAAAAAAGATCCTATCGGGTGTTATGTTGAGCTCCTTCGAGTTCATCGTCGAGAAAAGATTGCATACGAACATGAGCAAGACCCTGCAACTATTAAGTTAATTAGTAATTATTTGGAAATTCTCGAAACAATTCTTGGCGAACTTAAAGCAACAGAACTGATCACTCGCGCACGACCGTATCTTGCAGGCATGACGGTTGGTGATCGAGAACCCTATCGTAAACTCTTCAATCCCTTTATCAAACCAGATTTCATGTTCACTCGTTATCTTGCGACGTATCCACTTGACGCCGAAGAAGTAGAAAGTTACCAAGTTGGTTCAACAGAAGTTGTGGTGTTCGCACTGAAGGGGTCGATCCAAAAACTCTATCACATAACTCCTCCAGAATTTCGTCTTTCAGAAGAAAAATATGAAATTCTTGACATGGCAAGAAAAATCATGTCAGAGCATAAACCAAAGGAAGAAGATTTTGTAAATCCCAATCGTATGCGAGAAGTATTTTCAAATGTTGGTCGAGATCTTATTGGCGAACTTGCCCAAAGCAAGGAAGTGAACTTAACCGAGGAAGAAATTACTGAGCTGACCAGCATTCTTGTTCGTTACACAGTCGGGTTTGGTCTTATTGAAGTACTTCTTGAAGATGAACTCATTCAAGATATAACGGTAAACTCACCTATGGGTGAATCTCCTATTTTTGTTGTTCATGCAAAATACGATGAATGTAAAACAAATATTTTACCTTCAGTTCTTGATGCAGAATCTTGGGCAACAAAACTTCGACTCATGAGTGGACGCCCGCTTGATGAAGCAAACCCTATTCTCGATACTGAAATTGAAGTGCCTGGCGTTGCTCGTGCAAGAGTTGGGGTAATCGGCAGGCCACTTGATCCAACAGGAATTGCTTACGCATTTCGCCGCCACCGTGACAAACCTTGGACACTCGCACTCTTTGTAAAAAATCGTATGATCACCTCACTTGCTGCAGGTCTTCTTTCTTTTTTGATTGACGGAAATCGTACGTTTCTTGTTGCAGGAACGAGAAGTGCAGGTAAGTCTTCGCTTCTTGGGGCGGTCATGGTTGAAATTATGCGTAAATATCGTATCATCTCAATTGAAGATACGCTTGAACTTCCAACTGACGCGCTTCGCACGTTAGGCTATAATATTCAACCGATGAAAGTGGCAAGTGCTCTTTCTAAGACCAGTTCTGAAGTTCCTGCTGATGAAGGAATTCGAACAACGCTTCGTCTTGGCGATTCCGCGCTCTTTGTTGGCGAAGTTCGCAGTACAGAAGCGCAAGCGCTCTACGAGGCAATGCGCGTAGGCGCCCTTGCAAATGTTGTAGCAGGTACGATTCACGGCGATTCTCCTTACGGCGTTTTTGATCGCGTCGTTAACGATCTTCGCGTTCCAAGAACGTCGTTTAAAGCAACAGATATTATAGTTGTTGCAAACCCAATTCGTTCAGCAGATGGCTTATCTCGGTTTCGACGCGTCACGCGTATTACTGAAGTTCGAAAAGAATGGGAAGATGATCCTGAACGAGAATCAGGATTTGTTGATCTTATGAAGTATGATCCTCGCACAGATCAACTTGAACCAACGGATGCATTGATCAATGGCGATTCAGATATTGTTAAAGCAATTGCAGGAAATGTTAAGGAATGGGCGGGCAAATGGGATTTGGTCTGGGAAAACATTGTGCTTCGCGGAAAAATAAAACAAGCATTAGTTGATATGAGTACAGCAAATAATCTTCCTGAATTACTTGAGGCTACTTTTGTTATATCAGCGAATGATAAATTCCATCAGCTTGTCGAAAAAGAAAAATCTCCAGAAAAAATATTTCTTGCTTTTACTGATTGGCTTGCAAAGCAAGTAAAACGATACATAGAAAAAAATGCCTGATCTTGATGCAATAAAGAAAAAGTATGGTGCGCGCCTTGAGAAAGATTTACATGGCGATGAGAAACCTGCACATGATGTGAATACTCGTGATTACAAAATTTTTCGAAAAGAAAATATGCCCTTGGCATATTCGTATTATGAATCTGCTTGTTCGTTTGCTGAAAAAGCACTTAAGCTGAAGCCTTCACCAAAAAATGAAGAGGTGCTCAAAGAACAACTTGCAGCAGCGCATATTCTTGCAACGCCAACGGGCGCAACAAGCCTCTCAATTCTTATTCCTCTTGGCGTCTTTCTTCTCTTTTTGTTTATTGGACTTCTCGTTCCTATGGCACTTGGAAACCAAGGATCACTGTTTGTCGTGCTTGTCGGACTGATTCTTGCAGCCATTAGTTATATTCCCGTGCATTCCATGCCTCGACTCTTAGCGGAGAATTGGCGTCTTCGCGCGTCAAATCAAATGGTGCTTTCCATTTTTTATTTAGTGACATTCATGCGTCACACGCCCGATCTTGAGCAAGCAATAGAGTTTGCTTCGCGACATCTTACTGCCCCGCTCTCATATGAGTTAAAAAAAGTGATTTGGGATGTGGAAACAGAAAAATATGGTTCTCTTAAAGATTCAATAGATAATTTCCTCGAGTTTTGGAAAAAACACAACATGGAATATGTTGAGAGTATGAATCTTATCGAATCTAGTTTGTTCGAATCAAATGATGCAAGAAGAATAAATTCACTTGAAAAAGCTCTTGACGTGATGCTTTCGGAAACATACGAGAAAATGATCACGTATGCACACGAACTAAAGAGTCCGCTCACCACCCTTCACATGCTTGGCATCATCATGCCTATTTTAGGATTGGTGATTTTACCATTGATGGTTTCGTTCTTGCCTGAAGTGAAGTGGTTTCATCTCTTTATCATTTACAACGTTGCTCTTCCGATTATTGTCTATTTGTTTACAAAGAACATTCTTGCAACGAGGCCAACGGGTTATGGCAGTGTCGATATTAGCGAATTGAATCCTGCACTCAAGGATTTAGAAAACATTTCGATAAAACTTGGGCCTAAAGAAAAGTTGATTAGTCCTAGAGGATTATCTGTGAGTATTTTTCTTCTCCTTTTTTTTATCGGCCTACTTCCCCTCATCGTCTTTTCATTTGAACCAACCCTTAATTCCTGTCAAGATATAGCTTATATTACTGGTGAAGGATTTATGCGCTTATGTGATGTAAGCGATATGTCCGCAATCAAATTTTATTTTCTTGATTATCGCACCGTAACTGATGAGTTTGCCTTAGAAGAACAGCTCATTGGCCCATATGGTTTGGGCGCGCTCATCCTCTCCTTTTTCATTCCGCTTTCCATTGGTATTTCAGTTGGTTTCTATTACAAAGTCCGTTCAAGAAAGTTAATGGGCATTCGCTCGAAAACAAAACAGCTAGAAAAAGAATTTGCAAGTTCGCTCTTCCAACTCGGCAGTCGCATTGGGGATGGACTTCCAGCAGAAATAGCATTTCTTAAAGTGGCGCAGTTGATGAAAGGAACGGACACGGGCGTGTTTTTTGAAAAAGTGGTCATCAATATTAAGAAATTAGGAATGGGGGTTGAACAAGCAATCTTTGATCCAAAACGAGGCGCCATTAATGACTACCCTTCTCATCTTATCGATTCAAGCATGCGCGTTCTTGTCCAATCTTCGAGAAAAGGTCCAGAAGTTGCATCAATGGCCTTAATGAATATCTCTGAATATGTCAAACAAATGCATCGCGTCGAAGATCGGCTGCAAGATCTTATGGCCGACGTGGTTTCCTCAATGCAAGGACAAATCAGTTTCTTAACTCCTGCCATTTCAGGTATTGTTATTGGTATAACGTCGATGATTACTCAAATTATTGGCAGGCTCGGTGTGAGCTTGCGAGAGATTACTGAGAGCACAGACAGCGCGAGCACCACCTCAAGCATCTTATCCTTTTTGGGAAATGGCGTGCCAACGTATTATTTTCAAATTATAGTTGGATTATATGTGGTGCAGATAACCATTTTACTTTCTATTTTGGTTAATGGTATTCAAAACGGAAGCGATAAACTCAACGAACGATTTCTTATTGGAAAAAACTTACAAAAATCTGTTATGCTGTACACCATCATATCTCTTATCATCACCATAATCTTCAGTGTCGTTGCCGGTAACATTGTTGTGGTTAACTGAACTGACAAGGAAATGTTCTACTGCTAATTCTAGGAGAGTTCTCTTCGCACAAACGAAGATTATTTAATTATGTTGTTTCTTTTAAGTGGTATGATGATTGTTGACTCAATCACCTTCAAAAAAACACTTTCCCTTCCTTCGGGCGAAGAACTAAGAGATATGGTGCTCTTAACGGTTCGTGATAAGAACGGAGAAGTGTTTTCTGTGTATTCTCCAGCACCGTCTGTCAGTCGTGTCGAACGGGTTCTCTCTTGGGAATTAGATTGTCTTGAACGAGAAGTTGCGGTAGATCAACGATTTCTTTCTCTTGCAAAAAAAAATCGTGCCTCACCATTTGTTTTCAATCTTTTTGATGTTGATGAATGGGGGAGTATTTCGTTTAAACCAGGAACAATTCGTGTGCTTCCCACTCCTGTCGACATACTTTCTTATCCAAAACTATATGGTGACACTGAGTTTGCCTATTTTGATACAACCACTCTTCCTGCTTACAAAGGGGAATTTAAGACGTGGTTTGATGTGCAAGTTGCTCCGCGACTCCGCACGCTTAGACCTTCGCTTGAAGATCTTCCAAATGAACATGTGTATACGTGGACAACAAAACAAATACGTGAAAAAAAAGGACATCTCTGTCATGCAGGTTTTATTGTTGGTAAACACGATGATGGCTCCTATCACGGTTTGCTTGGCACCACTGATCCTTCACTTGAAGAACGATTGATTTCCTTTGATCTTGGAGGAGAATCTTTTCGGTTTGCGGTAAGTACCTTTCGCGCCTCACCCAGTGCAACGACCCGTCAACAGGAAAAGTTGCAAAAAGAACTGGATAATCTGAAACGTCGAAAGCTTTCACCATCTGAATTTGAAAAGGCACGGGCAAGAATATTTGAACGCTACGGAGTCGTTTCTACAGATGCCTCAGTTCAACGAGAACAAATCGAAACGACAATATCTTCAATGCACTTGCGAGACTGGGCGGAGCGAGTACATATTGATGCAGCTCCCTTATTTACTATTTTTCAAAATCATGGTTTTGATTATGAAGTATTCAAACATGTCGAAACCATGCTGGCAGGTGAGCGTTCATTTCAAGATGCGCACGGCCGTCGTCCAAAAAAGTCAAGTGTAAAACAAAAAGGTGCAAAAGAAAATGAACGAAGAGAGTTTATGATCAAAGAACGATTTGCAAACACCATCGTTCTTGATCCAATGTTTCTCATGACGAATTGCGCACCTCAATGCTCAAGAAAAAACCTTGCAGCAATTGCATCTTTCCTCGGAGTTCCTTTTGAAAAAGGGTTAACGTATGATCAATTCACCTACTATTCTTTGCTCGCAGACCTCGGTGATCGCGATGCTGCGTTTATGCGCGCAGCGTATGCTGCAAAAGATGTAGCTGCCCTTGTCCTCATTATGCGCAAACTCTATGATCCAACAGGTGTTTCTCTTTTACCAGGTTCACCAATAAAATCATTACTTCATCTTGCTATGCACACTCGTCTTCCTCTTCGATCGCTAACTCTACGTCGCTCCTCGCTTGATGAAGTTGCGGAAAGAGATTTTTATCAATTACATAAACGACATCGCATAAATGATCTTGCGTTTTTGCCACCAGAAGAATTGCGCAAAAAAAAGGATGAGTTGCGTCGAACGTACTGTCGCATACCTTCCATGCGTGCTCCTCCAGCAGGAAAGAGACATGAAGCGTATGTTGCCTGGCCGCTTTTTTTAAAACAATGGATTGGCGGAACTGCACCTTCTTTGAGAAAGGTCATTTCGCTTTTTGAGGCTTCTCAACAAGGAAACGGGGATGATCCGGTGACGTATGCTCGTTATCTTGAACCTTTCGCACAACATCTCTTGCTTGGTGTTTCATATGTTGAAAGTCTTAATGCTGACTATGATCGCAATCATCAATATATTGGTGTTTCGCGAGATGATCTTCGTCCTCTTCATGAAGATTTTTTTTCCCACACTGAAAGAAAACTTTACAATCGCATACGAAATCGGTTCACAAAATATTATGCTGCGTTAACTGCTGTTGCAAAAGATTTTGAACAAGAAGCAAAAGGAAATTCGGATCACGCTGAGAAGAAATTGCTCGGATCAATCGATCGTATTGTTCTTGAAGATGAAAAAGAAAGTTTATTTCCAAAAACGTACGGTCTACCAATTCTTGCTCGTCCTTCAATTGTTGTAGGAGAATTGACTGATCATCAAGTGATGGCAGCGGCTAGAAAAAAATATCTTGCAGCTCTTGACAGATGTGAGAACGACATGCCTCCTGAATTTGTTTCCTCTCTTCATCACCTAGGCGTTTCAGTTGAAGATTTTCTTTATTTACATTTTCAACGAAGAAAACTCGTCCGTAATTCTCAAGCATTTTATTGGAAAGCTCACGATACGTCTTCTGCAATTGAAAATGCCTTACAAGAAGGCTATCGCCGCCTCACTACTGCCTTGTTTGCTGCAGGTTTTGGTGTTGTCACGCAGCGAAACGATATACTTGAATTGGTTTCGCTTCGAGATGATGCATCGCTAGCTGCATTAAAAGAAATTCCTGAATTGGTGTATCTTGCAAAACGACCTGTAGAAGAAGAGAATGTTCTTGATCAAAGTACGCTCGTTCTTGAAGCGTGAAACAGTTATTTTTTTGAAGTATTTTCACGTGAGCGAAAACGTCCCCTACTGTTTCAAGAAGATAACTGGGCTCGCCGGGATTTGAACCCGGGACACCACGATCTTCAGTCGTGTGCTCTCCCAGTCTGAGCTACGAGCCCGTCATACGTGTGCGAGAAAAATTGAACGTCTTTTATAAAAGTTGTTCTTTTCCTCATACCGAAACCTATATAAAAATTCATCGGAATATGGGCTGTAATGGGTGTTGAGTTAATCATCGCAGAAAAACCGAATGCGGCGCAAAAGCTTGCTACCGCACTTGCGGATACGGGTTCTCTAAAAAAACAGAAAACAGGAACAGTCACGGTCTATTCGTTATCTCATAACAAGATTCCTATAAAAATTGTTGCAGCAGTTGGACATCTTTACACAGTAACTGAAAAAAAGAAGAGTTTTTCTTATCCTTCTTATGCGGTTGAGTGGAAACCAACCTATCTTGTTGACAAAGAAGCAGCGTTTACAAAGAAATATTTAGATGTTATCAAAAAAGAAGCCGAAAAAGCCTCTTCGTTTACTGTTGCTTGCGACTATGATATTGAAGGAGAAGTTATCGGTCTGAACATTGTCAAATATGCGTGTAAGCAAAAAGATGCATCGCGTATGAAATTCTCGACGTTAGTAAAGGAAGATTTAATTGAAGCGTTCAATAAACGACAAAAACATCTTGATTGGGGACAAGCCCATGCAGGAGAAACGCGTCACGTGCTCGATTGGTTATACGGCATAAACATTTCTCGTGCATTAACGAATGCGGTCAAACGCGCCGGCAGTTTTAAGGTGATGAGTTCTGGTCGCGTTCAAGGTCCTGCACTAAAAATGCTTGTTGACAAAGAAAAAGAAATTCGCGCCTTTAAACCTAAACCATTCTGGCAGCTCGAACTTCATGCAAAAAAAAGCTCCGTCAACTTGGTCTTTTCTCATGAACAAGATAAATTTTTTGCAAAAAAGAAAGCAGATGAAATTCTTGCTCGCTGCAAAGGAAAGCCCGCAGTTATTTCTTCACTGAAAACATCAACTCATAAAGTCGCTGTTCCCCTTCCTTTCGATCTTGGCAGTTTGCAAACAGAAAGTTATCGGCTCTTTAAGATTCATCCAAAAGAAACATTACAAATTGCACAAACGTTATATCAAGAGGGAGTAACCTCCTATCCACGCACCTCATCGCAAGAGCTTCCTCCTGAATTAGGGTATAAAAAAATTCTTGGAAAACTTGCTAAACAATCAGCATATGAAGCAACGGCAACACAGCTGATGAATATGCAAAAGCTTGTACCTACGAAGGGATCTAAAAAAGATCCTGCGCATCCTGCTATTCATCCAACCGGTGAAAAGCCTTCATCAAAGTTATCTGATCGTGATAAGAAAGTTTACGATCTGATCGTTAAACGTTTCTTTGCGGTCTTTGGCGTTCCTGCAACAAGAGAAATTAAGACGGTAACGGCAACTGTTGAGAAAGAAAACTTTATCACAAAAGGAAGCTTAACCGTTGACCAAGGATGGTTTGCTTTGTACGCGCCTTATGGAAAACAAAAAGAAGAAGAACTTCCCGTGCTAGTTGAAGGGGAGTCGCTCAAGTCCCCTACGGTGTTACAGTTTGAAAAAGAAACGAGTCCGCCAAAGCGGTATACTGCTTCATCAGTTATTTCAGAATTAGAAAAACGAAACCTTGGAACAAAAGCAACGCGCGCAGATATCATTGATAGTTTGGTAAAGCGCGGTTATGTTAATCAGGATGGCAGTTTGTTTGCAACTGATTTTGGCATAAAAACAATTGAACTTCTTGAAGAATTTGTACCAACCATTGTTGATCAAGAATTAACAAGGGATTTCGAAGAAGAAATGGAAGGAATTCGTACAAAAAAAGTAACACCGGAAAAAATTATTTCTCGAGCAGAAAAAATTCTAACAAAAACTCTTGATGGGTTTCAAGACAAAGAACTCGCTATTGGAAAAAAACTTATTGAAGCTCATCGCGAACAAATGGATGTAGAAAGCCGCATTGACACCTGCCCTGTTTGTAAGAAAGGTATGCTTCGTATGATGTACAGTAAGAAAACCAGGCAGCGGTTTATCGCATGCGATGCCTATCCTGATTGTAAAACTATTTTACCCGTTCCTCAAGCAGGAGAAATTAAGTCAACTGGTGAACTTTGCGAACATGATGCGTATCCCTTAATTACGATTCGCAGAAAAGGAAAGAAGCCTCAAAAAGTGTGCAGTAATAAAGAATGTCCTGCAAATAAAGTCGATCTCAAAGAAGAAAAAGAGATGGCAAAGCTCATTGTAGAAAAAGAATGTCCAAAATGTCAAAATCCTTTAGTGCTTCGCAAGAGTGTTTACGGTGAGTTTCTTGGCTGTAGCAATTTTCCAAAGTGTCGTTATACGGAACGACTCAAAGATGGTCCGTTGAAAGAAGACTTTAAAGGGTCTTCTTCTTCAGGTTCGCTTGCTGAAAAAAAATCTGCTCCTGCGAAAAAATCAGTACCTTCAAAAAGCGCAGCACCTAAAAAAACTGTTGCGAAAAAGAAAACAACTGTTCGCAAAAAAACTGCTGCGAAGAAAAAGTAAAGTAGTTTCGGTGAGTTCCATGGGAAAAAAGCTGACGTTTGGTCTGACGCAAGAAAATAAATTCATGCTCAGCGTTATTGGTATTGTTGTCCTCCTTCTTGTCCCGTTTATTATCCATGCATCACTTGTTGAGCAGCTCATCATCGTGCTCTTTGTTTTTTTAGAAGCGATCAATATTTTTGTCGTTGCAAAAAATAAGTTTTATGTGCTTTCTAGGCGATTTGAAGTCACTCTCTTTGTTGTCTTCATTATCACTGCATATACGATGAATGTTCACGAGTTAACACGCCCGTTCTATTTATGGCTAAGCGTTTATTACTTTGTACTCAACCTCTTTGATTGGGATGAAACGAAACGTTCTTAAACCTCTTTCTAATTCCCTGCACTCATGGCAGAAGATAAAAATGCAGATCCGACTCTTTCTGTGCGAGTCCACTTAGCAGAAGGGTATTGTTTTCAGAATAATGGCCGAGGTCCTGAAGTTGTTCCTACAAGAAGACCTGGAGATTTCCAATATGAACGATCATTCGAAGGAGGCCTTTCACAATTGTGTTATTCGTTCGGACCAAAAAGCGTTTTGACGAGTGTTCCTTCAGCAGAGCAGTTGGTTCTTGCCGCAGCAGATGAGGGTGCTCACTATACTTTTGTTGTTGATGGAAAACCTATGACGCTCAGAGGAACTCAAGTCAGAAAACTTGATGTGCAAGGATGGTAGGCATGGAAACTTTTATAAACCAACTGGCGTTCTCTGACCCTGGGTTTATTGAATTTAGAGGTTCTGACAAGCACTAGAGAGGAAGATATCCATGTTCACAGTTGATCAAAACAAACTCATTGACACGGTCGCAGAAGAGCTTAAAGGTACACTGACGAAGCCTGACTGGGCTGACTTTGTCAAAACAGGCGTTCACAAAGAGCGACCACCTGCCGATGCAGACTGGTGGTTTAAGCGAGCAGCGGCAGTTCTTCGCGTAATTCATCTTCGCGGTCCTATTGGCGTTGCAAAACTTCGCGTCAAATATGGCGGTCGTCAAGATCGAGGCGTGAAACCTTCTCGTTTTCAAAAAGGATCAGGAAGTGTTCTTCGAAAAATTTTGCAAGATTTAGAGAAAAATGGCTACATCGTCTACAAGGAAGTTGGCGTCCATAAGGGTCGCGTAACAACCCCTAAAGGCGTATCGTTATTGTTCTCCACAGCAAAAAAAATTGGGGGTGGAAAGCAATGAGTCGATTCACCCATCCAGCAACGAAGAATAAACTTATCAAGGCCGGTCGACAAACTCGCTGGGCTCCTTTTTGGATTATTCAAAAGATTTACTTTCGCGGTCGCCGTGTCCATCCAGGAAAACACACCGTTGTAAAACGAAGTTGGCGACGAACAAAAATAAAGGTGTAAGCAAATGATGGAACGAACCTACAATGTCCCTCTCAGACGATCATTTCGATCGGCTCCAAAATATAAACGGGCGAAAAAAGCAATTGGTGCCTTGCGAGCGTTCTTAACCCAACATATGGGTACTGACGACATTCGTATCGGCAAACAGTTAAACGAAAAGATTTGGGAACGGGGAATTAAGAATCCTCCGCATCATGTCAAGGTTACCGCTGTTCGAGACGATGAAGACGTATGCAAAGTTGAGCTTGAAGGAGTTGTTTACGCTGAACCTATCAAAGCAGAAGCGAAAAAAGAACAACCTGAAACGCTCAAGGAGAAATTACAAAGTAAGTTAGCCCCAGGTGCAAAATCTGATGCGGGAGCAGACACTGCAAAGAGCGAGTCTGCTGATGCAAAGAAAGAAGATGCGTCTCCTGAAGCAAAACCTGCTGCGAAAAAAGAAGTAAAATCTCCCGTTGCCGGCGCTTCGTCCACAAAGAAAAAAGAATAAAATTATTTTTTCTATTCTCTTTCTCTCTTTCTTTTATCCAAACTTTTTTAAACTATTCTGTACTTGCTAAACGGTACGCATCGGTAGTCTAACGGTTAGGATAGAAGCCTTCCAAGCTTTTGATCCGGGTTCGAATCCCGGCCGATGCATTTTCTTTACTTCTTTCGGGGACTAACAGAAATATATTTAAATTACTTCTTTGTCGTGTGAATTGAGGGACTTGAATGGTATTGATAAATTTGAGAGTGGATGGGGAACAACTTCAAGCAAGATTTTTTCGTTCTGTTGATGATGTCGCGGTTGAATCATTGGATGGCGATTTTGAGATGGTCGTGTCTCGCATTCACCAGAAAGTTGTTGCATTGGGTGAAACAAAGGCTTCTGTTGTAAGTGATAGAACGATATCAGATTCTCCTAGATTAACCTATTTGGGTCCGGGAGAGGTTTCACAACTTATTGTTGCCCTTAATGAATATTCTGCTTCTTTGGGGGTTCCTGATTCACCAAGATTTTTTGGTTATAAATAATTGGCATACCTAATGGTTGGTATTTTCTGGAAAACAATATAAATTGCTCTCTATTACTTTTTGTATGGCTGAAGACAAACCAAGAAACGTAACCATTAACGATTTTCATTTAGTTGCGCACTCACATCTTCCCGGTCATCCGCTGATTCGTCGTGGGGAAGTGTTGTTTACCGAATCAACTGACATTTCTCCTTATTTGCAAGCTATTGAAGATCGTGTAACGAGAGTTCGCGAAGCTTATCGAATGGCGTTCGGTGGGGAACATCTTGAACGAGTTGGCCAGCAAGGAGGAGACTATCTGTTGTTAGTTTGTCATCCTTCGCATGCTGATGATCAACCGTTTTATGAACTGCATGTGTCGGTTGCGCATGGTTTTGGAGAAAATTCTCAGGGAAAAATTGACCTTACAGAAATTTGCACAAAAGCTGACTTTTTAGAGGGGGTTGATAAGTAGTTTTTCATCGGTATTGAGAGCTATGATCTTCTATTCGTTGTCTGCGGTGCATAACTTCAAGTGCTGCATTACGTATGTGTGGTGATCCCGTATATTGTTTGTTCAATTCCGCTTCGAGTTTATTGAGAGGAACGGGTCTCCGGTAGCGTCTTGAGGGGTCAGTGAGCGCATCTGACTGATCTGCTACACCAACAATTTGAGCAAGGAGTGCTATTTCGTGTTCATCTGCTCGTCTGTCAGGTCCGCGCACGAGTCTTCTGCGTTCTGCATGTTGTCGTCGATACGTGTGTTCTTGCCAGTCATGACTGCCTGCTGCCGCTCTACGAATTTCCTCAGGAAACCCTGCTGTTATGAGATAGGTAAGGCGCGGGTGTTCATAGATTTGAGCTTGTTGATCTCGAGTGAGAGGTGATGCGCTGTGCAGTATAGTTGCCGCGTCTTCCATTTTTCTTTTTCCATCGTCGTGGAGGATGGCGGCATATCCTGTATTGAGAACGTGTTGTTGTGGGAGTCGCAAGTGCGTTGCAACTTCAATTGCAATCCATCCCGTGCGTAGCGCATGTTCTCGAAGGTTCACGTCGAGTTGTCGCATTGCTGCAAGGTGTGCTGCGACGCGTGAATCTGCAAGAATGTATTGGAACAGTTCTCCTGTTGGTTGGATGTCGAGTTGCGCCATGAGCTCCCTTATGGCGAAGGATATTTATATATTTTCTTACCTTTTCGTATAGTAATAGTATATTTTCCTCATTTTTGGTTGTGTGTCTTCCAGCAAAGATTGTTTGACACGAGATATCTTACCTAGTAAAGAGATGCGCATCATTTCTCTTCTAGACGCTACATTTATAAGAAATGAGTTGTCCTACACCTCCTTGATGAATCTTCGCGTACTTGGCACGGTTGCGCTTCTCGTGGTACTCTTGTTCTTCACGCACTTACAAAAAGAAGAGTTTACCACAGACCCAAGTGTTCATATCACATTCAATTTTTCAAATCAAGAAAACGCTTCGCTCTTGTTTGAATATCTTGTTATAGAAAACGCAAATTGTTCGCAGGCAATCGTCACTTCTCCGCTAAAAGAGTTAGTTGAGCCACTACAAAATAACACGCTGGTCAAAAATATCGCGCTTCCTCCACTTTCTGATTTTCGCTTTGAGTTAATTTGTTCTGAAGACGCGCCAACAGAATTATACTTACTTATTTCATACGTCCAGGAAAGTGAATCAAAAACAGAGCAAGTCATTGTGCGACAGTAAGCTTTATAAACTTCTAGTCCCGTTCTTGTAGGTATGAGCGTGTCAAAGGTGTGGCTGGTCCTAGTGGTAGTGTTTTCCTTCCTTCTTATTTCTTGTAACTCGAGCGGTCCAGAATCTCCTGGAAATTATTATACGGGAAGTGAAGGCGTGCGAATAAACTTCCTTCCAAACTCTCCACCACCAGTTATCTATCATCGACCAAACACACCTGATGCTGATTTTTCAATCGATGTTGAAGTCTTTAACAAAGGATCATCAATCACGAGAGGAGGACTCTTTGTTTCTGGTTACAGCGAATCATTTGTTACGATTGAAGGTGTTTCTCCACTTCGACCAGTGGAAACTGATTGTACGTTTAGTGTTTCTGCACTTGCAGGAAATCATTTTCAAGGTTTCTGGAATTGTTATGGAACACAAGGAAGCGTTATTAACACAGAAAATTGGCGTGTGCGCATTGATGAATTTTCTCAAATCTTCAATCTTATCGGTTTAGATGATCAAGGACAATGGCTTGACGATCATGGTGTTGTTGTCAGCGTGGACATTATCGACGGTAACCCTTCAGCGACACTCGGATTTAACAATCCTGATTCCTACCAACAATATATGTATCGAGGAGGCGCACTACTCATGCTCCTTGCTCACATCGATTATTCCCGATACTACGGACAACAATTCTTGCTGCGAGGAAACACACCCGTCTTTCCTGGTGGCGAATCAACCATTATGACTTTTAATGCGCACATTGCAGATGAATTGCCACCTGGAAGAAACGAGTATCCAATTGATTTTCTCGTAACCAGCTGCTATTCATACGCAACCTACGCGTCGCCACTTATCTGCCTTGATCCAGACCCTTACTCAGGTGATGATAAAGTTTGCACCGCAGGACAAGTGCAACATCAATCAACACAGGGAGCGCCAGTTGCCATATCAAATGTTCGTACAGAATACAGCCCTGGCATTATCGCAATCCAATTCACCATTCAAAATGTAGGTGGAGGAACCATTTACGATCCAGGCTATCTTGAGCGATGTTCACCATATTATTTAGGAAAAGTGTCCCCGATGCAAAAAGACATTGTCTACATTGCAAGTGTTATGGCGGGAACAACACCTCTTGAATGCACGCCACGAAACCGCGTCGTTTTAGAAAATGGACGAGGCATGTTCACCTGTTATTACAATACTGAAGAAGCAGGTGTTACCAAGAGTGGTTTGCAACAATCATTTAATGTTGAGCTCTGGTATGGCTATTCGGACACCATACAAAAAAAGATTATGTTAAAACGGATTCGTCCAACATAAGTGGAGGAAGAAAAAATGAAACAACTAGTACTTATTATTGCCTTGGCGGGATTGTTGCTTGCAGGATGTGCAAGTAATGGCCCATCTGGACCAACGAACGCACAAACATTTCTTGGTGGAACGGACGCGCTCGTCTTTGCCTTTGATGTGGGATCGCCACCTGATCAAGTTATGAAAACAGAAGCATTTGCTGTGCTCCTTCAAGTGGAAAATAAAGGAGAGCACAACCTTGAAGAAGGACAACTACGTATGGAACTCAAGGGATTCAACGCAGCAGACTTTGGAAAATCACGCGATGATCTTATTCAATATAATGAAGACCCAATTGGTGGGGCAAAACTCGATCCCGTTTCGGGAGAGCGAATAGGAGAAGACAACATTTTTGTCACGTATGAAAACCTAGCTTACCAAACATCAATTGCAGGACCTGCAACTCTTCCCTTCTATGTTGACTTCTGTTATGCATACCAAACGCTTGCATCAGGAAAACTCTGCATCAAAGAGAAACTCCAAGGTTCAACAAACACTGACGTGTGTACATTGACAGGAGCAAAAGATGTTGCCTCAAGTTCAGGACCGGTAAGTGTTACTTCACTTGAAGAATACGTTGCAGGAGCGGACAAAATCCGCTTCAGTTTCTATGTTAAGAATTTAGGTGAAGGAAAGGTCTACGATGTTGATAATCTTGGAACTGACTGGTGTGAAGAAACCTACACTGTAGAAGACTATGTGCATGTAACTGTTGACACGCATCTAACAAATGAACCTGTGTGTGCAAAACTGCAAAGCAGCAACGAAGGACGCGTACGCTTTACCAGTGAAGGACAAGTGCAAATATCTTGTATTCAAGACTTAACAGATGAGGAATTAACCGACCAAGTTAAACTTGTAGATATCACCATTGATTACTTATACAGTGACCACATAGAAAAACAAGTAACGGTAATTCCAGAAGCGTAAATTTATTTTTAGATTTTCTTTCTTTGTGTTTATTTATCAAGAAATTTTAGAGGTGGGTTTACTTATGCATACGCCAGACGGCTTTATAACTTCGTGGATTTGTGTCATCACATTACTGTTTTCTCTTGGACTTATTGTCTATTCTGCAATCCGACTACAAAAAACAATGACTAAGGAAAACGCCTATTTGATGAGCGGGCTTGCCGCAGCGATCTTTGCTTTTCAAATGCTAAACTTCTCTATTGGAGGAGGAACCTCAGGTCATTTGATTGGAGCTGCACTTGTCGCAATACTTCTTGGACCTGAAGCAGCAGTGCTTGTGCTAAGCGCAGTTTTACTTGTGCAAACACTTATTTTTGCAGATGGGGGTTTACTCGCCATTGGCGTAAATATTTTTATTATGGGAGTCGTAGCCTCCTATGCTGCTCATTATGCGCATCAGTTGCTTAGAAAGCGATTACCAATTCTAAGTGGGATGTTCGCTTCTGTGATTAGCGTGGTTGTAGCAGCGTTTACTTTATCGTTATTACTAGGGGTAAGCAAGACGGTTCCTTTTGGAGCAGTTATTCCAGCAATGGTAATTACTCACTTCTTTGTAGGACTTGGCGAAGGTCTTATTACTGGAGCTCTACTCTTTTCCATCAAACAAAGTAAACAACTCCTATTGACTGGACAACAAAATAATTCGCTTGTTCGCAACGTGCTGTTTTCCACGCTAGGTTCTTATGCAATTATGGCTGTTGCGCTTCCCTTTGCATCAACCCATCCTGATGGACTTGCTTCAGTTGCCATTAACTTAGGGTTCTTTGGTCGAGGAGTAGAACTCTTCATGATTTCTCCATTTGCAAACTATGAGATCTTAGGAAACGGCTCGTATCTCTTTGTACTTGGAAGTTGCTTGATGGGAATGCTTCTTACTTTTGGGCTCAGTTATGTGGTGACAAAGAAACTCATACCAACACAAGCATAATTTTTTTTATTCCTTTTGGTAAAAAAAGTGTTTGGAGTGTCCATTAGAAAATGAAAATTTTTCCAAAAAAATTGCATCCTGGAGATGAAATTAGGGTTGTTGCTTATACTTTATTCCTTTTCTAGTGCTAATCGTGCTAAGAATGCTTCTAATTGGATATATTCGTCGCTGCCTTCGACGAGTCGGAATTCTACTTCTCCTGCAAGTTCGATGAGGTGAAGTTTCTTTTCGTCCGCAATGGGCAAGTCCCAAATTTCTTTGACGAATTGTTTGATAACATCTGTGCCTGACAGGCCGTATTCGATCATGAGGTTTAAGAGTTTTTTGCGTCCTCCAAGAAAATCTCCTGCGAGGGCAAGTGTGAGGAGTTCTTTGATTTCTGTTGGTTTAGCGTATGAGCTTGTTTCGTATATGACTTGTTCAGAAATGTTGCTGGTAACCGCTGCTGCTGCTTGGAGCATGTTGGTGAGTTTTCTAACATCTCCTTCAGAGAGTTCGATTGCTGCCGTTCTTGCTTCGGGTGTGATGGCAAATCCTTCTTCTTTTGCGATATGGTCAACGAGTGCTGTAAGGTCTTTTTGCGCAAGTGGTTTAAAGCGAAAAATGGAACAGCGGCTCATAATCGGATCAATAATTTTTGAAGAATAATTACAGGATAAAAGGAATCTTGTTGAATTCGTGTAGTTCTCCATTGTTCGGCGAAGTGCTTGCTGCGCTTCTCGCGTTAAGGCGTCACATTCATCTAAGAAAATGATTTTAAACGGCACGTCCCCAATTGCTTTGGTTCGGGCAAAATCTTTAACTTTAGAGCGCACCACATCGATGCCTCGTTCGTCTGAGGCGTTAAGTTCAAGAAAGTTGTTTCTCCAGGTTTCCCCAAAGAGTTCTTTTGCAACAACAAGAGCGAGCGTACTTTTTCCCACACCTGCCGGTCCTGCAAATAAGAGATGCGGAAGATTCTTTTTTTCGACAAGTCCTTTGACTCGTTTGACAATCTCTGTTTGCCCTGCAATTTGGGCAAAAGTTTGCGGTCTAAATTTTTCAGTCCAGATGCTTGACATAGAAGTAGGAGTAGTTTCTCATACTTTAAAAGGGTTGTCGTTGAGGGTGCAGATGTTCATTTTCTAAACTTTTTTAAAACAGTGTAAGATTACTTACAGGAGAGTATTTTTGAATGGGGGTTATGTGATATGATACATCTGGTTCTTGGAACAGTAATTCTTGGTCTCTTGTTTGTTCTTGGTCTTTCGCTTAAGATCAAAAGGCAAAGTAGAGGAACTGAAAACATGAAAGAAATTGGCGATGCTATCGCGCAGGGTGCTATGGCATTTCTGAAGCGAGAGTATGTTGTCGTTGGCATCTTTGTCGTTGTTGTCGCGCTTCTTATTGGGTTGTTTCTTAACGATCCGACAACTTCTTATCAAGAGGGCTGGGTGAGCGCTCTCGCATTTATTGTTGGCGCAGCACTTTCGACGTTAGCGGGTTTTATTGGGATGAAGACAGCGACTGCTGCGAACACCCGAACTGCACATGCTGCTAGAACTAGTTTACATCTTGCGCTTCGCTTAGCATTTTCAAGCGGTGCAGTCATGGGCTTGTCTGTTGTTTCTCTTGGTCTTCTTGGCATTTATGCGTTAACGCTCTTTGTAGGTTATGCAAATGTTCATTTACTCTTCGCTTTTGGCTTTGGCGCATCATCAATTGCTCTTTTTGCTCGTGTCGGCGGAGGAATTTATACCAAAGCAGCAGATGTTGGCGCGGATCTTGTTGGAAAAGTCGAAGCTGGCATTCCTGAGGACGATCCTCGAAACCCTGCAACCATTGCTGACAATGTTGGTGATAATGTTGGTGATGTTGCTGGTATGGGTGCTGATTTATACGAATCATATGTTGGTTCGATTATTGCAAGCATGGTTTTAGGTCTTGCTATGTTTAGCACAAACGGGTTACTGTTTCCTCTTCTACTTGCAGCGCTTGGTGTTGTCGCATCAATCATTGGTACGTTCTTTGTGCGAGCAAAAGACGAAAAAGGAATTGGCAGCGCGCTTCGCAATGGTCTTGTTGTCGCATCCGTTCTTGTTGCTGTGGGAACTTATTTTTTATCAACTAGTTTCTTCGGTGATTTGGCAGCGTTCTACGTGGTTCTTGCAGGCCTCGTTGCAGGGGTGCTTATTGGTTTGATCACTGAATATTATACCTCACAAAAATATGGTCCGACAAGAGCAATTGCAAAAGCTTCCGAAACAGGTTCTGCGACAAACATTATTTCGGGATTAAGTGTTGGCATGGCATCAACCGCGTTACCCATTATTGTTATTTCAATCGCAATCTATGTTTCCTATCATTTCTTAGGAATTTACGGTATTGCACTTGCCGCAGTTGGTATGCTCTCAACACTAGGCGTTTCTTTAGCAGTTGATGCGTACGGTCCTGTTGCTGATAATGCAGGTGGTATTGCAGAAATGGCAGGTCTTGACAGTAAGGTGCGTAAACGAACAGACGCACTTGACAGTGCAGGAAATACAACAGCAGCAATAGGCAAAGGGTTTGCTATTGGTAGCGCAGCGCTTACTGCACTTGCGCTCTTTACCACGTTTGCACAAACAGCGCATATTCAAGTAATCTCCTTACTCGAACCTAAAGTTATAATTGGCATTTTGCTAGGCGGTATGCTTCCGTTCTTGTTTAGCAATCTGACAATGAATGCCGTTGGTCGAAGTGCCTTTGCAATGATTGAAGAAGTACGCAGACAGTTTAAGGATATTAAAGGTCTCTTACAAGGAAAAGCAAAAGCAGACTACGCAAAATGTGTTGATATTGCAACGCGCGGTGCAATCAAAGAAATGGTTGTTCCAGGCGTACTTGCAATTCTTAGTCCACTAGCAATTGGATTGCTTCTTGGAGTTGAAGCATTAGGTGGCATGCTTGCAGGAAGTTTGGTATCGGGAGTGTTACTCGCCTTAATGATGGCAAACGCTGGCGGTGCGTGGGATAACGCAAAAAAATACATTGAAGAAGGACATCACGGCGGCAAAGGAAGTGCGCAGCATAAAGCGGCAGTAGTTGGCGACACCGTAGGCGATCCTTTCAAAGACACCTCTGGCCCGTCACTTAATATCTTAATTAAGTTGATGAGTATTGTGTCCTTAGTATTTATTCCACTCTTCTTAGCACTTGGAAGCTTGTGGTAAATTTATTTTTTTATTCTTTTTTTAGAATTCTTTGCAAGGCTGCTTGTTCTTTGAGCACCAGTGCGGTGTTATTATTTTTCATATGATGGGGGATCATCCAGGTTGCGAGTAGTGCAGCATAATATTTGATTTGGTCTTGATCAACAAAACCATAACCTGCACGCATGGCATCAAAACCGCCATCGTCAAAGTGATGTAGATAACACCGTGCGAAGTCGTACATTGCAGGTCCTGCTTCACAGTCTCCAAAATCTATAATGCCAGAAATTTCTTTATTGTTAATGCGAATGTTCCACCCCTCAACGTCGCAGTGCAAGAGCACTGATTCGTTTGTTTCAAGAAACGGTTCGTTATCAGTCAGGTATTGTTTGAATGTGTTAAGTTCAGTTCCGCTAAGTACTTCAACTTCTTCAAAACGTTTTAACTCTTTTTCTAGCCAAAAATGAATGTTTTCTTTCCACGACGCAACTGCTCCTTGTCCTTCTTTGTTAAGTTTACCAAAGCCTTCAAGTTTGATGCTGTGCATTTTTTTCAAAAACGTTCCTAATTGGAAAAAGATCGATTTCCATTCTTCTTCGCTCACCTTTTCATCTTCAAGATCTTTACCTGGAATAAATTCTTGAATAAGAAAATCATCATGAAAATAGAGTAATTTTGGTACGGGTACAATACCTTGCAATTTTGAGGTGGCAAACGCTTCTGGAAAGAGTTTATCTTCTTCCTTGGAGAATTTAATTACGACAGATCGTTTAGTAGTTTCTACAACAAAAACGTGTTGATCGCATCCTTTCGAAGTATCTGTAACGGAGGTTGCCGTTTCAAGAAGAGTTGATGAGATGATGTTCTTGACCTGTTCGGCAGTTGGCTTTTCTGTTTGAACCATTAGATTGAGTGAATTCTTACCTGTTTTAAATATTTCGCAAAGAATGCACTGAGAATTTTATTCTTGCACATACATTTTAAGCATGTCAAAGAATGCGTCAGGATCGACTTCTCCTCGCTCAACTCGTTTATGAGGAGTGCCGCTTAAGTGATAGTAGGCATGTTTTGCTTGTTGTCCAATTTCGTTGAAGACGACGGCTGCAACATAGCTGAGAGAAAAAGCTGCAACGCCAACATTTTCTGATAGGTCACTAGTATTTCTTCCTGCCATTGCTCGAAGAAATGACGTGCAGAATAAAAACCTTCCCTTTTTATCCGACGTAGTTCATCATGCGTTGGTCTTTTGCGTGGGTTGTCTTGCTTGTTTGGCTAACGATTTCTTTGAGTTTTTTTTCAAAGAATTTTGCTTGTTCTTCAAGCGGTGTGGGGTCCACTTGCAACCCGAGGTATTTGTCTAGAAGCGTGATGATGTTCGCTGCCGCTTTCGAATCAGGAAGTTGTGAATGTGTTTCTGCAAAGATGCAGTTCATGCCTGAGTTTTTCACGAGCAGTGCTGCTGTTACTCCCATAATAATACTTTCTGAGATGGGCTGCGCGCCATGTTCTTTAAGAACGTCATCTCCTAAGTAGAAGACTCTGTCTTGTTCTTCTTTTCCAACAACGCCTTCAATACTGACGATGCGGCTTACTTTGAGGTCTTTGACAAGCTCGTTGAGTTTATCTGCGAGCATCCATTCTTTTCCTTGCACATCAATAATTGCGTGGAGAATAATAAGATTATATTTTTCTGTGTAGTAAATGCCGAGCGGTTTGATAAGTTTTCCTTTATGCACCGCAACTGTTGGTGCAAAGTCTTCAAGAGTGAATTCACCAATGAGTTTTGCGTTAGTATGTTCTATTAAGAATTCGGTAACAATTGTGCCGATAAGGCCTAATCCTGGGAATCCTTCGATAAGTGTCGCGTTTTGTGGTTTTTCAGAAAGTTTGATTTGCATGGAACTTCACACCTCTTTATTTGTTGTTATGCGATCAATGTTTTTTAAGTGTTTCGTCGATTTCAAGCAATCGATTGTATTTTGCTGTGCGATCACTGCGAGCTGGCGCGCCAAGTTTAATTTGGCCACAGCCAATTCCTGTGGCAAGATCGGCAATGAATGCATCACTTGTTTCCCCGCTGCGGTGGCTGACCATAACCTTGATATTATGATCAAAACAGTATTTTGCTGCAAGGATGCTTTCTGTAATTGATCCGATCTGATTAATTTTTAGTAAGAGTGCAGATATTGATCGTTCTTCAACTGCTTTTTTGAGTCTAACGAGGTTGGTAACGGTTAGATCATCTCCAACTATTTGTTTCTTTGTTGCTTTGAGGAGTTTTGCAAAACTTGTAAAGTCGTCTTCAAAGAACGGATCTTCAACACTAACGACGTCATATTTTCTGATAAGTCGTTTATAGAGTTCAAGAAGTTCTTGCGACGTGTGTTTTTTTCCTTCATAGACATAGTTTCCGTTTTCATAGAATTCGCTTGCTGCTGCGTCCATCGCGAAGGAAATGGCATGACCTGATTTTTTTATTGCTGCTTGCAATAAATCAAGAGCTTCATCAGGACTTGCAATATTTGGCGCAAATCCTCCTTCGTCGCCGACAGCTGTCGAGCCATATTTTTTATGAATTAACCCTTTGAGCTCATGGTAGGTTTCAACAACCATACGTGTTGCCTTCGTAAATGACGTTGCTCGTTTTGGTGTGATCATGAATTCTTGGAAAGCGAGTCTTCCCGGGGCGTGTTTGCCTCCATTGATAACATTCGCATAGGGCATGGGAATGCGCGGTGCTGATCGTTTCTTATCGCTATTGTACAAATCATTGATGTGCTCGTAGAGTTCTTTTCCTTTTGTAAGTGCTCCCGCCCTTGAAATACACATGGAAACTGCTAAAATAGCATTTGCGCCAAGTTTGCTCTTATTAGGTGTACCGTCAAGGTCAATCATGAGATTATCGAGTTGTTCTTGATTTCTTTCGTCTTTACCAATAAGGTGAGGTGCGATACGGTTGTGTATGTTGCCAATGGCTTTTTTTACTTCTGTTCCCCCATATGCTTCTGTTTTATCTCTCAGTTCAACAGCTTCGTGGGTGCCTGTTGACGCGCCAGAGGGCACCATTGCGTGCACAACGCCCTTCGTTGTGGTCATTTGTACTGCTATTGTTGGGTTGCCTCGGGAATCAAGAATTTGCCTTGCCTGTATTGCTTTAATGGTCATTCGCTCACCGTTGATTTATTCTGCATTTTTCCTTCTTAAAGGTTGTGGTTGGGAGATGTTTTTATGAGCGATTAGTTATAAATTTTGTAATTACTCTTAAAAGATGACATTTTCGAAAGGTTTATATAATAGGTTTTCACGAACTACCCCTATGAAACGTGACTTTCTACGAAACAACTACTTGTTGGCATTAATTACTATTTTCATTAACTCGCTCCTGTCAGCAACCATTATCTCCTTTGCAGGAAGTGCTTTTCACGTGGGTGTCATGTACATTCTCTTTATCGTAGCAATTGTCTGGCTTGTTGCTTACTTATCATGCAGATATGATTTAGCGTCATATTTACAATTAGCATATTTTCTTGTAGCAATCTTTCAAGCGGTCGTGCTCTATTTTCTTATCGGGGGTGCATACGTTATAGTGCTCACCCTAAATAATGCAATAGGATTAATTAACACAGTAATCTTTTCAGAAAATTATACGAATTTTAAGCGATCTTATGCAAGAAGGTACGCGAAAGCAATGTCGCAAGCAAGACACGCAGTCCAACTCTACGTTGACAAACCGCTTGATTTGCCAGATTTTGAAAAGAAGAACGCAACGACTGCTTCAAAAGCAACAAAAACAACCACAACTAAGAAAAAAATCAGTAAGAAAAAAACAGCTGTCAAAAAGAAAGCTGTAAAGAAAAAAGCAGTTAAAAAGAAATCCGTCAAAAAGAAGGCAGTTAAGAAAAAGTCCATTAAACGGAAAGCAACAAAGAAAAAAACACTAACTAAAAAAATAAAATAAAGAAATGAATTCTTAGCTTCTCGTGTTTTCGACTCCAACGAGTTCGTTGTTCAGGCTTACGTTATACGGAGATTTTTTCGGATTGCCATCCTCCTTCGCATAGTCGACATCTCCGTTATCAACAATGAGAATGAAGCTTTCCTGATTGTTGTTCATGTCTGTTTCGAACTGATCGCTTCTCACTTGTAAACTAACTTGATGCCTGCCTTCTTCTTTAATTGCCAGATGTTCTGCAATAACAAACGAATCATCAACTGCTAACGTTTCCACATTTCCTGTTTTTATGACGTTCTTATTTACTCTCAATTCATATGTTATATTCTGCATTGGGTGAAATCCAATATTTTCTATTTTGAAACTGGCTAATTCGATGTTGTTGCTTCTTACTGTTGGCGAGTTTCTGGTACTTGAAATAAGTGAAACTTCGAGGTCATTATACTCAACGCACCTATTCACAGAACAAATTTCGGGGCATTCCTCGACAAGAACAACTTGATCAATTTCTTCTTCGCAGAAAGCTTCAGGAGTTCCTCCTGAAATGCAACTTCCACTGACTGTATGGCCAAACAAGTTGTTTCCTTGACAGTAATTCTCTGAAAAGAGAATGCCTGAACAATCAGTATCGTCTAAGCAAGCGTATTCTTCACAAGCTCCTTGAGCACAATATCCTTCGCCTTGTTCACAGCTATCTGTAAGAAGTTGTGTTTCCCGAGGCAAGCAAGTAGCTTGTAAGGTTCCAGGATTTTCACAAATTTCGTAGCTAACAGATGAAAGCACGTCATTTTCTATGCATGTCTGCTCTGCGATGAATGGTGTTTGACAATCCCTATCATCGAAACAAGCAATTCCCTCACATTCTCCATCTGAACACCCAAGTGCGCACGTATCTTCTTTTCTATCGCTAAAGGAGACGCAAGAGGACTCTGCAGTTCCTTCGTTCACACAGTCCCAAGAAATTTTTTCTTGAACGGCTTTTTCTTCTTGACAATAATTTTCAAGCGCAAAACTTTCTCCACAGTCAGTATCGGTAAAGCAAGTCACGTCTTGACATGAGCCTTGTTCACACGATTGGCTTTCCTCGCACAGTTCAACAATATGGGCATAAGAAAGTGAAGAACATCTAGCTTGAGGAGTGTTCGCATCTAAACAAGTTATTTGTTCTCTTTCCAAAACAACCGCATTTCCTGCACAGGAAAGGGCTTTATCTTCTGGAAGACCACAATCACTATCTACTGCGCAAGCAACATTGCGACATTCTCCATCATAGCACCCTGTTTCGCAATCTTCGACAAGTTGTGTGGCATTTCTTGCAACACATCTTGCTTCAAGAGTTCCTGCCTGCTCGCACGTAAATCCTTGAAAATCTGAAACGAGGTTTTGATGTTCATTGCAATACGGTAACGTCGAGGTTGAAAACCCACAATCAGTATTTTCATAACAAGCCGGCGGGTTAACACCAATGGTTAGGTTACTTACTTGCATCACTCCTGCAAGGTCCGACGTGAAGGTAAATGGTACCCAACAAAACACGTCTTCTTGCGGATTGCACGAACCGAGATAGGACTCAATTTCGTTGCTAAAATTACTGATGATTTCGTGAGTTTGAAAGAATTCTTCATATGACCAAACTTCTGAAGTGTCTACTTGAAATGTAGGATTGAAAGGAAAATCAACCTCACAGACATAATCGATGCAAACGCCAAAGCCGCAGTCGTTGTCTTCAAAACATTCAGGCTCAAAACAAGCGCCTTCTTCGCAGCCATAATCACAAACTTCAACGATGCCATTAGAATTGTATTCTTCAACAAAGCATGCACTATTTGCGCAGCCTCTATCGTATCCTGTACGATCATGAACTAAGGTGACATTATCTTGACAATAAGGTTCCCCCCAATCGCCAATGCTGTCTTCGCCACAATCTTGAACTAATTCTTCTCTGTTTTGACAATTATCAAACCAGAAAAGGTCATTGTTGAAGCATTGTTGATTCGTATGTTGTCCGCAGGACTGACAAGTTGCCCACGTGCTACTGCTCTCGACACAGTATTCATTACTTGAACAGTCATCGTATACGGTCCAAGGAGTCCAGCTAGTGCTACCGCTGCATTGTTCGTTAACACCGGAACAATATTGGTTGATATGCTGAACACCCACATCAAAACCAGGGTTTGATTGTCCTTCTCCCCAAGGGCATTGATAGGTATAACTTGATGTGCCGCACACATAATTTGAAGGCCGAAAGAAACCATTTGCATCGCAGCAAGGCCCTCCTGTACATTGAACTTCATAATACTCAATGGATATATATGGGTAGCGATTACTGCTATCTTCTCCACTGAAATCTTGATCAACATCCCCTCCTGGACTGCTACTGCTATCTGGTCGAGTATAAATCGCAAAGAACATGTTGTTTTCATAAGCATATCTTAATTCATTGGTGACGTCCATAGTCACCCATTCGTTGTCGTCAGTTGCAAATTCGTCTATGTAACGATGATTTCCATTTATATCGCAATCATTATTGTCGAACGCTTCACCCCAATCCATACAAGAATCGCAGGAGGCATCATTTTCTGAACCTGTTACATAAAAATCAACGTATCCTGGATCGTTTTCATCATCAAAAAAAACATAAAACGTAGCTTGAGTGATTCGAATATTCTGCGGGATTTCGTCTGTTGGCCAATCAAGAACAAAAATTGCCCTCTCTTCTTCATCAGAAATATCTTCATCTTCAAACGTATTTTCTTCGTTGTTACTGCAATCATGATCTTCTTGATCGCCATAATGGACTGTCATCGAATCAAGTGCTACTTCCATAATATTTCTAGATTCTCTTCCTGCTCCTTCTTGAATGGAAATAATTCTAGTTGCGACTGGATCGTTTTCTCCGTTTGTAAGGTCGATTTCATCAGAAGATGTTTCTCCGAGCACGTCATTTGTGTCGTCATTTGCCATCGAAAAGCTTGTTGTGAGACTGATAAGTAAACAGAGCAACACCAGTAATTTAATTGCATTCATTCTTGCGACCTCCTACCTTCAACTCGTAGCCGTGAATGGGTGACTTCAGAGCCTTCTGGAATTTTTATGTATGTTGTGACACTTGTCTGATTTCTAAAACTGAGAAGTTCGCTTTCTTCTCCATTCCAGAATTGAGTAATGATCAGTTCGGCTGGGGGGTTGTAATAGCAACCTCCTTCCAAACAAATATTAAATGCGCCACAATCTTCAACCGGTTCCAGCTCGTACTCGACTTCGCAGTAACTCTCTTCAGTTCCAGGATTATGGCACGTGAACGTTTCATAACGGTTTGCAATGGAATTGTTCGAACAGAAAAGTGTTTCACTATATCCGTCAATGCCGCAATCTTCATTCGCGTAACAGATTTGCCGAGGAAACTCTTCTGACAACGTATAAATACTAACAGGTGAATGAATTGGCGTTTCTTCACCATAAATGAATTCCACGGTGTCGTTGTTTTGCGTGTAATTGAGCATGTTGCCAAGAGAATCGTAGGCATACGTAAGATTGATCTGGACAGCACTTCCTAGAAGCTGAGCAGTTCGCAGTCGATCAATAGAATCATACGTGTATTGTTTGACCATGTCAGGTTCTTCTTCACGAATTATGTTTCCTGCAGGGTCATAAACATACAAAATATCTTGCACGCCAGGTGTTTGGATTCTTTCGAGGCGAAGTGTTTGTTGATCGTACGTGTACGTTGTTTGTAATCCGTTGGCTAACGTCACCGAGGTAGGGAATTGAGCTGCGTCATACGTTATTGAATCGACAACACCGACAATGCTTGCTAAATTATTTCTTTCATCATAGGTATATTCAATTACTTCGTCGTTTGGTAATGTTTTTGCAATAACCCTATCTTGATTATCGTACTCAAATAAGGTGACAAACGTTTCTGATTCTATTTCTTTGACTTCTTGGATTATTCTACCACGATCATCATAAGAAAAATATTTTATGATGTCAGGTGTGTGCACTTCTGAAAGTAATCCGATGTGGTTTTGATCGTAGATATAATGTATTTCTGCCGAACTGCTGTTTTTCTGAATGAGACGATCAAGTTCGTCGTATACGAATGTTATGCTGATTCCTGCATTATCTGTTTGCTCAACAAGGTTGTTGTTTGCATCATACACATAGGTTATGGTCCCTACGTCTGGATCGGTTGATGCAATTTTTCTTCCTGCAGTGTCGTATATGTACGAAAAAGTGTTGCCTTGGCTATCAATAATTTCAATTAAGTTATCAAACACATCGTACCGATAAGTAGTTTCGTACGCTTCGTTGTCAATAAATTCTCTTACAAGGGCAATTCTTCCGTGAGCATCATATTCTCTTTCAACACAATGGTAATTCATATCGCACACTTCTTCGGTTTGCCTGAATCGATTGACCTGCTCTCGCATTCCGTTAGGGAATACTGTTTGTTTTACAATTCCAAATGCATCATATTCAAAGGTGGTATGAGCTGGAAGTAAGTTAGGTTGAAATGATATATATGTTCCTTCTTCTCCCAAAACAGGATTTACTATTTTTCTGACTTGATTTTTCTCATTATAGAGAATGTCCTTCACTATTCCTTCTTCATTTGATTGAATGACATTTAGGAACCCATCCATATACGTGGTCGAAACATGTTCTGACTCTTCATCTACTTTTGTGCGAATGATGGTTGCTTCTGGAGCGACTCCATCTTCATCATAGATAATTTCTTGAGTTGGCGAATCAACGCTGTCATATGGCAAAATTGTTTTTATAAGTCTTCCAAAGGTATCATATTCGTGTGTGGTGGTTATGCCTTGTGGTGATGTGGAACTAAGAAGATTCCCTGTTCGTTCATCATACTCATAATTGGTGGTTTGATTGCGAGCATTTTGTTCTGCAATAACAAATCTATCGGTTGGGTCATAGTAGTATGTTGTCGTGAACCCTCGAGGGTTAGTATAGCTGATAACATTACCTTGTGCATCATAGGTGAACGTTTCCATAATCGAGTCATCATCTGTAAGAATAACTTCTTTTCCAGTGAGTTTTCCTAGAACAGGGATGGTTTCATGAGGTTGATCATCATAATAGAACTGATTTTCTCTTACAAGAACATCGTCCTGATCAAAATATTGAACTGTGTGTGGTTTATTTAGAATCCACTCATTTTCGTTGTGCGAATAGGAAAGAACAGTTCGTTTTTCATCGTTTGGAACAGCAATATTTCCTTCGGAATATTCCTCCACGATATTATTATATGCATCATAGAGATAGTTCTTTCTGGTGACAAGAGGGTTTGCTAGTTGTCCATCATATAACCGTTGTGTGTGTTGCGTTAGTTTTACTTTGGTAACGCCATTTTGCGTCTCTGTAGCAAATATGTTCTCATTTTCTGACAGAAGATTGCCTTCCTGATCAAAAAACTTTGAAAGATATTCGAGGCCTTTCCTCGCGTCATCTTGATAATAATAATGCTCAACAAAACTATTGTCTGAAAAATGCTCTGTTACTTTTGAAAAACCTCGAAACTCTTGTTCATGAGGATCAAAAAATCCTCCTTCAAAAGTATAGGTTGTTGTTGAAGAAACATGATGGATGTCTTGAACGCCATTATCATTGGTAATTGCAGAAACAATCCATGAGGAAAATGGAAGATCGCTGAACTCATCATTACCTGTGTTATCAAGGGATGAACTGAGCTGGTAAGAGATTTCTGTTGTGCTGCCATAGCTTGAAGATATCTCTCGAAGAAGATTTGCTTGACCATTTGAGCTCACATAGGACGTTCTATTTTCATGAGATCCTGCGACAAGAATGTCTGCACTGTTGTCGCCGTTCACATCAACAAACTGGACTCCGTTTTTGCTCAGTTCTAATCCTTGAGGTAGAGCGATGTCCATTGATTGAGTCCAACCGTGGCCAGTATTTAACCAAACACTTTGAGTGGTGTTTCCATAAATAATATCTACTAACGCATCTGAGTTGACATCTACAAGCCTGAAACCATTGCTTGCATTTCCTTCAACAAAGGCAACTTCGTCAGGTAGAGAAAACTCTTGTGCTACAACGAATTCTTTTCCAGTATTTAACCAGGTTGTTCTTTCTTCGTTAAACGATTTGACCAAATCAGGTAAGTTATCTCCATTAATATCAACAATGATTGTTCCTTGGCTTCTACCGTTTTCATCAATAAATGTTGCTTGAAGAGGTAACTGCCATACGTTTGTTTGTGAAAAAGAATCGCCATTGTTTAACCAAACTTGTTGGGTGCTTGTTGTTGAAAGCAGAAGATCGGTTTTTCCATCATTATTAATGTCTGCAAGGCGGTAACCTTGATCTTTTGCTTCTGCCATAGTGCCTGAGCAGTATGGCTGGTACGTGTGATCTTCAGCATGCGTTGTTGCTTCATAGACTCGTAAAGTAAGGTCTTCTCCACGGTTTGTTATTACATTTTCATTTTGGCAGCGAAAATCAAAGAGCATGGTTTCGATGGCTGATCCAAAATCTAAGTAGTATCCTGATTGCATGTATGCAGCAGTTGGTTCATTGCTACATCCATATCCGCATAAGTTATCGTATTCTTGTAAGGCGCAACTTAACTCATCTGGCGCGCAGATGATTGAATTTGTCTGCTCGAGAAAATCTTCCATGTCATTATGTTCATCAAAATCGCCTGGTGATTGTTCGAGAGCGGTCAGATAAAATTGTTCATATTCTGGATCATACTCTTGAATCAAGTCAAAATGGTACTCTTCATAGATTTCTTGCACTGCTCCTGCAAAATTATCATACCACCCTCTCATGCCATCGATTGGAGGAACTGTTTCAAGCCAGGAATTGTCATCATCTCCAACAAGTCCCGCAGAGAATTGAGTATCTCCGTCATCAGGGTAGTTGGTGAAACATTCATCTTCATCTACATTGATGCGCGCACTTTCTGTTGGGGGTTCAACTTCAAATTTGTAACATTTTGATAAGTCATACTCATCGAATTGGGCTGTTTCAGCATTTTTTTCAGAACGACTGCTATCATATCCGTCCGTATCAGTAAAGACAAGATTCCAATTCATATCGCATACTGCATATGATTTTGTACAATTTCGATAACAAACGCCGAATTCACATCCTTCATAAGTTTCCGTCCATCCATCGCGGCAAAGTTCTGGTTCGCATGTAATTTCATCAATAAGTTCAACGAATGAAATTGAATCAGGAAGTGGCGCTTCAATTTGTTCCCAACCGTATTGTGTGTTGAGGATAAGATCGTGCTCTTGCACGTCTCCACTTGATAAGTGAAGCAAGTCAATACGTGAGTCCCCGTTCATATCAAGAAATCGAACGCCCCGATCTCTCTTTTCGCCATCAACAAATCCTCCTGAAAAGACGTTAAGCTGTTCTTGTTTCTCATCCCACCCATTTCCATTATTAAGCCAAATTTTCAATGTCGAACTATCTTGCATTGCTATGAGGTCTTGAAGTCCGTCTTCATTAACATCAAGAATTCTTGTGCCAGAATCATCTGTTGATCCGAACATTGCTTCTGAAGGCACAGTATAGCTCGTTGATTCTTCCCACGCGATATGTGGTTCTTGATAAGTGAATGTTGTGGGTGGTAACGAAGAACTGCCGTCTGCTCCCACAACTGATATTTCATGAATGAATTCTTTGAATGGTCCTACGGGAGCATAGGATAGTTGATACGACCTAACTACTTGTTCGCTATAGAGAACAACGATTTCTGAAATTCTTCCTCCAAATCGGACCTTATTTCCTTCTAGATACATTGCAGGATTATTTGTTTCTTCATAAACAAATTCTATGCGGGTATTTCCATACGTTATTTCTTCAAGATAGGTTGCTGCAAGGTCTTGTTCATGTGGATTCTCTGTATAGGAATAGATAATGGTGTTGCCAAAAACATCAGTGACTTGATCAAGATACCACTCTGTCGAGTAGGATTCAAGGTTAGAAACTTTTTCGGCAGCAGTTGTAAATCCGAAACGATACGTTGTGCCATCTTTGCTTTTCACCACCCAATATTCTCCGTTTTCGTTGTTTTCTGTTTGGAGTTTTTGAATTAAAGCAAACGATTCTTGCTCGGTATGGAAGTTTTCTCCGTCGAAGACGAGTTTTCCTGCAATGCCTTGCATCGAGATGGAGAAGGTATCATCAGTTGTGTCTGCAAGTGTGTGTTCAACATTTCGTGATATGACAGGAATGCCTAATCCCCACCCTCCTGCTCCTGCAATTCCTTGAACTGCTTGTGCGAGTTGATGATTGTATGCTAAACTAATTTGAGGGGTTGCCACTCCTATGCCTTGAGGAACGATAATAGGATAGGAATACGTCGCTGCTCCTGAGATTAGATTTGTTTGAAATATGCCTGAGGTCATAAGTCCTTGTGAAGGTTTTGGATTGATCACAGGTATCTGTGCTTGAACGCTAGTAAGTGAAGAGATTGTTTGAGCTGCGTCTCGAGAGCGACGAACCTCTGCAAATGTAGCAGTTTCTTTTTGAAGTGAAGAGAGAAACTCTTCGGTGCGGGTCAAGTCATGTATTTCTAAATCTTTGGGAACAAGTTGATTTAGTTTAGGTTTCTCTGTTGCACTTTGTTGCTCGATGCTCATCGCAAAAGGCATATTCAAAAAGCAAAGAAGAACAACGATTGACATCCATTTATTCACAGTTATTTGATTCATGTGCTTACCCCGCTGAATAGTGTTATTTATCAACTGCGAATCCTTCATAAACCTTGTTGGAAAGAATCCGGAACATTTACGAAAGGTTTCAGAATACTTTCAATAACTGCTATTGTGTACAGATCAAAATTTTTTTAATTTTTCAGAAAGAATGTTGACAAAGTCCTCAGGAGTGAAAAATTTATTGTGGAGAACGCTAAACACTTTGAATTTCATATCTCTAATTTTTTGGAGTGATTTGATAAACTCAATAATTGTTTGGGTTGCTTTGAGAGAATTTGTTTCTTGCCATTCAACATCGATACTCCCCCCTGATTCTTTTTTCACATTACTTCCTCGAAGATAGACGAGAAGCAGCGGTTCTTCTATTGTAAGAGAATAAATTTCGGTAGATGGTAAGTTATATTTTTTTGTTTTTTCTACTTCGAGCTTGCTATTGTTCACTGAAGAAATCCATTTCCTAAGTTGTTCAATCGTCCAGGATATTCCTTGGTGGTTTTTTGGAGTTTGAGATTCGTTAGCTGATTCTTCTGTACACAGATCTTCAGGAACGATTGTTATGACGAGATGGTTGGTAAGAAAAATCATTTCACTCCCACCAGAACAAACCGAAGAAACCGTGTTGTTCGTAATCTCTCGTCCCCAATTCAACTTCCCAAGGTTCCCTTAGCGCAATTTGGTCGCCAGCAGCAGTTGTTCGAAACAGATTGTATGGTGCTTTGTCTTCAATAACTGGGACTTTACCAAGTCCTGCCTCAATTGCGCCCATGCGTCGATGGTGTCCATCTGTGATTCCCATTGATCCATCTTTAAGCGTAACGACTTTTAAAGGTTTACTTTCATCATATCCGTTCTTTCGCATACTTTCAGCAATATCTGCCACGAGTTCCCCTGAATTAGGTCTGTTTGGTCCATGAGTTGGTTTTAATACTTTAGGATCTACCCATCGCACCACAGAATCTTTCACATTATCGGCACATTTGATAGTTTTTTTTGCGATTTGGCCTTCGGGAAAGACGGGCTCAAGAGCGTCAATCGCACTCAATGTTAGAAAAAAACCTGTTGCAAGAGATGGTTTTTCTCTAAAATTTTGTGCAGAATCAATCAAATCGGCTGCAGACAATGAGGTTGCCGCCAACACTATTTCCGGCGCAAAATTGCTTACCAGATAACTTAGTCCCATTACAATAAACGGTGCCCATACAATATGTCCGCTTGGGTCGGTGTATTTTATTGGGTTGTTGTTTGTGTAGGTGTATTTGTTGAGGTTTTGTGGGTTGTGGGGGTTTGTTGTTATGGTGTCTGGTTGGGTGAATTGTTTGGTGAGTGTGTTGTAGTTTCTTGCGTTGTAGTAGAGGAGGTTGTTTGTTGTTTGTTCTTGTCCTGTGTAGGTGTGTTGTGTTGTTGGGTTGTTTGTTGTTTTTCCGTATGGTAGGTAGGTGTTTTGTGTTGTTTCTTGTCCTTGTTGGTTTAGTGTTTTTGTTGTTGATCCTCTGATGTCTGTTAGGTAGTATGTTGTGTTGTTGTTTGTTTTTTTTGCTATTATTTTTCCGTTTGCGTAGATTGTTGTTTGTGTTGTTGTGTTGTTTTCTTGTGTTGTTGTTTGGTAGTTTTCGTCTATGTAGGTTGTTGTTTTTGTTTGTCCGTTTTGTTGGTGTTGTGTTTGTTTGATTTTTTGTCCGTTTTCGTCGTAGGTGAATGTGTAGATTGTTGGTCCGTTTTCTGTTCCGTTTTTTATGGTGGTTAGTTTGTTGAAGTTGTTGTATTCGTAGTGGTATCCTGGTTCTTGTATGATGTTTCCGTTTTGGTCGTAGTGGATTTCGTATTCTGGAGGATGAAACACTTCTGCATTAACGAACCCAGTAATAAACAATACTAGAAAAAGCGCAATTATGATCGAATAGTTTCTGCTTTTTTTTCTTATCCCCATAGGGTGGGTTGAGGTGGAGAATTTTATAATAGTTATCGGATTTTTTCCGTAAATATTTCGGCTTTCTTATGAATGAATGTTTCAAGTTCTTTTTCAGTAAAGGATTTATTTAATTTTTTTAGATCTTGAAGAATTAATTTTTCAATTGCATAGGACATGTTTAATGCGCCGCACATCCTTTTTGCTTCGCTGTACAATATGTTCCCTTGAAATTGCATTGGTTTATTCATTCCTGGTCACTTGCATCCAAATACTTTCTTTGTTACTTTTGTCATATAAATATTTTGCGTATTGTTGCGTTTGCATGTCTTGCGGAGAAGGATTTTGTAATATTCCCGGAACAGTGGTTTTTCCTTCAAGCCAATATCTTCTCGCACTTCGTCCCATTCCATCGCTAACAATATATTTTCCGTTATATTCCCACACACTAACAGGTCCTTTTTCCGCACCCGTGATAATGTTGATTGGTGTTACGACACTGCTCTTTTTGATTTCGTGCGTACCATAGAGTTTTTTCAAAGGAAAATTCTGAACAGAACTTGTTGGCTTGATCGTCGGTTTAAAAAATGAACTTGCTTTTGTTAGAACGCCAAAATTCGTCCCGATTGCTGTTTCAATTAGTATTGATTTAATATCGAGCAAATCTTGATTCCATGCCCTGTCTTCATCAAGAAGATTATGTGTGAGTTGGCTGGCTCTTCCACCTGACACTGTGGAGATTGCCCCTCCTAAAGCATATCCTTCAAACCCTGATCCTGCTGCCGCAACTCCCAATCCTCCTGTTGCTGCTGCAACGCTACCAAATGCGGCACCACTCGCAGCATAGATGCCCACTTCTCCCCAATCAATGGTTCCATCAAATAGTGACTGTCCATTAATGATTTGTTGGATAAGGTTGGCTCCTCCTCCTATGACTCCTCCAAGTAATCCTCCAACAACAATGTGTGCCCAATGTCCGCTTGGGTCGGTGTATTTTATTGGGTTGTTGTTTGTGTAGGTGTATTTGTTGAGGTTTTGTGGGTTGTGGGGGTTTGTTGTTATGGTGTCTGGTTGGGTGAATTGTTTGGTGAGTGTGTTGTAGTTTCTTGCGTTGTAGTAGAGGAGGTTGTTTGTTGTTTGTTCTTGTCCTGTGTAGGTGTGTTGTGTTGTTGGGTTGTTTGTTGTTTTTCCGTATGGTAGGTAGGTGTTTTGTGTTGTTTCTTGTCCTTGTTGGTTTAGTGTTTTTGTTGTTGATCCTCTGATGTCTGTTAGGTAGTATGTTGTGTTGTTGTTTGTTTTTTTTGCTATTATTTTTCCGTTTGCGTAGATTGTTGTTTGTGTTGTTGTGTTGTTTTCTTGTGTTGTTGTTTGGTAGTTTTCGTCTATGTAGGTTGTTGTTTTTGTTTGTCCGTTTTGTTGGTGTTGTGTTTGTTTGATTTTTTGTCCGTTTTCGTCGTAGGTGAATGTGTAGATTGTTGGTCCGTTTTCTGTTCCGTTTTTTATGGTGGTTAGTTTGTTGAAGTTGTTGTATTCGTAGTGGTATCCTGGTTCTTGTATGATGTTTCCGTTTTGGTCGTAGTGGATTTCGTATTCTGGAGGATGAAACATTGCAGCAGAACTTGAAGAAATAAAAAACATAATTAACAGTATTGCAAAAATTACTTTCTCGCAACCGCTTATCATATTTTGAAAGGCAGAACAAACTCTTTAATAAGTTTGTTTGAGGAGAATCGGAATATTTCCGAAATAAAAATCTTTATGTTGGCGGGCAGAATTTATGGTGTGCTTCATCAAGACCAATGAGGTTCTTCTTTTTTCGACCAGCATACGCGCCAAGTGCTAAACTTAAGAAAAAAACTGATCCGAGAAGAAGCACATAGTTGATGACAACAAAAAACGTTCTCATACCGGGAGTTGGAATTGCGTCGGATGCGGTTAACACTACGAGCATGATGGTAGTGATAAAGAGTGCGATGCCTCGCATCAAATTTGCAATGATAATGTTTGCTTTCATCGTATGTTCAAAAACATGTCCCTGCGGGGGATCAAACCCCGATCTCAACCTCCGCAGGGTTGTGTACTATTCATTATACTACAGGGACGTTATCTGAGTGGAATGGTTGATGGTTTTTATGTGTTGTGCTGGCAAATGTAAAAAACTGCGGGGGGAGGGCTTCGAACCCACGAACCTACTTAAGGACAGGATTTCTCAACGCTCGATGCGTTGTTGTCCGCATGTTTAAGCTTCTTAAGTCCTGCGCATTTGACCAGACTTTGCTACCCCCGCGCAACAGATGAGAACAGAGAATTTCTTTATAAAGGTACTGGTAAGGGGCAAAATAGATACTTTTAAGTAATATTTCTTTTTGATGCTACGTGGGGTGCACGCATGGTTTGTATTGGAATAATAGGAGGTTCAGGTCTTGACGATCCGAAGCTCTTGCAAGATGCGAAGGAGCTGACGGTCACAACAGCATATGGTTCTCCTTCATCAGCACTGTTGACGGGAACACTATTGGGTGTTTCTGTTGTTATTTTGGCGCGTCATGGCAGGCATCATGAAATTCCTCCTTCGCAAGTTAATTTTCGAGCAAACATTCAATCGCTTGTCGACCAAGGCGTCACGCACATTCTAGCAACAACTGCTGTTGGTTCTCTTCGCGAATCGATACGTCCAGGAGATCTTGTTTTCCCTGATCAAGTAATTGATTTTACAAAGAAGCGTGCGATGTCGTTTTATGAAAAGAAAGTGGTGCATACGCCGATGGCAGATCCTTTTGATGCGTCGCTTCGAGAGCTTCTTGTTTTGAAAGCAGAAGAATTGCAGTTTTCGTTTCATAAGAAGGGAACGCTCATTACAATTGAAGGCCCTCGGTTTTCAACAAAGGCAGAAAGTTCTTTGTTTCGATTATGGAATGCCGACATAATTAATATGTCCACATGTCCCGAAGTGTTTCTTGCAAATGAACTGGGTATTCCTTATCAAGCAATTGCCATGTCGACAGATTATGATTGTTGGAAAGAAGATGAGGAACCTGTTTCGTTTCCTATCATCTTACAGCGTATGAAAGAAAATGCAGATAAGGTAAAGAATCTTTTACTTGCTGTTGTTGGAGCGATGAAACTATGAGTGGCACTATTATTTCTTCCTATATTCGAACGATTCCGGATTTTCCAAAGAAAGGAATTATGTTTCGTGATGTTACAACTCTTTTTAAAGATCCTCAAGGATTGCACTTATGTCTTGCAGATTTTCACAAGCGATATAAGGAGTCTGGTGTTGAAGTTGTTGCGGGTATTGAAGCAAGGGGTTTTATTGTTGGCGCCGCACTTGCGAATTTGCTAAACGTCGGATTTGTTCCTGTACGAAAGAAAGGGAAACTTCCTGGGGAGGTTGTTTCACAAACATATGAGTTAGAATATGGTTCTGACACCATCGAGATACATAAGGATGCGATCAGTTCTGGTCAGAAGGTGCTTCTTATTGATGATCTTCTCGCAACGGGAGGTACTGCACTTGCTGCCTCCAAACTTATCGAGCTTTTGGGAGGAACACTTATTGAATGTGCTTTTGTTGTAAATTTACCTGATTTGGGCGGTGCCAAATTGCTTGAGCATGCTGGTCTTCGATGGTATGCTCAAACAGCTTTTTCAGGCGATTAAAAACGTCTTCCTGAAAAGTTGAATATTTCAGTTATGTTTACTGAGCTTGGCGCGACATTATTGCGATCGATTGCGTGGGTTACGGGTTCGCGTTCTTTTCGCTCAAGAAATCGTTGTCGTGTTTGTTGGACGGTTTCTTTATCTTTATGCTTTGCTAATAGATCGCTCATAATTTGCACGTCTCGCTCAAGCTTGGTTATGCGTTCAAGCATGAGGTTATTGCTGCGCTCTTGCATGAGTCGCATGCGTTTTATCAGCTGTCCTAAGAATTCTGTTTTTTCCGTCTCCGTGAGTGTCGTTTGCATAGTTTGTAGCATTCGTTTCTTCATTTATAAATATTTCTATTTTTACATATTAGTATATGTTATAGTATACTAGTCTCAATGATTTTATTTTTCTTTGAGCAATACCTTTTAAAAGCATACCTGAGTTGTACCCGTATGCACGTAAAACCACTTAACTTTTCCGGAAACCCAACCATTGGACTCTACGGATTCGCGACGGACCGCTTTGTCATTCTCGGACCAGAAGTCCCAGAAGAAATACGTGAAGATATTGAGCGAATTCTTCAAGTTCCTGTCTTGACAACTACGATAATTGGCACTTCCTTAGTCGGCGCATTTCTCTCAGGAACTGAAGAAAAACTTCTTGTTCCAAGCATTATCGATAAAAAAGAATTAGAAAAACTTCACACCTTGCCTTGTGATGTCTTTGTTCTCAAAACAAAACTCACGTGTCTTGGAAATAATATTCTCATTGGAAAAAAAGCAGTGTTAATTCACCCAGAATTTCCAGAATCTATTAGAAAAGAAATCGAAACATTTCTTGGAAAACCCACTCAGTACTTTACTTACGAACATATCGAAGCAGTAGGATCAATTGCAGTTATTAACGGAAACAAAGGATTATTTGCTTCCATCTTGCCCGATGAAGAACTCGTCGCTCTTGAAAAACTTCTTGGCGTTGAAATCACCACGGGGACGGTCAACAAAGGAAATCCCTTTGTACGAAGTGGCATTATTGCAAATAAACATGGTTTTGTCATCGGAAGTTTATCGGGCGGACCTGAAATAACAAATGCCGATGAAGCCTTGGGGTTCCTCCAATGAGCATCAAAATAAAACAAGAAGAATCTGATCGGGCATCACTTCCTCACGGAATTGATCCAATGCACCTTGCGCAATCAATAGAGTTTTTTGAAGAGCAAAAAGCAGAACTCGAACTTGCACTTTCAGCACTTCACGAATATGAACTTGTAGAAGATGGAACGGAAATGCTTGTGCCACTTGCAACCGGCATCTTCTTGCCAGGCATCATCAAAAAATCATCAACTGCAGTAGTTTCTGTTGGAGCAGACACGGCAGTTGAAAAGAAAGTAGAGGATATTCGCGCTTTTCTTGAAGAGCGCCTGCAAGAACTTACCAAACACTTGCAGGAATTGGTACATGTCTATGAACACCTGATGCAGGGGCACTGACGATGTTTAAATTCTTAAAAGAAAAACTTAAAGCGGCTGTTTCTTCCTTTACGAAAGATGTTGAAGAACAAGCAGAAGTTGTGCAAGAAGATGTACTGCTGCCTGCCGAAAAACAACCTTCTCAGCCAAAACCAAAAAAAGAAAAAACAGCTACTGTTAAAGAAACGAAAGAAACGAAAGGTAACGATGCAGAAAAAAAGAACGTAGAAAAAGTTAAAGAAACAAAAGCAGAACAATCAAACAGTAAAGAAAACGTAGCTGGAAAAAAAGTACCTGTTAAAGAATCACAAAAAGCAATAAGGGACGAAACGAAAGAGATAGGCGAGAATAAGAAAGCGGAAAAATCAAACGTTACAGAAGAAAAAGAGAGTGCTGTTCAAGAACTCTCGCGTAAAGAAAAGCAAGAAGAAAAACAAATAACGTCCGAACCTGTTCAACAAGAAAAACCAATTGAACAACAGGTTGACCAAAAAGAAATTGACGCTACGCATGCAAATGAATCTCCTCTTGTTTTAGAAACTATTGAAGAACCTCAAGAAGAACCTCAAGAAAAAAAAGGATTTTTCAAAAAACTTTTTGGTAAAAAAGAAAAATCCGAAGAGCTCGTTGACAAGCAGGACGTCGCGCAAAAAAAACCTCTTTTACGTGAAACAGATACTGAACTGGTCAAAACAGCAAAACAAGAACCTGTTTCCAAAAAAGCGCCAGTAGCAGAACAAGAACCTGAAGAAAAAAAGAAAGGATTCTTTTCGTCAGTCACAGAACGCTTAACGCGTTATGTTATTTCCGAAGAAAAATTCAATGAGTTATTCTGGGAAATCGAAATTGCTCTTCTTGAGAATAATGTGGCTGTTGAAGTCATTGAAAAAGTAAAAGACGATTTATGGCGCGGGTTACAACAAGAAAAACTCAGCAAAAAAGATATTGAAGAAAAAATTCTTGCAACCCTTAAATCAACGTTTGATGAATTATTAAGTATTGAACAGTTTGATCTATTAGAACAAATAGAGCAAAAAAAACCCTACATTATTTGTATGATTGGAGTGAATGGCTCTGGAAAAACAACAACGCTTGCGAAACTCGTATATTATTTACAACAGCATAACAAAACAGTTGTTGTTGCTGCCGCAGATACCTTTCGAGCAGCAGCCATTGATCAACTTAAAGAACACACAGAAATACTCGGTGTTAAACTCATTGCTCACGATTATCAATCAGATCCTGCAGCGGTTGCCTATGATGCCGTCGCGCATGCAAAAGCAAAAGATATTGATGTGGTGCTTATCGATTCAGCAGGTCGCTTGCATTCAAATGATAATTTAATGAATGAACTAAAGAAAATTATTCGCGTTAGTTCGCCAGATTTGAAACTCTTCGTTGGAGAAAGTATAACAGGAAATGATTGTGTGGAACAAACAAAAGTCTTTAACGATGCCGTAGGTATTGACGGAATTGTACTTTCAAAAGCCGATGTTGATGAAAAAGGCGGAGCTGCCATATCTGTTTCATACATAACAAGAAAGCCCATTCTCTTTCTTGGAACAGGTCAAACGTATGATGATCTTGAACCCTTTTCCAAAGAAAAAATTCTAAACGCAATAGGTTTATAGAGCTCCAAAAACTATATAAACAGGAACAGCGCATAAACATCTATGAAAACAAAAGCTAAATCGTTTTTCGGATCATTGCTCGGTCTTGGTGTGACAAGCATTCTTGAAGATGTTTCGAAAGGGGTAAAAAAGACTATTGATGAAACTGAAAAGAAGATATCTCTTCTCCTTGAGCGTCTTGTAAAGAAGCTCGTCATCCTCTTCATGGTCTTTGTAGGGCTTGTCTACGTTTTTGCTGGGCTGGTACGATTTCTCAATGAACAATTAAGTTCGGCATTTATTGGCTACTTTATTGTGGGCGGTGTTCTCCTTCTCTTGGGTTGGTTTGCAAAATACTTGACAAAATGATGCCACGATTTTCAGAACACAAACGCCTGAAGGGATACGTCGAACAACTCGTCAGTACAGCCAATGTTAAAACGAAGAAAGATAAGGAAGATCTTGCAGTTTCCTTACAGCAATTTAATTTTGTTTATGGAAAAATTCTTGTCTTGCTTTCTTTTAAACTCTTTTTTTTCTTGATGCTCTACGCGTCCGTGATTAACGCTTTCGCGGATAAGCTTGGGTTGATCTCTGAACTCGGCAGGTTTCTTTCCGTTGTTTCGGGAATTGTTGGAACAGGTATTTCATTGTTGCTTATCTTTGTTATCTCGCTTTTCATAAAAATGTACCAAGTTGATATGCGTATCATCGCAATAGTATTGTTTTCACGATTTGAGAAGAATTCTGTCTTTATAAGAGAAAGTCCGCTCTTTTCTTACTCGCGTTCGTATGCGCAGTTACGTCGTTGAGGTGTAAACATACGGTTTATCTCGTACAATCACTGACTTTTCTGATTGCGCTACCAATCCTCCTGCAACTTCTGGAAGTGGAGCAAATGCTTGAAGGTTGCCTCGTTGCATAAGTTCACGAAGAGCAAAAGAAGTTTTTCCGACACCGTGCTCTCTTGTTACCCATCGTGTCGTAAATGGTAGCCCCTTCCATTTGAGAATGCTTGGAAGCACTGATCGAGTAATGCTGCTTCGCACCGGTTTTTGTGCAATGAGCATGAAAATAGATGGATTTGCAGATTCTCCGACCATGCCTTTTCCGTTTGTCGCAAAAGGTTCGATGGCGATGACTTGATCCTCTTGAAGTTCTGTTTCATCACCGTTATCGAAGTTTGGAACAGTGGGTTTTGTGTGAATTTTGAACAGTCCAAGACCATGTCCTGAAAGATTACGAATGGGTGAGTAGCCATAACTTTCTATTGCTTCTTGAATTGCTTTTCCCAATTCTCGCAGTTTTGTTCCTGGAGTTGCAAGAGTAAGTGCTGCTTGCAATGCATCAAGTGATGCTTTGCGCAACTCAGTACCACTTCCTAAATCAACGGTGAGTGCATTATCTGCAACGTACCCTTCTACGTGAACGCCGACATCCAATTTAACAAGATCGCCTTCTTTATAGAGGTAGTCATCGTCATCTGTTGGACAAAAATGAGCTGCGATATGGTTTGCTGCTGACTGTGCAGGAAATGCTATGTTTCCTCCGCTTGCTATTATTTTTTCTTCTACTTTATCAAGCACTTCTCGCATAGACATGCCTGGTTTGATAAGCGATGCGCCAAACGCAAGAGCGGATGCAGCAATTTCTCCTGCTTTTGCATAGTGCTCTTCAACCTGTTTCTCCATGAGGGGTTGTTATGGACTGTCCTATATAAAAGTTGCCCAAAAAGAGGCGTTCTTTTGGAACTGATAAGAAATATTCTCAAAACAGAGAAGAAACTCCTTTGAAAACATTTTATTTGCATGAGGATATGGAAAATCTCAAGAAATATGCACGGGTTGTTGACACAATTGACGCAGGAATGGGTCCTCTCGAATCACTCTTCGAGCTCTCAGCTGATCCTTATTTTGCTTCTCTGGGGATGGTTTTTCGCAGCATTGAGCTTCTCTTTCTCAAAGCCCCTTTTGTGATAACCTATTTATATCAAACACAAGATTATGCCGCACTCCTTGATTGGGTGCCGCGAGAACTGGTGGCAAATATGGTGCCGTATGCGAATGTTATTGATATTCATCCAGCGTACTTGAATCGAGTAAAGAAGCACGAACAAAAAACGAACAGTTAGTTATTTTTCGCTCTTATATTTTTCCATGATATCGGCAATCTTTTTGACGTCCGCGCTAGTCATGGTAACGTCCGCTCCAGAAAGCACATTCTTTACTTCTTCCTCGTTAACTGGAAGAATGTCGATGAGCTTTTTTACCACTTCTGGTTTAAGACGTGCAAGATCTAGTTCATTAAGCTCTTTTGAAAGCTCTTTTGCTTGCTTTGGTTTAAGAATCATGACTTGTTGTAAGTACTCTTCGACTTTTTGACCACGAAAAGACAACTCACCATCTCGTTTCTTTGCTTTATTCAATTCCTCTGAAAGCTCAAAGAGGCTGATAGGTTCCTTTTCGAGAATGTCTGGATTGTTGACCATTTTTATTCTTGTTTGCGAAGGTGAACAGGATGTGCGACAAGTACTTTTTCCTTGTTAATGTCCTTAATAACGACTTCATAACAGCTACCTGTTTTCTTCTTAATGATGCCGTTCTTTCCACTGAAGCGAGGATGGAACATACCTTTGTGAATTGCAGGTTCAAGTGTCAAGTGGACGCGATCTCCAGGTAAAAATGCTTGAAGAAACTGCCGAATAGAGATTTTTCCCTTTGCGCGAAAATGCTTCATGAAGCTTCCTCGTCGCTTTCTTCGAAATCCTCCGCTTCGTTTCATACGATGAGGAAAACCGCACTTAATTTATAAAGGTTTCCTTAGCGGGATGCTAACGATGCCAAAGAGAAATCCTGCCATGACGATAAGAAAAGAAAACTGCTGGCTTAGCGCAGCTCCAATAAGAAGATAGGGGGCAAGAAGTAAGATGGGAGGTGGCCAGAACAGAAAGAGTAAGAAGGTAAGTATGAACAGGCTGCACAGAAGTGGCGCGGTATAGTGTATTCCTGCAAGCACCGCTAAAATTACCAATTGCGTTATCCAGAAAAATTTCTTTCCTTCTCGCGCCTCATCTTTATCAAGCCACGCAATGAACGCACCAACTGGTAATCCAATGAGAACAAGTACATATCCGAGAACTACTGGTGAAACGCTCATGTTGTTTAGGGAATGACCATATTGCACGTAATGCCTTGAGAAATGTTCACTTCGTCATCTCCCACTCCCGCTTTATTATTGGTTCCATCATAAACAAAAACGATGTTTTTATTTTCATCAGCAAGGAAGATGCAAAAATTGTTGTTGCTGTTAAACGTTTCGCGAAGAACATCTGGATTAATGCCATAGAGCCGTTCAAGTTCTGCAGGATCAATTTCTGTTCCATCAATCACCGGATACGGTGTTGAGGGATTGCGCTCAACATTTAACGAATTGTAAATTGCGTTTGCCTCTTCGTGCAAAGATGCAGTTGTAGGCGTCGTGTCAGAAGAAATCATGATGGCGTAAAACACCACAACAATAATAACAAAGATTACTGCGGCAATCATCAAATCAAGCGATAAGGTCTGTGCTCTTTTCATCCAAACTCCTCCACTAATGACTTGAGCACTCGTCTTTTAAAAAGTTAATTGTTTACAGCATATATGCCAATTCAGAAGAGATGCAAGCAGCTGGTTTCACAAATTTCTTACAAGAGTCGAGTGTAAGAATGTTATGTTCCCTCAAACACTTTTTTTATTGCAGTGGTAAGACCTTGTTTTCCACCAACTTTGAATGTGTCTGCCGGTAAGCTGCTTTTCTTGTACGCTTGCCCAGTACAACCAGTTGTGTGTTCTTGGATTTTGTATCCGCCGACCCCAAGAGTTTTGTACGGCGCAAAAAGAAAGATGTCGCTCTCGCCAACAAGTTCGTGTTCTTCGCGTTCTTTTTGGAATATGATTATGTAGCTTCCTTGAAACACTTTATTTTGTCTTCCTGAGACTTCATTTCGTGTATGGCCTGTCACCGGATCTTTTGGATTAAAGAGAACTTTAAACCCATATCTAGGAAGAAGATCTTTAGTTAACGCTTCTACTGCTTCAGGCATTGAACTTTGATTTGGTAAGGCCAGAATGCCAAAACCTCCTTGGCGAAGAACTCTGTTGGTTTCAGCTAGGATTTCTTCTACTTCTCGTTTATGTTCAAAGCCTTGCGCATTATATTGGATGGCATAGGCACTTGAAACGATATCGAATTGCCCATTTTGAAACATGGTCATGTCGCGTGCATTTCCTTCATGAAAGAATTCTTCGGCTCTTTCTCCGTATAACTCTTTTTCTCTAGCAACTGTTATGCCTTGTGCGAGTAGCTCTTTCATTGCGTCAAGGTTATGCACGACTCGTCGTTCTTTTCCTGGAAGTTGTGAAAGGACGCGACTTAAGCAAGCAGGTCCGCTTCCCCAATCAAGAATTGCATTAAGCGGTGTTTGTGCAGCTTCTTCAAGTGACATGATTGCTTGTCCGATTGCGCGATTTGTATCTCCTGAAGAGGTTATGTCCCATTCGGGATGCGAATATGAAGCCACAACAGCTTCTTTCCCTGGATGTTCAAGCAGGGCTTCAACAGATCTTCCAACGCATCCTTGCACTTGTTTTAGTCCATCGTTAAACGCAATGTTTGAATTGGGTTGTTCTTGTTCAACTTCTTCACTTGAAGGAAGGCTGCGCAGCAATCCCTCAGAAATGTCTCCTTCTGTTGCATTCGCAGCTGCAATCAACTCTCCAAGATCATGGCCTTGCGTGACAAGAGTGATGGCGCGATTTTTTTGTTCAAGCACTTCAACTAAGTTTGCAAATAAGGTTCCCGGAATCCATGAAGATCTAAACCGTATTCCTTGTGAACTGAGCCGATCTCTTTCAGCAACTTGTTGCGCATCAAGTTCTTCGCTCGTGGGAATTAATGATATAACATGGACAGGTGCTTCAGCTCCTTTGCGATATGCTCTGCCAATTGTTTGCGTCTCTGAAGCGGGTGTCAAAAATGGCTCTGCAGCAATAATATACTGATTGCGTTTGCCAGTTGCTAAGGAGATTGATTCGCTTACTGTTGAGCGCGAATTTACAAGGACACGAAGTCTTCCTTCTCGAAATGCTCGTGCACGTTCAAGCCGGTCCTTTAATGGTACTTCTCCGATGATGTAAGATACTTCATCAGCTGCAAACAGGCCCGCTCTTTGCAAATCAAGAGTAAGTTCTTCAGGAAATGATGCTTCTCTTCCTTGAATATAATAGGAAAATACGGAGAACTGCGCGGTTGGATCGTGTGCAGTAATCTTCCCAATCATGCTAACTAGTTTTTCTCGTTCTGACTGCAACAAGATTTGACTTAATCGCGCTATCTTTGCAATACTTGGTTTGCGCTCCATCCATTCTGCCATGTATTCATCGACAAACTCTCTGCTCATTTCTGCAGGTTCATGTTCTGCGATTCCTAATTCGGGCACTCCTTTAACAAGAGGTGGCAGGTTGAAAATGCGTTTGACGTCTTCTCGTGTAAAGGTAAACCATGCTCCTGATTGTCTTGCATTGAAAATTGCTTCAGGAGTTGCAGCGTAATCAAAAGGATTGTCTGCAAAGTAAGCAAATTTTTCTGGATCGAGCATGTACAGGAGAAAACCTGCATCTTCAAGCCGATTTGGAATTGGCGTTGCTGTTGTTGCCATGAAATGTTTATCTCTCGTTGCTTCAATAATGTGGCGGAATGCTTGCGATCGACCAGAGAGGGGATTTTTTAATGCGTGCGCTTCATCCACAATAACTTGATCGAGGTGTGCTGCTGCCCGAAGAATTGCTTGCACGTAGCGATTGCTTTCAGGATCATTGCGGGAAATTTTTTCATAGTTGATAAGCACCATGTCTTGTTCAAATGCGGTCTCAATGTTTCCAGGAGTTGCAAGTGCTCGTGAAATGCGAGGAAGTCCAAGAGCGAAGGTGTACTCATCAAGTTTTTCTTGACTCCAAGCTTCTTCAAGTGCTTGATTTGGTGCAACAACGAGTGCTTTAGCTCGTCGTCCTTTTTCTTGTTGTATACTCTCATTTAGTAAATTATATACTGTTATTGCTGTTAATGTTTTTCCAGCGCCAGTGCCATCTTCAAGAACGGTTCTTTTAGTTTTATTTTTTACTGATTCATGAATGCGAACAACTTGATGGGGGAATGGTGTTATGCTTCCCTGCGATCTTGCAACTAATGATTGTCCGAAATTTATTACATGCTCTGCATGAAGGAGAGCATTTTGGATGGTTCGTTCAAGATCATTCATGGTCTTTGCCTCCGACGAGTCTCTTGTATTCTGCGCGCAACGTTGTTCTAAGTTGTTCGTATGCTTCTGGTGTCGTTGCATTGCTTGTTTCTATGATTTTAAGAAAATAATTGGTGAATAGTCTTTCAACAAGGTGTGGGTCTCTTGTTGCAAGTTCTGGTGGAATTGCATGCACTGCGTCATCGACGCTTCCTCCTCTTCCGCGAGGAATTTGTACAAGGCCAAGATTTTGCACAGTGACTGCCATAAGATGCGGGTTGAGTTTATCTCGAAGACTTCCCTCAAGGTTATCGTACAGAATGGTGGCAACATAGGATAAAAACCCTTCTTTTGTTTCATCATCTTCGATGAGCGGAAAGAGGTTGCTATGTCTGCCAAGTATTTCTTTTGCTTGGTCACTTTCCAAATAATCGGCAAGTTCTCTGCGCTCAGCATCATCTAATCCGTACTTTGCTGACAGATCGCCGCGAAGATGTGTTACATCGCTTGCTGTAAGCTCATGCTTCATGCCGTGAGTTTTCATTATTTTAAGGAGTTGAATAATGGTAACATCAATGCCGTCTCGGCGTAAAGTCCAAGCTAAATCTGCTGGGCGCATCGTATTCATGGTTGCTCACCTATCATCCATTTTTTTCCAATGAGAGTCGCTTTACCGCTACTTTCTACCAAAAATCTCAGTGTGGTGCGGTCTACGGTACATCCTTCTTGTTCCATCCGCTGATTTATTTCACCTAAGCGTACCAGTTCTCCCGATAAAGAGCTTAATATTCTCTCAAGAACGGCAATATCGTCCAAGCGTTTCCTTTCGGGGGTTGGGTTCGTTTCTTCTTTGATTCGTTGGTTTGAGATAACGGAGTGCGTTAATAATTCAACTGAAATGCCGAGATCTTCAAATGGTGTATGTGTATAACTTTCTTGTGCACTTGCATGAATGAGGCCAATTAGTTCTTGAACTTGCATTGGCGAGTATTCTTTTTTTCGTAACGAAAAACGGTATCCTGATAAATTGTGTGGAAGTTTAATTGCTTCGAGCGAATCAACACTTGTTTCGCTAAGTAAGTTAAACACTGCGCTTCCCAGGACTGATTCGGAGATGATTATCTCTTGTAATGTTGTTGTGTTGTCAGGCTCTCTATAAGTAAGAGGTAGGCAAATTTCTACAACATATTCTTCATCATGTTCAATGCTTCTAATGTAGAGTGGGACTACTTTGTTTTCCAACACTTCTGAAAGGATCTCTTCTGATTCTTTGGATTCTCTTTCGAATGCTGTTTTGCGCTCAGCAATGTCTTCAAGGATTTCTATTGCTTTACATACTGTTTTATTTCGCGCTTCTTCATACGCAGGAATTGTTTCTTCAACGATGCGCTTGAGATTATCTTGTAAGCTTGCAGCACTACTGCTTTCCACTTCTTCACTTAAATGGAGTCCGCGCAGAGTTTGTAGTGTTCGTTCAATTCCTGCAGCGTCTTCTTTTGCCTGTTTGTACTTTCGAAAGCTTTCAATATTTTGTTCATTGTATGCAGCTTCAAGCTGTTCTCTTGTCAGTTCAAAATTGTCTCCTTCAAGTTCGACGTTGAGTGAGAGTCTATTGAATTCGTAGATGAGTCCTTCAAGTTGTGGTCCTTTGCTTTGTCTGCGTTTTCCTTGAATGACTTCTTCAATAAGACTCATATCTCCTGCAACGGAAGCTAAGTATTGTAATGTGCGTTCATAGTGCTGTGTTGGATCGAGTTCTGTTTTTTGAACTGCAGGTGTGGATTCTTGTTTGGGTTCTTGTGTTTCTTGCTGATAGGGTTCTTCTGCAGGTTTTGTTTTTTCATATTCTCTGATGTGATCTTCGAGGAGTCCAACTTCAACGCGGGATTCTTCAAGTTCTCTTTTTGCACGTTCGAGTTCTGCTTGCGCTTCTTCTAATTCTTCTTCAAGTGCAAAGTAGTGATCAATCGTAATTTGTTCATCTTGTTCTTGTTCTACGATGTGAAATTTAAATTCCACTCCGTGGACTCTGTTCTCTGCCAATTGTTTGAGTTTTTCTATTTGCGAGTGGTTTCTTTCTCCATAGAAATAAAGTCTGCGTTCTCCTTTGTCAATGCGCATGCGGTAGTGAAGTTCTCCCATGGCTGTTGGTCTAATCAAATCTCTAATAAGAACAAGGCCTCCCAGTTCGCTGCCCCCTATATCTATATAGGCTGCTGCATCCGCAAGAGATTTTCCACTCATACTTCCTTTTGAGAATACCTTTCAATTTATAAAAATATCGTTACTAATAAGTAGTCATATTCTTGACTTTTTAATGCATTTTTGTCTCAAACCTAAGAATTTGGCTGTTTCAGGCAAAATAGACAAGATGTGCTCTGCTACTTACTTTTCTAAAGAAACTGCCAGCTCTCCTTTTTCAAGAATGAGCGTTTGTGCCTTCGTTGCGCCAAGAATGTCTTGTTCTGCTTCTTGTAACAGCTCAATCTGTGACGCAGAAACTGACACAACCGTGAGTGGTTCGCGAAGAGAGAGATTTTGCTCTGATTTAAATTTACGTGCGGCAGTAACAATATGCACTAATTCTTTTCCAAAGGCAAAAAGATCTTCAGCGTCTTTATTTGCCTGCGTGCATTCTGGCCATGAAGAAACGGCAAGTGCAACATCGTGCTCAAACGTTTTAAAATACATTTGATAAATTTCTTCAGTGATGTGAGGAAGAATAGGTGCAAAGAGTTTGATTATGGAAAGCGTTGCAACGTACAAGGTATACTGTGCACTCAATGATCCTTCAGGATTCTTTTCTTTGTTATACGCGCGTTCTTTAACAATTTCTAAATATTGATCGCAGAACGTTCCCCAAAAAAACTGCTCACACACATATTTCGCTTTACTATAATTATGCTCTTCAAACGCAGCAGTTGCTTCTGCAATAACTGCGTCAAGTTCACAAAACAACCATCGATCAACAATCGCAAGTTCTTTAGGAATTTCCTTTGAGTATCCTTCAAGTTGCATGATGGCAAACTTTGATGCATTCCATAATTTAGTGACTAATTTCTGCCCATTTTGAAATTCTTTTTCTTGAAATGGTTGGTCCTCGCCAAGTTTTTGTGACGCTGCAAAATAGCGAAGCGCATCAGCAGAATATTTATCCATTAATGCAGAAGGATCGATACTGTTGCCAAGACTCTTGCTCATCTTTCTTCCCTTTGCATCAAGACCATGGCCGCTGATAACAATGTCTTTCCAAGGAATGTCATTAAAGTGCAAATATGCTTTCGCAATAGTGTAAAATGCCCACGTGCGAATAATATCGTGCGCTTGTGGGCGAAGTGAAGCGGGAACGAGAGTTTTTCTTGATAACCAATTCGCATTGATATACGGCGAGACTGAACTAGTCATCCAAGTATCCATCACATCTTCTTCTCCAACAAACTCGCTGCTACCACAAGTACATGGCGTTCTTGGTTTATCCTCACGAGGATCGATGGGCAAATCTTTGATGTCAGGAAGTTTGATTGCGGAGCATTTTGTACAATACCAAACGGGAAAGGGAACGCCATAAAATCTCTGACGTGAAATGCTCCAATTCCACTGAAGATTTTGCACCCAATGATTATATCTTGTTTTCATGAATTCAGGATACCAAGATATTTTATCTGCTTGTGCAAGCAGCGCTTCTTTTTCAGAAAGAACATCAATAGTCCATTGCTTTTTTTTCAAAAATTCAACTTCTGTAGAACAACGTTCATGAACATTAACTGCGTGGGTGATTTGTTTTTGCGCAACAAGGAGGCCTTCCTTTTCTAAATCTTCAATAATTGCTTTTCGCGCTTCTTTAATTTTCATACCTGCGTACGCGCCGCCAGTACTTGTTAACGTGCCGTCTTCATTGAACACAATGCGCAGTTGCAAATTATACTTATGCCATTTTTCAATATCTTCTTTGTCGCCAAACGTGCAGACCATCATAAGGCCTGTGCCTGTTTCTTTATCTACTGCTTCATCAAACAAGATAGGCACTTCGTAATTGAACAAAGGAACAGTGGCAAACTTTCCTTTCAGATGCAAGTATCGTTCATCATCAGGGTTTGCAAAGAGTCCCACACAAGCAGGAAGTAATTCTGGTCTTGTTGTTGCAATAACTAACTCTTCCTCTTTTGCTTTGAAAATGATGTCATTGAAATGGCTTGACATATCAATGTTTGTAAGATCAGCTTGGGCAATCGTTGTTTGACATTTCATGCACCAAAGAGTCGGTTCTTCATGATGGAGCAACTTTCCTTTCGCATAGAGATCAATAAATGAATGTTGCGAAACAATTTGCGCTCGTTTATTAATTGTTGAATAGGTTTCTTGCCAATCAACAGAGAGGCCAAGACGATTCCAGAGCTTACGATAATTTTCTGCACCTTTCTTTGTTTCTTCAAGGCAGAGTGTAACAAAATCTTTTCGAGACGTGTTGCGTTTGTCAACCTTGTATTTTTTTTCAACAAAACGTTCAGTTGGCAGTCCGTTATCGTCAAACCCCATCGGGTAGAACACATTATATCCTTTCATGCGTCGGTATCTTGCGACAAATTCTGTTTGAGAATAACTTAAGGTGTGACCAAGATGTAAATGATCTGCAGAAACATACGGAGGCGGCGTATCGATGCTGAACACTGGTTTACTACTTTTTTCATCGAACCGAAAAAGCTGCTTCGTTGACCAAAAGGTTTGCCACTTTTCTTCAGAGGCTTTTGGATCATAATGTTTGGGCAAGTCCATGGTTTTATGCAACTCCTCAGACGTTTATAAAAGTTACTCTTCGAGCCCGTATGATTCGATAAAGCCCTTCATAGCAGAGAATTCGCGAAGAAAATCAAACCCTTTTGGAGTGAGCGAATACCTTTTTTTCCCATCTTTGATCGCTTCCTCTCGAACCAATTCTTTTTCCATCAGTTCGCCAAGGTAGAGTTTGAGCATTTTATGAGAAAGGTTTGATTTGTAGAGTATGTGGGTTGGCTTCATGTTATTTCCTCGTTCTTTAAGAACGATAAGGATATCGTGAATAATATCCAACCGGTTTCTTTTCATTTCTTCATCACATAAAAATTGACAAGGAGCAGCACGTAGCCTCCAAGTTGAAAGATGTGGGCGAGCACGTAGAGGATACCGCCCGTTTTTCCAAACAAAAACTGTGTCGCGCTTAAAACAAACAATCCAAACGCAAACATCACCAGTAATGACCCTCGCTTATGTTTGCGGGAATAATTTTGTACAAAATGGAGAAAGATCCACAAATAAAAAATAAGTGCAACAAGGTAGGATGCAACAAGTGGATGTGGTGAAAGGATGATGGTTGCAAAACTTAAAGCGACAAGAAGCCAGTAGAGTCGTTGTCGTTTGGTCTTCATCGTCACATAAAATAAGGTGACCAGTCCAAGGATAAGGAACAAGAAAAACGAGTAAATCATAATATCTTGAAAAATGGCAACTGAACTAATACGAAGTGCCGAACAGAGTTGTTCGTGAGCATTTCTCCAAGTGAGCATGTTAAACAATGATTGTAACACGTACGCAATTCCTAAAAACGTAAAGGATGCCGCAAAAAGCCTGCCTTGTTTGACGCCAGAATAGCGATAGACCTTGTAGGCAAACAGAGCAATTGTGAACGCGACAATCGCAAAGGCAAGTTCAAAAATTGCATCAAACCCAAGAAACCACGTCGGACAAATCGGAAAATCCATGTACCGTGTAAATTATCACTTACCTATAAATGTTATGAAAAAAGAATATGCCGGTGCATATGTTGGCGCACTCACCTCCAACATGCATAACGTTGTATAGACATATTTCATAACCTTCTTAAAAACCCAATCGCTCACTTTTTTGTATGCACCGATCATTTTCTCAAAACGTCCTTGAACTAACGGCGCGCGTGCCGAAAGGAATGGTCACAACGTACGCTGATATTGCCCGCGCTTTAGGAACAGGAGCGTATCGCGCAGTAGGACGTGCGCTCCAAACAAACCCTTCGACAAAAACCTATCCCTGTCATCGCGTGGTTAAGAGCACGGGTGAACTTGGCGGATACTTTGGTGAAACGTCAGGGCCTGCGATTTTAGCAAAAAAATCCTTGCTTGAAAAAGAAGGCGTGCAAGTTACCGATAATCGCATTGTCAATTTTGCGGAGAAACATTTTCGTTTTTCAAAGCCAAGATTTTATAAATGAGCTGCGTGTTCTTCATCCTTTACCTTTGAGGTGCCTTAAATGAATGAACATCAACTCAAAGCCCTTGTGGCAAACGAATTTGAAGACATTGTCGGTCAAGAACGAGTAAAAAAACAAATCAAATCAGCCATTCTCATGAAGCGGCACGTTATTCTCGTCGGTCCTCCAGGAATTGGAAAGACAACGCTTGTTAAAAATATTTCTCGATTGTTGCCTGCAACCACGTTGAATGATTGTGAATATCACTGTAGTCCAGATTTGCCTTCCTGTCCTCGTTGTCTTTCAAAAAAAAGCAAGGAAAAAATTTACACGGGCAATGATTTGTTCGTTCGTGTTCAAGGATCCCCTGATTTAACTGCAGAAGATTTACTTGGCGATATTGATCCTATGAAGGCGCTGCAATTTGGTCCTTTATCTGAAGAAGCGTTCACTCCGGGAAAAATTTTTCAAGCAAACAAAGGCATACTCTTTTTTGACGAAATTAACCGAGCAAACGAGAAACTTCAAAATGCCCTCTTGCAAGCACTTGAAGAACGAAAAGTAACTATCGGCTCATACGCGGTTGATTTTCCCGCAGATTTTATTCTTATTGGAACGATGAATCCTCAGGATGCAAGCACAGAACCTTTGTCTTCTGTTTTTCTTGACCGTTTTGATTTGGTCTACATGTCCTATCCTGCTTCTGCTGCTGAAGAGCAAAAAATTGTAGCGTCTCGAGGGCAAGAACTGGTGACGTTTCCCACAACGTTGCTCTCGCAAGTTATTGCATTCATACATACATTGCGAAAACATCCTGATGTAGAACAAGCACCTTCTGTTCGTGCCACTCTTGGTTTGTATGAGCGAGCACAAAGCAATGCCTATTTAGCAAACAGAACAACAACAACGTTTGCCGACGTACGAGAAGCACTTCTTTCCGTTGTTGCGCACCGTATCGTTCTTAAACCAAGCAAGAAATTTTTGCAATCAGCTGAAGCATTTATCCGTGAACAATTTGACTCCTTTGCGAGTGAACACGGGCTTTCGGAAGGTGATGTTCCCTGATGATACTGATCGGGAAACACCAGAACTTGAAGATGGCAACATAACGCCGCCAAATCAAGAAAAGTCAGATCTTTTCGAAGGAACACTTTCCCAATCTGATGAAAAGGATAAACTCTTACGATCGCTTGGTCAAATGGATGAAGATGCGCTTGACAAGGGACGTATGCTTGCTGATGCATTCAACCAAGGAATGAGTTCATTTACGCCGTCATTACTGATGGAGCAATTAGCCACAAACTATCAACAAACTGAACGATTACTTGGTCCTTCGCTTCTTCGTGCACTAACCGGATATGATCCGTCGTACATAGAACGAAATGTTTCCATTCCCGAATTTCAAAAAGAACTTGCAAAAAAAGTAGAAGAAAGTATTGAAGGAATGCAAAAAAAAGGGTTGCTTAACAAAGACGGCTCTATAAACGACTCAGGTATTTTGCTTGCAACCATAAGCAACATTTATTTCGAACTCGATCATCTTTCACAAAAAAATCTTTTCGGAAAAAGAACGCTCGAAAAAAGAGATGTGTATGGGGAACCAACTTCGCTGCGACATTTCAGACGAGAAGATCGTTATAAAACAGTGGCGCTGCATGAAAGTCTCCGCTTAGCGTTACGACGCGGCCACCAGACGGTGCAAAAAAACGATTTGCTCTCGTATGAGCGAAAGTCAAAAACAAAACTTAATATCATCTATGCCTTAGACGCATCAGGAAGTATGCGAGGAAAAAAAATTGCTGCAGCAAAACGCGCAGGCATCGCACTTTCCTTTGCAACGTTGCGAGAAGAAGATCGTGTCGGCCTTATCGTATTTAAGAAAGAAGTAGATATTTCTCACGCACCTCCTTGTCCGATTGATACTATCGCATCATCACTCACTACTCTTCGTACAGGCGGTCAAACAGATGTGGCAAAAGCAATTTCTCATGCGATCCCTCTCTTTCCAGAAAAAGAAAACAACCATCTCATTCTTTTAACAGACGGGCTTCAAACCGTCGGAGAAGATAAGTTAGCATATGTACTCGAACAAGTTTCTCTTGCAAGAAATCACGGCATCACCATTTCTGTTGTTGGTATTAACCTCGAAACAGAAGGCCGAGAACTCGCAGAACACATTGTTAATTTAGGTGCTGGCGAACTTAAACTCATTTCGAACTTAGAAGAGTTAGATTCAATAGTGCTTGAAGATTATTATGCCCTGCGAGAACGGGTGTAAACGAATTCTTTTTCTGCGCTCACTCTTGTGCTGGTTCAAAGATGCCAATGATGTACTCTTTTTGTATGCCGCCACGACCATAGACTCGTTTTTCTTCTTTAAATTCATTTGATGATAGAAGCGCATATTCAATGCGATCAACGAATAACATTGAAGCGGATAAACTTTGATTTTTTGAAACAAGGGCTCTTGCTTCCAAAGATTGCTCTCCGTTGCCATGCAAAGGAACTGCCCTCGCGTCAAGAAGAAGAATTGCTTCTTTTCCTTCAAAACTCTTAAATAATTCTACTTTCGTTTCCATGCCAAAAAAAGGAATTCATCTAGATTTATATGCTTTATTACTGCAAAGAGGTATTAATTTGTGTGGACGTACTTTTTGCAAACTCCACCGAATCTTTTATAAACGAAACTCGATTGCCAATTGTAAGCCAATGATTTGTGCTAAAGCATTGAGGCATTCTTCACGTTTATTGAAGTGCCTTGGAGGAAACCACTATGGCAAACCCACTTGAAATAATCGAAATTGCTCGAAAGACAGGTAAAATCCGGAAAGGAGTTAATGAAGTAACAAAAGCGATCGAAAAAGGTCAAGCAAAATACGTCGTCTACGCAGATGATGTTGACCCGAAAGAAATTGTTATGCATCTTCCTTTACTTTGTAAAGAAAAAGGAATTCCTTGTGCTTCTATTGAGAAGAAGGATGAACTTGGCTCCGCTGCTGGACTTCCAAAGCCTACCGCAGCTATTGTTGTTATTGATGCAGGAAACGCTAAAGACGACATTAAGAACGGGTGAATGTGAATGGCAGGCGATGAAAAAAAGAAAGCAATGCGCAGAAAATCCGGATCGGATGAAGCGCTCGCGAAAGGAACAGTTTCCTTCACGCATGCAGTTCCTGCAACGGTTGAAGAGCTTGTCGGTCGCACTGGTTCTCGAGGAGAAGCAACGCAAGTTCGTTGTAAGATTCTTGAAGGACGTGATCAGAACAAGATCATTCGACGTAATGTGAAAGGTCCTGTGCAGATTGGTGATACGTTAATGCTTCGAGAAACAGAAATTGAAGCACGGCCACTCAACAAGGCCGGTCGAGGTAATAATTAAAATGACAGCTTGTAGTTTTTGTGGTGAAGAGATAAAACCTGGAACGGGCAAACTCTTTGTCAAAAAAGATGGAAAGCTTCTCTATTTTTGTTCAAACAAATGTGAGAAGAACTTGGTCGTCCTTGGAAGAAAGCCTCGCAATGTTCGTTGGACAAAAGAGTTCAAGGAAAAAAAGAGCGCAGCGAAACAGTGATGCCCTATGATGGAAAAAACATTGGTGCTCATTAAACCTGATGGTGTACAGCGAGGTCTTGTAGGAGATATTCTTTCTCGATTTGAACGAGTAGGTCTTAAACCTGTTGCGATGAAAATGGTCTATCCTGACAAGGAAATGGCCGGTCGTCATTACACTGATGACGAAGCATGGCTGTGCAGTGTTGGTGAAAAGACTCTCAAGTCGTATGAAAAGAAAGGCATCTCCCTTGATCGCACTCCAAAAGAACAAGGCATGATGGTGCGAAGCATGCTCATGGATTTTTTATCGATGAGCCCGGTTGTTGCTCTCGCACTTGAAGGTCACAACGCAGTTGCGTTAGTGCGAAAGATAGTTGGTGCCACTGCTCCAAGTGATGCTGCACCAGGTACTATTCGCGGCGATTACTCGTTTGACAGCTACCAATTAGCGGACAAGTCAGAGCGAGCAGTCATGAACTTAATTCATGCATCGGATTCTGTTGAGAATGCAAACCTAGAATTAGCAATTTGGTTCAAGGATGAAGAAATTCATTCATGGAAGCGCATTCTTGATGATTTGCTCTACATGAAGAAGTGATAATTCCTTTTCCATTATTTTTTTGAGTTTTCTGTCTTCTTGATTTATAAACTCGTTCTTCCAAAAACTATATAAAGTGGTTCTCTGCGATATATAGTGGGCATACTGCCTACAGGGGAGTACAATGGAAACAGAAGATATAACATTAGGGGGGAATATTCGCCTTGCTGGATTTCGTGATTTTGGCAAGTCGGATATGTTTGTTGTTCGAAAACTCGTTGGTTCGTACGCGAGAAAGATTTCTGACGATTTTGGTGACTATCAGGAGCTTGTGGTAACTGCAAAATCAGTTCATGGTTCTGAGAAACACACGGGTCGTGTGGAAGTTCACGTACGGTTGACGCTGACGTCCGGAGAATTATTTGTGAGCGAAGAAGTTGATATGAATTTGTTTTCTTCTCTTGATGGGGCGTTTAAGAGTCTTCTTGCACAGGTCACCTCTCGACTTCGTAAGGATTGAAAGTGTTTATTCACGCAATTAATCCGATCGCATTCACCCTCATAGGTTTTCCTGTGAGATGGTACGGTCTTATCTACGTTCTGGGCTTTTTGTTGACGTATTTGTTCTTGCGTCATGCTCGAATGCGTGGCGCGCTAAAAAAAATCAGTGAAGATGATCTTGATTGGTTTATGTTTTGGCTCTTAATTGGAGTGGTAGTTGGAGCTCGTGTGTTCGCTATCTTTTTTTACTATGGTTCTTCTTTTCTTGCAGATCCTCTTGTTCTTTTTCGCATTTGGCAAGGAGGGCTTTCCTTTCATGGAGGTCTTGTCGGGGCATTCATCGCATCTTTTTTCTTTGCTCAAAAGCACAAGCTTGATTTTTTTTCTCTCGCAGACCTCATGGTGATTCCCGCATCGCTCGCATTGGCTCTTGGCAGAATTGCAAATTTTATTAATGGAGAACTGTTTGGCACCATAACTTCTTCTTCAGTCGGGGTAAATTTTGGTGGCGAGAAGAGTTTGGATGGCTCTTTAGTTTTTCGTCATCCCTACCAATTGTATGCCTCCGCTAAGAACTTTGTTCTCTTCTTTCTTCTCCTTGTGTGGGATCGCTCCACTACGTTTAAAAGAAGATTTCCTTCTGGTATACTGACTTTCTTTTTTCTTGCGAGTTATTCTTTCTTTCGTTTCATTCTTGACTTTTTACGTGAAGAACCTGATGTGTTTGTTGGTCTCTCCATGGGCCAGCTTCTTTCTCTCGCAATGTTTCTAGCTTCGTTTGTCTGGTTAGGGTACATTTTGAAAAGAAGAAAAAAATAAATTTTACTTATGCGGACCCAGTACTTGCATATCAATGTCAAGGAACTGTTCTTTCTTTAAATCCTCGATGATGAAGTAACTTTCTTTTTTGGTGATGTCAAAATCATCAAGTTCTCGTGTAAAAGAGTCCATGTCATCAATGTTTTCGAAAATTGCTTCAATAAGGAAGTCAAATTCTCCGTTGATGCGAGAGATGTTGTTGATACTTGCATGGTTCATCAGATACATGAGCAATTTTTCTTTTGTTTCTTTATTTGCTTTCAAGAGACTGGTCATGCGCACGTCGTATCCAAGTTTTTTGTAGTCAAGAATACACGTATGTTTCTTGATGATGCTTTTTTCAAATTGCTTCAATTTGTCGTAAATGGTACTGACCGGAATTTGTGTCATGCGGGACAGTTTGGTCAGTGAACTTCGCGCATTTTTCCGCAAATACCCCATAATTATTTTATCTTTTTCAGCTCTCATACACGTTACCTCCGCAATCATAACGCCTTTCTTGCAGATTCAGATAGTTAAACTTTTTTTACGAAAAAAACCCTTCACATTCAGAAAAATCCTGAATCTGAACATTCATTTATAAATGACGGAATATTTTCAGTCATTTTTCCTGAAACAAAATCTTTATGAAGGTGGCTACTCTTCAATAAAACTGCATGAAACAGCTGCGCAGGGGGATTATTGAACTTTTTGATGAAATAGGAAAGGAGTTAACAACATCACAAATTGTTGAAGCACTCTACGCGGATGAATTGCGTGCAATTACTGATATTTTACAACAACCATACGCGTCTGCTCCTGAAAAAACAAAAGCAAAGAACTTGAAGGCGGAACTCCACCGGCGACTGCTCTATCATCTCAACAAATTAACTGATGATCACGAACTCTTTGTCTCAAAGATTGTAGGCCGGGGTGAAAAAGTTTTCAAAAGTTTTTCAAAGCAAACAACTTCTCCTGTTTCTCAAAAAGCCTACTCTTTCTTCGGACTTGAAGAATACTTAGAAAAAAACATTTTAGTGCTCGATCGTCAAACGTTTCATTCTCATGTTGCGGCGCTTGTTATTGATGCACATTCATTTTCTTCGCTGCGACAACTCGAAGAATTCACCTTGACGTGCGCCACTTTCACTTCTGACGTGATCGGCATTCACGCCATGCAACATTTTTTTACTCCTGATGCTCGAAAAGATCTCCTTCGTTTTCTCAAAAAAGTCACGCGCGACCTTGAAGAGACAAGAAAGCGACTTTCCTTAAGCATTGATCTTGCAGAAGTAGATGAACACGTCTTGTTCGATGTCATTGATGCACTTAAAGATCTGTATGTGCCTGTTTCACTTGTTTTTGAGGTTGGTGTTACTGTTCTTCAGCAAAGACGTGCTTTTCTTCGCAAACTCTTCACGCAATTGTTTACTGTTCACGCAGAAGTGTATTTTCAAAATAAAGATGTTGTTGTTAGTCCCTTTCTTGTTGGCAAAAGAGGAATTTATCGCTTTTCAGAAAAAGAATGGCTGTCTCGAGAAAATTCTCGGATGTATGTTGCCTGCGTGTTGCCAGTCATCGTTGATGTGCAACGTTTTTTTAACCAATACACGTCGCCTTCGGCATTCCACGATTTGCTTCGCAAAATCAATAAGTGGCTCCTAACCATGCACAACATGGAACGCGCTCAGCCTCCACCCTATTTGTTCACGTTGCAGTCATTGAATATTAATGTGAATCGTTCGTTTTCGCTAACAAGAAACAGTATTCGGTTTTGGAATTTTAATTGGGAACAAGCAAGACAATATCATATTACAGAATTGTTGCAAGCTTCTCGTGAGCAAACAAAGGAGTTTTGCCGCAATGAATGGGCAATCTATAATTCCTGCGGCATTCCTATTCGATTCAAGAATGCGTTTGCCACAGCGTTTAATGACAATGAGGAGTTAGACCTTTCTAAACGAATTTATCGCAAGTTCACTATTTCGCAATCAAAGGATTTATACGCGCCACAAATAAAAGAGTTCTTACTCGAACGAGAAAAGTTATTCTCTCTCTTTGATGGAGGAGATCGATTACGTATTTTTAGAACAGGAAAGTTCACTGAGGATGATGTGCTCTTTGAAATCAGCATCCTTCTTGCAAATTACGGCATTAGTTTTTTTAAGTTTGCATTTGGAGAACGGCCAAGAGGGGCAAGTCTAACTGATTATTTTACGTAAAGAAAATGGAACTACAAACAGATAACGCACTTGAAGCATGGTTCACGTTGTTAACTCATGTTCATCGCTCAGGAAAAGAAAGTAGCATTCACTCTCGTCGCTATAAAGAAATATACAGTATTTTACTTTCTCTTCGGTCACCCATATTCCAATTAGAAGATCCTATTCACTTGTTAAGTTCAATGCAAGAGTGGATTTTCCCTTCGAAAGAAGAATTGCGCGACAGTATTCTTGCCGATCTTGCAAACCCCTTTAGTGATTTCAATTATGGAAAGCGCATTTTTAATTTTAAAGGAAAATTGAATCAAGTTGATGAATTTCTTGTACCGTTACTTGAAAAAGATCCTTCTTCAAGAAGAGGCGTCCTTTCTTTTTATGATCCTCTCGTTGATTCGATTCCCGGTAAAATATCTCCTTCTCTCCTGTCAATTATTGCGCGGGTTTCCGCAGGTCATCTCTCTTTAACCGCAATTTTTCGCTCCAGCGATGTCTTTATTGGTCTTCCAGCAAATATCTTCCAATTATCGGTTCTTCAGTCATTTCTTGCAAAAAAACTCAGGCTCAAGCCAGGAGACCTTTCTTTCTTTCTTGTCAATGCCCATTACTACCTTGAACACGAGTCCGCAATGACTGATCTTGCCAAACGCGTAGGTAAAACTTTTAAATAGAACAATATCTGTAGAACGGGTGTGAGAGGGTTGAGTTATGAGTAAGGACATGCGTTTCTTCGTTTTGGTCTTAGCAGGATTGCTTTTCTTCGTTTTTCAGAGTTCTTCAGTGTTTGCTGCAACATGCCAAACCTATGGCGGGCAAACAATTCATGACAATTATACAAACGCAACGATTGATGTCTCGTGGCAGGACTGTGTGCTTTTTAACAAAACCATCACTTTTCCTCTAACAATTGACTTTGCAGAAGGAATCAATCGATCAAATATGACTATGCTCTTTCACAACGGCTCTGCAACAACGATCACCGCGCAGAGTTTTGCTCTCGATCCGTATGCAGCTAATTGGGCGTTACCGGTGACAAATAGTTCGCTTAACCTGTCATCATCAACAATTGTTCTTGTCACGTTAAGCGCGTCAGGTGCAACGAATGAATTTGTCAACCTAACAATCAATTATTCGAATGGCACCAAACAAGGCTTGTTTAATGTAACGTTCTTGCTTGCCTTTAATGATTCTCTTCCTTTAACATTCCAAACGAAAGATTACAACAACGCAGCTCTTGGTTCGGTTCTGGTTACGCTGTATTATGAGAATGGAACGGTTGCTGCAACAAACACCTCAACCGGGGCGGGTCTGGCAACATTTTCTGTTCCAGCAAATAGCTACTATTATACTGCAACAAAGGCACTTCATTACAATAAAACTCAGACAGCTGCAAATGCCTTAATTACGCTGACGAATAAATCATTCACTGCCCTCTTGCGCCCTTTTGACACTGCAGTGCCTGAAGTTATTGTAAATAGCACCATGTTTCCTTTACTTGCTGCGCGAGCTATTTTTGACACGGCAACCCCGTACTTTAATTTTAGTGCAACGGACGCAATTGACACCTCGCTTCGCTGTGAAGTGCGAGTAAATTATGTTAATAACAGTTTGTATGCGTACAGAAATTTGACGGGAGTGAACGGTAATGCAGTGACGAACACGATTTCGATTGCTGCAGATGGAACATATGAATTCATGCCGGTTTGCTTTGATGATGCAAATAATTCAAATTCTCTTATTTATCTAAACACTGCGAAAACGCTTACGGACAGTGACGGAGTTACTTTCAAAGTTGATACAACCGCTCCACAATTCACTTCACTTCGTTATACGGCAAACAGTGTTAAGAATAACACTTATGTTACGTTTACGATTAATGTTAGTGATACGCATTTAAACACGTCAAGCGTTAATGCGAGTGTCGATGGTATGCCTGCAAAGCTTGTTTCTTTTGCGAATAACTCGTTTACTTTTCGCTTTCATGTAAATTCGACGGTGTTTAACACCTCTCTTGGAACGCACGCAGTAAGCGTGTACGCAAATGATACGCGTTACTATGTTGGAGAACTCTTGCTTAACCATGAAAACTCAACAACGTTTGCTCAAAATTTCACTCACGATTTTGTTCGTCCAACTATTACTTCGATTAAGTTTAATGCTACCACTTTTGTTAATGCTACAACTGGTGTTGCTCGTGCTGCGAGTATTGCTATTAAGTTTTCCGAATACATGTCGTTGGTTACGGTCACCCTCTCAGATGGCGCTGCAACGTACGCGTTTAATAAATCATTTGATAACGCAACAAACACGACAACAATTGATCCATATTTACTCTTGCCATACAACAAGACGTTGTTTCTCACTATTAGTTCGTCGTCGCGGGATAATGCATCAAACACGCTCACTTCAGCAACCACGGTAAATTTTACCACTGTTCCACGTGATACAGATGGAGATACGATTTTTGACAGTGTTGATCCAGACGATGATAATGATGGGATTAACGATACCGATGATTTTGTTTTAGGTAATGGCACTCATATTATGTCAAATGTGCAGAATTTGTTTCTAACAATTAATGGTTCTACAAACCTTTCTCGAAACATAACTGGTTTTCAGCATGTTTCAATTTCAAACAATATATCGTTCCAAATAAATTTTACCTATAATTTTTCTTCTCTTTCAACTCTTGACCTGGGTAATATCACCATTATGAACGACACAAGAGGATATCTCATCCACGGTCTTGCAGGAATTCGAAAAAACATTTCTATGGATACTTCGTTGCCTTCAACGGAAGGAGTATGTGTTCATGCAAGTGGCACGGATCCTGACTTTTCTTATGTTTCCGCTGCGTGCACTGATTCTGATGAATTATGGGTTCCTTGTGGTGGAAGCACAGTCATTGGCGCATACACGTGTGCAAACACGTCTGGTACGCGCACTGTGCGCAACGTTTCAAGCTCCATTTTAGTGTTTATGAATAAAACGGTGCCTCCTCGCTTATATGGGCACCAAGTGCTAGAGAGTTCTGCAATTCGATCTGGCTATTCTGTTACGGTGGGACAAACGAGTGTTCAAATTCGTTTCAACACGTATGAAGTTGCCACGTGTTATTTTTCTAAAGAAAATAATACAAGAAATTGGTCACAGATGGCTTCACACACAGATTTGTTTACGGCAACAAATGCTGGAAAGACGCACACCGCAAGCGTCACAACAAATACGACAAGCGGATCATTTACGTATGTCTATGTTGCTTGTCGCGATGCCTATGGTAACGTTCACGCGCCTCCGTTCGCCTATGGTGATGCAAACAGCTCTCGATTTTACAACGTGTTCAAGATTAAGTACCTTGTTTCAGGAGGGTCGTCTTCAACTGCCGCTTCTGAAGAAACGGTTTCTGGCGGTCTTGGCAGCGTCAGTGAGTTTGTCACGCGAACATTCACGTGGATTGGTGCGCTTGCAAACGTTCCTTTGCTTGCAGAAACTGATGCAACTGGTCTTGCTTTCGTTTCTTATTCATTTACTCCGCTTATTGACACGACTCGCATGCAGCTTCAAGCAAAACAATATCTTGGAGAGCCAAATACGCTTCTTGGTGGGTATCAAGTTTTTGCCTATCTTCTTTTGGATTTCTATCCTTTAGATGAAACAGAAATGAGTGGGGGGATACTAACTTTTAGAGTAAATAAAAGTTCTTTCTCGTCCAGAAATTTAGGCCTTGACGCACTTTCTCTTTTCAAGTATGAAGATAGTGCGTGGACGTCTCTTCCTATTTCTTATACTCGTGGAGATAACACGTATTTTTATTTTACTGCGTCTACAAAGTTTTTTGGTTTGTATGCAATCGCGCTTCCTGCGCTTCCTGTTGCTCAGACTTCTGTAACTCCTCTTGCTAATGATTCTGACCCTAATGCAACGATTGTTTTTGCTCCCTTAGATAATGAATCAAATTTCACTGGTGGCTTTGCGTATACGCTTCCTGAAGATTCTTCGTTTGGAGGGTTTTCGTTTACGAAATTCTCTTTTGGATTCTTGGCATTTCTTGCCTTGCTGGTCTTGTCCCTTATTGGCTTTTATGTGTATCAAACAAAGCTTGTCGATTTTGGTGTCAAGCAGGACGATCATATTCTTCGTTTTGATGATATAATTGAAGAACTTGGTTCTGAAGAAAGTGATGCATTGAAGCGTCAAAAGAAAAAGTAATGCTTTGTTTCTTTTTATTGAATTATCTTTATAGTGTATTCTTCTTCTGTTTTTAGTGGTTAAAAAGAAAAACTGAAGTTGCAAGGGGAAGAAAAGGAAAAGGGGTGTGTGAGGTGTGTGTTGTGATGAGCGAGTATCCCCTTGCGACCTCTATTCATTAGAGAGTAGTACTAATATATAAATGTTTCGTTTTCTTCATTACTTGAGAGTAATAATTTGTTCTTATATGGTGTTTTCAGCTCTTCTTTTGCTTGTTTAGTTTTTCAAAAAACTCAATATTGACTTTTTAAAGGTTCAAATTTAGAAAGATTTATAAAGAAGACAGTCTGGCATCACTCGGGGGCTGATCATCATGACCAAAGAAGAATACGCTGTAGTTCTTGACTTCTTGCCAAACGGCTATCCTTTTGATAAGCGGCCAATGCATGTGAAGACGCCCATCGTGCAAGCAATAGGCACTGCATCATTTGCGCTCTTTGAACTTACGCCAAAGAAAGGAATCTTTTTGCAACCTCATGAAGAAGTCTATATAGGGCCAGATAAACGTGATAAGATCCACCACATTGCTGGTCGCGTTTCCATGAGTAAATTAACGCACACAGCGAAAGCTGAACTGACACATGTTGTTAAACTCCTTGTTGAGCGAAATCAACAGCGTTTTGTTGAGTTCTTCAATAAAGCACAACCATTAAGTACGCGTATGCACTCCATAGAGCTCCTTCCTGGTGTTGGAAAGAAACACATGTGGGAAATTATCGAAGAGCGCCGCGTTGAGCCATTCAAGAGCTTTGCAGATATAAAGACGAGAGTGAAGCTTCTTTCAGATCCAGAAAAGCTTGTTATCAAGAGAATTCTTGATGAATTAAGTGGCAATGAGAAACATCAGCTCTTTGTCGAGCGAGAACAAGCGTAAATAATTGTTTTCTTATTCTTTCTTTATTGTTGTCATTTTGGTGCATCTGGTAGTGTGCTTATTGTATGCTGTCTTTGACGGCATGCGCAATATTCTTTGCGGTAATAGCATAATGGTTTAGATGTGCAATGACTTTTCCGTGTTGCACGATAAGAAGTTGCGGTGATTGATGCCTCACACCGTACGTATCTTGAATGTCTATTTTAAGCTTATGATTATCTTGCACATAGAAGTGGTACGTTTTGATCTTGTGGGTGGAAAGAAACAAGTCAAGTTCATCTTTTGCAAATGCTGCGATACCGCACTGTCTGCTATCTTTAAAGATAAAAAAGAACTCTCCTGTACAGTCACTTACTTGTTTACAGGAATGATAAGGGGAGGTCATGCTTTACTTGCTTTTATTGCTTTGCGAACATGATCTAATTCGTCAAGCAATGCTTTCTCGTACGCTTTAAGTTCATCCATTGTTAATTCTTTCTTTTCATGGCAGCCGCAATGGCCTCCACAGCATTCGTCATGTGTCATACTCCTCGAAACTAATTTACTCTTTAAAAAAGTAATGAAAGTATTACTTTCTTCGCACGGCAAGATAGATGCTTGCACAAATTGCTCCAAGAAAATTAACAACAAGATCAACCGCATTGTTTAGGTATGTTCCGACGTTTTGACTGGCATCAAAAAAGACAACTGCGCCAAGTTCAACAACTTCATTTAAAGCGCCAAGCCCTGCAACAAGAAGTACGAGTGTGAGATAAAATAATATGGGTGTTCGTTGGCGAAATTCTTTCAACAGAGGATGGATGAGATCAAAAACGATGCTGGTAGCAACGATTGATGACGTAAAATGCATGAGATGATCATAGCGAAGTAACCCAAAAATAAACCAGTAATCATAGAGACGGGTAGTTCCAATAAATACGAATCCGCCGAGTAAATTCATTAAAATAACTATTGAGATGCCAATAACCGACGTGTGACTTAATGGCATGCGATCAAGGCGCTTAAAAGAAAATAAATAGATGATAATCATGATAACAGTATAATAGAGAAACTCGTATTTTTTATTCGCAAAAGAAATGACTGCAGAAATGAACAAATAAATGCCAAGACCGATAATGATGCTTCGGGTGAATTTTGTGTGCGGGACTGAAGCCATGCAATAGAATCTCTTGTTGAATTTATATTTAAGTTTATTGTTTATGTGCCGATCAACAAAGGTATAATCAGTAATTTTATAAACCTTCTTTGTTCTGTCTTGTCTAGAGGTTTGCGTATGAGTCGTCGAGGACAGATTTCTGTAGAGTATCTCATCATTATAGGTCTTTCGCTCGCCCTACTTATTCCTGCAGTCATGCTCTTTATGAATTATGCAAACACGTCAACTGATGATGTGGTTTCAAGTCAAATCAATCGTATTGGCAATGCGCTTGTCGACCAAGCATTTTCTGTCTATACGTTTGGAGAAGGAAGTTGGACTACTTTAACTTTAACGTTTCCTGAGCGAGTTGATCGTTTGGTCATTAATGGTGGTAACGAATTGGTTATCAGCGTTTTTGCTTCTGGTGGTGTGAGCGAATCCATCTTTTTTTCAGAAGTTGATGTGACTACGGTTGGATGCTCGCCACCTGGTCCTTGTGAGCTTGCTATACATCAAGGAAAAAATTTTATTAAAGTAGAATCAAAGGGTGATCACGTATTACTTTCCATCGTTTGAGGCGCAAGGCACAGATCGCTTCTGAGTTTGCCATTCTGACCAGTTTTATGATCTTCGTATTTTTACTCTTTTTTGTAGTTGTCCAGTCGCAGGTTTCTAAAGCACAAAATGATATATTACTATCAAGAATGACTGAAGTTGCAAACGTGGTGCAAAGTGAGGTTCGCCTTGCAGTTACTGCCTTACCTGCTTACGAAAGAGAATTCTATCTGCCCCAATTAATTGAAGGATTTGCCTACAATGTTTCGTTAGAGCAAGATCTTATTGTTGTCGAAATTCCGGTTCTTGACCTTACGTACGTGCGGTTTATGCAAAACGCTACGCCGTACACTATTTCTGTTGGGTTTAATCGATTTACAAAAGAAGCTTAAGCTAAGGTGATTTTTCCACCAATTGCTTGACCAGGCATACCTTTCTCGAAAAGAATGCGCACTGCGCCTTTGTTTCCATGCGCTGATTGGATGGTGCCTGCAATGATGTTTTTGCCTGTGTTGTATTGGACGTTCTTTCCGACTAGCGAAGCTGCTTTCTCGCGTGAAGAAACGTCTTTAAGCGTAGCAATCATTTGATTGGGATAGGTATGGTGTCTTCCCTGCCTAAAATGCACAATTTGTCCTTCCATACCTTCAGGGGAAAAGAATTGGCTTTATAAAGCTTATTGTCAGGAAGCGTACTTGCTTTTTTTACTGCGAAGAGTCGCTTTGAGTTTTTGGTTGCCCTTCCAATCAAGAATGTGGTCCCACACCTCTTCAATACGAGTGACCGGGATGATTGAAATTTTCTTGAGCATGCCATTGTTAATGACAATATCTTGCTCGTTTGCTTTTGGGATAATTACTGCTTTCATTCCTGCATTGATGGCCGCTTCAATTTTTGAGGAGACGCCTCCAATTGGAAGGACGTTGCCTCGCACAGATAAAGAACCGGTAACCGCAATTGATTGCTTTATAGGGATGTTTTTGAGCGCTGAAAAGACAGCGGTTGCAACAGCAATACTGGCGCTGTCTCCTTCAACTCCCTCGTACGTTTGCAGAAATTGAATGTATAAATCTTTTGTGTTGCGGAATTCTTTGCCAAAATAATGTTTGATAACTGCGGACACATTTCGAATTGCTTCTTTTGCTATTTCTCCAAGCTTTCCTGTCGCAATTATTTCTGCTTCTTTGCCGCCCGGTGTAATTTGCGCTTCAAGTGGTAAGATGACGCCTGATAGATAATTATCTGTTCCCATAACGGCAAGTCCGTTAATTCTACCAACTGCTGTTCCTGTTGATTTGATAACTTCATATTCTTTCTTGCGACTAATAAACTGATCAGCAATCTGTTTTTCAAGCGGCGTTGCTATTTGCTTTGCTTTATGTAAATGGTCTGGCGTGACAAACTTTGCTTTTTCTTCAATAGCAATATCTCCTGCTGCTCTAACAAGACCGCCAAGTTCTCGCAAACGTAAAGTTAAATGATTTTTTCTGTTCGCTCTTCTTCTCGCTTCTTCAATAATAAGTTCAACTGCTTCTTTTGTGAAGTGGGGGATTTTCCCATCACGAACAATTTCTTGTGCGACAAAGACTGCGATTTTGTATCTGTTATCTGGTGTGTCAGGCATACTTTCTTTCATGTAGACTTCGTACCCGTAGCCTCGAATTCTGCTACGAAGTGCGGGATGCATTTGTCCAATTGTGTCATAATTTCCTGCCGCTACAAGAACAAAACTGCACGGAACTGGTTCGGTGCGTACCATTGCGCCAGCACTTCGTTCTGATTGGCCAGTAATAGGATATTTTCCTTCTTGCATCGCGGTGAGTAATTCTTGCTGGGTGACTGGAGCAAGTGTTGAAATTTCATCAATGAATAAGACGCCACGATGGGCTTTGTGAACAAGTCCTGCTACAACACGTTCATGTGCTGGCGTGCCTAGTCCTCCACTTTGAAAGGGATCGTGCAAGACATCTCCTAGCAAAGCACCTGCATGTGATCCTGTTGCATCATAGAAGGGAGCGTTTTTCCTCTCAATGTTGTCAACAATGAGTTTTGGCACTTGCGCTTTTTGTGGCATGCGCTTGTTTAAGTTCATAAAGAGCACTACTGCTGCAAGAAAAAGGATGCCGCCAAGAAAAAATGCTGCAAACATAATATCTGAATTATATTTTGTGCGCACCCACCAGGGCATGAGCATGGCAAGAATAGCAAGTACGAAGAGTAAGATATTTGATCCTTTTGTACTGGCAAGTTGTGTTGTTTTTGCTTGTGAAACGAGCTCTCGTCCTTTTCCTGCAGGCACTGTTCTAATAAGAGGTCCGTTTTCGTCGTTTGGATTGTGAAAACTAAGAACGTCAAGTAATTTTTCTTTGCGCATCAATTCTGCAAGGGCAAGTCCGAGCATGGATTTCCCCGTACCTGGCTCTCCAATGAGCAGAACGTGGCGTCCTTGTATTGCTGCTTTATTGATGACGTTTAACGCGTGTTCCTGACCTACAACTTGATCGGCGATGCGTTTAGAAACAGTTATTGTCTGTGTTGTGCGAAACTCCATTACTTGTTTGCGAAGAAAAATATGTTTATAAATGCTTTGATCGTTACTTCCATAGTATGGCTTCGCAATGTCGTATCGCCATCGCTTCTATAGTGTCGAGCTTACCATTGGTGAGTGCAAGTCGGAATCGTGCTCGAAACAAGTTTTCATCAAAAGCAGTAACTGGTTTTCTTGTGTGCAAATCAAGAACACTTCCTCCTGCTGCTCGTACAATGACCATTGGTGCGATGTCCCACGGTCCCATAGTTCGTTCTAATTCAGGAGCGTGAATGAATGGGATATACCCGTCGCTTTCTCCAAGCGCGACGCTGAGCATTTTTTGTCCAACACTTTTTACTGATAATGACACTGCTGGTGTTTCAGTTTCTCCTGTTAAGATGTATCGCTGTGTTCGTGCCACTCCCTCTTCACTGTTGAGCGTAATTATTTTCGCAGGATTGTTGTTGCTTGTGCTTATCGGAAGAAATGTTTTTCCCGCTTCTCTGTTAAGACGGTACGCGCCTCTTTCTGCGTCGGGAAAATCAAAACCGATAAAGGTTGTTTTATGGGTAAATGAATAGATGCCTGTCAGTACTGGTCTGCCATATGATCCTTTTTCAGAGGCATGCATGAGTGTTGCCATAATGGCGCAAGGTGGTTGTCTGTATTCGGGATTTACTCGTTCTTCAAGTCGTGTTGCTCTCTCATGTGATTGTTGGTTTGCTTGCAGAAATTGTTTATCTCCATCAAGTGGATCGACAAGCCAGTAATAAGGAGATTGTGCAAGCATTGCAGTAAATACTCGCGGTCCTGGCGCTTTGTGAATAAAGAGCGGGTTTTCTTCTGAGACAAAAACGATTTGTTCTGTTTGGGTAAATAAATCAGGGAGTGCTGATTGGAGAAGAGAATTGCTTTCTTCAGAAGCTCGCGTCACTAATGATGGTCCGTCAATGCCGTTTGTTGCTGAGCGTGCTCGCTTGCTTCGAAATTCAACTTCTCGTGGTCCTCGCAGGTAGGCCTCACTCAATCGAGCTCCGACATCAGTGAGATAACTTGCAAAATACTCGAGGGTGTCGACTTCAATAAGTATGTGTTTGTCTTCATAGATGGCCATGTTCTTTGAGATAGGTTGTTATAAGGTCAACCACTTCTTCAGGAGATTTTGTTGTGGTGTCAACGATAAGATCATAATTTTCTTTGTTGTCAATGTCAACGTTGTAGAGTTTTTTGTATTTCTCGACATCGTTGTGGTGCCTGCGCCTGGTTGTTTGCTTTACTTGATCTTTGCTTGATTGATCTTCACTTGATCGTTCTTTGTCTTCGTAGATTCTCCTTGCAGCTTCATCTTCATCAACGGTGAAAAATATTTTTATGCTTTTGGGAATAAAGTGAAAGGCGAGTCGCGCTTCAAATATGATGTTTTCTGTGCTGTCTTGGTAGGAAGCCGTTCTCTTGTCAAGTTCCCTATCGATTTCTGGATGCTCATTCTCATATACCGTAAACTCACTGATGGTCATATCGTGTTCCGCTGCGAGTTGTCGTTGTAATGCGCCAACGGTCATATAGGAAAAGTTTATTCTTTTCGCAAGGAGCTTTCCTATTGTTGATTTTCCACTTCCTTCCGTTCCAGAGATGCTTACTATCATGCGTATTGCTAGCGGTTGTTTTTTTAAGAATGTTGTGGGTTCTTTAGGTGTGATCTATCAAAACTATATGCTTTACCTGCATAACGTTTATATATTACTTTAGAGTAACACCTTCATGGGGGCATTCGAATATTCTAGAGAGAGCGCGTTGGATGTTATACTAGATGATATGCGCTCTCGGCACTCAGTTCTTGTACGGCTCGTGACTGCCAACGGATTAACTCCTGATTTGCAGTGCGAGGTAGGCGAACTTCGCGGCGAACTCTTTGATCACGCCAGTGATCTGTCAAGCCTTAACGAACTGTATTCTCCGGAAGAAATCAGCGATACTCTTTCTTTTGCGCGCGACTCTGAACAGTATTGGGTTGCTGTGTTACAAAAAGCAGGCCTCCATCCTCATCCTTTTGCGTATGATGTGCTTCGGCAACGTCAAGGAGATCCTCCAAGAAGAGTTCAGGGAGATATGCTGCGTGAATACAGACAGGCACATTAAATGTTTTTAACCATGTACGATCCTTGCTTTGTATAGCCAAGTTTTCTATAATACGATCGAACGCCAACGCCGCTGATGATAACCATTTTGTTTTTCCCTGCTTTTTTTGCTTGTCGTTCAGCTTCGCTAAGGAGTTGTTTGCCAAACCCTCGATGTTGGCTCTTGCCAGTAACTTGCAGTTTTGTTGCGCTCCCGTAGACATGCAATTCACGAATTATTGCTGATGACTTCGTTATTTCTTTTCGAAGACTGACACTTGGAAAAAAGAGGCGGGCAAACCCAACTAATTTGTTGTTTGGGGTCACCTCAGAAATGAACTGTTCAATTCCTTCACTTGCTTCGTACGTGATCACTTCACGTTTTGTTTTGGTGAACGACTCGGAGCGAATTTCTCTGCAGCGAATGCACGAACAGGTGTATCCTTTTTTTTGCATACGTTCCGTTACGTATTGCCTGAGATTTGTTTTATCAACACCTGCACTTGTTTGAAAAGTTGGAATGTCTCGTTGCACACGCATGATGCGGCAATAGGCAGGCACATCTTTTTTGATTTCAGCAATAATTTCAGCAGCTTCTTTCGTTGTTAAGGGGGTGAATTTCCCTTTCTGAAACTCATGATATAAGGAAGTTCCTGGCATAACCATACATGGATAGATCTTAAGCATGTCTGGCCGATAGGCAGGATTTACAAAGATCTCTTTTAGTGAGGCAATGTCTTGGGTTTTGTTTACGCCAGGCAGCCCAGGCATCATATGGAAGTTGAGCTTGAACCCTAGATGACGCAATTCTTTGATGCTGCGCTTCGTGTCAGCAAGGTTGTGTCCGCGATGCACTTTTTTGAGCACCTCATCGTAGACTGTTTGCACCCCTAGCTCAACACGCGTTGCGCCATACCGTAAAAATTCATTGCCATGTTTTGCAAACGCCCAGTCAGGTTTGGTCTCAATAGTAAGGCCAACACATTTGATTGATGAACGTTTATCGTTATACTCTTGTTCTTTGACAAGGGATGTGTTTCCTTTGTTTTTTTGTGCAAGCATTTTTTTGCGAATATTCTTCGCGCGCTCTTCATCATGAATGCTGCCAGGAAGCTCAAAAAATTTCTTGAACTTTTTTATATTGAGAACGCCACTGCGATAAAACAAGCGAGAAAAATCATTCATTGCCTTATATGATAAAAGAATATACTCATCACGATATGCTTTATCATACGCGGGAAAGGTGCCGCCCATAATAATCTGCTCAACCTTTTGCGGATTCTGTCCAATGACAATATATTGCTCAAGACGGTTGAAAATAATTAGGTAAGGATCAAAATTATGTCTGATCGCACGCATCGTTGAAGGTTCTTTGCCCGTGTATGACTTAGGAACATCACCAAACGCCGATCCTGGTCCTCCAGGACAATACGTGCACGAGCCGTGCGGGCAATGAAAGGGTGCAGTCATTGTTGCAATTACTGTAACTCCCGAACCAGTTCTTGTCGGTTTTGTGACAAGGAACGGATTTATTTGTTCAATAAGGTGTTCGGGCGTGTGCAAGAAAATCTGAATATCTGTAGGGATTTCTCGACGCTTATGCTTTTTGCACAGAACTAATTTGTATTGGTTAAGTTTATGCTTTGAAGGCTTCTGTAACAAAATAAAAGAGATCAACTCATCGAAGAACGGGTCTGTTTTCATAGTAAGAAGGTAAAAACTGGGCCCAGAGGGATTCGAACCCACGACCAACAGATTAAGAGTCTGCTGCGCTACCAGGCTGCGCTATGGGCCCATGGTCCACGAGAACCACGTTTTGTTTAAAAAAGTATTGGGTTTTATGAAACGAGAAGGTAACGATAAGAATATTTATATACACACTTTATTAGTGGATAGTGTATGGCTCAGAATATGAGAACACTGGTTGCATCAGGATATGCAGCAGGTCACTATGCTACTACGTATGCTCGAACAATGAGTACTCCAGAACCGTTTGAACAAGTTCTTTGTGATGAGTTACTTTCTCGTTTGCATTCGAAGGCATCCATTCTTGACCTTGGTTGCGGTGTTGGTTTGCCCTATGATGCTTATTTTTCAAAAAAAGGAGGTGTGGTTACGGGCATTGACCTTTCCGAAAAGCACATTGTGCACGCAAGAAAAAATGTTGCTGGCGCCACCTTCTTGGTTGGAGATTTTTTTAGCAAAGAAATTAAAGGAACGTTCGACGCAATCGTTTCTTTTTATGCACTATTTCACATTCCAAGAACTGAGCATACAAAGTTATTTGCTCATATGCATTCGTTACTCAAAAAAAATGGGTTGATTCTGATCACCTTAGGCGTGGATTCGATGAAGTTAAGTGTGAACAAAGATTTTGCCGGCGCCCCCATGGCTTGGAGTTCGTATGCTGCTGAAAAAAATAAAAAACTTGTTCAAGCAGCAGGTTTTGAAATTTTGATCGCAGCTGAAGATTATAGAACAGAAAGACATTTGTGGCTGCTTGCAAAAAAGAAGTAAACAAGTTTTATGTGTTTTCTTTTTTTGTTGTTTCTTTAAGATGGGCGATGCGCAGTTGGTTTTGCACTTCTTCGAGTTCTTCAAGTGAGACTTCTGGAAAGAAATGTTCTTTTCTTCCTAAGGTTTTGCTTCCGTACCCGCAGTCAAGGCAACAATTCCATATGTGATAATGGGTGTTTTCTGTGCCGAGGTTGATGCTGCCACATTTTGGACATATCTTAACGAATTCTGCCATGCATTATTCACTTGAGCGTTTCGAGTTTTTATAGCTTACGAAAAAATGGATTTGAAAGAGTATGTTGTTTTACTCTTCATCCTGCAAACGCGAAGCAGTGGTGGAGACAGTTTCCACGAGTAGTTTGTGTGCGTATTCTGTGCTCATCGTGGTGTCTTGGCGAGCACCTTTGTCGTTATATCTATATCGCACGTCCCAGTCTCCATCTGCGTCAACATCAACGTTTAAGCTCATGGTGTCACCTGTAGTGAAGTTTCTTTCAAGTTCGCGAACTTCATCAGGTGTTTGCCTCAGTTGCGTGTCTCTCGTAATGGTCACTCTGGTTTTAACTACTCCGTCAACAATTCCTGCAAACGAGGGGCTGATCATGTGTTGATATTCTATTTTTGCATCAATTGTACTATTTGCTCCAAGATCCCAGTAAGTGGATGGTTCGACAAAATCTGGAACTACATGATAATAATGATCTTGTGCAATAACACTATTCGGATTTTGTATGATAACTAGGTCTGGCACGCCGTCAACATAAGGGTTGATCACGCGAAAAGCCGGATCAATTCGCAGTTCGTCATCAATGACATATCCGATGCCGTCTTCTGCCCGTTTAACGTTACCGTCTAGAATTTGTACGAGTGGGGTGAACGGATGGTCTGCTTCAACATATTTTGTATTGTATGCCTCACCTGCATCGGTTATCAGTTGTTCGCCAACAATTCCTGGTAGCGGTTCCTCTCCGTAAAATGTGCGATCATACCGCATGGTGACGTTATCATTATCTGATCCGCATCCAAGGGTTGTTGCGCCGGTTGCTGCGATCATGCCAACAAGAGCGAGTGTTCGTAAGCTTTTTCTCATTGTATTTGTCTCTATTCTTCTCCTACGGTGTTTATCATGTTGTAGAGGGGAACTCCGTCAATTGGGTCGTCGGAGTTTGTTGATGTGTAATCAAAATGGGTTCGCACGCGTTCTCCGAATGCGGTAAAGGTGTGGGTTGAATAGCGTCGCTTACTTATCACATTTATTCTACCGTCGGTGATACCATCCGCGTTTGAATCAACTTCGATCATGACGAGTTTGTCATCAACGTACCATAAGAGCACTTCACGATCGGGAGATTCGCTTCCCATATACCAACTTCTTTCACGAATGGTGTGAACGTTCGGTATGCCGTTTTCATCAGTGATGTCTTCTCTTTGGACTTTCATATCGATTGTTCCTGTGAGGCAGAGGTCGATGTTTGCGCTAAAGTAGGTGTGGATTGTGGGATTGATATCGTAGAGAATGGCGTGATCGAATGTCCCGTCTTTTTCTTGTTTGCTTTCTTCTGGAATTGGTAGTCCTAATATGCGTAAGTGGTCTGTTATGTCTCCATCAATTATTTCTGCTTTGAGCAATCCGTTGCCATCATATGCTTCAAGTTGCATGACTTCTGTTCCTGAAAACAGTCCTGTTGGCATAGCGCGGAACTCCAGTGCTGTATCGAGTTCTCTTTCGAAAGGTGCTTGATAAAGATATGCTATTGCTTGCGCTTCTGTTTGCGGTGAAACGGTAATTGGTGGCTCGTTGACTGATCGGGTAATTCTTCCCTCTTCCGTTGCTTTTTGTCCGAGGGCTGTTGTTGCTAATCCTGCGAGAATAAGTGTGCGAGCAAGTGTTGATTTCATAGGGTGAGGGTCTACATAAGAATTTATATAGTTTACTACTACTTAGTTAGTTCTTGATAGCAAGCAAATTTTTCATTATTTTCTTTTTTTTACCGTAAAATTTATAAATAAGTAGATTATTCCTCTTCTTAGTTGACTTTAAGTCAACAAGATGTGGTGAAAATGACGACAAAAAAAGCTGACGAGCAAAAAACAAAAAAGCCAACGAGCGCAGAGAAAGCGCATGATGTTGCTCACGAACGAGATGAGTTAATTTCGCAACTCCAACGGCTTCAAGCAGAGTTTGAAAACTACCGAAAACGTACTGAAGGTGAAAAAGAAGTCCTGATGGTTTATGCAAAAGGCGATGTTATTCAAAAACTTCTTCCTTTGCTTGATAATTTTTCACTTGCTTTTCGAACAGAGCAACATGGAGATGAGTTTGTCAATGGCATTAAATTGATTTACTCACAACTTTTTGATATTCTTGAAAACGAAGGGTTACAAGTTATTGACGCGACTGGACAATTCGATCCAACAAAACACGAAGCACTCTTAACAGAAAAACACGAAGACAAAGAACACAATCTTATTTTAGAAGAATTGCAGCGAGGCTATACGTTCAAGGGACGAGTCCTTCGCAATGCAAAAGTAAAAGTAAACATAACGAGGTAGATAAACATGGGAAAAATCATAGGCATTGATCTGGGAACAACGTTTTCGGCAGTTGCGGTGATGGAAGGTGGTAAGCCAACCATCATCCCCAACGCCGAAGGCGCACGAACAACACCAAGCGTTGTCTCCATAAAAGACGGCGAAGTACTTGCAGGACAAGTAGCAAGAAATCAAGCAATTACCAATCCTGAAAATACGGTGCGCAGTATTAAACGAAAAATGGGAGAGAATTTTTCTGTTACCATTGAAGGAAAAAACTACACGCCGCAAGAAATTTCGGCCATGGTCTTGCAAAAATTAAAGAAAGATGCAGAGGCATATTTAGGCGAAAAAGTAGACAAAGCAATTATCACCGTTCCTGCCTATTTTGAAGATTCGCAGCGTCAAGCAACAAAGGACGCAGGAAAAATTGCAGGTCTTGAAGTGCTTCGTATTATCAATGAGCCAACAGCTGCTTCGCTTGCGTACGGACTTGACAAAGGAAATGATCACACCATCATGGTTTTTGATTTTGGTGGCGGTACATTTGATGTTTCCGTCCTCGAATTAGGTGATGGTGTTTTTGAAGTTAAAAGCACCAGCGGTGACAATCACTTAGGTGGAGATGATATTGACGAATTGATTATTGACTATATTGCATCTGAATTCAAAAAGCAGTACACCGTAGATTTGCGTGAAGACAAAACGTCAATGCAACGACTCAAAGAAGCTGCTGAGAAGGCAAAAATCGAATTGTCAAGTAAGACCACAACAAAGATTAACTTGCCTTTTATCACTGCTGACGCGAGCGGTCCAAAGCATGTTGATATGGAATTGTCTCGAGCAAAGTTTGAAACCTTACTCAAACCAATCCTTGAACGACTCAAAGGACCAACAAAGCAAGCGTTGTCTGATGCAAAACTTGACGCGTCAAAACTTGATAAAGTTATTTTTGTTGGAGGATCAACAAGAATTCCTGCTGTTGAAGCATTAGTGAAAGAAATCACAGGAAAAGTTGGTGATAAATCGGTCAATCCGGACGAAGCAGTCGCGCTTGGCGCAGCAATTCAAGGCGGTATATTAGGAGGAGAAGTTAAAGACGTGCTCTTACTTGATGTTACGCCACTTTCGTTAGGAATTGAAACGTTAGGTGGTGTCTTTACAAAAGTCATTGATCGAAACACGACCATTCCAACAAAGAAGTCGCAAGTCTTCTCAACGGCAGATGACAATCAACCAGCAGTAAGCATTCATGTCTTGCAAGGAGAACGACCAATGGCTGCAAACAATAAGAGCCTTGGCAAATTTGACTTAGTTGGTATTCCTCCTGCACCACGTGGCGTGCCACAAATTGAAGTAACCTTTGATATTGACGCAAACGGCATCGTACATGTGACTGCAAAAGACTTGGGCACTGGAAAAAGTCAAGACATTCGCATTACGGCAACAACCAATCTTTCAACTGAAGAAATTGAACGGATGCGCAAAGAAGCGGAAGCAAACGCAGAAGCAGATAAAAAGCGAATTGAAGAAATTGATATTGTTAACAAAGCTGATGCGCTTGTGTACAGTGCTGAAAAATCATTTGAAGACCTTAAAGACAAGGTTGAAAAAGAAAAGATCGATCCGATCAAAAAAGAAATTGAAGCACTGAAAACGTTGCTTGCTGATCGCAAAGATATCGAAGCAATAAAGCAGAAAACAGAAGAAATCTCAAAGCAAGTGCAAGAGATGACAACTGAGCTCTACAAACAAGCAGGTGAAGCGCAAGAAGCAGCGCAAGCAGCAAAAGAACAAGCATCTGGCAACGCAAAGGACAAAACAACTGTTGATGCGGACTTTGAAGAAGTAGATGACACTGGTAAAAAAAAGAAGTAATCTGGTGAGAAACTCTTTAAAGGCAAATGAACTTTTATTTTTTTTACTTTTTTTTATTTCAAAAAATGTTACGTTCCAGAAAAGACAATGGCGGCAGATTATTATAAAGTCCTAGGCGTTGATCGCACAGCTTCAAAAGAGGAGATTAAGAAGGCCTACAAGAAACTTGCTAAGCAGTTTCATCCCGATATTAACAAGTCTCCTGATGCTGAAAAAAAATTCAAAGAAGTAAACGAAGCAGCAAGTGTTCTTGGTGATGATCAGAAGCGTGCACAGTACGACCAATTTGGTTCGGCAGGATCATCGGGCGCTCATGGTTTTGATTTTAATCAATTTGGTGGCCAAGGAGGATTTAATGCGTTCTCTGATTTTGGCGATATTTTTGATATGTTCTTTGGTGGTGGTGGCGCTTTTGGCGGTGGACGTCAACCGCGCAGACGTCGCAAAGGTCAAGACTTGCAAACCGCTGTAGAACTCACTCTTGAAGAAGCTGCCTTTGGCACGCAAAAAACTATTCTTGTTGACAAACAAATTATTTGCAAAACGTGTAAGGGAACAAAAGGCACAGGGGTTGAAACTTGCACGTCGTGCCATGGTACTGGTCAAGTAAGTTCCGTGCGACAAACTCCTTTTGGTATGTTTCAAACAACGGGTCGTTGCAGAACGTGTGAAGGTTCAGGTCAACACATTGCACAGCCGTGTAAAACCTGTCGTGGTCAAGGGATTGTCTTTGGCTCAAAGCATATCAAAGTTGATATTCCTGAAGGTGTTGATGAAGGCATGAATCTTCGCTTGCAAGGAGAAGGCGAAGATCATCCAGGCGCAGCGTCGGGAGATTTGTATATTTCTATTCATGTCAAAGAACATGATTATTTTCAACGAGAACACAGTAACGTTTACGTTGAAGTGCCTATCAGTTATACCCAAGCAGTTCTTGGTGCAGAGATAGAAGTGCCAACGCTTAAAGGAAAGGCAAAATTAAAAATTCCTGCAGGAACTGATAGTGAAACCTCCTTTCGCATGAAAGGACTTGGCATACCACACATGAATTCGTACGGGAAAGGCGATCAATTTGTTATAGCAAAAATAACCGTGCCAAAGAAGTTAAGTGGTAAACAGAAAAAAGCCTTGGATGCCTACGCCAAAGAACTAGGTGATGAGGTCACGCCACAAAAAAGTTTTCTAAAGAAGATGTTTGGCGCGTAACTCTCGTTCTATACGTGCAAACATATTTGCAAATGCGTTCGTTCGTGATCGGATCATACTTTTTTGAATACCTGATTCTCGAACAAAGCTTTCAAGAAGAGGTTTTGCCGAAAGAACATCTTGTGGGGGTAATCCTGTAAGCGCGTGTAAGAGGATGGCAAGCTGTCCTTTGACAACTAACGCATCGCTTGCTCCTTTGAAAGAGACTCTTCCTTGATTGACGTGTACGGATATATACGTCGCTGATTGGCAGCCAGACACTTGGTTTTCAGGAATTTTTTCTTTGTTGTCAAGCAACTCTAAATTGTTTCCTTCTTCTACGAGTACTTCGAACACTGCTTCGCTCCCCAGCTCTGCAACTTCTTGTACTTCCTCTTTTTTTCGGTCAAGAAATGCCTTTGTGTCTGCAAGTGTTTTTTCCATTCAGTTTATGGCAGGAGTGGCGCTATATAAAGGTTTTCACCTCTTTTTCCATATGCTTTAAAAATACAGGAGTATTCCAAAACTGCTATGGGGGATCGTACGATTACATCTAAGGATTCTGAGTCTGTTTCGGGTAAATCAGCGCAAGCGATGAACATCATGGCAGCAAAACTTGTTGCTGACACGGTCAAATCAACCCTTGGTCCACGAGGCATGGATAAGATGCTTGTTGACAGCGCTGGAAACGTTGTTGTCACAAACGATGGCGCCACCATTTTGCGAGAAATGGATATTGAGCATCCCACAGCAAAGATGATTGTTGAAACAGCAAAAACACAAGAAGCAGAGGTTGGCGATGGCACAACAAGCGTCGTTGTGTTTGCAGGCGAACTCTTAAAAAACGCTGAAGAGCTCTTAGAAAAAGGCGTCCACCCAACAGTTATTGTTTCAGGGTATAAGAAAGCTGCGCACACCGCAATTTCTTATTTGCGCAAACAGGCTACACCTGCTGCTTCTCTTCGTGACGTTCTCGAGCCTGTGCTTATAGGAAAAGGTGCAGAGGATGCAAAAGAACATTTGCTTTCTCTTCTTGACACTATTGGTTCTCGTTTACGCAAAGAAAAAGTTCATGATCGTTCGTTTGTTGCTGTTGAAAAAAAAGTGGGGGGAAGTGTGCAAGATACGAGGCTTGTTTCAGGAGTGGTTATTGATCGAGAAATTGTACATCCTGATATGCCACGCTCACTTACAAAGGCAAAGGTGCTTCTCATTAACGCTCCCTTAGAAGTCACTGCGCTTCAGCATGATACAAAAATTTCTGTTTCTGATCCAAAACAGTTTGAAGCGTTTATCGCACTTGAAGAACGCCTTGTCCAAGACTTAGTCAAACGCATTGTTGCAAGTGGCGCAACTGCAGTGTTCTGTCAGAAAGGCATTGATGAGAGCGTGCAACACTTACTTGCAAAACATGGTGTGCTTGCTCTTCGTCGTATGAAAAAATCAGATATGCGTCGACTAGCAAAAACAACGGGCGCAAAAATTGTTTCATCAGTAAGTTCATTTGCAGCAGAAGATCTTGGCGCAGCCAGTTCAATCGCTGAAGAATGCATTGAGCAGGATGAATATGTGGTCTTGGTAAAAGGGACTGGTCCAATAAGCACGCTGCTTGTCAGGGGAGCAAGTTCTCATGTTGTTGATGAAGTAGCAAGGGCACTTGATGACACGCTTGGCGTATTGTTTACTTTGCTTGAAAATGATGCGGTCGTTCCCGGAGCAGGCGCTATCGAAATGGAACTTGCAAAACAAGTCGATGTGTTTGCTGCATCACTGCGGGGCAAAGAACAGCTCGCCGTTCATGCTTTTGCAAAAAGTTTAACGGTTATTCCTCATGTACTTGCAGAAAATGCAGGTCTTGATGCTATCGAAATTGTTGCTTCTTTGAAAGCTATGCATCAAGAAGGCGTTACGACTGCGGGAGTAAATGTGCTTTCAGGAATTGTTGAGCGAGACGCGTTCGTTGTTGAACTGGTAAAAGTAAAACAACAATTCATTTCTGCAGCAACTGAAGTTGCAACAATGATACTTCGTATTGATGACATTATTCTTGCAAAGAAAGTTACTCTTGGCACTTCTGAACCAGTGCTTGATTGAGATTTGTTTATTTTGGCTGATCGGAGGTGGGTGATCGTAATTGTGCTAATTTTCTTTTGATTTCTTCTTTGTGCTTTTCTACGAATGGTTTTCTATCCATCCAATTATAAATGCCAACATCGTGGCTGTCAAGTCCTTCTTTGATAGGGACATAATCGAGGTCGTCAAGACTTGCTCCGTTATGTCGATGATGTGTTCGGTACCAGGGCGAAAATACAACTGGACCTTCTTGCGTGTATACTTGGTTTTCTGCATGTGTAAACCAGAGATTGTTTTTGAGCATGCCAACACTTATTGCTTCAACATAACTTGTTGGCACGCCTTGTGCTACCATGAGTGCGCGAAACGTGACTGCATAATCTGAGCAGGTTCCATAAATAAATGATCTTACTATTTCGTCTGCTGTGCGTCTGCGAAAGATTTTTGCGAGTAATGTTTTGTCATTCTCAACTTGAGCTAAGGTTCTGATCGCTTCTGCTGTTTGATAGGCAAGAACTAATTCTGGAGCGAACTCTTGGATGTCTTCTGGAACGGGTGTTCCTGGAATGCGTGCTGCAAACTCTCTAATTGCTGGTGTTATTTTTGTTTGCGGGCCTTCTTGAAGCCAATGTTCTGTGTTCATCGTTCGTAACTAGCTGCTTCTTTACTTGCTTTAAAGTAGTCTGCCTTTCTTCTTGCTTCTCTTGCATGCAGGTGTCTAAACGCTTGCACATCATCCCATCCTCTGATGTCAAGATCCCAGCTATCTAATCCTTTCGCTAAGAGGATGTAACCTCTTCGTTCGAAGAGTGCTTCTTCTGAGAAAAAAACGTCTTCAGTGTATGGTTCATAGATGATTTCTCTGCCGTCTCTTAGCAATATGTTTGTTCCTGCGTGCGAGCTTGCTCTTGGTGAGTTTCTTCCCCTTGGAATGTTTCCTTCAAGGACGCTTTCCGCGTAGAGTGTGGGCACGCCTTGTGCTATCATGAGCGCGCGAAAAAGAAGCACTTCATCTGAGCAGGTTGGGTAAATGCCGTATTGTGCGATTTGATCTGCTGTTCTTTTTCTGAAGTATTTGTTGCGAAATGCGCGGTTCTCTGCTAAATGCGTGCGGCGATGAATAAACACTGCAGTCCTTTGCGCAACAGCAAGTTCTGGATGGTTAAGTCCTGACCTGACGTGTTCAGGCACCTTAATTTGCGCTGCAAGTGCTTGTATGCGATCAGTAAGCTCTGTTTGTTCGCCTGGCTTGAGCCATGCTGCTCTTTTTGCTTCTTGGTCCATTTCTTCCCGAGAGTTCAAATTACTTATAAATATTACTGTTTAGTGGTAAATTTCGAAAGTTTTATAAATTCTTTGCGTTTCCTTTTGAAATATGAAACCTTTATCACAAAAAACTAAGTGGGCGGCATTTGGAATACCTTCAGTTGTTTTTATTGGTGGATTGTTCGCTTTGTCGTACCAAATTACTCAAACGAATGAAAGGGAAACTCTGCAAGCATTAGGGGAAAGTGATGCGCGAATTCGAGCAGTCGTGCTTTCAGAAGACTACAAAAATAAATTATCGTCAGTTCCTGAACGATATATTTCTGGATTTGTAAGTCAGGCATATTCAAATGAGACTGTTAAACTAGATTCTCCTTTGACAACACGAGTTGAAATTCTTGACGGTGCAGGTGTGCTACCTCCAGGTTTAGAGTTTGGTCTTTCGATCATAGATGGGGGCAGCATTAAAACAGATGCTTTGGAACTGTTAATTCATCCAGCAGACGAAGTTGGTCGTGCTGATGCGACAGTTTTATCCTTTCCAGTTGGTAATGTTGTTGGATCTTGTCAGGCATTTTGTAGCACTATTTTGCGGTACGATAAAAATGAAACATATATTGGCAATACATCTCAAGTTGCTACAAAACGAGCAGATCGTATCAGATTAGAATAGATTCTTTTTTTCAAAACCTTTTTAACTTCTTCTTTTTAGTTTGTTCTTGAGGTGATTACCTATGCAACTTACACCAGAAGAACAGCAAGCAGAGCTTGAAGAAGATAGAGAACTCGTCCACGTGTTATTGCGCGTCAATCGTATTGTTTCGGGAGCTCGAAAAAATACGCAAGATCAAGCATTCTTTGATCGCAACGAAAAGACCGCCTATCAAGAAGTCCTCCGGTACTTGTTAGCGGGGCCTGACGACAGTGATGACGAAGAAGACGATGATGAAGAGGAAGATGAACCTGTTCAGTCTTCTCCAACAACGCAACAACCAAGGCCACAAGCAACACCAAGCGCATACGATTTACAGCGGCAAGGTTAAGAAAGAAGTTTGCTCTGATCAATTATTGTTTTTGCATTATTTTTTATCATGTTCTTCCACTCTTTTTGTTTTGTTTTTTTAAGAAATGCTTTAACAAGAAGATATCCTATTGTGTATCCGGTCCATTGAGGAAATTGCTTGCTGCCAAAAAAAAGACTGGAGAATAATTCATCGTTTTCCGTGAACAATTCATGTGAAATACTATGAGCATAGGCGAGGGCTTCTTTTTCACTTAGTGCAACCGACCACTTTGCAGGGTTTCCTCCAACAACACTTTCTCGAAAATGCTCTGCAAAACCTTCAAAAACGAGATGATCTGCGATAGTGTTTCTTTCTTGAGTTTCCTGCATAATAGCGTGGCAATATTCATGCGCAATTGTTTCTTTACAGGCTTCTTGCCATCCCTCAACCGCTGTGAGAAAAAGAAGAATGGTGTTTTTCCAAGGACACATCCCAGATACGCCATTCATGTGCTTTGCAACAAATTCGCTCTTGCAAGGAAAAATAAAAAGATGAATGTTGCCTGGAAGTGCTTGTTGACATAACAACAGAGTATCTTTTGCTATCTGGTAGACTGTTTCTTTGCTTGGAAGAACGTTTACAGCCAAAGGATCCTTTGCATAGATACTCCACGCAAGTGCTGTTGCAAGAGCTTCTCTTGAATTAAATCCTGCAAAACCAATTGCTGAATTCTGAGAAACGCCCGCTGCAAGCTCTGCACATTCTTTTTCTCGATCAAAGGAGAGTTCCTTGAGGTGGACTGCAACAGTTTGTTCCATCTTTGTTGTTTTTTTAAGAACTTCACCTTAAAACCTTTTCTTTTTGAAGAAGTGTTGTTTCACAGTATATTGTTTGAGACGAAGGCAACACGTGCACGTTTCATCGAAGTAATGAAAAAATCTTGGGGTTGTTTACTGCTGCTCGTCCGATCATTGCTCCGCGCACGCCCATTGCGTTGAGTTCTTCAATTTGTTTTTTTGTTTGGATGTCTCCATTTGCTATGATGATTTTTCCGGTGGCTACACATTCAGGATACACCGAGGTGTCTGCAGGGTCTTCTTCTCGTTCTTTGCCGTGTCGTGCGTGCACAATAAAAAAATCTGCATCTACTTCTCGGATAAGTTTGAGGTATATTTTTTTTTCTTTTTCGTACTGGTTTCTGCCAAGGCGTAGTTTGACTGAGGCGTTGTAGCCATGCGCTTTGATGCACGCAACAAGTTGTTGGACTTTTGCTGCTCGTTTGATGAGTGCGCATCCTGCTCCTTCTCGAATTACTGCTGGGCTTGGACATCCTAGGTTGAGGTTGAAGCCAAGAAATCCTGGTTGGGGAGTGAATGTGCTCAGAAATTTGTTAAGTTCGTTCTCTTTTGGTCCGCTGAGTTGAATGTATGTGGGAATGTTTTGGGGCATTTCTATTTTTTGCACGGTGCTCTTATTGTTTCGTGCGAGTCCTGAAATTCTTGCCATTTCGGTAAACGTTGCATCAGCTCCGCATTCCACGCATTGTTTTCTAAATGCTGGTGTGGTGATGCCTTCCATAGGAGCCATGTAGAGAAGAAACTCATGCATGGTGTGGTTAATGAATCTTGATTGAAAAAGGTATTTGTTGAACAGGATATCCTTATAAAGTGATGCGCATCCCTTCTGGCAATATGGTTATGATTTCGGTTCGCGGTCATGAATTCAATGCGCTTGTTGTGAGAGATTCCTTTCAACGACGTGCTGAGAAATTCAAAAACAACATTATTGCCAGTTTGCGCTTACTGGGTATTAGCGAAGATGATGTTGATGTTTCAAAAGAAGTGATGCCGCTCAAGCGTTTGCCTGCAAGTGCATCGTGGTATTTTGACGGGTATCATTTACAGTTTAGTTACAAGGCGGGTTTGAAGTATATTGATAATCTCTATGTTGTTTCTCGCGTTATTGAGCTTGAAGTGCAAGCTATTCTTGAAGAACGTAAGTCGGTTGATGAGTTTATCAATGATTTTTCTGAAGAAACAAACGTTGAAGACGAACGAAAAGCTGCGCGAGAACATTTGGGTTTGGATGCTGACGTTCATGATCTTGACATTATCAATAAGCGCTATAAGCTCTTAGCAAAAGATGCGCATCCGGATATGCCAACGGGTGATACGGAAACGTTCAAGAAACTCAACAGAGCACATAAGATTCTTAAGCGCGAGTTAAGTTAAGAGCGAAACGATTGTTTGCGTTGTTCTCGAGAAAATCGTTGTGGTGTGCTACTTCTTCCTTTCGGTCGTGGCACGAACCGTTCTCTTGGTGGAGGTTTTGCTGCGTCACCAACCGCATTTTTTGCAGCTTCACTATGATACTTATGATCCATGACGTGAATGCGTTGTTTGATGAGCTTTTCTATGCTGCGCAGATAATTTCTTTCTTCTGCTGCGCAAAATGAAAAGGCAGTGCCTTCATTGCCTGCTCGTGCTGTTCTACCGATGCGGTGGACGTAATTTTCTGGCTCGTTTGGCAGTTCGAAATTTATGACGTGTGAGATGTTATCAATATCGATTCCTCGCGCGGCGATGTCTGTTGCTACTAAGACTTTCACTCGTTTACTTTTGAAATCTTTAATTGCGGTTGTTCGGGCTGTTTGAGATTTGTTGCCGTGAATTGCATCTGCGGCTACATTGTTTTTGTTCAAAAAAGTGGCTACTCTGTTTGCGCGATGTTTTGTTCGGGTGAAAATTAAGACGCTTGTTACTTGTTCTTGGTCTAAGAGTTCTAGAAGTAATTTTTCTTTTTCTTTTTGGTTAATAAAAAACACGTGTTGCTTGACTTTCGTTACGGTCGCTCCTTGCGGCGCCACTTCTACGCGGACGGGGTTTGAAAGGAGGGTGTTTGCGAGGTTGTTTATTTCAGGTGACATAGTTGCTGAAAAGAAGAGTGATTGTCTTTTTTTTGGTAATTTACTGATGATGCGCTTGATGTCATTAAGAAATCCCATATCGAGCATGCGATCCGCTTCGTCAAGGACAAAGAATTGTACGTTCTGCAAGGATATGAATCGTTGTTGGTACAAATCAAGCAGTCTTCCTGGCGTCGCAATAAGAATGTCAACTCCTTTCTGCAATGCCTGCACTTGTTTTGTTTGGCTCACACCGCCAAAGACAACGGTGTGTTTGTATCCACGAAATTCGCCGTATTTTGCAAAGCTTTCGCCAATTTGTGCGGCAAGTTCTCTGGTTGGTGCAAGCACGAGTGTTTGTATGGTTCTTGGATGCGTTTCGGTCATCTTGCTTAAGATGGGTAACGTGAACGCTGCTGTTTTTCCCGTACCTGTTTGCGCAATACCAATAAGGTCTTTTCCTTCTAACAGGCTTGGTATTGCTTTGCGTTGAATGGGGGTTGGCACGAGGTATTTTTGTTTCACAAGTGCTTTAAGAAGAGCAGGATGCAAGGGGACGTCGTTAAATGAATCATATGCGTTCATAGGGGTTGGAAACATCCTGTAGTTATAAAGGTGCGTGCTAGTTTTTGGTGGTGATGATTTCTAATCGGTCTTCTCCAAGGTATTGATTTGCTGCGTGGACTGCTTCTCGTTTTCCTTGCGTAAGTGCTCGTTGCAATCGTTCAAGATGGGTTGATTGAACACCAAATCGTTCTTTACTTACTCGTTCAAATAATTCTGCTTGGATCCATCCAGGATTTTGAAAGTTGTACAGAAGTTGTGGCAAATTTGCTAATTCAAATGCTCTAATATATGCTTCATCAAAGTCTCCTGCTCTCACGCGTTCAATTGCTGCATCAACTACTGCAAGAGATTCGTCAACTTTATCAGGATCAACAGAATAACTTATCTCAAAGAATCCCGTTCGTGCATGACCTGAAAGATTGGCTCTGACCGAGTACACTAATCCTCTTTGTTCTCTTAACTCGCGATACAGGAGTGAGTTCGTACTATTGGCAAGAACGTATGCTAGCACGTTGAATTGATATGCGTCAACATGGTGTGCTGGGGGGATGTGAAAGTTAATGCTAATTTGACTTTTTCCCTTATTTGGTGACTGTAGTTCTAATCGTTCGCGTCCTTTGTATGGTTCTTCGGCTCGCACTTCGAGTGGTGCTACGCGAGTTCCTGCGGGTATCTCAAGAAGCCTGGCTTCAATGGTGCGACTAGCTTGCGAGTCGTTGCCGTTCAAGTCGCCGATGAGTGCAAAACGAACGTGTGGTCCGATAAAGAATTTTTTGTGATGTGCTCGGAGTTGTTCACGTGTCATCGTGTTAAGAGATTCGACGGTGCCAAGCCCGTTTTTTTCAAAGAAGGGATTATTTCGTTGAACGCGGGCCATCATTACTGCATAGAGTTCGCGTGTTGGATCATTTGCTTCTCGCTGCACTTTATCTTTTAGTTCTTGCTGAATGATAGGGAGTTCTTTTCTTAAGGAGGCTTCCGTTAATGTTGGAAAAAATGCAATGTCGGTTACTAATCTGAGCGCTTCAGGAAAATAGTGATGCAAAAGAAAACCACTCTGATTTGCTCCTTGAATGGGAAATCCAATATCGAATACGCCTGTTGACGCATTTGTTAATAGGCCGATCGTATTTGCTTGCTCTTCATATGCTTCTTGACTAGGGGTTGATCGTGATCCGTTAAAACACATGTGTTCAAGAAAATGAGCTGCGCCGTGATGGGCTTCGTAGCCATGTCCTGCTTGGACGGTAAACCCTCCTTTAAGGAGGCCTGATCCGGGCACATTTTCTGAAGTGACGACTACGCCATTGTCTAATGTGGTGAGTCTTCCTCGTTCCTTTATTTGTCGTTCGAGGTCTTCGAAATTGATCGCCATACGTGTATAAATGAATAAACACTTATAAATGTTTCTATATTTGTTACTTTTTAGTGGTGTAATTATGCGGTTATTTTGGTGGATTGAGCTGGTTCTCGAATGAAGGGTAAGTGTATTACTTCTGCCCCAACCAGCACCTTTAGAACAACGACTTCTGTAATGAAAACGCCCGAGCAACATACTCAGAGCGACCAGGGTATGCTAGTATGACACCATTATGCACCTACTTATTGCTTGCCAGCCCGCTAGGGTAGGAATGGGCTTCACGAGTTTACTTTAACCCTACCAACATATCAGGTATTCAACAATGGTCGCAAATGCTCTTACACGTTGTGATTTTAGAACAAAAAATTATTCTAGAATAATAACTTCGCCATCTTTTAATGTTTTGAACGGGATGTTATGTTGTGTGCAATACTCTACTTCTTTATCTATTAACGCTGATTCAGGATGGTCTGATTTGTAATGAGGAAGGACGAGGTATGGTAAGAGGTTGAGTCCTTCCATGATAGGAGTTTGCAATTCTTTGTAAGGCATAATCGTTGGATCATCAACTTGTTGAATTCCCTCTAACGAGGGTGCTAAGACGCACACACCAGCACTGTAGCCACCATAGAGAAAGTTGTCATCTTGTTCTTTGATTAAAACGTCAAAACCTGAGAGGTACATTGCTTGCCGTAAGATAAAGGTTAAGCCACCTCTCACCCAAACACCACCAAGTTCTTTTAGCTTTTTTCTTAACAATTCATTCTTACCAAAGTACGCACGTAAGTCTAAGAGTTCGACACGTATGCCAAGGTCTGTTAAGTCTTGCATATTTTTTTGATTACTTTCAGATCTTTGTGGCTCAGGCACATGATCCAAAGAGTTTGGAATAAACCCAATAGTTCTGTTGTTAACTAATTGTTTTAATTTTTCAGGCTCATTGCCTATTTTGAAAGAAGATAGGTAGTATTTCATGGAAGAACTGGTGCTGTAAGGCCTTTATAAGCCTTTCTTTGCCAAAATATATTTAAATGCGGGTCAGTCCGTAATCCTTACAAAAGGGGTCGGTATTGTTTTTAAAGGAGGATGTCTGACATGACAACGTATTCCCTAAAGTCGATTAATATGAATGAATTAAATGCTAGAATTCTTTCAATGAGAAATTTTCTTCTAAAAACAAGATGAATAAATGAATGAAGGTAGTTTAGAATGGCAAATAATGGACACGGTTTAGGATTTGAGCAGAAACTGTGGAGTGCCGCAGATAAGATGCGTAACAATATGGATGCTGCTGAGTATAAGCACGTAGTCCTTGGAATGATATTTCTAAAGTATATTTCAGATAGTTTTGAATCCGTTTATAATAAACTTAAAGATGACCCTGAAGGTTTAGCAGACCCTGAAGATAAAGATGAATATTTAGCAAAGAAAGTATTTTGGGTTCCTAAGAATGCTCGATGGGGATACATTCAAGACCACGCTAAACAAACTGAGATTGGTAAAATAATTGACGATGCTATGGAGTTAATTGAAAAAGAAAACTCCTCACTAAAAGGCGTTCTTCCAAAAGACTATGCAAGACCTGCTCTTGACAAAAGAAGACTTGGAGAACTTATTGATTTAATAGGAACAATAGGTCTTGGTGATGCTGAATCTAAGAAAAAAGATATTCTTGGTAGAGTATACGAATATTTCCTTGGAGAATTTGCAGATGCAGAAGGAAAGAAAGGAGGACAGTTTTACACACCTCGTTCTATCGTTAGAGTATTAGTTGAGATGCTTCAACCATACAAAGGAAGAGTATATGACCCTTGTTGTGGAAGTGGTGGAATGTTTGTTCAATCCGAAAAGTTCATAGAAGAACACCAAGGAAGAATCAACGATGTTTCTATCTTCGGACAAGAATCAAACCCTACTACTTGGAAATTAGCCAAAATGAATATGGCAATCAGAGGAATTGATTGTAATATTGCTCTTGGAGATACATTCCATAATGACCAACATAAAGATTTGAAGGCAGATTTTATCATCGCTAATCCTCCGTTCAATATTTCAGATTGGGGTGGTGAACGACTTCGTGAAGATGTTCGATGGAGATACGGAACACCACCAACAGGAAACGCAAACTTCGCATGGGTTCAACACATGCTCTATCACTTATCACCATCAGGAGTGATGGGAATTGTTTTAGCAAATGGTTCAATGAGTTCTAATAGTTCAGGAGAAGGAGATATCAGAAAAAACCTTGTCGAGAACGACCTAGTAGATTGCATGGTAGCATTACCTTCACAACTATTCTATAACACAATGATTCCTGCATGTCTCTGGTTCTTACGAAGAGATAAAGGAGAGAGAAATGGACAAGTGTTGTTTATTGATGCTCGGAAGATGGGAACAATGGTTACTCGTCGAAACAGAACATTAGCAGATGAAGATGTACAAAAAATTGCAGATACCTATCACAACTGGAGGAAAGGAGAAGATGTTGATGAGTTAGGCTATGCAAAATCAGCTTCAATGGAAGAGATAGAAAAACATAATTTTATTCTGACTCCAGGTCGTTATGTTGGCACAGAAGAAGAGGAAGATGACGGAATACCATTCGAAGAAAAAATGGGAGAACTCACAACGCAACTAGCAGAGCAAATGAGAGAAGGAGCAAGGCTAGACGAAGAGATAAAGAAAAATCTGGAGAGTATTGGATTTAAGGTAGAATAAAAATGACAAAGATTTACTTTTGGGAAAAACTCGCCAATCAACCAGAGAAAGAATCTGAAGATACTTTACTTTTTAACGAGGTTGAAGAAGATAAAAGTATCAGAGAACTAATAAGAAGTTTAGAAGATAAGATAATTGGTAAGAAAAGAAACCTAAAAGATTTGAACCCTGAAAATCCATCCATAAAAAAATGGCTAAACACAGTCTTTTCTAACTATCCTGAAAAAAAAGAATCTGAAGTTGAAGATATAATCAATGAATACAGGGCGGTTCTAAATTCGAGGTCAAGAGAAAAAGAAAAGTTCATTCTTGCTGTATTACAATTGAATGATGTTATTGCTATTGTACATTGTAAAAAAGGGCCTTCATTAGCAGAACTGGAAGATAAAGTCATATCTGTTCAGACCATATTACATTCCAAAAATATCGTAAGAGCTGATATAATAAAAAAAGAAGATGGAATACTAAAACTACTCGCTTACGAACAAAGTAGAAAATTCAGTAAAGGTCATGCCAAATTCTGGGGAATAGATATTGAAGATATCGGTTGGGAATCACTAGGAAATATTTGTTTGAATATAGAATTAGATGCAATAAGTATTCCTATTCAAATAAATCTCGATAATGACCAATTAAAAAATATGATAGATGAACAGAAAATAAGCCCATCAGGAAAAATAAACCTTGGAAAGGAAGAGGGGACAATTTCAAAAGTTTTTGTATATGGAAAAGCTTTGGACTATCCAAAATTTTATGATTTTTTTGTGACTGAAACAGAAAAACTGGATGAATATAAGAAAAGATTCGACCAAATCATACCCACAAATGAAGGGCTTGGTAAGTTCATGAAAGATGATAAATATAGATATATGGAAGATGAAAATTCGCTAATCGAAATAAAAGGCAATGGAGAAGAAACACTACTAAAGAAAACACATCCAAGGTACAATATTCTCTTCTTAACAAAATACTCGCCAGTTATCAAACCAAAACAAAGTCTGTTAACAAAAATAAATGATGCGATTTTTAATAATACGAGATATGAAATTTACCATGCGGGAGATGATGCCAGTAAAGAAAGTTTTAGGATTGGAAATCTCATCGTCTATAATAATTTGACCCTGTGTGATAAATTTGAAGAACTAACTAATAACCTTATTAACAAGATTCAGGATGCACAAAGTTCAAAACTAAAACTAAGTCTAAAAGTTGCATTCTGTCACTTGATGAAAAATTGCATAAAATCTAAACATTTCACATACATATTTGATTATTTGTTAGACTCATATATACCAGAGATTGAGTACGAATTTCAAAAAACAGATGGATTATCTACAAACGAAGATGTTTTAGAGTTTAAATCAGCAAGTGCTTACAATCCTAAACCAACCGAGTTTGCAAAAAATACACTTGTTCCCACAATAAAGAAATACATTGATGTGGATAAGCTTACCAGACAGTGCATAATCTATGGTATTGAAGATGACCAAAGCATCAATCCAATCTACAACTTCAAAAGCGATATGGCAGTTACAATTGAAACAACAGCAAATAAAGAATTAGAATCGGAAAAAGTGATTGTCAATATCCATCCAATAAAATACAAAGAAGGAAACTTACTATTTATTTTCCTAACGAGGACAGAATAAAATGCAATCTTCAGTATTCAAGGAAACTGAAATAGGAATGATTCCTGAAGATTGGGAACTATTGAAAGTTGGTACGATAGGTAAAGTAATCACTGGCAAAACACCACCAACAAAGGAAAAATCTTTTTATGGTCTTGATTTTATGTTTGTAAAGATACCTGATATGGGCTCAACAGTTTACGTTAGAAGAACAAATTCCATGCTTTCCAAGAAGGGGGCGGAATACATGAAGAGGTTAAGATTGCCAAAAGAATCAATTATGATTTCTTGTATTGCAACAATAGGTAACGTAACAATAGCATCAGAAGATTGTTTTACTAATCAACAGATAAATTCTATTATTCCAAATGAAAAGGTAACGCCGAAATGGGTATATTATTTTTTCAAAAACAATAAAGATTATTTGGCTAGCAGAGGTGGTGGTGGTTCGGTATATACAAACATATCGAAATCAAAATTTGAGGATTTATCAATTGCAGTACCTCAAATTAACGAACAAACAGCAATATCAAAAATACTCTTTGACCTTGATGCTAAGATTGAGCTTCTTCAACAGCAAAACAAAACTCTTGAAAATATTGGTAAAGCGATTTTCAAACAATGGTTTGTTGATTTCGAATTCCCTGATGAACAAGGCAACCCTTACAAGTCCTCAGGTGGAGAGATGGTTGAAAGTAAACTGGGAGAAATACCAAAAGGATGGGATAAATTATCACTCATAGATATTGTTAAGCATTTGAAACCAGGAACTAATTATCAGCCTAAAAGAGTTGAAAGCGGAATTCCTTTTATTAACGTAAGAAATATTCAAAATGGATTTTTAACATTAACCAATGTAAAATATATAACTAAAGATGAGTATAATAGAGTTCATAAAATGTGGGAACCTGAAGAAAATGACTTATTAATTACAAGAATAGGGACGTTAGGAAATGTTGGAGTCATACGAAAAAAAGACTTACCTGTAGCAGTTCACTATAACAGCATTTCTATTAAGGTAAAGAATACCTCATTTCAATTTCTATATTTCTTATTTATTAGTGATTTTTTCCAAAAACAATATCACTTTAGAAAAAAACAATCTGTGCAAGAATATGTTACGATTGATGAAGTTGAAAAAATAAAGATATTTCTTCCAAAAGAAAATTTAGTATTTGATAGATTACAAAATTCTTTTAACATTCTATTTGATAAAATAAAGATAAACTCGGATAACATTGAAAATCTAATAATTATTAGAGATTCACTCTTACCTAAATTGATGACTGGCAAGATAAGGGTGAATATATGAAAACAAAGAAAGTAATTTATTTAATATTAATATGTTCGCTTTTTCTAAATTTATTCTTATTTGGATACTTATTTTATTTAAGAGGTAATGATTATTTTTATTTATTATGTTTACAAATTTTTTCAGCTTTATTTACTGTTTTGTTTGCTTATTTAATATATATTTCCCAAAAAAAAGATATTGATAAATCAAAACTGGAAGAATTTAAATCTCGTTTAAATAATTTACTTTATGAATTAGAATCAAATATTGAAATACCTCTTAAATATATTGATTTTTCCACTACTTTCAAAAAAATATTATCATCTGAAAAATTTTCAAAAGATATCGTTAAAAATTTAGAAAATGAAAAGACATTAAATGAATTTATTCGAAAATATCTTCATTCATATTTAAATTTAATCAAAATTGGAAAAATAAAAACAAAATCAAAACAAGTTAATGTTTCATATATTTTTAATAAACTTCTAGATGATAAAAATGTAAATAAGTTAATTATAGAAAGACCTATATTGACAAGAACTATTGAAGATGAGTTATTAAATTACGCATCAGTGGAATTAAATTACTATAATAACAAGTATTCAATTTTACAAAAAAACATTAATGATTTAAAGCACACTACTAATGTTTTCAAAGTAGTAACTCATATTCTACTATTTGGAACACATCAAAGTAACAAATACAATGATATTGTAACATTAAACTCAATATTTTGTATTTTACAATATTCTGAAATTTATATTAAACGAATTGAAATAGTCGTAAAAGAAATTATGAAAATAATAGAACTTAATGACTTGTCTGATTTTCAAAGATTAAATAAATTAGATTTAAAATGACACTAAAAGTTAAAACTAAAATTGATAATATTGAAAACATTGAAGAATTAAGCTCAAAGATAGATTTAATTGTCGGAGAAGTAATATCTTCTACGAAAAATCTTGAACACAATATAAATCAGGTTATTTACAAACATCTAAACCCTGAAAATAATGGTTTTTTTCATGGAGTTTTGATGAGCTCAGACATTATTTCATTTGGCTCTAAACTAAATCTTCTAAAAGCAATTGCAATGGCAAATGGAAAGAATATTAATTTTGAACCATTCCAAACAATTCTAACTATTAGAAATTTATTTGCTCACGAAATTCCAACAGTTAATTCAGTTGATAAAAAATATTATCTAAATAAGCGAATCAAATATAAGAACCATTGCTTTTGGACTCACCAAATTAAAGAAATACCAAAACTTATTGAAGATTTTAACAATGCTTTAGAAGAGTGTGATAAATTGCTTGATGAAATATCCTTAAACCACTCCAAATGACTTAATTATTAAGAATAATCCAAATACAACCCAAACCAACATCTCAACAACAAACCACTTACAAAAATAAAGTCTATAAGTGCGTTTATAAACAACATTATAGGTGATTCAACACCTATTCGTTGAATGAATAAATTACCTGCATACTATAAGTGCATTTATAAATTTAGTTATAGAAATAAAAATATTTATAAATTTGGTTATAGAAATTAATGTTAATGAATGAAAAAGAATTTATTTCAAAAAAAACTGGAAATATAGTTTGGGAACAAAAAGGTGCATATTATTGGTTTGAACCTCACAAATTGCCCATTCAAATAAAAGAAACTCCTGAATTATCAAGTCAAGCTCAAAAAACAATGGCTGCTTTGGCAAGATTAGATGGATTAACATTAAAATTCACTCGAGAAGAAATAGCTCTATTCCAAACACCATTCATGATTAAAGAAGCACAGTTATCTTCAGAGATTGAAGGAACAAGATCAACAATTTCAGATGTTTACAAAGAAGAAAAAATACGAGAACTAGATCCTGAAAAAAGACTGGATAATGAAGAAATTAGAAATTACAAATCTGCTTTAATTTGGGCAATACAAAATATTCCAAAAAATTTTTCCGAAGAATATCTTAGAACAATACATGAAAAACTACTTCAAGGTGTAAGAGGAAATGACAAAACTCCAGGTCAATATAAAGAATTCCAAAATGCAATAGGCAAAAGAGAAGATACTTTAGACACTGCAAAATTTGTACCTGCATCTCCTGAAAAAACTCAACATCTGATGAAAAACTTTGTAGACCATATAAATACTGAAACACTCTCGGCACTATACAAAATTGGACAGCTACATTATCAGTTTGAAGCAATACATCCATTCAGAGATGGAAATGGAAGATTAGGTAGAATGTTAATAGTGCTCCAATTATGTAAGGAGAATATTTTACAACATCCCCTACTATATATAAGCGAATATTTAACAAAAAACAGAGATACATATATTGAATTATTATATAATACAAGTGCAAAAGGAGAAATTGAAAATTGGCTAATGTTTTTTCTTAAAGCTCTTGAAAATCAAGCAAAAAAATCTTTAGAACTACTTAAAAAAATAGATGAATATAAAAGAGAATTACATGAAACAACACAACATATTTCCTCAAGTCCAAAAATGCACTTAGTAATTGAACACTTATTCAAACAACCATTTTTTACAGTGAATGATATTAAAAAGTTATTACAAACATCACAGCCAACCGTGTGGAATCTAATAAGAAAATTAATTAATGTTGGAGTAGTTAAAGAATATAGTACAGAAAGAAACGCAAAAGTATATCTTGCTGAAAAAATAATCTTACTTTTAGAGGACAAACTATGAAACTAACAACTGAACAATCAATTGAAGATGCGGGTCTTGAAATACTTCAAGAGTTAGGCTACAAAGTTATTTATGGTCCTGATATTGCTCCTGATGGTCCAAAGCCTGAAAGAGCAAAGTGGGATGATGTTGTCTTAGTTGAAAGGCTAAGAAGTGCAATAGACAAATTTAATCCAGATATTCCTTCTGTTGCAAAAGAAGAAGCCTTGAAGAAAGTCCTCCGTTCAACAAGTCATAAACTCATCCAAAACAATAAGGCTTTTCAAAAATACCTTGCCAATGGTGTTGAAGTAGAATATCGTTTTAAAGGAAGAATCAAAGGCGATATTGTTCAACTATTCAACTTTGATAAACCTAAACAAAATGAGTTCCTTGCAATCAACCAATTCACAATTATTGAGAACAAGAAGAACAGAAGACCCGATATTCTTTTGTTTGTGAATGGGCTTCCAATTGTTACAATTGAACTTAAAAGTCCAACTAATCCGAAAGCAACTATTGATACTGCTTTCAAACAATTACAGACGTATCACGAAGATATTCCAACATTGTTCAATTACAACGCTTTTGAAATAATTTCTGATGGTAAAGATACAAGAGCTGGAACACTAACAGCTTCTTATGAATGGTTTTTGCCTTGGAGAACAGTTAATGGTGCTTTTCAAAAAACCACTTCTATGGAAACTACACTAAGAGGTATGTGTGATAGAGAAACAATCTTAGATATTGCAAAAAATTTCTTAACATACACTAACGATAACCAAAAGATTCTTGCAGGTTATCATCAATATAACGCTACAAAAAAAGCAATTCAAAAAACTTACAAAGCGATAGGTCATAACAAGAAGATTGGTGTTGTTTGGCACACTCAAGGTTCTGGAAAGAGCTTTACGATGGGATTCTATACTGCTTTAATGAATAAAGACCCTAAATTAAAGAATCCGACCATAGTAATTCTTACAGATAGAAATGACCTCGATGACCAACTCCACGACACATTTGCATCATTATCGTTATTTCAAGAACCCCCTAAGAAGATTAAGTCTCAAGAAGAATTGAAAACTGCTTTGAAAGTTTCTTCAGGAGGAATAATATTTACAACAATACAAAAATTCTTATCAAAGAACGGTTCAACATTTGAAGAATTATCAAGAAGAGATAATATTATTGTTGTTACAGATGAAGCTCACAGAACCCAATATGGATTTAAAGCAAAACTTCAAGAAAATGTTCTAAAATATGGTCTTGCTAAATACTTAAGAGATGCTTTACCTAATGCATCATTTATTGGTTTTACGGGAACACCTATTGAGTTTTCTGATAAAAGTACAAGAGAAGTATTTGGAGAATATATTGACATCTATGATATGCATCTTGCTTTAGAAGACCACCGAGTTGTAAAGATAATCTATGATTCCAAACTTATTAAGCTTGGAAAGAATGAAGAGATTTTCAAACAAATTGATGATTTAATCTATGAGTTCACAGAACAAGAAGAAAAAGGTTTAGTAGAACAAGAAAAAGCTAAATGGTCAACAATCGAAGCACTCGCAGGAAGTGAGCCAAGAATAAGACAACTCGCAAAATCAATAATAAACCATTTCGAGATGCGACAACTCATCGGGAACGGAAAAGCAATGGTTGTTTGTATGAGTAGAAGAATCTGTATTGCTCTGCATGATGAGATAAAGAAACTCAGACCTGAATATTATCACAAAGATGATGACAAGGGAATTATGAAAGTCATCATGACAGGGAGTGCATCTGATGGGAAAGAATACCTTGAACACACAAGAAATAAGGATAGGAGAAAAGAACTCGCAAAGACTTTCAAAGAACCTAACTCCGACTTCAAATTGGCAATTGTTAGAGATATGTGGCTTACAGGATTTGATGTTCCTTGTATGAATACGCTCTACATTGATAAGATTATAAGACATCATAATCTGATGCAAACAATCGCAAGAGTAAACAGAGTTTACAAAGATAAAGAAGCAGGATTAGTTATTGACTTTATAGGGATTGCGGATGAACTAAGAAAAGCAGTTACGGTCTATACTCAAACAGCCAATAAAGATGACCCATTAAGTTATGGCGACCAAGCAATAGCGATTCTCAAAGAGAAATATGAGATTGTAAAAGATATGCTTGATGGATGTAACTATCAAGAATATTATAAAACAAAGAACGCTAAGAAACGAATGGACATCTTCTTCAAGATTGAAGAACATATATTAAGTTTAGATGATGGAAAGAAACGATTTGTGAGAAACACGCAAGCATTGATGAAATCATTAGACCTTGCAATAACATCCAACGAAGCAAAACTTATCAGAGAAGATGCCGCTTTATTCCAATCACTTTCCAGGTCATTGATGAAAACAGAAACTGGTAAAGGCGGATTGTCTAAAGGTCTTTCAGATAGTGTCATCAAACAACTTGTTTCAAAGGCAGTTGAAGCAGAAGGAGAAGTAGATGTTTTCAAACACCTCAACATTCAACGACCAGAAATAAGCATCCTATCAGATAAGTTCCTAGAAACATTCCAAAACATGGAATACAAGAACCTTGCATTTGAGACATTAAAAAAACTCTTAGCAGACGAGATACGAACAAGGTTCAAAACAAATAAGATAGCAGAGAAAAAGTTCTCCAAAATGCTTGAAGAAGCAATACTCAAATACCAGAACAGAAGCATAGACTCAGCACAAGTCATAGCACTACTTATAGAACAAGCAAAACAAATAAGAGTAGAACTTGACAGGGGAGAAGAACTAGGAGGACTAACAGATGAAGAAATAGCATTCTATGACGCATTAGCAGATAATGATAGTGCAAAAGAGATACTCGGAGAAGAAGTACTAAAGAAAATAGCAAGGGAACTCTCAGAAAGAGTCAGAGAAAAAGCATCCATTGATTGGGAAAGAAGAGAATCAGTCAGAGCAGAACTACGAGTAATGGTCAAAAGACTACTAAAAAAATATGGTTACCCGCCAGACAAAACAGCAATGGCAACAGACCTTGTACTAGAACAAGCAGAAGTATTGTCTCACAAATGGGCGGGGGAGGATTAGGATGCCAAACAACAAAATCACAGGAGATGTGGGAGAACAAGAAGTTTGCGATTTAGTTCCTTGTCCTAATTGTAAAAAACCTTTGATGACACTTCCAAAGAATTATCCTCTTTATGATTTGCAATGCACTGGTTGTTCATTTAGAGTTCAAGTTAAAACAAACAACTCTAAACCTAAATCAGAAATTTTTGGTGCAGGGTGGGAGATCATAGATAAAGTTCTAAAATCAGGTTTTATGATACCTCCCTTAATTGCAAATTATAGATGGAGTGAAAATGGTGTTGTAAAACAAACGATAATATTTTACCCGTTTATACCTAAATCGCATTTGAAGAAACGACAATTATTACCTACTGCACGGAGGGCTGATTACAAAATGTTCAACTATGTTGGTCTTGACAAACTTCCTCATTTTGTAGTTTTTGAGAAATAATGGTTCTTCTTACCAAATCTAAATTTATGAACGGGCTTCAATGTCCGAAGCTCTTATGGAGAGCTAATCAGAAGACTTTGCCTGAAATTACTCTTTCTGATGAGCATAAGTTTGCGCAGGGTCACGAGTTTGAAAAGTATGTTAAAATGCTTTACCCTGATGGCGTCGATCTTGGTGATTTAGGCTTCAAAGAAAACGTTGAAGCTACAACAAAAGCAGTTGAAGATAGGAAGCTTATTTTTGAAGCAGGTTTTCAAGTTGGAGAACTATTCGTTCGTTCTGACCTTCTAGAACCAGTTGAAGATGGTTGGAATTTATACGAGATAAAATCATCTTCCGAAGTAAAGCCAGTTCATTATCCTGACCTTGCTTTTCAGAAGTTTGTTTTAGAAAAAGCAGGGCTTACTATCAAGAAATGTTTTGTTATTTACATCAATAAAGAGTATCAAAAGAATGGAGAAATTGACCCTAATCAGTTAGTTGCAAAAGAAGAAGTAACTGAACAAGTTGATGCGGTTGAGAATTTGGAAGATAACTCGCAAAAATATTTAGAAATCATCAAAAGAGATACTGTTCCAGATTATGTTATTTCCCAGAATTGCAATAAACCATACGAATGTCCATTAAAAGGAGAATGTTGGGGTGCATTACCTGAAAACAATGTTTTACAGATAACTAACTGGAGATTATATTGGAAGTTATTTGCAGAAGGAATTGAAGATATCAAGGATATTCCAACCGGAACAAAGCTTTCTGATAAAGATCAAGTTATTGTAGAAACTGTAGAGAAAGGAGAGCCTTATATTTCAAAAGAACATATAAGACACTTTCTTAATTCTCTGCATTATCCTTTGCATCATTTTGATTTTGAGACCTTTGATACAGCAGTACCAATATATGATAAATCAAGACCTTATCAAAAAATACCGTTTCAATATTCATTACATATCGAGCAAGAAGATGGTTCAACAGAACACAGAGAATTCTTGGCAGAAGGAAGTGAAGACCCAAGACCAGCACTCCTTGAACAATTAAAGAACGACTTACAAGGAGAAGGAAGCATTGTTGTATTCAATCAAAGCTTTGAAATAAGCTTATTAAACAAACTTGCAGAAGATTTTCCAGAACACAAAGAATGGATAACAGCAGCACTTGGAAGAATAGTTGATTTAGCAACACCATTCAAAGCATTCCACTATTACAACCCAGAACAAAAAGGCTCATACTCAATAAAGAAAGTCCTTCCAGCAATAACAGGAAAAAGCTATTCAGAACTTGAAATCAACAATGGAGGAGATGCAAGTATGCTTTTCTTTTACAGCCACATACAACCAAAGCTGGAAAACAAAGAAGAAATAAGAACAAACCTCCTAAAATACTGCGGACTTGACACAGAAGGAATGGTCTGGATAATACAAAAGTTGAAGGAAATGGTTAAATAATGGTAAAGAAGAAAGCTCCTCTTGTTATTGAATTAAATAACTCTGAAGCTCTTGCTTTTTCTGGTTGTTTTGGTTTACTATTTGCTTTACCCAATATCTATCAAATATTTCTAAATCAAATATTTCCAATAATTATTGAAACATCAACTAACTATACAGGACTATTCAAATTTCTATATGCTATTGCAATCATTTTACTAACCTATGAAACATATCATTGGATTATTCAGCTTGTGAAGATAATGAGGAAAACTTATCGCATTCACAAGAATTACAGGTTGTATGTTTTTAAGCTAGTTATTTTTGGAATGCTTGGTTTTGCAGTAGCTATACTATTAAATAAATGGTTCTTTTAGAATATCTAAATAATTTAGTTTAAAATTAATAGTATTAAATATACTTTTTTATATATCTTTAAAAGATTGTTTTAATTTGATATTAATTGAAAACAGTTATACTAAAATATATATAAAAATGTATTTAAATTTTCCTCTTTTTTCCTAAATATTTCACTTCATTATTTCTATACGGAAAAAATATCAGTTTTGGTTGATTTGGTACACTATTTTTTTGCGATAAAATCCTCTCAATTTTTTTGATCATTCGCACTTTTTATGTTTTTTCTAAAAAACACCCATTTTTTCGACAATTTCTAAAAAAACACACTTTTTTGGAATGAATCAAAAAATTGCATCATTTTGTGTTTTTGCGTAAATCGAAACATTTTCTTTTTCAATACGTTGGAACTCTTTTCAGGGGCTTCTCTTCACTTTTTACGAAATCTCTTCCAAGAAGGCACATAAGAATTTACTTGGAAAATAGCGATTTCTGTTTAAATTGCCTAAAACTACAGTATTCGAACACTTCAGACCTTCCAATATGGGAACCCTTATTAGAAATATTTAACGTTGGAAAAACACATCATCGCCTTATTGGAATGATAAATCCTTCATTCTAAGCGAATATACCCTTATATCCGAACAATTATCCATTTTTATTAATATTTTCAATACTTTTTTTCTTAACAGTTAGTTCTTGGAAAATTTTTCAAAGAAAACTATCCAAAATTACCATATGGTAATGATGACTTAATATTTTATAGTATTGCTTGAATTATATTAATAATGACTAAACTATATTTAATAAAATATATAATCTAATTATTATCTAAATATTTTAGTTTTTAACTGAAATTTTCAGAGTCAATTATTTTTGAGTCTAGAAACTATATTTTAACAAATTATTAATTAATTTAGTTATTAATTATAAATTTAAAGACTATAATAAAGTATATGTTAAAAAGCATTATTTGGTTTTCATACATATTTTTGTCTTTGTCTAATTGTTCTTACATGAATAATAAGATGTTCTTTTTCTTGAGGTCAGAACGGGTAACAAATTTACCTCGAAAAAATTGCTTGTTTTGATGAGTTAAACATTTAAACCCTAACGGTATTTCTTTGTGTATGGGTGATGTTGAGCGAAAGTTTCCACAAGATTATTTGGTCTACGATAAAGAACACCTTCTAAGCGATATCGAGAGTCTTCCCTTGCAAATAAAGGAAGGATTCGCACTTGGTAAAGGGGTAAAACTCCCAAAACAAACCTTTCGCAATATCATTATTTGTGGTATGGGTGGAAGCGCATTTCCTGGGTTTCTCTTACGAGCATATCTTCCTCACTTGCCTATTCATGTTCATAATGATTATGACGCGTCGCCTTATCTAACTGACCAATCCTTAGTGATTGCTTCTTCATACTCGGGCAACACCGAAGAAACACTCTCCGCGTACAAAGCAGCACGAAGAAAGGGCGCAACCATCATATCAATTGCATCGGGAGGAAAATTACAAAAACTTGCCGAATCAGATCATTATCCGTTTATTCAATTACCAAAAGGAAAGCAACCTCGCGCAGGATATGGTTATTTCTTTTTTGCCTTACTTGCACTTCTTATTCAAAATAGTCTTGCAAAAGATCATGATAAAGAGATCAAAGTCTTATTAGCAGAACTTGACATGCGTGCACTGAAAGAGCGAGCAATCATTCTTTCAGGTGAAATTAAGGGAAGATTGCCGTTAATTTATACAGATCACGCGTTCAAAACTATTGGTATGCGCTGGCGCACCCAATTTAATGAAAATGCAAAAATTATTGCTCATTCAGCAATTTTAAGTGAGTGTAATCATAATGAAATAGAAGCGTATGTGCATAATACAGCGGATTTCATCGCTTTATTCTTAAGCCATGCAGGAGAACACCGCAGAATAAAAAAACGTATTGAGATTACGCAAAAAGTTATTCGAAAGCGAGATATTCCTGTCGTAGAAATTGCAACGCAAGGATCAACGCAATTAACAAAGATGTTTCGTCTTATCGCACTTGGCGATTTAACCTCGTTCTATTTAGCGCTGCGCTTTGAACAAGATCCCTCACTCGTGCCTGCGGTTGAGCAGTTAAAGAAAGATTTAGGCCCGTTCATTGTTTGATGCTGCGCGACAAACTTGAAAACGTGTTTTCATTGTTTAACGAGCTTCGTCATAACCGCGACATTCCGAAGGTGATTTTCCTTCGTATAGTGCTCGTTTTTGTGCAAGAAGATCACTGATTTCTTTGCGAGGATTACTTGCTGGCGCTAATTCTGCAAACAACTCTCCTGTTTGGGGAGGCTCTTCATGTAATTGGTGCAGGCCTGTGCCAACCCGTTCCATTAACGTTAAATAGGCAGTTTGCATTACTGTTTTGGCAGGACCGATGTCTGGTGATAGGAGTGTTTCTCCAATGACTTGCTCAAGAACTACGCCTTCAACAGGGTCTGCTTGGTCATAGCCGTTATTGGTTGCGGTGATGCAAAAAAAGGGAATGAGAATGGGGTGGCGTGCATTAATTATTTGGTTTGCTTCTTTATATTGTTGAATCCATGTGGCAAGTTCGCGCACTTGCGCTTCGTAATGAGGGATTGCTCTTGGATCCCATATTCTTGTTTGCAAAGAATGAAATGTATATCCTAACACGGAAAGACCTTCAAGAAACCGTAAATCAACATGTTCTTGTGCGGGCTTTTCAAGCGTGCGCAGGGTGTTCATGAATTGATAAAAAATGCGTGTTTTACTTTCAGGAATGCGTTTTGGAATGGTGCTTTCTCCTCGACTATCAAAACATCCTTCTTTTTCTAAGGTGCGAAGACTTTGCAGAATTGTTGCAGGAACTACTTGTGCTGCGGGAAAATTTGGTTGCTCGTTTGCGCGCATGCTGATGTAGTCATCGAGTGCTTCGTTGGTAATATGGTATTGTGAGGCGAAGCTTTCAAGTTTTGCTCGCAGAAGATCTTGAGGTGGCATCCAGGTACGCAGGTTTCTTCCCAGTGCTCTTGCGCGTTGTTCATCGAGAAGATATTGTTCTCGTGGGTTATCTGGTGGCGCAATATGTCTACTGTCGTTTCCTTGTCGCTGTCGGGGTTGTGGTATTCTTTTTCCGTTTGGGTATAATTGTATGACCTTCGCCATGACCTTTAGTGGAACTTCAATCTTTATAAATGTTACTATCAGGTAGTAACATTACGATTTCTTCGTTTTGATGCAACTGCAGGGTTCTACTTCAACCTCCTTAGGTAATTCTTTAAAACTATCAAAATAAAGCCGCTCACTAATCTTTTTAGCAAACGGACAACTTAACCGATGATACTTACCGCCTTGAGCGCTCGCAACAAACTGCTTTTTTGAACCAAGAGAAAGCATACACGAACAAAACACAAAACCACCCGTCCGCGCCTCATCACGCGTTGCAAACACGAGCTTATTCTCCTTGCCGATCCGCTTAGCATACGGACAACTAGGCACATGGACTTTGTTTGAACCGCGAGAAGCAAGAAAAGAACCTTCAACCGCCTCATGTGTTTTTACGTGCTTTGCAAGTTGGCGTCGAGAAAAGGTTACATTGCAACCTTTACAGAAGAACTTGATATCATCATTGCCGCGTACATCCCCGCCACAGATGGGGCAGCCCTTTGCAATGAGTTCAACACTCATGACCTGATCAATAATGAGCTTATTTAAAGAATTTGTGGTTTAATGAGCAAACCAAAACGTGTTCTTACTGTCTTTTCTGCAGAATCCAAAGCGTTCAAACTGAATAATTTCACCGTTTGCAAGCTTGGCAACCTCTGCTTCTGCCTTTCCCGAAACCACAGTCGTATCAGGATTCATCACTGACACCTCAACAAGAGATTCATGAACAGGAAGGAAGTGAATAATTTTCTTGCCCTTCCCTTTAAACTCTGCAAAATTTTCTGAAACAAAAACAAACGAACCATTCTCCTTTTTCACATTGCAATAATCAATAAGGCGCACCACCTCTCCGTCCTGAATTGCTTCAACATCATCCTTAGCTAAGAAAAACTCATCACAGGTAACCGGCAAGACGCGCTCTTTGTTTTCATCGCTTGGCAATCGCTTAAGATGCACATCCTTTAGCGGCGCGCCAGTAATCGTTACTTTAGTCAATGGCTCAGGAATGAAAAAATATCGTTTTGCACTCGTATCAAGCACGCGTTTATTATGCATGATTAAATCATCCCAGGTCAGCATCGATTCGCTCTTTGACAATCCCGTGCTTAAAAGAAAACTTGTCAACGCTTCTGGCGTAAACCCTCGTCTGCGCAAAGCAACCAAGGTGACAAGCCGAGGATCATCCCATCCAATGAACTCATGAGCAGCAATCTTCTCTCGAATGGTGCGGCCACTTGTTTCAGCACCCGCAATGTTAAACCTACCAAACTCATACGTTTTTGTTACGCGAAGCCCCAGTTTTTCTTGAATCCAATGCTGCAACTCAACACGCAATTCAAACTCTTTGCCGCGAATACGAAACGTGATACCATTTTCTGCATCAAGAATGGCCGTAGCAAAATCATACGTAGGCCACGTGCGAAACGCACTTCCAACATGAACATGCGGCTCATCAATGAGGCGAAGAATGGTCGGATCAGTCATGGTCGTGTTTTGATGCGCCATATCAATCTTCAAACGAAGCACTGCTTCTCCAGCTCTTGCTTCTTCCAAGAACGAAAACGGTCTGTTTTCTTGAGCGCATGTACAACGTTCTTTTTTCTTTCTGCCCGCATGCATTTGCTCAGCAGAACACGTGCACACATACGCAAGCTTCTTTTCAAGCAACGTTTTTGCGTGCGCAATAATTTGAGCAAGATAATCACTTGCGATCACCAGTTTATCCCAAGAAATGCCAAGCCACGTAAGATCTTCTTGAATAATATCATAAAATTCTTGTTTTGCCAAGAGAGGATTCGTATCGTCAAGGCGCAAAATAAATTGTCCGCCTTTTTGCTTTGCAAGTAAATAGTTCACATACGCTGCCTTTGCATGACCAAGATGCAAATACTTGCTTGCTTCAGGTGGAAAGCCAGTCACCACCTGATCAGGCAGATCAAGAACCGCAAAGACGTCGCGCTCTTCTTTCTTTTTCTCAAGACGTGCAGGATCAAGACGTTCGAGTTCGATTCGCTGCTCTTCAACTGAAAGCGCATTTACTTCATCAACAACAGAAGAAAGCAGCGCTTGCATGCCCTTCATATCTTCTTTGCAAGAAGGAAACTCTTTAACAACCGCGCCGACAAGTGCTTTTGGATTTGCTTTACCATGATAACGAACAGCATTCGTTAATGCAAGCAATCGAATAAAGTCTTTCATTTTATAGTCTCAATGGAAATTTTTCCTTTGGAAGCTCTCATAATTACTTCATCATCTTCAGAAATTTTAGAAAGCTTTGAAATAATTGGTGGAAGCAAAATGCGCGAACCGCGAAATTCGCATGTTGTCACAATATCAGGAGATGCTTCCATGTGTGGCACGGACAAGTCTTCCATGATTTTTTTCTTCGTCACTTCCTTGCCATCAGCAAGCCATTCCTTTGTTTTTTTTGCAAGATGCGCTGCAATTTTTTGGGCAACATTAACACCCGTTGATTCGGTAATGCCTTGCAAACCAGGAGAAATATTTGCTTCAAGCACCAGCGGACCCTTGGGACCAATGACAATATCAACACCACAAATTTCTGCACCAAGATGTTTGGAAAGTTGGATCGCAATTTTTTTCACTTCATCATCAGGATCAAACGCAACCGCATTTCCTCCTTTGTGTAAATTACTGCGCTTATCACCTTCTTTGCCAATGCGCTTCATGCTTGCAACGACCTTGTCGCCAACAACAAAGACACGAATATCTGTAGAATCTGACTCAACATATTCTTGAATAATAAATGATTGATTTAACGAGGTGATAGCATCAAGCACGCTGGTAGCCGTCGCATAGGAATCAATAAAGAGCACACCTTTTCCTTGGGTTCCCTTGGGAAACTTGAAAATAACCGGATAATTAATCTTTTCCAGAAGCATCTGCGCTGCATCAATCGTTGGAGAAATATATGTTTTTGGCATCGGAATCCCCGCGCGCTGCATCGTCAAATGTGTGAGTAATTTATCATTAGCAATCTCATACGCTAACGGATCAATAGGCATGTAACATTTATTCTTGAGCAGCTCTGCCAATGTTTTAAGCAAGTCCGTATAGCGAAATGAACCTTTCAAATAGACGGCGTCATACGTAGGAAGTTTCTTTCCCTTATAGAGCACTTCAGATGTTTGGCCGCTAAAATTAATTTCGATAAACTTTAAGTTAAGATCATCAACTTCATCAAAATATTCTGAAAGCGCTTGCGCTGTCCAAACACTCGAAGTTGACTGCATACTAATCAGAGCACATTTCATAACTAAACTACCTCGTCGGATCAATAACAAAATCTCCTTGTGTTAAAATATTCTGACCAATAAGAAGCGGATACGTTAAGTGGCTGCGATCAGCAAGAGAGAACAAGCCTTTCAAACGATGGCCTTCAAGCACAAGCTCAACCTCAACAAGAGGACGCACCTTTGATCCATGCGCGTTGCGAATAACGCTTGAGCGAAGCACGGGGCCGATACCAAGTTTTTTTGCCACGCCAAAATCAATAGACGATTTTGTAGCTCCCGTATCCACCTTAGCAATAAGCTCAATATGCTCCTTATCTGATGAGAGATTATCAACATGACCGTTCTCTCCCGAACCCATCTGCACATCTTGGAGTTTACCATTGCGCTTAAAGACTTTGACACGTTCAACTAATCCAATGATCGAGCGAGTCTTACCATCGACCTCTACTACTGCTTGTTTATTCTTCGTCGGTTGCATTTTTTAATAGGGGAAAGAGAAGAACATCTCTAATGGAAGGAACATTGGCAAACACCATGGCAAGGCGATCAACACCAAGACCAACACCACCTGTTGGTGGCATGCCATATTCCATAGCGGTAATAAACGCTTCATCCATGGGATGCGCCTCATCATCGCCTTCTTCCTTTTCTTTCACTTGCTGCTCGAACAGCTCACGCTGGCGAATTGGATCGTTTAACTCACTGTACGCATTTGCAATCTCCCACGTGTTTATGTACGATTCGAAGCGCTCAATAATACCCTTCTCACCATCACGCTTTTCCTTGCACAGAGGAGTAGACTCCACCGGATGATCAATAATGTGGATTGGCTGGACAAGATTATCCTCGCACAATTCTTCAAACAGCGCTTGCATGACTTTACCAGGAGAAGAGATGCCCGCAATGTTCAACGAATACTTCTTGATGTACTCGTCAAGTTTTGACTCATCAAAATCGATTTGTGCAAACTCCTTCAACGCATCTTTCATGCGCAATCGTTTCCAAGGAGCCTTCACATCAATAACGTTGCCTTGAAAAGGAAGTTTTGTCGTGCCATGAATTTTCATTGCGGCAAACTCAATGATTTCCTCAACTAACGACATCATATCCGTATAATCTTTATATGCCCAGTACGCTTCAACCTGGGTAAATTCTGGGTTGTGGGTCTTATCAACACCTTCGTTGCGAAAGTCCGTTGAAAACTCAAAGACGCCCGTAAACCCGCCCATGATGAGACGTTTTAAGTACAACTCATTTGAGATGCGCAAATACATGGTCGTCTTGAGTGTGTTATGGAATGTAGTAAATGGTCGTGCAGCGCCGCCACCATAGACGGGCTGTAAAATAGGTGTTTGCGCTTCAAAAAAACCCTTCTGAACAAAGAATTCTCTAAATGCATCAATCAGTTGCTGACGAATAATAAATCCTTGACGTGTCTCAGGATTCATGACCAAGTCCAAATATCTTTGACGATAACGCAATTCAGGATCTTTAAGACCGTGATACTTCTCAGGAAGTGGTCGAATGGTTTTTGTCAAGAGTTCAAACGACTTCGTGCGCACAGATAATTCACCTGTTTTTGTAGTAAACACCGCGCCTTTCACACCAACAAAATCGCCAAGATCGAGCTTTTTTAGAAGACTGTACGCGTCTGCGCCCACTTCATCCTCGCGAACATACACTTGCAATTTGACGCCATTTTCATACAACGTCATAAACGACGCCTTGCCCATCTTGCGCATCGTCATGATGCGACCAGCAACACAAACGTCCTTTCCCGTATCCGTATGAGGTTCAAGACCCGTAAATTCAGCTCTCACCGCCTCAAGACTGTGAGAAACATCATACCGATACGGATAGGGATTAATGCCGGCCTCTTTAAGTTCCTTTAGTTTGCGCAGACGCTCCGCCACTAAACTATTTTCATCAGGAACAACTGGTTCACGAGGTTCTTTACCACTCATAACGCGCATAACTCAGTCATAGCTTAAAAAGGTTACGTGAAAGAAGAAACTAGCGGGGGGAGGATTTGAACCTCCGACCTCAGGGTTATGAGCCCTGCGGGCACTCCTAGCTGCCCTACCCCGCTATACCTTTCGTGGAACACGAGCTCTTTTATAAATGCTACGGATTGCCGCGAATAATCTTTTCAACAACGGTTCGTGAAGCAGTCGTCTTAATAGCTGATAAACAGAAATGAGTTCTTGACGCAAGAAATCCTTTGTTCTTAAGCGCTGCAAGCAAGACATCTATTTTGATGGGCTCGCCAGTCTTTAACTCGCTTGCTAAGGTGTGCGTGTCATAATATCCGACAACATCAAGTTCATTTTTCAAGAATTGAAACTCGGTACGCGGATGATCGATCTTCGCAATAAGCGCGGCATCTTTTAAGGGACCTGTCCAGATTGGCCCATACTGCTTGCCGTTTTTTTCATACAGCTGATGTTGTTCTAAGATCGCATCAACTTTTTTCTTGCCCGTTTCAAAGCGAAAGAACCCGCGCATGTAATGATCAAGCGTGTAGGATAATACTGGTGTTAACGCCTTATCGAACTGCGCTCCTAACAACTGCACCTTCCTAACTAAGATGCGAAGACCGATCTCGTGCATTTCTTCATCATGCAAAGGATTTGCCCAGTATTTGCGTTTGCACGCATCGCGGTACGTGCCACATAACGCGCTCGTGTCAGTTGCTGTTACAGCAACGATGCCTCCTCGACGCGTTCGCGAGAGTGCTGCACCTAAGAACTGATTGGGAGAACCAAACGGATCAATATCAACATAATCAAATCCTTTTGAAGCAAGCAAAAATTCATTCGCGTCAACTGAGGAGAGGGAGAATTGTTTGAGCGCAAACTTATTTTCCTTAATAGATTGTTTTACTGAAGTAACAAAGACTGGATTATGATCATTCATTGAAATATGCTCAACACGAGCGCATTCCTTTGCCATGCGCAACCCCCGAACGCCGCTGCCTGCAAGTGGAAGCCCAACAGTAAACGGTGAAGAAAAATACGCATTCACCACAGCAACAGAAACATCTCTATTAAACTGCATGCGAGGATTGTAAAACACAGGATCGTTACGGCGCACCGTCTCTTTTTGCTCCCAAAAAAATGTAACGCCGTTCTCTTTAGCCCGAGATAGATTCATTCTAAGAAAAACGCAGAGCAAATACCTTTTTAAACTTTCTTACAACTCGCATGTACATGGCAAGTAGAGCTCCCATCGTATCGGTTCTTGGTCACGTCGATCACGGAAAATCCAGTATTCTTGACGCGATCAGAGGAACGAATATCATTGCGGGAGAAGCTGGCGGTATCACCCAAGCAATTGGCGCTTCAATCATTCCCATTCATACCATTAAAAAAATGTGCGGGGCACTCCTTGATACGTTGCACATGGATTTTACCATTCCAGGCGTTCTCTTTGTCGACACACCAGGACATGCAGCATTTACGAGCCTACGCAAACGAGGCGGCGCACTTGCAGACATTGCCATTCTTGTTATTGATATAAATGAAGGGTTTCGACCACAAACAAAAGAAGCAATTGAAATACTCAAAAACGCGAAAACGCCCTTTCTTATCGCTGCAAACAAACTTGATCTTCTTGGAGGATTTCGAAAAACCGACTCTTCCTGCCTTGCAAGCATTGCAAAACAAACACCTGAAGTTCAACAAAAAATCGAAGAAAAACTCTACCTGCTCGTTGGTTCATTATATGACGAATTCGGATTACAAGCAGACCGATTCGATCGCGTTGATGATTACACGCAAAAAATAGCAATCATTCCGGTCAGTGCCAAAGAACACATTGGGCTGCAAGAACTGCTCATGATTCTCACCGGCCTTGCACAAAAATTCCTTGAACAAAACCTCCTCGTTTCTCTTAAAGGTCCGGCAAAAGGAACCATTGTTGAAGTAAAAGAAGAAAAAGGATTAGGAAAAACGGTTGATGTTATCATATACGATGGCACGCTTCGTGTTGGAGAAAAAGTGCTTATTGGCACGCTTAGCGGTGTCAAAACCTGTAAAGTTAGATCTCTCTTTGAACCAAATCCTTTGCACGACATGCGCGATAAACATTCCAAATACCGTCCAGTAAAAGAAGTAACTGCGGCAACAGGTGTTAAACTATCTTCACCTGATTTTGATGATTCAATCATTGCAGGACTTCCCATTCGCGGATTTACTAACGATGAAGATGCCATTAGAGAAAGCATCGAGCAAGAAATGAGTGAAGCAAGTATCATCACCGACCAAACAGGTATTGTTGTTAAAGCAGACACGCTTGGTAGTCTTGAAGCAATCGCAAAACTCTTCTCAGAAAAAGGATTTTCAATAAAAAAAGCAGAAGTAGGAGATATATCAAAAAAAGATTTTGCTGATGCAGAAGCAAACTTTGACGAAAGCCCTCAAGAAGCAGTCATTATTGGCTTTAATGTGAAAGCAACAGAATCAACTGACCGAGTCAAAGTAATCACGGGCGGTGTCATTTACAAATTACTTGACGATTTAGAACTCTGGGTCAAAGAACAAGAAGAAGCGCAAAAAGCAAGAGAACTTGATGGCGTTACCAAGCCGTTCATGCTTGAAGTCTTACAAAATTCCTGCATCCGCGCGTCAAACCCCTTGATTGTTGGCATTGAAGTAATACGCGGAACGCTACGATCAGGAACGCGCCTTATTAGCGAAAAAGGAGAAGAACGAGGCGTTGTCAAGAGCATCCAATCAAATCGCGAAAATGTGCATGCCGCAGAACGAGGACGACAAGTAGCAATCAGCATTCCCGCCATGACATTTAACCGACAAATCTGTGAAGAACACCTCCTCTTTTCAGATCTGTCCGAAAGTGAATTTCGAAAACTCAAAGATTTGCAACGATTTCTAACAGGAGAAGAAAAAGAAGTGCTCAAACGCATTGCAGAAATAAAACGACAGGATAATCCTGTCTGGGGCGTGTGAGTATGTCGCTGCGCAATCTTTCCATCTTAAATTCTAAAGAAGTAAAACTCATCTTTAAAGATTTGCAAGAAAAATTCGGTGTTGAAGAAAAACGGCTTCCTTTTGTTTTTCTCAAAAACAGCAAGGACAGAATATTCTTAGTGAATAAAGAAATTGAACTCGTCGATCTTGACGCGATCCGCGTTGACCTTATCGGCCTCTACATCGGCACCATCCAATCCGATGGCATGCGGTTATCTATCGAAGGCTCGCAACTCATCGCGCCACTTGCTTCAAAGAACGTTCTTGAACTTACGAAGAGTCAACGAGATGAATGGATAAAAGGACACGATCAGCCTTTTGCAGAAGAAGGATCACGAACAGTCATTGTCACGTATGCAGGCGACGTTCTTGGTTGTGGAAAAATCAAAAACAAAACCTTATTAAATTATGTTCCGAAAAGTCGAAGATTAGTAGTCATTAATGAACGAGAGGTGCACGATGGAGCCGTTTCCTGTAATCATTGTTAACTTTAAGAATTATCCGCAAAGCATTGGCGAAAGCGGCAAGGCACTTGCAAAAATACTTGAGCGCGCCGCAGAAGAGTTACGCATCAACATCATTCTTGCAGTTAGCCCAGTTGAAGTGCATGCCATTTCAGAAGCGGTCTCTCTTGACGTCTTCTCAGAACATGTCGATCATGATGGTCAAGGAGCGCACACCGGAAAGATAACGCCCGAAGACTTGCTTGCAAATGGTGCGCGTGGCGTGCTTATTAACCATTCTGAAGATCCAGAACATCTCAACGTTATTGAAGAGGCGGTACGTGCGTGTCGTGCCCTCGGATTACAAACGATCGTCTGTGTTCCTGATGCGGAGCAAGCAGCAACCGTCGCTCCCTTTCGACCAGACTTTATCGCGGTTGAGCCACCAGAATTAATTAGTAGCGAAGTGGCATCAATTGCTACGGCACGACCTGAACTTATTCAAGACACCGTTGAAGCTGTCAGTTCAATCACTGAAGTTCCCGTTCTTTGCGGTGCTGGCGTCAAATCAGCACTTGACACCAGAATTTCGTTCGAACTTGGCGCGCAAGGAATTCTCGTTGCAAGTGCCGTGGTAAAAAGCCCTGATCCTGCAACAGTAATTAAAGATTTTGTCGTAGGCTTCGCTCTTGCACTTGAAGCGCGAGAACACGCAGAAGACGAAGAAGCAGACGAATGAACCCAAACATTTAAATAAAGGGACGGTCATAGAACTCATAGTACGTTTGAGGTGTGATCATGACATTAAATCCATTCGTTGCGCTAAAGGGTGCAAAAATAGCTCTTTCTCATTCCATGCAGTCTACTGCTCGCCTCGCAGGCGTCTATGCAGATAGAGATCAAGAACAAGAAAAAGCACATGAAGATCTTGAAAAATTACTCAAAAAATTAGCAGCAGCCGTTAGTTCTGGCAATGGCGATGACGTTGAAAAATCAATAACTATTGTGCTCGACCGATTTCATGATTTGCTGCTTGTTGATGAAGCAAAAGAAGAACTTCTCTTCGCGTTAACAAACCGGGAAGTTGGAGATATTCGTGGTGAGACAGATTTTGCTGTAGCATTCCTCAAAGAAATTAAAGACTTGCGAGAAGATCCAGCAATCAAACCTTTACTTGAAGAATTAACAGGAAATTTACGACGTATCTACGGAGAACTAACCACGCAAGCAAGTCAATCAATGCGCATTTATCGTGGTTTGCGTCGAGACAAAGAGCGAATTGGACAACAATTCAGTGCAAACTTAGCGCAACTAGGCACATCAGAACACCAAATCGCCTCTCAACTCTCACAGGCACTTCGCACAGAAACGACTTCGGTGGATAAATATAAACACTGTGTGAATGAACTTCTTGAACTTGCAAGAAAAAGCGATCCTGAAGAGCGAAAGAAAGGAGTCTTAACCAAACTTAAAGAACTTAATGACATTGTTCGCGCTGAAAAAAACTGGATGATTCTTGCCATTACCTTAACGGGCAAATTGCAAAAAATTGCTGTCACCGAACACGAAACAGACAGAGATTATGTGGCTCGCATCCATGCAGAATTTGTTAATCTTGCAAAACTTGGATTTTCGCCAAAAATACTCCAAGAAGCTGAAGAACGACTCGCTGCTGAGTATCGTAAAGACCGCGCAGATGGCAGACATGAGTATGGTCTTAGCAAGGATTTACGTAAGGATGCCCGGCATGTCAAAGTAGATGCTGCATAGAAAACCTTTATAAATTGTTTTTTACTTCTTCCTTGTACTTGGCTTTTAGATGTGGGCGTCGCTTGCCTGAATGAAGCTGAATGTGAACCAAATGGAGGCGAACCTGGAAAATGGGTTATATTAAATATGTCCGCGAAGCATTTCGCAAACCTTCTGAAGAAGTAAGTGCTCTTCAACGAGAGCGACTCATCGGTATGCGCAGAGAACCTGCAACGTTGCGATTGATGAGGCCAACAAAAATTGATCGTGCACGAAGCCTCGGCTACCGTGCTAAGCAAGGAATTCTTGTCGTCCGCCAACGCGTCATGCGAGGAGGAAGACAACGAGAAAAATTCAAGAGTGGACGCCGCAGTGCACATTACGGACGAAACAAAGTAGTTGCTATTAACTATCAGCGTGTCTGTGAAGAACGTGCAAACAAAAAGCATCCGAATTGTGAAGTGCTGAATTCGTATTATCTTGCAAAAGATGGTATCTATATTTGGTACGAAGTTTTGCTTCTTGATCGTGCACATCCACAAGTGCAAGCAGATAAAACACTACTCGGTGTTGCGTCGCAGCGTGGACGTGTTAAGCGGGGTTTAACCAGCGCGGGAAAGAAATCTCGGGGTCTTCGAAACAAAGGACAGGGAGCTGAGAAACTTCGTCCAAGTCTTAATGCACATAAAGGACGACATTAACTATTCTATTTTATATTTCTTTTATTGCTTTAATTCTCTTTGGATCTTCAAGCACATGTTTGCCGCTGATAACAATTTCAACACCACAGTTCTTAAGGTCCTTTGCGCGTGAAACGGTAACGCCCCCGTCAACAACAAGAGTCACCTTTTGCTTCCAAGAAGCAATTGTTTTTATCTTCTCCAGTTGAGATTCAAGAAATGATCTGCCGCTGCGACCAGGTGGCACTGTAAGAATAAGAACGTGTGAGAATAATGAAAGCACTGGCTTAATTTTTGCAGCTGCAGTTTTGGGATGAACTGCAAGACAAGGAACAATGTTCATCTTTCGCAATGTTTCATTGAATGAACGCATATCATCATTTGAAACTTCTTCAAACTGATACGCAAGGATCTTTGCTTGTGTATAGCGATGAACCTTGTCTTGTGGACGCTTTGTCATTAAGTGCACAAACCAAGGTTTGTCTGTTGGCACTTTTGCAAGCACATCTCTGCGCAGAAAACGAGTGGAGCCTGAGACGAATTTTCCGTCAACCACATCAATATGGTAGCCTGTAGCTGCTTTCAAGGAGGAAAACAATGACTGATCGGCAAGACTTGCATCAAGCAAGGAAACATAGACGTCCATAACCGCACCTTTTACGTTCAATTAAACTTATAAATCCTTGGTGCTAAAAAGTTTATAAGACTTGTGAAAAAAAATGGCAAAACGCATCGTACTAACCAGCGATCATGCGGGCTTTCGACTCAAAGAATTCTTAAAAAAAGATTTAATTGAGAAAGGCTATGTGGTCGTAGATGACAATCCCGTTCTTGAAGAAGGAGATGATTATCCTGATCGCGTCTTTTCTGCTGCGCCAAAAGTCAAACACGACCAAGGCATCTTCGTCTGCGGCACAGGTATTGGGATGTGTATTGCTGCAAACAAAGAAAAAGGCATCATCGCAGCTGATTGCTCGATGCCAAAAGAAGCGCATCTTGCACGCGCTCATAATAATGCAAACGTTCTCTGTCTTGGAGCAAGATTGTTAACACGAGACCAAGCAAAACGTATTATGTACACCTTCTTAAAAACCTCTTTTGAAGGTGGCAGGCACGCACGACGCGTTGAGAAACTGGCGTGATACTGCTTAATTCTTAATAATAATCGTTTTAAACAAACTTTGATTTCCTCACATTATGAAACAACTTCTTGGCGCAACCATTCTTGCAATAGCATGTTCTCAAGGGTATGCTGCAACGTCAAGTGATATGTCAACTTTGGAGAGAGAATTAAAAACAGATCCTCGTGTTGAACAACTTCAGGAATCTTATAACGAAGGACCTTTTCAACTTGGTCATTCTTTTTCTACAGGAACGCTCGCTATTTCCTCAAGTAATCTTGGTCACCGTATTTTTGAGCCAATTTCGCCAGACTCGTTAACGTTTGTTCTTTACGATTTTAATAAGGACGGTCTTGTTGACGCACTGGTTGGCACGAAAGTTATGCTTTCAGAAATGGATCATTATGCAGTGTTACGCGAGATATATGATGCGGGAGTCTCCGCGCCAAGAGCTCAAGAATTACTCGTTTTAGAACAAGCATTATCTGAGTTGAAAGGAGAGAATGCGGTTGCGTACCTTCGTGATCCTCAAGGCGATATTTTTCAAATTTATCTTCGGCATGGTAAAGTATATCAATCTTCTGAAGCTGAAGATATGTATTGGCTGGGACAACGCTTGTATGATGACTCAGTAAAAGAACTTCTTGACGCGCTCCTTGCTAACGACCGGTCATAGCAATATTTATAAATTATTACCAGTTCCAAGAAGGTATTCTTTTGGGCCCGTGGTCTAGTCCGGTATGACGCTTCCTTGACGTGGAAGATGTCCCCGGTTCAAATCCGGGCGGGCCCATTTTCTTTCAAACTAATTTTTGTGTGGTTTTTCATAACCTGCACTGGTTTCTGGATGTGCATGCATCTCGTACGCTCTTCTAAACTCCGGAAATGTTCTTCCAAGTAGGTGTACTGCTTTGAATGCTTGTTTTTGCGCAAGTTTTTCTACGACGCTTTGCACAGGTAATTGCCCGACCAAGGGTTTAACGTCCTTATCCTGCACTGCCCAGGAAAAGAGATTTGCAGCATAGGCAGCAAACGAGTGAACATAATTACTTCCCACACCTGTTCTCGGTTCTTGTCCTGCTTTAAGATGGAGAATGGCAAGTACGCTATCAAAAATCTGAAGCTTGATGCTAGGACTTACAGGAAAGTGTTCAGGTCCTCTTGCTTGATCTCGCGTGCTATTAATTAACATTTCTTCTTCTGCGCGCGCTAAGTATGCTGCTATGTCTCTTGCAGTTTCTGCACCAATGTATACTCTGTCAGCTACGCTTTGGTTTAAGAGCGAGTAGTCTCGAGATAGCCTTTCAACAGCAGATCTTGTTTTTGTTTTTGCTCGCTGAACATTTGTTTGAGGTTCTTGTTCGCTCCGTAACGATTTTCTTATGATCTCAATCATGCGATGTTCCTTCGTTCCTTTTTCAAGTGCGTCGCCTGCTATTTCTTCTAACGCTAAAACAGTATCCACATCAGTTTGTTCTTCGTAAAATGAAATTGCTGCTTGAGGGAAGTTACTAATTTCTGTTAATAAACCAACTCGCTCGACAAAGGTTCTTGCACCTATATGACTTATATCTTGATGTAATTGATCATACCATGCATTGACCTGTCTTTCAGGGAGTTCTAAACGCACCTGTTCGTCAGGGTATGCTTCATCCAGGAGTTGTTGCAACTGTCTTACTTCATTGACTCGCTCAACTAACGTTCCCGTGTGAGAAAGCGTTGTTCCGCTCATGCCCAGCTCTGGTAGTGCTGGATCTTCAAGTAATGCATCTTGAACTGGAAGAAGTATTTCCGCAACTTGTTCCCGTAAGGTTTGTGATGGTAAGAATCCTTCAAGAAGCAAGTATGCTGTTGCATCTTGAAAGCGCTTGTTTTTTATGAGGTCAAGAAAAACATCACCTTGATGCACTCCTTGTGCTGATTGTCCGTGTGCTTGTCCTATCACTCTTTCTGCTCCTTTTAAGAATCGTCCTCTATCCATACTTTCACCAACTTTGTGCAAAAGATAACTTCTTTATATTTCTTTCCTTTAAAATGGTAACAATGCTTTGTTGTGTGAAAATCGCAAACTATTTAAAGTGTCTGCGTTCAGCTAGTTCCTGTAATCATGCATGATTACGTGAACCTTGAGGGGTGTTAAGAAAAGATGAACAAAGCTGAATTGATTGAAGTTGTAGCAAAAGATACGGGCTTGTCAAAAGCACAAACAGGAGTTGTTCTTAATAGCATTATGGATGCAATTAAGAAGGCGGTGCGTAAGGATCCTGTCCAATTAATTGGTCTTGGAACGTTTAAAGTTGTTAAACGAAAAGCTCGTATGGGTATTAATCCTCAAACTAAAGAAAAAATTAAGATTCCAGCACGTAAAGCAGTTAAATTCACGCCTAGTGCTGAATTGAAAAACATTTAAGTTTGCTTGCTATTTATTTTATTCTTTTTTATTTCTTTATTCTCTGTTTGTTGTTTCGAATTCTAAAAGTAGAAAAAAGAAATAAAAAAAGTTATTTAATGCTGTGTTGTACTTTCGCCGCTGTATTGCGATCTGATTGCTAGCAGATGTGCAACAGTGCCTACTTGGTTGTCAAAGGAATTTTCTCTTCCTTTCTCTTGTGCTTCAACCACGCTTTGATAGTAGGCAACTAATGCGCCGTAGGCGGCTGATTGTTGCAGTTCCGGTTTTCCTTGCGCTTCACTGAGGACTTCTTCGAGTTGCATTCTTACACCTGCTATGCTCAAACCAGGTATGCGTGCAATAGAAGTTATTGCTCTGTCAACCAAACCCAATCCACTATCTTGTCCTGTTCTTTGCGTATTCATTGGTATGCACCGAATTGGTTTGCACGTTTCTCTCTTATATACATTTGTATGATGGGGCACTTACTTTTGTTGTGGGTTTCTTTTTGGTTTTTTGATTGCAGATTTTTGTTTTATCCTTCGAATTCTGCCTTCTCAGCACGTTTCACAACCATATTCGTGTCTTGAACCTATATTCTTGATAATCGAAATGTTTATATAGTAGTATACGTATTGGTATATTGTTTTAGTTTTTGGGGTTATAAACAATGCAAATTCAAAGTGTACGGGATGTGGATGTGCGAAATGTCGCGCAAGAGCTTAAACAGAAAGGATTGGCAATAAGTGATGCGCAAGCAATAATGCTTGCAGAAACCATGGTGAAAACCACAAAACGAGTTTCAAACGCGTCAGAAGAAAAACGTCACAGTAATGTCATGTATGGAACAAATGATGCAAAACATCGAAAAGAACAACGCATCAAAGAAGCTGACGATGCAGAAAAAGAAAAACGCACCATCAAAGATGGACCGACCTCTTCCTATCAAAGCATTTCCTCACTTAAAGAACAAGTAAAACGAATGTTGGAACGACATCCAAACAGTGTCGGAAACTTTTATGTTCATAACGATCCTCGTTTGCGAAAACAACCAGTAATGAAGGAAGAAGCAACACCGCAAACATCAGTAGTGCAAGAATTGCATCAAGAGCTAACAGAGCTCCAAGAAGATCCCTTCACTGAATTACAGCAAGACATGCAAGAAACAAACGAAGAGATCATGGAAGACTTACAAGAACTCGCCGTCCAAGATGATCTTGCAGAGAGGGATGATCCCTTTGCAACCCTATCATCGGAAGTATCGGCAAGCCCGGGAGAAATTGGTGAGACAAGACAGCAAGAAGAACAGATGCAGCAACTTTTCCCTGATGGGCAAAAACTAGAAGACGATTTCATAATGAACACAAAGCAAGAAGAAGTGGCGGTTTCAGAGCACCCCCTCAATCCTCCCCAAACCCCTACAACAAATTCTCCAAGCTCTGGAGCTGCTCTTCATTCTTCTTCTCCTCCCACCCTTGAAGAAGAACGAGAAGCAAGACGTCAAGCCATTCTCCAAAATCCAAACGAGAAAACAAAAGGCATGATGGAAGCAAACGTTGACTTAACAAATATTTTTCGGGTGTAAATTTATGCTCTTGTGGACGATACAGAATTTTGACGTGGTGCTCACTGTACTAACAACTATTGGCACAACAGTCTCTTTGTTCGTCCACAATCTTTTTTCTTTCTAAGAATACTTTCTTAACAGAACATCTTATTGTTCTACTTTCTCTTCTCAAAACAGTATCTTCTGAGAATTTTATTTTAACAAACAAAGAATCTAATTGAGTTGTTCAGTTCGTAGACCAGGATATAATAATTTAACATTCTCAACAGGCTTGCCAAGAATTCTCTTCACTTCCTCAGGCAAACCACTCTCTTTAACTGCAATTCCAAACTGACTCATATGCGCTGGCCGATCAACATACAACGTATGCCTAATCGTTCCATCGTGATCGATCCAGTAGGATTCAGAAATACACCCATGACCTCCGAGATTGCCAACAACAGTTGATCGTACAGCAATACCGTCCTTGTCATAGTATACTGTATGTTCCATGAGAATGATTGCAAGAGATAACTTCCTTAAATAGATTTTCTTTTCAAATCCGCTTATTTTGATGCCAAGATGTTTTCTATTTTTGGATACACCGATGGATCCATGAAGACTTGTGAGCTTTTTACAGCAATGCCCTTTTCTTTTTGGCGTAAGTCCTTGCCGTGCACAAGAGCAGTTCCCACACTGACCAATTCATTTTTCAGCGAAAGAAGAGCAACGCTATCATCGCGCGCAAGTTCAATCTCAAACTTATTAATGCCCGGAATTTTAAGTGTTGAACCAGTACATAATGAGTTAATAGCACTATCCTCGACCCAGATTTTAGGCAAGTGTTCAACTGCCCGCTCAAGAGGGAGCAGCATCTTGCGAAGTTTTGTCTCATCTCCTTCTTTCGTGTAATAATAAAATGCGTCCTTAAGATCGTGAAGGGTAACAGCATCTTTTTCAGAAAAGGGACCTGCCATGGTTCTGCGAAGCTCAGCCATGTGCGCGCCGCAACCAAGTTTTTGACCAATATCACTACACAGTTTTCGCATATACGTACCTGCTTGACATTGCACGCGAAACAAATAATCTCTGCCCTTGGCATCCAGGAGTTCAATTTCGTAAATGGTGCGAAATCGTTGCCGACGTTTCACCGCGCTCTTTACTGGAGGAAGTTGGTTGATGCGACCAAGAAAAGACATAATTGCTTTATTGACGACATCAGGCGCTAAATCATCATGCACATGCATGAGCACAACATATTCTTTTCCTGCAGGAAGCAAGTTTTGTACAACGCGCGTTCCTTTTCCAAGAGCGACAGGAAGAACACCAACAACTTTTGGATCAAGCGTGCCTGAATGGCCTGTCTTCTTTATGCCAAGAATATCTCTGACATAACTAGACACTTGGTGGCTTGTAGGGCCAGCGGGCTTATCAATAATAACAATGCTTGATGTGAGCAATTCTTGAATAGAACGGTCTTCAGGGCGCTTTCCAAATTTAGGATCTGTTGTGTTCTTCGTTCTTTGAAATACTTTTCCAGTGCGTTTCTGCCAACCAAACATTCTTTACTCCTCAAGACCAAGTTGTTCATCAATAATATCTGCAATGCTCGAGAGATCCTTTAATGCTTGCTCAGTTTCTTGCTGCAAGGACTTCACAAGCAATTTAAGCGTTCTTACTTTCAAAAAATACCTACTATTTTGCGTTTCGACAAGGCGAGATTCGAGGAGCTTATTCAAATGGTGAATAATGGTTCCTCTCGTTAATCCCGTAGCATAAGCAATTTCATCACTCGTTAACCCATCTCTGCTCTTCTTTCGATGACGAAGCAACGTGATGAAAATACGAAAACAACTCTTATCCTTATCACGTTGGTTAAACAATCCAATGGAGCCACCAAACCACTGCAGCAGTTCGTTAATATTTCTCTCACGTGGACGTTCAGTGCGAATAAGCGTAATTCTCGTAATGCGCATACACGAAAAAGAGTGTTTGCTGTTTTATATACTTTATCTTAAAAATGAGGTGAATAAGAGTTCCCTCTTGTTTTTCTCTTCTTAAGTAATGAAATATTTTTAAAGAAGCGAATTTGCCTTTCCCGCATGAAGGGTTTGCTTGCAAAATTGTTTCCTGCAGATCAAGTATTTGGTGCTGAAGAACAAGAGTTGTTTGTTTCAGCAAACAGCATAGGGATGTCGATGCTTGATAGAATTATTAGGGACTACAAGCGATTAATGGAACAAGTAAACAAAACAGGACTTGCACAGAATCCGCAAGGTGAGGTCACCCTGCTTGACACGACCCGCCTCCAAGGAGGATTACAAGGACTCCTTACTCTAGCCGCAACAATTCGTGGATCCCCAAGAGATGTATATGCGCTTGCCTTACACGAATTCAACGAAACAATAAACGAACCTGACATATCAGTTCGCTTACACCTCTATGATGCTGCAAGAACCCTCCTTGAATCATTACCTTCTCAAGAGCGTCATCATGAGCGATTACTGCTTGCAACACTGGTGCATGAAAGCCATCTTAACGATCAACTCATGCTCGCATCTGCAACCATTCCCGAAGATCTTGATAGACGCGCCGTGCTCCTTGCATCACGAATGGTTATGTATTCCCAACTTGACGCAACCGAACATCGCTACATAGGGCAAGCATTCGTGTTTCACGCACAACGATCAACAGCGATGCACTATGCAGAGCGATGTGAATTCTTTGCATGGGGAATAACACACATTGAATCATCACTTGTCATGAAAGGATCTGCGAACACACTCTACATCCTAGGATCAGCACTCGCAGACTTTAGCGAAGTTGTTTTTGAATCAGAAAAGCGTGATGCTCTGCGAGAACAAGCAAGAGAAGTTCTATGGCGATCATACGAACTTGAAAAAAAACAAGAAGTGCTCGACACAATCGAAAAACTTGATGATGAATAAGTAGGTGAAACGTAATGGAAGAACAGCTTGGACAAGAACCAGCACCTGTTGGAACGGGTAGAACATTGGTAAACGCTCTCTTACCGGTGGCTTTAGGAGTAGGCGCTGCAATAGGGATTCATGAACTGAGTGACTTCGTTGGAATGGAAGGAGCTAGGGCTGCATTAGACGCCTCTGAAGCATATTCGGGACATGTTGGACGAACGATACTCTACAATATGGCAATCATAGCGCAATTAGGTGCTGAAGTATTTGGCGGATTATCCGTAGCACTCGTCTCAAGAGCAGCACTTACCAGACATCACACGCGCGAAACAGCAGCATATATGCGGGAATTAGAACAAGCACTTCGAGATGACGGCACCTGCACAAATCTTGATCTTCCAGGATCAGCCGGACAGCGCATATATGAAATGGAACAAGACTCGCGAGCACCCTCGCCACATAATTACCGGCACCGACCATAACTACTGTTTTAAACAGGTGTGGCAAATACACCGTAGATGGGAAAAAAAATTATTGTGCGCGAACACTATCAACAAACCTACGCTTACGAATTGACCGCGCCACAAGGAAAAAACTTCGACCCTGAATTCACACCAGAACTCACCCCGCAAGAAATGCTCTCACTTGGCGTGTTTAACGGCTACTACTTTCTTGGCACCATTCCAAAAGAATTTCCTGCCTTGTGGTTTGCAAAAGCAAAAGTATCTGATCATCCAAACCCCGAACTAAACTTCTTTAAAATCTCCGCATCACAACCACTTGCCATTTGGCAAGCAAAAGGATGGATATGTCAAGATGATCCGCTCGGTTGGTTTCAATGGTACTGCAGATATTACTTCGGACGACGCCATCCAGACGATGCAAGACAAATCAATCGCTGGAAAGCAATAGCGCGACACATAGGTCAAATCAAAAAGAACTGCTATCCTGGAGACCTCATGTGCAGAAGAAAACAACGACAAGCATTATTACACTGGGCACGAGACGCGAGAAAGTATTGATACTTGTTTTTTATGGCGTTTATTCTTAAAGATAGGTTAGAAAAAAATCTCAAACAGACAAGTCAGTTCCTCTACTCGTAAAAAAACAGAAAATTTTATATAATAATATATTTACCTTAAAGTGACAATGAGTGATGCAGCTTTTAGTGAAATGTTAAAGAAGTTAGCGAGTGTAACGCCAGGATTGGTAAGAGTAGTAACTACTATGCCTTCGCTTGAAATCGCTTTAGCGGCTGACGGAAGTCAACAATCGAGGAGGTTGCATGACTCATTAAGATCAACACACAAAAGTACAATTAATGGATACTTAGCACAATATAGATTAATTCAAGATGCATTCAACAATTATTTAGAAACTGTTGAAAGCCAAGAATCTAAGTCTGAAATAGAAGCATATACGCCTTTTTTTGAAGACACTATAACTTTTTTGGAAACGGCACTAAGTCTCTATGAAAAGGATTGAACTAACGAAAAAGAATATAACGGAAGAATTCTTTGCGCGTCATTTCTCCAAATTTCTTTCGCTTTGATCAAGAAACTGCTGATAATCTCAACGATAAAATTAAAAATAGATCTCAAAGGCAGGTTACACAAAAGACGCCAATCTTTTATTAACAGAAAATAAAGAACGCCACGGCCCGGATTTGAACCGGGAATTCCGTGAGGAACCAGCTCTCAAGGCTGGCGCAATACCAGATTATGCGACCGTGGCAAAAAACGTGTTTTTTGGTGATAGGTTGCGGTGTGAAAACGTGAAACGTTTGATCACTTGCGACTGTGGTAAAGGTCTTTTCTTCGTGCTTTTCTAGGTCGCGACCGACAATTCTATTGGCGTGCATACGACCGTGGCAAAAAGGATTATATGTGTTTTCTATTCGTTTTTAAAGGTTGTTACTTTGTTTAGGCGCCATAAGGTTTATGAATTCTCTCTTCTTCTTCACTTCCATGCTTCCTCGTTTCAAATCTAAGGCGTTTCTTGCTCCGATGGCTGGTGTGTCAGATTATTTCTTTCGTGAACGTTGTTTAGTGCAGGGTGCAGGTCTTGTTGTTTCTGAGCTTACGAGTGTTGAAGGTTTGGCAAGAGGCCATTATGTGCAGCGTAAGGATTCTGATTTGTCCATTCTTGCGTCAAGGCCACAGTCTCCTCTTTCTATTCAACTTTTCGGCAGCGATGTAAAGACCAGCTTGAAAGCAGTTGATCTTGTCGAACCGTACTGTGATATTATTGATTACAATCTTGGTTGTCCTGCACCGCATATTACCAAGCAAGAAGCAGGTGCAGCATTATTAGCGAAGGATGAGGCGCTCAAAAAACTCTTTTCTGCATTAGTAAAACATAGTGATAAACCTATTACGGCAAAAATAAGGGCTGGCATCTCGGAGAATAACCTTGTGCATATCAAGATTGGCAAACTTCTTGAGCAGGAAGGAGTTGATATGATCTCGCTCCATGCGAGAACAGTAAAGCAGGGGTATAGTGGAACTGCACAGCTTGAATGGATCAAGGAACTTAAAGATACTCTTGACATTCCTGTCTGTGGCAATGGTGACATCACCACCCCTGTTCAAGCAAAACAAATGATGGAACAAACAGGCTGTGACTTTGTGATGGTGGGGCGAGGCGCGAGAGGAAACCCGTTTATATTCAAACAAATTCATGAGTATTTTGAAACGGGCACTTACAAAAATCCAACTGATCTTGCAATAAAGCAAGAATTCCTTTCTTATCTTGATTGTCTCACCGATCATTTCTCACTTGCCTCTATTAAGGCGAAAGCAATGCTCTTTACAAAAAACTTAAAAGGAGCAAGTGTTCTAAGAACAGCTATTGCAAACGCATCATCTGTTGATGCGGTGCGTGAGGTTTTTTCATGATTGTCGGGGGAATTGATGAAGCAGGACGAGGACCAGTCATTGGTCCAATGGTTATGGCCTTAGTTGAATGTCCAGAACTTCGCCTTGCAGAATTAAAAGAACTTGGTGTTAAAGATTCTAAACTCTTAAGTCCTCGTCAACGCGAAGAAATCTATGAAGTTCTTGTCAGAGATTTTGACGTGCATAAAATAATTTTACACCCGCAAGATATTGATGCTGCACTTACTGATCCTTCTATGAATCTTAACAAGCTTGAAGCAAAGGCAAGCGCTAGTCTCTTAGCTGAGAGTCTGGCAGAAAAAGTTATTCTTGATTGTCCAAGTGTTAATCAAATAGGTTATCTTGATCAATTACGCACGTTCACTAAGGTGGACAAAGAACTCATAGCTGAACATAAAGCTGATGAAAAATATGTAATTGTTGGTGCAGCCTCAATTATTGCCAAAGTAACCAGGGATAGAATAATTGATGAGCTAAAGAAAAAGATTGGCATTGATTTTGGCTCGGGGTATCCATCGGATCCGAAGACGATTGCGTTCATTAAAGCACACTATAAGGATTTTGATTTCTTTAGAAAAACGTGGAAGACGTATAAGAATGCTGCGCAAAAGATGAGTTTGCAGGGTTTTATGCGCTAAGACTCGGTAGAAAAGCATTTAAAGATGCTCTTATTGCAGGATCAAGGGGTTTTCACATGCAAGAAGGATTAAGTTATGGTGATGTATTGCTCGTTCCAAAATTAGGAATTGTTGAAAGCAGAAAAGATATTGATACGACAGGCAGAATAACAAAGGGCATTGCTGTAAAAGTTCCTTTTGTGTCTGTTAATATGGACACCGTTACCGAACACGATATGGCAATTGCCATGGCCCGCTATGGTGGTCTTGGTATTATTCATCAGTTTATGACTATTGAAGAGCAGGTTGAAGAAGTACGCCTCGTAAAACGAGCAACCTCACATATTATTGAGAATCCTCTCTGTATTTCTCCCGATCTGACCTTGCAAGAATTGTTCACAACGTATTCAAGAAAGTATAGTTTTCTCGTAACGGATAAAGACCATAAACTTGTTGGCATTCTCTCAAACAGAGATTTTCTTTTCGAAACAGATTTTACAAAAACAATCAAAGAATTGATGACAACAAAAATTATCAGTGCTCCTGAAGACGTCACGTTAGTTGAAGCGAAACAAATTTTCAAAAAACATAAGATCGAAAAATTACCTTTAGTTGATGCGCAGGGGCATGTGAAAGGGCTTATCACCACAAAGGACATTTTAAACAAAGTCCGCTACCCTCTTGCAAGTGTCGATAAAAAAGGAAGGTTTCTTGTCGCAGCAGCTGTTGGTGTAAAGAATGGATTTCTTGAACGCACAGGAAAACTCATCAAAGCAGGAGCTGACATCATCTGTGTCGATATTGCACACGGCCATTCAGAATTAGCAATTCGGACCGTTAAAGCAATCAAAGAAGCGTATCCCAAAACTCAAATTCTTGCAGGAAACGTTGCAACAGGAGAAGGCGCAAAGGCATTAATTGAAGCGGGAGCTGATGGTATTAAAGTTGGTGTTGGTCCTGGTTCTGCTTGCACAACAAGAATTGTTGCAGGAACAGGCGTTCCTCAAATTACTGCTCTTCAAAATGTTTCCGCCGTAGCAAAATTGTACGATGTTCCCATCATGGCTGATGGAGGTATAAAAACCGGCGGAGACATTGCAAAAGCAATTGTTGCCGGAGCAGAAAGTATGGGTGCGGGCAGTCTCTTTTCAGCAACTGCTGAAAGTCCAGGCAGGCTCATTGTTAAAGACGGCAAACGATTCAAACTCTATCGTGGATCAGCATCAACAGCAGCAAACATTATGCGTACCAAACGAGAAGGACGATCGCTTGACACCACGTACACTGCAGAAGGAATTGACACACTCAAACCATTCAAAGGTCCGGTTATTGAAGTTTTCAATGAACTCTTAGGAGGTTTTCGTTCAGGACTCAGTTATTGTGGGGCGCGAACCCTTAAAGAAGCGCAAGAGAACGGAGAATTTATTAAAATAACTTCAGCTGGTATGGCTGAAAGTAAGGCACAATTCTCTTCCAACGGAAACGGAGATTTGTAAGTGGTTTACTCCAATGTTGTTGTTTGCGCTTTAGTGGCAATCAATTTCTGCACACGTTCTTTAAACTCTGCAAGATCCATGCCTTGTGTAACAGACCCATCAAGCGTGCGCACAGATAGTTTTCCCGTTTCTTGTTCTTGATCGCCTATAGTGATGATGAGGGGAACTTGTTCAAGTTGTGCGTTTCTTACTTTTTTGTTAAGGGTATCTGCGTTTTCATCAATTTCATACCGGAGTCCTAGTTCTTTTGCAACCTTTCTTGCATAGTCGAGGTGACGATCGGCAACGGTAATGAATTTAACTTGCACGGGTGCAAGCCAGAGAGGAAATTTTCCTGCATAATGCTCAATTAAGATGCCAATAAATCGTTCTAAACTTCCAAAGATTGCGCGGTGGATCATTACCGGGCGATGATCGTACGTTCCATCGTCTCCCATGTACGTAATGTCAAGGGTTTCCGGCATGGCAAAATCAACTTGGATGGTGCCGCATTGCCAAGTTCTTCCCATCGAATCTCTAATGTGAAAATCAATTTTTGGTCCGTAAAACGCACCATCTCCTTCATTAAGTTGGTAGGCTATGTTCTTTTTTTCTAGTGCTTCGCGAAGCGCATTTGTTGCTTTGGTCCACATGTCTTCTGAACCGATGTGGTCATCAGGCATGGTTGAAAGTTCAACAGCAACATTGTCAAACCCAAACGTTGCATAAATTTCGTAGACTAGGTTAAGAACGCCAACGATTTCATCAGCTACTTGCTCAGGTAAACAATAGATGTGCGCATCATCTTGGGTGAAACTTCTCACGCGAAAAAGTCCGTGTAACACGCCAGCTAGTTCATGTCGATGCACAAGACCTAGCTCGCCAATTTTCATAGGTAATTCTTTGTAGGAACGTTTTCTTGATTTAAAGACAAGAACACCGCCCGGACAATTCATAGGTTTGACTGCGTGGTCTCCCCCATCTATTTTGAAAAAGTACATGTTTTTTTGATAATGATCCCAGTGACCCGACCGTTCCCAAAGTGATCGATTTAGCACAATAGGTGTTTTGATCTCAACGTAGCCATCTCGTTTGTGCACGCCTTTCCAGTAGTCGATGATGGTGTTCATCAATTCCATACCTTTTGGATGCCAGAACGGAAAGCCTGCTCCTTCTTCATGGAAGCTGAACAGGTCAAGTTCTTTACCGATCTTTCGATGGTCTCTTTTTTTTGCTTCTTCAAGAACGGTAAGATATTCTTTGAGTAATTTTTTATCAGGAAATGAAATACCATAAATTCTCGTGAGTGCGTCATTTTCAGCATGTGCGCGCCAATACGCGCCGCTGGTCTTTGTCACTTTAAACGCTTTAATCATGCCAAGGCGAGGAAGGTGTGGGCCTCTGCATAAATCAGTGAATTCTCCTTGAGTGTATGCGGTGATACCTCCTTCCATTTCTTCAATGAGCTCAACTTTGTATTTGTTTGTTGCAAATTCTTTTTTTGCCGCATCCTTTGTTGCAAATTCTTTTCTTGTTGGCCGGAAATCTTGTTCGATGATTTTTTTTGCTTCTTCTTCGATCTTTACAAGATCTTCTTCAGAAATTTTTACGTTTGCAAAGTCATAATAAAATCCTTGTTCGATTGCAGGTCCAATTGTAGGTTTGGCTTCGGGAAATAAGCGCAAAACTGCTTGCGCAAGCACATGTGCTGAAGAATGCCAAAAGAGCTCTTTTCCTTGCGCATCATCAAAGGTGAGAAAAACAACGCTCGCATCGCCCGTAAGAGGAGTTGCCAGGTCTTGCAGCTGTCCATTAACAGTTATAGCAAGCGCTTTTCTTGCGAAACCTTCAGAAATGCTAAGCGCGATGTCGCTTCCTGTAGTGCCCTCTTTGAACTCTTTTTTGCTTCCATCAGGAAATGTTATGTTCATACATATGCCTCACGATTATTTATCCTTACAAGAATTGATACGATTTTAAAAAAGTTGTTGTCCTTACTTGCGCTTCGTCGGCTTTTTTGTAACGTGCTTCTTGTCAGTTGCTTTTTTTTGCACTGCTTTTTTCTTTGGAGCTACAGTTTTTTTAACAACTTTTTTTTCAGCAGGTTTCTTTTTTGCAACGGTTTTTTTCTTTTCAGCCGGCTTTGGAGCTGCTTGGACTTTCTTCTTCTCTTCCACGCAATAAATGAATGTGTTGCGCTTTCCTGTGTTCTTATAGGAAAGAAGATTTGTTTTTCGAAGTTTCTTTAGTGACATAGTAACAGAGCCAATAGACACGTTCAAACTTTCAGAAATATCGCGAGACGTGAACCACTCACTCTTATGTTCAACTAAAAAGTCATATACTTCCTGCTGCCCCATAGGGTTTTCACTGAATAGAGAACTATATAAACTTATTGTTGTTACTTGTATGTAGTTTTGCCTTCAATTGCCGTTCTAGAGAATATACGGGCATTTTTTGAACTTTCTTGCCAGCAAATCCGAGGAGTAGATTTTTAAATCTTCTCAAACTGTTCATCCACATGCCTGATTACCTAAACAAAATCAAGGAACTTGAAGATCTCATAGCTGGTTCCAAATACAATAAACGAACGCAGCACGCAATTGGCATGTATAAGGCGCAGCTTGCAAAACTTAAAGAAAAAGAAGTAACACGGGGTTCAAAGAAAGCGGCAACAACCGGCTACAGTGTGCGCAAAACAGGAGATGGGACAGTTATCTTAGTTGGCTTTCCAAGCGTTGGTAAATCAACGCTCTTAAACAAACTTACTGATGCAGAATCACCAGTTGGCGCCTACGCATTTACCACGCTTACAGTAATACCAGGGGTGCTTGACTATAAACATGCAAAAATTCAAATTCTTGATGTGCCGGGTATTGTTCAAGGAGCTGCACTTGGCAAAGGACGAGGAAAAGAAGTTTTAAATGTTGTTCAAAATGCTGACTTGGTTATTATTCTTCTTGACGCACTCCACCCAGAACATCTTCCCGTCCTTCAAAAAGAATTGTACGATAGCAATATTCGATTAAACAAGAAAAAACCTTTTGTCAAAATACGAAAGCGTGCAAAGGACGGACTACGAATTGGGCGCACCGTACTCACGCCAGATCTTGATGACGAAACGATTATGACAGTCTTAAAAGAATTTCGTATAAACAACGCCGAAATCTTAATACGAGATCCAATTGATGTTGATGACTTAATTGATGTTATTGAGCAGAATAAATCCTATGTGCCTTCCTTGATTGTCATGAACAAGAAAGATCTTGTCTCTGAACAAAAACTTGCAGCAATCAGTAAGCAAACAAACTATGATATTGCCATTTCTGCAGATCAAGACAGTGATTTTGTCGAATTAAAAGAACTCATCTATGATCGCTTACGTCTCATTCCTCTTTTTTTGAAAGAACCTGGAAAGGAAGCTGATATGAAGGAACCGCTCATCATGTTTAAAGATTGCACCATACGTGACGTTTGTTCAAAGTTACATAAAGATTTTGTAAGCAAGTTCAAATTTGCAAGAGTGTGGGGCTTATCAGCTAAGTTTCCTGGACAGCGACTGACCTTACGTCATATGCTCAAAGCAGGCGATGTGCTTGAGCTTCACGTGAAATAACGTCTCCGTAAGCAATATGTTTATATATGTCCTCTGCTTTCACGACATACGGAGGGATAAAGGATGACAAAGGTTTTAATCGTTGAAGATGATGCTAATATTGCACTTGCAGAAGCTGAGATTCTCAAAGCTGAAGGATATGATGTGGTAATCGCAAAAGACGGACTTGAGGGTCTCGACAAGGCGGTGGAACATAAACCGGTGGCTGTTGTTTTGGATTTGATGATGCCGAAACTTTCAGGAATCGAAGTATGTCGACGCATCCGAGAAGATCCTTCTTTAAAACACACCAAAGTGGTAATGGTTACGGCAAAAGATACTGATCAAGACGAAGCCTACGGTATGCACGTTGGAGCAGATGACTACTTAGCAAAACCGTTTGAGCCAATTGAACTGGTGCACATCCTGCGTCAAGTTCTCAAATAAAAGAGCATGAGTTTTGGGGGAGACTACAACCATGATAGCGACCTCTCTCGAATTATTTCATAGTATTAGTAGTTTTCTTTCCACACCAGGTGGTGTGCTGTTTGTTAATTTCTTTGAAGCAACCGTGCTTATCATTCTTCTCTTTCTTACCTTTTCAGAATACCAGCGAAGTCGGTATCGACAACTTCGTTACTTTCTTACAGGTTTTTTCTTTTTGTTTTTTATAAAAACTGCAAATGTCCTTCTCTTAATTCTCCAAATATTTACGCGAAATCCCTTAGCAGCATACATAAGTCCTTATTTTGTTGCTGTTGCAACCCTTCTATGCGAACTCTTTGCCATTTCCTTAATAGGCACAGGATTTTTATATCCGTTGCGAAGCAAACTTCCTCACTATTTGAAAAACAAATTCTTGATAGAGTTAGTTGCTATATTGCTGTTTTTTGCAATTACTTTGTTTGCATTTACAACAACAAACTTTCGAGGATTTGCGCTCACACTTGGTGTTGCTTTAGAAACCATCTTACTTCTTCTGTTTATTATCGTGCTGCAATTATACCATAATCGTTTTCGGTATTACCAAGGAATGCTCTTTGCTTTTTTGCTTTGGTTTGTTGGTCCGTTTGTACTCTTACTTGATTTAGTGTTGTTTCAAGGACTAAATATCCGACTTGTTGTACTTGCGCGGCCATTTCCTGTTTTAGGCATAATCTTTCTAACCCGAGTCATCTTCCTTAAATTAGTGGATAAAGCCTACTTGCGACGAGAATTACAGTCAGCAGAAAAACGATATCTTGAAATGAGAGAAGTGAGCATGATGAAAGATCACTTCATATCCTTAGTTTCCCACGAGCTTAAAACCCCTATTACTTCCATTCGCTTGTATGCAGACCTTATTATGCAATCAACGAAAGGAAAAACCAAAGAATTTAGTGGCATAATCAAATCAGAAATTAAGCGCCTAGGAGAAATGGTTGATGACTTGCTTAATTTTTCTAAGTTAAAAGAGAGAAAAATCAAATTGGAGTTCGCGCGAGTGGACCTCAATCAAATTGTTACCGAAGCGCTTATTCTTTCACGAAAAGCTAATGTGCTTGTCGAAAATAAAATCCCCAAGCATGCCTACATATATGCAGATCCAAAGCGACTCAAACAAATATTTCTCAATTTATTCACAAATGCCTTAAAATTTGCCAAGACAAAAGTGGTTATTTCCTATGAATACACCAAGACAAAAGAAATTCTCTCTGTCTCAAACGACACAACAGAAAAGGAACGTATTCCTGAAAACGAATATGAAAAAATATTCTTGCCCTTCTACCAAGTTGAAAATCACATGGTGCGAACAAAGAGTGGAAGCGGTTTGGGGCTTGCTATTGTTAAAGAGTTAGTTGATTTACATGATGGAGAAATATTTGTTATTTCAAGTGCTAAAGAAACTACTTTTACCGTTAGCTTACCAAGAAAAACTATGCCTGCTCACAAATAACTTCTCAAGTAATAGTGCTTATTTAAGAAAACTTCTGTAAGAACAAGATAAGGATCCCCGCTCCCGGATTTGAACCGGGGACACGTCGGTATCAGCTGACTGATAGTCATTCACGAGGAAAGCTCCTTAGTCCTACCAGCGAAAATCTACAGCCGACCGCTCTACCAGGCTGAGCTAAGCGGGGTTACAACAAAGGACTTATTTTCCTTTTATAAAAGTATTGTCCACTTCTTAAGACGTGATGATAACGGAACAACTCGGCGTGACTTCAATGTAATGAGTTGCAGAACCATTTCTGTACGCTGCGCATTGATGTTCTGGATCGTTATCTGCAAGCGTTCGAGGAGTATGTGCGACATCACACACCCAATCAGTATTGGTTGGCATAGGATCAAGAAGACAAGGGCCTGAGGAGAGATTGACGCTTTGATTTCGAAGAGAGATGCATGTCGAGACACAAATCTTTGTCAATTCAACGCTAGGATTCTTAAGAAAAAATGAAGGATCTTCCTGTTGCCTGTCCTGCACGCCTCTATAGATGCCAATAATTGAAACGATAACAACCACTATACTTACAATCCAAATCATCTGTTTCGCATTCATTTGCACTCGCAACAACATTGCTTCTCACAAGTACTTTTTTAAATACTTTGTTCTTTATCAAGGGCATGTTTGTTGATGTCCATGCTCATCTTGATTTTCCAGATTTTGAAAATGACTTAGCTGAACTTCTCAGTCAATGTAAGAAGCAGGCCATTTCCACTATTATTGTCAATGGAGTTGATCCTGCTTCAAACAGAAAAATCCTTGCACTTTCAAACACGTATCCGCTCATTAAGCCTGCCTTCGGCTTCTATCCAACGCATATTGAAGAAGAATCAGACGAGGTAATCGATCAAGAATTGCAATGGATCGAAGCGAACAAGCCACTGGCAATTGGAGAAGTGGGACTTGACAAGAAAGAACCAAAAAATTTTGAGCGTCAAGTGTTCTATTTCAAAAAGATTATCTTGCTTGCTAAAAAAATGAATATTCCTCTTATTGTGCACTCAAGAAAGGCTGAGCGAGAAACAATTGATCTCCTTACGGAGCTGCATGCAAAGAAAGTAGTCATGCATTGCTTCTCAGGAAAGAAATCATTATACAAAGAAATCATAGAACAAGGATGGAGTTTTTCTATTCCTTCCCTCGTTTCACGTGTTGAACAATTTCAACAACTTGTTATGGCAACACCAACAAATCAACTTCTTACCGAAACAGATTCGCCCTTTCTCTCACCAACGAAAGATGAGCGGAATTCTCCATTAACTATTCCTCAAGCGGTTGCTGTTATCGCTGGACTGAAAAAAATGGATACTACTTCAATGGAAGAGCTTATTTTTCAGAATTTTCAGCGCTTGTTTCTCTAGCAACACCCCCAGTTTATTTATAAATGATCTGAAGATACTTGAAGCTAAATGCAAAAACTTTATAAAGACAAATGCCTCTATTTGTGCGGGGTAGAGGCACACAGAGTATTTTGATTCAATGCGACGTATAGGGGGTTCGCTGATTCATTGTTGCAACACCTCATAACACAACTTTTTGGAAACACCGACCAAAACCCACTGTATTGGAAAACAACACCTTGCACTGCTGATGTCGACCAGAACGAAAATTCTCTTTTTGCGTTCCTGGCGACATTGGCTTTTTTTTCTTTTTTCAACTTTTGGACTCAACAGTCATAAGCTTTAAAAAAAGCAGCGTGCTTTACGTTATCTTATGTTCATAACGTTCTTAGAAATAGTTGATCTTCTTGTCATGACAGGAGTACTTGCATACATTTTCATGGATATACTTCCTTCTCCGGCAAGAGCAAGAGATCCGCTTGAGATGTTTACAAAAAAAAAGAAACAATCATTTGAACAATTTATTTTTGCAGCTGGAGTTGTTGCAACAGGCATCGTCTTGCATGAACTTGCTCATAAATTTGTAGCAATTGCACTTGGTCAAGATGCAGTTTTTCACGCCTCGTATAAGTTTCTCGCACTTGGAGTACTTCTTAAACTAATCCACTTTCCCGTCTTATTCTTCGTACCAGGCTACGTGAGTATCATAGGTGCTAGTTCTCCTTTCGAACATGCAATAACTGCTTTTGCCGGTCCATTTATGCATCTGCTCTTATTTGGCATTGCGTGGCTTATGCTTTCCCAAAAAGCACTCACTCCGAAAAAGCCAGAAATGAGAATGTTCTTAGCACTCACCAAGCGCATTAATCTTTGGCTCTTTATCCTTAACATGCTTCCTATTCCCGGATTTGACGGATTCGGTGTTTTCAGCAGTATTTTTGCTATGATATAAAATGAAAATAGTCCTCGATGTAAAAGAATCGCTTATTCACAATGCAGAACACTACTTCTCTTTAGCTAAAAAACAACGAAAAAAAGCAGAACATGCTCGCGAAGCGTTAACCATGCTGCGAGAAAAACTTGAGAAAAAAACTCCTGCACCTAACAAAAACCAAACAACCACCCTGCGGAAAAAGCAATGGTTTGATGCATTTCGCTCAACAAAACTTTCTTCAGGAAAACTTGTTGTTGGAGGAAAAGATGCAGAAAGTAATGAAGTGCTCATCAAGAAGCATGTACTAAAAGAAGATATTGTTTTTCATACGGAAGCGCCCGGTTCACCGTTTGTTGTTATAAAAACTGGAGGCAGTACGGTAACTGAACAGGACTTAGAAGAAGCAGCTCTTTTTTGTGCAGTGTATTCACGCGCATGGAAACAAGGATTGTCTCAAGCAGAAGTGTACTGGGTAACTCCCGAGCAAGTGTCAAAAGAAGCTAAAGCAGGAGAATACTTGCAGAAAGGGTCTTTTATGATCTATGGTAAACGAAATTTTTTCTCTCCAGGCCTGCGCTTTGCACTTGGCGTTATTGCACATGAAGTGATTGTGGGAACTGAAGAACATATCTCCTCACACTGTTCACAGTATGTTGTTTTACAACCAGGCGAGACCAAGACATCTGATGCTGCAAAAGAAATTGCAAAACATGTACAGATTACTGATAGTAATGAAGTGCTTCGCGCTCTCCCTGCAGGAGGCGTATCAATTACCAAAAAGAAAGGAAATATTCTCAAGCGTGACGTTTTTTGAGTTTTTTCACATCTGGTTTCTTTGTTACAGTCCAATCAAGCGGTCTGGTAAAAGAATGTTCCTGTTTCTCCTTAACGAGTTTTCCTCTAACGTACTTGTAAATAAGAGGTTTACCTGTTGGCAATTCAAGTAAGGGAATGTCTTTATCAGAAATAGAATCAAGGTGTTTAATGATTGCTCGCAAACTATTTCCATGAGCTGAGATGATAACATTTTTTTTACTTTGTACTATCGGCAGTATGGTTTTCTCAAAATAAGGAATGGTGCGTTTACACACATCCTGTAAGCTTTCTCCACCCGGCGGCCTTATTGCAAAACTTCTGCGCCACAAAAAGACTTGTTTTTCGCCATAGGTTTTGCGAGCAGTCTCCTTATTTCTTCCTTGAAGATCGCCATAATAGCGCTCATTAAGTGCAAGATCTGAGTAAATAGGAATTTCATTTGATTCACGCTTGCCATGGTGTTTTGCCCAACGCTTTTCTTTTACCGTGTCATGCATGAACATTCCTGTATACGCTTGACGAGCAAGCACAAGTAAAAGCGTTTCTTGAGCTCGGGTAAGCTTCGACGTGAACGCAACATCAATTTTAAGCCCCTCAAGGTGAGCTGCAGCAATTAATGCTTCATGCACGCCAACCTCGCTTAAGGGGACATCAACCCAACCGGTGAATTTATTCACCATGTTCCAACGAGATTCACCGTGACGAAGAAGAATAAGATAGGTCATGTTTTCACCGCAACACATTGTTTCATACGAATTATTGAAGAAAAACCTGCCTTCTTTGTTAAAAAGCCATATCTTGTTTTTGCAACCGCAGAAAAGCCCATTCGTTCATACAGGAAACGAGCGCTTGTATTTGTATCAACTACTTGCAATGAAATAGTATGAAATCGCATGTGCTTTGCAAAATTGATTGCTTCATGAAGAAGCTGGGAGCCAATTCCTTTTCCTCGCATGTCTTTTCGAACTGCAAGTGCTTTGATGGTTAATTCTCCTGATCGCGGTTTGCGCACTTCATCAACCCAGGAAGCAACTTTTCGATAGATTGCTCCAAATAAGAAGAATTCTTTAGATAACGTTGACCATTTTAATTTAAGAAACCGATGTCCTTCATAATCGAGTCCCATAACACCAACAACATCGTTTTTACTAAGAACATACCTACCGGCTTCAAAATTAATGTTTTCTTCATATATTCGAAGTGCTTGCTTTTTCGATCGAGGAAAGAGAATCAGCCGATCACGCTTTTGTGCGAATGCTTCATGATAAATTTCACAAACCTGACGCCTCTGACGCCTAGTTAAAACACCCTGTACAAGCGTACAACACCTCATACTCTTGCTAGCGTTTTATGCATTTATATATTTTTTGAAGGAGAACAAAAAGTGTACGCCTCATTAATCAAACGAAATGCTGTTATCCTGGCCATTATCAGTAACAATAAAGCCAAGATCTGAAGGAATATGAATGTCATTTCCGTTTCCAATAACTTCAATACGGACATAGAATGAATGCTCAAGAACGGAAACTGTGTTATTATTTCCAATTATTGTAAGCACACACGGTTCTTGCGAATACACTTCATGCGTTTCATGAGTGGTCATAATTCGTTCTTCGCAAAGTTCAGAAGCAACATCAGCTTCTCCTAAAGAAAGATTATCTTGAGACGCTTCTCCAGTTCCTTGTTGGTCGCTTTGTACGTATGAGCAAGAAGCAAGAGACAAACCAGCCAGGAACAAAAAGATGATAAGCACGCTACCCTTCATACACGAGTTACAATCGTTTGACTATATAAATCTTGTGAAGATTTAAAAAGCAACAGATCTTTATACTGTGAAATGAAAACCAGTATTGAAATGGGCAACGCTGGCATCCAGAACGCAGCAAAACTTTTACTCTCCGGTGAAGTCGTTGCGTTTCCAACAGAAACTGTCTATGGGCTTGGAGCCAACATTGGCAATCCCCTCGCCATACAAAAAATTTTTACAGTGAAAGGAAGACCTAGCGATAATCCACTCATTGTTCATATTGCTGAATTTTCACAACTTTCTTTGCTTACTCCAAGAATATCTCCTCGCGTTAAACTTCTCGCAAAGCTATTTTGGCCAGGACCTTTGACGCTGGTAGTGTCAAAGCGAAAAGAAATTTCTTCACTTCTCTCTGCAGGACTTCAAACGGTTGCTGTTCGCATGCCTTCGCATCCCCTCGCACGAAAATTGCTATACGCATGCAATGTTCCTCTTGCAGCTCCTTCAGCAAACTCGTTTGGCAAACCAAGTCCAACAACTGCATCTCATGTGTATGAAGATCTTCACGGCAAAATTCCGCTCATTCTCGATGGCGGTCCGTGCAAATTTGGTATTGAATCAACAATTCTTGATATGACCACTTCTCCTCCAACCTTACTTCGTCCAGGTGGAGTAAGTCTTGAACAGCTTGAAAAACATCTTGGTCGCGTAACGCTTCATCCCGTTGTCAAAGACCCGAAAGTTAAACAAGTCTTTGCAAAAGCACCAGGAATGAAATATCGACATTATGCTCCTCGAGCTAACGTAAACGTTCTTCTCACAAGAAAAGAACTTGAAACAGTAGCAGTAGCAGAAGGAAAGAACAAGACAACGCATTTTCTTGTTCTCAAAAAACCACTTACGGGGGTGGTTAATCAAACAGTGTATACGTGCGCATCTCACCTCGCCCATGATCTCTTTGCTGCATTTCGTCGACTTGACGCAAAAAATACTACGCAGATTATTGTTCAAGCTCCTTCCGAATCCCATGTGGGAAGAGGGGTGAGAAACCGCCTTCTTAAAGCAGCAACACATATAAATGATAAGAACTAAAATACTTGTATGTTATCACCAGAATTCGTAACAATTGTGGAATTATTTATTGTCTTCTTCATACCACTTCTTATGATTTATTTGCGCATTATTCCGTTTGAGTATCAAATGCAAGTTATCTATGCGCTCACAATTGGTGTTGTCTTTGCCATGATTGCTGAAGGATGGACAGCAGAAATGATGGGGTTTACCACAGATAATCTTCTTCTGAGTATCGTTGTCTACGGCTTATTTACTCTTGTTGGCGTACTCATACTTGAACTCCTTGCAAAATTTACGACGCGACCTGTGTGGTATGATTGGCGCAAGGATAAGAGTTTACTCTATGGATTTTTTCCTATAAGTGTTGGTCAAGAACTAATTTTTCGCTCATACTTAATTCCCGTGCTCTTTGTTTTCTTTGATCAAGTTTGGCTTGTTATTCTTGTAAACGCACTTCTTTTTGCTTCCATGCATCTTATCTTTAAACTACCGAAGACAGTATTTCTCACTCTTTTTGCAGGAGGTGCTGCGTTTGCAGGCATCTATATTGTGCTGCCAAACATCGTACTTATTTCCCTCAGCCATGCCGCATTAAACTTTGTGATTGTCCACTTTGGATTCTTACGAGAAGAACATCGCATATGAATGCGCGATAAGCTTCTTCAACCCAATGTGCCCACGAAATACTCATTCCTTTTTCTTCAATAGATGTGCTGTTGTGTTCAGTTGCACATGAATAGTTCTTGACCTGGAAAAACAAGCCAGGTTGTCAAATACTAACCGTTTCATTCAGAGAAGATCGAAGAAAGTGATTAATGCACGAATGCAAGCAAAAATGAAATAATGATTCCTGCAATAAACACGACAGCAGGCAAAACACTCTTCTTATGTGAGTGAATCTCCGGAACGATATCTGCTAAGGAGATATAAATAAAACCGCCAGCAGTTAATGCAATAAGCACAGGCAGTGCATTTTCGAAAGATCCTAAAATGTAAAACGAAACTGCGGCACCTACAACACTGAACAATGCGCTAATAAAATTCCATACGAGCGCTTTTCCTTTAGAGAATTTGTTATGCAAAAGAATGGCCAAATCACCAATTTCTTGAGGAATCTCATGAAAGATAATGGCAATAGTTGTCACAATGCCAATGCTTGTTCCTGCGTGAAATGCAGCGCCAATTAGAAGACCATCAATGAGGTTATGTAATCCATCTCCCACAAGACTTAACGTTGTTACAGGATGATTATCGCAGCACACATCGTGATGGTGATGCCAATGGATTGCTTTCTCAATAAGAAAGAACAACAATATACCGATAAGCACAAAATAGCTAGGAAGTATTGCAGGATTTGTATCGCTTAGCAAATCATTTTGAGGAAGAGGAGCAGCATCAGGTGTTGGCAACACATAGTCACTTGAGAGTTTCTCAATACGTAACTCGACACTCTCAGGAATAAGATGGAAAAACGACGTGCCAAGAAGCATGCCAGCAGCAAACGCAATAAAGAACAGTAAGTACTTATTGACTTTTTGTTCCTTCCAAATAAAGAGAATCGCGCCAGCAAATGAAACTAAACTTACAATAAAAGAAGCAATAAGTGCATATACGAGTGCTGACATAGTTGGTACTATATCGATTCTATTTAAAAACTTTTTTTATATGATTTGTTAGAAAGTATTCTATATTTGTGAGATAGGCGATACTCTGGATGAACATCGATTTCTGAAATTTCATCAATTACTAACTAATGATTTTCTTCCAACAAGAAACACAAAAAGGAGCAATATAAACAAATATTCTCAAAACAAAAACTATTTCATGCTTCTTCTCAAAAACGATGAAGAGCTTGCAGGATATGTTGCCTACAAATTATTATCTAAGAAACGCTGGAAAATTATTGGAATTGCCATAAAAAAAGAGTATAGGAAGAAAGGATTTGGCGAGAAACTCATCAAATCTGCTTTGACAAGAATTGAGAAAACTGGTCCAACTGCCATAATTGCACGCACAAGGGAATCGAACAGAGGATCTCAAGCCCTACTTACCCGAGTAGGTTTTGAAAAATATAGAACTATACTTGATGACCGTGTTAATGGGGAAGCAACAATCTGGTTTCGGAAGAAATAGAGATAAGAAACTGCTCCCGCCGGGATTCGAACCCGGGTCGTCGCCTTTCTCCAAATGAAACATTCGAGAGGGCGACATGATTGGCCGGACTACACCACAGGAGCATAAAAAGAAAAAAAGAACCTTATACTTTGACAAGGGTTATGGTGATTGTTGAGACGCGCACATCTTTTTCTTCTTTGTTTTTGAAATCTTCTGAGCTTGTCTCAATCTTTAATTTCTTGATTTTTCCTTCGAGAAATCGGTGAACAGCAACTTCAACAATATCTACTGCTTTGGTGATAAACTTTCCACGAGCTTTTACAATAACTTCGCTTGCTTCTTTGGTGGTAAATTGCATAACAATGCCCGTCACATAATTCATGAACGGTTTGTTACCAACAAAAATCAAATTATCTTGCTCTTCCATACGTCATCCCTTATTCTTCTTTTTTTGCGAGTCGCGTGACGTATCCTGCAATGATGTTTCTTAGTTTCTTACTCTGGACGTCAGTAAATGTTACGACTTTCTCTTTATTTTCCTTAAATTTCTTACTAAACGCTCCTGGATGCTGTGCCATCAGATCCTGCGTCTTCGCTTTAATTACTCGAGTTTTAATTCTTCCCATCGTACCACTTCGAAGCTGATATTTCTTTATAAATTTTGTTTTTTAGCAGCTTAGAAGGTCATTTTCAAGCGTTCAAGCTGCTCTTGCTCCTTTTACTGATTTGACATATGTTCTGTCAGAAAATTAAATAAAGAGAAGGCATGTACGCAGAAACGTGATGGATCTTAAAGACTTTGCTTTAGCATTTGCAGCTGCAAGAAAAGCTGGAGAATCGCTCGTCTTTTTCTGTACGTGCGCCATTACCTATTCAGGAAGAGCTGAAGCTCGACTTGGAGAGGGTGAACGCCTTGTCGTCATTAAATCTGATGGCGTCTTGCTCATTCATCAACCTACCGGGGGCATGCCTATTAATTATCTCAAAGCAGGATCAACGTTAACGCTAGAAAAAAAGGAAAAACATTACCTGCTTAAAGGAGTTTTTCAAAAAGAAATCCTTGAAATTGACTTATATCGGGTTTTTTCTTGCATGTCAAGGCGTCTAGATGACGGGGCGAAACAAGTCCTTGCAGGCAATGAGAAAGATATGAGTGATATGATCAAAGATAATCCTCACCTCATCAGTCCCGATTTTATTCCGCTTTCTCGTGAAGAACACACCAAATTCGGGTTTATTGACGTGTTTGGGCATGATGCGAAAGGAAACCTTATCATTATAGAGTGTAAACGGTTTACTGCTTCGCTTGCGGCAGTCACCCAACTTCGCCGGTATGTGGAAAAGATAAAGAGTTTGAAAGGCATTTCCAGCGTAACAGGCATTTTAGCTTCACCAACAATTTCTCCGAACGCCCTATCTATGCTTCAAGAATGGGGTTTTTCCTGGAAAGAAGTTCATCCTCCAAAACGTCTTGAACATTTTAACAAAAAACAGCAGAAGCTTGATGCATTTTAGAGCGATTGTAACAATCCATCAAGAGACTGTAAAGAAACACCTTCTCGCGCATGAGTTTCGTGAAGGGTTTCTAGACCTCTTTGCAGGAGAAGTGGTCGAGATGAGTCTCCAGATGTTTCAAGACCATATGCGGCTCTTGAAATGCTTTTAAGGACGCGAAAGAGTTCAATGTGGGCAAAAACTCGGGTGGTGCGAGGGTCATCAGTAAGTAAATGAAGGGAATATGCTTCTTGCAATCCTGATGTGCGGTATTGTTCGTCCATCACCTCAAGAAGTTCAGTTCTTAGCTGTTCATACCCCTCAAAATCATAACGAACAGCAGCGGAAGTAAGTACATCAGCAGTAGTCAGTAAATGTCCTACATCTCCAAAATGGTCTTCTCCCGCACTACGCACATCACCTAAGTCACAAAAATACGCTTCCACCTCTCCTGATTCTTGAAGAACAAAACTTCCATTAAATATATGCGAATCTCCTTGAATATCCATGCCAAGCCAGCGAACAACGTCTGTGTGACCTGCCTGAAGAGATTCATGAAATTCCCTCTCATGAGCAGTGATAAATGATTTAATTTGTTCTGGATCTAAAGAAAGCGCACGTAAATATTGGATCATATTTCTTCTCATCCAATCAACGCCATGATAACGCAACGAGTCAACATATTTAACAGGGGGTTTTTGCATACGCTCCTCTTCAGTTAATGTGCGTTGGCTTCTGCGACCATTAATTTTAGTTAAAAGGGCAAGACGCAACTCGTTATTGTACGCACTATATCCAATGTATGCTTTCAGAAGTTCATGCAAAGCTATGCGTCGTTGCTTTGCTGATTGAAACAAATCAGGTTTTTCAAAAAGTGAGAGGCCGGGCAATTTGCCCATGAGAATAAATTCTTCATCAGAAAGTCCATAAATATGGCTTGAAGAGAATCCTGGAATGGGTGTACGATCAAACGCGTCGATATGCACACCAAAGTATCTTGACGGGTGTGCTGCTGCGCGAAGATTGAAAAGCTCTCGATCAAACCCTGTCCGGTAGGGTTTACTTCCCTGTATGGGGGTCTTAACAACAAGTGTTCCAAAATAAATTTTTCCTCTTGCGTCTTCAAAGCTAATATCATGAAAAGAAACTTTGTTTGTAAAAAGACCTGTGCGTGTACGGTTACTCGATTCATCTATTCTCAAATTTCGAAGTGGGCGAGCAGTATCTTGATCTCCAAAAATAGCAAGAGCTATTTGTTCAAGAGCAACTTTATCGATCCCTTTAAGATTTTCTTGTACGTGAACAGGTTCTTCTCCCGCATGAAGACGCCGCATAGTTTCTTTTCGTCCATCAGCAGTGAGGCTGTCAATTTCAACAACTTGAATTTCTCCTGACTCGATTAATTTTCTTGATCTTCGCTCCGAAATCATGCCAAGCACTTGCGAACTTACAGAAACCGGAACTCCTTTGCGGCGAGCAAAAGCAAGCGATTCTTCTAACATTCGCAGATCGGTTTTTTTTACAGAAATGCCTGTTTCAATTTTATCAAGAGGGATAAGATCAGTTGGCGCATAAACGGTAATGTGCTCTATTTCTTCATTTTGGCAAAGTCTCCGCACTATATTAATCAAATCATTTCGAGAGTTCTTTGATTTTACCATTCTTATCAAACAGATGTTTACTACCACTAGATAAGAATTATTTCTTTATATACTTTATTGCATTTTAGCACATTTTGCGAAGAAAACATCAATCTTGCTGATTGGTGAGATGCTTGACATATTCAGAAACAAACTTACCAATACCAAAGATTCCTGCAGACACGATCACTATATGACCCCATTCAAAGATGGTGAGTGGAGTAAGTTTGAAGATAAGGTTACCAATTGGCGTATAGATTAATAGAAGCTGGAGAGCAAGAATAAGAAGAATAGAGTAATTTAAGTATTTGTTCGAGAGCATGGCCGTGTGGTATTGATCTCTAATCATCATGAGTCGAACAATTTCAAGCACGACAAGGGTTGTTACTGCCATTGTCCAAGCTTTCTCCGGTGAATGGGCAAGACCAACAGAGAATAAGTAAAGTGTTGCTGCCGTAAGAAGAATGCCAATGGCAATAATATTATAGAGCATGTTTCTTGTGATGATATGTTCTTTTGGATCTCGAGGTTTTCGATTCATTATTCCTTTATCAATAGGATCAACGCCCAATGCTAACGCGGGAAAACCATCTGTAATAAGATTAATCCAGAGAAGGTGAATGGCAAGCAAAGGAAGAACAAGAACACCGTTATACATGAAACCTATGAGCATTGCTACAAAGAGAACAAGAACTTCACTAAAATTACTTGAAAGAAGATAATTGACAAATTTTTTCATATTGTCATAAATACCTCGTCCTTCCTCAATAGCATTGACAATGGAAGAAAAATTATCATCAAGCAAGAGCATATCACTTGCTTCTTTTGCAACGTCAGTTCCGGAAATGCCCATGGCAATACCAATGTCAGCTTTTTTGAGTGCAGGAGCATCATTTACCCCATCTCCTGTCATCGCAACAATATGGCCTTTTTGTTGAAGAGCGTGCACTATCTTTAATTTATCTTCTGGATTAACGCGTGCATAGATGCCTATATCTTCAATTACCTTATCAAGATCAACTTTATCAAGGTCTTTTGCTTCAAGAGCACTTCCTTCAATACCGAGTTGTCTTCCAATTGCAACTGCTGTGCCAAGATGATCACCAGTAATCATGATTACTTTTATTCCTGCTCGCTTGCTCTTTGCAATTGACTCGGCCACTTCAGAACGAGGAGGGTCCATCATGGCAAGTAAACCAGTAAAAATTAATTTTTGCGCATAATCATTCTTTGACTTTACTTTATCGTTATACGCAAATCCGAGCACACGCAAGGATTGTTCAGAAAATTTGTGAACAACACTTAGTAATTCTTTTTTTCGTTTGGGTGTAAGTTTGGAGACTTTTCCATTAACACTTATTTTTGTGCAATGCTCTAAAATAACATCTGGAGCTCCTTTCACATAACTTACTTTTTTGTTCTTTATCTTGTGAATGGTTGCCATGCGTTTGTCACGAGAATTAAACGGAAGTTCATCAACTCGCTTTAGTTTATCTGCAACACCAGTAAACAGTCCAATACGATGACAGAGCAGTAAGAGTGCGGATTCGGTTGGGTCACCGGTCTTTTTTATCTCCCCTTCTTCTTCATACACAGAAGCATCATTACAATGCATACTCGCTGCTAAGAGTTCTTTATGAAGATATCTCTTAGCTTTTGCAATTTCCTTATCGTTCTTTAATGACACTACTTTATTGTTCGTCCAGGCTTTAACAACCGTCATTTCATTCTTTGTTAACGTGCCTGTTTTATCTGTACAAATTACCGTAACACTGCCTAATGTTTCAACTGAGGACAATCGTCTCATCAAAGCATTTTTTTTGACCATCTTTTGTATGCCAAACGCAAGAGCAATAGTAATAACAATCGGTAATCCTTCCGGAACAGCAGCAACAGAAAGACTTACAGCCGTAAGAAACATCTGGACAAGAGAGCCTCCTTTAAGAAGACCAACGATAAAGATAATGACTGAAATGACAATGGTAAGAAGTGCAAGGAATTTTCCAAGTGAAGCAAGTTTTAACTGCAATGGCGTGTGCTTTTCTTTTTGTGAAGTCACTAATTTGGCAATTTTTCCAACTTCTGTTTGCATACCAGTTGAGACAATAACTGCAACACCTTTACCTGAGACAATGTTTGTGCCTGAAAACACCATGTTGATGCGATCACCAAGCTGGGCTGTTTCTTTGACAATACTAACTGTCTTGCGCACCGCATCACTTTCGCCTGTTAATGCTGATTCTTGCACGCGAAGTTCGGTTGCTTCAAGAAGTCGCGCATCTGCAGGCACTTTATCTCCTTCCTCAAGAAAGATTATATCTCCGGGAACAACATCCTTACTATCTATTACTTTTTTTTCATGGGCTCGCATTACGCGGGTTGTTTGCGCGACTAATTTTTGTAACGCCTCAATCGCTTTTTCAGCTTTAAACTCTTGCAAAAAACCCATGACTGCATTAAGTATAAGAATTGATAGAATAGCAATGGCGTCAACCCATTCACCAACTAAGCTCGAAATAATTGTTGCAACAATGAGAATAAGAATAATAGGGCTATTAAATTGTGAAAAAAATATTCTTAAGGGAGAGGTGTGCTTTTCTAATGAGAGAATGTTCTGACCATACTGCTCAAGGCGTTTCTTTGCTTCATCATCAGAAAGACCGCCAATTTTTACCCCAAGATGAGTAAGGCAAGCAGTAGTTTTCATTGCATGATAAGAAGTCATACTATTCCCCACACCTCACTCCAATTTGATATACTGCGATTTATAAAAGTTGTCAAAAGAAAATAAGAAAAAAAATATCGACGTGTTCACTTATGGTTGTGCAAGTGACGATGCTTTTTCTTGTCATGCCACCAATGGCTGACAACAATCGCAAGGATTGCAAGCAAACCAAGGGCAAGGAATAACGCACCAGTTCCTTTTTGGCTGAGAAGATCAGCTAAACCTTGACCTTCATCGTCAGTATCGCTCGTGTCAACATCTGTGGTATCAAGTTGTTCGCCAAGACCGTCACCATCATTGGTTGTATCAGCAACACTTGCAGGCTCCTGATCAGGTATGGTTTCAGGTGCAGTTTCTACTTCTTCTTCAGGCTCTTCTTCAGTCGCTGGAAGCGATGGACTTGAGGAGGAACTAGGTGTCGTTTCCTCTTCTGCTGGTGTTGAGGATCCAGGACAAGCAGTTGCTCTCCAGACTCCTGAACAGATGTAACCACTATCACGATAGACATTCAAACTATCATAACAACCTTGCGTTACCGCGGCGTTGGTGAAAATGTCCGCACAAAGGAGTCTGTCTCCACTCAAACCATAGCTTGAGAAGTGCGTCACATTTGCCCACACATAGTTATGTGACTCATTCACGCCTGTTGCATTGACAAAGTCCATCGCTGAGGATAACCGAGACCACGTATGGTTTGTCTCATTATACCAACTCAGGAACAGTCCTGTTTCATTCAAACCAGACTCGTTTACTTCTTCATCCGTATAATACATGCGCAAGATCACCCATCTGATAGCAGCTGTCAAATCAGCACTCTCATCAAAGGTGATGTATTTGAGCGAATCATTGATAGTTGTATTATCATACGGACTTTCTTCATCCAGCGTAATGTTCATTGCACCATTTCCAACAGAAGCATTTGTCGAAATGTTCACCGTAGCATTAACTCGTGATCCGTTAATCACAATGCTTTCATTTGCATTCGCTTCGATGTTTTCAAATCTGACCACTTCAACAACACTTACGTTCGTCCTTGTTCTTACCACATTACCTGCAAGGTCGATAATAGATACATTAAATCTATATCTGCCAAGCGTGTCAAATGGCTCAAACGTGTATGTATACCTATTGTTTGTTGGTGATAATGTATACGCAGTCCTTGTTCCATTTGGATCTGTCACATTCAATGCAGCATACAAGCTTCCCGTTGCCGAGAAGTTAAGTGTCACTTCATCAACACCTTGTTGTGGTCTTGCAGGAAGAGCAAGAGCTGCTTGCGTTACAACTGGCGCTGTCGTGTCAACATTAACCGTTAATGTTTTTGTTGCTTCAACATTACCCGCAGCATCAACAGTGCGATACTTGATCGTTCTATTATTCGTTTCCTTAAACGTATAATTCGTAGCTGCAACCCATCCAGTTGTACTGTTTCTCCAGATAAGTGTTGTTCTGTTTGAACCACCACTTGTTGAAGTAAACGATGCAAGCACGTTAGTTGTGTAATAACCGTTTCTTCCATTCACACTTGAAGGTGAAAGAGTGTAACTTGTTACGGGCACCGTACTATCACGATAGATATAATCTGTGCTCGTGTTTGTCTTACCACTTTCATCTGTTGCAACAACCGTTATGGTGTTGTTCGCATTATTGGTTAGCGATATTCTCTTATAATACACAGTTCCATTATACGACGCAACTAAACCGTTCACACGAACATCTTTCAAGTTAGTATCATTTGCAGTAGCAGTTACATTAATGCTGTTTGCTGTTGTGTACGCTGGTGTGATGTTAAACATCATCTCTGGCGTTACACTGTCAACCACAATGGTTACTACGCTTGTCACATTATACCCTGTTGAAGAGTTTGCCCATACATATAAGGTAAGTGAAGCAGATTCTACTCCATTAACAGTGTAATTTGCAACTCCACCGCTTATCGATGTTGGCGTTACGTTATCTGTTGAATTAAACCAGGTAGTGTCTGAGTTCATCACTTGAATGTTCACCAAACTACCATTACTTAAGTAATCACCATTGCTAATGTTAAAGACTATGGTTGGCAACGTGTCATTAATAACCACACTATAACTCGTATCTTCAACAGTATTACTATACACATCTTCTGCTCTGATGGTTACCGTATATGAGCCATCTGTTGCTGGAAGTGTTGACCAGGTTCCCGTATAAGTTGATCCTGATGCGGTCATGGTAACATTCGATCCATTCAAATCTGCGGTTACACTTGTCAATGGATTCGTGTCAGTCACGCGCGCAGTCACCGTCACACTCGTTGTTGTTGTTCGTGCAGGATTTGGTGTTGCGTAAATATTGCTAACAACTGGCGAAGCGTTATCATAGTTAACGTATGCAGTTGTGCTACCTGCATTTCCAATTCCATCTCCAACTTGAACTGCAATTGTGTTCACTCCTTGTAAGAAAGAAGTGATTGTGTAATTCCAGTTGGTTCCACTCACATTGGCAACGGTCGTGTACGCGCCGCCATTAATACTGATATTTATTGATGACGTCGTTTCACTTGTGTTACCAATTACCATCAGCGTGCTTGACGAATAATTCAATCCATCGCTTGCAGGTGTTGTTATCGTGACTGTTGGCAACGTATTATCTACAATCAGTCTTACTGAAGCAGTGTGTGTTAAAGCACCATGTTCAGTCGCCCTAAATGAGAGGTTATATGTGCCATCACTAATACCTGCCGTATCCCAGGTGTACGTGAAATTATACAAGGTATTATTTGCAATAAATCCTTGCGACGTGCCATTTCTAAACACTTCCATGACCACACCAGGTGCAGAACTGCTCACATTAATACTTTGTATTCCTGAAACTGTTTGGTCGTTGGTATGTGTTAGTACAGAAACTACAGGTGCTGTCGTGTCAACAATAACTGTCTTCGTGTATTGTTTTCCCGTCACTCCGGAATTATTATTTCCCGCATTGTCAACCGAGTACGCAATAATATTGTAGGTTCCATCACTGTTCAAGTTAAATGGTACCGTGTATGCCGTGTATGAAGTTCCACCGTTTGTTGAATAATACGTTCCAGCAATGCCCGAGTCACCATAGAGTTCTGGTTCTGTAACGGTAAGTGCAACTGTTGCTGCTGTTACATAGACGCCGTTTGATTTAGTTCCATTAATTACTCCCGTAACTGTTGGTGCGACTTTATCGATAGAGTACGAAACATTTCCTGTGGTCATGGTGCCAAGCGTATCATTTGCTCGGTAACGCACCACACCAGTTCTGGTCACATTAAATGGTGCAGTATATGTTGTCCAAGATCCATCTCGTATTCTATATTGTAAGGTTGCCACATCACTTACTGCATCAACAGCTGACAAGTTAAGGAGTATATTTGTTGTGTACCAACTATTATCTCCTTCAGTGCCAGTCCAAATTGTTGGCGTGATAACTGGTCCTGCTGTGTCAACCGTTACATTGTAGGTGGATGATACACCAAGATTTGCGCTGTTGTCTAAGCACGTAACATTCCAATCATATTGACCATCAGCTGCAAACGTGTACGCGTAGGTGTCTGCAAGACCGCTTGTCATTGATGCGTTGGTTGTTGTATTAATCAACTCATCAGTGCTGTTGTAAATGTTTAGTGTGCAACTAGCCAAACTCAATGCGTCAGTTCCTGTGTATGTAAAAGTTACTGCTCGTGATGTTGTCGCAGTATCATCTGCAGGTAAGGTTAATGCCACGCTTGGTCCGGTCGTATCATTTACTGAAATATTAATGATGGTGCTTGCAACAGATTGTCCCGCTAAATCATAGACGGTTAATGACAACGCAACGCTTGATTCAACGTAATTTGCTGCGTTTGTCCAGGATACTGTCGTGTTCGCATCAGACGTAAACGAAACATTTGCTTGTCCAACACCATTTTCTGCAAATTCAATATACCACGGATTCGCTTCGGTGACATTGATAATAAATTGCACCGCTTCTGATGAGTTAATTGAACTATTTGCCATAACTCCCGTTCTGTTTGCAGTTAATGCGTTAATTACTGGCGCAACTGAATCAATACCGATGTTTTGTTGGTTTGCAGTTTCCACGTTACCTGCTAAGTCAACACTATAATACGTAATCGTCGTGTTTCCTTCACTTGAAACAGTAAATGGTGTCTGATCCCAATTCACAAGCGAACCATTGTTCACCCAGGTATTATTCGCATATAATTCAGTGACACTAAAGTTTACACTAACACTTGAGGTATACCACGTGTTTGATCCTTGCGTTCCTGTTAGACTTATAGTTGTAACAGGATCGGTAAGATCAACGATCAACGTTCGAGCTGTTGAGTTGGCCGTGTTTCCTGCTGCGTCCGTGCATCCAACAAGCCATGCATAGGTTCCTTGCGCAAAGCCAGAAACAGTGATGTTCTGATTTGCAGCTGCAGACATTGAAGCATTAGTTGCATTCAAACTACCATTTACGTAAATACCGCAACTCAACGTTGCATCGTAAGCATCGCTCAAATCAACGGTAAATTTCTGCGATGAAAGGTTCGTATACGCAGTTGCTGCAGGCGATGAAGCAGTTACCGTTGGAACGGTGGTGTCTACAACCGTTAACGTAATGGTGCTCGTATTTGCCCACACTGAACTATCATTAGCTTGCATAGCTTCAACCTTGAACGTGTACGTGCCAGGTGTTGTGTCGCCAACAGTAAGCAATGCACTTCCTGATGCGGAGCTATCAAGGGTGATGTTACTTGCGTTTACTGTTCCCGTATCTGCACTGTTTATGTTGTACAATGTCAAGTTATACAGTAGCGCGTCAAGTGTTCCATTGTTGGTTACCGTCACAAGGAAGTCTTTCGTTGTTGATTCGTTAACTGAGGCGCTCGTTGCATTTACTGCAATGTGTACGCCGTAAATCTCAGCTTCTGCAGTAGTAAAGGTATATTGTCCTGTTGTGTTACAGTTACCAGTTGCATCACAGCTTGTTACCGCATAATAATACAACGTGCCATTAAGCAAACTGCTAATAGTAAAGTTGTGTGCAGTAACTAAGCTTGCATTGCCTGTTGAACTACCGAGAGCAGATGTTGTGCCGTAGTTAATACTGCTATTTGCTGCTTCATCAGTAAGCCAGCCTATTGAGACAGACGTATCTCTTATGCTTTGATTTGTAACAGCAGTAATCACCGGCGCAACAGTATCGTTAACCGTTAAGGTCAACGTTGTAGTTGTAGCAGTAACAGTTGGCTCATCGTTCTTTGTTGCAGTAATAGTAAACTGGTATGTGCCAGGCGTCGTATCTCCAACAGTTAAGCTAACAAGTGCGCTTGCACCAATATCAAGCGTGACATTGCTCGTGTTAAGCGTTGCTGTATCAGCACTATTCGTGTTTACTCTGGTGATGTCATACGTGACATTATCGAGCGTTCCGTTATTTGTGAATAGCGCATAGAACACTGCAGTCGTTGATTCTGTTGCACTTGCAGTAGCACTAACAACAGTTGCATTCACATCAGCTCCTGAGGGAACAATTGTTGCTGCTGTTGTTACGGTGTATGGTCCTGTCGTGTTACAATTGTCATCTCCATCACAACTGGTAATATTGTAATAATACAACGTGCTGTTAGTCAAACCAGTAACAGGAACGCTATGGTTTGTTGTAAGCGTTGCATTCGTAACAACACCATCACTTAAGTCAACCGTTGTACCATACGCAATGCTTGCATTCGCACTTTCATGTGTGGTCCAATTAACCACAAACGAAATGTTCGTGATACTTGCATTAACTACGCTTGAAATAATAGGCGCTTGCGTATCCACAACAACCAACGTAATTGTTGGCGTCGTTGCAAACACCGCACCATTAGTAGACTGCGTAGCAGTTACCGTAAATTGATAGATGCCAGCATCAGGATCACCTACCGTCAAAAGCACATCAGCACTAGCGCCGCTATCAAGCGTTAATGATGAATCATTAATCGTTGCAGTTGTCGCACTGTTAGCGTTAGTTCTGGTAATATTATAACTAATACCATCTTCAGTGCCATTGTTTGTTACCGTAACAACAAAGGAAACACTGGCAGTGTCCGAATTATTAATGAGCGCACCACTCGCATTCACAGTAATGTTCACATCATAAATCACTGGACCTGGTGTGTCTGCTGTCGTAAAGTTATATGGTCCTGTTGTGTTACAGTTAGCACTAGCATCACAACTCGAGACGTTATAATAGTAGAACGTACTATTCGTAAGGCCGGTCAAGTACACGCTATGACTTGTTCCCATACTCGCGTTCACTGTCGTGCCATCACCTAATGCTAAGGTAGTGCCGTAAGCAACACTTGCATTCGCCGACTCGTTCGTCGTCCAAGTAATAAACGCAGTCGTATTCGTTACCGTACCGTTTGCCACACTCGTAATCTGAGGGGCAACAATATCAACAGCTGCAGCAGTTGTCACATTGAATGGTCCTGCAACATCACAATTATCACTACCATCACAAACTGTGACATTATAATAATACAACGTACTAGGTGTCAAACCAGTAACCGAAACATTATGCGTCACCGACAAAGTAGCATTAACCACTTCACCATCACTAAGCGCAAGCGTCGTACCATACAAGACACTCATGTTACCAGCTTCACCAGTTGTGGCCATGTTCACTTGGAAGCTCGTATTTGCAACTGACGTATTTGTCACACTACTAATGACAGGAGCGACTGTATCCAGCACCGTTAAGGTAAAGGTTGGCAACGTCATATTATTTGCAGAATCATTATTTTGAGCAACCGTCACAACAAAATTGTACGTGCCAGGCGTAGCATCACCAACGGTAAGCGAGATCATTCGAGACTCACCACTATCAATAACCACTCCTGAATCATTCTGCACATCATAATCTGCGCTATTTGGATCGGTGTGCGTTACAAGATACGTCACACTCGTCGTGTTCGTACCATTATTATGCACATTAATGTAGAACGTTGCATTTTGCGATTCTATCACACTCGCACTCGTTCCATTTGATGTAGCATTCACATCATACACTGCAGGAGGAATGGTTGCCAATGTTGTGAAATTATGCGGTCCTGTCGTGTTACAGTTACCTGCTGCATCACACGAAGTGACATTAAAATAATGAAGCGTCGCAGGAGTCAAACCACTTACATAAACACTTTGAGAAAGACCCATCGTCGCATTGACAGTTGTCCCATCGCTCAAAGCAAGTGTCGTACCATAACTTACGCTAGCGTTTGCACTCTCACCAGTACTCCAAGTGATTACCGCACTCACATCAGTGATAGAACTGCTCAAAACAGTAGTAATGTTTGGAGCTACTATATCAGCTGCAGCCAAGGTGGTAAAGTTGTATGGACCACTAACTTTACAGTTAGCACTCGCATCACAACTGGTCACATTATAAAAGTACATTGTTGCAGGTGTAAGACCTGAAAGCGAGATGTTGTGCACTGTAGCAAGCGTTACATTAATTTCTTCACCATCGCCAAGAGCGGTCGTTGTACCATACCTGACACTGCTGTTAGCAGCCTCATTCGTACCCCAATTTACCTGCGCGCTCGTATTTGCAACTGACGTATTTGTCACACCACTAATCGTTGGTGCGTTTGTGTCATTAACGGTCAATGTAAGCGTGACAGTTGTCGCATTCACACTTGAGTCGCTATTTCTCATTGCCGTGACGTTATACACGTAGGTACCTGGCGTTGTATCACTAACAGTTAGCTTTACAACAGTGGTTTCTCCACTATCAAGCGTGACACTTGACGTGTTCAAAGATGCAACATCACTGCCAGTAGCATTATTGACAGTCACATTATATACAACAGCGTTTGCAGTACCATTATTACCAATAGTTATGGAAAAAGTACCATTTGTTGTTTCTGTAGTTGAAATTGTTATTGGACTTGCAGATACGTTCACACTATAAATTGGTGCTGCTGGTGTGTCTGCTGTTGTAAAGTTATATGGTCCTGTTGTGTTGCAATTACCTGCAGCATCACATCCACTGACGTTATAATAATACAACGTGCTGTTAGTCAAACCTGTTAGTAAAGCGTAATGCCCAGTTCCTAATGTTGCATTGTAATAAGCACCATCGCTCAAAGCAAGTGTCGTACCATACGCAACTGTTGAGTTTGCCGCTTCACCTGTAGTCCAACTGATCACCGCGCTCACATTCGTTACCGTGCCATTAGCAACACCAGTAATCGTAGGAGCAACAATATCAGCTGCAGCCAAAGTGGTTACGTTGTACGGTCCACTGGTTGCACAGTTACCTGCTGCATCACACGAAGTGACATTATAATAGTAAAGAGTGCTTGGTGTCAAACCAGTTATCGACTCATTATGCGTTGTTGCAACACTGCTGTTTGTCACACTACCACCAGATAAGGCAAGCGTGGTTCCGTAAGCAACACTTAAGTTTGCCGCTTCAGTTGTAGCAACATTTACTTGGAAACTCGTATTTGCAACTGACGTATTTGTCACACCACTAATCGTAGGAGGCGTTGTATCATTAACTGTTAACGTAAGCGTTCCCGTACTAGCATTAATCGCGGAATTATTATTAACTCTCGCGGTAGCCACAAATTGATACGTGCCTGGAGTAGAATCACTCACATCTAAGCGAACAATACCGCTCTCTCCACTATCTAGCACCACAGTGCTCGTATTTTGAAGATCAAAATCCGCACTATTCACATCAGTATGCGTAATAACATAGGTCACACCAGTTGTGTTCGTACCATTATTCGTAACAGTAATGTAAAATGACGCATTACCATTTTCCACAATACTCTCAGCACTACTATTCACACTCACCTGCACATCGTAAACAGCAGGAATTGCTGGTGGAGGAGTTGCAGCAGTCGTAAAGTTATATGGTCCTGTGGTGTTACAATTTGGAACAGCATCACAGGCGGTGATATTATAGTAATATAATGTACTATTCGTCAAGCCAGTGAGTAACGCATAATGACTAGTTCCCGTAGTAGCATTGGTGTGCGTTCCATCACTAAGCGCAAGAGTCGTACCATACGCAACTGTTGAGTTTGCCGCTTCACCAGTACTCCAAGTAAGAACAGCACTCACATTCGTTACCGTGCCATTAGCAACACCAGTAATCGTAGGAGCAACAATATCAGCCGCAGCCAAGGTGGTAAAGTTATACGGACCTGTCGTGTTACAGTTACCTGCAACATCACAACTACTTATATTATAATAATACAAAGTGCTAGGAGTTAAGCCGCTTAATGACAAGTTATGAACTGTGTCAAGACTTGCATTAACAACAACCCCATCACCTAATGCTAAGGTAGTTCCATAAGCAACACTACTATTACTTGCTTCGTTTGTAGCCCAATTAACTTTAGCACTCACATTAGCAATTGAATTATTAATCACATTACTGAATGTAGGGGCAACCGTATCATTAACTGTTAACGTAAGCGTTCCCGTACTAGCGTTGACAGCACTATCATTAGCTTGTGAGGCAGTAACCACGAACTGATATGTGCCTGGCGTCGCGTCACTTACTGTTAACGAAATAATGCCACTCATACCACTGTCAAGCGTAATATTACTTGCATTCTGAGTATCAACATCTGCACTGTTTGGATCAGTGTGAGTGACATCATAAAACACCCCGGTCGTATCCGTACCGTTATTTGTTACTGAAATATAGAATGTTGCACTCTGAGACTCAACAGTGTTAAGGCTCGTACCATTCGTAGAAACTTGCACCCCATACACTGCAGGTGTAGGTGCTGCTGGTGTATCTGCTGTTGTGAAGTTATATGGTCCTGTGGTGTTACAATTTGGAACAGCATCACAGGCAGTGATGTTATAGTAATATAATGTACTATTCGTCAAGCCAGTAAGTAACGCATAATGACTAGTTCCCGTAGTAGCATTGGTGTGCGTTCCATCACTCAAAGCAAGAGTCGTACCATACGCAACTGTTGAGTTTGCCGCTTCACCAGTACTCCAAGTAAGAACAGCACTCACATTCGTAACTGTACCATTAGCAACACCAGTAATCGTAGGAGCGGTAACATCTGCAGCTGGAGTTGCTGTTAATTGCAGCACCAAATCATCATTCGAGTTGAACGTGACCGTTGCATTGTTTGCCAAGGTGGATGTGATGTTGAAGGTGTATGTTCCTACAACTGATGCTTGCATAGTAAAGTTTGTAACAAAGCTCGCGTTCGTTGCAAGCACCACATTATTTACAGTGGTCGTTCCATTCAACCATGCTGTTGTATTTGCATTTTTCTCAATAGAGAAGTTATACGATCGAGATACATTATCTCTATTAGTGATGTTCATAAGAACGGACACATTAACATTTACTGCTTCAGTTCTTGTTGCATTGGTTAAGTTTGCATAGGTCAAATTATACGTTATTGCTCCAGAACTATAGGTGGAAAATCCAAGTGTTGTTGGAATTCTCCAAATAGTATAATCTGGTGTTGAAGATACTAAAGCAACGCCTTGTGTTTGCGTTACATCTGTGCAACTTGTTCCAGAATCATCACAGTGATACAAATAGTCATCTTCGCCATTTGGCACTTGAATCAATAAATAATCCGTTCCAAACTTTTGCACTAATTCAAGCCAATCTGCATGTTCCATTCCCATGAAATCATCGTTATCCCCGGTGCTGTTCGCTAAGAATGCGCCAGTGAAATCGATAATGTCTGCTTGCGAAAAGTCAAGGCCGACAAAGGTAATAGACCAATTGTCTGCTGCAGTTGCGTTAGGATTCAAGAAAGTTAAATTAACTCCAAACGATGAGAAGTTAAAGTCTCCAACTCCAATATCCACGCCATTTGCCAGTATAGTGAGATCGCCTAGTGGATCAGAAGGATTTCCTTGTCCTGTGTAGTTGAACTGCATGGAAACATTTTGTGCTGCCGCCGCCGTTGTAAAGTTCAAGCATTTAGACCTGGCGGTAAGATTTGCTTGATCTCTTGATCGAAGTTTGTAATAGTAGGCAGTATTTGGCTCTAATGAGTATCCAAGTGAATTATACTCAAGTACGACATGATGCCATGATTTGAAGTCATCAAATGTTGATTCTGCCATGCCATAATCGAACACGGTTGCGTTGAGTTGTGTACAACCACTTGATTTATTGTAGAACAAGACACTACCGTTTGTTGGTTCATCATTAAGCCATTTGACAAAGGCAAGGTCTGATGAAACTTCAACTTCGCTATGTATAACATGGGGGGTCGTCGTATCTGCTAATGGACTATAGGTTGATTGCCCCGCACAATTAGGAGCCATTGCACATTCTGAATCATCACAATTTGTAAATCCATCAACGTCTTCGTCTCCTGGTGCAATGCAGTCTTCGAATGGCATATACTCGCCACCACCCAAATACATAAATTCTGAGCCACATTGCGATGGGTTTTCAAAGCAATTGATTGGTTCAAACTCAATTGTTCCAGGCGTGTAATACGCATTCTCAGCAGCATCAAACGCATATAGATTTGAGAAGTTTGCCCATGATCCATTTATGACAAAGATGCTAAAGCGCATATCGTCTTTTGGATTTCCTATGTCAGTTTTGTCAAGAACAACAGGAACAAAATTTCCTCCAGGGAATTCTGGATCTTCAGGCTCACATTCAACAGCGAAATAATTAAAGCCGTTTTCTGGATGTTGAGGATCTACCGGATCAACTACCTGTACTGGAAGCACCGTTCCATCTTTTAACACCCACTCGCCTCTAAAGCAAGCCCAAAGTTGTCGGGTGTTATTGATTGTATAATTGATACCAGTGTAGTTTCCATATTTAACAAGGAATTCAAATCCTGTTTTTGTTGCGCCATTCACCGTAAGATTACATCCGCTTGAAAGGTTTGCATCGTTATCAATGCCGTACAAATATTTTCTTGCAGATAAAGAACCACCACAAACATGCAATTCTGCTGTGCTACTTACAAACGCGCCAAGACCCATTCCTAAATCAGTCATAACAGCAATAACTGCTTTAATTTCTGTTGAAGCATTGGCTACTGTTGAATCAGCCGCATTATCATGTTTTAAGTCAAGAATGTTTGGCTCTTGCATACCCATTAAACGCACCAACTGCGCATCATACTCATCATAGCCTTGATACGTGCCAACAAGTGTGTTGATATGAGCTCCACAGAATCGTGCGCTGTCTTGACAAGAACCTTCTTCACAATCTACAAGTCCATTGCCATTATCGTCGACACCGTTTGAACATATTTCTGTTGCACTTGTTTCTACACAGGTACTCCAGGTTGCATTCCACACCCAGCCAGCGTTTGCACAATTTGTTGCATTGTAACATTGTCCTGGAACATCAGCACAACCAAAGTCAAGATTTTTCACATCACACCAGCCATTTGGTGAAAATGTATCCGTATACCAGGAGCAACCACCGTAGGTGCTTCCTCCGTTCGCATCAGAGTTTGTACATTGCGTATTTGAAAAGCAGAATGAACAGTCTTCATCACAATCTTGTCCGCCACTAAGCCAGAAAGGATTGAACGCTTCAACACACATTCCGCCAACACTTCCGTTTGGAAGCGGAACATTTTCTACCCATTCACAATACCCAACACTCGTGTCTGCTTGACAAGCTGTTTGGTTATCATAAGTAAAGCAAGAGGACCCTTCACTGAATTGAGAAAAGTCTGGATCGCACAATCCAAATCCGTTACCCATTGGACGCCAAACACAGGAGAAACTGTCTGACACATTCTCACAGGATGCTTGAATTCCATCAAACTGGAAACAAGCTCCCATATCCTGTCCTGGGCCATTGAAAAGGAATTGTTCAACATATTCTCCTCCAGCATAGTTTGTTAGCATATCAATTGGATTTGCCATCTTGTAGGAGAAGTTAAACGAATTGGTTTCAAAATTAAGTTTTGGATTAATTCCGTGTGCACCAAATGCTGATTTGTTGACAACAATAGTAATACCATTTTCAGCAAAATTTGCATCAATATCGCCATCAGCTGAACAATTATAATATACCCATACTTGATTTGCACTTGCTGTAACATTTGCATAGAAACTTACATTGTTGCGCTGATCACCGGTTGGACCTCCCCAGGTATTATTATTTGTTCCGTTATAATACGCGAACAAGGTTGAATTCTCATCTGGAAAGAACCAAATTTGATAATCTGCGCCAGGATAACATTGATCATTAAGACTATTTGAACAACCAGTAAGTGGCATGCCACCCATCGTGTAGTTATCGTCAATATCAAATTCAACAACAAATGCTGCTGACTTGTTAATGTTGTCACAAACACTCAAATTGACACTCTTGTGAAATGCGCCAAACATGTGCCATGCAATATATTGAGAAGTTTGGTCGACAAACACCGCATCCATATCATATTGTGGATTGCTTACACCAGTGCATCCTGCTCCATAGGGAGCTTTTTCATCACAGCAGTTATAACCTGCCATCGAAATATTGGAGTCATCATATGCATCAAATGCGAGATCACAACCAAGACCCCGAACAACGTAGGGTGCTCCTGAGAAATCAAAAATATCATGATTTGAAAAGAACTGCGCTGGCTGCGCATCTGCCCAGACAAGCGTGTAGTTTCCTAAGGAACCTGGATCTCCACCTGGAGCTGCATTAATGGTAACTTGCGTTGTGTCATTTCCTACAAGCGTTGATTCATTAAATGCGAGCGCAGTTACATCTGAATTTGATGAAGCTACAAGACCTGTTAAATTAACTGAGAAAGAATAATTTAATGTTCCATTTACGTGTTTGTACCAGAACACTTCGCCGTTTGAAATGTTTTCTTGTGAATCAGGCGAAGGAATTGATTCGTTGAAACTAAAAGCAGTTTGATTAAAGCGAAGCTTAATGGTTACGTTTGCAAAATCTTCTGGTCCAGGAACTGAAACATTGATTCTGAAAGTTGCATTGTTTCCAACAGTAATTGTTGGATTTCCATTTACGAGGATAACATTAACTCCTCCTCCCATTGGGCCGCTGCCCATGATATTAATTTGAGAGGAAGATTTATTCAATTGAACCCATGATTCATTGTAGACAGAAACATTATTCGTTGTAAATGCGCCGCTATCTGCTGTGAAATTAACTAAGACAATAAATGATGACCCTGAAGTTATGTTAACATCCCACGAAACATTGTTTCCAAAACTGGCATCAGGAGCAACATCTGATCCGTTAAAGGTGAGTGTCATATTGTCAAAATAATCTACAATCGTTGCGTTGGTTAAATTTGAAACATCTCTGTTAGTAATATTAAGTTTGAAAGTGATTGTTTGCCCTTGAGAGAACGGTCCACTAGTAAGAATGCTCTTATTGACAAAAATCTGCATCATAGGAGGAGGTGGGGAAACAAAGAGTCGCTGTGCAAGACTTCCATTAATATATGTGTAATCATCTTCCAGATCAACTTGATTTGAAATATTACCATATTGGTTCAATGTAAAATTGATAGCGAAAGATTTTGTTTGAAATCCTGCTAAACTTGTTGACCATTCAAGCTCTGTATCAGCACCAACTGTTGTGTTCACATCGAAAGGAGTTGAAGAATTCTGATACGTAAGCTCAGTGTTGTTAAATGAGTCAAACATATATAACGTGGTGATTGCATTTGGTCCTGCATTGGAAATGTTAATGATGTAGGTTATTGTATCACCAGTAGTTACTGGACTATTGGATTTAATGCCTTTAGATACGGAGACAATTGGTGTAAGGTAATCCCACGTAAACGTTGCATTCTTTGCAAGAGTATCGCTTGCATTAGTCGCATTTACACAAACGACTCCCCACTGATATATGTTTCCAAAAATGAGAGAAATGGTGTCTTCAATAAATTCGTAGGATCCTGGAGATCCATGTGCGAGTGTTGGATTGCTTGTGATTGGCGACCAAGCACCTGTAAAGTTTGTGTATCTTGTACAGTTAAGTGGGGCAACAGTAATGTTGTACGTTAAATTTCCTGTTGTTGCATTCCAATTCGTTGCGTCAAGGGGGGTTTCTATATTGACATCAGAATTTTGTAGAGCTGCCGCTACGAGTGTTGCGAAGAAGATAGAGAACGAAACGATGATTGCAATCATCAGAAGGGACGACGGTCGAAATGACGATCGTGTATTTTTAGCGGCCTTGCCAGTTCTACTATAGTTCGAGCTCTCGCTCGAGAGAAAATTTTTCTCTACCGTTAACCCAATACACCCCAATAGTTTTAACGAAAATTCATTTTACTGAAATTCGCCAGTTGTGTTTTATTGTTCGGTTCTTTATAAACATTTTTTTTCTTTTGAAAGAAGTAACAGAATTTATTTTATGACCATTTTTGCATCTCTCTCTACACAAAGTTTTTAAAGATATTTTCATCCATACTGGTTGTTATGGAAGAAAAAATAACATCAGCTAGTGAAGACTTAGGAGTTGAAGTGATTACAGGCCAGCCATGCCCTTTTTGTATGAAGAAAACACTCACCTTGCAAGAGTCTGAACGTGATATTCCTTTCTTTGGTCCTGTCTTTCTATTCTCTATGGATTGTTCCGAGTGCAGTTACCATAAATCTGATGTTGACTTAGGCTTAGAGAAAGAAGATCCTGTAAAATTATCCTTTGACATCACTTGCGAAGAAGATATGAATGTGCGCGTTATCCGTTCAAGTTTTGGAAACATTAAAATTCCTCATCTCGGTTCTATTGAAGCGGGCGAGACGGCGAATGGATTTATTACAAATGTGGAAGGCATTCTTAATCGACTGAAACATCAAATAGAAAACATCAAAGAAACGACCGATGATGAGAAAGAAAAAAAGACTGCCAAAAACCTTCTGAAAAAAATAATGCGCATTAAATGGGGTCAAGAAAGCGCCAAACTCATCATTGAAGATCCAACAGGGTCATCAGCGATTATTAGTGAAAAAACAGTTAAAACGAAGCTAAAATAGGTAATTTCTTAGAAAATCACCACTCAAAACCGAAAGATTTATATAGAAGTTCAGAGGACTCTTTATAAGCTTTGCGTATAACAGGGGAGGACGCACGATATCTACGCGGGCAGTAGAACTATTCTTCTCAATATCAAGGCACGAAAATGACAAGAAACTTTGTAAAAAAATGTCCTGAATGTGGTTCGCTCAATCTCAGCTATCACAAAGAAAAAGGAGAAATAGTCTGTAAGGACTGTGGACTCGTCATTGAAGAAAAAATGGTCGATTTTGACCAAGAATGGCGAGAGTTCGACTCGGAGACTGCAGCCCAGCGCCGACGAACTGGCGCACCAATGACGTACACACAGTTCGATCAAGGACTGGGAACTGATGTTGGTTCAAAAGCAGATCTCTATAAATTCGGTTCCAAAACGAAGAACAAACTCTTTCGCTTGCGAAAATGGCAACAAAGAATTTCTACAGCAATTGAGCGAAACCTGAAAATGGCACTCTCTGAATTAAAGAGAGTCTCTTCATTTCTTAAATTACCTTCTATGATTGAAGAAGAAGCATCAATGATCTACACGCACGCAGTCCAACGAGGACTTGTACGTGGAAGAAGCATGGAATCAGTTGTTTCAGGAGCACTCTATGCTGCCTGTAGGCGATACGATGTCCCACGCACACTTGACGAACTTTCAGAAGCCTCAGGAATTGAAAAAAAAGAAATTGGACGAACCTATAGGTTTATTACACGAGAACTTCAAATTAAGATTTTGCCATCAAATCCTGCAGATTATATTGCGCGATTTGCAACGGCTCTGAAGCTGTCAGCTGAGACGCAAACAAAATCTGTAGAAATCATTGAACAAGCACAAAAAGTCGAGTTAACAAGCGGACGAGGCCCTACGGGGATTGCGGCAGCCGCACTCTACGTTGCAGCTCTTATTAACGGTGAGAAACGAACCCAACGGGAAGTTGCAGACGTTGCAGGAGTAACAGAGGTTACAATCCGAAACCGCTACAAAGAACTTCTTGAAGAACTTGATCTTGAGAAAGAGATTAAGAAAATCAAGAAAAAAGGAAAAGATAATTAAATCATTTCCTTCTCTCTTTCTTATATGAGTGAAAAGATACAGCTATTTAATACACTAGGCAAAGAAAAACAAGAATTTATACCTCTCAACAAAGGTCAAGTGCGCATGTATTCTTGTGGCCCAACAGTGTACTCTTACATTCATATTGGCAATCATCGCCACAATTTAGTCGATGACTTTCTTAAACGCATGTTTCTATTCAACAAGTATGAAGTTATTCATATCATTAACATCACCGATGTTGGCCATTTAACGAGTGACGCAGATGAAGGCGAAGACAAGATGGAGAAAGCTGCGCGCAAAGAACAGAAATCTCCTCTTGAAATTGCAGAATACTACACGCAGTCATTTTTTGATGACCTTGCACAACTCAACATTATTCCCGCAACACAATATCCTCGCGCCACCGCATACATTGCAGAGCAAATAGAGATGATCAAAGAACTTGAAAAAAAAGGCTACACCTATCACGCAGGCGGAAATGTCTATTTCGACACGGAGAAATTTCCAGAGTATGGAAGTTTAACAAACAAACAGCATACTGAAGCATACTCTCGAACAGGAAAGGATCCAAACAAAAAAAACTCACAAGACTTTGTTCTTTGGTTTACAAAATCAAAATATGAACATCACGCCCAAGTGTGGGACTCGCCTTGGGGAACGGGGTATCCTGGTTGGCACATTGAATGTTCAACAATGAGTAGAAAACTCTTAGGAGATCAGTTTGACATACATACAGGAGGAGTTGATCTGCAACCAGTCCATCATGAAAATGAAATAGCGCAAAGTAATTGTGCCATTGGAAAGCGCGCGGTAAACTATTGGGTTCATAATGAATTTTTAGTTGTTGGAAAAGAAAAAATGGCAAAATCATCGGGTGGATTTCTCACGCTTGCCAACTTAAAAAAAGAAGGATTTGATCCGCTTGATTTCAGATACTTATGCTTACTCACTCATTATCGCAAGCAATTACAATACTCAACCGAAGCATTGGTAAGCGCTCGCAACGCAGTAAAGAATATTAGAAAACGCCTCAGCACTCTTCCAAAGGAAAACAAAACAGCAGATGCGGCCAGTATAGCAAAATTTAGGACACTTATCAATGATGATCTAAACTTACCGCAAGCAGTCGCGCTCTTGCAAGAAGTGCTTCAAGAAGGAAGTGAGAATGCGTATGCAACCATCCTTGAAATGGATAAGGTCTTCGGATTATGCCTTGATAAAGAAGAACAACTTGCTATTCCTCAAGAAGTGCGCGAACTTCTCAACAAGCGAACTATTGCTCGAAAAGAGAAGAATTGGAAAGAAAGCGATACGCTTCGCGACCTCATTCTTGCCAAAGGATACAAGATTCTCGATTCTTCAACAGGCACAACCGTAGAAAAGATATAGAGTTAGAAACGAGTGTAAAGACTCTAAACATAGAAACAGACAACTTAGTGAAATAAAAAAAATTAATTGTACAAATACACTAAGCCAGATCGAGGAACACCCGGCGTCTTAAACATCGTAACTTCTTCAGGACCTCGTTGAGGAACAAACTTGATAACGACACGTTCATCTGAAGTGATATCAACCGGGCTTGTAATATAAATCTTGAACATTTCTCCCTGACCAACTATGTTTGCCGTATGCGTAGGAGAAACTGCGGTAAACTCAACGGTGAAATTACCTTGTGAACCCGATATTAAATCACACCCTGCAGCAGCCCCAGAAGCAGCACAGTAGCTTGAAGAGTTAAGAGGCGCACGATACGTGTACGACGTCGAATTTTTCTTTGTTTGAAGAATAATCGTAGAACCATCAAGCCTAATTGGCGTCGTTCCTTGAGAGGAAGCAAGCAAGACCAGTTCAGTAAAATTACCATAGGAAGAAGAATTTGGTGTGTACACCTGCATAACATTCACATAGGTACTCACAAAGTTCGTAGTTCTTGACTCCCCAGAAAAAACACTTTGTTCTTGACTAAAAACAAAGTTAATAATCGAAACAACAATAATGGTTACCACAAGAAGAGAAGCTACAAAAACGATGATCGTCGCAAGCGACATATTAGCCTGTTTATCCATCACATCAACACCCACACCATTTGATAGAACAATAAAGAACTACATTATTTATAAAACTTTCTCCTACTTTTGGAGATGAATTGTCTGCGTTGGGAAAGCAAACTCGATCTTATTCTTGGTAAACGCCTTCAAAATATTCATATTAACTTCGTCACGAATAGCAAGGAAATTCTTCTTATCAGTGATATGATAGATAACCATAATATCAAGAGAAGACGAGTTAAAATTAGAAAAAACAACAATAGGATCCTCCTTGATGCCTTTTTGTTTCTTAAGAAGATCCTTAATTAGCTTCTTCGCCAAATCAAGTTTCTTAGGAGGCGTATCGTACGTTACCCCAAGAGTTACCGTGGTTTTTTTTGTAGGCTCTTCACTGACATTCTCAATAGCATCAGTGGTGAACATCGCATTGGGAACAATAACCATCGAGCCATCAAACGTTCTTACCCGCGTACTACGAATACCAATCTCCTCAACAAAGCCGTCATAACCAGCAACCTTGACACGATCCCCGCGCTTAAACATCTTATCAGCAAAAACGGTAAGACCGCCAAAGAAATTACCAATAGTCTCCTTGCTTGCCATGGCAAGCGCTAGACCACCAATACCAAGACCAGCAATAAGCGCAGTAATATCATACCCAATATTATCAAGACCAATAAGCAGCGCAACAATAATAATGATGAACTTCGTAATTTTTCTCACAATAGGAACAATCTGATCATCCAAATCATTATCAGTTTTCTTCGTGAGCGGTTCTAAATACTCAGCAATAATAGCATCAACAATACGAGCAATAAGCCAACCAATAGCAAACGCAAAAATAAACGTAATTACATGATCAACAAACGTAGTAAACGATTCTGAAAACGAGAGCATATCAAAGCCAATCTTAACACCAACAAGCGTCACAAAGAAAACAGACGGCTTCTTAATCAAACTCACAATTAAATCATCAAGCGTGTTCTTCGTCTTCGCAGCAAGCCGCTCCACAATACGCGTAATAAAATAAAACAGAAGCTTACTGCCTAAGTAGAACAAGCCAATGAGAAGAAGCGCCTGAAGCCATGTACCGACAGAATTACCATAGTACAGCTTATCAAGCGGCAGGTAATATCCTATGTCAAACATACCTGCATGAAAGTAGAAGTTGATTTAAAAATGTTTAGAAAGTTAAGTTTATAAATAACTCTTAATCACTTTTCAAATAAAGCCCCGTGGTGTAGCGGCCAATCATACCAGCCTTTGGTAGCGTCAAACGATCATCCAATGATCTTTTGGCTGAAGATAGCTGGTGACCCCGGTTCGAATCCGGGCGGGGCTATCAACCTTTTTGCGATCTGGAAGGACTCTTCCTCCCCAGATCTTCTTTTATCTTTATTCTGGCGTTTAGAACTTCGATTACTTCCTTTATTGTTCTGCAATTGTATGTTATGAGAAGTCTTTCTTTTTGATGTGTTAGGAATTCTTCGTCTAGATATTTCAAGTTTATCACCAAAGGTTTTTAGTCTTTGATGATATTTAGTAGAATCTCGGATTTTGTATTACCTCGTAGTTTCTAGAACTACTGTTACTGGCTCCATTTGTTTGTATTTGTTTTCTATTTGTAGTGCTTTCATTACTTCTATCATTTCTTCCATTTTTCTTTCTTGGGCTTGTATTTGCTCTTGGAGCATTGTTATTTCGTTTCCTTTGTTAGCCAGATCTCTTTCTAATTGTGTTTTACTCACATCTACATAGAGGTCTTCTTCTTCGATTGTGTCTTTCATTCCTAGAAGTTCTGTGTAGTAATGGATCATTTCTGATTTTTTCCATCCAAACCTGTATTTTAGAGCTGATTCTGATTTATATCTTGGTAACCAGTAGCTTGCAGAGGAGTGTCTGAAGTCGTACATTGTCAGCCCGTTCTTTGAGCAGTTGTATAGTTTGCCATCTTTTCCTCTTTTTTGCCAGAATTCTCCTATTCCAAGTATTCTATGTCCTAATCTTTTCAAATATTCGTTTACTTGGTGATGATTTGTTGTAAAGATGAAATTATCTCCTTTTAGTTTGTTAGTTTTTATGAATTCTTTTAACATTGCTGAGCAGAGAAGTAGTTTTATTCTTCTTCCAAATGTCTTACTAGTCTCTTCTCTAATTGTTAATGTGTAGTGTTTTTTTTCTTCATTCCATTCGAGATCGGACACTTTGACATTCATCAATTCTGTTGGTGCTCTTATTCCTGTATCAAATAAAAACATCATGAGTACTCGATAATTATATTTTGCTTCGTTACATAGTAAGTTAAGTTGTTCGATAGTGAAGTAATTGAAATGAGGTTTTTTATCTCTTGCATCAATATCTTGAGTTATATCTCTGACAATTATTCCTTCTTTCTTTTGTACTCTTTGATACCAGTGCCACATTGCTTTGAATGCTTTTATGAGAGTGCCAATTCCTGTGAACACTTCTCCTGTTTGTTTTCTCGTTTGGATTTGTCCATCTCTTAATTTCTTTATTAGTTGTAAGAATTCTCTTTCTTTATGTTCTACTTCGGGAAAGTAGTTTATACCTAATTCATCTTGAATAATAATTGCCCAAGAATGGATTTTTGATTTTAGGTTTCTTAACCTAATATATGATCTTGGTCCTCTTTTTACAACTGGAGATACATTTGCTCCTATTTCCATATCGTCAAGATATTTGATCATAAGATCCCTGTTCTGAGGGGAAACTCCTTCGAAGGGAGCTTTTCAATAATCCTTTCAGCTATAAATTGGGGCAATCCTCTTTTGACAAGATTGTTAATTATTTTTATCATCTTATGTTTTGGAAAATTTTCTAGTAATTCATTTCCTAACCAATACGCTTCAACTACTTTATAGTTAAATCCGCCCATCTCAGAGAAATAAGGCATTAATCCTTCAAATTTTTCTAAGGTAGTTTTTACGTCTTTGGCTAAGTTTTTATCTTTAGTTAGATATTGATAAATAGTTTTTGTAGAAGATTTAGGTCCACAGTATTCTAGTTTGTTAGTTACATAACTGAATCTTGCACACAATTCTATGCTGTCCATTTTTTTGTTGTCAAGAGAGGAAGAATATTTTTATATCCTATATTTAGTGCTACTCCAGTTAGTATCATGAACAGTCCGAGTGTTTGTCCAGAGGTAATAACCGTGTCTGAAAAAGCTAATTGGAGTATGGTGGTTATTACACTTCCTAACAGCAAAATGGGTACTGCTACTGAGACATTTACAAATTTCAATCCATTATACCATGTTATTTGATATGCTAGTAAGAGTATTGATGTAATCAAGATCCAGCCTAATTGTGGACTTGTTAATGAAGAAATTGTGCTTATTTTTCCTGCAAATAGTAAATAACTCAATATGAATAAGCTACCAAAAAACATTCTTCCTGCGGCAACTATATTTCCAGTTAATTCCTTAAGAGTGTGTTTAGATATTAATTGTTCAGCACTCCACAATATTGTTGCGCTAAATACCATTAGCTCTCCATAACCAAGAGAGGTCCATCCGAATTTAAGCAATAAACCATTTCCTATCAACAAAAGAAAAGCACCGACGAGCATAGTTCTGTTCAATTTTTCTTTTAAGAATAGGACTGCTCCTACTGCAACAAAGATAAACATCATCTTATGTATGAAAGCTGCGTTTGCTCCTGTGCTTAGTTGTAATCCTTTAAAAAATAACAAAAATGGGATGCTTCCGCCAACTAACCCGATCATTGAAAGTTGTATCCAATGTTTGCCCTTTAAACTCTTGATGTTATTACTGTTGCTAAATATGGCTATTCCTGAGATTAAGAAAATAGCAACCAAAGCATTTTTCGAAAAGGTGAATATGGAAGAATCAATGCTTTTAACTCCGAATTGATTAATAAATATTGAGAATCCAGAAACAATAGCTGTTATGAATGCGAGAATTATTCCTTTTTTTATCTTTGAATCCAATGTTATTCACCTCTTATTTTTTGCTTTGAATACTGCAATTCCCATTTGTTTATCCTCTTGTTAGTAGTTCATCTTCGAGTTCTATTGCTTTTGGGAAGAGCACATTATTCTCTAGGTGGATGTGCCTGTGTAGGTCGTCTTCGAACTCTGCAAGCATTGAAAACGTCACTCTATAAGTATTGCATGCATCTTCGGGTGGTATTAGGTTATTGGTTATTGTTCTTATTTCTTTAAATCCGTTGCCTGCTTGTTCGTGTTCTTGTTCCATCATTTGAATGGGGTTTTTTATTGTTCCGAAAGGAGATTGTGGTATAGTATTTCCTTCTTTTTTTTCTTGGACTAATTTTTTTATGTATGGGAAGAGAATGCTTTCTTCTTTTTGCATGTGTGTTGTTAGTTCGTCTTTTATTTCGTTGAATATTTTTCGTGTTTTTTGTAGTTCTGGGTGTTTTTCTCCGTGTACACGAACTAGTTTTGTTAGGAATGGTTCTATTTCAGGAATTCTTTTTCGAACGTAGGTGTGGTGTTTGTTGACGATGTGCTCTGCCAGGGAATCTAGTTCTAAGTCTTCTGGTTTATTTGTTTTCGATTCTTCTTTGTTTAATTTTTTTATTTCTTCTATGATTTCAGTTTTGTTGATTCCTTTTTGTTCGCATGCTTTTGTTAGTGTTATTTTTCCTCCACAACAAAAGTCTATTCCGTGTTTTTTGAATATTGATGCAGTTCTATAATCTTCTGTGACTAGTTCTGATATTAGTTTTTCTTCCATTCTTATTCCTCCTTATTGTTCTGTTGGTTTTGGGTAGTATATTTCTTCGTTGAATTCTCCTTGTACGTTTAGTATTCCGTATGCTCCTTTTTCCACTCTTGCTAGTGCGTGGTCTACGAGAATATATGTTCCTGGTTCTTCTAGTTTGAATTCTACTATTGTTGCTCCTCCTGCAGGGACTAGTGTTGTTTGCACGTTGTGAAATAATGCCCCCTTCATACTGCCTTCAGGGTATACAGTATCAAATATTTCTCCTATAACATGAAATGATGAAATTAGATTAACACCCCCGTTTCCTACATACATTCGTATAGTGTCTCCTACGTTTGCTTCTAGTTGTACTCCCCCTACTCTTCCATTGAATACGATGTATGTTGGGTTTCCGTCAAGCATTGCTTGTGCATCAAATGCTTGGAGTCCTTTGTCTCCTGTTGATCCCATAGTGTATAATTCTCCTTGTACGATGTAGAATTCTTTGTCGACAGGAGGCAGTCCTTCTTCTGGTTCTATAAGTATGAGTCCGTATTGTCCGTGTGTCATATGTGCGGCAACACTAGGCATGCTTGCACAATGATAGATATAGATTCCGGGGTTTAGTGCTTTGAATGTGAATGTTTTTGTTTCACCAGGGGGTACTTGTAATACTTCTGCTCCACCTCCGGGTCCTGTTACTGCGTGAAAATCTAGTGAATGAGTATGTATATTGGAAGGGTGGTTTTCTAAGTTTATGGTTATAGTATCTCCTACTCTTGCTCTAATAAAAGGTGCTGGTACGCGATCATTGAATGTCCAGTAGTTAAATGTTGTTCCTGGAATTATTTCTGATAGTACTTCTTTTGCAACAATGTCTATTGTTAGATGTTCGCTAGTATTTCTTGAAATAGGAGGTGGTATTGCTGTTGGGTTTTCACTAATATCGTCTATTTTTTCGAAGTTGTTTACGTTTTTGAAAAAATGGACTGATGATAAGAGTGGTAGGTGAGGTCCTGCTCCAGGCCCTACTGTTTTTACGAATTGCGGACTTGAAGGAAAACCACTATATGCAACTCCTGCAAATAATCCTATCGCTAGTGTTATGATGAGAAATACTGCTTCTATTTCTATAAGGTGTAGTCTTTTCCATTTTTCTGATTTTTTTCTCATTCTGTGAAGAAGATATATTGTTGTTGGTATGCTCAGCAGTGCTAATATTAAGAAAGCAATTCTTATTAGTTGATAGGGTATTATGTTCATGTTTTCACCTCGTTATACATCGTTTACAATATTTTTTTATGTGTGTTTCAGCTAAATGAAGAAGAGGAAGAATTGTTTCTTTGTTTATGGAGTATATTTGTTTTCTCCCTTCTTTTTTTGGTATTACAAAACTACAGGTTTTTAGTATGAGTAATGCGTGGGATACTTTACTTCTTTCTTCTTGAAGGATGTTAGCTAGTTCTGTTACACTGAGTTCTTTATCTTTAAGTTCGTGTATGATGTCTGCTTTTAGTTTTGATCCTAGTGTTCCGAAGAATTTATGGCAACAATTCATATGTGAAATATTTTTCACGTAATTATTTATAAAGTTTTGTTATTTTTTAGAAAAATACGGTGTCCGACATTGCTTTTTATAGTTTAAAAGCTTAACTCTCGTTATGTTCAAAAAGCTCAATATGTTAAAAATTCCTAATTTTAGAGTCCGCTCGGATCGCATGATTGGTAACGCGTCGGGCGGGGCTACTATTTTTATTATTCTTCGAGAGTCATGTGCGTTGCCGAATGAAATTCTCGCTGGTGTTATTGTATATTTTGTACAAACAAAAAAGCAAATGTCTCTCAAGAATTCACTTTCTACTCAATTCGTTTCCTGCCAACCAGTTGTTACTATTGGTCCGCCAATGTGAGGTACGGGTCCTGGAGCCACCATTGGACAAACAGTCATTCCTGTTACGTACGCTGCGGGTACGCCGTTTATGAAAATGTTTGAAGAACCGTCAACGATTGTTCCTCCGTGTGCAGTCATATCATCAAGTCGCGCAACAGGTTTTCCGTTGAGAAGAACGTTGTTGTCTCCCGTTGCTACCGTATCTGGAGGACCTACATTTGTAATTGATGCGCCTACCGTGACCATTTGTGCAAGAGCCCAAGGTGGCAAATCATCTACAGTTAGGTGTAGCACTTCTCCCGGTTTAGAATTTATGTATAGAACACCATCTTTTTCTATGACACCGTATTTTTGAACACACGTATCATCTTCAAGAACACCTCCTCCAGCAATACATGCTGATTTCCATGTTTCGAAGAGTTCATCAACCCAAGTGTTGTATTCTGCATAAACATATGTGTTCGCGTCGCTCTTGCTTACTCCGAGCGTTTCACAAAACTCATTATGGAAGGCACATTTGCAGTATTGATAATTGATGTGAACGCCGCAGAAATCATCCTTGATGTCGGGCTTTGGAAATGTTTGTGATGCGCATCCAGCTAAGAAAACGAGCAGAAAAAATATGAACACAAATTTGTATGAATATAATTTCATATTTCCTTTTGTTTAAGAGGAAGTATAAATACTTTTCTCTCAAAGGAAAAAATAAAAAATAAGTAGAAAAAAATTAAATTCTCACCGTAAAACGAATTCGTACGTTGTCATCAATTGCTGCATATTTTAAGTTGAACGGTGTAATGTCAAGCAGGAAATCTGCAGAAATTCCATCTTCTAAGACGGTGACAGGAAAAGAGATTTCTCGCGTGATGCCGTGGAAGTCAAGTAAACCAGTAAACGTGCCATCAACAATCGCCGTTGAAACAAACGTTATTGCTGGATAATTTTCCGCGTCAAAAAAATCGTCGCCTTTGAGATGGTTGTCAAGAGGACCAATGCCCGTACTTACGGAATCGGTTTGTGCTGATCCTGATGCGCCAACAATTACTCCATTTTCCATAGTCAGCGTTCCACTGAACGAAAGAAACGTGCCGTCATGTTCTTTTCCAGGACCATATCCTGTAAAGGTAAAATTACTTTTTTCTGGATCAAGCGGGTAGGAAGTTTGAGTTTCATCAAATGAATCTCCACGTTGCTGAGTATCAGATCCAGTTACTTCATTTCCTATTGCCGCATTTGCCACATCTTCAGGAGGAGTTGAGCAGGAAGAGAGCAAGAATATGCTTATCGTCAATACCAACAAAAATACGAATGTTGTTGTCCTTTTCATGTGAGGTGCTCATCGAAAGTTGTTTAAGAAGTTTATGAATTGTGCATCTATAAATCATCAATTGAAATAATCTCTTCTTCGTTAGTTATTTTAAGAGAGCGAGGGGTGTTTTGCGCAGGAGTTTCTTTCTTCTCTTTGAGGGATTTGAGATAGAGCGCTTTCTGAAACGAAATGTTGCCGCAGTGATGACAACGATAAAATGGTCCGTACGAACCCGTTTTTAATTCCAGCCATTCACCGCACGAACATTGGATGTCCCCAAAGACTTCTTCTTGGTGATGGCGACAGACAGGAATGCCTTGAGAATTTTTTGCGGTGGATTGACGTGAACAGAACGGACAACGCACAACCTGGTATTCTCCATAGACTTTTTTTGGCATAGCAAGCGAGCAAAAAGAAAGTTCCTATAAAAATCTTACTTTTTCGGTTTACTCATCTTTTCGAATTGATTATATGCCAAGTAGATGACTAAGATCAATTCAATGAAGAGAATGAATGGCCTGTATAATCGATCAAGATCAGAGTAAGTTCTGCCCGTTCCGACAAAGAGAACAATAAGTCCGCCGAGTAATAATCCCATACCAATCCAATCAAATTTAAGATTTTTGTTTGGAAGAAATAATCCAAGTGCAATCGCGAGTAATCCTGCAACCGCGCTAACCAAGAAAAAGAAGACGTTGTAATGCTTAACCGCATCTTCATATGTTGCACTGCACGTTTCACACACGTACGAAAGCGGGCAGCCCATGCCATCGTACGTATATTCAATTGATCCTCGTTGTTCTTGGCAAAGCGTTCGACCATCTTCATTTATGTCTGTAAAAGAGGGACAGGTAGTGTTTGCAGTTAAGGGAACAGCAGCGCGTGGATAATATCTATCATTATTTGTACAATAATCGCCATATTCTGGTTGCGGCATGAACGCTTGTATTGTTGCAATAACAAAGAACGTGAAAATAATTGCGATCACAATTGAAGTTATCCAACGTTTTGCATCCATACACTACTATAAACTATTGTTCTTTATATCATTTTCTATTTTAGAAACCATTTTAAATAGAAACTGCACGTGAACGTATAAAAGGTGAGTTTATGGATCTATCACAATCAGCAATAATACTACTCGGATTGGCCATGATCATCCTTTTTGGTAAATTTGCAGAGTTCATTTTCAAGCGATTCTTCATTCCTGACACCATTCTTCTTGTCTGCCTTGGCGTAGGCATTGGCCCAATTGGTATTGGGTGGGTAACGGGACTTAGCCCTCTGATTATTTCTTCATTTACTACATTTGCTTTGCTCTTCCTTCTTTTTGATGGTGCTTTAGAAATTAAACTCTCAAGTATTGTTAAGGACCTCGGGCACGGCCTTTCGTTAACGCTCATTAATTTTATTGTTTCTGTAGCGCTGATCACTGGAATCATGTGGGTGTTTCATTACCCAATCATTCTTTCTCTTCTCGTCGGGTTCATGCTTGGAGGAATCAGCTCATCCTTTGTTATCCCTCTTCTCAAACAATTAACAGTTAGTGAGAAAACCTATTCTCAACTCACCCTTGAGTCAGCGCTTACCGATATGCTTTGCATTGTCTCTGCTCTGAGCGTTATTAATTTAATCACATTAAACACCTTGAGCACCAAGCAAGCAGCAATTGACCTTATGGTTTCCTTTTCGGTTGCATTCTTTGTCGGCATTGTTATGGCACTCATCTGGGTGTTTATTGAGACAAAGGTACTTCAAAATGCAGGCGAATACATGCTTACCATCGCCGTCCTTATCATTACTGCAATCATCACCGAGTTTTTCGGAGGAAACGGCGCCATATCAGCACTCTTTTTTGGCATCATCTTGAAAAATTCAAAAAACATAACGAATTTCTTTCTTGGCGTCACTTCAAAACAAGAAAGTGTTAAACAACAAGCTATCAAAGGAGAACTTGGAAAAAATGCGCTCAGTCCTTCAGAGCAAGTATTTTACGATCAAATTTCCTTCTTTCTCAAGACAGTGTTCTTTGTCTACATTGGAACGCTTCTTTCATTTTCAGATCCTATGAGCATTCTTATTGGTGTTGGCATCGTAGCGTTGCTTCTCATAGGGCGACTTATTTCAAGCTTTGTCACCAGAGGACAAAAACCATTCGATAGAAAAATTATTAGTGCAATGGTTGGACGAGGACTTGCAGCAGCAGCACTTGTTCAAACAGCAGTTGCCGCAAACGTTCCCGGAATTGCTTCGGTGACCGAAATCATCTATTTTGTCATTGTAGCTTCAATTCTGGCAAGTTCTTTGAAAGTCTTTTTTGTGATGTGGCAAGCAAAACACCATCCTGAGTTGACTTCAGGAGAACAATAAGACATTTAAAGCTCAATAAGTTCTAAGAACCTTACCATGGTATCTGAAATGAGAACACCTCGAGGCATGAGAGATTTTGCACCGGAAGAAAAGCTTGTTCGTAATGAGCTAATCGGCAAGCTGGTACAAGTCTTTGAACACTACGGGTTTGTTCCAATTGACACGCCACTTCTTGAACGATGGGAAGTATTATCTGCAAAATACTCAGGAGGAGATGAAATTCTCAAAGAAACATTCTCTCTTACGGATCAAGGAGGAAGAGAACTAGGTCTTCGCTATGATCTTACGGTGCCGCTTGCAAGGTTTGTCGCCGGCAATCCTATGATGAAAATGCCATTTAAACGATACCAGCTTGGTTCCGTATACCGGGACGGACCAATTAAGCTTGGCCGCTATCGAGAATTTTGGCAATGCGATGTTGATATTGTTGGTTCATACTCCATGCTTGCAGATGCGGAATGTATCTTACTTGCAAACAGAGTGTTTGCTTCCTTAGGTTTGGATGTGGAGATTCATGTTAATAATCGTAAGCTCTTAAACAGTTTACTTATCAAAGCAGGTGTCAAAGATGAGCGGGCAGCTGATTTTTTGCTTTCAGTTGATAAACTCAAAAAAATCGGTCTGGACGGGGTGCGTGAAGAACTCATTAGTAAAGACTATAATGTGAAAGCAATTGAAACAGTCCTGCACCTGCTCACCAAACAACTCTCTGCCAAAGAATTACTTACAGAAATGGAAAATATTCTTGGCAAAGACAATGAAGGCATTGTTGAACTTAACGAACTCTTTAGCCATATCTCAAGCGAGAACGTGATCTTTAGCCCTTCACTTGCACGAGGACTTTCCTATTACACAGGAACTGTTTTTGAAGTGTTCATCAAGGATGGCAGTTTCACTTCAAGCCTTTCTGCTGGTGGACGATACGATAACATGGTAGGAAATTTTGCAGGTTCTGGAAAAGAAATACCTGCAGTAGGCATTTCATTTGGCCTTGAACCAATTATTGAAGTGCTTCGTCTTAAATCAATGCTTGTTCCAAAGAAAACAACAACAAAGTTGATGCTAATTCCCATGAAGGGATTTGAAACAGATGCGACGCATCTTGCAGAAGAATTGCGCGCATCCGTTAACGTTGAAGTTGATCTTATGGGGCGTTCAGTTGGCAAGAGCAGCGAATATGCAAAAAGTCTTGGCATCCCTTTCTCCATTGTCATAGGAGAAAACGAAGTAAACAAACAACTGTACGATGTTAAGAACATGGAAACAGGAGAGAAGACAACTGTTAAGAAGCAAGATCTTGCTTCCTTCTTTAGCTCATGAATCAAAAAATTACTGGCGGCATCGTTCTTCTTATCGGATTACTTCTCATAGGAGGAGCCTTCGTTGAACGCGGCCAAGAAAATGAGATGATCTCGCTCTATATGCAAGAAACAGGTTCTTGCTATTTAGAGAACGGAACCTGTCTTCATGATGAGCAGGCTACCTGGTGGTTTGTCACGTCTCTGACAAGCGGCATCATCATATCTATTCTTGGCACCTACTTGCTCTTTTTTGATCATCTGGTGCAAGCCATGCTCTCAAAACGACAAGAACTTGACGCAACACTAAAAGAAGTTCATGAAAAAGGAGAAGCAAAATCTTTTGAATCATTCTTACAAGGATTTTCAAAAGATGAACAACTCATTCTTCGTGCAATCAAAGCGCAGGAAGGCATCAAACAAGCAACGCTTCGCTACAAAACAGGCCTCTCCAAAACATCCCTTTCTCTGTTGCTTAAATCCCTTGAAGAACGAGATATTGTTGCAAAAAAACCTTCAGGCAAGTCATACGAACTCTACCTTAAAAAAGGGTTTTAAACAGTAACTCGCTCGAATTCTCAAGATATAAACAATATGAGCTTATTTTTTTCTTGCAAAGGATTTAATAGAACGTAGGCGCACTTCACAAGTGAGGTGTTACCCAGATGAATAAAAAATTTGTTATCAGCGGCATGCATTGTCCGAGTTGCGCGATTCTTATCAAAGAAACACTTGATGAGATGGAAGGAGTTGAATCATGTGCTGTTGAAGAAGGGTTAGCGACAGTAAGATTTGATGAACGGAAAATTTCAGAAAAATCTCTTATTTCAGCCATCGAAGCTGAAGGATATAAGGTGAACCAATGAGTACAAAGATATTTGTTCCAGACGCAGAATGTGACAGTTGCTTTCGTATTCTTGAAAAACGACTTGGAAAACTGCACGGTCTAGATGGTTTCAAAAAAGGAACAAACGAAATCACTCTTCTCACAGATGATCCTGCAATTGTCAAACAAGCAATACACCTTATTACAGCTGCAGGATTTCGTGCATCACTTGATCCGTTTAATCGTATGAGCATACGTCATCGCATCAAAGAATTTTTCTCAAACAAATCAAAATACTTACTTGAACGACGAATGTTTTTGTACACTCTGTATGCATTCATTCTCTTAACCGCACTTGAAGTGATTGCCTATCCTGGGTTGTTATCAAAAATCCCTAATTTTATGGGAACATACGGGTGGTGGCTGTTTTATCTGAACGTAAGTGTTGCAACCCTGGGAGCGGCACTTTGGCATGTTGCAGCCCATAAAACAACAACAACCTGCATGGTGGGTATGATGATTGGTATGACTATCGGTATGCAAACAGGTATGATGATCGGAGCAGTCATTGGAGCAACCAACGGATTTTTTATTGGGAGCATGGCAGGAATGTTTCTTGGCGTCATTGGTGGTGTTATTACTGGAAAAAGTTGTGGACTCATGGGCGTCATGGAAGGCATGATGGCAGGCGTCATGGGCGGCACTATGGGTGCGATGATTAGCGTCATGATGTTTTCAGACCATCTTCTTTGGTTCATGCCGTTTTACATGATCTTTAACATCATTATTTTGTGGGGCTTGACCTTTATGCTGTTTGAAGAAGTAGTTGAAGAAAAAGAAGTGATGCGACGAGCTGTCGATGCAGAAACATTTCTTGCGTTGATTGTAATTATCGCAACCATTTTAGGAGCTATAATGCTCTATGGGCCAACATCTGCGCTCATAAGTTTTTAGAGGAGAAATGAAAATGAAAAAGAATATTGTACTTTGGATTGCCGGAATCATTATTGTTGGCATCATGTTTGTTTCCGGACTTCAGTTAGGATCTACAGGAAACCAAGCAGCCATAACAGGAAAGAGTGTTGCGCAATCAGCAGGAAATAGCGCAGCATATCAAGAAGTGACGTTATCATTTGAAAACTACCGCTATAAAGTATCACCTGAAACACTCACGGTTGGCGTTCCAGTCAAAATGACCGTTGACCTTACCAGCGTGTCAGGATGCATGCGAGATGTTGTTATTCCTGCATTTGGCGTTCGAAAATATGTGCGTGCAGGAGATACTGTTATTGAATTCACACCAAATAAAGCAGGCACGTTTCCCATCATATGTTCTATGAACATGGGACGAGGAAGTTTCGAAGTTGTTGAACCAGATGGCAGCGCATCAGATTTCGTAGAGGACGTGCCTGAAGAATTCGCAGGTGCAACGTGTGGAAGTGGCGGATCCTGTGGATGTGGAGGATAAACTCAAATGAAAGAAGTAAAACTTGCTCTCTCAGGGATGCATTGTGCAAGCTGTGCGACACTCATTGATCGTAGTTTGAAAAAAACACAAGGAGTGTCATCCTCATCTGTGAACTTATCAACAGCAAAAGCGCAAGTGCTGTTTGATCCAAACGTAACCTCAGTTGAAAAAATTATTGCAGCAATTGAAAAAAGAGGTTACGGTGCTCGTGAAAGCGAAGGCAAAGGATTGAATGGGAGCAAGAACGAAGCGTTATATTATAAGAGATTATTTCTCTTTAGCGCGTTATTTTCTTTTCCCTTGTTTCTCTTAAGCATGGGAGGTATGTTTTTTGCATTCAACATACCCTACGAAAATCTTATCATATTTCTCTTAGCAACACCCGTACAATTTTGGGCAGGAAGAACATTCTACAAAGGAGCATATACTGCACTAAAAAACTTCTCAGCGAATATGGACACCCTTATTGCATTGGGAACTTCAGCTGCATACCTCTACAGTGTCGCATCCATCGTGTTTGCACTTGGAGCGCAATACTTTGAATCAGCAGCAGTTCTTATCACCCTTGTACTGTTTGGAAAATGGCTTGAAGCGCGAGCAAAGAGCAAAACAACAGATGCGATCGAAGAACTCATGCACTTACAAGCAAAAACTGCACTTGTTATCAGAGAAGGTAAAGAAATTACTGTTCCTCTTGAACACGTTGTCGTAGGTGACTCGATCATTGTTAAACCGGGAGAAAAAGTTCCTGTTGATGGTGTTGTACTCAAAGGTCACTCAAGTATTGATGAGAGTATGATCACCGGCGAAAGCATTCCTGTTGAAAAAGGAAAAGGAGACGACGTTATCGGTTCAACAATGAATGCAAGCGGCATGTTTGTGATGAAAGCAACTAAAATTGGAAGCGAGACCGTGCTTGCACACATCATTAAACTTGTAGAAGATGCGCAAACACAAAAAGCACCCATAGAACGATTTGCAGATACCGTCTCAAAATATTTTGTGCCAGCAATACTTGTTATTGCACTCGGCACATTGTTTACGTGGTTATTGATTGGAAAAGAGTTTTCCTTCGCACTCTTAGCTGCCGTATCAGTCTTAGTCATTGCCTGCCCTTGTGCTCTTGGCCTTGCTACGCCAACAGCAATCATGGTTGGAACAGGAAAAGGTGCTCGAAATGGCATCCTTATCAAAGGAGGAACCGCGTTAGAAAAACTGCATAATGCAACAACCATCATCTTTGACAAAACAGGAACGATTACCAAAGGAGAACCAGAACTAACAGAAATAGTAAGTTTTGATCCAACCTATTCTAAGAAAAAAATTCATCTCACAGCTGCAAGTTTAGAAAAAGGTTCAGAACATCCTCTCGCAAAAGCAGTTCTTGCAAACGCACCAACAAAAATTCCTGCAGTGACCAAATTTAGTGCGCTTCCAGGAAAGGGCATAACAGGAACTGTTTCAGGACAGACGTACACGTTTGGCAACCAACGAATACGTGCGTGTGATCGAAGCGAAATAACAGCTCTCGAGCGAAAAGGAAATACGGTGATGATTCTTGCGAAAGGAAAAAAAGTCATCGGATGCATTGCAGTCGCAGACAAAGTCAAAGACACATCACGGCAAGCAGTGCGACTCCTCCATAAGCAAGGACTTCGAACGGTGATGATCACAGGAGATAATACGCTAGCAGCGCAAGCCATAGCAAAAGAAGTGGGCATTGATGTAGTTATAGCGCAAGTGCTTCCCGAAGACAAAGCAACACAGGTGAAAAAACTCCAAAAAAATGGACCGGTAGTCATGGTAGGAGACGGTATTAATGATGCGCCAGCACTTGCACAAGCAGACATCGGCATAGCAATGGGAAGCGGCACAGATGTTGCGATGGAAACGGGAGATGTAGTATTAATGAAAAACGATCTGCGCGATGTTTCCCGAGCACTTCGCTTAAGCAAAATAACCATGGCAAAAATAAAACAAAACATGTTCTGGGCGTTGTTCTACAACGTACTTGGCATACCAATTGCAGCAGGCGTCTTATATCCAGTTACTGGATGGCTTCTTAACCCCATGATAGCAGGAGCAGCAATGGCAATGAGCAGTGTGAGCGTTGTGACAAATTCGCTCCTCCTTAAAGGAAAAAAAATCTAGAGTAAGAAGTAAATCATGGTCGGCACCAAAAGCGAGCCTAATAGAAAATGCTTAGAAACACCTAACTTTACTGCAAGAAAGCCCAAGGATGAACTAACAACAAGCAATACAATCCCAAAGAAGCGGTCAAAGAAAAACGAAGCAAGAACAAGCCCTCCCAGGACAAGCAACGTAATCAAACGATAATTAATTGATTCAAACAGAACAGCGGCCTTTCGTGCCAGAAACAATCCAAGAAAAACAAGCATGCAACCAACACATAAAAGAAGCGATAAGAAAAAAATACTTTGTGCAAACGAAATTTCAGCAAGCAAAGAAAACACTCCCAAAACGGCGCCATTTCTCGCTTTTTCTAACGTGTGAGCAGTAATAATACTTACCACAAAATTTGCTGTGTTAATCCCACCCACTAAGAGCATGAAGAGTTCATCACCAATATTCTTTAGCATTCTTTGAGCAAACACAGCAACTTGACTTGAACCAAGACCAGGCAAGAAACCAGCTGCAAAACCAGCAACAGCAGCAAAAAACGAGGTTTTCAAAAAACCCCGTGGCGCATGTTGAGAAGCGACTGTTTGCTTTGGAGGGTTCGATGCAGTAAGAAGGGAATCAAGAAGCAAAGCAATACCAAAATATCCTGTTAAGAGATGAAACAAGGGTTGCGAAAGAAAATCCATAGAAAAAACTACGTAGCCAAGAAAACCCGATAAGAAAAAAATAAGCCACGCAAAAAAAGAACGAGCAAAAAACAACAGAAAACAAACAAGAGCCAAGAGTATCAACCCAACAACCCCATCAAGAGCACTTCCAATCAACGGAATGAGCAAAAAAAGAAATGGTGACAACGACACCACACAGAGCAAAGAAAAGAATGAGCCGACAAGCGTTAAAAACACTGCACGAAAACCGTTACCTGCCATGACCAATTTATGACCTGGCAGCGCAGCTAAAACCAACGACTCATCAGGAACGCCAAGAAACACCGAAGGAATTGCATCAAGAAAAGAATGCGTCAGCGCCGTTGAAAGAATAACAACAGCAACCGCAAGCAAAGAAAAATGCGCAGCAAGAAAAGGAGCAAACGCAACAAGAAACGCCGCAACCAAGTTCACATGCACACCAGGAACAAGGCCTGTAAAAATCCCGGCGGTCACACCAGCCAGTATTGCAAGTAATATTTCTATGAACATATAATGCCTATAACGACTAGGTTTATATGTTTCGACCTTGTCATGCTGAAGGATTTTTCAAAAACATTATAAAACAGCAGTTTTTTGAGATATTGCGGGGTGAATCTGTGATGAAATACGTACTTGCCTTGATTTTGGTGCTCGCAGCGTTCTTAGGCGGATGCTCGAGCGGAGGAGAACAAATGACAAACAAAATTGCTGTAATTGAAACGAATAAGGGGACAATGGAAATAGAATTATTTCAAGATAAAGCGCCCATTACAACACAAAACTTTATCGATCTGGCCCAAAAAGGTTTTTATGATGGTTTGCGTTTTCATCGAGTCATAAAGGATTTCATGATTCAAGGTGGAGACCCTAAGGGAGATGGCACAGGAGGTCCTGGATATTCTATTCAGGACGAATTTCATCCAGATCTCAAGCATGATGCTAAGGGTATTTTGTCAATGGCGAATGCGGGTGCGAACACTGGTGGAAGCCAATTTTTTATCACGCTTGTTCCCACTCCTTGGCTTAATGGCAAGCACGCAGTCTTTGGTAAAGTTATCAAGGGAGAAGATGTTTTAGATGCGATTGGTGCAGTGCAAACAGGTGCGGGAGATAAACCTGTGCAAGATGTTGTTATGACCAAAGTAACCATCAGATAAGTCAACGAGATTTACCAGAAAACATGGTGCTACGCAATAAGTATTTCTTTTATTTTTAGATTATATCTTTCAATGATTTCATCGAAGTGTTCTTGGTCTTCTTCGCAAACTAGAGTGAGCACATATCCTTTTTTATCGTTTCTTCCCGTTCTGCCCATTCGGTGGACGTAGAACTCTGGTTGGCGGGAAACATCATAGTTAATAATCATATCAACCGATTCGATATGCAGCCCTCTTGCTGCCACATCTGTTGTGATGAGCACCTTTATTTTTCCATGTTTAAATTGGCTAAGCAAGTTAGTTCTTTGCGTTTGCTTAACATCTCCGTGCAAAGCTTTTGCATGAGGAAAAATGTTTGCGAGTTCTTCAGCACGATCTTTTCGATTACAAAACATCATTGCTCGATCGTATTTCTTTGTTTTTAGGAACTTGAGCAATTTCTCATTTTTTTCTTTAATTGGAGAACGGATGTATTCTTGCACAATATTCTTCGGGATTTGCTCACCAATAGTTTGTACGTCGTAGCTTGGCAGCAAGTTCATGAATTCGGTTACTCGATTACTTATCGTAGCGGAAGACAAGACGATCTGCGCTTCCTTACTTACTCGTGATCTTAGGTAGACACATTCTTTAAAGAAACCATTGTCAAACATTTGATCGCTTTCATCAAAAACCAAATAACGAACGTCCCCTACTTTTATTGACTTTGCATTAATGTGCTGCACCAACCTTCCCGGAGTTCCGATCATGATGTGCGTCTTTTTTGTTATGGTCTTTTTATCTTTGACTATTTCTTTTCCACCGTGTAAAACACCAACTTTAATTCCAAGTGCATCACCTATGCGTTCACATTCCTTGCAAATTTGCACGGCAAGTTCTCTGGTTGGTACAACAACCATCATTTGTATGCCTACTTTTGGATTAATTTTGTTCAAGAAGCCAAGAAGAAAAGCAAGGGTTTTTCCACTGCCTGTTTTTGAAGTAAATAAGAGGTTTTCTCCGGTAAGCAAGAGAGGGATAATTTTTTGCTGAATGAGTGTTGGCTCTTGATACGCTAACTGAGAAAGGATTTCTTGAACGTCTTTCTTAAGTCCAAGTTCTTTGAAGGATGCCATGTGCTTACTCAGTAGAACTTGAACGTTGTTTATAATCTTTCTTGATTGCAAGCATCATGTGTTCTCTAAAGAAGTTCATTGTTTTAGGGTACTTGTTGATCGCCTCTATTCTTTTTTTCAACCTGTTTTTTATGACCATAACTTCTTTTTGTTGCAGTCCCGATGCAACTTCGAACGTTATTTGCGGTTCAAGAACCGTGCGTTCTTTTTTAACAATCTTTGTTATGCCAAACTCCTTATAGTTTTCATACACTGGCGTTCCTTCTTGGAGTCCAAATGTTGAGGAAGAAATTAGATCTATATTGTCTTTGTTTCTCTCAAGAAATTCAATAGTTTGTAAGAGTTCTTCTTTTGTTTCTGTTGGAAAGCCAAACATGGTGTACAATACATTTGCAATACCTGCTTTTTTCGCATCACGCACTACCTGCTCAACATCGTCTACTGCAGTTCCCTTCTGAATAAGGTCCAGTATTCTTTGCGATCCCGATTCAAAACCCCAAATGACCATGACTAGCCCTGCATCAGCCAATGTCTTGAGCGTCTTGAAATCTAAGTCCTTTGTCGGCCGTAATTGACAACTCCAGGTGCATTGAAGAGATCGTACCATTGCGGCAAATTCGAGGAGTCGTTTTTTTGGAATCATATCATCAATTAAGAAGAACTGATGTTCTTTTGAAGCAAGAATGGTTTTTTTAATCATATTCATATCATACTCAAAATAGGGCACTTTTGCGTAATGCGCACAAAACGTGCATTTCTTATGAAAACATGTTGTTGTTGTTTTAAGCGGCAACACGGGTGTTGGAATAAAATACGCTTTAAGATTCCACGTTTCAAAGAGAGGATATGAAGAAAAATCCAACGCGTCATGAGAAATCTTTTTTTCCTCAATGAACGCAAGCAGTTCAATCTCATTTGCAAGAGTGTGATCGGCAAGAGCAACAAGTTTGGCGTTAGTTGCTGGTCCTCCAATGATGGTGGTAATGCCTCGCTCGCGTAATGCAAGTAACATGCTCTTTGCAAAGAATGCTTGACTGGAGTAGACTATGCTGAATGCGACAACATCTGGTTTATAGGCAAGAAGCGTATTTAAGAGTTCGTCGAAGAACTCAGGTTGTTCTCCACGAACCACCTTCTTATTGTTTTCTGAATACGTGTGACTTGTTTCTTTAAGGAATTGGGCAGATACGTCGTCATAATCACTCCACCTCTCTTGGTTCTTGAAATATTCTTGATATGAAGGAAACTTACGTTCATGAAACAACACGTTCAAATCAAGTACGTCAATGTGAGCAGAAGAATTTGCAGCTAAGAAAGCATGCATCGCAGCTAACGAGTACGGAGGACTAACAGGTGTGCAAAAGGGCAAGTAGACCAGAAGTAGTCGTTTCATAATGAGTCCTCAAAACTGTAAATAAAAAAAATCTAAAAAACAATTATGCTGACTGACTATGAGATCTTCGCTCAGAACTTGGTCTTGAGAATGACCTTCTTGGTGAAGACGATCTTTCTCCACTTCTTGAAGAACTGCGAGTTCCTTCTCGATCGCTAAATCGTTCTCGAGAAACGCCACTTCCTCTATGCGATGAGATTCCTTGTCGAGATCCTTCTCTGCGCGGACCTGATCGTGGAGCACTATCTCGAGAGGATGAACTTCGTCGATCACCAAAACGTCCTTGACTTGGTCGTCCGCGAGGTCCCGTTCCTCGAGATTGCGGTCTTCCCGTATCAAAAGACACCCGTTGAAACGGTTCTTTTGGGAGTTCTTTAATGGTAACATCGAAGCGTTGCAAGATTTGGCCAAAGGTGTCATAGTCTCGTTCACAAAGAAGCGTAATTGCTACACCTTTTTCTCCTGCACGGGCAGTTCGTCCAACCCGATGCACATATTCTTCTGGGTCGTTTGAAAGATCATAATTGATAACGTGAGAGATGTCGCCTATGTGTAAACCTCGCGCTGCAACTGCAGACGCGACAAGAATTTGCACATCTCCTTCATTGTATTGTTTCATGACTTCAAGTCGTTTGCTTTGCGTGAGTTTTCCATGAATCATAGACACTTCAAACCCTTGTTTTTTGAGATTCTTTGTGAGCATCTCGACAGTGGTTCTTGCTGAGCAAAAAATTATGGTGCGTCCAAAGTCTTTTTTTGAAAGTAAATGGACGAGCATCGAGAATTTTTCGTTCGTTCGCAGTGCATAATAATATTGTTCAAGTAAATTTGCAGAAACACTCTGTTCAGCTTTCACAACTACCGGCTCGTGCATGAACTTATGTTGTAACTGTTCTACTTCTTGAGCGATGGTAGCACCAAATAAGAGCATTTGCCTATTATCAGGTGTTTCGCCAATAATGCGTGAAACATCCTCGATAAATCCCATATCGACCATCTTGTCAGCTTCATCAACTGCAACGCACGTGATGCGTGACAGGTCCAAATTTTTTCGCTCCAAATGATCAAGTGTTCGTCCAGGAGTTCCGACAAGAATTTCTGCTTTCTTCATCGCTTTGATCTGAGGCTCCATACCAACACCACCATAAATGGTTGCTACCTTGAATCCTAAATATTTAGCAAACTTCGTAAACTCACCGGCGATTTGCACGGCAAGTTCTCTGGTTGGCACAAGTACCATGACTTGCAAGCCTTCGCCCTTCTTAATAAAATCAAGCATGGGAACGGCAAACGTGACTGTTTTTCCAGAGCCTGTCTTTGAGATGCCAATAACATCTTCTCCATCAAGAATGTGTGGAATTGCTTCCTCTTGAATTTGTGTTGGCGTGGTGATGCCATCGTCTTTGAGTGCTGCCACTATTTCTTCTCGTAGGTCAAAATCTTCAAATAACATTTTTTTTACTTCTCCTTGGAATTACTGCAAGGGTTTACTCGTGTACGTTTGTTAAACTCTTGTGAAACAGAAATAGATTGAAAATCGAGTTCAACGTACTCTGTTTCGGCCTTCCAAAATACGTTAAAGGGAAGAATGTGCATTTATAAATATTGTTATTATTCACGAGAGAATAAATAGAGATATTCGCCATATCCTTCTGCAGCCATGTTTTCTTTAGGTACAAAGCGTAGCGCCGCAGAATTAATACAGAAACGCTCTCCAGTCGGACCAGGACCGTCGTTAAAAACATGACCAAGATGAGAATCAGCCTGTTTTGAGCGAACTTCCGTGCGAGAAACAAAAAGAGTGGCATCCTCTTCTGTCGTTACTTCACCAATTGGTTTGGTAAACGACGGCCAACCCGTCCCAGAATCATACTTATCAGTGGAAGAAAACAGTGGTTCGCCAGAAACAACATCAACATAAATTCCTTCTTCTGTAGAATCCCAATACGCGTTTGCAAAGGCACGCTCCGTTCCTTCCTGTTGGGTTACATGATACTGCAAAGGAGAAAGAGTGGTTTTGAGTTCCTCATTAGATGGTTTTTCAAAAGTAGTTTGTTTCATACGCACCTCCTCGTGATCAGCAGCATACGAGCCACTATCTTGCATAAGCGCACAACCTGCAAGCAAAAAAACAGAGAGCGCCACAAAGAATATCCGCATACAAGACCGTACAAAGCGCCGTTTATATGTCTTGTTAAACAAAAATCAAGAACAAGAAAAAAAATGAGAAATAGGTTTACTCTTCTTCAGCGAACTTTTTTATGTCTTCGAAGTTTTCGACGATGAGTTTTGCTTTCATTCGTCCAAAGCTAAAAGGCCATTTGCCTTCTTGATCAGTTTCGCTGATGAGTTTTATCATTTTGTTTCCTTTAAATTCACCGAATTCTACTGGCATTATCACATCACCTTAGATATGTTCTGGTCACGATCAATCCCTGTTCTTTTATAAAATTTGGGTTTAGAGATCCGTAAAGAGCGCAACAGGCACTGAAACATGTTTAAGCACCGTTTGCGATTCGTAGAGTTGATAGTTGCGCACGCTAAACGTTTTGCGCAAATCATACAAGAGGTTTTCATGTTCGATTTGTTCGAGCACTATCATAAATTCGAAGTCACCTAAGAGTTTGATGGCCGAGACGATGTTTTTGTGTTGTTTTGCATATTCTATGAATCGCTGTATTTCTGACGGATTATCATATTCAAGCTCTATAAAGACTATCACTCGCTGAATTTGCAGTTCTTCATAATTATAGGTGACTCCGTACCGTCTGATAATGGCTTGCTTTTCTAACTGTTTTTTAAGATGCATGACTGTTTTTGCATCAAGGGATAGTTTTTCAGCTATGCGAAGCAAAGGCATAATCGGGTTGGCATACAGCTCGGCTAATACTTGAGATTGCTTTGGAGTAAGCGAAACTAAATCTCTGTCTCCTGAGAGAATAATTTCAGAGCGTTGACGTTTGGGAACTAAGTAGGCGGGATCGTAGAGGTGTTCGACAATAAGAACATGTTGGCCGACCAGCGAGAGCAATCCTTTGTTTTTTGCAAGTATTTCTCGGTGGTGCTTGTTGAACGAAGAAAGGTTTGGAGCGGTGAATCGCACGAGCAAATCTGCGCTTTGGGCAATCCGTTCGACGTGAGTGACTAATGGATGCTTCATGAATTGTTCATGAATAGCAGTGATGTTCTTTGCGTCAAAACGCAGGTAATTGTAGAGGACAAAGACAGAGACCAGTCCGAAGCGAGCAGGGTCAATAATGCAGTGGTAGTTTTGGATATGTCCTTTTTTTTCTAAAGTGGAACAGAGATAACTTGCTGATTGCTGACTAACACCGAGAAGTTGGCCAAGTTCCTTTGTCGTTCGCCTCGCATCAAGCGAAAGAAAATAAAGCGCTTTTCTAATTTTCTGCTGCATAATTTTGTAGAAAAGGATGTTTTATTTAAATATGTTGACTTTCTACTTGATTTTGAAAACAATTGTCTTATATAATTTTTTTACCCACACACGCGTATGACCAAAAAGTTGAGTATTCTTAATGTTGGGCCAACACCTCCACGACTTGGAGGATCAGCATTTGTCAATATCGAGACGATGATTCACTTGGCTGAACGAGGCCATCATGTTCGTGCAATATCACAACTTTCTGCAAGTCAACTTGCATCTCCAGATCATGATCGTTCCTGGAGAGGAACAGGAGTAGAAGTGTTTCCGATTGAAGCAGAATTCCAACCATCTTCCAAACCTCTTTCAAGAAAAGAACTCAAAGATAAAGCAGACCTCATTCAAAGCCAGTTCATGCAACTCGTTAGAGAAGAGCGTCCAGATATTGTTATGGTTGGCCACGAATCGCAATCATTCTATGTTAATGAATTTGCACGAAAAATGGGAATCCCTGTGTTACAAGTCCTTCACGGCACACCAACCCATCTTATCGATCGCGGTGTTTTTCCACCCTGGCTTTCGGAACGATTTATGAAAGCAGTCGGGGCAGCAACCATTGTCATTGGTGTTTCTAAATATCTTGCCAATATTGTGCGAGGGTACGGAATTCTTCAGACAGCACACATCTATAATGGAACAGACACCAAATTATTTGCGCCAAGAGACACGAAAGATCCAGAATTCTTAGCATCAATTGGAGCGTCATTAACCGATAAAGTGATCATGCACGCGTCAAATCTCAAATCAATAAAGAGACCACTTGACATTATTTATTCTGCAGCCATCGCTCTCGATTCGGATCCTTCTCTTCGCTATGTGTTTGTAGGTGACGGGCCACTTCGAGCAGAAATGGAAGAAGTTGCAGAACAATTAGACATTAGTTCTCGTGTTTCATTCGTTGGAAAAACAACCTATGAAAAAATGCCTGAGTTTTTTCAGCACGCAGAAGTGTTTATTCTCTCTTCTGAACAAGAAGGATTTGGCAGAGTTATCAGAGAAGCACAAGCATGTAGGACCGTTCCTCTTGCAAGCAATATCGGCCCCATGGGAGAAGTTATTGACCATGGAAGAACAGGCGTTCTGTACGAAAAAGGAAATGTTCATGCACTTGCGGCAGAAACACTTGCCCTTACAAGAAATGAAGAACGAAGAAGACACATGGGAACGCAGGCAAGATTAGTGGCTGAAGCATACGACATTGCTGCAATGGTAGCAGACTATGAATCCGCACTTTCTGCACCCCATGATTTTCTTAAACAAAAAACTTTATAAACTACTTAAAAGTGACAAACTTCATGGATGAGAATAGATTCTTTAGCTTACCAACAACCATTCTCGCAATAGTAGCGCATCCAGATGATGAAGTTAGTGGCATGGGAGGACTTCTCATAAAAAATTCTCAACTTGGCGGAACAAACCACATTATCTGTTATGGAGGATATGAACCTCACCGAGCAACAGAATTTTCAAAAGCTGTCGCCATCCTTACTGCAAAAGGAAAACTTCTCAAAAGAAAAGAAGGACACTATATAGTAAACGAACGAGAAGAAGTAGATAAACTCAAAGAAGCCATTCGAAAAATAAAACCAACCATCATCATCACACATAGACCAACAAAAGAATACCATCTTGATCATCAAGATGTTTCAAGGGTAACAAGAAAAGCAGCAGTTGCAGCGCAAGTTGGAAAATCAGGTTGGCTTGTTAAAGGAATACTATATCCTGAAACGCAAATACTTCTTGAAACCATTCACCTCTTCATACAAATAGATACGGCATATGAAACTCTTGTCAAAGCGTTTCAAGCACACACAAGCCAACTTGAAAAAAATGATTCATATTACGTAAAAAGTTTAGATGCAAGAACAAAACTTCGAGGAGTGCAAGCTGGATGCAAACGTGCAGAAGCATTCCAATTTGACCCAATCGAGTTAACATGCACCCCCCACTATACAAATCAAGAGGCAAAAAAATGAACACGCCTAGCGCAGACAACAGACTATTACTGGTACCATCAAAAATTCTTACCGTCTTTGCACACGCAGATGATGAAGTCATAGGATGTGGAGGAACCTTAAAAGCGAACTTCAATCGTGGAGGAACAAACCTTGTTCTTTGCTTGACCGGTGGCGACAACATTACAAGAGCAAAAGAACTAGCAGACGCCACAAGTATGTTGGGTGCGGACTACAACATCAAATCATTTGCTGAAGGCGCTCTAGGAACTACTCATGGAGAAGTTACCGATATTGTCGTGCAAACAATAAGAGAATTTCGCCCCGAGTACATTATCACTCACCGACCTGAAGATGATTATCATCAAGATCATCAAGATACGGGACATCTCGTATTGCACGCTGCAAAGAAAGCTCAAGCAGGAACACAAGGACATTTTGCAAACGGAGTTCTCTTAACAGAAACGCACAGCATGCACCCAGATTTTCATGTTGCCGTCGATATAAGCAATGAATATGAAACAGTTCTTGCAGCCCTCCAAGCACATGCAAGTCAGCACGCAAAAGGCTCAGGATACTACTCAGATCTTATTAAAGCAAAAACTGCCTTGCGAGGATTACAAGCAGGATGTGAGCGAGCAGAAGCATTCCAATTTAGACCAATTGGTATCACCGGAGCATTTCATAGAAGAAATTATGGACGAAAATGAGCGTTCCAACAGCATTCGTTCTTGGATTATATGGTGCAACAGCACTTGGCATTGTGAGAGGACTAAATAAAGCAGGCATTCCAATAAAAGGATTTCATAAAGGAACTGCTCAACCTCACGCTGCAGATTCGCGATACGTTCTTGAACATGTTCTGGCACAAAGCGAAGAAGAGTTTCTTGAAAGACTAAACGCAACCCAACAAGGAGAAGATGAAAAAGGAGTTCTTTTTGCAACAAGCGATGAATATGCATTATTTTGTCAAGATCATGCAGCAGAACTTGAAGAGCGATTTCACATTCCTCTTGCGAGAACCGGAAGCGTTACCGACTTATTATCAAAAGAACAAAATGCGTTGATTGGTGAGCAAGCAGGATTTTCAGTTCCGCACACCCAACTGTTGTCAACACTCAATCAAAATACATTCAAAGGACCGGTGTTAGCCAAACCCTTGTCAAGCGTAGGAACAAGCAAACAAGATATTTCAATTTATCAGAACGTTGATGAACTCATTCTCAAACGAGGACAGTTACTGCATACATACGGCGATTTGGTTGTTCAAGACTACGTTCCTGGAGGAACAGAAGACCACATTGAAGTGCACACGTATCTTACAAAACAAGGCCCAATTATTCTTGGCATGCTCAAAAAAGTTCTTGCGAAAAAAAATGGCACCGAAGGATCAGTTGGTGTTATAGCGGAAAGTGCTTGGATGCCCGAACTAGTAGAACCCTCATTAGCCTTAACAGAATCTCTTCAATTCTCAGGACCACTTGATATTAATCTTAAACGAGATGCGGTGACCGGAAAATTCTATTTTCTTGAAGTCAATTTGAGATGTAGTTCTAATCTTTCCCTAGATACAGCTGCAGGACGTAACGCACCAGCAACTCATTATTTTGAAGTAACTGGATTACGACCAACAAGTGCCACGTTACCAGAAGAAGAGTTTCAACTAGGAGTACGTTGGCTTCATGAAGAACGACTCATGAATTATTTATCAACCGCTTCACTGGCAGAATCAAGAGCAGCAGCGCAATGTATGAGAAGAATTGGTGCTTTTGTGTATTTTGATCCTCTAGATCCTCTGCCTTATTTTAAATTACTTAAGAAGATGAAGTTTCCAGACAAGCTTTAATTAACCCATAAAACAGTGGTGCGGGTTCTTCAAGTTTACTCTTGAGTTCTGGATGCGCTTGCGTGCCAACAAAGTAAGGATGATTAGGTAGTTCAATAAACTCGACAAGTGTGCCGTCAGGACTCAATCCTGAAAAAACAAGACCGTTCTTTTGAAGAATTTCGTGATACGCAGGGTTTACTTCGTAGCGATGACGGTGTCGTTCACTTGCCTTGGGTTTCCCACCGTAGAGTTGTCTAACAAGCGAACCCTTTTGTAAGTCTGCAGCATACGCGCCAAGGCGCATCGTTCCCCCTTTGTTAACAATCTGTTTTTGCTCTGGCAAAATGTCAACGACCGGATCAGGAGTTTGCTCATTAAATTCTGTTGAGCTTGCATTTTTTAATCCACACACATTTCGTGCAAATTCGATGACTGCAAGCTGCAACCCATAGCAAATTCCTAAGAAAGGAATATTATTTTCTCGGCAACAACGCACAACATGAATTTTTCCTTCAACGCCGCGAGCGCCAAATCCTCCGGGTACAATCACCCCATCCACGCCTTTGAGTAGGTTTTGCGCATCCGCACAAGAAGTGATGTCTGTTGTGTCAATAAAGGAGAGGGTGATGTTTGTATGTAGGTTTGCTCTGCAATGGTGAAGGGCTTCTACGATGCTCGCGTAAGAATCTTCAAGTGCTGTGTACTTGCCGCACAACGCAATAGTCACTTCCTGCTTTGGAGATTGTAATGATTGGACGAGTTCAATCCAGTTGGGGCGTAGCTTTGCGTGTACTCCCAGTTCATCTTGAAGGAGGTCGATCATGCCTTCTTTTGCAAAAATAAGGGGAAGTTCATAAACATACGAAACATCAAGTCCAGTAATCACCGCTTCTTTTGCAACGCCACAAAACGTGCTTATTTTTTCCCTTATTGCAGGAGTTAAGTATTCGCTGCACCGACCAATAATAATGTGTGGTTCAATGCCTCGTTCTCGTAATTGAGCAACAGATTGCTGTGTTGGTTTGCTTTTTTGTTCACTCACCCCAGCAGGAATGGGAACGTAAGTGAGATGGACATAGAGAATGTTTTCTTCCCCGACTTCTTTGCCAAGCGCACGGCAAGCTTCAATGTAGAGCTCATTTTCGAGGTCGCCAACTGTACCTCCCACTTCTATGAGCACCACATCAGCTTGTTCGGTTGTGGCGACGTGATGAAAATGATTGCGAATCTCATCAGAAACATGAGGAATGAGTTGAACGGTTTTGCCAAGAAAATCTCCGCGACGCTCCTTTGTACGAATAGTCTCGAAGACTTTTCCCATAGTCAAATTCCAATCACGAGAACAAGTTATGCCAAGAAATCGCTCATAATGGCCAAAATCCATATCAACTTCGCCACCATCATCAAGCACAAACACTTCACCATGCTCAACAGGGTTCATTGTACCCGGATCGACATTAAGATAGCCATCGCATTTGATGGCAATGACTTTGTTTCCGCCAGCAGCAACCAAATTTCCAATGCTTGCAGCAGCAACGCCCTTGCCAAGACCTGAGAGCACGCCGCCTGTGACAACAATGAATTTTGTTGCAGCAGCTCCCCCGACCATGAATATAGTTTTTGCAGTCCAACATTTATATAATTTTGTACTAAGAAATGTATCTGTTCGAATCATATCTTAAGAGGGACATTAAAAGTTTTGAACGTGACTCCAAGAGCGCCCAGAATAAGCAAACAATACAGTAAGAGCACATAGTGAAATCCAAGCAAGAGAAGAGCGCCAGAAACAAGATAAGATATGGCAGCAGAGAGCTTAATTAAAGAAGTATAACTTCCAACCACTTTTCCTTCAATCTTGCAACGCTCACCAATAGTTGACATGTAGGCCCACGCGGAAACATTCCATAATGCGCCAAGAATTCCACGCAAGAGGACGATGACAAATAAGAGCTCAAGATTCGGAACAACAATAAGAAAGAGTAAGGTTATGGCTAATCCCGCCGCACCAATAAGAATACCTCTTCCTTCACCAATTCTGTCTGAGAATTGCCCAAGAGAATATTGGAAAACATGAGCAAGACCAATGAGCAATATGGCAAAACCAAAGGTTTTATTGTTTCCTCCAAAGCGATCAATAATGATAAGGGGCAGGACTAAATTCCAAAAGGGTCCTGAAAAATTTGCAGCAAACCCCAAATAGGCCATCGCACGAAGTTGTTTGAACTTAAGAAAATCAAGAACATCAGCAAAAGGGTTAAGATCGCGAAGCGTGACAGGCACATGTTTCTTCTGAGGAGGCTGATGATAATGCGACAGATCAAAGAGCGATAAAAAAATCACGATGAGCACAATGATGGCAAGCGCAATAAGAAACACTGCTGAAAAACCGTACGTGTCAGCAAGGAATCCTCCTGCAAGCGGAGCAACAGCTACAGAAACAGAAGTCAGCGATTCATACACGCCAGAAACCCGTCCTCGTTCCCCATCATTTTTTATAATGTCATGAATACGAGATCTTGCAGAAAGCGTCACGCTCGCAAACGAAACTGCGGCTAACAGACGAACAACGCTCACCAGCCAAAAATTTGTAAACAATAAATAGCCTGCAAGAGCAATCATTTCGACAATGAAACCAAAAATCATGATGTGGAATCTGCCAATACGATCAGAGATAGTGCCAATCACGGGAGACGCAATCATCATCCCAAAAGCAAACAATGAGAAAAGCACCCCTACTTGGAGTGTTGAGAATCCCAGTGATAAAAAATACGGTGTAAGAAACGACGCATATAAAAAACTTGCAAGTAAATATAACGCATTAAGCGTTGTTGTCTTCATGAACTTAGGAGAATATAATTCGTGATGAAGCATCATGTCTTCTGAGAAATCACAAAACTTCCTTTATAAGCTTTTCTCCCACAACATTTTTAAGACAAGTAAATCTTCTCACGTGCTATGGGCGAGTAGTTCAGCTCGGTTAGAATGCTCGGTTCGCAATCGAGAGGCCGCGGGTTCGAATAGTTGACGACTATCGGTAATGACCGAGAAGCGTTTGCTTCGAAAGTCCCGCCTCGTCCAGTTTTATTTTATTGCTGCACGCAATAACTTCCTTCCGGACAGAAATTAAACGCGCACGTTTTTGCGCTTTGACCTGCAAGACATTCATTATACGTCGTACTTGTTGTGCACACATACGTGGTGCCAGGATTCGTGCGTTGTGGACAAAAGTACGTGTTTGGAAATCGATTGCAAAATTCACACTTGCTAATGCATTGATTGTCATTTGTTCGCTCTTCATAATAATTGCATACACGCGGATCGCCATGCGCAGGATCATCAAAAATTGGCGTCCCATCAGGAACGTATTCTCTATCGGTTAAATCAACAATACGTACTTTCTTTGCAACACTTTCAAAATAGCGATACTCAAGCTCGACACTGAGCAAATCATAATAGTTTGATTTACCACTCACCACTGCTTCAGGCGGAACAAAGCAAGAAATGGTTGCGGTGTCATCAATAAATCTGACTGCATCAGGAGAACATACGAGTCGCGTCTTCCCTAAATGCGCAACAATGTCAAACGTGTTCCAATAAGGAGTGTACGCGATAGTGTCTTGGCAGGTTGCCTCGCCGCTTGCGTTAATTGCCATGCCATTGCCAAAATTCTTAATCGTGAATCGAAAAACAGGCATAATCAGGGCAATGGGTGTGGTCGTGTACTCATCAGTTGTACCAACAAGATTGCCATGCTCATCATACACCGGATCTTGGGATGGAACATTCTCATTTACATACGTATAGGGCAAATGCAAGGAATCAACACTGACAATACCAACAGGTGCGCCTTGACCGCCAGAAAGAGAAAGAGGAGTCGGTTCGCACACTTGCACGCGATCGTCGTTAGGATCTCCCGCTGATAAATCAACACAAACTTGCTCAGCAAGATACGTTTTATAGGGATAACAAAGATTGACAGATATTTGCGTTTCTGGAGCAACGATAGGACCATATTTTTTTGGTCGCAGCAATCCAAGGTTGTAAATCTGTTTTTCGCCTGTTGGATATCCTAACGATTTTCCAAGTAAAAATACGTTTTCGCTTCCATCGGGAAGTGTTGCTTTGTCATGTTGCAAATAAAACTGGTCCGTTACGACTGAAAGAAGTCCAGGGTTTGAAACATCTATCGTGTATGCGCCCAAGTTTTGCACTTCAACTGCAAGATACGCAGGAAAGCCTTCAACTACTTCATCAGGCGGCGCATCATCCACAAAAGAAATAACGAGTCCGTTATGGCCCGTGTAATAATTGTTTGTAATAGTTCCTGGCGAGCACGATACTAAAACAAACGAGAACAAGATAACGAAAAAAAGAGCGGATTTCATCGGACCACCATCGAATCAGTTTTCACTAAAGAATACAAGTAATCAGCTTTGCCAAGGAAGGTCACATCAACTTTCTGATTATTAAGGAATTGAAGTTGTTGCGTTGCATCAATATCTAAATCGCACGTTACTTGATCAAACACTTGATTGTTGTCTTGATCTCCTGCATAAAAACCATAGAACTTGACAAGACCATCTTCTACAACCCGAACGGGAACAGGATGTTGTTTATCTTCTATTGCTCCCTTTCGTGTACCTGAGCCTGCTGGAATTCTTGGAATGCGATCACAGTTTGAAAGAGAAAATCCTTGCGGCAATCCCAGCTCAAGATAAAGGACATTATCAAGCACGCCAACAAACCCTCCAGCCATATTGTTTTTTACGTTAAGGCCGAATACGCCAATGCGATGCGTAGAACTCGCAGGAGCAATACCTGCTGGTTGCGGCGTGTAGACGATTGGCAAAGGAACTCGCACCGGAAGGCCAACTTCAACAGGACCTTTCGTATATATTGCTTCCGCTTCTCGAGGAATGCTTAAAATAGAATTAATGTTTTGTCCACCCATCGCAAATTCTCTAAAGGTGTCTTGGCTGACAAACGAGTAGGTGATGTATGACCACGTGTTAAAATTGTAACTTGCTCGAAATTCGATTCTCCAAGATCCCGCTTCTAACCCTTGAGGAAAGGAACAACGAATATAGCGTTGTTCAAATTCATTCACGGTGAAATCTTTTTCATCATCAGCAATCGCCCCTTGGACAAAAACACCTGCCTTATCTGTTCGTTTAGCAATGCAAGAAGTGGAGACGTCTATTGATGTGCGAAATGTTTCTCCTTCAAAGGTCCATACTTTAAGCAAGGCCATGTATTCAAACGGAACAGATTTTATCATGTACTGTTGCCGTTCAGAAAAGAGTGGAACAAACTCGACAATTTGCACGCCTTGGTTTCCGTTTCGAGCAAACTCTATATCTCCTTCATAGGCGGAGAAGGTCTTATTAATTTGTTCATCGACACGATTTTGTGTTACCGTAAATGCAAGCACCACCGAATCCCAAAACCGTTCAAAAATTTCTTTAATCAATTTCCACGCGTTTTGCATTGCTTGATAACCGTTAATACCGCCAACTTCAGAAAATGGTTGCACCGAACCATCTGATGCTTGCGCATAGAGATTTAACAATAATGAAACAAGGGGAAAAACAGCAAAGAGGATAATAAAAATCCAGAAGTACCAGTCAAGGATGGAAACCCAGGTTGACTCTTCATCTTCAGGCATAATGTCAGTAAATTTAATGCCAAAGAGCCAGACAGGAATGAAAAAGAAAACCGTCTCTAAGTTCTTATAAATAGCTGAGTCAGGAGAAAAAACTCCCCAAAATAATTTTCCAAGCAAATAAAAAATCAATGGCAAGAAAAAAGCAACAAGTGATATTGCAAGGAAAGTGCGAAAATGTTCTCCGCCAAGAAATTTTCCATCAATAAGCTTGTTTGCCATCAATAACAAAAATAAGTAAAGGACAAACTTAATTATGAAAAGCATAAGACCGCTAAACGATGTGCCAAGAATAAAGACGTCAAAGAGATGGAATGCTACCACTAGCATCAGCAGAGTAGACCAACCAGATCCTGAAGAAGCTACCATTCTTAACGCTCACCTATGCCTCATCAAGCTCAAGAGCAAGCTCAAGGATGGTCATATCGGATGAGGGAATGATCTCAATCGTGTTCAAGCCCGAATCGACGTAGTCATCGACTTGCCACGTCCACGTATCATCGCGCGTATGGAAACTAATTTCTCGTCCGTTAAGTTGAATAATGCCACGCTTGAGCCGGCCATTTTCGCCGCCAAAGGATAAGGAGAGTTCAATGTGATAATCATTTCGCAAAGCATACTCATCATCTGTTGAGTCATCTTCTTGACAGGTTGCACGATGACCTCGACGATCGAAGTACCCTTCGGGACAATCATCACATTCTGCAGAGGTCACTTCTGCCTCGCAGACACTTGAAAGACCAGTAGTAGGAACATCATCACACCAATAATTCGTATTTTGTTCTCGAAGAATACCATCAGGGTCTTCATACAGGAAGGTTTGAAAGCAACAATCTCTATCATAAAAGGTAGAACAGCGAGCAGGACAGACATCATCAAAATCATCACCGCATAATCCTTCACAAACATCAGGGGCGTGACCATTTCTATCTTCATAGCCTGAAGCGCAAAGGACGCAGTCGCCAATGTCCACGTATCCGACACAGCGATCAGTCGTGTGATCAGTTTCTACATCGCACCAGAAGTTTTCTCGATTATCAGCAAAACAACAATCCTTATCTTCTTCTGGTTCACAGTTTACTGGGCAAACACCATCAGTCACTCCACATAAATCTGGCAAGTCCTTTGGATCAACCATGAAGAGAGCACTGTCAAGACTGAACGTGTAAAGTGGATTGATATGTTCAAACAATTCAAGCGACACCGTAGGATCTTTAACGATGACCTCGCTTCCTACAAGAGAAAAGTCAAGAAAATTATCTCCTGCCATGAGCAGTTCTGAATTAATTTCTGTGCTAAATCCTTCATCACAAGCAATATCACTTTCGTAAATGACAAAATCGTTGAGGAGAATAGCGAGTTTGTTGAGCTTGCCATCATCACACTCAGGAAAGAAACTAAGTGTTGCCGTTTCAACATTGTTTAGTTCAGTAACGGGAATGACAAAGCGCTGCTGCGAGGAACTAGCTCTACTATCAATAATGTCAGCTGTTATTTGCACGCCCGAAAGGACGACTTGGTTTCGCTTCCAAAACTGCCAGCCAACCCCAGCTGCTTGAAAGGACACATAATTAACGCCATCAACAAGGCGCTCTTTGAGAATGCGAATAGGATCCATTGAACCTTGCTGTGCGAAGCCATCATAAATTTTGTTTCCATTCACCAGAATAATAAGATGACCAGGATCAACAACATTAAAGTACAAAAGCAAGTTATTTGTTGCAGCAGGATTGGCAGCAACTTCAAACGATCTAACTTCTAAGTCAAACGCGGAATTAAAGACCGTAAGCGATGGCTGCGAGAAAATTATTTGTGCAGAAGAAGTCATGCGCACCGCAACATCAGGAAGTTCATGACGTTTCAAACTCGCCGTATCTCTTGTGATTAACCCAGGAGATGCTTGAAACAACACACCAGGAAGTAATGGCTGCCCGTTCGATGCAATCAACGGATTTGATGAACCGTAAGAACCCGATGAACCCGAACTTGAATAATCAGTGTCTCCTTGCAGCAAATCAACCCGCGCAGCAGGATCGACCATGAGTATGTATAATATAATGGCTAACGTAAGATAAAGTATGAAAATACCTGCGCCTGCAGCAGAGTGTCCCTTCCTTGCCTTACACCCACTCATCACGAGTAAAACGCGGACTTATCATTTATAAACTTTGCTATGAACTCATTGTTTGTCATACGTAACAACTTCATCGTGAACAATTTCCAAAGCAACACCAGCAGTTTTGAACATCTGTTCAGATTCAGCACCTGCATGATAGCGTTTTTCACAAACAACTCGTTTAATTCCTGCATTGATAAGAAGCATAGCACAAACACGACAAGGTGTCATGCGACAATACATGGTAGCACCCTCAATAGAAATGCCTCGTTTTGCCGCTTGACAAATAGCGTTTTGCTCCGCATGAACTGTTCTGACACAATGAGTTGATTTCGAACCATCTTCGTGAATAACTTGTTTGAGTTGATGACCCGCATCATCACAATGAGGCAACCCAATAGGCGAGCCAACATATCCACTCACAAGAATTTGTTTATCCTTGGCAATTACACAACCACTGCGACCACGATCACACGTTGCCCGTTTTGAAACGGAGTCTGCAATTCCCAAAAAGTAATCATCCCACGTAGGGCGTTCAGGCGATTCATGTTGAAAAGTCATTGTACAATTCCTCCAGTTCAGCATAGAGTTCTTCAAGCGAACCATTATTAGTTAGTTGAAAATCAGCATGTTCAATACAGTAAGAAAGATTTTGCGTTGCCTTGTCAGTTGCGTGCATTTCTCGCTGTTCATTAGAAAGAAATTCTTCAAAAGTAATCTTGTCCTTTTCACTCTTTCGAGAAAAAACTCGTTCATAACGAAGCGTTGGATCAGCATCAACGGCAAGAAGTTTGAAGAAAGGCTCCTTTCTAAGCGTCTCCACCTCACCACTAGTGCGAATACTTTCAATGATTGCGGGTTTTCCTACCTTTTTTGCTCGCTGTAACAATAAATCAACGATGTAACCCGGACCGTTCACTTTTCTCAGATCGTTTGCAACCAAAACCATCGAATCCCTATTGACGGGAAGTTTTCGTCTGTTAATTTCTTCAATAAGGAATGCGGTGACTGAGTAATGAGCAAAGTTTTTTTGAGAAACAAAGAAATTTGCAATTTCTCCTTTACCTGCCCCCAAGGTTCCTGTGATGCCAAAAACAACAAACATGAGAAGATTTGGATAAACAGTATTTAAAAGTTTTTTGCCCCGAAGAGTAGCAAATTTCCGAAAACAAGAACTTATATGAATGCAAGATTATTGCCCCAACCTTGATGAACACGCTCAAATTTACTGGAAAGGATCCAATTGTGCGAGGTCTTGTCAAAAACGAAGCCTTGGCAAAACTGCTTGCTTTGAAAAAATTAGGAGAAGAGCTAGAACAAGACTTTGCAGGGATTACGCCAAACGTGTTTGTTGAAAAGCATAACTATCCTAACCACAGCATAGGTTTTTTGAGCACCCCCTCCTACAACCACAATGATGATGTCAAGGTATGGGTTGCAGAGAAAAAAAGTATTTCAGACATTGTTGGTGTGCGCGCACGGTTAGTGAATTCATTCTTTTCGCCGGCAAGAACTGATTTTGACAAACTCAAACAAGATGCGCAACTAGCAACCCTTTCACCAAAACCTGTCGATCAAGAAATTAACCTTGCAGAAAAACCCTGGTCAAGAATTATGTTCAAAGGAGATGCCACGCCAGTCGGACCAAAGATTGCCTTGAAATCAACAGAACTATCGCATGTGCGCGTTCCCGTTGCCGTTCGCAACATAGTTGATGACGGAGATCTCAAAGCAAGCCCCGGCGCATACAGTCTGTATAAAAAATACGATAATTATTTTGCAACAAAAGTGTTTTCTTTAGGAAACTTAGGACAAGAAAAACGACGAAGAATCGTGCCCACGCGCTGGTCCATCACCGCAGTCGATAATACCCTGTATCGCGAGATGATACCAGAGATTAGGAGAAACGAGATCAGTCCAGGAAAAGTCTACTTTGGAGGACATCTAGGAAACTACTTCGTGTTAGTATTCTTACCCAGTATGTACCGCTACGAATTACATGAAATATACACGGGAAGTGGGAAAGTGACTGATTCTGTTGTCAGATCAAACACAGACCACGAAGAGTACCGCGGACGAAAAGATTACGCCGAAGACACTGCAGGCGGCTACTACGCAGCAAGACTGCCCATCATAGAGAAATTGTTTGCAGAGAAAAAACAAGCAAGTGTTTTGGCATTGCGATTCATCACCTCAGAATATTCGGTACCCCTTGGCGTGTGGGTCGTGCGAGAAGCAGTACGCAATGCGTTAGGAAACTGTGTGCTCGAAAGTAATGAGGTGCCTGAGTTAGTAAAAAAAGCAGAAGAGATCATACAGCAACGATTCATCGAACACGCACATACATTTATAAAACAAACCTGGCTCTTTAGAGAAGGATTACAACAGAAACAAATCAGTGATTATTAGTTGTGCCAACGTCGCATACACGCCAATAAAATTGTCGGTCGCGACGTAAATGAGCATGAATAAATCTTTTGCCAACGTCGCATAATCTGGTAGTGCGCCGGTCTCGAACAACGGTTATCACAACCGAACGAGTTAACCGGTTCCTTACGGAATTCCCGGTTCAAATCCGGGCGTTGGCGTTTCAACTCGCATAAGGCACACCCGTCTTTGAACACGCAGTCACTGATCGTTCCGCGGTTTTCCACTACGTGCAAAACAATCCGGGCGTTGGCGCTTTCACTCATCTATCTAAAGGACTTTTAATTGAAATCATCTTAGGTCTGATGTGGTGTGCGTATCCAAGTGTTGTTTCAGGTCGAACATGACCTAATAGACATTGAACGGAATTAACATCAACTCCTTCTTCCAACAGATGTGTCGTGAACGAATGACGGAACATATGTGGATGAACATGCTTTTTTAACTGAACTTTCAATCCTGCTACGCGAACAATTTCTTGAACTGACCGAGTGGAAAGTGGACCATGTCTTCCAGGAAACAACCAATAAGAATTTTTCTCGCAGCAGTCTTTTAATTCGCCGATGATTTTCTGAGGAATAATAAACGGTCTATCTTTATTGCCTTTTCCTCCTCTGACCCAGCCAATATGCTCCTCAAAAGAAAAATCACCAGTTTTCAAACAAGTCACTTCCCTTACCCGAAGTCCCGCCCCATACATTAAAGAGACAAGAAGTTTATGTTTTGGATTCGTAATTGCAGCAATCACTCGTCTAACCTCATCCCGAGTCAAATAAGTGACTGCTCTCTCAGGTGTTTTCGCATATTTAATCTTCAAATAACAAGCCTTGTGTAAAACATCAATCATAAGAAAGCGAAGGGCGTTATGAGCAACATTTAACGTGCTTCCAGAAACTTCTCGCTGCTCTAACTCATAAAGAAAAGCACGAACATCTTTCTTTGAATACTTCTTATAATCTTTACCATTCTGAAAAGCAATAAACTTCTTAACATACGCAATATATGTTTTCACCGTTCGAGGAGAAAGCTTTCTTCGAAGCATTTCCCGTTTCATAGAATACAAAGGATCCATGAGAAAAAGCAAAATGACACCCCTCATAAGAATTGCTTAAAATAATCCGAAAAACATTCAATTCACAACCAAAAAGTTTTAACACTTTTTATAAAACAGACAAAAATATAATCACACCACACAAGCCAAAACCTAATAATTCTCCACTCTTCTCATATAAAGAGTTATATTCAATTGTGTTTAAGTTCTCTTTTCTTTTAAAAAAAGAAACAAAAGGGGAGAGTTCCAGTCCTTCGGACATTTTGTCTTTTACTTTGTAAAAAATATTTATTTTAGATAGGGGCACACTCAAAATTTTCTTCTATGCTTCTATCTCACAAAGATATTTTCAATAAGATTACATACTTTCTTATAAACATTCAAAGCAAGGTTATCATCAATAAAAGTAGTATAAAACACAAAGACACCATCTTTTTCATGCCATGAAAAATCATAACCTAACTCTTTTATTGCCTTCATTAGTTTTTTATAATTAAAATGAATTAGTCCATTCCTAAGAGTGTTCAAGCTGGAAATTTCAGATTTTAACCTAATTAATTTTATTTCACTTAGTTTTGTATCTCCATCTTTTACGAATGTCCCCAAACTAAAACCATTGTCTTTCAGAAGGGAATCTGCTTTCTCATCTCCCTCTTTTTTAGATAAATAAAGACAATATTTTGTTTTAAGTGAATATTCCAATGCTACAATTGAATAATATATGCAGGCTTCAGGAAGAATATGTATATATGACTCTCTTGCTTTGTTAATACTATTGGTGATTTCAGAAGAAAGCAAGTGCCAATGTTTATGCTCAGTTCCAAATGATTCCAAACTCATAATCAGTTTTGGAGGAAGAATAAAGTAATCTGGTAATTGATAAACTGGAATATCTTTGCTTCTCCTGTCCGCATCTGTATATTTAGGAATCATTTTAACCATAAAATAATTGGGTGCAATAATACCCGTTTTTATTTCTTACAACGCCTACACCAATTAAAGAAAAATCTGAATTTAACATATTGGCTCTATGCCCCGGGCTTCTCATCCAAGATTTATGCTGTGCAAGGGCGATGTCTTTTGTAGTTCTAATCGTATGCTTAAATCCTTTAACTCTGCCCTTATACATTAATCCAACATTTTCTCCACTACAACCTCTATAAAATATTGACTTGATAAAATCCCAGAATGTTTTATGAGTTAAAGAACTTCCAGCTTGATGAACTCCATCACCATGCCAGATTTTTCTTGCTCTTGCCATTCTGCCACTATGACTTCTCGCTATTTTTGTTAAACCCCAATTGGTTTTAAATGGAGAAATCCCTCTTTTCTTTCTCGCAGAATTTGCATATCTTACAATCCACTTTTCAATTTCTGAACATTGATTTTTAGCCATTTTAATCAATCATAAAAAATATATCCTTCTGCTTCTGCTCTTGGTTTTAATTTTTGAAATTCATTGTCAATCACAACTTCTTCACTATCCAAATAAGCCCTTTTATTCTCAATATCAGAAGATACAGATGATTCGCAGTTGTCAAAATACAATGAATCCTCATTATATGCGTTAATCATATCATTAAAAGAATATATTAATGAGTTATAGGATTCTCCCCATTTATCGTGATATTCTAATTGTAAATCAATATTTGAGGTTGAGTAATATGTACTCTTGGCAGATTCATATTCGGATTTTTTTGTATTGAATGATGAAGATGCTAAATTCATTTTACTTGTTGCAGTACTTCCCGCAGAACAATCAACATCATCATAATACCCATAATCAGAAGAATAATCATCAGAATTCCAATCTTCATACATGGCATTAACATTTACTGAAAACTGGAATATACCATAAACAACAAAACCCAATATAACTAAACCTAAAGCCATAAAGAGAACTCCCTGAGTTTTTGTGATTCTCTTATTCTCCTTATAGTATTTTGTTGTTTCAAATGTTAATTTCATCTTATTCCTCTTGTGATTGTGATAGTGCCATCAAATGAGCCCAATATGCCATTTTATGAGTCATTACTTCGCTTGCTTCTTCTTCATACTTTTTCTGGTTATCAAAAAAATCTTTAAGATTAGTATTGATATTTACATCAACAGATTTAATATTCAATGCTTCTAATCTCTCACTAATACTTGGATGCGTTGCCCACCAGCTACTTTTATCCGATAAAACCCCTTTGAAAGATTTTTTAATATTATCTTCTGTATAAATTGGGTTCATATAATCATAAATATTGACTAACTGCTTATCCTGTTGCAGAAAATGTATAACATGTTGAGGAATCACATTTTCAAAAATTTCACTTATTACACAATATTTAACAAGTGCATCAGCAAACTCTTTTTCTCCGACTAAATCTGCAGCGAATCTATCTGCCCTATATTCAACTCTTCTGCTATACCATAAACTAATAAGAGTATAATATTTTGAAAGCAAATAGAAAAAAAGCCATGTTGGTAAATAAATCACAATTGTAAAACTAACTCCTATATTTTGCCTGTTTATTTCCTTTTGTAATTCAATAAAATTCTGTATTCTATAGGTGAAATATCCCAAAATAGTATCTTTCTTGGCAAAATGTCCGTATTCATGTGCGATGATTGCAAGTAAATCTTTTTCGTTTAACAATTGAAGTGTAGCCAATCCAATGATTAGTTTTTTCCTAAACAATCCACTCACAGCAATTCCGCTACCTTCGGAAAGAATAATCTTATATGGCTTTTTTTGTCCAGTTTTCTTGATGATTGTTTCTATGATTCCATTTAATTTTTTGGCATCTTCTTGCTTTAACTCCATTTCATATCCTTTATCTGATTTCCTAAAAATTCCTAACCAGATACCAACCAAGATAGGCCAACAATAAATGAGAAACATAAAATTGTATATGTAAATGATGAAACCAATCGCAACCAGAAAGCAAGCAATAATTCCAAATCCAAATATCAACATAAAAAACGAGTAGATTAATTCAAATCTATCTGAATTATTATTAGCTTCCATTTATAAATTAAATATGACTATTCATTTATTAATATTTGCTAAATTTGAGTGTGCCCCTTAATACTTGTTCTCTATGTAACGCTACGCTTTTTTGAAAGAACGGAACTCTCCCCAGTCCTTCGGACACATAGTCTGCTACGCAGAATTTATTGGAACTTAAACACAACTCTTCGGGATTTTTTTGCTTCGCAAAAAACCGTCTTGCAGACTATCCCTCGTTCCTATCGGAAGAATATAACAGCGATTATACGAAATTCCAAATGCGTGCTTCCAAAGTTTTATATACATCAGTTAAATTTATTTAAGTATGACAAAATTACTCTTAACATCTACGGGGCTTGCAAACCAAAATATCACGAATCAGTTTTTGCAAATAATTGATAAGCCAATTTCTCAAATCAAAATTATTTTTGTTCCCACTGCATCAAGAAGTGAAGAAGAATTAAAATATGTTGATGAATCAAAAAAGGAACTTCTTGATTTAGGTGTTCTTGAAAATAACATCAAAACTTTGAATTTAGATAAACCTATTTCCTTTCAGGAAGTTGAAAATTTTGATGTTATTTATGTCTGTGGTGGAAACACTTTTTATCTGCTGAAAAAAGTTAGAGAAACTGGCTTTGATAAAGTAATTATTGAATTTGCAAAAACTGATAAACTTTACTTTGGAGTTAGTGCGGGAAGTATTTTGGTTTGCCCAAACATAGATATTGCAAGCCCCTTTGACGAGAATGATGTCAATTTAACTGATTTAACAGGATTAAATTTAACTGATGTAATTGTTTCCCCTCATTATTGCGAAGAAGAAAAACCAATAATTGATAATTTCAAGAAAAAGTCGCAATATGAAGTTGTGCCTTTGACAGATAATCAGGCACTATTGGTTTTAGACGGGGAAACAAAAAGAGTGGAATAGCGCACGCATTTGGAACTCAAGGGGACGCTGCGCTTTTGTCGCTATCGCTCCTCACCCTCGTATAACAAGGGTTAATTGCAATAAAATTTGAGTTCCATTTTCTTTTTAGAAAAAAGAAACAAAAATAGGGGGTTCCTAGTCCTTCGGACATTTACACTTTCTCTTCGAGAAAGAAATTTATATTATACAAGAAACTTTTGCTTGATTGAACGCATCACCAATCTTATCTTCACTATCAGAAAGAGTTGTTCCTGCATTTTCCCAAGGTGTAGCATATTCTTCTGTCCACGAATCACTCCAATCAACTTTATGGTATCCATAACACCATTTTTCAAGTTTTGTTCTCCAATCGTCTCTATCTTTATCAACTTTATCAATCAGCTCTGAATAAGCTTTAATGTTATTTTTGCAAGTTTCAGATTCTGTTGAAATACTATTTAAAAAAGCTAATTTCTCTTTTTCATTTTCATTGAATTCTTGATGAAGCTCAGCATATTTATTCTTATACGCTATGCAAGTAGTATAATCTTTATCTATCTCAAAATCATAAATAATATCGTTAATTTTTTCAATATCTTCCCAATAATCTACTTGGTACTCTTCAAAAACTTTTATTTTTTGGAGTTTACTATCTTTTGTAGATAACTGATTATTCAAATTTGTAGTTTCAGTATCTTTTTGGGATAATTGACTATTCAATTCAACGATTTCAGTATCTTTTTGATTTATTGCATTCACATTATTTTGATATGAAATACCTAAAAAAACAACAACGCCAAGCAATACAATTGTTGAAGCTATAAAGATATAAAGGAAAAGATTGGATTTTTTCTTTGATTCGACCATTATACTATCTCTATTTAAATTAAAAGTTTATAAATATTACTATTTTTTTATTCCTTTGTAGATTTTCATAACAAGATCATAAATGGAATACAATGTGAACAATTGCATAATTATAGCTAATAAAGTGATAAATGGGTATAATGGCTGAGTAGATTCAGATAAAGGAATTATTGTTTTTAGCATCATTATTTGTACATCTTCTTTAGATGGAACTTGATAGAAAATTAAAATTAGTTGAAAAATAAGTGCAAAGATGTATTTTACCCAATATGGCAGCTCTATATAATTTGATGAACTATATTTCTTTTTAGCCTCTCTTTTAGCAATCCATTTATGTACGAGCTTTCCACTATTTTTAAATCTTAATTTTCTATCTCTTCCCCTATAAGTTCCCTTCATAATTGATGATAAATATATTTTCTATTTAAATAATACGATAATTGTTCTTGATGTACCGCTTCGCTCTTTAGATGGAACGGAACCCCCTAGTCCTTCGTACAGTTACACTCCCTTCGGTCGATATTTATCTGGAACTCAAATTTTACTCTGCGGACGCAGGTTTCCCACACTTCGTATGGGAAACGAACTTAACAGGGCTTATATTCAATTTTTGGATTACTTAGAACGGAAAAGAGAGAGGGGCTTAGTCCTTCGGACAGTTACACTCCCTGTGGTCGATTATTTTATAGGGGCAAAAAACCTTTATTGATTCTTAATAATTTGTTTTTCTTTCCAAATATAAATGCCTAAACCTAATAAAACTTCAACAAATGCAAATATCAAAACTGCCAACCATAACCAGTTAAACTGAGATGATAAAAAAAGTATTACTAGAATGACCAAAACATTAGCCATAAAAATTGCACTAAATGGAACTCCAAATGGGCCAATAGCCTTACCTAATTTACCAAGTCCTTCCCAAAGACTTTCTTCTTTTTCTGATTTTTTGTTACTTTCATTCATTTTATCCACCAAAGAAAGATTTAATCTTACTCCAAAAAGATATTTTCATTTTATCCTCGGGGTTGTAACTCCCTTCAAAATATCTTTTTAATAAATTCATTGTATTCATATATGCTCTTTTACTTTTTGCTAATTTTCTATCAAACATTTTTCTTTGCATGAAGTCATATTCTCTTAATATTTTTCCACCTTTCAAAAGTGTTGCTCTTACGACAATATGTTTGAAATTTGGTTTTTCTTTTCTTTGAATGTATGATTTGACATGATTAAATTTTTGTGGTGTTAATTTCATCGCCACAGTAGAATGAAAATAATATTTTCGTTCATAATCTATTGGTTGTAAAGTACAATAGGGTTGTAATTTTTTCGATAATTCCCATCTGAAATTATCTAAATTTTCGCTTGGATCTATATCAAGATACATAACTCGATTATTCTCAAATGTGTTAAATCCTTTAACACTGAATTTCATTAATGGACTTTTAGAACAAACACCATAAAAATCTTGGATTAATTTTCTTTCATTTCCTGTCTGAAATGGAGCAACTAAAGTAATATGTGGAACAGGTCTTTTTTTGTGTACATTACCTATATGACATCTTTTATCTACTTCCCAAATCAATCTTTTAATTTCAGATTTCGCTTTTCCCTGAAATCTAAACTCAATTAGATAATGTGTCATTTTTCCACTCATAGTATTTTTTTATGATGTCTTTTGTTCCTTTAGAAATCTTAATATTTTTGTCAGGTTTGTAATAATCGATATATTTTACTTCTTGTTTGGGTTTTGGTGTTCCTTTTGCCCTAACCAAAACGACAGTATGTTCGTGGCTGTGGCTCTCATGTCTAAAAATGATTTTTGCATAGTTCGCCATTAGTCCAGTTTCTTCTTCAAGTTCTCTAATGGGTGCCCTAAACCTGCTTTCTCCTTTATTCGCTCCACCACCTGGGAGAAGAAAAGTTCCACGGCTCATTGCGGTAAGCAATATCCCTTTCTCAGTTTCTAGAATGGCTGTACCTCTTCTTCTCTTACTCATTTTTAATCCTCAAATAATTTTTTACTATCATATTTTTCTTGTTCGCCTTGATTAATATTATTTCCTAAACTCAAATAATCAAGTTCTTTAAATCTATGAACCCATGCTACGATATTACGAGGAAAAATATTTACTCTTTCATTGTATTGTTGAACAACTCTATTGTATGCCAATCTGAAATTTCTTAATTTTGATTCCATTCTTGAGATGCTTCCATGTCCCATTATACTTTTATGTAAAGCATCTGCTTTTAGTTTAGGATATCTCTCAAAAACGGCTTGTATTTTTAAGAAAGCATTATCAACTTCTTTGAATGCTTGTGCTTTTTCATTTAATGAAGCATCTTTTGTCCATCTACTTCTTGCTTCAATTACATCCTTTAATGCTTTATATTCGTGAATATCATATTTTTTTATTACTTGTGCAAGAGCAGGCAACATATCTATTCTTTGTTGCATTAAAACATCAATATCAGCAAATTTTCTTTTTGCTCTATTTATCCAATATTGAAACTTGTTATAAATAACAATCCATCCCTTAGCCAATGAAAAAGCAATTATAGCTCCGACTAAAATTCCTCCGTAAATTAGTATTGTTGTGATTTCCATTTTTATTCCTCCTAAACTGAAAAATAATCTTTATCTTTCAGATTTTTTGGTTTAATGTCAGCTTTGAAATATCTTAACATCTGCTTAATAGCTTCTTGTTTAGTTTTAAGATCATGGACTAGTTTATACATTTCGACAATTTTGTCTTCATCCTTTGATAAGTCTATTAGTATTTTTACCATGATATTACACCATATAACATAGTATTACATTAGATTATATAAACTTTACGGTTTTCTTGCCCTAATGTTCTTTTAGAAAAAGAACCAAAAGCCCCTCTCTCGTCCTTCGGACATATTGGCTCCCTTCGGTCGAAATTTATACGAACCTAAATACAACTCTTCGGAATTTTTTGACTTCGTCAAAAACCGTCTTGCAGACTATTCCTCGTTCCTAACGGAAGAACTTAACAGGGATTATATTCAATTTTACATTTAAGAACGAAAAAAGCCCCCTCTCCAAAAATTTATATAGAAAAGAAAATCATCTATTACTATGTTAGCAAAATCATTACAAAAAGGAGATACAATTGGAATAATTGCTCCGTCCAATCCAATCACTCAAGATAGAAAATTTATGCTTGATTATGCAATCAAGAAATTTGAAAATTTAGGATTTAAAGTTGTTTGCTCTAAAAATTGCTTTAATATTGATAAATACGAAGTTTCTGGTGGTGAACCACAAGAAAGAGCAGATGATTTTAATGATATGTTTTCAAATCCTAAAATTAAAGCAATTTATTGTGCTCATGGTGGAGACACTGCAAATCAAATTCTTCCTTTAATTGATTTTGAAGCAATTAAACAAAATCCTAAAATTTTCTTAGGTATGAGTGATATTGATGTTTTGCATTTAGCAATTAATACAAAAACAAAATTAGTTGTATTTCATGGTTCTGATCCAAAAAGTGGAAGACCAGGAAAACCAATGGATTTAGATATTGAATATACTTGGCAAAATTTTCAAAATAGAATGATGAACAAATCGAAAGAAATTCCTGCTTCTTCTGAAAGAATTTGTGTAAGAGAAGGAATTGCAGAAGGCAAAATAATTGGTTGTAATTTGTCCTCAATTTTGAAACTTGCAGGAACTCCATTTTTTCCTAATTTTGAAAACTCAATTTTGTTTTTGGAAGGCTATTCTGAAAATACTAAAAAAGCAATTTGTAAACTTCAACAACTTAAAGAAATTGGCGTATTTGATAAAATCAAAGGAATTGTTATTGGATATGTTGTTGGTTTTCAAGATGAAGAATGGATTAAAGAAAACAATATTAAATCAAAATATGAAGATATTGTTTTAGATATTACTAAAGAATATAATTTTCCAATCTTGAAAACAAATGATTTTGGTCACAAATGTCCAAATTGCTTTTTACCAATTGGTGGAACCGCAAAACTTGACGCTACCAATAAATCAATTGAAATAATAGAAGATTTTCTTAATTAACGAGGGGGCTTTTTAATTATTGACTCCCTTCGGTCGAAATTTAATATATGTTCTTAAATGTAAAACTCTGAAATTTTCCTTCGGAACGTTGCACTAAATTTCAGCCCTGTGGGGAATATAAAAAGGGTTAAACTCAATTCAGAAAAGACTTTTATTTTTTAGAAAGAGCCCCATTCCCTTTTTTCCAAATGATGCCGCCATATCTATCAACAGCAACTAAAATTTGACCTTTCTTAACTTTTGGAAGTGCATTAACTATCTTATAATGTGATTTCTGAAATTCATCAAAGAACATCCTTTTTTTAATCCTAAGCGAATCTGAATCCTTATGAGCTTTACAAGTCTCTAAGAAATTTCTAATTTTTTCCCTTGTTTCAATAGGATCAGGATTATTTGTACTTTTAATGTAAACAATCTCATTTAATCTTTTTGTGTCCCATGGATTGTCTGGAATATCTCCCTCATACACCCTATAATTATTAATCCCTAACTTTACACCTTTCCAAATTCTTTTACGAACAACCTCATCAAAATAGCCTATCTTTTCCAAAAGTGATAGTGCTCGTCTTGTTTCAAAATAATTAGCTTCTTTTGTTTCTGGTTTAACTCCGATAAAGCCACCATTTTTTTGTTGGCATTTTCCTATACACCATTCTAAAAATTTATTAAATAATCTTCTTACACGATTCTTTTCATTTTGATTCATTATATCAAACATAAGAACAAATATATAAGCCACGTCAAAATTATGATGGGTTGACCAATGACCTCTTTCAAGCCAACCATAACCATAATTTTTATTCTGAATTTTCCATGTTGTTTCAATTATTTTCTTCTTATGATTAGGATAATATTTTTTATTTCTTAAAGCTAATGTTTCAGAATCGTAAAATAATTCAAGTATATGAAACGTTATTGATAATTCAGGTAATTTCTTGATTTTATTGCCTTTTTTTATCCATGGACCCCAATAACCTGTTTTTGGATCTTGCCATAGGTTAATACATTCATAATAGGTTGAAAGCCAATCTTTGCTAAATTTATGTAATTTTTGGTCATAAAAACTCTTAAGAGTAACAAATCCTAGATTAAGCTCATCATCATGACTAATCGTTGGGTCAAAAAGCAGACTTATAAAATATACTTTTAATTTCTTACCAGAATTAACTTTATCAATGAATTTCAGAGGATATTTAGGTTTTAGATTATATTTAGTTAATGTAGAAATAATGTGTCTTGCGCGTTCTAATTCTTGATGAAATCTTGTAGGCTGCTTAACCCAACTTCCTGTATTCTTATCTTGCTGTTCTCTTAAGAATTTAGCAATTGCAAGTTCTTCCTTTTGAAGCTTAATGAATGGTTTCTCTAAATCTTCTCTTATCTCATCATAAATTTCTTTAGCTTTCTTCGTATCTTTCATTACATTTTCATACCACTGAGCTAAGAATTTTTTATCATTAATTGGATTTACAAAATAACCCTCTCTTTTTTTCACCTTAATTCTTTCAAGAATTTCCTCAGGAGTAGTATAATCATATTTAGCCATATATCTCTTTAAAAATAAGCCAATATATAAAATTGTTGCTGAACGGGAATGGGGCTCTTGATATATTTGCTCGATGGCTCACTATGTTCGCTCGATAGCAAAGTCTTTTCTGAACTTTGATTTTTTGCCTTCGGCATCGTTGCACTAAAATTCAATCCCTGACGGGAGAGTTTAACAAGGATTAAACTCAATAAATTTGAAGTCCTAAAAATGAAAGAGGGCTTGGGACTTTTCGATGTATTTATAAAATCTATATTCTATTCATTAATATTATGTTAGGTTTTGATATTAAATCAAATATTTGGAAGATGTACTTGCTAAATTTCCTTAGAAATTTGCAATTCTTTGGAGCAGTTGCAATTCCTTTTTTTCTCGATTGGGCAAAGATTAGCTATACAAGAATATTCATTCTTGAAGCAGCGTTCATGTTTTGGATATTTGTATTAGAGATCCCAACAGGTGTTGTTGCTGATAAATATGGGAGAAAAGCTTCAATAATTCTAGGAGGATTGTTTTCCGCTGTTTCCATAGCAATATTTGGTTTCATAAATAATTATTGGGCTTTCTTTTTAGCAGAATTTATTGGTGCTTTTGGATTTACTTTACTTTCTGGAGCAGATAAAGCATTGATTTATGACTCACTAATCCAAACAAAACAAGATAAAGATGCTGGAGTTTTTCTTTCAAGATACGAATCTGCTGGAACCCTTGGTATTTTGATTGGATTTCCATTAGGTTCATTAATTGCAGGATCAAGTATTTTACCATATCCCAAAACACTTCCTTTAACTTTTATAATTTCTGGTATATTTTTACTACTTACTTTTTTCGTTGCTTTAACTTTAAATGAACCTAAAAGAAAAGAAAAAGTAAAAGATTTTATCAAAGAGGGATTTGATGGATTCAAATACATCTTCAAACATAAAAAACTAAGAGTTTTTGCATTGAATTTCGCTCTTATTTCTGCAACAACCTTCTTTATGTTTTGGTTTTACCAATCATTAGCAGGCGTTATTGGGATTGATGTAAAATATAATGGATTTATTGGTGCAGGATTTAATCTTTTTAGTATGTTATTGCTTTTAAATATTAAAAGAATAGAAAAATTGTTTGGGATGAAAAACACTTTATTTTATTCTGCAATTCTCCCAGGATTATTTTTTATTGGATTATTCTTTTTTAGGAACATCTATTTTGTTTTAATCGCGATATTCATAATAACTGGGTTAAAGATAATGAGAGCGCCTGTTTTGTCAGATTTTATGAATAGGCATATAGAAAGCAGAAATAGAGCAACTGTCCTTTCAGGAGTTTCAATGCTTGAAAAAATAATGGTTATGATCCTTTACCCAATTGTAGGTTTACTTGCAGATTTTTCATTATGGGCAACATTCTTATTTTTAGGAATTGCAACTTTAGTATTTTCATTAATGAATAGAATAGAATCTGAACATATTGAATAGAGTCCCAAGCCCTTTTATTCTTGTTCTTAATGTATCGCATTCGCTCTTTATATAGACGGACTTCAAATTTACTTTGATTTTTTCCTTCGGAACGTTGCACTAAAAATCAATCCTTCGGAGAGTTTAACAAGGATTAATTTCAATGCTCGCTTTTCATAACTTCTTCACTTTGTTTGAATTTATTTGCTCGCACTCAACACTAGTGTTGCCTTTCAGGGAAATTAACACAAATTAAATGAAATAATCTTTTGGGCTAAAAAATAGAAGAGGGCAGTTTTTTTAACAAACATTTATAAAATTTGTAATTCAAATTCTTTTTATGGGAAAAATTATTGCATTAGGTGGAGGGGAAATTGGAAGACCTCATGAAAATGGAGGTTTCTATCCTGTTGAAACAACTTCAATAGATAAAGAAATAATAAAACAAACAGGAAAATCAAATCCTAAATTACTTTTTATTCCTACAGCAAGCAATGATTCAGAAGGATATTTTCAAGTTGTAAGAAAACACTTTTCAAAATTAGGTTGCAAAGTCGATGTTCTCTATTTAATCAAAGATAAATTATCAAAAAAACAAATTGAAGATAAAGTATTATCGACAGATATAATTTATGTTGGCGGTGGAAATACACTTAAAATGATGACTCTTTGGAGAAAAATTGGAGTTGATAATATTTTAAGAAAAGCACATAGAAAAGGTGTTGTTTTATCAGGATTAAGTGCAGGTTCAATTTGTTGGTTTAAATGTGGAAATTCGGACTCTAGAAAATTTACAAGTGGAAGTAATAAATTAATCAAAGTTACTGGATTAGATTTAATTAATGCTTTGCATTGTCCTCACTATGATGCAGAAGAACATCGTCAAAGTGATTTGAAAAGGATGATGAAAACAACTTCAAAAATTGTTTCTATTGCTCTTGAAAATTGTTGTGCTATTGAGGTTATTGATAATAAATTTAGAATCATAAAAAGTAAACCTAATGCAAAAGCATATAAGATTTTTTGGAAAGGTGGAAAATATTTCAAAGAAGAAATCATTTCTAAAAAAGAATTTGAAAATTTAGATACATTACTCAATAAATAAATAACTGCCCTTTAATTCTTGTTCTTGATGTGTCGCATTCGCTCGATTATATAAAACGCCCAAAAGATTACTCAAGGGACGCTGCGCTTTCGTCGCTATGCTCCTCACCCTCGTATAACAACGATTAAATTCCGTTTTTTTCGTGGGCTAAAGGAAAGAAGGGGACAATTCCTATTTGGATTTCATATAATCTAATGCAAAATCTGCTTTTTTAAACATTATTGTCTTATTAGAATATTTTTCAACTGTTTTATTTATCTCAACTCTATTCCATTGGTGACTGAGTTTTAACATTTCAACAAAATCACCAAAATTTAATTTTCGACCTTTTTCTAAATTGAATGTTCTTTTAAACAATCTCTTGAATAGATTTAAATCTCTTTTAAGCAACCTGAGATCCAAAAAGATTATTGTGTTTGAAGACGCAAAACCCTTTTTAACCCAATCACACCAATGTCCTTCAATAATCCATTCTTTTTTACCAATTATTTTATTTAATTCTTTAATCCTCTCACTATTATTGGAATAACCATAATAAATTTTATCCAGATTATAATAATTGATCTTCAATAATTTTGACAATTCCTTTCCTAGATATGATTTTCCACTTCCAGGACCTCCAATAATGTGGAATTTTTTAGCATTCATATAATCATAGAATAATGGATAAAGTATATTAAACTTTTCATATTTTTAAGAAATTGTCTTTCGATTCTTGTTCTTTAGGGCACTTTGTACTTGATGGAACAACCCCAACTCTTTAGTCCTTCGGACAATTACACTCGCTACGCTCGAAATTATATAAATGAAAATTCGACTTTGATTTTTTGCCTTCTGCATCGTTGCACTAAACCTTGGTCTCCGTTTCATTCCGACGAAACTAACAAGAATTATGTGCAATATTACTCGGGAATCCAAGAATCATATTTTTTATCTTCAAGAAGTTGTTTTCCTTTTTCTGTTGCTATCGCACCATAAATTTGATTATCTTTAATTTCAATTTTAATCAAGCCCATTTCATCAAGTTCAAGAAAAATCTTCATGTGCTTTTTGATGCTTTCGGGAGTTTCATCAGATGCTTTACTAGGATCTGATTGCCAAGATTTTTCTATATTCCATAATGTTTCAAATTGTTCTTGATTAAGTTCCATACAATAATAACAAATTCTTGAATTATATATACTTTGCGGATTCCTGGAGCCATACTGTGCCTGCGCTTCGAATCATCTGACAAGAATCATATGCAACAGTTTTTTCCCTAACGTAAATTTTATATGGTTTAATCATTCAATCTCCTGTATGAACTACAAAGTCCACCGGATAGATGTCAAGAGCGACAATATGCAGATTTACTTGGAGCAGTTCCTAAATACTCTTAAGGGAGAGATCATCGCAATAATTCCCAATGTCAAACCAACTTTTCAACTTATGGGAGCAACAGCTAAAGTTGACTTTCTATTAGTTGTTGAAAAAAAAAGGTAAACATTAATAAGGAATTATGAAAGACAAAAATAAGAAATATCCCGAAGGATATTTTGCATCCCTTGGGATGGGAATTGGAATAGCTGTTTTTTCTGGATTGGGTATTCTTCTGTGTACTGTTACAAAAAATTATGGACTTATTGGAGTTGGTCCTGCAGTTGGTGTGCCAATTGGGTTATCAATTGGTCAAGGAATTGAAAAAAAAATACAAAAAAATAGGTAAGGTAAGGCAACTTTCTGCAAATGAGAAAAAGAGAAAAAAGGTGGCAATGCTTACAGGGCTTGCCTTAGTTATAGCAGGAATTATTATATTTCTTTTACTTCCATTCTTTAGATAACAAAGTGGGAAAAAATAATACTCGTTGTCACCTGTGCTTTGCAGGCCAGCTGTAGAACATAAAGAGACCTTATTACTCCCTTGACAATCATATTATCAGTAGACAATCAATCCAATCTAGCCATAAGTGTAAGAGTACACCTAAACAAAAATATCTTACAAACTTATTTTTGAACAATAATCCGATTATCCATAGTGGCATCGTATACCAACTATGCAAGGGATGAGAATTTATTGAACACCTATTTGGATCATACATAGGATTTGCCAATACATGATCTATATCAATTACGTTAGAACCAAAAATTGATAGGCATAAATATAAAAATGATTTTTTGTCTTTCTTGAACCAATTTTGCACTTCTTTATCAAATAGATAAATTAATCCGATTAGTAAGACATCTGCTAGTAAATGAATATGAGTTCCTGGCATAACATATAATTACCATCAAATGCTTATAAATCTTATTTATCAAGATTGGATTGATGTCAAAATTAGAACTCAAAACACTTCAGCAGTAAAAAAAACTCTGCGGTTTCTTACAAAACCACAAGGACGGCTTGCAGCAGTTCATTTCGCTCGTAACAAAAAAAGAGTTTAACTAGAATTTGATATGGTTGTTCTAAAGGACATATAATCAATGGAAGGATATACACGTTCCAATACATTTTTATACCAAAAGATTTTTTTTAAATCCATGTTATCAAATAAGTCCGTTTTAAAAATAATTAAGAAAATTGACCCAGAAGTCCGCTCAGTAAATATAAGAGAATTTACTGAAGCTGGCAACATAAATTTAATGTATAAAATTTCTACAAATATTCATGATAGAGCATATGTTCTTAGAGGCGCACCAAACAAGTTTGATGCATCAAAATATGATAAAGAAGTCTTTTTACATAGTCTGATAAATAAAAAATTAAAAATTCCTGTTCCTAAGATTCTTTTTTTTGATAAAACTAAAAAAATCTTGCCTTTTGCATATTTAGTTATGGAATTCAAAAAGGGTGATTTGGCAAATAATGAAGTTAAAAAAATGAATTCTGGAGAACGATTAAAACTATTTAGAGAGTTAGGAAAAAATCTTGCAAAATTGCATTCAATAAAATTCAGCAAATACGGACAAATTTTTGGAGATAAAGTTTCAAAATATGAAGAAAAATATTCTAAACCGTTTGATACGTGGAAAGAATTTTACATATATTCTTTCAATAATTCAGTGCAAAAACTAAGTGAAGCTAAAAACATTAAATATGGCAAAATTAGCAAAAAACATTTTTTGGATCTTCTTCCAAAATTGGAAGAACATTTAAGTAAAAATATGATTAGGCTTAAATCGAGCAAAAAACCTTCTCTAATTCACGATGATTATCGACTTTTTAATATTTTAGTTAAAAAGAACAAGATCACGGCCATACTGGACTTTGAAATGGCAAAAGCGGGCGCACCTGAGAATGAACTATGCATTCTTCCATTTATTTGGGATAAAAACAATCCGCTGAAATTAACCAAAGAAGGTAAAGCGTTTATCAAAGGATATGCAAAAATATCAGAAAAAGAAGTTATAAACTATAGGAAAGTATATGTTCCGTTAAGTTTATTTATGGAAATTAGTTATGATTTTTATCATGAATTAAAGTACAAAGAAGCTCCACAAGTAATGTCAGATTATTATAATAGCATCAGATATGTTTTAGGTTTGATTAATCTAAAAGATTTTAAGTCCCAAGCCCTTTAATTCTTGTTCTTGATATGTGCATTCATCATAACAATCTCAACTCATTTCACGTAGCGATTGTTTTTAAAGATATCCGTTTCGCAGCAGAGGAATAAAAAAAGTGATAAAAAAAATAAATTACTTCTGGATAAATAAGTCTTCTTTTGGTAGGCGTAGTTTTGGGCGCGGCTCATCAGCAGCAACGCCAATTGGTACAACAACGACAGGCACAAGATGTGCTGGCAAGTCCAAAATCTTTGCATATTCTGTTGGTGAAAATCCTTCCATTGGACAAGAGTCAAAGCCAAGAGCGGTTGCTCCGTTAAGTGCGTTTGTCATTGCAATGTATGCTTGTCGCGCACTCCATATCACTTTTTGCTCATCTGTTTTGAGCATAGCAATATGTCCTTGAATCATTGCAGAAAACGCAGCTGCTTTGTCATCAGGCATGCCTGCTTGTTTCATCACTGCAACATAGGTGGCAAGTGTTTCGTTTAACTGCGTGGTGGCGCAAAAGACGAGCACGTGAGAACTGGTTGTTATTTGTGGCTGATTAAAGGACGCAGCAAACAATTTCTCCTTAAGAGCAGCATCTTGTACGACAACTACTTTAAATGGTTGTAAACCAAAGGATGACGGAGAAAGCCGTATAAGTTCAAGGAGGTGCCCTACTTGTTCTTCTGATAATGATTCACCCGTAAATTTCTTTGTCGCATATCTTTTTTCGAGAAGTTGTTTGAATTCCATACAATTTAAAGCCTGAATTACTTTATATACCTTGTGAAGGTGCACTTCAGAGAACGTTAGTTCACTGGTTTTGGTGCAGGTCTAAGCAAGCCATCTCGCGCACGATGAGTGTAAGAACTTGACGCTGCTGATCGACCAGGATTCACAGGAGATCGAGATTCTTTTTTCATAAATCCATCATAAACTCGTCTTGTCCGAGGAACGTCACTCACAGGATTCTGTGTTTGTGCAGGAGGAGCAGTTGGCGCGACAGGAGCAGAAGAAGTCGTTGTTTGCACAACAAGAACAGGTGTTGCTGTCGTTGCTGGCGCAACATACATCGCCATGGCAAGCACGGCATTCATCTCAGGAGAAGCATAACCAACCTCTGTTGTAGAACGCACATAAACCACAGGATCACCAAGCCCGTAAACTATTTCGTTGTCTTGAAGCGGACGAATTTCATGTTTTGCCGTCACAAGCCCATCAGGTTGTTGCACGAACGAATCAATAGACACTGCAGGTTCTCTTCCCAAGAGCATCCAAGGCATCATAATGGGGGATAATGAAGCAAGAATCAATCGGTTAAGCAAAGTTGGTTTTGCTAAATTCATCGGCTATCACTGCAACCCCACGTGAAGAAGTATATAAGTCTTTTGCTTCTCAAATCAAATCTTATTAGAAACAGAAATTCCTCGCTCGTGGAAGAAATTATCTAGTGCTGAAGTAAACAAATGGTGCTTGTCTCTAGTAAGAATATGCGACCTTGTTTGTAATGCCGCTGCTGCAAGGACTGCATCTGAGGGGTCAGCAACGAGTTCAAGAAGTCGCGGTTCGATGCTTGCAACAAACGATTTTTCGCCAAGCACATCGCCAGGATGCACGGGAATGACAAAGCGAGATAAAGAACAATTCTTCAAATAATGTCGAAGTTCTGATTTTTTCTCAGAAATGCGGTGTTCAACTAACACCAATTCATCGCAGGTAAACGAACAGAATACGGGATCACTTACCTTCTCTAATTTATGAAGTGCGTCGTGCTCAAGTAACCAAAGAAAAAAACACGTATCAATAAACGTGTGTCCAGATCCAGAAACAGTTGGCAGCAAAGCAAAGAGTTCCTTCATTTGCGCTTCTTAGGACGAAGAGATGAAGAACTGCATTTTCTGCAGCGTACACGTCCTGAGAGGACTCGAAGATTCGTTGCACGAACCACTGACTTGCAATCCTTGCAAACAAACTTATCCTTAAAAAGTCGTGCTTCCGCTTCGGGTGCTTTTGTTGCCATATTTATTCACTTGGTTTTATTTGTTTTAAGACTTTGTCATCAAGAATCGTCCAGTATACGACGACTTGCTCTCCTTTGACTTGGCCTTGTAATTCAACAGGAATCTTCAAATCGAACGTCTCGTACGTATCCATATCCATAACGTTTGCGTGATCGCCAGCAACAGATAAGACCTGAGCGTTCTTCTTTTCAATAACAGGAACATCAATGTGATCATGACCTGGCATAACCGTGTTTCGTTTTTTGCCATCGATCATACCAACAGCAGTAAGGTTGACTTTTGCATGTCCATGCTTTCCAGGACGAGAGACTTTCACGTCTGAAACGACGCAGGCAGCACCTTCTATGATGCAATAACGACCCTTCTGAAGGGATCCGACACTGACACTTTTTATTTCTCCCATGATAATCAACCTCTTACATCCAGTATTTCAAGTTGCTTTAAAAAGTTTTTTGCTCGAAAGCAAGGAAACTGCTCTGTAAAGCCCTCCGTTGAGCACATGCGCTATGCATATAAATACGCGCGCACCTCCCCAAGCGTATGGTCATTATACTTGGCATCGAAAGCACGGCGCACACGTTTGGCGCAGCCCTTCTTGATGGAGAAACATTTCTTTCCAATGTCAAAGACTCCTTCACAAGCGAAGAAGAAGGTATGATTCCTGCCGCAGTTGCAGATCACCACATTCGAGTGCTTTCAGACGTTCTTTCAAAAGCCCTTCAAGGCAGAACAGATATCGAGGTGATTGCATATTCAGCAAGTCCAGGTCTTGGACACACACTGCGTATTGGTGCAGCAGCTGCACGTGCACTTGCAAAAAAGTTTGGAGCAAAACTTGTCGGCGTCAACCATTGCATTGCGCATCTTGAGATAGGGAAAAAAGAGACAACAGCGAAAGATCCTGTGTTTTTGTACGCGTCAGGCGTCAACACTCAAGTCATTGCGTTCCATGAAGGAAAGTTTCGCATCTTTGGAGAAACACTCGATATGGGTGTGGGAAATTTTCTAGATAGTTTTGGACGAAAAAAAGGTCTTGGCTTTCCTGCAGGTCCAAAAATTGAAGCTCTTGCAAAGAAAGGAACAAAACTCATTGATCTTCCGTACTCAGTAAAAGGAATGGATACAAGCTTTGGCGGCCTGCTCACAAAAATTGAAACACTCAACGAACCACTTGAAGACGTTTGCTATTCTGTTCAAGAAACTGTGTTTGCCATGCTGGTGGAAGTCTGTGAGCGCGCGCTCGCATTCACTGGAAAGAACGAACTGCTCCTTGGAGGAGGAGTTGCGTGCAACAAGCGTCTCCAAGATATGTGCAGCAGTATGTGCAAAGCAAGAGGCGCCATATTTCATGTTCCTGCAAATGAGTTTCTTGTTGACAATGCAGCGATGATTGCTTGGCTTGGAAAGGTTACCTATGAAAAAGGAAACACAGTATCCATTGAACAAGCAGGCATCAACCCCTATGAAAGAACGGATGAAGTGTAAACAAGTTACCGTACCCGCTCAAAGTACTCAAGCAAGAAAGGTGTTTGCACTTGCGCCTTACTAACAAATTCTCCTTGTGAGTCATGCGAAATAGGATTTGTTGTTTTCTCAAATGAAAAACTAAAACCAATGCGATAGAGTTCGTTATGATTCAAATTTGTTTCAGACAAGTTAAAAACTAGAATGGTCGAGTTTGTTCTGCCCACTGTCAACGGTAAGTTTGAATCTGACAACGTAAAGCGATCCCCTTGCAACGTCAACGATGTGATGCGTAACTCAACGCCCGCACGGTTCTGCAAGCGCACAGCAACATTACCATTATCTAACAATAATGCTTCTTGGCATTCGAGAACTGGCCCCGTTGAACACGTATCAGCAAAGTAGGTGTTCAAAGAAAACAACCCTGAATAATAAAACATGGAAACCACCATGATCACAAACAATAGTCCCCAGGCGTACGTTGTTAAATATTCAACCGATTGCTGTGCTTGCTTATTCATTCTAAACCTGTGTAATCAAATGTCTCTTGTTTGATCCACGCGCAGTACAGATGATTTTCAGAACTGCAACGCTCTTTGTCATTATCAGCCCAAGACTTATCAGTACTAGATGTTGAACCATCAATGCCGGTTTCTGAAGATTCTGAAGAAGCCCACGATTTACAATTAATATCTTTTTGCATATCTAACAAATGATTACTTCCCGTCCAAGCATCTTCAGTAATATCAAGTTCTATGCCCTCCTCAGTAAACGAAAGGGGATGCTCTATCGCGCCAGAACCATCAGCAAAAATATGGCCAAAATCGCTTGCAAAAACAAGTTGATTAAGATCACCAGTATATTGTTCTGTGGTAAATATGGGAGAAGCGCTTTGCACACCTGCAAGCCGATCACGTGCAGCGGTTTCTTGCGTAGAAATCAACGCAACCCAATAGCCACCCTTTTCTAGAAGTACTGAAGGAGTAGGTTGTGCAAGCATTGCAGATGCGTGCGCATAACATATAGCATCTGCGATGAGGAAAATATTACTTTCGGCGTCGAGTGGCTCTCCAGAACTAGGATCGACAAGACCATCAGCATAGCTTGTGAGATCACCAAAATACGTGGTGCTTGTTACAAATGAAGAACGCTTGATTTTACACGTTTCTTTCGAACAATAGTCTTCGCCATCACATTCTTCGCCGTAAATAAATTCAGCAATACCATCACCACAATAATGACAGATACCCATATCACAGGTGTGAAAGGCATCCCACTGCAAGCCAGGAAATGTGTTTGTACATTGAACATACGTAAGATTATTGTCAAGATGTTTTTGTCCCGCATCACATTCTTCATACAAAGGATTGAAAATGTTATCATCATAGGTGCCGCATGTGCCTTCTGGCTGACAATAATAATCTGGACCAAGTGGAGAAGGATCGCAACGCGAGACATCCTGATCTAAAAAGAAATGCACAGGAATTGTTTCGTATGAGCCTATCTGCGCTCCATACCGCGCACTTCCCCGATCACATTCAGGTTCACCAGATTCGCCAAGTTGCAGCACGCCATCCCCATTAAACTCACAGAATCCTTCATCACAACCATGAAACGAAATAGGTTTTTCTGAATGATTCATATCAAGCTGGAAAGTAAACTCATAAATTTCTGAATCATGGAAACCTGGAAGAAGAGAATAGTTTGCTTGCAACGTTTGCAAACATTGCGTCTCTAAAGATATAACATTCCAGAAATCAAACACAGGCAGTTCATCGCAATACTCTCGATCAAATTGAAACACACCATCATTATACTTGTCACATCCAGCACATGAATTGCACGAATAATGCAGATAATTCTGTGAAGGATGATAAAAAGGAGCTTCTTCGCAACCATTTGTGTAGTCTAACCAAGCAATATCTGACATATTTTCCGGAGAAAAATAATCAAAGACTGAACCATCACAGACTTCATCGTAGGTTCCCGCATAGCCAAACTCCGCACTCCACGTTGCCGCATCAGTCCAATACCCATCACCGCAACTTAGTAAATGACATTTAAAGCAAGAACTGCCAGACACTTCAACACTGCCATCAACAATAGTTGTGTCACATTCTTCAATGCCATAAATAACATTGTTTGAGATATTCATGCGATAGTCAGGATTTGCAAAATTTGTTGGATCTCCTTGCGCTTGCAAAAATCCATCCCCACAAACAGGAAGAACACAACCTAAATTCTTAGGAGCAGAGGTGAAATCATTTGGTGCAGCGCAAATGTACAAATTATAATAAAAGTAATTTCCAAAAAAAAGATTTACAAAAGGAATTGCGTTGTAGGGACTAATATACGTATTTGATGAAGGATCGCACTCTTCAAAGTTTGCATTGAAAAACCTGTCGCCACAATATTCCCACGTGCATTCTCCGGGCTTGCAAGAATAATTGAGCGAGGAATTGCTCGATAACGCCCCTTTATAGGAAGGATTGGCACTAATATCTCCCTGTTCGCAATATTCGGGACCGTTAATAATTAGATCTCCACAGTATTCACAATAACAGGTTGCGTTACAGTTATATGCGTCATCACCACAACCGACCTTGTCGCTACCATCACATTCTTCATTTCCTGATTGCCACCCATCACCACAAATGTTTGGAATGAAAGCGATAGCGTTTTGCTGTTGTACTGTTGCGATGAGTGTTCCTGACGTATTGTGATCTGCACCACCAATGGTCGTGTGATACGTGATTAAGATATCTAACTTTACCTTATCTTGCTCTCCGTATTCCATTGAAGTAATGTTAAATGAAAGTTTTTTCTTACCAGCGTGACCGCTAATATAAACAGGGAAATTAATGAGAACGACCTCTTGATCGCGCACCGTCAAGTTCGTTACCAAAATTTCTTGCTCCAAATTATTGACGATGTTAAGAATCACCACTTCGTTTTCATCAACAAACGCATCCAAACATCTGATTTGATCACCAGTCGTGCATGAATCATCAAGATATTTTTCTGCGGAAAAAACATCAAAGTAGAAGAGTACAGCAATGACAATGAACAATCCTAAAAACATCCATGCGTATGCCGATAAATATTCAATAGATAGCTGCGCGCGCTCACCTCGCCTCATACAGGTTTCATGGCAAAATAGTTTTTATAAACTTATCGATGATTTTTTAAGTTCGCGTTCACTTCATTTGAGCATGGTGCTTGATAAACTCTCTTCAGGGATTCGCGGAGCGCTAGATAAAATTTCTAAGGCGCTCTTTGTAGATGACCGGCTCATTGCAGAAATTGTTAAAGATTTGCAACGAGCACTTCTCGCAAGCGATGTGAATGTTCGTTTAGTCTTAGACTTTACAAACACCATCAAAGAAAAAGCGAAAGCTCTCAAAGGAGAATCATTAAACAAAAAAGAACAAATTATCAAAATAGTCTATGATGAACTTGTCGTCTTTCTTGGCGGAGAAAGCAAAGGCATTGAACTTGAAAAAAAGCCTTACGTTATCATGCTTGTTGGATTGTTTGGTTCTGGAAAGACTACCACCGCAGGAAAACTTGCCCGCTACTACAAAAAACGAGGAAAGAAAGTGCTTGTTGTTTCAACAGACACCTGGCGACCTGCAGCGTACGACCAACTCAAACAGCTTGCCGCAACAGTTGATGTTGCGTTTGCAGGCGACAAAAAAGCAAAAAAGCCAACTGACATTATTGACACGCACGAAAAGCAGTTCAAAGAATATGACCTGGTCATTGTCGACACTGCTGGTCGGGATGCGCTCAACGATGAGCTCACCGTTGAAATTAAAGCTCTTGCAAAGAGAATCAAACCACATAAGAACATCCTTGTTATCAATGCAGATATTGGACAAGCAGCAAAAGAACAAGCAGAAGCATTTCATGAAAACTGCGGTGTTGAAGGAGTGATCATCACCAAACTTGATGGAACGGCAAAAGGAGGCGGCGCACTCACCGCATGTTCAGTAACGAAAGCTCCCGTACTCTTCATTGGTGTTGGAGAAAAAGTTGACCAACTCGAACTCTTTTCTCCTGTTGGATTTGTCAGCAGACTTCTTGGCATGGGAGATCTTGATGCCTTGCTTGAAAAAGTACGAACAGAACTTGATACTGACAAAGTCGAGGATCTTGGCAGACGCCTCATGAAAGGAGATTTCAACCTCATTGATTTATATGAACAAATGCGTTCAATGAAAAAAATGGGCCCTTTAAGTAAAGTAATCGAACTCATTCCAGGTTTTTCTCAAGCAAACTTACCAAAAGACGCGCTTAACCTACAGGAACAAAAAATTGAAGTGTGGCGTCACGCTATGGATTCTATGACCAAAGAAGAACTTGAAGATCCCGATAGTATTCGCTCAGAGCGAACCCTTCGCATCGCGACAGGAGCAGGCATCAAACCTGAAGAAGTAAGAGGTCTACTCAAACAGTATAAGCAATCAAAGAAGATGATGAAAGTCATGAAGGGCAATCTTGGCGATGAGAAAGGGATGGAAAAGTTAATGAAGCGCATGGGCGGAAAAAAGATGCGCTTTAAATAAGGAAAGTAAAAAAGAAATTTATTCTTCCTGTTTTACACCAAGTTCTTTGATGCGTTCAGTAAGGAACTCAATGGTTCGTGCATTGTCTTGCATGTTCATGACTTCGCCGCATTCAATGCATTTGAAGTTGTGTTCAGCTGCATCGTCAAAAGCCATGCGAGCACATGCGTTTTTGCAAAGAAAGAATTGGTTTGCTTCTTCACGAACAAGTCGTTGGTTAAGTCGTTCGAGTTTGTCTTGTCGGATTTTTTCACGAAGGTGGTCAATGCTGTTCTTATTAAAGTCCCAGTAACAAATGTACCATCCTTTATTTTTGTCTTTTTTTCGTTGAAAAATCACAAGATTATGATGAAGCAACCGATAGAGTAATTTTCTTGTTTGGTGAAGCTCAAGATCCAAGTCTTCAGCGATAATAAATTCAGAGACTTTACTTCGATCAAAGAGATATTCGACGATCGTGAGTGCGTCCTGATCTACGAGTTCGAGAACTACTTCTTTGATGTCATTAAACAGCATAGTTTTTTGTAGAGCAACTTGAGTCATGGTGTGTTTCCTCCGTGTGATTCCCCAGCTCTTTCAAGCCAAATACAACAATAGGTTACTAAGAAATCTAATATTTATAAATATTTCGGTTAGAACAACACCCCTATAACAGAGGTAGCCACAGGGAAGACCGCAAGCCTTCCACCACTTTTTGGAAACACACGTACTCTACAGGTATCCTGTTCCAGTATTAAGCATTATCCATATGGCATATATGCGTACTACTCTAAAATACTCAAAATAGTGAACAAAGAACATATAGATGCGAAGAGAACACTTCAAAGCAGAAGAAACAGCAAAAGAAAAAAAATGGCACTGAGGGGATTTGAACCCCTGACCTCCACGTTGCACTCACGAATAATCATCGGATACACTCCTCATCGCTCATGATTTATGAGCGTGGCGATCTAACCAGGCTGAGCTACAGTGCCACAAACTCCGATGAACCGCGAGGCTTTTAAAAAGTTTGTGAGATCCAGTAGCCGACAAGTATAAAAACTCAAAGACATTCTATTCACAAAAGAGGGTGGAACCATGAGCTCGTGGATTATTAAACAACAAAAAGCAATAAGCATCAAAAACGGCATATTCATTGAAGGATTACCAGGCATTGGCAATGTTGGCAAAATCGTTGTTGATTTCATTATTGAACAAACAAACGCAGAAAAAATCTACGACCTCTTCAGCTATGATCTACCAAATTCTGTTTTTGTCAATGAAGATAACCTCGTTGAACTTCCAAAAATTGAAGTATACTACAAGAAAATTGGCACCAACGAATTCGTCTTTCTTTCAGGAGACGTCCAACCAAGTGATGAACGAGCATCATACGAATTTAGTGAAGAGCTCATCAAACTCATTAAAAAAACAAAGTGCACCAAAATTATCACCCTTGGCGGCATTGGCATGAACGAAATTCCAAAGCAACCACGCGTCTTTGTTACAGGAAGCGATGAAGCATTGCGCGATTCATTTACCAAAGCAGGAGCTGACAAAAACTTGTTTGGCGTCGTCGGCCCCGTCATCGGTGTTACCGGATTACTTCTTGGCCTTGGCAAACAAGAAAACATACCTTCTGCAGCACTCCTTGCGCAAACGTACGCACACCCCATTTATCTTGGGTTAAATGGTGCAAAAAAAATCATTAAACTGCTCATGAAAACATACAACATAGATCTTGACCTCAAAGAACTCAATAAAGAAATAAAAACATTCGAGAACAATCTTCTCACAGGAGGCGAACCTCATCTTCGCAGTGTCAAAAACATAAAGAAACTTAATGACACCACCTACATTGGTTAAAAATGAAGATCTTCACCCTCGCAGAACCTGTTGTTTTCAAAAATATGTTTGCACAAGCATGGGGGCTACGATTGCAAAGGCCAAAAAACGCCGTGTTTCCATTAAAGCAACCAAAAAAAATTCTTATAAGCATGAATTTTGTGTTTCACCAACTCGATGCGTATTTTCTTGACAGCGCAAATCGAATAATTGAACAAACAACGCTTCGACCATTTCATACATATCAGGCAAAGCTTCCCGCAACCACCCTTGTAGAAACCCCTGCTGGGCAACTACCAGCAAAAATTGGGGACAAAATCACCTGGCAATGAACAGCAAACTTTATAAAACAAATCCAGTTTCTTGAGCGTTATGGTCGTAATGCAAAATAAACCAGTGCGTAAGCATACAGGCGGCAGATATACGAGAACAAAGACAAGACGGCTTGCCGCGCAAGGAGATTTGCCCACCCTTACCAAAATTGGAGAACCACGTGTTCGCGTCAAACGAACAATTGGGGGCAACACCTCACGCACACTTCTCTCTGGAAAAACAGTGTCCGTTCCAGGTACAGGAAAAGTAGTCATCAAAAATGTTGTAGAAAATGCAGCTAACCGCCATTTTGTTAGGCGAAACATCATCACAAAAGGAGCAATTGTAGAAACCGACAAAGGCAAAGTAAAAATTACAAACCGACCAAGCCAAGAAGGTTCCCTTTCAGGCGTTCTCGTTAAATAAAAACTTTTATAAATATTGACAATACCCATTACTTGTTTCTCATATAACATCCTTTGGGTTAAAGGGGTTGAACACCATGTCAGAAAATGTATTAAAAACTGGTACAACGACAGTTGGTCTTATCTACAAAGATGGCGTCGTTATTGCTGCAGATAAGCGAGCAACAGCAGGAAATCTCATCGTCGATAAGAGCGTAACAAAGCTCATCAAAATCAACGATTACATGGGCGTGACCATTTCAGGATCCGTTTCTGACATCCAACTCATGACCCGATACTTAAAAGCAGAATTGAAGCTTAAAGAAATTCGAACAAATAGAAAAAACACAGTAAGTGAAGGGGCAAACTTACTTGCAGGACTTGCCTATTCACAAATTCGAAGTTATTTTCCTGGCATCGGCCATTTCATCGTTGCAGGATACGATGAGTCACCACAACTCTACGATGTCTTTCCAGACGGATCAATTACTGAACATGATCAGTTTGACGCGTCAGGATCAGGAAGCGTCTTCGCATTCGGACTTCTCGAAAATAACTACAAAGACAACATGAGTGAAGGCGAAGCAGTTGACTTAGCATTACGATCAATCAGTGCCGCACAACAACGAGATAATGCATCAGGAAACGGCGTTGACATCTGGCTTATTAACAAGGATGGAATTAAAGAAGTGACCACAAAAATTCCACAAACAAGACTTGTATAAGTAAAATTCTTTTTTCTCTTACTTATTTGTTCTTAAGGTGAAAAAAATTGACCAGTGAAATCATTGAAGAGGTGCTTAAGCACTTACCTCGAAAGAAAATAAAAGAAGTAGTTTTTGAAGGAGCAAACATCGTCGTCTATACCTCAGACGAAACATTCTTTGCAAACGACGAAGGACTTATCAGAAATCTTGTGAATACCATTAAGAAACGTGTCGAACTCAGACCGGACCCTTCTATTTGCATGCCCTTAGAAGAAGCAGAAAAAACAATCCGACAAATTATTGATAAAGAAGTCAGTGTTGACAATGTCATCTTTGATCCGCAACGTTCAATTGTCATTCTTGAGGTTGATAAACCAGGAACTGCTATTGGCCGACGTGGAGAAACCATCCAAGAGATTAAAAAGAAAACAAGATGGGTTCCCATTATTAGACGAACACCTCCTATTCGCAGTCAAATCATTGAAAATATTCGATCAGTACTCTACCAAAATTCTGATTATCGAAGAAAGTTCCTACACAAAACAGGTGAACGTATCTACAATGGGTGGCTGCGACGTGAACGAAAAGAAGAATGGGTACGGTTAACCTATCTTGGCGGCGGACGACAAGTTGGTCGCAGTTGTTTATTTTTGCAAACACCAGAAAGTCGCATCTTGCTTGATGTCGGTATTGATGTCAGCAAGAATGACTCTGAAGCATACCCGTATCTTGAAGCGCCAGAATTTAACATTCAACAACTCGATGCAGTTATTGTCAGTCACGCGCACGTTGACCATTCAGCGCTTGTACCATACTTGTTTAAGTTCGGGTATCGAGGACCGGTCTATTGCACTGAACCAACCAGAGACATCATGGCCCTCTTACAACTTGATATTATCAAAATTATGCGCGAAGAAGGAAAAGAACCACTCTATTCTTCAGATGAAGTAAAAGAAATGGTCAAACATACCGTCGCACTGGGCTATGATGAAGTAACGGACATCACTCCAGACATTCGCATCACGTTACATAACGCAGGACACATTCTAGGCAGCTCCATGGTACATATTAATGTAGGAAACGGACTTCATAACTTATTGTATTCAGCAGATCTTAAATACGCAAAGACACAACTGCTCAGTCCAGCCGTAGCAAATTTTTCACGGTGCGAAACGCTCCTAATCGAGTCAACCTACGGAGGTAAAGATAACGTTACTGAAAATCCGGGCATACAAGATAAAATCCTTAGCGACATAGTTATCAATACAGTGAATCGGGGAGGAAAAATTCTTATGCCAACCTTAGGAAGCGGCAGAGGACAAGAAGTGATCATTCTTATTGAGCGACTTGTTCGTGAAGGAAAAATTCCAGAAATACCTGTCTACATTGACGGCATGGTATGGGATATTACTGCCATCCACACTGCATATCCTGAGTTTATGAACAACCAAGTTAAAACACAGATTTTCCAAAAAGATAATAATCCTTTCCTCATGAAGAGTGTCAAGCAGATTGGCAGCATGAAAGAAAGAAAAGAACTTGTCGAAGAGGAAGGGCCCTGCATTATTCTTGCAACAAGTGGCATGATGCAAGGAGGACCGAGCGTGTATTATTTTCGACAGCTTGCAGGAAATCCAAAGCATTCATTGGTGTTTAGCTGTTACCAAGGTGAAGGAACCCTCGGACGACGAATCAAGAACGGTGAAAAAGAATTCACCTTCAAAGATGGCCCAAGAAACGAGATTGTCAACTGCAAGCTCGAGGTGCATCGTATAGAAATTTCAGCACATGCAGATCGTCGTGAATTGATGAGTTTTGTTACGCGTTGCAAACCTCGTCCAAAGAAAGTAATCATCAATCATGGAGAAGTAAGTCGGAGTATTGATCTTGCCAGTTCCATTCATAAGACACTCAAAGTGGAAACTATTGTGCCAAGAAACTTAGAAACAATTCGATTGCGATAAAAGAAGCTCACTCAAAAAGACGCAGAACTGTTTCTCGTGCACGATCCAGTTTCACTTGGTGGCGTTCTAAAAACGAATTAATCTTATCGATTGTGTACGCTTTTAATTCACCAGTAAGCAACGTCCCCTTACGATACGCGTTCGCGAGTTCAGTTAGCTTCGCATCATCTGTTTCAAAGAAAAAGCGAAGATATTGGAATGCGACATCAACATCAGGATTGCCGCCTTTTTTTCTATGCTCCTCAACTGTTGAGCACCCTCCAGAAAATGCGTACTTATTAATCTTCTTTTTGATTACTGCAGGGCTTTCACTGAGCGCAAGATAAGAATTTGGATCTGATGCGGACATCTTGCCACCGGAGAGCCCTTGCATAAAATAATGATACGTTGAACAAAGCGGAGAAAACTCCGTATATTTTTGACGCTTGCTAATATCACGAGCAAGACGCAGATGAGGATCTTGGTCAATTCCTACAGGCACAATAACAGGCATTTTTCCTGAGAATACTGGAAGTTGAGGATGGAGCATGTCTGCTGCTTGAAGCATGGCCGCAAACAGTTTACCAGGGCTAATATCACCATATACTGCTTTGACTTCATTGAACGTGGCATGACGCGCAAATTGGTTTTGCAAACGATAATACGCGCAAGACTTCGTTGCGTTCGAGGAGCGCTTGCTTTGAAAATAGAGGTGTGTCTTCTTTATGTCAAGACCGAGCGCTATATAATTCGGAATATACTCTTCAAGAGCGATGCGCTTACTTTCTTCAAATGATTGACCGCGTGCACCCAACGCTTCAATGTCTGCAACGGCAATGTAAATTTTTGCCCCGAGTTTTTGATAAAAAATCATTTGCTGCGCGACAAGCAAGTGACCAATATGAAATTTTCCTGTCGGCATAAGCCCCGTCATCATAATAAATGGTTCTCTTTGCTCTATTGCATGCACAATATGTTGAAAGTCTCGATGAGCAAAAATGATACCCCGTCGAAAGAGAATGTTATCGCTAAAAGGAGAAGGTAATTGTTTAAGCTCCTTTACACCAAAATCTTTAATGAGCTTGTCATATTGCACTGTTCCTGTTACATCCCACGGCGTTACTGACCCCATAAAGACCCTATAAGGAGGAAATTATATAAATCTTTCCGTTCACAAGGACTTGATGGATTATTATGGAGAAATGGCTTCAGGATATGATCTGTTGCATGGAGCCGAGCAACAAAAAAAATACGCGTTTATCAGAGCCATCATTGGCAGCGCAAGTGATACGTGGAAGATACTTGATGTAGGTGCAGGTACTGGTATTGGCCTCTCCTATTTTGAGAACATTTCAGGTCTTGAACCAAGTGCGAAAATGATTTATGAGTATCATGGGTCAAAGACACTCATCCAAGGAACTGCAGAAAATCTCCCGTTTCCCGATCACTCATTTGATCTAATTATTTCAGTTACCGCATTACAAAATTTTGCTGATGCAAGAATGGCTCTTCGTGAAATGAAACGAGTCAGTAAACGCTACGCAATAAGTTTTCTTAAGCGAAGTCAAAAAAGAGAAGAACTTCTTAACGCAATCACCGAAGTACTTGGTCCAGGAAGAATTGAAGAAGGAGAAATCGATCTCTACTACTTTAATTTGGGCCAGTAAAACCGCACGCTGGGCAAATGTAGCGAACAGCATTCTTTCGCTCACTGCTTGAACGGACGATGTCAACCTTTCCACAAGAAGGGCACTTAAAACTCACAGCGCCCAAATCATTGGTAATGTTCTCACTCGTTGCAGTTGAGAGGGTAAGCGTCTCTTTCATACTAAGGAGGAAAAACAATCACTTTATAAATATATTGTTTGCTCTCTTACCCTATGGAAACAAGCAAAGATGAACAAATTGGCTTTCATAAAGGGGCTCTTGCAACCCTTGCAAAAGAACGAGAAGAAATGGCAAAAATTCTCCAAATTGTCGAGCAGCTCATGAAGATGCACATCACCGCATTAAAAGATCTTGGCATTGATTTAGAAGCGGAAGCCAAAGCAAAACAAAAAGAAAAGATTGAAGATAAAGTTTGAGAAGCGCACTTCTCAACTAACCAAAGGTAGTCTATTCTATTTTGCTTGTTCAGCAAGCTTTTCTGCCTCAGCAGCATACGTTTCGAACACAAGAGGATAATTTCTTTTCAAATAAAAAAGCGAATCAGCAACAAACGCTTCTTCATATGCGTGAACAAGGAAGAACTTTCCTTCCGTCCCGTCTATCTCAAAAACACGTGATCGATAAGAGTGACCAATACACGCATCCTTTCCAGTAAAGTAATCACTCCAAGAGACCGTAACACTATATTCTCTAAAACCAGTTGAGTTTCTAAGCAAGGTCGTGTTTAGTTGTTTGTAAACACAACCAGGCGCATCATCACCTTGCGAGCAATTACATGTTTTCATATTTGATCTGTTAAGTAAAATTACTTCATCAAACGTATCAGTTTTTTTGTACAGCCAATATTCCTGAGCGGCACCAGGACCAAAGTTTGGCTCATAAAAAAACAACTCCGACAACCCATCATTTCCAAAAGGCAGAGGCATGCCAAAACCCACATGATAGACTTTTTGAAGAACATCAGGTGTTTTCACGGAAAAATATGTCCGTACTATTTCCTGCTGATTGTTGTAACTGTGACGAATTTCAATATCTTTATTTATGACAATCGAAGAAAAACTGCCAACTATCGTCGTGTTTTCTTCTCCAGATATAATTTCTGGGGAAGGGGTGCATGAGCTTAAGGAGAGAATCATGCCAACTCCTAAACATAAAGCGAACACAAAGAACAGTACCTGCTTACGATCAGCCATAACAATAAAGAAGAGAAGGGGGTTTTTTAAGTTTTTCGAGATAGTTTTGCTTCAACCACTGACAGATCAGCATCTTTCTGTCCGGGCCAGCTGACAAGGCCATCATTCTCATAACGAGGGATGAGATGAAAATGAGTGTGCATGACAACTTGGCCAGCACTGCGTCCATGATTAAGTCCAAGATTGCAACCTGTCGCGCCAAGCTTGCGCATCAGTTCCTGAGCAACTTCTTTCATAAACGAAAGAATGCGCACATCAGAAAAATCAAGAAGATCATTCGTGTGCTGTTTTGCAATCACAACTGTGTGCCCTGGAGAAATAGGTTCGATATCAAGAAATGCAATGAAATCATCTGATTCTTTGACACGTATTGCAGGAATCTTTTTGTTTGCAAGTAAACAGAAGAGGCAATCACTCATTTTTCCAATCAACAAGGGCAAGCAAGGAAGTTATTTTTGGTTCATACTCTCGCGTATCTCTTCTATCGACAAGCACACCAGGAATTCCTGCCTCCGTTGCAGCTCGCATATCCGAATCAATGGAATCTCCAACAAAGAGCACGTCTTTTGCTGCCAGTTTATGCTCTTTAAGAATTGCTGCAATCATCGTCTTATCCGTTTTTAATTTGCCGCCTTGAAAACTATAATACACGTTCGTAAAATACTTTTCTAAACCAAATTTGTCAACAACTGCAGGAACGCTAAACTGATCAGAGTTTGTCACAAGAAATAATTTGATGCCTGCCGCTTGCAACGCAGTAAGTGCCTCTACAGCATCAGGAAACGGACGGGCAAGTAAAGAATTTTTATTCCACATGCCTATGAGTTTATCATAAACAAATTCAGGAATGCGAAGACCTAATGCTTCAACTGACTCCTTGAAAGCGTCGTTCAAGTTTGCATAGGATTTTGTCATGAAAACTTGTTCAAATTGTTCAACAAAATCTCCATATTCTCGCTTGTCACGCAAGAAGAACTTTACCTGCTTAAGAGGAGAGGGACGAACACCCGTTTCGACAACGGTACCCCAGAAATCAAAGAGCATTGCTTTAACCATTGTTCTGACAAACTAAGAGCTTTTTTTAAAGCTTTTGATTACACAAGCACATACATGCGTAATTTGCTTTCTGCCTCAGGATAGGGATAGAAGCCGCCAGCACACACTTGGTTGCTTTCAGGGATGGTTTGAGGGTCATACATGACTTCATCTGCGCAGATAGTTAGGTCAAAGGGTGCTTGTCCTGCCTGAATTCCTTTGAGAGGTTTCGCAGCAATATAACGAAACAAGTAATCATCAGGGTTAATGCTTGCAGCAGAGGATCGCTCAAGATTATTAATGACTGAAAGCAAGGGATTGCCAAGATTACTTATAGCAAAGTATATGTTTATTTGATCTTCGTTGATATTGCGCACACCAATAACAAAAGGAACTTCTTTGCCAGGTGAAGTTGACTTCGTTAGATCAAGAACACTAATTGTTTCTTTTTGAAACACCATGGTTTGCTTGAGTTCATTTTGCAATTTTGTATCCACTTGTGCAGTAATTGTTATTGAGTTATTTATCAGTTTGCCAAGGAAAAAAAGGGAAAGACCGATAATGAGAAGGCCAAGAACTAAAATGACGATGAAATTAATACTTAGTTCGAATCCCCGTTTATTGAGCATACGTTTCCTCCTGCTGATCTGCGAGGCGCAGATGGTTTTCGCTTATCAACACGCGTCCTTGTAAAAATCGTTCAGGAGCAGGATAACGAGCATTACCTTGACCACAAATCACATCATTTTCTGCAGGATCTTCTTTACAGATGTAAAAATTAACTGTGCGCGCACTTGCTTGAGAATACAAATTTGGCGTTGCGCTAACAAGCCAAAAAAAATAGCCGTTCTGTTCAACAAATGTGCTTGTTGAAATGTAAGAAAGATTAACCTCTTCTCCTGTTACCAGCAAAAAAAAGTTTGCATCCTCTTCAATGTTCTTGATGCCAAGCCGGAACACAAGAGGCTTGTCAGGATCATAAGTCAGCGACGCATCAAAGAGTTCAAAATGCTTTCCTTCTCGCTTCATCATATCTTCCATTTGAGCAATTTTTTCGGCAGATAATTCAAAGGAAATATCTTGCGTTGCAACATGAATTTTTGAAAAAAGAACAAATCCTCCAATTAGAAGAGTTGCAGCAATAACGATGGAAACTAAGAACTGAAGCGATAAACTAAATGCGCGCGAATCTATTCGTAGCACTGTTTCGAAATCCTCCTATTTGACAAAGTTAAACTCTTTAACGAGAAGTAAGGTAAAGAGTAAGAGTAAAACGATGCCGATAAGGATGATGGAAATGCCAAATTTGAATGAAACAGACATATCAACAAGCTTATAGAAGCCAATCAAGATGATGCCAACGGCAACGACAAGAAACTTATTAAGAACAATTTTTAATATGTCAAATTCTTCAGCATGCGTTAAATGACGTTTTTGATGATTACTCTTCATAAAGACACCTCTTATGTTGAAACAATAAGTGTGATTTGCTCGGTGCTCATCACATTGTTTGCATTCCCATCTTCAACTGCTTGCAAATTACAAATGTATGATCCAGCTGGAATATTGGACTGATCACTTGCTTTTTTTGCTTCTAAAAACACACGAAAGCCAACTTTTTCTCCAGGACCAATAGGCTGCGCAATTGCAGTGACCAGAGGATCAAACGTTGCTTGTCCATTCGAGCAACTCAAGATGGCAGGTTTCAAATTCGTTTCCGATTGGAACAGATTATAGATGCCAATCTTCAAATCCTCCATCTTCTTTCCGGACTTAATATTGATTTCCGGTTTGTTAATAACAACAGGGTCACTTGAACTTGGTTCTAGACCAAACTCGAGTAAATTGAAAGGCTCCATTAATGACTCAGTGCCTTTGTCAAAGAAATTTCTCACAAACGCCATGCCAAGACCTAGCAAAAGTATTGCCATGACCAGCATGACTATAGCATTAATCGACAATGAAAGAGAAGCTTGTTTATTCATCGAACACACCTCGTACGCATACACTCACATCAAAAAAAACAGACAGCTTTCTTTATAAATTTTGCGTTAGAGTCATTGGCTAACTTAGGAAAGAAAATAGACGCTACTTCACCTATGGCGCCCATTTTCGAAGAAAAGAATGAAGGGATGATTTTTTCTTTGCAAACTGATACGTTCTACAATACTTTTGTAAACGCTCTTCAATATCAGGAACACCATACAATGCTTCATCACGACGAAAGGCACTTGAGTGGTAGGTGTGCGAATTTCCTGTTGCTTTGAACTTATGTTTCTTGTGAAGCATTTCATGATACATAACAAAATCAAGCAAGAGCAAGTCAGGTGCGCCTTGAAAAATAGTAGAAATAGTAATGGTGTTCGTATGGAAGTTAAAATCGCCAAGTTTTGTTGTTGAAGCAGAGCCCCATTTAAGATTTGGCACCTCCATCATACCACTAAAAAAGCGTTCATTCATCCGATCAAATGATGCTTTTAATTCGTGATCAACAGAAGTTACGTGAATATAATCTGAAAGTTTTTGAGTGAACGAATGATACAAATCTGTTTCCATCGTTCTAATGCGAAGTTTGTATGCCTTACTAAATAAATGTTGAAAAAGACCGGTGACAATTTCTTCGCTCACACCAATCCAGGTAGGGCTTACGGAAAAAATGATTTCTGAGGACGTATACCGCACATTTGCATTGTAATCAGAAAATTTTGCAGAAAAACGAACACTTATTGGTCGCACATCGTTTTGTTTAATTGCGTAGCGAGCTTTAACAGCGAAGGAAGTGAGTTGTTCTTTTGCTGCGCGAAGTTCTCTTGGCGAATAGTGCGTCACGAGCATCATCCTCGATCATAACGCAAGATAGCAACAATGCCACCCATTGATTTGAGTTGGACTCCTTCTCGAGTTTCAGTAGAAATAACAGTAACTTCACTTGCAAAAGGTTCCGCGAGACGTTCAAATTCTTCTATGATCTGTTCATCAACACTTTCTGAAAGTATGATAAGTTCTACCGCCCCTTGCGAAACTGCTTCTTTAACTTGCTCTTTTCCGTAAGAAACAGATCCTGGTTTTGTTGCAAGGAGTTCAAAAAAACGACTCATGACTTTTTTCTCTTTGAACAGATCCTCGCCAGCCAGCAAATCTTCACTTCGCTCAACAAGTTCTTGCACCCCAAAATCGCCCGTATATGAAAGATCTTTAATACCAATAATCTTTTTTTTCAAAGGATCAAGAATATAATTGCCTTCAACAAAATCATACTTTGTCGGACCCGGACCGCCAACAATTATTCCTTGGAGTCCTTCAAGTTCGTAAAAAGACGCCTTCATCATTTCAGCAATTTTTTTGTAAAAATCTTTTGCGGCTAATTCCCTGTTTCTTGCAAAACGAACAGATGATTGTCCTCCTGCTTTAAATTTTCCAGGAACCTGCGATTGTGCGTCAGCAAGAGGAATGATTGTTTTTCCTTTAAGCAAAGCGATGTTTCCATCGCGCCGATCCATAACAACAAGACCGTAGACCTCTTTATCGTCAAGAAGGTCAAGAAGTGGTTCAAGAACAAATTCTTTGTCACAGCGATATAATCGTTGATTTATAGGAAGTGGTGGTTCAATCCACCATGATTGATAGTCTTGTTGGCCTTCACGCTCGGCAATGTTTCCTGCAAATGCAGCAAGACCATTGGTCGGTGTTCGCTCAATACTTTTAAGAAGTTGAATCATTTTTTCAAGCGCAGCAATTACATTATCTCTGGTTGATTTAGATTTGATGTTTGTTGCCGTTCCTTGTTCCTGAGTCATTTGATTGAGCACTTTAGTAAGTTCGTATCCTGCAGGAACATAAACCGTGACAAGCTCCGTATGTCTGCCTCGATGATTTTTGAGTTCTGCAACAAACTTCTTTAAATGGACACGGTCCTTTGTTGAGAGTTTAGCTTCAACCATACAGGTCTCAAAATGAGATGAGTTTTAAAAAGATTTACTTCTGCAACATCTAATTACAGAAACAAGAAAGAGCAAACCACCTGTTTATTTCACGATGTGCTCTTTAAGCAAGAGGAGTTTTTTCTCAATATCAGAAGCATCTTTCCCGGAAAGTGTTACCGAACCATAAAATCGATGTTGTTCTTTGATTTTTCCATCTACAATAACAAGGTATACTGCGCCTTCTTTGTCTTGACCAATAACTTCATGAGCTATTTGACCATCGCCAAAGTCGACGATACGCGTATGAAAATCCTGTGGGTGTGATGCTTTAAGAATAGCAATCATCTTATTGACATCTTTTGTCGTTGCTTCTTGAAACGTTAAGTATTCAAGATCAGATTCGTTCTTCTTTGAAACTGAAATCTTCATAACACTCACTGCGTCTTCTTTCGCTTAAAAATGTTTCTACAAAGAATGGTTTTCGTTCTGCCACTTATGCACCACTTTTTGATTGATATGCTGCACATAATCCAGGGGGAAGAAACCCTTCTGAAACGAGATGGTCGACAGTTTCTGCAAGAGTAGTTACTGGCTCACTTAATTGAAATTGATGTTCGTAAAATCGTTGCTGTAGTTCAGGAACAGTGTTTGCATCAACATACATGGGAGTTAGCTCGCCTGTTTCTAAGAGTTCTTTGAAGTAAGCCACATCATCAGCGGATTCGAGCATGAGTGCTGAAACGGGCGTTGCAGCAAGAACACGCGCAATTGATTTATGGTGACCATCAATGAGAAGATAGGATTGATCGCGAGTCAGCGTTGCTTGATGAGCAGCATGTAATGAAGCAAACTGTTCTTTACTTTGCGCAACAAGACGTTCATGTGCATGAGTAACTCGCTCTCGAAGTTGATCAAAACGAGCAAGCTCCGCATCCATTCCTTCTTGAGATAAACAAGTAAAAGCAACAGCATCAATAATGTCTTTATGTCGTTTGTAGTCTTCCGAATTAACTACTGCTTGTGGAAGGTAGAATGGGCTGAACTGTTGGTCATTCCAAGCACGAGAAAAGTTATCCCAGATCATATCATGAACGCCAAATTTTCTCATAAAATACAAACGGGACATTTCTCTTGTCGTGGCCAAACCAACTCCTTGAATGTTAAGAGGAGGTGCTCCGTCAACAAGCACATACTCATTCGCAAATCGAGTTTGTGCATGAGAAACTCCTTGCAAACTTGTCTCCAAGCTTGCTGCATGTCGCTGAAACGTTTCTCCATGAAACATTTGTTCCGGATCATTTGCAACAACTATTGCAGGAGGGAGAGATTTTCCTTGAGACAGATCAGTACAATATGCTTCAATCTGATCAACATCGGCGCCATCACCTCGTCCTGCAACAACAAGCTGATTTGGAGAAAGTATAAGTTCTTTCATAGTAATTCACAAGCAGTGTAAGTTTATAAATCTTACTATTTTAACCACTAAGAAGTGGTATTAAATAAAATTGGTGTGGTAATGAAATAAAAAATAAAGTTCACACTACAACCCACAAAATTCATAAGAAAAAAAAGAAAAAAATGAACCAACGTAGGACGTTCCTTGACGAATAACAGATATAAAAAAAGACGAATGAATTAGTAAACGCGTGCTGAATGTCTCGTTGCCTTGACATGTACACACCGTTTCTATCAACCCTATGTTCTATAGGCATTCTTGTATCTCTTTTCTAGGAGGGCTTCACGCTTAGATGCTTTCAGCGCTTATCCCCTAATGCGTAGCTGCCCGGCCTACCCTGTCGGATAACCGGTAAACCAGTGGCATCGACCTTTCGTTCCTCTCGTACTAAAAAAGCCTTCCTATCAGATACTCCTACACTTCCAGTAGATATCATACATACTGCCTCACAGCGTACTGAACCCAGCTCACGATCCCTTTTAATTGGTGAACACCCACACCCTTGGCCGCTTCTGCACGGCCAGGATAGGAAGAGCCGACATCGATGTAGCAAGCCGCGCCGTCGATACGAGCTCTCGAGCGCGACAACTCTGTTATCCCCGGAGTAACTTTTCGGTCAACACTACCCCCCAACAAGGAGAAGTAATGGATCGCTAGACCAATCTTTCGATACTGAAATGGCTCGAGTAACCATCCCAGTTAGGCTTGCTTTTGCTCTTACACTCTAAAACGGATTTCTGACCCGTCGGAGCAAACCTTTGGGCGCTGTTGATATCCTTTCAACAGCGTGCCGCCCCAGCCAAACTGTCCACCTATCGCTGTCCCTGCATTGCAGGTCAAGCATGACAAAGCTAAAAGAGTGGTGTTACATCGGCGTCTACACTTGAACTGGCGTCCAAGCTTAAACAACTCCCACTTACGCTATACAATCAACTTCGCCACACAACAACAGGCTACAGTAAAGTTTCACGGGGTCTTCGCTTCCCACTGGAAGTCTCTGGCCTTTGCACCAGAAAAGAGTGTTCGGAGGGTTGTAGTTAGGGACAGCAGCGATCTCGTTACGCCATTCATGCAGGCCGTCAATCAAACGGCAAGGCGTTTCGCTACCTTAAGAGAGTTATAGTTACTCCCGCCGTTTACCAGCTCTTAGCTCCCTTGAAAAGGAGTTTAAAGTACTGGCACTGGGCAGACGTCACCAACTATTCACAGCTTTACAGCCTAGCAGTTGGTTATGTTTTTGTTAAACAGTCGGACCGCCTTAGTTATTGCACCCTGAGATCGCACACATACATGTACAAAACCAGGGACCCCTTCTACCGAAGATACGGGGCTAGATTGCCGAATTCCCTTAACTACATTATCCCTTCACACCTGAGGCTTCTCACCTAGGGGCACCTGTGCCGGTTCTGGGTATAGTTTCAAAAGATCTGTATTTATTCCCTTTTCAAGGCATCCACGCATCAGCTTAACGATACTTGAGTACCGCTGTTCTTCATGTTGCTCAAATTCTCGCCATGACAGCACTCCAATGAGCTGCAAAAATTAACACAACAGACAAGTTGTGTAAGCCTAGCGCGAACAGTCAGAAATAAACCTTGTGTTGCCACGCATACTTTCGAAGTACCGGAATATTAACCGGTTTCCCTTTCCCTCTCCCTCATGCTATGAGGTGGGTTAGGACTAACTAACTCTTGACTGATGGACATTGTCAAGAAACCCTTGCCCTTACGGTGACAGAGGTTCTCACTCTGCTCAGTTCCTACTACCGCCAGGATTTTCATTACCAACGGATCCACTAGCACTCCCATGCTAACTTCTCATCCGCCGGTACGCCTGCCTACCACACAGCTTGCGCTGGTCTTAAGTATCGGTACATGGTTTAGCCCCGTCCATTTTCGGCGCTTGTAATCTAGACAAGTAAGCTGTTACGCACTTTTTAAAGAATGGCTGCTTCTAAGCCAACCTCCTTGCTGTCTTTGACTACAAACAACCTTCACCCTTTAACACTTAACCATGATTTAGGGACCTTAACTTAAGTCTGGGTTGTTCCCCTTTCGAGACTCAAGCTTACCCCGAGCCTCCGTCTCCCGGAGTCTACGGCGTTAAGGTATTCGGAGTTGGACAAGAAACCGAAGCTGTTAAGCCCCTAAATTCCCAATCCGTATCTCTACCCCCTTAACTACCTCATCCGAGGCTTGACTACGGCCAAATTTGGCAGGAACCAGCTATCACCGGACTCGATTGGCTTTTTACCCCTACTCCCAGGTCACAAGAGCACATGCTCGTAGCACCTCTTCAGACCTCCACGACCTATTACAGCCGCTTCACCTTGCCCAGGAGTAGATCGTCCGGCTTCGGGTCGCATCCCTGTGACTAATGGCACTTTCATACCACCCCCCTCAGTAAAACTTGCGGGGCTTTGGTTTCCCTATGGATACTCTTTAACAGATTATCCTCGCCACAGAAATGCACTCCCTGGCACGTTATTCAAAACGCACGATACACACCCCGAAGGGCGCGTATCCCTCTATAGCTATGAAGTTTCAAGGTCTTTTCACTCTCGATCAAGAGTTCTTTTCAGCTTTCCCTCACGGTACTCGTACACTATCGGACTCGACGTATATTTAAGATTGGAAGTTGTTGCCTCCCAGGTTCAGGCCTCATATCCAAGAGACCCTACTCAAGAACAAATCAAAATCCTTTCGCCTTCCTCTACGGGACTCTCACCCTGTTTCGTGGCCCATTCCAGAGCACTTCAAGTCAGCAAAGTCGGATCAAAAGACTTGCCTTACCACACCACATCTCTACTTACTTACATAAGCAGATTCAGTTTGTCTTGTGCTGTTTTCAATCGCCCTTACTCACAGCATCTCAATTGATTTCTTTTCCATCAGGTACTAAGACGTTTCAATTCCCTGAGTTCCTGTACCTTTCGGTACACATTAGTGAAGTCACATTCAGAAATCCTTGGTTCGCAGATTGCTTGCATCTCCCCAAGGCTTATTGCAGCTTGTCACATCCTTCGTCAGATATCGAGCCAAGCTATCCACTTCATAGCGGAACTGATTTTTATATTTATAGTTATTCTTCCAGGAACGTCCTACGCGGCTCATAAAAATGAACATGATAATCGAACATTTCTCCCCAAGACAACAAAGAACATTCTCTGTCGCCCAAAGTAAATAATGAATATGAAAAAGTGGACTCGTCGGGACTTTCACGCGGACGTGAGTATACTCACAAGCCACTTTTGAACCCGAGGCCCCTGCTGTGCAAGAGCAGTGCTCTACCAGACTGAGCTACGAGCCCACAAGTAAAAAAGGAAAGAGAAGCTGCCAAGAAAAATGAAAATGAATAATACTAAATGTTTCTTTTAAAAAAAAAGAAAAGGAGGTGATCCAGCCGCAGGTTCCCCTACGGCTACCTTGTGACGACTTAACCCACCTCACTGAGTCCAGATTCAGCATAATCAAGAAACTATGCTTTACCCGAACCCTGCTCGGTTGATTTGACGGGCGGTGTGTGCAAGGCGCAGGGACATATTCACCAGACGATGATGACGTCTGATTACTAGGGATTCCGTCGTCATGAGGGTGGGTTACAACCCTCAATCTGAACTAAGATAGGGTTTAGAGGTTTGACTTCTCCTTTCGGAGTCGTGTCCCATTGTCCCTACCATTGTTGCGCGCGTGTAGCCTAGGGGATTCGGGGCATACAGACCTACCGTAGCCTGCACCTTCCTCCTTGTTTCCAAGGCAGTCCCTACACAGTGCTCGATCACGCAAGCGTTCGTTAGCAAGTGTAGGTACAGGTCTCGCTCGTTACCTCACTTAAGAGGACACCTTATGGCACGAGCTGACGACGGCCATGCACCACCTCTCGGCTCCTCGAGTAATGTCTTCAGCATGACTTTCATTGTGCCGTCGCCCCTAGTAAGGTTCTCTGTGTTGAGTTAGATTAAACCGCACGCCGCACCCCTTGTGGTGCGCCCCCGCCAATTCCTTAAAGTTTCAGTCTTGCGACCGTACTTCCCAGGCGGCGAGCTTAATGACTTCTCTTCGACACTGCAGCTCCCTAATGGAGCTGCAACACCTTGCTCGCAGCGTTTACGGCTAGGACTACTCGGGTATCTAATCCGGTTCGCTCCCCTAGCTTTCGTCCCTCACCGTCAGAACTGTTCTGGTCGGATGCCTTCGCCATCGGTAGTCCTCCAGGGATTACAACATTTTACCGCTCCCCCTGGAATACTTCCGACCCCTCCCAGTCTCTAGCCAAGCAGTGTCTCCTGCAATCCACAGAGTTAAGCCCTGTGATTTCACAAAAGATTTACTTGGCCGGCTACGGACGCTTTAGGCCCAATAAACGCGATTGCCACTCGTGGCGCTGGTGTTACCGCGGCGGCTGGCACCAGTCTTACCCACCACTTATTCGACAAGGTATTTACCCTTATCAAAAGCCCATGCAATGCATGAGCACTTAGGTTAACATTATCACACTTTCGTGCATGGTAAATGTTTCGCGCCTGCTGCACCCCGTAGGGCTGGGACCAGTTTCTCAGTGTCCCTCTCCGGGCTACCTCTCTCAAGGCCCGTACGGATCATCGGCTTGGTGGTCCATTACACCGCCAACAACCTAATCCGCCGCCGTCCCATCCATAGACCTTGCGTTTCAAACAATTATCATTCCAGAACAAAAGTTCTATTCGGTATTAACCACAGTTTCCCGTGGGTATCCCGAATCTATGGGCAGGTTAACGACGTGTTACTGAGCATTTCGCCGGTATTACTACCTGACTTGCATGGCTTAGTCTTAACCTAATAGCAGCAATCTCCCGCAGGATCAACGGGAACTTTTTTAACGATCCTAGTACAATCGCTTTTTAAGAAATTAACGTCACAGATATATGATGATACATGCACATGCATCATCTTTGCAACCTTTTCTTGGCAGCTTTCCTTCCAGTACTTGAGCGTGAGTCAAGCACATACGTGCTGTGGTATCCAAAGAATGACCCCAACCGGTTTGGTAGAGGATAGCTTGCTTCACCAAGGAGGTGATAAAATAAATGTGATTACGGTGTGAGAATCGCGTTCGCTTTAAAAAACTTTTGGATAAGTGACCCTATCAAAAAAGCAAAGAAGACCAAAAAATCATGTTCCAAGTTTTTGGTTAATCTGATTTTTAATTTCGATCTTTATATATTTTGTGCACAAGAACAATCAGGGCATAGAGCAACGTCAAAGAAGAAACAAAAATGAGCACACCATAAACAAACAATTTTTTAAACTCATTCTTATTCGTCACCAATACTGAGAACCAGATACAAAGCTGGAGGATCTCGGGGAGAAATCGAAAATGGACGTAAAATTAAACATGGGCGAGCCAAAAAGTGGCAAGACCAAAACACATACCATTGCTGCTGAGAACGTTAAGAACGTTCGCGGATTAAAAATTGGCGACAAATTCAAAGGAGAACTTGTTGACCTTCCTGGTTACGAATTTCAAATCACCGGCGGTAGCGACCATTGTGGGTTTCCAATGAGAAGCGACGTTTCCGGATCAAAAAGAAAAAAACTTCTTCTCTCAAGTGGTGTTGGCATCAGATCAAAACGCAAAGGTCTTCGCCTTCGAAAGAGCATTGCAGGAAATGAAGTGTTTGAAAACACAGCACAAATCAATGTGAAAGTGCTCAAAATAGGAAAGGAGAACTTGTTTGCAGATCCAAAACCTGAAGAGCCTGCTCCAGAAGAAAAGAAAGAAGCTACTCCTGAAAAAAAGGAGTAACTTTTTAACCTTCTTCTTATTTTATTTTTCTTATGGATTTCGTTAAAGAATTGCAACGACTCGTACACGAAGCGTTTGGCGTAGAAGTTAAGATAAGTCGTCCTAAACATCAGAAGTTTGGAGATTATTCTCTTGCAGCATTTGATTTGCAACGTGCGTTTCCGGGAAAATCAGTGCAAGAAATTGCCGCGCAAGTAAAACAAGTTTTTTCAGGAAATGAGTTGTTCGAACAAGTTGTTGAAGTAGGACCCTACGTGAATTTCTTTGTCAAAAAAAATCTTCTTGCAAAAGCAGCCTTTGAAGAACCCACTTTTGAAAAAAAAACTGAACGAGTGCTCATAGAATTTTCTGCCCCGAATGTTGCTAAACCATTCTCATTTAATCACATTCGAACAACACTTATTGGTGCAGCCCTTTGTCGCATATACAGAGAAGTTGGCTACGACGTCATCGCATTCAACCACTTAGGTGATTGGGGAACGCAATATGGTAAACTCATTGTCGCATTCCAAAAATGGGGGACAGAAGAGGCGTTGCACGCAGCCGAAGACAAAGTTGATTATCTGGTTTCTCTCTACGTAAAATTTCATAAGGAAGCAGAAATTGATACCACACTTGATGAAAAAGCAAGAGAAGCATTTGCAAAACTTGAACAAGGAGATGCAACATACCTAGCGCAGTGGAAAGAATTTCGTGACTTATCAGTCAAAGAATTTGATCGCGTCTACAAACGTCTGGGCATCGAATTCGATCAGTATTTAGGCGAAAGTGATTATAATAAAGACATTCCACCACTTCTTGCAGAACTTGAAAAAAAGAATCTTCTCGTCACCTCTGAAGGAGCTAAAGTTGTCGAGCTTGAAGGCATGCCACCTTGCATCATTCTCAAAAGCGACGGATCAAGCATTTATGCGACACGAGATATTGCAGCCGCATTGTTTCGCTTCAATACATTTCATTTTCACAAAATGATATATGTTGTTGGTGCGGAACAAAAGCTTCATTTCCAACAATTTTTTGGTGTGATTAAAAAAATGGGATATGATTGGATCGATAACGTCCACCATGTCTCGTTTGGCCTTATTAAACTTGCAACCAAAGAAAAAATGTCAACAAGAAAAGGAACGATCATAAAGTTATCTACCATTTTTGACAAGGCAAAAGAATTAGCAAAACAAATCATAGAAGAAAAAAATGCTGAACTTGCTAAAGAATCGTCACTTGACGAGGTTGCTGAACAGGTAGGTGTTGGCGCAATCATCTTTAATGATCTAAAAACTGATCGTAACGCAGAAGTTATGTTTGATTGGGATAAACTCTTGAGTTTTGAAGGAGAAACAGGGCCCTACGTGCAGTACACGCATGCAAGAATAAAGAGCATCCTGAGAAAGTCATCACTTTCTTCTCAAGAAATTGCCGCAGGAGATACATCGCTTCTTACCGAACAAGAAGAGTTACTTCTCATCAATAAATTAAATGCGTACACGGAAGCACTCATTGAAGTGATTAATCAAGACAAGCCGCATGTCCTTGCACGATACCTTATCGATTTGGCGCAAACTGTAAATAATTATTATGCGAAAGTTCGTATTGTGCAAGAAGACAAACAAAGTGAAGCAGCTCGCCTTCGTTTACTCGTAGTTGTAGCAGACCGCATCAAAAAAGGACTGTTGTTACTTGGCATCGCAGCGCCGGAGCAAATGTAAAATGAAAATTCTTCACGTACACGCAAAAGCAAACATAACAATCACCTTGCCAACAGACTTACTTCGCCTGTTGCCTAAGCGCGTTCTTCTCTTCACCACCATTCAATGTTATCATCAGTTCGAAACAATCAAAGAACAACTCGTAGCAGCAGGCATTACGCCAATCGTTGCAAAAACCATTCACACACGTCACCCAGGTCAAATTCTTGGATGCAACACACAAAATTTTAGCGAATATATTGCTGACTCGTTTGATGCCATTCTCTATGTTGGCGACGGATTGTTTCATCCAACGGCGCTGCAAATGAAAAACGAGGTAGATGTGCATGCGTACGACCCCTTTACAAACACCATCTCTCTGGTCAAAAGTGAAGACGTGGCAGTAATTCGAAAACAAGAACAAGCAGCAAAGAGCGCTTTTTATTTAGCAGAAAACGTTGGCGTTCTCGTTTCAACAAAACCAGGCCAGCAATTTCTTCGCCATGCCAAAAAACTTGAAACGCTCTATCCTCAAAAGAAGTTCTACTATCTTCTTGATAACACACTTGACATTGGCGGGCTTGAAGACTTCCCATTCATTGAAGTGTTTGTTAACACCGCATGTCCTCGCATTGCGCTTGATGAAAAGGAAAAGTTTCGCAAGCCCATTGTGAATCTTGAAGATGTTTCAAATGAATTCTTAGAACATCAACTTTCGAGTGCAAAGAACAATTGATTATTTATTTATCAAAGAAGGTTTTGGTAACCGTATGCGAACATCTTTTATAGAAAATGCAACAAAGAGCATGACAATCATTTCTACAAAGACCAAAAGAAAAACAAATCGATACGGAAAGAAAAGCAACACAATTGCAGCAAGTAATTTGCTCGACATAGAAAAAATATCTCTAAAAGAAAGATACGTTCCATAATACGCTTCGACTTCAGATTCTTTTGCTATGGTAAAAAAATAGGATTCTCTCGTTCCTTCTAAAAATGATGCTCCGAATGCTGCAAAGAACAAGAACAGAAGCATAAGAAATATGGATTTCCCGCCAAACAAAAACGCCATAAGAGTAAACAAAGCTAAAATGGTAAAACCGCTAATAAAGAATCGTTTGTATCCATGTCTATCAACTAATTTGCCAATCGTGTATTCGAGGGAAACAAGTGGAATGACCACAGCAAATAAAAACATGCCAATCCATTGCTCGCCAAGTCCTTCTCGAATAATAAACAAAGGAACATACGCATAAATTATTGCCCAAAACATGTTAGTTCCCCCGCTCAAAAAATATGCTTTGCGAAAAGGTTTTTTTCCAAAAAACATTTTTAATTTTTGAATTGAGCGAGCTTCGATGAAATGCTTTCTTAAATGATCTTTAGGAAAGGAAAACAATCGAACAAGAAGAGCGGCAAGAACAAAGAATATAGAAATAAGAAAAAAAACACTGCGCACCCCATATCGCGCTGCAAAAAATCCTGCAATGAGTGGTGCAATCATCCAACCCACATTCAAGAGCGCATAGAGCAATCCTTCTTGCGTTCCCAATTCTGAGTGCTTAATTGATCGTCGAAACAATATACCGAATGTTGTCTGTCGCAACACATTTGCCGCGACCATGAGTATGATAAGAAGCAAAAGAAGCCAGACAGACGAAATGAACGTATAAGAAATCATAATCAGAGACAACGCGAGAAGACTCCCGATAAAGAATTGACGCTTTGAATATTTATCGACAAAATTTGCAATTGAAAAAAAACACAAAACTGAAAGTAAGCTCATAGCACTACTCACAAACCCAACATAAGAAATGTTATGTAAGAATGAATCAAGATACACGCTCCACACCGTATCTACCGCAGCTAGTGCCAAAGTCGAAAACAAACCAACAATGACAAGGCGATGCGAAACACTGCGCACAGGCCTGCGATGTAAGATGTGATGCATACCTTTTTTGTATCAGAAGTATTTAAATACTTATCGAAGAAGGCGAAGTTGAAAATTCATTCTTCCAATGGACATATAAATCCTGCAAGATTACTGCCCGTATGGATCTTTGGCCCTGGCAAGAAGATGCGCTTGCAGCGCTTGCAAAAACAGACTATAATGGTGTCTTAAAAGTTGCAAGTGGAAAAGGAAAAACGGTGCTCGCGCTCGCAGTTATTGAAAAAATACTTTCTGAACATCAAGGAAGTAAAGCGCTTGTCGTTGTCCCCACCATCAACCTCATGCATCAATGGGCTGAAGAAATAAACAAATTCATTCCGCAGAGAACGCATTCGTTTTACTTTGGCGAAGAAAAAAACGAGTCAGGAGATGTTGTTATTGCAGTTATTAATTCAGCAACAAGCCATTCATTTGTCTCAACGTTTCGTATGAAAGTGCTTGATGAAATCCATCACTACGGAGCAGAATTGTATCAAGGCATTTTTTCTGTTCCTACTATGCACACGATTGGTCTTTCTGCAACGCCAGAGCGAGACGATGAAGGAGACTTAGCCATTAGATACGGAGCGGGAAAAATAGTTTTCGAACTTGAAAACTTAGCAGAACTTCAAGAACGATTTACTCTCTTTACCGTTCGCGTTCCACTTACTATTTCAGAATATCAACGTTATGTTGATCTTCGAGGACAATACAAGAAATTACTGGTTATTGGCAACCTCCAATCAAGAAGTGTTGAGCGAGCAGCAAAGCGCGGGAGCAAGTACGCGCTTGCTATCTTAAAGATTTGGTCGCAGATGACGCACATCCGCCATGTTGCAACAAACAAGCTTCCTTGTATAAAAGCAATCATGCAAGATGAACAAGATAAGAAGATCATTATTTTTTCTGAAAGTATTGAGTTTTCAGAAAAGGTTGGTTCTGAAACAGGAGCAATCGTTGTACATAGCAAATTAAGTAAGAAAGAAGTACTCAAACGACTTGAACAATTTCGAGCCTTAGAAAAAGGCGTTCTCGTTGCGCCGCGACTCATCGACGAAGGGTATGATGTGCCTGATGCGAACGTTGCCATTATTGCAAGCTTCTCAAGATCAAGCAGACAAATGATTCAGCGAGACGGACGATTACTTCGCAAAAAAGATTTTGTGCGCAGATACACGTTAGTTCTTGACTTAATAGAAGAAGAAAAATACTTTACCATTCTGCGCAAAACAAACACAGCAGACATTGCAAAAGAAGGGGCATGGCTTCGCTTCGAAGGACAATTCCTTGAAGATGTTGCGTGCAAAGAACAGTTCAACGAATTCTTAGAAGACGATGAACATTATGAAGCATGGGTAATGCAACGACTTGACTATTATCATAACACGCAACAAATGAGTGCAGACTTTTACGATCGCCATAAACCAACCATCTTAAGATTGGTACAAGACAATCCCGCGCGGTACCCTTCCTTACAAGAAAAACGCACAAACAAAAAAGTACGCATAGCAAACGATTTTTCCGAAGCAAAAGAACGAGAACTCAAAGAACAATTACGAAGCATCACCGCACGCGTACTTATGCCCGACGAAATATTTACCACGTTAATGCGCTGCATTGAAGGAGAACCATTTGAACTCGACCATGACGTGAATACCTACATACAAACCATCGCTGAGAGCAAACACCACATCTGGCCAGAAGAACTCCACCGATTTCTCAAACTCATTGCAAAAGAAATAAAGAAGTTCTAAGCTTCGTAAAGAACACGTTTTTGTTCTTTTTTTTCTTTGTACGTGTAGGGGACATGAATTTTGTTTTTTTTCAGATCCATTCCTGTGTAGTACATGCATGTTGAGTCAGTCATTGGCGTTGGGATGAACACTTGCACATCATGTGCGTTTTTTAGCCCCTTCATTGCTTGGTGTAATTCCTTTGCTTCTTTCATTGTTGATCCAGGATGCGCAGTGATAAAATAATAGGAAAGTTCTTTATTCGTGTTGAGACTTTCAAAGAAGTTGATGAAGTTTTGTAAGTTGCCTTCATCTTTTTGCATGAGTTGTAAGACGTTTTTATTGACATGCTCTGGAGCAATACGCAACGTGTCATAAATATGGCCTCCTGCAACCAGTTCTTTGACATATTCCTCACTTGCTAAATCATAGCGAATGCCGCTACGAATGTAAATGTGCTTAACTCCTTTAATCGCGCGGAGCTTTCGTAAGAGCGAAATGAGTCGCTTGTTTGATCGATCGAGGACTGAGCAACCTTGCAAGCACGCTCTGGTGCATTTGCCGCAATCCATACCGTACATGTTCGCACTTGGCCCGCCAAGATCATCAACGTTGCCTTTGAAATGAGGAAGCGTTGTCATTGCTGTTATCTCTCGGATGATTGACTCTTCAGACCGGCTTACAATTTTATCTCCTTGAATTAAGGGGAGTGCACAGAAACTGCATTCGCCAAGACAACCTCTATGCGTAACCACCGAAAACTCAAAGCCACGCAACGTCTTAGGTACTTTTCTCGTAAAGGGTAATTCGTAGTATTCGTCTAAATCTTGCGAGGTGTATTTTGGCGAGACATATTGGATGACGTACCTGGTATCTACTTTCTGCGCCAACGTTTTGATGTTCGTTAATCCATTTTGTAAATCTACAAAAGCCTCCTTTGAAGCAACGACTTCTTCATAAGAGGGAAGCACCGTTGCAGCATCAGGCAGTTCTTTTGTTAAGATGCACGTTCCTTTGATATCAAAAAGATCTTTTCCTTCCTTGATCCGTTGCGCGATTTCAAGAATAGGTTTTTCCCCGTTGCCATAGACCATGATATCAGCTCGCGTATCAACAAGAATGGGTTTTCTTAGTTTATTTTGCCAATAATCATAATGCGCAAAGCGTCTGAGTGTTGCTTCAGTACCCCCTAGGACCAAAGGAACACCCTTGAAATGTTCTTTGAGCCAATTGCAATACACAATAAGCGCACGATCCATGACCTTTTCATCGTACTCAGCGAACTCATCTTCATCCCTGCGTTTTTTTAATGGTGTGTAGTTTCGTACCATCGAATCAATAGCACCTGACGAGACGCCAAAGAACAGTTTCGGAGCGCCAAGCTTCGTTACGTCCTTTGCGCTTGTTGGTTGTTCGATAACTCCAACAGAGTAGCCATACTTTTCTAAAAGTCTTTTAAGAAGACCAACTCCTGAGAGTGGGTGATCGAAGAAGAGCTCCCCAATAACAAAGACAACATCGTACTGCATACAAATAGAAGCGAAGAGTTGTTTTTAAAAGATGTGATTGATACAACCGCAAAGATCAAGAATCAATCACCAAAATCATGCTCTTCCATTTCTAAGAGTTTAACAAACTCAATGCCGTGCTTTGGTAAGACCACACTTGGCACTTTATGGTTTGCGCCGATGCGATCAGGACGCAGCCTGCCATCATGCACGGGAAAGCAAACCTTTGGTTTTTGCGCTAAGGCATACTCGATTGCTTCTGAGATTTTCATCCACGGGCCTTCAACTGGCAAGGCGAGCAAGGGAACTGGTTTGTCTATTACCGTGAACGCATCCCCCGGATAGAATAAATAGTTATCAATGAAATACCCCGTATTTTCTACTTGCCCGATTTCTTTGTAGATTTCCTCGTGTTGTGTGCCAAATGCTTCAAACAAGAGTTCATTAAAAACTTCTGAGTTACCATCAGTTAATATTTTGAAGTCAACCTTCATTTCTGAGAGAATTATTCCAACACCGTTGTTTGTTACAATGATCGCGTTCGGATTGTTCTTCTTGACCAACTCTAATGAGGAAGTGTGTAAATGATCACCATGCTCATGTGTTATGAGAATAATATCGACATCTTTGACATCTTCGTAACCTTCTGCATACGCACCTGGATCAGTTAAGATTCTCTTACCCTTATGATCAATCTGCATACAACAATGTCCAAGTTTTTTGATTTTCATAGGATTGGTCAAAGGTAAGAATTATATAAAGTTTTCTTTGATTTCTGCAAGTATTTCTTCAGGAGTTTTATGTTCAACAAACAGAACATGTTCTGAAAAGTCATATAATGCATCAAATGCTTTTAGGTAATCTTCTCTAACTTTTTGGAGTAAGAAGTTCTTATCAAGATGAAGAAAATGTTTTCTTTGTTGTTCTCGCTCAAACAAAAAAGAGACTGATTGTTCAACATCTTTGAAAGGAAATAACATAATAACTGTTGAAAAAGACTTGATTACTTCTTTAATTATTTCATTGTTTTTATCAAACGCCGAACTAATAGCGCCACCAGTCAGATCAAAAACTGCATTTTCTTGCTCGTAAGCTTTCTTGATAACTGCGACTGATGTGTCAGAGACAAGTTTTCTGTGTTCTTTAGACATGATCAGTTTCATCCCGCCATGCGGCTCCAAGGCTTCTTTCATGAGTTCATCAAACTCCACATATGTTTTATCTAGTTCCGCGCTGAGAAGCTTAGCAATAGTGCTCTTACCAACGGACCTTGGACCTATGATCGTCACATTAGCTTTCATTTGATCAATTTGCACAAGGGTTTCTTTTCAGTTATGAGCCATTCATCCCTGAGCAAACCCCAATTATACTCATCCAACCACATCTTCTTTTTTTTATCAAAGTTCTTTTTCCTAGCCACTCCTTCGATTTTGAAGTGTAATTTGTAAAGAACTTTTTGAGAAGCAAAATTGTCAGGATCAGTATCTGCTGTAATCTTAGGCACGTTAATCTTTCTAAAAAGATAATCTACTAAGGCTTTTGCACTTTCAGTAGCATACCCCTTACCCCAGTGTCTTTCTGCAAAACCATAGCAAAGCTCGCCATAGTAAAACCTATACCAATCAAGATGGCAGAATTCTAAGTCCCCAACTAGTTCATCCGTTTCCTTTAGAAAAACCGCCAAGTAATACCCATCAGTAGACGATAGAATGTTAGATTTTAGAAAAGCTCTAGCCTTAACTTCAGTATTGATAAGAATATTTTTCTTTTTGTCAACCCAACCTCTTGTCGACACAGCTTTTGCATCTCGCAGAGTGAACGGTCGCAACATAAGTCTCTTTGTTTCTAGCGTTGGAGCTTTCATAATTAGTTGTTTATCAGGAAGTGCCATTCTACAAACTATGAATTAGAAATTTATAAACTTGTCGAGTTAAGTACATCAAAAAAAGAAAACGTGCTAAGACAGACGTAATATCTTTTTATATATCTCAAAACTACTCATTTCATGTTTTGAAGTTGAGCTCTGTGATCGGTCATGTTTTGCTTGCAAGATTTCTAACTGTTTCTCAGGAGTTATGTCGACATTCTCCAGACAATCTGGTTTTTCATCTGAAAGGAACCAGATTTCGATTTCCCACTTTACGCCTTCAATTTCCTTTCGCAAACAAATGATATAACCTGAAGGCCTGTTAGGTCTAGGATGATCAACAAAGTCACCATATTCATACTTCTGGAAATTCTTCTCTTGAAGCAACAACTCCAACGCTTGCAAAGAAGATTCACGAGGAGTGTCTGTTCGTACAAAGAGATCGATATCAGGATCATACATTAAATCATGTTTGTAAGATCCACAAACAGAAACGTTCCCTACTTGATTTAAGATAGCAAGAGCTTTACTGTCTTCAAGTAAAAATTTTGCTTGAGATCGCATCTTCTGTGCATGCGCTAACAAATCCATGAGAAATAGACCCCTAGTGTTATTTATATATTTATGCTAGAACAATAAGCACCCTGGCGAAGAGTTGAACGTTTGTGAGCATGCGAACAAACCACGGAAAAGCATGAAATGCTTTGACTGTGTCGCGACCCGTCGCGAGTTGAGTGTCGACCGAGAACCATTGTTCCGTTAGGAACAATAAGCCTCCGGCGAGAGTTGAACTCGCGACCTCTACATTACCAATGTAGCGCTCTACCACTGAGCCACGGAGGCATGGGTAGAAGGATTAAATTTTCCTTTAAAAAAGTTTGTTTTAGAAGTTGGCAAGATCGATGCTTTCTTTGCTTATGTGCCGTTTCTGATGGTAAGCAATCTGCCAATGCCTATTGCTGTTATGGTAAGTGCGAGATAGCGAAATCCTATTTCTTTGAAATATGCGCTCACTGTCATTGGCGACATGGGTAAGAGAATGAGGAGATCAAGGACGATCATGATTGCAAACCAAGCAATACCGATGGTCCACCCTTCTGTGCAGTAGTCTTTTTTTATGTCTTTGAAATACCATACGAGAAGAATCATGCCTACAATTGTTCCAATAACGATCATGAGTGTTTTGAAGAAGAAGACGTCAATTCTGGGCACCCCATCTGGCGTGTAGAAGAAAAATGCTGCAAGAAATGGCACGAGCCAGGCAAGCACCCCCAGTCCAGTTATCTTCACCAGTTTATGCACGCAAATCACCCAGGTATTTCTGAGATGACTGAGTTCATAAATCTTTCGGGAATTAATATGTCAATAAAACCAGTACATTTATAAATAACTTTTTTCAGAAAGAAGAGTGATGTTAGAGGCGGGTTATTTTAAGCAAATACTAGATCTAGCTAACGTGTTTATTTCTCTCTTTGTGCTTCTCTACGCATATTCCTTTCTTCAAAAAACAAATAATGTGCGTGACCGAAGACCTTGGGTGTGGCTAACCGTTGCCACCATGATTTTTTTCATTGCGCAAGTACTTCATGTCATGTTCCCCACACCTGATGAAGTTCTTATAAGTGTTAAGTTCTTTTTGCAAACAACGTTTATTGGCATGGTCCTCTTCGTGTTCATCTTTCAATATGATATGATCGTAAAGTCAGAGCTTATTCTTATCACAAAGAAAGCTACGCAGGAAGAAGAATTGCTTGAAAATATTAAACGAAGAATTCGTTAGTGATCATCGCCGTTTTCTACAGGATAAAATATTTCGTAGCCACAAGACCCACAATTACCAACAAGATAGTTTTCTTCTAAATGGAACGCGCGAGAAAGAGTTGCATTATGCTCTGTTTTGCATGACGGACAGATAACTGCTAGTTCTTCTTCTAATGTGTTATGCACCAACTTGTAAAAACCCCTTTTCCATCAATAACTGTTTTTTTATCGTAACTTCACATCACGAAGGAAACGCGTAACGGTACTCACCACATGATTTTCTTGTGTGCGAAGAACCTTGCAAACTTCTTCGAGCACATTTTGCGTTACCTTCTCATCGGACTCAAGAATCACTTTATCAAGCTTTCCTTTTTTGAATTGTTTCCACTTAGTGAACAACTCAGTTGCTCGTCCAACGATTTGATCTTGCGAACAAGAAAGAAGTGCTGCAAGTTCATCAAGCACAGAATCTTGCCCTGCAGAAAATGATTCCGCGGCAGGTCCAGCAACGAATTCTATACGAATGACGCCGTCTTGAACTTTGGTTGCTTTGGAGATTGTGAGTTTTTTGATAAATCCCGTGGTGTCAAGATGTGTTCCTCCGCATGCTTCGACATCAAAGCCGACAATTTCTACAATGCGTAAATTTTTTCCAGGAACGGCTCCTCCTTGATAGAGTTCAAAGCCATATTTATTTTCTGCAAGGGCACGTGGCATCACTGTTTTTTTTACCACAAGATTTTCTTGAATAGCAGCATTTGCTACTGATTCTATTTTGTCAAGTTCTTCTTTTGTTGGAATATCAAAATGCGTAATGTCAAGTCTTGCTTTTTCAAGTGTTTTTGCAGCTCCTGCCTGCCAGACGTGTCGTCCTAAGACTCGCTTGCAAGACCCTGTTAACAAGTGAGTTGCAGTATGATGGATAGCAAGTTGCATGCGCCGGTCAAGATCGATTTCGCCAGTCACAATTGCACCTTTCTCAAGTTTCGTGTTCTTTAACTTATGAACAATAATGTTTCCTACTTTAAAGACATCAAGCACTTCTTCTCCGTGTACTGTTCCAAGATCGTGAAGTTGTCCTCCGCTTGTTGGATAGAATGCGGATTTATCTAAAACAACGTACTCCTTGTCAACAACTGCAAGTACGGTTGCTTCAAATGAAACAAGATCTGCTCGTCCCCAATACAGTATTTCTGTTTCTGGCAACTCTTCAATGCCAGGAATAGTTCTTTCTTTTTTTGTTGCTGTTGCCTGTTCTTTTGTTTCATGTCGCTGCGCAAGTTTTGCAAAAAAAGTTTCTGGAATATGAAATGCAGGAAAATGTTCTTTGATCATATCAGGACTTATTCCTTTTTCATCATACAAACTTACTAAAGTCTCCACATCCAGATCATCAGGAGATAATTTTGCAAGAACAGAACGGGTCCGATCCTTGTTTTCTTTCCATTTCATTTCTTCATGAGCAAAAATGTGTTTTATCTCAGGAAGCGCTTCTTTGATTTCTGGATACACGGGTAAGAGTTCGTCAGCATGATGCGTTGCAACCGTATACAAATCTAAATGAGGTGCGAGGTCATGTGCGAAGTCTCGAGCTCTGCGATAAATCATGCGAAGATTGTACCCCCCGCCAACATTTGAAGGAAGTTTTCCATCAGCAAGGGCAAAAAGTAATGCGCGAACGTGTTCAGTGAGCGCATATGCTTTTGTCAGTGGAGAAATTGTTTCTTGTAACCGATCTGCATGGACGCCCAAATGGGACGCGATAGTGTGCCACACTGCAGAAATATCGTCTGTTTCATCGCTGTTAAGAAGCGTCGCGTATACAGCAAACCGTTTGAACAATTCATAATCAGGCAAGATATTCGTTTCGCTTAGAACAAATTTGATGGTTTGAGGAAATGTTGCTTCATAAATTGTTGGCGTTCCTTGGCTAAACCACGCAACACGTTCCATGCCCAACCCCATATCAAGCACTTTTTGCTTGAGTTCTCTTGGACCTGTTGGTGTTTGTTCGTAGAGCATGTATACTTGATTGAACAGTTCAACCCCACCTGAGAAAAATTCCATACAAGGACCAAAGTTTCCTCCTCCAGCCCACGCATCTTCATGAATAGTAATATCTTTTTTGTCCAAACCAACAATGTCAAGTACGTAGCGAAGCATATGTGAAAAGAAGAGTTCTTGGTTCCATTCGCTTGCAGGCATGAACGCGTGTTGGCCGATCATAGTAAACCCAGTCATATGACTTCCCGTAACTCCAACATTGTCAACATCGCCAAAGCGCAAACAAAATTGTGGAATAACAAGCTTTTTTGCTGGAGGCTCCATCGCTCCAGAAACAACATAAGGTTGAAAAGCAGCAATGGATGCTATGGTAAATTCTGTTGTCGGATTCCATCGCGCTACAACAGGATACCGGTTCATCGAAGTGTAGCCAAGTTTTGTAAAAAATGTTTCAAAATTTTTCCACACCTCAGGATAGGATTGTTTTTTTGTTGTAAAACGTTTTTCAAGCATGGTGACTTTTCCGAGTGCTTTCGAATCGCCACAAACTTCTTGATCTTTGTTTACTGTCCAGAAAAATAGTTTTGTAATAGGACATTGCTTGCGCATGAATCCTTCTTTGTGTAGAATGCCAACAGGATAGTACTTTTCAAAGTTCGTACTTGCTTCTTTCAAGAAAGCCTTTTTCTGTTCTTTATCAGTGAGCAGCATATCTGTTGCTGTGGGCTGCTTTGTTTTTTAAAGCTTTGTACAGGAGCAGATCATCACATCAGAGCTGTTTTATAAAGGAAACCGAAACATTTATATACTATTATTGCCACTTAATAGTAGCAATCATAGGTAATAATATGAAAGGATTCAAACAAAAAGCACTTTTTGGAGCAACGCTCGCAACACTAGCGCTTTCAACACTCGATTGTACAGGAATTCGACCGGCAGTCGGCGTTGATGCAACTAGAAACTACAGCAGATTTGATCGAGCAGAACAAACACTTGGCGTACCATCATTTATGGTCAGTTACCTTCCAGAAGGATACTTTACAACAAATACTGGACACAACACCTTACGCATCCCCGCAGGCATCTATGCAGGCACAATTGATGTTATCAAAGAAGTCAATAATGGAACAATCTCGTACAGCGCAAATGGATCATATAGCGAAATGTTCCAACCGGAAGCAATGGTTCGTGCTATGAAAGAAGCAGATGTGAATGGCGATGAGATTGTCACAGACAAAGAAGCACAAGACTTAGCAAACAAAGTAATCAAAGAATATGCAAAATAAAATTTCTTTTTATCTTACTCTTCCTTCTTCTATTTTATCTATTGACAAAGGAACATCATCAACCACTAATTTTTTGTCTTGACAAAATACTGCACCATCTTTTGCTTTGAGTTTGACAGTGAAAAAATCATCAATAGAAATTTGCTCTTTTGGATCTGACAATTCTTCTCCTTCCAGCGTTACTCGCTTACCAAGAAGTTCTTCCTTGCTTTGAATAATGCCAACGACACCATCTTTTTCTGCCGCCAAGAGCATGCCTTCACTTACTTCTCCTTTAAGTGTGACTGGTTTGAGGTTGGTTACGACAACAACATATTTGTTGAGAAGCTCTTCTGCCGTGTACTGCTCTGCAAGACCTGATTGAATTTGTATTTTTTTCTCTCCAAGGTCGATTTGTTCAATAAACAGTTTATCAGCCTCTGGATTTTTCTTAACAGCAATTATTTTTCCTACGTGAAGAGCAATATCTGAAAAGGAAAGCTTTTTCTTTCCTGTGGGCACTTGAGAAGCGTCTTCTTGTTTAACTTCTACTTTTTCAAACAAAATAACTTTTTCAGGAATATTCACTGTCACTAACTTGGCATTTGGATCACTTGGAAAATCAAAGAGTTCTGCGATTTTTTTTGACGTGGCAGGCAATACAGGCCCCAACACTGCATTCATTGTACGCACGGCAACAAGAAGTGTTGAAACAATTCGTGCCAACTCATCTTTGTCCTTTATCTTCCAGGGCTCTTTGTCACTGACATACTTATTTAATGCTTTCACTTGAGACCACATATGATCAATCGCGTCGTTGATCTTGAAAGTGTCTACGAGCACATCAACTTTCTTTAGATCAAGCAAGAAAATTTCTTCAGAGGTAGTGAGCGCGAATGTTTGCGAGCCAAAATTTCTCTGCAACAAGACAACAAGACGCATAATCAGATTACCCCAATCATTTGCAAGCTCGTTATTGATCCTAGTAATCATGGATTCGGTGGTGTATTCTCCGTCATCTCCAAACGGTATTTCTCGAAGCAAATAATAGCGCAATTGATCAGAGCCATACGTTGCAAGCTCATCAAGCATGTTGATTGTCACACCTTGCGATTTGCTCATCTTTTTCCCACCTAGGAGAACAAAGCCATGGACAAACACCTTTTTTGGCAAAGGGATGTCACAGGAAAGAAGAATTGCAGGCCAAATAACGGTGTGAAACCAGTTAATATCCTTACCAATGATATGAATGCTTTCAGGCCAGAATGTTTTGAACTTTTCATCAGTTGGATAGCCAATACCGCTGACATAATTGATTAAGGCATCAAACCACACATAGATTTTATGTTTGTCATTAACAGGACAAGAAATACCCCACTCACGATTAATTCTCGTAACAGAAAGATCACGAAGCCCATCTTGTTTAATTCGTTGCAAGATTTCGTTGCGTTTACTTTCCGGCTGAACTGCGCCCGATTCTACGTACGCAAGGATGTGGTCCTTATACTTGCCCAATTTGAAAAAATATGACTCTTCGCTAATCTGTTCAATCTCACGATCTTCATGATGAGGGCATTTATTGTTGACCAAATCTTTTTCAGTCTTAAAACCCTCACAACCCGTACAATAAAGACCTTCATACTTTCCTAAGTAAATATCTCCTTTATCAAATGCTTTCTGAAATAATACCTGCGACACAGTCTTATGCCGATCTTCAGTGGTGCGAATAAAATCATCGTAGGAAATAGAAAGATCCTTGCAGAGCTTTTTGAACGTTTCAGCGTTTTGTGTAACAAACTGCGCAACAGGAATGCCCTGCTTTTGTGCAGCCTCAACATTCTTCTGAGCATTTTCATCAGTACCAGTCAGAAAAAAAACCTTTCGTCCAACAAGACGATGCCAGCGAGCAAGAAAATCAGTGACAATCTTTTCATACGCATGACCAAAATGAGGAACGCCATTAACATAATCAATAGCAGTCGTCAAATATCTCGTTCCGGCAAACAAAGGCACATTCATACACAGAACGAGTTCGACAATATTTAAAAAGGTTACTTAGAAAGAACAAGAATAAAATGGTGAGCGCACAAGCAACTTCATTCTCATTCGGAGCTCGCAGTGACAGTCTAAAGAAAAATAAAAAATGGTGAGCCTGCGAGGATTCGAACCCCGGTCAATCGGTCCGAAGCCGACCGCACTATTTGCCTTACAGGCAAATCCACAAATCAATGCAGATTTGTTGCATCCAGACTATGCTACAGGCCCACAGGTGATAAGAACACAAGAACTGTTTTTAAATATTGTGTCGTTTAATGAATTTGGCAACAAAGAACCCTTCACTGTCGTTATCTTGAGGCAAGATCCGCAGACATAAAGACACACGTGGATCGTAGTCAACTCCTTCAAAGGAAAGAACGGGATCGCTTCGCACAATATCCAATTCTATGGGTACAAGATCAAGTTCGGGATGTTTTCCCAAGATATCACTAACCACTGCTTCATTCTCATCAGGCTCTAACGTGCAGGTTGAGTACACGAGAACGCCCCCAGGAGCAAGTTTTGAAGCAGCATGAGACAATAATCGTTTCTGCTCTCGAGACATCTTCTTAATAAGACCCGGTGACCACATTTGGAGAACTTTCATACTTTTTCTTATTGTTCCCGTTCCTGAACAAGGAGCGTCAACTAAAATGCGATCAAACTCATTTGCTATCTTGTACCCGTGCTCGAGACTAACAATGAGGTTGTGCACGCCCATGCGTTGCACATTCACACCAAGCGCTTTGAGTCGTTGTGATGAAGAATCATTTGCTACGAGAACGCCTTTGTTTTCCATGTACGACGCGATCTGCGTAGTCTTACTTCCCGGCGCAGCACACATGTCAAGGACTCGCATCTGTGAACAATCAGGACGATCAGAAAACATGACAACAGGAGGAATCATGGAGGACGCATCTTGCACATAAATATACCCTAGTTGGTGTTCGGGCAAGTTACCAATATCCAGGCGTTTTTCTCCTTTGTGAGAAATCCAAAATCCTTCTGCACACCAAGGAATGGGAACAAGATGCCAATCAGCAGCTAGCCGTTTTTCAATCTCGTTTACAGCTATTTTGAGCGTGTTGACCCGTATTGATTTACGCAAATACCGAAAAGAAGAATCGATAAAGTCTTCATACTTGTCACCAAGCAAGAGTTGGTATCGCTCAACAAATTTTTCCTTAAGGGCTCCTCGCCGATTTTCAGGAATGAAGTCTTCCATAGACTAAGGAGAAATAATTGCGACTTTATAACGTTCACGGATGCCGCTCTAATTGTTTGAGCAAATAATTCAGTTTTTTCACTGTAACTCGAAGGGATTTTGCTGATCCTGCAAGCGAGTCATCTGGTTCTTCCTCAGATGATTCTTCTTGTTCTTCCTTTGAAGGTTCTTCGGATGATTTATCGGTCTTCTCTGTTTCTTTGGTTGTAGCTTTCTCTTCAACAGGTTTGATGTTGAGCGGTTTTTTCTTCTCTGCAGGAGCAGGTTTCTTCTGCTCTTTTGCATCACCTATCTCTTGAAGGGAGGAACCGATTTGATTTGCCACATCACCCAGTTGTTCTGGGCCCATAACTGGTTGCCACGTAAAATCAAGGCCATCACCTTCACTTCGGCCAATGACATGCACAACAAGTTGTTGATTGTTTTCAGTAGCGATAATGTTAGTTCCTGAAAATTTCTTTGTTTCAAAAAGCTGCGAAGCCATCACCGATGCTATTTGATACAAGTAATAGGATTGATCGGGAGTAAGTTCTGCAAACGTTGTTGCATTTACTTTGGGCACGACCTCGATGTGTCCAGGAGACACTGGTTTTGCAGCGCCCCGACACAAAACCATATCATCTTCGTAAATTGCAGTATCCATTTTTTTAACCAAAGTATTTTGAGACGGCGTCTAAATCAACGTCATCATCAGGTTCTTTTTGCGAAAGCGCTTCCAGACCTTCTTCAGGTTCTTGATCGTCCTTAGGAGTTGCATCTGTGGAAGGTTTGTTTTGAGGAGAGCCGGCCGAGCGAAGCGCATCTGCAAGTTTTGCCAAATCGACCCCTTCAAACAAGGCGTTAAGATCCTCTCGCGAAACAGTTAATTCTTTGAATTTTTCAAGGTCAGTAAGCAGCAATTCTTGCAGTTGAGGATTTTCATTTAAGAGTGCAACAATTTTTTTCTTGCGATCATCAACCGATGATCCTCCTTGTGGTTTGAGCATTTTTTGTACGCGCTCTGTAACTTCTGCAATAATGGGTGCAGCTTCACTTTTCGCAACTTCTTTTTGTGTAAGAAAAAAATTCTTCTCTTTGCCATGATCATGCGGCACAAGATGAAGAAGAAAGTGAGAAACTTGTTGGCCTGCAGCGCCACCTGCTGCAATAAAGACGGTTACTGCTTCAGTTGCCATTGCTGCTTTAAGTTTTGATGTTAACACGCCGAGTTTTCCAAAAATAGCAGAAAAGTCTTGTTGAGGAATAAGCTGCATAAACGGATAATGCTTCTTTGGCATAATAAGAACGTGACCACGCTGTGCAGGACGAATATCAAGCGTTGCAATAAAGACCTCGTCCTCATAGAGTTTGTTTGTCGGATACTTTCCTGAAATTACGCCACAAATTGGACAAGAATCATCAGGAGCGCCAAGTTCTGCCATAAGAGAAGGCTTAGTTGCGAATTTTATAAAGTTTATGAGTCCTGAGTGCCAGCAACAGGCAAAAAGTAGGTTCTATTCGTTTCCGAAAGTTCTGTGTACTCGCCAATAAATTCGAGCGCTTCAAGATTTTGTGAGGCGAGAAGCGCAGAATCAATTGCAGTAGTGAAAAAAGAAAGCCATTCTGTTGCAATAGCTTCTCGGGAAATCTCAACGTTTTGAAGCGATGCACCACCAAAGACAAAGGTAGAGTTAATAACGAGCGGATCAGTAACGTCACAATCCCCCCCATCAAAAGGATTCCAATCTGGCGAACAGACTTCAACACCTGGAATAGTTAAGTTATGTGTTGCGTTATAATCACGAAGAAGGATGATGTCAACCGCATAAGAGCCACTTACCAAATCGATTGTGGCTATTCCGTCATTAAGCTCGGTTAGGTGCAGAGTGCGCACATACGCCCGCGTATCATCTTCCTTACTAATTATTAAGAGCACACGATCATCATCTTCGATAAATTGACTCTGGTCACCAAAGAAGTGAACTCCGCCGCCAGTAAGTAAGTACGGTCGTTTCAACACGTGAATGCGCACATCGCGTGGCGTTTCGCCAATAAGATCTATTTGCGTTGCCAAACCATCATAGGTAGTAAGCGCATAATCGTTGAAGAAATACGAATCCTTTTCTCCAATAAGTGCGCCGTTAACACATTGCGGTAAACGAACAGTGAGTTTTCCCTGCTCATCGCTTTGTCCCAGAGGAACAGATTCTTCACCACACGCAAACGAGACGGCAACTCCTGGTACCACTTGCTGCGTCCACGCATCACTAGTTACTATGCGAATGTCGTTAGTTACAGAAAATTCTGGGTCGACAAAATAACGATCAGCGAAGATGACATCGTTTTCAACTGGTGGTGATAACGTGATGTTTGCTTCGGGAACTAAAGGAACACCACCTAAATCATTTACTTCAAACGCAAAATACAAATCAAGTCCTTCTCCACCAAATGAGTAATCATCAACGAGATGGACAACAACAGGATAGGACACATCATACGTGAAATCAAGATTTTCTGCGTGCAAAGAAAGCAAACCAAGTAAACTAAAGTCAAAAACGAAGTCAGGCATAATAAGCTGACCTCGTGAAGGAGAAACGTGTGACTGCAAGCCAAATGAAGGAAAATGCAAGAAAGAAACATCGATGCGCGATAAGGAATCATCAGCACTTACTAAAGGATTGTCAATAATGCGAGGATACAGGGCAGAAGAAAAGGAGTTATTTTCATCATAATAATAGGGTCGTCTGTTTGCACCAATAACATCCATAAAATACATGTTGTCAGAAACAAAGCCGTTAAGTTCGACAGCGACAAGTGTTTGCAACCAGACACCTTGTGAACGTTCAAAAGTGACGCCACCTCCTCGAGGAGGAATGGTTGGATTAGTTCCTGCGGAAAACAAATCAATGACGGTATTAGTATATTCAACAAAAGGATTTGAGTCGTTGCGATGAGCAATTTCTCGAAGAATAGTGTTTGCCGCATCATAGAGTGGCTTCACACCAGCATCAAGCGTGACGACAAAATTTCTTACCACATCAATATTACCATCAGTTCTAATTTCAACAGGATAAATCAAGCCAACATCAACAGAGTACTCATTGAAATAGACCTCAACGAGGGGATCGCCAATATCAACAATATCGTATACGCCATCAAGTGAAGAAAGATCATCAACACAAGAAAGGAAATGTTGTTTGATGTCTTTCGCCATAAGTGAACGAAGAGAATCATCTCCTAGTTCAAGAGAAGGAACATGTACTTCGTACGTGCAGGGTTCACTCCTACACACACTCACTGAGCCAGGAACATACGACCATAAGGGAACCACAAAACCAGGAAACACTTCAACAGCGTTCTGACTAGGCGCATTTGGAACAGTTATTTGCGAAGAAGGATCGGCTAACCCACCACGAAGCAAGACATTCTTGATAACGGGTTTTGAGACATCCTGTAAACAACCTTCCACAACATTACTTAACACTGCAAGCCGTTCAGGTACAACATCGCGCACAATGCGCTCAGGAGGTTTTTCTTGCAAACTAAATCTCGTTAAATAGGAGATAAGAAGAAACGTGATGATAAGCACTAGGCCAACGACAAAAAACCATGCAACTTGACCTTTCTTATCCATTTTTCACCTCTGAACAAAGCGACTTCTTGCCACCAATTGATTTGAACGCAGAACCATCAAGTGTCCTTCCCGTGAAAAATTGTATCAAATCAGCGCGATCATTCAAGAACACAATACATGCATGTGTAATTGGCGTGCCTGCAAGAATAATGCCTTCTTCATATAATCTGTTTTGGAAAGGATAAGATTTTTCTGGCTGAAGAGTAACTTGCTGTTCAGTTAACGTCTGAACAACCGCATTACCATTGACCAGAACAATCTCAAAGCGAAGCGAAGGACTCGTGCCATCATTTGATAAACGATTTACCACGCCAGGCGTGACCACGTACCGATCATAATACTGACTTCCTCGTTGAATGCTGCGCTCCTCTCGAATCGCTTCGATATGTGCAGAGGAAACCGTATAATGAGAATTATCTGTTTGCACACCAATCGCGATAGGATTTGATTGGACACCAGAATCAGCTTCACAAAATTGCGATTCAAAATCTAAATACGAGAAGTAATATTCAACTTCAGCACGCCACTGCTTCGCCCAACCAGGTTCCGTTGCAACACCAAAATCATACAGAACATTTTCAATAGTTCTAAACGATTGGCCAACTTGAATCATAGAACCAATTGCACTCCAAGAATCACCCCACATCGCTTCGGACGTAACTCTGTTTCTCATCTCTTTCTGTTTTGATCGATACACCTTCTCAGCATCACGCTTAGCTTTTTTCGCAGCTTTTGTTTCTCGTTTGACCGCTTCTTCCAAAGAAGAAAGTGCATCAGCATCTCGTTCTGATTGGCCAAATTCTGCATTTGCTTTCGTTCTTTCATCAGAACGAATTTTTTGACGCTCAGCATCTGTAAGCGGAGCTGCATTAGGATCAATCTGTCTGCCCGCAGCACGAGCAGCAGCACGAAGGGCCGCTCGGCGAGCTTCCTCTTGAGCAATTGCCTCGGTTGCTCTTGACATTACAACACCATCTATTGCAGTTAGAAAGTCACGTTCTATTCGCGTATTGGCAGCATCTCGATCTCTCGTGATTTGATCGATCTCCTGTTGTTGTTCTGGAGTACACGCAGGTTTTCCTTCACGTCCACAGGGCGCCTCATCTAATTGTTTTTGGAGGCGATCGCGTTGACGCATAGTGCTGTCCATAAGATCAACAGCGCCTTCTGCTACGCCAAGACTCACCAGTTGTGATGCTGATCGTTGAATAATAAGATTCTGCTCGTAAAGGTCTTGATTGAGACGATTAATTTCTTGCTCCATCTCAACAACACGACTCATGTCTCCATCAAAATGAGAAATTAAGCTATCACGAATTGCTTTTTTATGAATTCCTTGCGCCGCAAGCAAATTATTATACTTGGCAACACTTTCTGGAGTAATCAGTTTTGATCGAGGATCGGTGATACCAGTTACCATTGCTGGAGGCATATTGCCAATCGGACCAAGTGAAACACCACCAATGCTTGTTTGTCCCTCTTGTTCTCCAGGAATTGCTAAACCAATACTTTCAGCCCCAATACTGAGTTGCTCAGTACCAAATGTTCCACCAGCGAGAGGAGGATTCCATTCTTCACCCGCATCATTAACAAATCGTGCAAGATCATTTTCTCCAACAACCATACGATAACCAGGAGGAGGAGTGTTTGTTTGTGGAAGAGCATTTACTTGGTGTTCATTGTATGTGGTCATCATCTCATTGACGTTTTGAATGGTTCCTACTTCTTCATTTCCCCAATAGATAAGAATGCGTTCTCTATCCTCTGCAGGATTGTAAAATTCTCCGGTTGAAAGACGATCATCGCCAGGAAGTCCCGTAAAACTTCTGATGCAAAGATTTGGTTGGTTCTTTTGACAACAGAATCCGTCAGGTGTGCAAGTCATTTGCGAATCACCGAACTCTCCTTCCCAGCCAGGCATCTTAAAGGTAGGATCGTTTGGATCAATCCATGTCTTCGTTCGCGAATCAATATTGCTGATCACTTGTTCGCAAACCGTGCTTGATTCAAACGGATTGTTCGTAAATGCATTTGCTAAATTTTGCATATTTTGCAAGTTGTTAGTAAATTGCAAAATGCCTGCAGGAATCGCGCATGCATTGTAAAGAGCGCCATGAGCAAACGAACACGTAACCGTAACAAGTGCAGCTGCGCCTCCTGAAAGAGGATTTGCGACAATATCTTTTACTTTAGAGGTGAGTTGTTTGATAATAGCAGTTGGTGGAAAACTGTTAAAGGCTTGCCCTGTTAAGAATTTACACGTGTCAACTTTTCGCAAGTCTTTACATGATTGGATGCTCATTCCTTGAGGAATGTTTTGTGAAAGGCATTGAAGATAACCGCAGTTAATAGCATTGTAACGATCAATGTTGGTAATCATACCATCAACACACATCGTTGCAACTGAAATGATCAAACTTTCATGCGGATTAACAAGAGATGACGTGTCCATTCCTGCAACTTCTGCAAGATTGTTAAATAATTCGCTGTCAACCGTGTTAAGTCCGGGAATTTCTTTTCCGCGACACGCAGCCCATTGACAGAGTTCTGTTGGAATTGTTTTTTCAGCAACAGTACTTGCTCCTTTGCTTGCAAAACTTGTTGCTTCAGCAGCAGGAGTGAGGCCAACACCATACAGGCCTGTCGAAGTAATTGCAAGCAATTGAGATGCGCTTGCCATTTGTCCTTGCAACTCGCAAATACCCTTGATCACCCCAAAGGCTTGCCGCAACGAATGAAGAGCTGTTTCAATACGCATGACTTGATCTTCTGTTTTTTGTATTTCATCCTGCACTTGTTTGCCAAACGTTCCTTCATAGAGTAAGTTAAAGTTGAGCGGAATCTTTTTTATTTCTGGTGTTGAAAGAATATTTTCGCCTAATTTGGTGATCACATCAAAGGTACATTCATAGGTTAATCTTCGATCATCGTAGATGGAATAATCTTTGTTCTTTATTTTGACAGTTCCCAAATACTGAGCAAGTTCATCAGGATTCTCAGGGGAAGGATTGAGTCGCGTCACTGTTAATTCGGTAAGATCCGTGTCTTCTCCAAGTCCTCGAACCGCTTCACAACCTCGAGGAGTAACATCGAGCACGACAAGATCGTCTGTTGAACGAGTCGGGGCGACATCAAAGGTGAAGTATACTTTTCTTGGAACTAAATTAAGATTGCGAAGTCCAAGATCGGTAGGGAATTTTTCTCTTACCATAAGTCGCCAATAGTTCGTGTTGTTCAAACTTGCTTGTTCACCGACAACTTCGACCGGAACAGTGTAGCTATACTCGTTTCCTACAAGATCGACAAGGGTAAGAGGAAGCACATACTGGCCTGCTTGCGTGTTTGCAACTGCTGAAAGTGAACAATCAGTGTACCCATCTGCTCGAGGCGTACACGTAAAGTCTGCTTTCTCTGGCGCCTCTGGATTAACAACGGAAAGATCGGCGTATGCTTTGACACTTGTCAAATCATCTTTTGCAAGAATAGTAATAGAAAAACTTTCTCCATTATCCAAATAATTTGCATACCCTGAGCCTCCCGTTACTGTTGTTGCGCGTGCAATGGCTTGCGCTGTCGTACCATTTAAGTACGGCGCGTTCGCATCACAAATTATTGTTGAAGAAAGCACTCCGACGACAGGATTGCCCGCATCATCTTGACTAGGTGAGCCGCGATAGCTCACAAGGGAAAGTTGCATTCGTTGTCCTTCAGAGCACGTCGCATAGGTCGGTCCCGTACACGTTCCGCCTTGACACTCGATGACAAAACCTGTTCTACCAAGCAAGGAATAGTAGAGTTTCTTTTTATGAAAACTACCAACACTATCCACGAGAATCATTTTTACGGTGCCGCCGCGTTCAGCGGAAAGAAAGCATTGTCCTGCTTCGCAAAACGTGGTGCCAAGAAACGTCACTTCAGGAGACGTGTCATCAATCTCAAAGACGACTTCTTTTGTAATTTCTTCCATGCTCCCGTCAGGATAGACTAACGTAAATTCTATCGGAACATGATCCAGTTCTGTTTTGATAACAATTTCGCTAGCAAACGTGCAGTGAAGTTCTTCTTGCTTTTCTTCACATACTGCTTCAGTAAGATGTGATTTTGCAACGTATTGATCATAATTTGCATTGTCTTGATGAAGAGCAGTTAAATTAAGAATGATTTGCACAACAGAGGTATTCGTAAGTGTAAAGTTCATATCCGCTGCTTGTGGTCGCAGAGGACTAATGTGCGTGATGCGCGCATCGTTCCAAAAAAAAGAAATGTCAACAACATCTGCTGCTAAAGCTGATGCTACGCAAAAGATCAACAAAATACTAAGAAGGACAGTCCTCTTACCTGTCATCACAACACCAACTTTACAAGAAAAGTTTCAACAAACGACATTTATAAATCATTCGTTTACTTGTCGTGCATGAGCAAGAGTAAATCAATCATACGGTGACTGTATCCAACTTCATTATCATACCAACCACAAATTTTGACAAGACCGCCACCAACTTCCGTCAATGACGCGTCAAAAATGCAACTATGCGGGTTGCCAAGAATATCTGAAGAGACCAGTTGATCTTCCGAATACATAAGCACACCGTGCAAATGATGGTGCGCGACGTTCTTAAACAAATGATTAATTTCCTCAGCAGTCACTTCTTTTCCTAAACGTCCAACAAAGTACGTGAACGAACCGTCAGGAACTGGCACGCGAAGAGCAGATGCACTCAATTTTCCATTAAGTTCAGGAATTACTTTGCACACTGCAGAAGCAGCTCCTGAAGACGTAGGAACAATATTTTGAAAAGCACCACGACCTCTGCGCATATCACTATGCGGCGCATCATTACCTCGCTGATCAGCAGTCACTGCATGCACCGTGACCATAAATCCCCCTTCGACACCAAAATTGTCATGAAGGACTTTGACCATTGGAGCAAAACAATTCGTTGTGCAGGATGCGTTAGAAACAACCACATCATCTGTTGTAATATCATGCTCGTTAACGCCTTTAACAATCGTCTTTACTCCACCTTTAACAGGAGCTGAAACCAAGACTTTTTTTGCACCCGCAGTAATATGTTTTTCTGCAAGTTCCTTTGTGCGAAATCGTCCTGTTGATTCTACCACAACATCAATACGCTCATGAGCCCAAGGAAGTTGCTCAGGATCTTTTTCTGCATAAACACGAATACGTTTTCCATCAACAACAAGATACTCGCCATCCGCATGAACAGAAGAAGCAAGTACGCCATGCACCGTATCATATTTAAGAAGATAAGCAAGGTTTTCTACACTTGTCAAGTCGTTTATGGCAACAATCTCGACATCGTTTCTTCCTTGTGCTGCACGAAAAACCATACGACCTATTCGGCCAAAACCATTAATTGCAATTCTCATACTCACACTCACCCCGTACAATGAAAACAAATCTTGTTTATAAGGATTGTGATACGTATCCACCGCATCTATAATTTAAAAAACATATAATACGCGCACTTAATACGCACACTTGCATATGATGCTTGGCGCAACGTATATGTCAAAGCCCGCACAAGGACAATCAAATCTTGAGCGAGGTGACTTTACTCATACCATGCTCGTTCATGGACACACCATACAAAATATCTGATTCTGCAATAACACCGTCATTATGAGTAATCAAGAGATATTGTGCGCGGTCAGCATATTCTGCAACTAATTTTGCGAACTTTTCTGAGTTTTTCTTATCAAGCGCCGCATCTACTTCATCCAAAATATAGAAGGGTGCAGGGTTGTGTTCTTGCACGGCAAACAAAAACGCGAGTGCAGTCATTGTTTTTTCTCCACCCGATAAGCTCTTTATATCCATGAATTTTTTTCCAGATAGGCGTACTTTTAACTCTACGCCTCCGTCGAACACAGTTTTTTTATCTTCAAGTTCCAAAATTGCTTGCCCTTTTGTTGAAAGAGAGTTGAAAATCTTTGCAAAATTATGCGCAATAACATCGTAGGTTTTCATGAAAAGATCTTTTTTCTTTGCATCAATCTCATTGATCATGAGTAAAACTTCTTCACGTTCTTTTGTAAGCGATCCTTTCTTTTCATTCAGTCGAGAGAATTCGACCTGAATTTGTTCATAAATTTCAAGCGCACGCATATTAACTGAACCGAGCGCTTCTTTAAGTTTTGTAAACTCAGTTATCTCTCGTTTAATAACAGGAATTGGTTTTCCTTTAAACAAGGCCACCTCCTTAAATTCTTCAAATTCTGCTTCAAGACCTGCAATTTCTGCTCGTAAACGAGCAATTTCGAGTTTGTGCGTATTTTCTTTAAGACCCATCTTGTGCGAAGCGCTATTCAATTCCATGATTTTATTCTCATGTTTTGAAATTTCGTCGTTGACCTTTGATCGCTTGGTGAAGAGTTCTTTAAATTGTTCGTAGAATTGTTTTTCTTTGAGTTCTTTGCCTTTGAGTTCTTTTTCTTTTTCGGCAAGAGAAACTTTCAAATCCTTTTCTTCAGTGGTGAAGGATTCTTGATCTTTTTTATGTTCTTTGAGAATGCGTTCAATATTTTCTTTTTCTGGAAAGAAAATTGTTGCTCCTTGCTGTTCTAAGCCTCGCACTTCAACTTCAACCGTGCGAATATCGCTGCGCAGTTGCGAGGCTTTTTCTTCAAACGAATTAAGTTCTGCAAGAAGAGAAGGACTTTTTAGTTCTGAAAGTTTTGCCTTAAGTTGCATACGCTCAGTTTTTAGCTTTGCAAGCGACATGTTTGCAGCAGAGATTTCTTCTCCCAACTCATCAATATCCTTATCAATTGCTTTTTCCTCATCTTGTAACCGCTTCTTTTCATTCTTGTTCAGATCGATTTCACTTGCATCAATATGTAATGTTTTCTCAAGGGCAAAAATATCTGCTTCAAGAACTGCTTTTTCACTTCGCAATTCATCAATGCGGCGCATTGAAGCATCTTTTTCATTTTCAAGACGAGCAATCATTCCTTCAAGGTCAGCAATGGCTTTTTCCACGCCATCAGTTGCTTCTGCAATTTTTGATTCTTGGAATCCTCCACCACGTTTTGCTTCGCGATACCCTCCCGTCATCAGGCCGGAAAGTTCGAGCATGTCGCCTTCTAAGGTGACCATGCGAAGGGAACCTACGCCAATTCTTCTGGCAACACCAACATCTTTAACGACGAGGGTAGACCCGAGTGCATAGGCGAACGCCTTTTGAAACTTTGATTCAAAAGAAACAAGCCCTATTGCAGGACCAATAACACCCGCACCTTTTTGAGCATCTATGGCAGGGTTTTGTGGAGGAACTTTGATTTTGTTCAAGGGAATAAACGATGCTGTGCCAATACGTTTTTCTCGAAGATATGAAAGACATTTAGCGGCAATCGCATCATCGTCAACAACAATTGATTTAATGCGAGCTCCTGCCGCAACATCAAGTGCCACTTGGTATTCTTTCTTAACTTTCCCAAGCTCAGCAAGAGTGCCGTGAACACCTTTCATATTAAGCGACATGATCGCAGCCACAGCTTTACTACCAAGGCTGTGTTCACGCATCGCAGCAAGTTGCGCATTAAGTTTTGATTCTTCTTCTTTTTTTGCAAGAAGTTTTGAGCGTGCTGTTGCAAGCTGAGCGACAAGAGAGGAATCCGTATTGAGAAGTTTACTTAATTCAAGCGTTGCTTGCTTAAACGCTTCTTTCTTATTTTTCAAAGATTTTACTTGCTCCCTGTTTTCTTTTTCTACGGAAAGCACTTTTGCTATTTTTTCATCAATGGTGGAAAGCAAGAGTTCAACTTTATCTTTTTCGCGAAGAAGACCTTGCTGCTTTTCTCGAAGGGTCGCTATTGAATCCTGAATAACCTCGACTTCTTTATCTATACTATCAATACGTTTATCGACATCGCCAAGCTCATCTAATTGATTTTTTTTCTTGATATCACTCAGCTTCTTTTCAACGAGAGCAAGATCTTTCTGTTTGGAAACAACCCCTTGACGCTTCTCTTTTTTTTCTTTTTCAAGCTGAGAGATTTTTTCTGAAATATCAGTTAAACTCTTGCGTAGTTCGGACTCCCTACTTGCAAGTTTATCAAGTTCCGTTTTTACCGTTACTTGTCGTTGTTTTCCAACGGCCAAACTAACACGAAGCGCTTCAACTTCTTTATGCAACGCCACTTGTTCTCGTTCGCCTCGACGTTCAACCTCGTCGTTAATATCGTTAATAATCTTTTTTTTCTCTTCTATTGTTGAACGAAGAAGCGTTATTTCTTCTTCAAGTTTCTTCTGTTTTTCTTGTTCTTCAGAAATGTATTTTTCTCGGGACGCAAGATCTTTTTGCCGTTCTCTCATTTCGTGATCAAGAAGCGTTGCTTTGTTTCGCTTTATCTTTTCATCAAAATCCTTGAAGCGTTTTGCTTGCTCATAATCTTTTTTTAATTCATCAAGATAAGTTTTACGCTCAGCAAGAATGATGTCAGCTTCTTTGAGTTTGTCATCAACGCGATCAAGTTCTCGGATGGCTTTGAGTTTCTTTTCCTCATAAACTGAAATGCCAGAAATTTCTTCAATGACTTTTCTGCGATCAACAGTGGATTGTTCGATAAGACGAACAATATCTCCCTGGAGAATAATATTGTACCCGTCTGGAGTGACCCCTGCGCGGGCAAGCACATCAAGAATTTGTGTGCGCGTAACAGTCTCTGCATTAAGTTTGTAAACAGACTGTCCTGATTGTTTAATGGTTCTTGAAATGCTCACATCTCCTTTTCCAAGACCAAATAGGTTTTCTTTATCAGAGAACGTGATGGTAACATCTGCTTGCTTTGCAGGATTTTTTTTCTTGCCACCATTGTAAATAAGATTTGCTCCTTTTTCAACGCGCAAACCCTTTGCACCAGCTTTTCCTAGAACAAAAATGAGTGCTTCGGTTAAATTAGATTTTCCTGAGCCGTTGGGGCCAATAACACAGTTAAACTTATCGCCAAGAAGCACATTTGTCTTCATCGCGAAACTCTTAAAACCCCTCATCTCGAGCTCTTTAACAAACACCATCTGTTCTTGAGTAGAAAGTTAAGGGTTTTTAAATCTTTTTACTTGAGAATACCAAAGAATTGCAAGAGGTTAACGAACCAAATCTTAACATACCCAAGGTACGGAACGCGAATTATGGCCTCTCCATAAACCGTTTCGCGAGGAACATGCGTCTCATCAAAAGAGTTAAAGGTGATTTGACGTTCATTGTTGTCTCCTTTAGTTTGCAAGTGAGTTGGAGTCACCACAAGAGCGCGATGAATAATTGGATAGGCTTGACTTCCTTCAAAGACAATAACATCCCCTGTTGAAATCTCAGTCCAACCAGTGACAAGCATGATGTCTCCTTTGTTAAATCCGCTGTTGAAAGGATAGGAAAAAAAATCATCACGAGAAATATTAAAGGCGCCATAAAACTCTGATTGAGAACACCAGCGATTTCCGCAAAAAGCGTTGCTCGTCCACCACGCATCAAAAAGCTCATCATGCTCCATACTTCCGCTGATGACCGCAACAATAGGATATTGCGTGTGTAAAACAAGAGAAAGACCTGGGAAAAAAATCCACTTGATAAATACGAATGCGATGACTAAGAAGACAAGGGTTGAAAGTAAACTATCCTTTTTCAGAAAGAGAATACAGCGAGTCCATATCTTTTTCATATCGCTCATCAATGGACAAAAGTTGCAATTCTTTAAAAGCGTTACTTTTCTTGTTTGGTTGTTGATTCACTCGAAGCACCTTGATCAGGAGTTGTTTGTTGTTCATCGACAACAGAAGTGGCAGCGTTATCGTTTGAGGCTGCCTCCGTTTCGGTTGAGTCTTTTGAAGTTGAGGGAGATTCTTTTGCTTTTTGTTTAGACGCTTTTTCTTTGGAAGGAGAATTTTTTGCGGATGAAGATTTTTCTTTTTTCGCACCAGCCATTACTCCTTGTTTCTCTGCAGATTGTAAGATAAGAAGATCCTCCATGGTGAGTTTTCCTTTTTTCTTAATCTTGTCTTCGACCTCAGCTCCCTTACTTCGCAAAATTTCATCCTGTTCTTTTTTAGAAAGTTGGTCTGAAGCTTTAAGCTGAGAAGAAATAGCACCTTTCACTGAGTTAAGCGAGCCAATTTTTTCCTTAAGTTCAACATTCAATTTGTTGAAGGCATCCTTTGCGACCAAGAATTTTTCTTGCACCTCTTTCTCCGCTTCTTTCAGTTTAGCAATTTCGTCAGAATGCGTCATCAGATGTTCGTGTTTATTTTGTGAATTTGAAGCAATATCTTGAATCTTACGATGAACCACATTTGCTTCTTTTTTGAGTTTATCAATTACCTTTGAAAGAGAGAAATATTCGTGCATCGCCTTTTCTTCAGCGCCTGCTTCGTTAAGAGCTTTTGAGAATTCTTTAATTTTTGCGCGAAGCTGTTTTTCCTTATCAAAACTCATTACTTCAGTTTCAAGCTTAAACGTGAGTTGCTCAATTTTTTGTCTGACAAGAGAAAGGGAACTTTTTGCACGACGAGGAACTGAAGTGATGCCGTGCGTTTCTTTTAGGGCAGAAATCTCTTTAATTTTTTCTTTAATAGCATGATTAAGTTCGTCTCTGCGCTTTTTTAGATCTTTGACATTACCAGTGAGTTTGTCTCGTTCATCAAGGGAACTGCGTAAGTTACCTATTTTTTCTCTGATTTGTTTTCCAATGTCTGCTCGCTTCTTATACAATGCTTCTTTGAGCTTATTTTGCTCATTAAGCTTCGCCTTAAGCGAAGAGATTTCATCAGATAACGCTTGATGTTCTACGTGCAAAACATCGTCTTTCTCTGCTTTCATTGTCACCAAACTACTCAATTAATGTCATAAACAAAAATGGAATAAAAAAAATGGTAAAAATAATTTATCCGAAAAGAGCACCAAGTCCAGCTGCTGCTGCACCTTCATCCTCTTTCTTTTCTTCTTTTGGCTCTTCTGCCTTTGCTGCGGAGGCATCGCCACCTGCTGCTGGAGCAGCTGCTACAGGCATGGATTGTGCATTCTTGATTGCTTCTTCAATGTCAACGCCTTCAAGCGCTGCAATGACTGCCTTGATTCTTCCTTCGTCAGCTTTGATTCCAGCTGCCGTAAGCACACTCTTCATACCTGCTTCGTCGATTGATTTTCCCGCCTTATGTAAAAGCATAGCCGCGTAGATGTATTCCATGTTAAATCCTCCATTTACACTTTTTCTTGTAGTGTTGCCGCTTGGTTATGCGCTTTTGCGAGAAGTGCACGAACCGTATCTGCAGTCGCGATATCCCGTTCCAATGAAAGAGTATATGCTTCGCGAGCGGCTTTTGAAAGTAATAGTGGCATCGATGCCGTGTTTGGTATGGCAAGCTCAACTGATAACGTCAATGCGTCAGCTGCTGCCTTAGTAAGTTGTGCAAAGTACCATTCTTCGTCAACATCAAGAACATCCTTTGTTAAGATGTCACCTTTTTCTAAAACAGCTTGGACATTAAGTCCAATTTTCATAGGTTCGATACCTAATCGGGTCAAGAGCTTTGCGAGAACAGGAGAAACTTCATCACCTGCTTTTGCAACAACTTTGTCAGCTTTTACTGCAACCTTGCCATTTTCAACACCTGATTTAATACCGAATTGACCAAGTTCGCCAATGATTGGACCTGGCGAAAACTCTGTTGGTCCTGCTGGAACAATAATATCGTCTGGTGCGATTTGGCCACCTTTAATAGGTGCTTTTGATTGTGCTTTCTTAAGTGTTTTAAACAGTGAAAAGGGATTTTCTGTGGTGAAAATAAGTCCAGGAATAATTGCTTTTTCCAAAAACGTGTTCAACCCTTCAACTCCAGGAAGATTTGCTTCTTTGAATGCAATTTTTGTCAATCGTTTTTTAGCCAAATACACGACAGCTTTTCCGCGAAGTGTTGCGCGCATATTAGAAAACTGGCGAGCAGGAAGACTAACAACATCCACGACACCAACAACAGGGTATTTTTTTAAGAGGTCAGTGACTTGGCCGACGATCTTTTGTTTTGATTCGTTTCCTCCTGTCATTGCTACTCAACCCTCACTGGTTTTCCCATAGTTGTTTTCAAAAGAATAGAACGAATATTATGATGCTCACGAGGAAGATGTTCAACAGTGTGAGAAATTACATACATAATATTCTCAACGAGCACATCATCCCCCATTTTTTCTTTGCCAACACGCAATTGCATAATAGGAACTTTCTTTGCGCTGACACGAAGAATGTGCTGCAACTTATCATAGATTGGTTGGATAAGACCTTTTGGAGGCACAATACAACCAGCCTTAGGATTGGGCATTTTATTGCGAGGACCAAGCACTCGTCCAAATGTTGCTGCAACCTTTGGCATAATATCTGCTTGTGCAATAAAGTAATCGTGATCCTGAGCTAACTTCTTCAGTTGCTTCTTATCAATTTTAGAAAATTCTGATTCAAGAATAACCCGCTCACAAACGCCTTTCGCCTTGTCTTCAAGATCATGACCAATTAAGGCACAGACCCTGACTGTTTTCCCAGCTTGATGCGGCAGATTTAAGAAAAACTCAACTTGTTCCTCAGTTTTCTTAAGATTTATATCTTTGAGGTTAATGATGAGCTCTACAGATTGCTCAAATTTACGAGGTGAAGAACTTTCACGGAGAGCTTTAACAGCTTTTTGCACGGCTTCCTTATTCATAGTAACCTCCTACCGAAGTAGTGTTCGCGTATAGCTTGGAAACACGAAACGGTTTATAAATGTTACGGGGAAAGAGTATAGGTGCGAATCAACAAAATGAGTGCACTTCCAAGCCAGCAGCCCACCTAATACTCCTCACAAAAAAGAACCCATCTCATCAAGAGCTTTGCTGATTCTCTCTGATCGACGAGTTCCTTCTGTTTCATCTTGTGCAACTACTTGCGTTCCTTCATCATAAATTCCTGAAAGATCAATGTCCGAAATAATCGAATACGTCTCTTCCTGCTTTTGTTGAATAACATCAGTTCGTTTCTTTAAATCTTCCATCATTGCACCCAGTGAGAGTGCCTGCATGGAGATGTCAACATTTGTCGAAAAGATCTGCGCCTCAACCATTTCGTTTTTGACAATTTCTGCAATATCGGAAACTTCCTCGAGAAAGTCGAGCTGTTTTGCAATGAATCGTATGCGACGAAAGCTTCGTTCTCTCGCATTCGCATAGGCCATAAATCGTCTTCCTGCTTTGTCTAAGTCTCGTTCAAGGCGATGATTTTTCTTTGAAAGATCTTGTGCGATGCGTTCTGCTTTGCGTTTTTTTTCATCAGGACCCTCAACTGCCTGCAAACGAGCAACTAAATCTCGAGCACCGCCAAGATAGGTGTGTAAGTGAAATGCAGTTTCTTTTATTTGGTACATATTTTTTTCAATTGATGCCACGTATTGTTCAATTCTTAGGATGAGACGGCGATTATTGTTAAGCGTGCCTTTTGCTTCACCTATTAAGCCTTCTAAACTTTTGACATTATCTTCACTTATTATTGATTCAATGACTTCTCCCTCTTCTTGTGTTTTTGGAAGCACGTACGCAAGGAGTCTTCGAAGCAAGGATGATTGACGTTTTGTTTGCGCTTCATACAGTTCCTGGGGCCGCATAAGTTCTTGGTAGATTTTTCTTATTTTTTCATTTGCTTCTTGAATACTCATCCGATACGTCATCTGAGAGTTTTCAAGAGCAAGAGATGGCGGGGTGCCAAGATAGTCATCAATAGATTTTTTCCCAGAAAACAAATCTTCCAAATACTCATCTTGAGGGAGAGTGATTTGTTCTAATTCTTCATCAAAAGACATATCGGGATCGTAGGCAAGAAGTAATTCGCTCATCTTCTTCCCCTCCGTTTTTCTTCAAGTTCCTGTTGTCGTTTTTCGAGAACTTCTTGGTTTCGAGACAACGTGGAAAGACCATTTGTGATGTACTCTCTGAATTCTTCAAACTTAGACTCGAGCGAAGTACGCATCTCTTTCGCATAATTTGTTACTTCTTCAAAAAATCCACCTACATGACCATCTTTGGTCACTTTGAAATATTCCCCCGTCTCTTCATTTCCAAAATGCAGTTCAAGTCTTCCTTCTTCGTTAACAACTATTTTTCTATCATAGTTCCAATAGTCTTGAGGCGTAGCAAGAGATGCGGGTGTTCGCATATAACGAAGAGGCTCAAGAAGGTGACGCGAAATGTCAACCGCGTCACCAACCATCGCCCCCACGCTAAAACTTCCCACGCAAGCAAGGGCGAGCAATGCGGGCAGTCGAGAGGGTTTCTTTTGTTTTGGCTGCTCTTTTCGAAAAGGATCGTACATGGTCGTTTTTTCCATGCACCTGTGTTAACGATTCATTAATAAGTGCGTTGCGCAAGAAACTTCGCAAAGAAAAGGAGCACTTTCGAAAATCAAGAAGTTTTCAGCAAAGCTATAAAAAAGGAAATGAAAAAAAGCAGTAAAAAGAGTGGTGCTTTGCCAACAAAGAAAGATGACTGCGTCGAACCGAAGTAATACTGAGAATCATAACACATAAAAAGAGTTCTTGATTGCAACATACGATGAAAGATCAAATTACAAGGGACATGCTCATTAGCGATGTTGTTGAAAAACATCCTCTTCTTGTAGAACTATTGCTCGACCACGGCATTCATTGTGTAGGATGTGGCGCTGCAGCGTTTGAGACGCTCGAACAAGGAGTTCTTGGCCACGGATTTAGCGAGCAAGAATTCGCAGATATTCTTGAAGAACTAAATGATGCCATTCAAGACGAACCAACTGATGAAAAGGCAAAAAAATCTTCAAGTCTTAAAGTAACCGATCTTGCCGCGAGAAAATTAAAAGAAATACTCGCAACCAAAAAAGAAATGCGTGGCTTTCGTTTTCGCGTTAGTCCCAATGCAGAAGATCAAACATCTCCCTTATTCGGTCTTGATTTTGAAAATGAGCAACTACCAGAAGACCAATTGGTAACCATTCAAGAAATCACGTTCTATGTTTCAAAGCAAGATGCAGCATACTTGCGCAATACCACCATCGATTATGTGAAAAAAGGAGACGGATACGTTTTCAAAATTAGCCAACGATGATCTTCACACATAATCATTGGTGTTTTCCAAACAATCATCTTCTTTGATAAAGAAGTTTTTGTAACAGAAGTCTTCAGCACACACTCGATCTTCTAAGACTCTTGACGTTTCATTTTCTAAAACACACTCACACGTGCAATGGTCAAGGACGATTTGTGGAGCAGTAGAAGTCTCATTTATTCCTCCGTCAGACTCCGTGCATGAGCTTAGCAAGAAAACACTAAGTACTACTAGAAGAAAAACTACAACTAAATGAATTTTCATAATGTGAAGCAATGCGTAGACAATTTATATGTATTCTGTTTTTTCAGATGTCTTAATGCCGGTAATGATCAGATAATTCCAGAAAAGAGATTTTTGTTTCACAATGCGCACTTGCAAACCTGCTTTTGAAAAAAGTCGCTGCGTTTCTTCAATTTCTGAAAGCCATCTTGGTGAAGGAATAAGACCAAAAAAATAATCAACATAATCAACAAGCACCACCTTGCCATACGAACGGAGCACCTTTGCAAATTCGTGGACAACTTTTTCTGGTTGTTGAATGTATGAAAGGGCGCCAACCGATACAATGCCATCAACAAGAGGGATATCTGGATGCACCCTATTTACTTGATGCAAATCATGAATTGCTTTTACGTTTGTTCTGCCAAACTTTTTCATTCGTTTGTCAATTATCGCAATATTGCTCTGGGAGAGATCTGTCGCGTAGATTTTCCCTCCATCACCAACACGAACAGAAAGTTCTTTCGTGAGCGAGCCAGTACCTGCGCCAAAATCCAAGAGCGTTTTTCCTTTCACATCAGGAAACTCTCGTAAAATTGCTTTGCGAACAGGTTTGGGCACAACGACCGATTCGAAAAGAAGATTCACTAAAGATAATTTATCAGCAACAGAAACAATAATGTTTGGATTATAGTATAAGTTGAGAAGAAAATAGATGGGTATGGAGAACGACAAAAACGAAAGCAAGAGTTTTGAGAGCGCCCACGCTTCTGGTTCAACAAACAACCAGGAAAAAATCATTCCAATAAAAATGAAGATAACAATGAATGTTCCTGGAATTGCAAAGGGGGCTCTAAATGGTCTTGCTAAATGAGGATGTTTCCAGCGAAGAGCAGGAACACAAAAAAGTGCAAAGACGTACATGATAAGAGCAAGAGGTACTAGCATAGAAAGAAGAAGCGTGTAGTTTCCACTCGCAACCAATATGACCAGAATGGATACAATAGTTTGAAAAATTATGGCTTTCTTTGGAGTTTTCCGTTTCTCATCAATTTCTGAAAACTGCTCGATAAAAAGTTTATCCTTAGCAAGACTCATGATGAGTCGAGGAGCACCAATAATGCCTCCGCTTGCCGTGCCAATAAGCGATAAGGCAACAAACACTTTAAGCACCACTAAATATTGTGCTGGAAAAAAGAGAAGAAATAACGCGTTTAATGGAGAGACTTCATTGACAAGGGTCTCTTGAGGAATATTTCCTAAAATAACAAAACCAACAAGTGCTGCAAGAACACTCGTTATTATTGAAGCAATTACAAGTGATCGAGGAATAATTTTTTCAGGATTTTTTGTCTCTTCACCAAGAAAGGTCGCCGATTCCCATCCAAAAAAACTTTCCACGATAAAGAACATGGTAAGAAAAAACAAAAAAGGAGTGAATCCTTGAGGAGTGAGCGGAGTAAAATTTCCTGAGTCGACTGTCCCAAGCCCAGGAACAATAAGAATGAGTAAGAGAAGAACAGTGATGCCTGCAAAGAACAAGATCACATAAGTAGAAACGTCAATGCCGCGATAAGCAACATAATTAAGCAAAACAAGGATAGCAATAGAAGCTATTATTTTTACAAATTCAGCGGAGACACCAATCGATGATCCTGCAGTGGTTGGCAAAATATATTGCATTGCAGCAATAATAACAACGCTTGTCGTGATTGATGCAACAAGCCAGGTAATCCATCCTGCAAAGAACCCGATAAAACGAGAATACGTGTTTTTTGCAAATTCATAGATCCCACCTGATTTAGGAAATAAACTAACTAACTCACCAAAGAGCGTACTTACATAAATAGTTAACACGCCAAGAAGTATCCAAGCAAAGATCGATGCAGCGCCAGAAAACCTTGCAGCAATACTTGCTCCAAAAAAGAACCCCGTTCCAATCATGGAAGTTAGGAGAACCGTGATAATCAAGGTATAGCCAGCACTTCGTTGCAACTCACCCATGGAGTGGCAAGATCAAATTATCTTTATAAAAGTATTGGCAAAAAGCGTGAAAACTTATCTTTATTTTATATTCCGTGAAAACTTTTCGGTAATGCATAGACAAAGCTTTTCAAGGAGTACTTTCATGATAAATCAACTTATGCGAAAGGAGTTGCAACTTACCAAAGAATTGATCAGCGAAATGAGAAACTTCTTTGCCTTTCTCGAACACCCCCTGTATGATCCGCTCCTTTCGCTTTACTTTACATTAAACAAAGCATATTTTTTTCCAAAAGAACGAACACAATTCTGTCAAGCAAGTTTACGTGAACTCACCGATCTTGAAGCATTCATTCGTCTTTTGTGCGACCTTGGAGAATTGGAATACACCCATCTTCGAAAGATGAGCTACCTCATTGAAGAACTAAGAGGTTCTCTGCTGTGTGCAACAAAATAAAACAAAAGAGAAATGAAGACTCCCTGCACTTAATCAACCAACTTTTCAAGAAGAACAGCGTAAGCAGGCCTTGTCACAAAGACACCAATGAACAAGCCAATGATTGTCGTAAGCGCAAATCCGCGCAACAAACCAGCACCAATGGTGAACAGAGGAAGCATGGCAACAAACGTAGTGAAGAACGCGGCAATTATAATGAAGAATGCGTTCTTGATTTTGTCCTTCTTACTTTGCAAACTCTTACCAACCTTTCCAAGTGCTTCATCGGCAATAACAATAAGATGATCAACGCCCGTTCCGGCAACAATAATCAGTCCCGCAATAGCTGCAATATCTAAGCGCCAATTAATCATTGCAGCAATTCCAAGAATAATAATAATCTCTGAAAGCAACGTAAGCACCATGTAAACTGCAACGCTGATTTTTCGATAGCGCAACATAACTACGGCAACGACGCCAACAATGGCAAAGAGCATGATAATCCAGGTGTTGCGGATAAAATCCTTCCCAAGCACAGGAGAGACAGAATCAGTTTGCACAATATCTAGTTTTAGAGGCAAACTTCCTGTAGAAAGCACCGTCTGCAACCGCTTCATACTGTTTGACGCGTCAATGCGCGCATCTTCTTCAGTGACGCCAGAACCAGAACCACTAATAGTAATGGTGGTTACTGCATTTCCACGTAAACCTTCAGAAATGTACAAACTATCAAACAAAGAATCATCAAGAAACATGGAAAGATTCTTTGATAAGTAACGTTCAGTGCCTAAGGAAACAACCTCAAGTGGGCGAGTAAGATCTGCTTGCCGCTCTGCAGCCTCAGCTGAAACAGTAATTTGAAAGAAGAACCGGCACGCATACCCACCGCCAGCCACTTCAGAGCAACCGCCTCCTGCAGCTCTTGTATCAAGACCAGAACACGAAGCATCTCTACACACATGTTTAATGTCTCTGCCACCAATAAAGACCGTCTCGTTTCCAATTTTAGCTTCGAACTTTCCTTGTTTATCAAGTAAATCACGAACTTCGTCTTTGTTTGTGCCAGCAATTTCAACAAGAACAAAATCGTCACCGGCAAAGTCTTTAACATGAAGAACACTCACATCACTGACTCCAAACGCATTCATTCGCTCTTCGAGATTGCGAACAACAAGATCAATGTCTTCTTCACTTGCCGTTTGATTACTAGCAATCTTCAAGAGAACTCTTGTGCCGCCAGATAAATCAAGACCTTTGCGAATGTTTGTAAGAGGAGGATCTGAAACATGAATACCGAGCGCGTCGCCCTTGTTTGTTAACTCATACAGCCCCGTATTTGTTCGAACAATAACCGTATCGTTTTCTGAAAGAACAGAAACAAATGAAGCATAATCGTCAGAATCGGTCACTGTCTGTCCATTTACTTCAAGAATAAGCTCAAGTTGTCGCGGAGAGACGCTAAAACCTGGAGCACGAATGGGCTCGGGAAGAGCATTTGCTGCGCTGCTATTTTTTTCAACACCAACAATTGCTACCCCTTGTCCCGAAAGAGAAGGATTTATTGCAAGAATAGAAATGAGCAAGAGAACGACAAATATGATAACACGATAATTGAGGAGTATGTCTTTTCTCATTTTTGCCTCTCCATATACCATCGAAGAATTCCTGCGTTTTGAATCCAGGTGTTAATAATATCTACAAGTAACCCTATGAAAACAATGATCATAATCTGCTGGAGATCAACTGACGTGGTAAACACCATCGCCAAAAAAACCGCAATAAGAGTTGTTAACGTCATCGTCATTCCAGTCTTCATTGCACCAATGATTCGTTCATAGACTGTTCCCAATTCTTTTCGTTTAAGCACCCTTGTCGAAAGCAAGATGTCCGTATCAACACTATACCCAATAAGCATGAGGAAAGCTGCAATACCTGCTGTTGAAAGCTTCAAGCCAATAAAGTCAACAACTGCAAGTGTAATAACAATGTCAGAAAGGGCTGCAAGAATAACTGCAAGTGAAGGAATAGGCGATCGAAAGTAAAGAAAGACAACAACCGACATGAAAACAAATGCGATGAGTAATGCTTTGAACGTTTGATGAAAAAAGGCAGAACCAAGTGAAGGTGCTGTTGTTCTAATCTCGAAGTCTTCTTTATCGACTCCAGTTTCTATGCTAAGCGCATCAATGAATCGATTTGCCTCAGACGTTGGAATATCAGCGGTGACCAGCACGCCCTTTGGCGTACCAAATTCTTCCATGCCACGAACGAGAAGATCTGTACCAGGAAATTGCGATTGCAACGAAGATTCGATTACTTGCAAATCGTAAGAACTCATCGGAATAGTAACTGTTACTCCGCCTTTAAGAGAAACACCTCGATTGATAACTTCACCAGTTGTAGCAAATTTCATGCCGATAACAACAAAGGAAATGAGAAGCATGAGCAAAGGAAGTATGAGAAGTGTTTTGTAATGATGGTAATATATTTTGCCAAAGAAACTCTTTGGTGGAGAAAACGACTCCTTTTTCTCCAGCACTTTTACTTGAGAAAACTGCTTACGAAGCGAGCTCTTCTTAAACTTCGCTTTTTGACGTTCTCTACGTGTTTGTGCCATCTAGACTATGGAGATTGCCAAGAGATTAATAAATGTTACGGCGACGAGCAACCATAATCTTGTTCTAAACAAGACCACAATATTTAAAAGCCCTTCTGCAGTCCGCATCGTAGATTTACATAAAAAAATAACTGTTAAAAGACAAGTTACGAAAACGAGGTACAAGCACAATGGCAAAAATGGTTGATCGAGTCATGGAAGCAATGAAGAATGCAAAGAACATTCGAAACATTGCTATTGCAGCACACATTGATCATGGAAAAACAACATTCTCCGATAATTTGCTTGCAGGAGCAGGCATGATGAGCGAAGAACTTGCAGGAAAAGCAAGAAATCTTGACTTTCACGACGATGAAGCCGAGCGAGGCATCACCATCGATTCTGCAGCAGTATCCATGGTACATTCAGTAAAAGGAGAAGAGTTCTTAATTAATCTTATTGACACGCCTGGTCACGTTGATTTTGGTGGCGACGTTACGCGCGCAATGCGTGCAGTTGATGGATGCATCGTACTTTCCTGTGCGGTCGAAGGCATCATGCCACAGACAGAAACAGTCTTGCGACAAGCACTCCGTGAGCGAGTAAAACCTATTTTGTTCATTAACAAAGTTGATCGCCTCATTAAAGAACTTCAACTCACTCCTGAGAAAATGCAGGAACGATTCGTTAAAGTGATTACCGAGGTCAACAAACTTATTGGCCAAATCGCTGAAGAAGACTTCGGCGACCGATTCAAAGTGAACGTTGCGGACGGATCCGTCATGTTTGGCAGCGCATTCCACAACTGGGCATTGTCTATCCCCTACATGCAGGAAAAGCAAATCACGTTCAAAGATATCATTACTGCATACGATGACGACTCTTGGAAAGAGCTTAAGCATAAAGCACCCATTCATGAAGTTGTGCTTAACAGCGTTGTGAAACATCATCCTGATCCAAAAGTTGCTCAAGAATATCGTATTCCAAAGATTTGGCATGGCGACAAAGAATCTAAACTTGGACAATCATTGATTGCTTGCGATCCAAAAGGACCACTTGCGTTTGTTATTACCAAGGTGACAATTGATCCACAAGCTGGAGAAATTGCCGCTGGACGATTGTTCTCAGGCACCATGAAAAAGGGCGAAAGCGTTTATTTGAACAAAGCAAAACAAAACGTGCGAACGCAACAAGTCTACATCTATAATGGTGCAAAAAGAGAGATTGTTCATGATGTACCTGCAGGAAACATCATTGGTGTTGGCGGACTTAAAAACGCCTATCCTGGAGAGACAGTTACCTTAGAGCCAGATGACCCCTTCGAGGCAATCACGCATTTGTTCGATCCGGTTATTACTAAAGCAATTGAAGCAAAGAAGCCAAGTGACTTGCCAAAACTTATTGATGTGCTCGTGCAAGTTTCAAAAGAAGATCCCTCAATTAAAGTCGAGATCAACCAAGAAACAGGAGAACACCTCATGCACGGAATGGGAGAACTTCATCTTGAGATTATTGAGAATCGCATCATTAAAGAAAAAGGAGTTGAGATCAAAACATCTCCTCCAATTGTTGTCTTTCGTGAAGCAATTCTTGGAGCAAGCCCTGAACCTGCAGAAGGAAAATCTCCAAACAAACACAATAAGCTCTACTTCAAAGTTGAACCACTTAAGGAAAGCGTTCACCAAGCAATTCGTAAAGGCGAGCTTTCTGATGGAAGGATCAAAAAGAAAGATAATGAGATTTGGGAGAAGCTTCAAAAAGCAGGCTATGAAACGAAAGAGTCAAGAAACGTTCGTGACATTTACAATGGCAATGTCTTGATTGATGGAACAAGAGGTATTGTGCACATTGGAGAAATCATTGAAATGGTCATGGATATGTTCGAAGATGTTATGGAGAACGGACCGCTTGCTCGTGAACCCTGCATCAAAGTTCAAGTCACGCTTGACGACGTCAAACTGCATGAAGATGCGATTCATCGCGGTCCAGCTCAGTTGTACCCTGCTGTTCGCGAAGGTATTCGCGCAGCAATGATGACGGCACGACCAACACTTTTCGAACCGCTTCAAGTTCTCGAATTTGATGCGCCTGTTGAATACATGGGAGAAATCTCAAAGCTTATCAGCAACAAGCGAGGTCAGCTTCTGGACATGCAACAGGAAGGAGCAAGTGTCTCTGTCCAAGGAAAGTTACCTGTAGCAGAAATGTTTGGTTTGTCAGGTGATCTTCGCGGAGCAACAGGCGGACGAGGATCTTCATCTCTTATTGACCAAACGTTCGAGCTCATGCCAATGGAATTGCAGCATAAAACCATTCGCATGATTAGAGAGCGAAAAGGTTTGAAGACTGACGATCAGTCAAACTAAAGCAGAAATTTTTTTTGAATTTTTTTCTTTCTTATATTCTTATATGTTCTTAGATTACTATTGATTAAGTATCTAGATATACTTTACATATAACTGTACATATATATTATCTGGGGTTCTTTACTCTGACTATTGTTCAAGAACTACCTTATTTTGCGCAGCACACACAAGGACACCACATATCATCAACAACACCAAGAACATCTTCTTTTGCACAATACGCTTGACTGTCGGATTCGTCAACTATGCGACCACCCCACTCAGCACATTGCTCACTTGAAAACGAAGGAAGTTCGGAATGGTTTGACTTTGGAGAAGTGTACGTTAAATAGACGGCAAAGAGAAAAAGCAAAACAACCATTGCCACCAAAGCAAAGGTAAAATTTCTTGCTTGACTATCCATGAAGGGCGTTCTTGGGTTTTATTCTTTATCAACCTATCGCTCATCGTTTATAAAAGGAGTCTTCACGGAGCTCTCGGACAATGAGTTGTTCTTTACCTTTGTACGTTGATCGAGTTCCAATAACGGTGATCGTTGGCCCAACAATCCGTTTCTCCTCAAAGAGAACTGCAGTGATGTTCGCACAATACGAAAGATCAATAAGTGATCGACCTTGAGAAAATCGAACAGCAACAATCTGGCCAGTTAGCATAACTTCATCATCAGCAAGTTGGTTTGGAAGTGCATCTTTGAAAAAAAGATAAATACCTAGAAATGAGAGCAGCCCAAGAATAAACACAAAAGCGGCAATTTGTTTGAACTGATTTTCAGAGAGCATAACAATAGGTATGCATAATAACACTATTAATGCATGCCCAGATAATCCAGAGAAATTTCGGGAAGTTTCGAAACAATACTAAAAACTTCGATGAACGCACACGACCCGCTTACAACAAAAAGTTTACGAAATCAGTTCCCCGAACCAGAATAGGTTGGCAGAGTACCAATATTCTTTTCAAGTGTTGAAACAAATGAAAGCCAGTTTTCATATTGTCCTCTACTCGCTTCAGAAAGTTGAGGGATTGCTGAACGCAATTTGTCAATATTTTCTTGAAAGAGGGAACTGGCAACATACCCTTGAAGGGCAACACCCAGTTCAGTAAGTTCTTGCGAATCACCCTGATCAGTTCGTTCCATTTCTCGTAAGAAACCATAGGCGTCGCTTGCAAGTTGAGAGGAATAATCAAACACGAGTCTTCCCACAGAAAGTCCATTTTTAATTTCTGAAGGAGTTGTTGACGCGTCAAGAAGAGCTCCATACAATTCACGAGAAGTGTCTAACGTAGCA